>OY729512.2:0-1247500 GCA_963422445.2 Thalassobaculaceae bacterium
CACGGATGCCGACACTGCTGTCGGCACGACCGCGAACGGCAGTGCGGATGCCGGTGATTGGCGAAGCCGTCACCGGCGATGGACGAAGTGCGGGGGCGAGCGAGGCGGAGACCATGACGGCGAGCACGGCGCGGAGCGCCGACGCGAGAGTCGGGCGAAGTGCGGCGGGCGGTGCGCGGAATCCGATGCGGCGCTGCCCGCGTCGCCGCGCGGGACTCAAGCCGCGATTTTCTGTACGGGGATACCGAGCTGCACGGGCTTCTCGACGAGGTTGTCGGTGATGCCCGAGCCCGGGAAGGCGACGACGCCCTTCGGCATGAGGCCGAGCAGCTCGTCGTTGCGGCGGAACGGGACGGCCCGTCCGTGGCGCTGCCAGTCGGGCTTGCACACCACTTGGTGCACGCCGTTCTGTTCGGCCCACTTCGCGGCGAGCTGCTCGACGCCGGGGCCGCCGCCGTGGACCAGCACCATGTCCGGGTACTTGGCGCGGACGCGGTCGAGCCGGGCGAACACCGCGTTCGCGTCGGCGATGTGCCTGCCGCCGGTGACGGCGACCAGGGCGCCGCTCGACAGGTGGGCGCGGGTCTCGCGGTCCTTGCGTGCGCGGCGGAAGTCGCGCGCGTCGATGGCCGCCGAGGTCGGCCTGCCGGTCTGCGAGACGTGGCTGCCGCGCCTCGGGCGCCAGACCTCGCCGGTGGCGGCGCGGTACTGCCCGGCCACCGCATCGCGCATCCGCTCGACGGCGTCGCGGCGGTCGCCGAGGCGCTGCGCGCGCTCGGTGATGCGCTCCAGTTCATGGGCGTTGATTTCGGTGCCGTCCTGGGCGCGCATCAAGTCGCGCATCTGCGGGATGAGCCGGTCGACGGAGCGGGCGAGGATGCGGAAGGCTTCGCCGACGGCCGCGATGGCCTCGTCGCGGTCCCAGACCTCTCCGGGGTCGTGCTCGCCGTGCTCGGGGCTTGCGCCGAAGAGCTGCGCGTTCTCGCACACGATGGCGATGGGCGACTGGTTGTGGCCTGCCTGCCCGGCACACTGCGGCTACCGGTACGGATGCGAGGCGACCCTGGTCCGCGCCACCTCGCGCACTCGCGAGCGGTCGTGCACGCGAGCCGGGCCGCGCGGGTCCTCGATCAGGCGGATCACGTAGTAGCGCGAACCCGGCTTGAGGATGTCGGGGTGGCGGTACAGGTCGCCGACCACCTCGCCATCGGGGAGTACACGGGCTTCGTCTTCGGCGACATTCTGGAAGGCGATTTCGGTCATGTCGGTCTCCACACGGTTGAGGTGAGGCGGTGCCGCGCGACTCCCCATTTCGTCGCGCGGTTCGTATTTGGACAGCGAGCCTCCGGCTCCCGGACCGTTGGCGCCGGGCTCCGGCCCGCCTGCACAAGAAGGGGCGGACCCCGCGCCGGATGCCGGCACGGGGCGCGCCCCCGAGGCGTGGAAGGACGGCCGTCCGTCAGAACGGAAGCGGGTCCGCCTCCCCCTCTCCGACCTGCGCTGCGGCGCCGTTCAACGGCTCCGCCGGCGTCCGGGCGGCGATGTCGCCGTTCGCCGCGCTCGCGCGATCGAGGAACTGGATGCGCGAGCCGGGCGCCAGCAGGATCTCGGTCGAGAAGCGGTCGGCGTCCTCGCCGTCCTTGCGCCAGCGCCGCGTCTGCATCTTGCCCGCGACGTAGACCAGCCGGCCCTTCCTCGCGTTCTTGACCAGCATGTCGACGAGGCCGGGCTGGAACGTGACGATGCGGTGCCACTCGGTGCGGTCGACCCGCTCGCCGTTCCTGTCGATGTAGGACTCGTCGGTCGCGATGCTGAGGTTGGCCACGCGGCCCCCCAAGACGAGATGGTTGACCGTGACGTCGGCGCCGAGGCGGCCGATGACTTCCGCACGATTCAATCCGAAGCTCATGGCGATCTCCTTGCGTTCTGGATTCTGACGATGGGTTCGAGAACGGCGGGACCGGAATCTATCTCTCCGGCCCCTTGTCCGTTCATCCTTCTTCCGCTTTCCTCCAACTCCGGCTCTCTGGAACCTCGCGGTCGGGACAGCGCTGGGCCAGGTCGTCAGCGAGCGTCTGCCGCACGGCGTCGAGGTCGATGCCGACTTCGGCGAGCAGCATTCCGCCTCTCGGGGTGACGGGGTCGTAGTCGTGGTACAGGTCGAACATTCTGGGCCTCCTGGGTCTGTGCCGCGCCCGGTGCGGGAAGGACCCGCTCCCTCCCGTCCACCGGGCGCTTGCCCGGCATTCGCCGTTCTCCACCTCCAGCATGTCGCGAGCGCCGCCGAGGGAACCGCTCAGGACCAGCCCGTCACCGTCGCGGTGATCGGGGCCTCGCTGACGATCTCGACCTCGTGGAGCGAGAGCTTCGCGAACACCAGACTGGCGGCGGCCTCGGCCTGGGAATCGAACGGGCCGTGCACCGTCCCGGTGTCGATCTCGATGACCGTGAAGGTGGGCTCCCATACCGGAATGCCGCGGAAGTGCGCGGACCGGTCATACGACCGCTTGGCGCACTCGGGGCAGCGGCATGCGCCGTACGCGGGTTGCCCGCAGTCCGTGCAGGCATTGCGGGCGCGGCGCTCGTCATATCGCCGGCGGGCCGCGTCGTTCCTCCCGGCGCTGTCGCGCCGCTCGCCCTCCACGGTCGCGCAGACCCCGCACCGGGACTGGCCGTCGAAGGCGGGCTCGCCGCACGTCACGCACAAGCCGCGCTCGCGAAGCCGGCGATACCGCCCGCGTTCGGCCGCGCGGCGTGCGTCACGGCACCGGCCGCAGACCGTTCCGCCGTCGACGGGAGGCCGGTGGCCGCACCGGGTGCACATGCCGGCATCGAGGCGGGCCTGCCGGCGCCTGGCGCTCGCAGCGCGGGCGGCCTTGCGCTTGGCGCCGGGGTTCCTGCCGCCATAGAGCTCGCCCCGGGCCTTCGCTTCGGAATACCGTGCGCGGTCGGCGGCGCGGCGCCTTTCGCCGCAACCGGCGCACAGGCGGCGGGCCGGCGCCGCGGGCTCCGTGCCGCATTCCGTGCAGAGCCCGCGCGCGATCCTGTCGGCGATCCGCCGCCGGTCACGCGCGCGCTCGCTGGCCGGGTTGCGGCGGCGCTTGACCCCCGCGGCCCGCCTCCGAGCGTCGCGGGCGCGCTCCGATGCCCGGCGCTTCTCGGCGCACACACTGCACAAGGCAAGCCCGTCCTCGGGTCGGCTCTCGCCGCATCGCGGACACAATCCGGCGGCCTTGCGTGCCGCGGTGCGCTTTCTGAACCGCGCACGGTCGGCGGCGCGGCCCTGTGCGGGGTCACGGTAGGCCATGGTCGGCTCCAGGTCGTGAGAGGGGGATGGGACGCGGCGCACGCCCGTCCGGCGGCGGGACGGCGGGATGTCCGCACAAGCGCGCTGTCAGCCCTTCTGGCGGCGGTCGGCGAATATCCCCAGGCTGCGCCAGCCCCAGAGCTGCACCCCGCAGTTACGCAGCCTGACCCCCGTCGCGATGATGATCTCGTCGCGGGCGGGCCGCATACTCTCAACGGCCTTCAGCGGCAGGATCGTGCCGCGCGCCCTGCGCCGCCCCTTCGGCTTCGTCCCGCCGGGCTGGACGGGGACGATCTCGCCGTTGGCGAGCGAGCGGAATCGCTCCACGATGTAGCGGTCGTCTTCGAGACCGCCGCCGACGAAGTGGGTGAGAAACGTGCGCGCGTCGCCGCGCGGTGCGAATGCCGTGTGCATGGCGCCGTGCTCCTTCGACCGGTGGATGGGAACGGCGGCGGCGCCCCTCCCTCCGGAACGCCAACCGCCGCTCCGCTTCCGGCCGAACCTCTCCTCCCGGCGGCGCGAGGCGTTCCTCGGCGCGCCCGAACGGCGGTCGTATTGACGCCTATACGGATACGCTGAGGGGGCGCATGATCGCGGCCGGCACTCTCGTCAGACCGGCGACGGCGCGATACAAGGACCGGGGAAACAGCGCGGCTGGAATGACAAAGACCACACTTGGTGTTATAGAATACGGGCGGTCAGCGGCGGGCCTGGATTGCGGACATTCAAGACCAAGGCGTTTTCCCGGTTCGCCGGTCGCGAGGGAATCGACGATGCCGCGTTGTGCGAGGCCGGGATCGCGTATGTCGTGGCTCGGTCGATGCCGATCTGGGCGGCGGCGTGATCAAGCAGCGCATCGCCCGCAGGGGCGGTGGCCGGTCCGGCGGGTTCCGCATGATCGTGCTGTTTCGCCGGGGGAGTTGGCGTTCTTCGTCTACGGGTTTGCCAAGAGCGGGCGGGAGAACCTGCGCCGGGACGAGCTGGAGATGTTCCGCCGGCTGGCCGACGAGTATCTGGCGCTCGACCGGGCGCGCCTCGCGGCGGCGCAGGCAGTCGGGGCGATAGTCGAGGTGAAATGCGATGACCAGGCAGTACAAGAGTGAAGCGCTGGCGGCCGCGCACGAGGCGGCGCTCGGACTCGCCGAGGCCGATCTGATGTCGAAGCGGACCATGCGGGCGTTCGACGAGATGTGCCTGACGCCGGTCGAGGAGATGGCGCCCGAGGACATCCGCGCGCTTCGGCTGCGCGAGAACGCGAGCCAAGCCGTGTTCGCCCGTCACCTCAACGTAACGACCGGGCTGGTGAGCCAGTGGGAGCGCGGCGAGAAGCGTCCGCGGGGTGCATCGCTGAAGCTGCTGACGCTGGTGGCGAAGAACGGCTTGGGCGCGGTCGCGTGATCGCGCGCGTTTTCACTCCCTCGGGCCGCAAGGCCGGAGCGGGCGAGTCGAGCGCGGTGTCCCCGCAATGACGGCAGCTCAAATGAACCTCGACCTCGCGGGGAGGCCGAGCGCGCGCGTCATCCTCGAGCGCATCCGCGAGGAGAGCCGCGACGAGGCCGAGAAGGGGCGCTGGTTCGAACAGTTGTTCATGCGGGTCGCGCTTCAGGAACCGGAATTCGAGCTCGACGGGATCTGGCGCTGGCCCGACTGGCCCGAGCGCGAGGCGTTGACCGGGCTCGACGGACGCGACATCGGGATCGATCTGGTGGCGCGCCGAACCTCGGGCGAGTGGGTCGCCATCCAGTGCAAATGCCATGACGGCCGGCATGTGCTCGGCAAGGGCGGCATCGACAAGTTTCTGGGCGGCTCCCAACAGGCGGTCTTCCGCCTGCGATGGATCGTGGCGACATGCAGGTGGGGGCCGAACGCGGAGCGCGCGATCCGGAACGCCAATCCCGAGATCAAGCAGATCGACTTCAGGCAGCACCTTAACGTTCAGGTCGAGGAACAGGATGCGAAGCGCCCGGTGCAGGAGCCATGGCCGCTTCAGGCCGACGCGATCGAGGACGCCATCACCGGGTTTGCCAACCACGACCGGGGCCGCCTCGTCATGGCGTGCGGCACCGGCAAGACGTTCACGTCTCTTCGTATCGCCGAGCAGATCGTCGGTGACGGGCAGCGCATTCTCTTCGCCGCACCGACCATCGCGTTGGTTTCGCAGGCGCGACGCGAATGGCTACGGCAGACGACGCGCCGTCTGGAATGCATCGTCGTGTGTTCCGACCCGACGGCCGGGGGACGCAACGAGAACGAGGACATCCGGGTCTCCGAGCTTGAGTGCCCGGTGACGACCGACCCGGTTGAAATCGCACAATCGCTCGGCGGCAACGGCGACGCGGGGACCCGTGTCGTATTCTGCACCTACCATTCCCTGGGGCGGGTGACCGAAGCCCAGGCGCTGCATGGCGCACCAGCGTTCGATCTGGCCATCGCCGACGAGGCGCATCGCACGACCGGAGCGGTACTGGAGGGCCGCAGGCCGAGTGGCGGCCGAAAGGTCGATTTTCAGGAATTCCACGACGACGCGCGGCTGCGTGCCCGCAAGCGCCTCTACATGACGGCCACGCCGCGGCTCTACACCGAGCGGTCCAGGAGCAAGCTCGCCGAACAGGGGGTCGCCGTCGTCGACATGGGCGACTACGAGGTCTACGGGCCGGAGCTTCACCGGCTTCCGTTCGCCAAGGCGGTGGACCACCAGATGCTCTCCGACTACCGGGTGATCGTTCTCGGGGTCAGCGAGGGAAGCGTGACGCCGGGCTTGCGGCGGCGGCTGGAAGGGCTCGACCGATCGCCGACGCGCAAGCAGTCCCCGACCACCAACGACATGACGCGCGTGCTCGGCGTTTCCCTGGCGGTGAACGGGGTGACGGAGGGGAAGTCGCTGGAGCAGCCCGGCCAGCTACCTCGCACCATGGCGTTCGCGAACAGCATCCTGCGCTCGAAGTGGTACGCGGAAGCGCTCATGGAGAGCGAGGTCCTGAGGGCCACCACGCGGCAGATGCAGGCGGGCCGGGCGATGAAGGTCGTTGCCCGGCACCTCGATGCGTCTGCGAGCGCGCTTCAACGCAACCAGGAACTGCGGGCGCTTGCCCATGCCGTCGCCGACGGGGAATGCCGGGTGGTCTGCAACGTCAAGCTTTTCACCGAGGGCGTGGATGTTCCGTCGCTCGACGCCGTTGCCTTCCTCGATCCCCGGGACAGCCAGGTCGATGTCGTCCAGGCGGTCGGGCGCGTCATGAGAAAGGCGCTGGGCAAGCGCTTCGGCTACATCATCATTCCTGTCGTAGTCGAACCGGGCCAGGATGTCGCGGCGGCGCTTGAGCGCGGCACGGAAGGCTACAGGACCGTCGGGCGGGTGCTGCGGGCGCTCCAGGCCCATGACGGGCGCCTCGCGGAGTCTCCTGCCAACTTCATCAAGGTCTATGAACAGGCCACGGCGAACGCTCCGGGAGATTCGGGCGGCGGCACGGCCCACGAAACCGGGGGCGAGCATATCCAGCGCGAACTCGACCTGAAGGAAGCCGAGCAGGGGATTTACGCGCATGTCGCGGCAGCGTCGGGACTTGGCAAGCCCGGCCAGCTTGTCGCCGATGAAATCGCTGACGCGGTCCGGCGCGCCAGCACGGTGCTCCAGGACGAAGAAATGGAAGGTCCGCTGGCGGCAGCTCTCGACCTCGCGCCGGAAGACGATGGCGGCGCGAAGGGGATATGCACGGTCGCCGCGCTCATGCTCTGCAACGCCTGTCTCCTCCAGCGCCGCCTGCGCGACGAGCCGGAAATGCGGACCATCGTGCGGCTCGACAAGGTTGCGGGGGCGAGACACCCCCAGGAGGTTCTCGAAGTCGCGTGGGAGTCGATCCTCGAAAAGGACTACGCGCCCGTGTTCCGTCCCGCGCTCGCGGTGCTCGGAGCGTTGCCTGAAGGCCAGGCGATCGACGACGCCATCCGCATGGTGGCGGAGTGCGCCAACCGCGTCGCCGATTCCCTGAGCGATCTCGGCTACGACCACGCGGGGCCGCTCTACCACCGCATCCTCGGCTCGGCGAAGAGCGACGGGGCGTTCTATACGAACAACCTGTCGGCGGTGATGCTGGCGCGGCTTGCGTTCGGGGTCGATTTCACTGACTGGTCGGACTCGGAATCGGTCGCGAGACTCCGGATCATCGACCCCGCGTGCGGGACCGGGACGCTGCTCATGGCGGCGCTCCAGACCATCAAGGCGCGGGTTGGCGATGCGAGGGAGATGAACAACGGGGATCGAAAGGCCCTGCACAAGCGGCTCGTGGAGGATGTGCTCTGCGGCCTCGATATCAACCAGCACGGTGTTCAGCTCGCGGCATGCAACATGACCTTGGGCGCCCCGACCGTCGACTACGCGCGCATGAACCTCGCCACCATGCCTCATGGTCCGCGGGGCGACGACTCGCCGAAGGCGGGATCGCTGGAAATCCTCACCGCAGCCGGCGACGCGCTGGATTTGCACTCGATGACGTCGGCACGACGGTCGCTCGAATCCCTCGACGCGGCGCAGGTCAGCGAGAGCGAACGGATCCGGTTTCCCTTGCACGATCTCGACGCGGTGATCATGAACGCGCCGTTTACCGACAACCGGAAGCGAAGCCGGAAATTCGGCGCCGTGGCCATCAAGGCCATGCAGCGGCACGAACTCGACATCCGGGACCGGCTCCTGGCGCGCGATCCGGCAGCGGGGCGGGTCATCACGACCAACAGCGTCCGAACGTTCTTCACGCCGCTCGCAGACCAGCTTCTGCGAACCGACCGGGGCGTGCTGGCCAAGGTGATTCCGGCCACCGCCTGCACCGGGGCATCGGGTGTCGATGAACGCCGCTTTCTCGCAGAGCGCTTCCACGTCGAACGGATCGTGACGACGCACGATCCGAGACGGATCAACTTTTCGGAGAACACCAGCATTCACGAATGCTTGCTGGTCTGCCGACGCCGCCCGCAAGGCGACCGCCCGCCGACGGAGTTCGTGTCGCTCCGCGTCATGCCGGATAGCGCCGAAGAAGCGATAGAGGCGGCGGATGCCCTCCTTTCCGGCAACCCCGGCCGCTGGGGCAATGTTCACCACTGGCCCGCAGACCGCGTGTGCGACGGGAACTGGACTCCGGTTCAGTGGTTCGACGGTGCGCTCGCGCAAGCGGCATGGGAAGTGGAGAGCAATGCGCTGTTGGAACCCGCTGGGCTCCATCATGCGATTGGTCCAGACGGCCGAAGCGTACAAGACGCCTACGAGATCGGCGAGCCGGATGGTTCTGGAGCGATACCCGGATTTCATTCAGTGAGCGGCGACTTGCGACGTACCATGTTGGGCGAGCCCGATGTTTGGTATGTCCCGAGACGTCGCCCAAGGCGAAACATGGACCGCTGGATCGAGCTGAGCCGAACGCAGCGAAGCCATCTCCTGGTTCCCATGCGCCTCGATACGGTGAGCGGGAGATTGACGGGCGTATGGACGGCGCAACCCTCGTTCGGATGGTGGGTGCCCATCGCGGTACCCGACGAAGACAGACAGAAGGCGCTTGCCGTCTGGTGGAACTCGACGCCCGTGCGGCTGATGCTGCTCAATCGCCGGGCGCAGAAGTTGACTTACCCGACATGGCAGCTCGCGCACCTTCGGGAAATCCGGATTCCGAGGCCGGACAGCCCCGCTTGGGCATCCCTGCGGACCGCCTTCGATCAGGTCTGCGACAGGGAACTGCTCCCAATGAGGCAGGCCGAGGAATGTGGTGCCCGGAGAGTAATCGACGAAGCGGCGGCATTGGCGCTCGGTATCGCTCTCGATACCATCGCGGACTGGAGAAGGCGCTTGGCCATGGAGCCGACAATCACCAATACGCGCGCCACGGTACCCGGGAGCGAAGAGGCATCCTGAGCATGGCCCTGAACGCGAAGCACACGGATTTCCAAGGGGCTTGAGCATGTCTGTCGAATACTCGATGAGAATTTCCCGGCTTACCGTCGACAAGTTGGGGGTCAAGCTCTACGACAAGGTGTCCGCCGTCATCGCCGAACTCATCGCGAACGCCTACGATGCCGATGCCACACATGTGACGGTTCGAGCGCCGATGGGGCAGTTTCTGGCGACTCGGGCCGGAGGCACCGTGGCGGACAAGGGCTTCAGCATCGAAGTCGACGACGACGGCATCGGCATGACGCCTCAGCAGGTACAGGACTTCTTTCTCGTCGTCGGTTCCGAGCGGCGGAACGACACCAGCCGAGGCGACCGTTCGCCCCGCTACAGACGTAAGGTCATGGGCCGCAAGGGCGTCGGAAAGCTGGCGCCCTTCGGTATCTGCAAGACCATCGAGGTGATCAGTGCCGGCGGAGATTTCATCGACGGCGGGGGTGCGACCCCGGGCGCCACGGGTTACCTCACGTCCCACATCGTCCTCTACTACGATGGCATCACGGCGCTCGATGATGAGCCCGACGAACGCTACAAGCCGGTCGTGGGCGACCGCGATGAGTCTTACTCCCCGAAGTCGGGGACTCGAATCATCCTGAAGGACTTCAGCCACCGGAGGGTCCCCGAGCTCAATGTCCTCGGCCGCCAGCTCGCCCAACGCTTTGGTATCCCGTCGACGGACTGGAATGTCCAGCTTCTGGACAACACGAAATCCACTCCGTCACCGGTGACGGTCGGCACCTTCGACATTCAGACGATGCCGAACACGAAGCTCACGTTTGGGCAGAATGGAACTGTACTCAACCCCGACGGTGCTCCTGCGATGGACCAGTCGGCCGGATTCGAACATGAGGGCATATTTCGCCCCATCACAGGCTGGATGGCGTACTCGAAGGCTCCCTACAAGGACGAGCTCATGGCTGGGGTGAGAATCTACTGCCGCGGCAAGATCGCCGCCCAGACGTCCATCTTCAACCAGCGGGCCGGCTTTACCGGCGAGCACAACATCCGCTCCTATCTCGTCGGCGAGCTCCACGCCGACTGGCTCGACGAAGAAGAAGACCTCATCCAAACCGATCGACGGGACATCCTCTGGTCGGACGAACTCGCTGCCGCCTTCCAAGCTTGGGGCCAGAGAATCGTCAAGAAGATCGGCACCCTGTCGCGGGAGCCCATGCGGAGAGCGACTTTGGATCTGTTCCTCGAGACGGGCGATGTCGACGCTCGCATCCAGAACGCCTATCCGACCGAAGAGCAACAAGACATTCGCAAAAGCGCGAAAGAGGTCGCCGAATCCTTCGGTCGCACGATCAGCCGAGGGGATGTCGAAGATGCCAGCGTCGTGAACGAACTGGTCGATCTGAGCATCACCCTCGCGCCCCACATCACGCTCAACGCCAAGATGAAGGAAGCGGTCGCCAGCGCCGACACGCCGCTCTCTGTCCTAGCTTCGTTCCTGCGTACGGCGCGATTGGCCGAACTGTCCTCGTTCGGCAGAATCGCGGAAGACCGCCTCAAGGTCATCGACCGCCTCGAAATTCTGAAGGACGCCGACGACACCGACGAGAACGATCTTCAGCGGCTGATCACTGACGCTCCCTGGTTGATCAACCCTGAATGGGCGCCGGTGACCGAAAACCAAACCTTCGCGAGTTTGCGCCGGGAGTTCGAGAAGTACTACAACGACAAGACCGGCCAGTCCATTTCGTTGTCCGATTTCCAGAAGACGGGCAAACGGCCGGACTTCGTCTTGTCCAATCAGGAAGGCACGGTGCAGATCATCGAGATCAAGAAGCCGGGCCATAGACTGTCGAACCCGGAAATGGACAGGATCGTCACCTACTACGAGAACATGGAGGCGTTCCTTGACGACCCTGGGCATACCGCGTTTCGCATGCACTTCGCCGACTTCCATGTCACCGTGGTCTGCGACAGGCTCGGTTTGAGCGGTTCTCCGCGCGCCGCCTTTGATGGTTATCGTGACAAAGGCAGACTGACGCGCATGGACTGGGCGGCGTTTCTCCTGAAATCGGAACAAGTGCACCAAGATTTTCTCAGCGAGGCCCAGCGTCAGCGTGCCGCCGGACCAGCGGTTCCCGACGGCCATTGACGAACATGACTCCGACGGCGATCGACATCTTTGCCGGCGCTGGGGGCCTGACGGTTGGCCTCAAACGCGCGGGCTTCCGCGTTGTCGCTGCGGTGGAGATCGAGGCCCATTCATTCGCTACCTACAAGGCGAACCATCCTGAGGTGCGGTGCCTGAAGCAGGACATCGCCACGGTCTCCGGCGACGCTCTTTTCGAACTCGCGGGAACAGACCGAATTGATCTACTGGCAGGTTGCCCGCCGTGCCAAGGCTTCACCAGCCTGACTGCAAAGTACAAGGGTAGGGAAGATCCTCGTAACGCACTCGTTCTCGAGATGGCCCGCCTCGCCGAGGAAATGCGGCCGCGGGCGATCATGATGGAGAATGTCCCCGGATTGGCACGAAAGGGCGGATCGCTATACGGTCGAATGCAAGCGCGACTCCAGGCGCTCGATTACCGACTGACAGATAGTATACTGCAAGTCGCTGATTACGGTGTCCCGCAGTTTCGGCGACGATTTGTCCTACTCGGTGGTCAAGGCTTCGAGATCGCCCTCCCGGACGCGACTCATTCCGGTACGCCGACTGGTAACCTTACGCGTTGGCGCACGGTAGGTGACACGATCAAGAACATGCCTGAACCCCTCACCTTGGCGGAGGCCAAGGCAAGGGGAGAGGTCGAGCGGTCCGACTGGCATGTCGTTCGAAAACTGTCGCGCGAGAACATCGAACGCATTAAGGCGGCGAAGCCAGGTGAGACATGGGCGCACATTCCCGAGCATCTCCGGCCGGCTTGTCACCGTGACGGCTATGTCGGATTCACCAATGTATACGGGAGGATGGTTTGGGACCGACCGTCACCTACGATTACCGGCGGCTGCACCACTCTAAGCAAGGGCCGCTTTGGTCATCCGAATGCCGACCGGACGATCTCCGTACGGGAGGCCGCACTTCTCCAGACCTTTCCCCGAGACTACCGCCTTGACACACCGTTCATGGATTATGTGTGTAACATGATAGGCAACGCATTGCCGTGCGACTTTGCGGAAGCCCTCTCGCGGCGATGTCTAGACGAGCTTAGCAAGCAGGCGAAAAGCATGTCCCCGACATTCTCCAGCTAGCGTAGGGGAGCCACCCGAAATTGCCTAAGGTCGGCGTGTTCGAGAGCGAATCCTTCGCCAATCCAACGGCTACGATCAATTGATACATCGGCTAGTAGGCGTCTCGTTGGCAGCACCACCCGAGCCGAACAATTGGTCAGAGTGTCGGGGTACGGTCACAACCAATCTAGGTCCGGGCGGTCGGGAGGCGACCCAGCGTCGCCATCCGACTCCGCACCATCCCACGGCTCGGGCTCCGCGGATCTGCCCCACAGCGGAGTTTGCTCCTTCTCAGGCAAGGTCGACCCCTTGGGGATCGGGGCCTCCGGCATGGCCGCCGATCTATCGAGGTGGTCCGTCTCGTCCGGTGAAGGTGGCGCCTCCGCTCGGTATCCCATAGCCCGGGCGATGACGGCGGCGGCTTGCACGGCGGCGTCGTGCAAGGCGCCATCGTCGAGATGGGCGTAGATCGCCGTCGTCTCGCGCTGGCGGTGCCCGAGTAACCGCCCCACCGTGCTCAGTCCGAGGCCGTTCATCACGCCCTGCGAAGCCCAGGTATGTCGGCAGTCGTGGATGCGGAGGCCGGGTAGTGCGGCTTCCTTCCGTATGCCGACCCAGAACGTGTAGAGCCGTGCCGACGTCAGAACCTTGGGAAGTACCCGGTCAGTGCCCTGCTGCCGGGGCAGCACCGCGAGCAGCCGTGCCGCTTCGGGTCCGAGCCAGATCGTGCGCGGCCCGGTTTTGGAGTCAGCGATGCGCGCGCTCGCGCCGTTCTCGCCAAGTTCGCCGATCTCGTCCCACTTGAGGTTGAGGACTTCGGAGAGCCGCGCCCCGGTGAGCGTCAGCAGGCGGATGGCTGCCACCGGCCACGGGTGTTCTTCCTGATGTCTGTCGAGCACCGCGCCAAGGCGTTCCAACGCGGCATGATCGAGGTAGCGAGCGACGGACCGGCGCGAGTTCCTGACGATGTTGGCGCAGGCGTCGGGGACGTGTTCGCCCAGGTCGCCCCACTGCCGGGCGGAGGCGTGCATGGCGCGCAGGATCTCGAAGGCGCGGTTGGCCGCGCCGGGCTTGTCTGCGCTCGCGGCGTCGAACCATGCCGAGACCCGCACATGGTCGATGGCGTCGAGCCGGAGCCGCCCGAAGTGCGGCATCAGGCGATTACGCAGGTAGATGTCGAAGGTATTGAGCGAGGACGGCTTCCAGCGATGCCTGCGCCGCTCCCGGTAGCGGGCGGCGAAGTCCCGAAACAGCGGTGCCATGCTCTTGCGCGGTGGCATCACGTCCTCGCCGCCCCACAAGCGGGCGAGCACGGCGGCGCCTTCCCGGCGCGCCGCGTCGAGCGGGAGTTCGGGGAAGCGCCCCAGCGTGATCTTGCGCATGCGCCCCTGGGCGCGGGTCTGGAGGATGTAGGACCGGACGCCGGAGGGCTGCACCCGCACCCCGAAATGCGCCAGAAGGTTGTCCCACAGCGTGTATTCCTTCGCCCTCGGCTTCGCGGCGGCGATGGCCTTCACGGTCAGGCGGATGCGGTGCCTGCTGCCGCTCATCGTCTGCCCTCCTTCGCGTTTCCGGTCATGGCGTCGTTGACGATGCCGGAGATGCGTCCCGCCGCCTCGCGGACATGCTCGTCGGCGAGATGGGCGTAGCGCTCGGTGGAGGCGGTGTCGGCATGGCCCAACAGGCGGCCGACGGTGTAGAGGTCGAGGCCGCTCATCACGGCGTGGGATGCGAACGTGTGTCGGCAGTCGTGGATGCGCATGTCGTCGAGCCCGGCGAGGCCGCGCAGCTTCTGCCAGCGCAGACCAAGGCCCTTCATCGGGCCGTCGCCCTTCCTGTTGGGAAAGACGTAACGCCCCTCTCGCGGCAGACCGTTCAGGACGGCCCGTGCGGGCGGCGGAAGCTGGATCGCCTTCGGCCCGGTCTTCGAGTCAGGCAGGACGGCGCGGGCGCCGCGTATCCAGTCCCACCGCAGGCCCGTGATCTCGGACGACCGCGCGCCGGTGAACAGCAGCAGCCGGATCGCGGCGGCTGCCAGCCTGTCGTCGGCGTGGTCGAGCACGAAGCCGAGGCGCTTCAGCTCGTCCAGCGAGAGGAACCGCTCGCGCGGGGTCGTTTTGTACCGCCGCATGTTGCGGCAGGGGTTCGAGCCCTGGGGGCGGAGATCCCACAGCTCGGCCTGCCGCATCATGACCGAGAGCACCGGCAGGGTCCGGTTGGCGTTGCCGGGCGTGCCGCTCATGGAGTCGAACCACCGCCGCACATCGGCCCGGTCGATCTCCGGGACGCGCATATTGCCAAAGAAGGGGATGAGATGGCGGTCGATCAGATGGCGGTTGCCTTCGCGCGTGGACGACTTCCAGCGCCGCCCCTGGCGGCGCATGAAGTCCTCGATGAAATCGGCGAACAGCGGGCCGGCCTGGCGCTCGGCCTTCGTGGCCTCGATCGCCGCGAGGGCTTTCTCTCTCGCCTCGGCGGCGGTCATCTCGTCGGCCGTGCCGAGAATCGTCTTGGGCGCGCCAACCGGACGCAAGGCTTTGATAAAAAAGGTCTTCGTTCCGTCCTTCGCGACGGTGAAGCCGAACTGGGGCAGGTCGGTGTCGATGACGGTGAGGCCGTATCGCCCGGGCTTCTTCTCCCGGAAGGTGCGGCGCAGCGTGCGCTCGTTGATGGTCGTGTGGATGGGCATGGCCGTGTCTCCGTTGTCTGTTCCCTCGGGCGCCGCCCGTTCCAAGGGAACGAAACGGCGGCTTTGGACAGACAACGCGGCCCGCGCGGGGGATCTAGGCCAGAGGCCGGATCCGGCCTACGGGATTGTTATGAAGCGGAAAACGTCTGGTGAAGGCGCGTCGGTCGGGTCTCGCTCGATGCACCACCGGTGCGTGTGGTGTGAGACCCAAGGCCGCCCCCGTGCGGTCGGGACGGCCGAATCGGCAGCATCGAGGTTTGGGGAATCGACGCCGGAGGACCCGGCGGGATGGAGCCGCCGCGGCGAATGAGCGGCGGGCGGTGCGGGCGGAGCCGCAGGCAGTCGTGCGCGGCACGCTGCCGAAGGCGATGGCGGAGCTGCCCGCACTGGTGCGGCCAGTGGTGCATGGCGCAGTGCGGAGCGCGATGCACGGCGAAGCCGACGCCGGCGACGCACGGAGCGCCGGGGCGACAAGCCGAGGCGCTGCCCGCAGCTGGCGCAGCCGGCCAGGGCGAGCGAGGCGAGCACGGCGCGCAACGCCGACGCGAGGAGCATACGGCGGTCGAGCGACCGATGCCGTCGATGATGACGACGACGGTGGCGGACCGGCAACGGCGGGGAGCGCAGCGAGCCGCCGGGCAAGCGGAGCGCGCAGCGACCGAAGGGAGCGGAGGCGCGAGGGATACCCGCCCGAAGGGCCGAGACTGCGCAGCGGGCTCGGCAGGGTAGCCCGGTCGCGAAGCGACGCGCCCAGATTCACCTTACCGTCCGGCACACCGGTCAGCATCTTCGGCGCCAGCGGAATGACCAGCACCGGCAACACCGCCGGCAGCAGCATCCTCGTCACCATCGACCGCCGCGCCGGCATCGTCGGCGGCGACACCGGCACGATGCGGGGTAACATCATCGTCGTCTGGCGAGCGGTCTGCGGGGAAGGAGCGGCGGAGCCGCCGCGGAGCGCGGCGCCGCAGGCGACGCGCGAAGCGAAGGCGGGTGGCGGTCGCGGTGTCCGACCAAAAGGGGGACCGCGCCGCCGGAGTGGCGACGCGGCCCGTGGTGGCGATGCGGCTCAGGCGGCGACGCGCTGGACCGGGATGCCGAGTGCGACGGCCTTGTCGACGAGGTTGTCGGTGATGCCGGAGCCGGGGAACGCGATGACGCCCTTGGGCAGGAGGTTCAGCAGCTCGTCGTTGCGCCGGAACGGTGCGGCCCGTCCGTGTGCGTTCCAGTCGGGCTTGCACACCACCTGGTGGACGCCGTTGCGCTCGGCCCACTGCGCGGCGATGCGCTCGACGCCGGGTCCGCCGCCGTGCACGAGGATGATGTCCGCGTACTTCGCCTTCGCCTTGTCGAGGCGCGCGATGACGGCGCCGGCGTCCGAGACGTGCTTCCCGCCCGCGATGGCGACGAGCGTTCCCTCGGGCAGGTGCGCGCGGGTCTCGCGGTCCTTTCTCGCCCGCAGGAAGTCGCGGGCGTCGATGGCGGCCGAGGTGAGCTTCCCGGTCTGCGAGACGTTGCTGCCGCGTCGCGGGCGCCAGGTGTCGCCGGTCTCGGCGCTGTAGGCGTCGGCGGCTGCGTCGCGCATCTTCTCGAACGCATCGCGCCGGTCGCCGAGGTTCTGCGCGCGGTCGGTGACGAGTTCCAGCTCGCGGGACTTGATTTCCGTTCCGTCCTGCTCGCGCTGGAGGTCGCGGAGCTCGGGGCTGAGCCGGTCGACGCTGCGGTCGAGGCGCCGCACCTGGGCGTCGAAGGTGTTGACGAAGCCCCAGAGCAGGCTCTCGCGCTCATCTGCGAGCTGGAAGCCGTCGGGTCCGACGCCTTCTGCGATGATGCGGAACGCTTCGCTCACGGCGTCGAGCGCGTCGTCTTCGTCCCAGACCTCGCGGGGGTCGAACTCGTCGCGCTCGGGCGTGGCGCCGAAGAGCTGCGCGTTCTCGCAAACGGTAGCAGTGACTGACTGGGACTGAGAGTTGTCGATATCGAACATGGTGATCTCCTTCGATCGCTGAAGTGAAGAGCCTTGTGGCCCGTGACCGCCGGGGCGTATGTCTCCCGACGTTGGCCTATTGGTTCACGCGCGCGCAGGGGAGCCACCGGGGCCGCAGGGCATGGCCCATCGGTGTGCGCGAGTGGTGCGGGCGCAGGGAGCGAAGCGACTGAGCCACGGTCGCGCGCGCCGATGGGACTAGGCGCGCGAGCGCCGTTGCCCTGCGAGTCCCGGCCGCAACGGAGCGCAAGCGGAGTGGAGGACCCCGCCGGAGGCGGGGTTGGCGCACTGAGCACGTGTGGGACAATGGGCCTACGTCGGGAGGAGTGCCCATTCCCCCAACGCCGCTCTTGGCAAGCGGAGCGCGCAGCGAGCTTGCGAGCGGAGGCGCGAGGGATACCCGCCCGCAGGGTCGAGACCGCGCTAGCGGGCTCGGCAGGGTAGCCCGGTCGCGAAGCGACGCGCCCAATCCTTTCCCTTGCATGGCTGCACCGCCCGCCGAGCATCGGATGAAGAAGGGAAGCCACCGCCCTCACGCCGCATCGGTGCTGTAGCGGTCCTCGTCGGAGGACGCGATGACGCTCTGCGCGGGGACGGTGTCGCGCAGCACGATGATGTCGTCGCCCACCGGTTCCTTGACGGCCTCGTAGAACGCGGTCCAGGCGTCGTCCTTGTCCTTGTGCGCGGAGAGCACGTCACCGGAAACCGACAGGTCCGTCGCGAGGGCGTAGAACACGGTGGCGTCGACCGCGAGGACCTCGTAGCGCAGCGGGATGTCGGGGTCGCTCTGCCAGAGCGTGGCGCCGGTGTGGCGGTCGAGGACGACGGTCTTGAGCTCGGGGTGTTCGCGGACCCTGCGTCGGGCCTCGTCCCAGGCGGCGCGCTTGTCGTCGATGCGCGACGGTGGGTCGAAGAGGTCAATCCAGTCCTCGTCGATGGTGCGGATGACGTAGCGGGGCGCCATCCGGATCGTGCTCGGGGTCATGCGGGCGTCCATGGTCTCTCTCCCTTCTCCCTGCGGGCCTGCCCGCCCTCGTGCTCTCCTCTTCCTCCCGCAAAGCGGAAGCGGGGCCCTCCAGCATCCGGCCGAGCCGGTTGGCGCCGTCGCCGCGCGGCGGATGCGCTCGGCCGCCGCCGGGTCCGGCGAAGCCGGCGGCGGCGAAGTTCGAGAGCCACCCCCACTGCGGGCAGCGCGACCGGAACAGAATGGGCTGGTCGCAAGCGGCACGGGCGCGAAGCTCGGCGGCGGCCCAGGCCGCCGCGCGGGCGAGCACCGTGCCGTGACACGGCTTCGGATGGCACCAGCACGCATAGACGCACCCGTCGATGGCGGCGAGATCCGCGAGGGCGATTGCGCCCGAGCGGATCTGGCGCCAGAGATATGCGCGGTAGCGCGCAATCACCTCGTCCCTTGTTCCGTCTTTTCCCACGACAAACGGGTTGCCCCAGCGGGTGCGGCGGTCGATGCGCACCGCGCCGCGCGCGACGGCATCGGGCTCGTGCTTCAGATTGATGATGCGGGCCATGCTCCCTCTCCCTTCACTGCTCTCGCCCTCAGCCAGCCGAACACTCCCACTCGCACGAGCCGGTGCGGAGCGGAACGCGGAGCAACGGCGAGAGACGCGCGGCGAGCGCGTCGCGGCCGAGTGCGACGAGGTCGTCGTTGAAGTCGTTGCCTTCGGGCACGAGACACAGGGCGGCGACGCCCGCCCGCGCGCAGCGCCGGGCGAGGCGCATCGCCGCCCGCTCCCCTTCCTCGTCGTTGTCGCGCGCGATGAGGAGCCGCGTCAGCCCAGGCGGAGGCGCGAATGCGCCGAGGCTTCCGGCGGAGAGCGCGGCGGCGGCCTTCACTTCGGGCACCGCGGTGACGACCGACAGCACGGTCTCGATGCCCTCGCCGACGAGCAGCGTCGCGTCGGGGCGGCCGAAGCGCACGGCGCGTCCGTAGACGCGCCCGAGCGCCTTGCGAGGCGACGCGACGCCTGCCTTGGCGGACGAGCAGGGGTCGAGCCAGGTGCGCTGTACGCCGGTGACGGCGCCGTCGGCGCCGGTCACGGCGGCGACCAGCGCCGGCAGGCGGCGCAGGGTCGAGCCTTCGCGGTAGCGAAGCTCGGGGTGGAAGCGTAGCGCCGCGAAGCGGCAGCGCGCGAGACCCCGCGCGTGGAGATACGATTCCGCATGGGTGCCGTCGATGGCACGGCAACGCGTCCAGAGACGGCGCGCGGCTTGCGTCGCGTCGTAGGAATCGCCCGGGCCCTCGCCCGCGGCCGGCGCAGCCGGCAGGGCGAGGAAGGCGCGGGCCTCGTCGAGCGCCGCGCGAAGCGTCGGCGCGTTGATGCGGTGGCGGATGATGTCGAGGAGGTCGCCATGCGTGCCTTCGGCCGCATCGGTCCATTTTCCCGGCGTGCCGGGGCCGCGGAGGCGGACGTAGAGCGAGCGCCCGCGGGCGCCGTCGAGGTCGCCCGCGACCCAGTAGCGGCCCTGGCGCCGGCCGTGCGGCAGGTACTGCCGGCACACGGCCTCGGCGCGAAGGCTGAGCGCGGCGGCGATGGCGGCCGCGTTCACGGCGCGGCTCCGGTGGGCGAGATGCGGGACTGCGGCATGACGGGACTCCTCCGGCCTCGGACGGGACGCCCCGATACCGGCCGGGCCTCCGCCTCCTGCCGGCGCCGGAGGGCGCGCGCGACGCGAGGCCCGGCCGGTATCGGGGACGGCAGCACGACAAAGGGGGCGACGCGCATGCGTCGCCCCCGTCGGGTCTGCCTTCACTCGTAGTGCGGCCGCGTCGCGGGGAAGTCCGCGCCGGCGTGCGGCTCGATGCGAAGCACCGGCCATCCGGTGCAGAGCACCGAGGCGGTCGGGTGAAGGCCCTGCCGGCAGTCGGCGAGCCAGTTCGCTTTCGCGGCGCGCGCCGCCGTCGCCTCGTCCACGGTGCCGAAGGCGCCGTGGCAGGCGACGAAGCGGGCGGTGTCGTACCACCACCCGCCTTCCTCCAGCCCGCCGCAGGCGCGGTTCGTGAGGTACTCGTTGAGGCGAAACGGCCCGTCAGGCGCCGGGTGCTCGGCATTGGCGCTCGCGCAGACGGGGCGATTCGGAAATTCGCTCATGTCTCGGTCTCCTTGCACGGTGGGGGGCGGGACTCCCTCGATGCGAGTCCCGTTCACCCTCTCGCAGCGCGTCTCCTGCATCGGGGCTACGCTGTCAGCGTTCGGAACGTCGCGGAGACGCGCGTCGCGGTCGCGCGCGCTATCGGCGCGGTCGATGCCATGCATGTACGTCCAGCGCGCATGACCGGCGAGCACCAGCACCGAGCGGCGCGGGAGCACCGCGACCTCGTCGCCGGGCAGCGCGCCGGCGGCGTACGGACGGGTCGCGCGCGGGCGGAACCGCATCGACCAGTCGGCGCCGAGCGAGAGCGACGCCACCACGCCATCGAAATCGCGGTGGTCGGCGTGCATGCCGATGCCCTGGCCGGGGCGGTACTCGTTGACGATGCACTGCACCGGGAGCGCGCCGCCGAAGTGCGGCCGGAGCCTTTGGGCCATCGCGGTGGCCCAGCGGGGGAAGGCCGGCGCGGGCTCGCGCGAGCCGCCGCCCCGGTACGCGTAGCGGTAGCCGTAGTGCTGCACGCGGCGGCGAAGCTCGGTGAGCCAGGGCGCCTCGTTGATGCGAAGGAGGATGCGCGCCTCCTCCGCGGGGGTGACGAAGTCGGGGACGATGACCGCCCCGAGGGCGAAGATGGACGTGTCGCGCGCCATGCTCTCTCTCCTGTCCGAACGATGCGCCCGCTTGCGAAGCTCCGCTCGGACTCCGGCGCGGGAGGACTCGAAGCCGCCTGCACGAAAAAGGGGCCGACGCGGATGCGCCGGCCCCGAGGTGGGAGGGAGGAGAGAGCGACTGCCCCTTAGAACGGGATGTCGTCGTCCATGTCGGCGGTCTGCGCCGGGGCGCCGCCGGCCGGCATGGACGAGCCGTTCACGGGCGCCTGACCCGCGTCAGTCGCGGCGCCGTTCCCGTTGGCCCCGTTGGGGCGGTCGAGGAACTGGACGCGTCCGCCGGGGACGAGGAGAATCTCGGTGGAGAACCGGTCGCCGTCCTCGCCGGGCTTCGACCAGCGCCGCGTCTGCAGCTTGCCGTCGATGTAGACCAGCCGGCCCTTCCGGGCGTGCTTCTCGAACATCGAGATGAGCCCGTCCTGGAAGGTGACGATGCGGTGCCACTCGGTCTTGTCGACCCGCTCGCCGGTCTGCTTGTTGATGTACGACTCGTCGGTCGCGACCGACAGGTTGGCGACGCGCCCGCCGCTGGTCAGGTGATTGACGGTGACGTCGGCGCCGAGGCGGCCAATGAGTTCCACCCGGTTCAGTCCGAATGCCATGGCGATTCTCCTTGCAAGGCTGGTTGATGACGATGGGTTGCGAACCGGTCGGGGACCGGGGGACTCACTCCCAGGCCCCTTCCCGTTCACCCTTCCCTCGCTTCACTCCACCTCTGCGTCGTCGCCCCTGGGGTCGAACGCGGCGGGCTCGTCGAGGATGTGGCGGATGGCACGGGCATCGAGGCCGATGTGTGCGAGCAGGGCTTCGCCCGACTGGACTTCAACGTCGAAATCGAACATGGCTTGAGTCTCCTTCACGGGTGCCGCGCCCGGCAGCCGAGGGAGACCGTCTCCCTCTCCTCGCGCCGGGCGTTCGCCCGGCACTCAGCCCAGCTCTGGCTCGATGACGGAGACGAAGGGTCAGGCACGCCGGCGGAGGGCCAGGAGCCGCTCGCATGCCTGGCGCGGGGACATGGCGCCGAGGTTCATCACCGGAATGCCCCGCTCGGCCGCGATGCGAAGGCCCATCCCGGTGCCCCCGGTGACGGCGCCGCCCGGGGTGAACGCGACGACCGCATCGACCGGCCGGTCCAGGTTCACGCCGAGCAGAATCGCCGCGTTCCGTCCGTGCAGCCGCCGCGCCCCCGACGAGCAGCGATGCCAGGCGGGATGCAGGCGGGCGGCGAGGTCGATGCAGGCGGCGAGCTCGGAGCGCCCAGGAACGACGCAGTCCGGCCCCGCGTGCCCGTTGTAGCCCGGCCACGGCAGGTAGAGCGTCCTCTGCCCGGCCGGCGCGCCCCCGGCGAGCGCGGTATCGGCCCCGTCGGCGCCGCCGGACGTAAGGTGCCATCCCGTCCTCGCGAGCCAGGCCGCCATCTTCGTCATGTCGCGAAGTACATCGGGGGGGGGGGGGTCGAGCGGGAGCCGATGCCGGCATAGGTGAGGTTAGCCATGTCGCGGTCCCTCCGGATGACGATGGGCGCCGCGCCCTCTCTCTCTCGATGCGCGGCCTTCATCCTCGCTTCGCCGGTCTCGAACCCGGGGGATGGCGGAAGACGGGCCGGCGCGCTCAGAGGAGCCCCCTCTCGGCGAACGAGACACATTCGCCGTCGCCGACGACGAAGTGGTCGATGAGGCGCACGTCGACGAGCGTCAGCGCCTCGGCGAGTCGCTTGGTGATGGCGCGGTCGGTGGGGCTTGGCTCCGCGACGCCGCTCGGGTGGTTGTGGGCGCACACGATGGCGTCGGCGTTGTGCCCGAGCGCTCTGCGCACGACGACCCGAGGATGCACGCTGGCGCCGTCGAGGGTCCCGAAGAAGACCTCGTCCCAAGCGATGACCTGGTGCCGGTTCGTGAGGAAGAGGCAGGCGAAGACCTCGTTGCGGTAGCCCCGGAGCCGGGTCTCGATGTAGCGCCGGGTGTGGGCCGGCGAGGTGAGCGGTGCGCCGTCGCGGGCGAGGCGCGCCTTCATCCAGCGGGCGTGGACTTCGTGCAGCGCATGGACGCGGGCGCGGTCCACGTGGGGAAGGACGACGGCGCGAAGCCGGTCGTCCGGGTCGTCGAGGAGCCCCCTGAGCCCCCCGGCGGCGGCGAGCGTCGGGTCGTCGACGTCGATGCCGAGGAGCGCGAGGAGCTCGCGGTCGTCGAGGGCGGCCGGGCCGGCGCGCTCGATGCGCGCGAGGACGGACTCCGGCGGCGGTGTCGATACCGGGCGCTCCGGCGCCATCCAGGCGACGGCGGCCTCGGCGCAGTGGGCGGGGGCTTGTGGGGCATCGTGTGACATGGGCGCTCCGCGGTCGTGTTCGAGGGGCGCGGCGCGGAGGCTCTCCACCGGCCCCCGGCGCCGCGCCCTCGCGGGCGCCCGCCTTCGGCTCATCGGGAAGTCCCCGCCGGGATGGAGCGGCGGGACCGGTGGACGGCGAGCCGGCGGCACGTGCGCCGGACGGCGGATGGACGGCCGGCGAGACGGCTACCGAGCTGTCGGAAGCGTGGTGCGGCGGGCGGAATGGCGGGTGCGGAGGCTTGCGGTGCGGTGGACGGGTGGCGGATGCGCTACACCGGCGACTGTGGTGGCTGGGCTACCGGGACGCCGCCCAAATGGCGGGGGTCGGGCCTGGCGCGGTGACGGTTGCGGCGTCGCTGGCGGCGTGGCGGCCGGGCCCGGCCGCGATCGCGCTCTCGGCGGTGGCGCTCAGCGTGCCGGTGTGGCTCGCCTGGTACTGGCTGGTGCGGCGGGGGTGAGTGCGGCGGACGGCGGGCCGGCTGCGCAGCAGGGGCCAGGGCGGGCTTATGCCCGCAACAGCCCTTCGATCTCGGACATCCGCAGGATCAGCATGAGGGGCTCGCGGCCGGAGAACGCACGGAAGCCGAACTTCGCGTAGAACGCCGCGGCCCGTTCGTCGATGGCCTGCACGACGACGGCGCGGGCGCCGACCACGCCGGCCGCGGCGAGGCAGCGTCCGGCCGCGTCGACCAGGAGGTCGGAGCCGAGACGGCGGGCCCGGTAGTGCTCATCGACCGCGAGCTGCCCCAGAAGGATGACCGGGACCGGGTCGGGCATGCCGCGCCCGACCCGCGACGACACCCGGCGCCGCTCCACCGAGCTGGCGGCGAGGCTGTAGAACCCCGCCACCCGGTCGCCGTCGCAGGCGACATAGGTGCGGGCGCCGCCCTTGGCTTCGTTCAGCCGCGCCTTGCCCCGGAGCCAGGCGTCGAGGGTGGGGACGCCCGAGGAGAACTGCGAGACGTCGTGGCGGGGGCTGAGCGGCTCCGGCGGTCCTAGCGGTCCCACTGGGGCCGGCGCATGTAACGCGCCTTCACGGCGGGGTCGAGCTCCACCGGCGCATCGAGCGCGGCGACGAAGTCGTCCCAGGCCTCGTCGTCGAGGGCGATGACGGGGCGCTCGTTCAGGATCTCGACGGCCGCCGCTTCGCTGGAGCGGAGCACGAACTCGGTGCGCGACACACCCCTGATCGCGGCGGCGCGGTCGATGACGGCCAGGCGTTCGCTGGACGTGCGGAAGTTCACCTGAGGCATGCCGGGCTCCTTCATCCGGGGTGTGGTGTTGGTCTTGAGGATATAGCGTGTGTATAGAATACGGCAATTGTCAACGTCGCCGACCGGCGCCGGGTTTCGATGGGGGCGCTCAGTGCCAGCCGTTGCCGTCCGGGTCCTCGTCCCCCGCGCGCATGGACGCGGCGGATCTTGTAGGCGGCATCGATTTCGGTCTTGACCTCGTCCCCCGCGCGCATGGACGCGGCGGCCATCGCCGTCCAGGCATTGCGGTCCAGCCCGAGGCGCCGGTTGAGCTTGTCGCAGATCGTGAGCGCGTCGTCGAGGTGGAGCGCGATCAGGGCGGTGGGGACGTGGCCGGCGAGTCCTTCGATGACGATGCGGATCTGCTGCACCTCGGTCTCGACGTCGTAGGCCGGCACGAAGCAGAAGTTGGGTTCGTCGGGCAGGGTCTGCGCGGTCATTGGAGCGGTCTCCTTGCGCGGGGTGGCGGTGTGGCGGCCGTCGGGCCGGCGGCACGCACCCCCACCGGCGTTCCCGGGGAGGGATGGTAGCGGACGGGCCGGCGATACGTATCGCGCGGGCGCGGTTCATGCGGCGAGCGGCCAGCGTTCGAGGATGCGGTCGAGGACGTGCGCGCCGGGGGCGAACGCGCGGGCGCGCCACGACACGATCTCGACGGTGCAGCCCATGCGCTTGAGCGCATCGGTGTCGCCGTCGGCCGGTCCCTCGATCTCGACGCGGTCGGCGCCCATGATGCGCCGGCGCGCGAGCCGCCAGCCGTTGGCGAGGATAAGCGCGGCGCCGCGTCCCATGACCGCCTCGAACGCTTCGGCGCCGGTCATGGCGAAGTCGCCGCCGAGGCCGAAGCTCGCGCGCACGGCCCGGACCTGCCCGGCGTCGAGCACACGGCCGATGAGCGCCTCGCCCGCGTCGGTGGTGAGCCTTCGCACCCGCATGTTCTCGAACGGCAGCCGGTCCCAGATGGGAAGCAGCAAGCCGGCGGCGAGCCAGAAGCGCGATTCCCGGTGGGTCGGCAGCGCAGTCGTCTCGTGCTCCCAGAGTGCGCGCCAGGTCGCCTCGTCCGCGCGGCGCCAGTTGGACGCGTCGAGTTCCGCCCGGGCCATGGTCTCGCGGGTCGCGGGCCGGACGAGGCGCACCCGCTCCTGGACTCCGCCGTCGTCGAACATGCGCGACGGCGCCGCCAGCAGGACGGCGGCCCGCTTCGAGCGCGCGTTCACGACCAGGCGCGGCTTCCCGTCGGTCCCCGGATCGCGGGCGCCGATGGCGAGCGCGGTGTCGGCCGTGGTCGGCTCCAGCCGGTCGCGGCGGATGATCTCGACGAGATCGGTGACGGCCCCGGTGCGGGGATGCTCATACAGCGTCTCGCGGCCGGCGATGTCGAGCGAGTCGGCGCGCACCGTCTCGACGCCGGCCTCGAAGCTGCCGGCCTCCATCGCCTGCTCGATGTTCGACTCGATGCGGGTCTCCAATGCCGCGAAGAGCTGGTTCTGCTCGGCGATGGGGAGCGCGAGCAGGCGGTTGAGGAACCGCGACATGGGCGGCAGGTCCTCCTTGAGGCCGCCCTCGTGGACGAGCTTGAGGCCGGTCGCCTCCTCGAAGTCGGCGAGCGACCATCCCTCGATATGGCCGCGCCAGAGCGCCATGTAGAACTGGCGCAGCGCCGCCCTGGCGTACAGGCTCTCCAGGTTGTCGCTCTCGCGGAAGAGCGCCCGGTCGCCGCCCATCGCGGTCTGCGAATCGCGCTGGCCGCGCGTGATCGCACCGAGTGAGTCGAGCCTGCGCGCGATGGTGGCGATGAACCGCCGCTCGCCCTTCACGTCGGTGGCGACGGGGCGGAACAGAGGCGCCGACGCCTGGTGGGTGCGGTGCGTGCGTCCCAGGCCCTGGATGGCCTGGTCGGCCCGCCATCCGGGCTCGAGCAGGTAGTGGATGCGCCGCTCGGTGTTGGCGCACGACAGGTCGGCGTGGTAGCTCCGCCCCGTGCCGCCCGCCATGCTGAACACGAGAATCCGCTTCTCTCCGTCCATGAAGGCGGCGGTCTCGGCGAGGTTGGCCGAGGCGGGTCGGGTGCGGAGCGCGAGACGCTCGCCGCGTGCGTCGGTGATCTTCAGCACCCGGCGCGAGCGCCCGGTGACCTCCGCCACGGCGTCGTGCCCGAAGTGCTGCACGATCTGGTCGAGCGCGGACGGCACGGGCGGGAGAGAGGCGAGCTTCTCGATGAGCGCGTCGCGGCGCTGGGCGGCCTCCTGGCAGATGACGGGATTGCCGTCCCCGTCGAACACCGGCCGGCTCATGACGTTGCCCTCGTCGTCTGTGAACGGCTCCTGGAGCTGCACCGGGAAAGCGTGGGCCAGGAACTCGATGACGGTCTCGCGCGGGGTGAGGTCGACGTTGATGTCGTCCCACTCCGATGCGGGGATCTCGGCGATGCGCCGCTCCATCAGCGCCTCGCCGGTGGAGACGAGCTGGACGACGGGCGAGCGGCCGGAATCGAGGTCGGCCTCGATCGCGCGGATGAGGGAGGGGCACTTCATGCTGGTCAGCAGGTGCCCGAAGAAGCGCTGCTTCGCGCCCTCGAAGGCGCTCATGGCGGCGGACTTGGCGTTCTTGTTCAGCGTCGACTCCCCCTCGGTGATGCCGGTCGCCTTCAGCGCCTCCTGGATGTTGTGATGGATGACCTTGAAGGCGCCCGCGTAAGAATCGTAGATGCGCCGTTGGGCGTCGCTCAGCGGGTGTTCGAGGATGTCGACCTCGACCCCGTCGTAGGAGAGCGCGCGGGCCTGATAGAGCCCGAGGGCCTTCAAGTCCCGAGCGACCACTTCCAATGCGGCGACCCCGCCCGCCTCCATGGCGGAGACGAACTCGGGGCGGGTCTCGAACGGCGTCTCGCCGGCGGCCCAGAGGCCGAGGCGCCCCGCGTAGGCGAGACCGGGGACGGTGGTGGCGCCGGTCGCCGAGACGTAGGCGATGCGCGCGTCGGGGAGCGCGTTCTGGAGGCGAAGACCGGCGCGGCCCTGCTGCGAGGGCGCGACCTCGCCGCGGCTGCCCTTGGACCCGGCAGCGTTGGCCATCGCATGCGCCTCGTCGAAGACGATGACTCCGTCGTAGGCGTGGCGGTCGTCCTCGTCGAGCGAGCCCGCGAGCCAGGCGACGATCTGGTGGAGCCGGGACACCTTCCCCTGGCGGGCCCGCGAGCGCAGCGTCGCGTAGGTCGCAAACAGGATGCCCTCAGGCGTAGGGATCTCGGCCCCCTGGCGGAACTTGCCCAAGGGGATGACGTCGTCGTCGCGTCCCCCGAGCGCGGTCCAGTCGCGGCGCGCGTCCTCGACGAGCTTGTCGGACTGGGAGAGCCAGAGGGCGCGGCGACGGCCGCTGAGCCAGTTGTCGAGCACGATGGCGGCGACCTGGCGGCCCTTGCCGGCGCCGGTGCCGTCGCCCAGCATCCAGCCCCGGCGGAACCGGACCGGGGCCGAGAGCGTTTCCCCTTCGTCGGTGACGAAGGACGTGTCGATGTCCTCCCCGTCCTCGCCCCGGCAACGGTGGACGGTCTCCCAGCCCGAGCCGATGCGGTAGTCGGCGGCGAGGTGGCGCGAATGGGCCTCGCCGGCCAGCACCACGCTCTCGAGCTGGGCGTCGGACAGCAACGCGTCGGTCACCACGCGCTCGGGGCAAAGGGGGCGGTAAGCCGGCACGGGATGGGACACGGCGGCCATCGCGCCGGACTGCACGAGCGGGGTCGGATGCTCTATGGCGCCCGGCACCCGCACGATGCTCGGGCGCCACGGCTCGTAGGGGCCGGCGGTGGAGGCGGCGGCGGGTGCGCTCGCGCCGATCTCCGGCGCCGCCGTCTCGACGGCGAGCTCGACGACCGGACCCCGGTCATGGGCGGACTTCGGCGACGGGGCGGCCGGCTTCCCGGTCGTCGTCGGCGCGCCCGCATTGCCGAAGAGGTCGCGGCCGGCGGCGGCAGGCACGGGCCGGACCGGCTCGCGCTCGATGGGGAGGCGCGGCGGCACCTCGGCGATCACCGCGTCGAGCAGCTCGGCGGGGGTGGCGGCGCGGGTCTGGCCGTCCACCGCGATGCCGGGCTCGGCGCTCCGCTCGATGACGGTGAGCCGGGTGTCGAAGCCGGTGCCGCGCCGGGCATAGGCGCGCCCGTCGATGGCCATGGTGAACACGGTGCGCGCGGCGCGGTCGGCGAAGGCGCCGCGCCAGGCGGCGTCGCCGGGCACGCAGTGGGCCGAGGTGATGGCGGCGAGCCGCCCGCCCGGCGGCAGCATCGAGAAGGCCGAGCGGATGTGGCGCAGATCGGCGTCGTGGCGGATGCGCGCGATCCCCGGCGTTGCCGAGAACGGCGGGTTCATGAGCACGACGGTCGGCCGGACGCCCGGCAGGAAGTCGGCCAGCGCCTCGGCGTTGTGGCGGGTGACGGCGATGCCGGGAAACAAGCCCGCAAGCAGCCCGGCGCGGACGCTCGCGATTTCGTTCAGGTGCAGGCGCCCGGCGGCGCCCTTGCCGAGCGCGCACTTGGCCATCACCGCGAGCATGCCGGTGCCGGCGCTGGGCTCCAGCACGGTGTCGCCGGGCCGAACGGCGGCGGCCCGGAGTGCGGCGTAGGCGAGCGGCAGCGGGGTGGAGAACTGCTGGAGCCGGACCTGCTCCTCGGAGCGCTTCGTGTGCGAGGGCTCCAGCGCGGCGACGGCCGCGAGCATGTCCAGCATCCTGCGGGGGCCGCCCGGGCCGGCGCCGGCCCGCTGGCGCATGGCGCGCCCGTAGCGGCGGACGAACATCACGACGGACGCTTCGGCCGCCTCGTAGGCGTCCTTCCAGACCCAGGCGCCCTCGGCGTCGCTCGCACCATAGGCGCGGGTCATGGCGTCGCGCAGCGTCGCGGCGTCGAGGGGCCGGCCGGCTTCAAGCATCGGGAGCAGGGTCCGGGCGGCGTCGAGGAGCGGAGCGGAGCCGTCCGGTGCGCTGCGCTCGGAGCCGGAGGCCGGAACGGATACGGGAGGATTCTGCGGGCGCGCGGACGCGCCCGGCGCCGGATGGGCGTCGAGCATGGCGTTCTCCGGAGTGGAAGGATGTGGAAGTGCCGGCCGGGCGGCGCGGGCGAGGACTCGCGCGCCGCTTCGCCGGGCCTGCCCCCGGCCGGCTGCCTCGCCTCGGGACGGCGCGGGGCGGGCACGAGCGGAATCAGGCGGTGGCGGCGTCCGGGCGCCCGGCGGTGCGGGCGCGGCGCGGTGCTATGGGGAGGGTGTGCGCGGCGGGCCTGTCGTGACCGCCATGCCGGGGACGGCCGGCCGGGTCAGCCGAAACGACGGCCTTCCGCCGTGAACGTGAAGCCGTTGATAGCGATGGCCTCGTCGACGGCGGCGTCGGAGGTGAGATACTCGTACTCGCGTTCGAGCTGGCGGTAGAGCCAGCGCGCGAGGTCGCGCAGCGCCTCGATCACGGTGTCCTCGGCGCCGTCCGTCATGGGCTGCCAGGTCGGGCTGTCGCGGTCGACCTCGATCGCCATGCTGTGCTCGTGGCAGTAGCTGCCGCGCGTCCGGATGGAGCCGCCGAGCTGGTAGAAGTTGCGCTTCTGGACCGCCTGCAGCTCGTCCGCGATGCGGTGCAGCTCCTCGTCCTTCGGCGCATGGGTGCGGATGGCACGGGCCGCGCCTTTGGCATGGCTGAACGTGCCCTCGAACGACGCGCCATCGCCCTGCGAGGAAAATCCGGATCAATGCCGATATCGGCATTGTCGGGGATATGCCGACAACCGGACTATGCCGCGTTCGTCTCCTAACACATTGATTTCGCTTACAGACACGCGAGCGTTGTCGGCATATTCACAGGGCCGGTTGCGCGTTCGGATTTCCTGATAGTCCTTCGCTCCTTTCACCACGAAAGGAGAGAAGCGAACAATGTCCAACATCGAGCAATCTTCGGTGCCGGGCGAGACGGGCTGGCTCGCGCCGTACCGGCACACCTACCTGGGCGAACTCGGCAATCTCGGTTACACCGCCCGTACGATCAGCAGGCACGCGGCTAGCGTAAACGCCTTCATCGCACAGGTGGACCTGCGCCAAGTCGGGTCAGGGGAGATCGACGCAGCCGTGCTCGCGGAGGTTCGAGCTGCTGTTCCCGAACTGCGGTCGACCGAGGAGCAACGCCAACGCCGGTGGTGCATCGCCCGGTTCACGGCCTGGCTTGCTAGTTCCGATGTAATCGACCCGCTGATACCTCCGCCGCCGCCGGCACCGGGATCGCTGGAGCACCTCACGGCCGCATACGGCAACTGGATGCGTTAACAGCAAGGGCTGGGCGAGGGAACGATTGAGCTTCGCGAATCTGCTCTCAGGCGCTTCATGACCTTCCGCTTCGGTGCCATTCCGGGCGATCTGGACGACATCACCGCCGATGACATCAGGGGGTTCCTCGACCTGCCGTCAGCGCGGAAAGGACACGGGCCCGGAGTTGCCACACGTGCATCGAACCTGCGGAACATCTTGAGGGTCCTGTACGCAACCGGTCGCACTCGGCTGAACCTTGCCTTTTGCGTTCCCGGCATCCCGAGACGGGCATCGCGCCTGTCCCACCATCTGTCTCCCGGCGAGGTACGGCAACTGGTGGACGCGTTTCATGACGACAAAGGGTTCGGCCGCCGCAACCACGCGATGCTGCTGCTTATGGCGCGGCTCGGGCTGCGGCCCAAGGAGGTGGCCGCAATAAGGCTCGACGACATCAACTGGGCGGCGGGAGAAATCCTGGTCCGCGGCAAGGGTGGGTACCACGACCGCATGCCGCTCCCCGCCGACGTCGGAGAGGCCATCGTGGCCTACATCTGCGATGGCCGTGCTGGAACCACGCGGCATCTGTTTGTCGCCGTGCGAGCTCCCCACCGGCCGGTGACATCCCGGACAATCAACAGGACGCTTAGCCGGGCATTCACGAGGACGGGGCTGAAGCCGCCCAACGGCGAGATCCGGGGCCACCTTATGCGCCATTCCCTGGCCGTCGCCCTGCTGGCCCGGGGTGCATCGCTGGGCGAAGTGGGCGAGGTGCTGCGCCACCGCTCCCTTCACACGACTACGACCTACGCCCGCTACGACTTCGAGGCCCTGCGGTCGGTCGCCCGCCCGTGGCCGGTGCCGGGAGCGAGCCGATGACCACCTTCATCGAACACCTCGAACACTACATCGCCGAACGTCGTCATTACGGCGGTGACTGGTCTGCCGTCCATTGGAACTTGCGCCCGTTGGCCGCCTTCGCAGATGCCGAGGGTGCGGAATGGATTACGGTTGACCTGATCCTGCGCTGTAAAGAGCAGTACCGTCCTGCGAGTTCCGTAAGTTGGAGCAACCGGCTGAGCTCGGCGCGCGGCTTTACGGCTTGGCTCAAGGCCCGTGACCCCCGAACGGAAGTCCCACCCAAGGGGCTGGTTCCCAGGCGTTATCAGCGCCCGGCACCCTACATCTACTCCGATGACGAGATCGTCCGGATCGTCACCGAGGCCGCGAAGCTGCCCTCTCCGCGTGGGTTACTAGGAAAGACCCTTGCGACACTGTTCGGCCTGCTGGCTGCTAGCGGGCTGCGAATCGGCGAGGCACTCGGGCTTGACGATCGGGACGTCGACCTCGACGCCGCCGTCCTGCATGTAAGCAACGCCAAGAACGGCGACAGCCGATTCATCCCGATAACGGACTGTACTGCCGATCGTCTCCGTACCTACCGCGGCGAGCGAAACCGGGTTCTCGGTACCGTGCCCACGGCGTTCTTCACTAGCGAGAGTGGGAAGCGTCTGGCGTTGACTACGGCGGAGCAAAGGTTCGCAAGGCTAAGCCAGGCAATCGGCCTGCGGGAGAAATCGGCCGGAGGCACCTATAGCCGCGGTCCCCGGCTTCACGACATGCGACACAGCTTTGCCACCAAGACGATCATCGGCTGGTTCCGAGCGGGACGCGACCCTGACCACGAGATGTACAAGCTGAGCACATACCTGGGCCACACGGATCCGGATGGGACCTACTGGTACATCGAGGCGGTGCCCGAACTCCTGCAACTCGTCAGTGAGCGCGCCGAGCGGTGCTTCACCGAAGGAGAGGCATCATGACGTCGCACCCGCTCCCCATCCTCCTGGAACGCTTCTTCATCGACCGACTCGCGAACCAGCTGGACGCGACCGCCAATACGGTGGACAGCTATCGCCGCAGCTTCGTCCTGCTTCTAAGGTTCGCACGCGACCGTCTCGGCCGCGAGCCAACCGACATGCTTGTCACCGACATCGATGCCGAGCTCGTCGGGGAGTTCCTCGACCACGTCGAAACAGAGCGCGGCAACACTGCCCGGAGTCGCAACACCAGGCTGACCGCGGTCCGCTCCTTCTTCAACTACGTTGCCATCAACGAACCGGGCGTCCTCCACCACTGCCAGCAGGTGCTCGCCCTTCCCGCGAAGCGCTACGAGAAGCCGTCGCTCTCGTATCTCGAGCAGGAGGAGATCGAGGCGCTCCTCGCCGCCCCCGATCTCGCGACATGGTACGGGCGGCGGGACAGGACCATCCTCCATGTCTTCGTGCAGACTGGCCTGCGGGTCTCGGAACTGATCGGCCTCGACTGCGGTGACGTCGATCTCGGAACCGGCGCCCATGTCAGCTGCCGAGGCAAGGGGCGCAAGCGACGTAGAACCCCTTTGAGGAAGGACACGGTCAAGTCGCTCCAAGGCTGGCTTGAGGAACGCGGCGGAGCCGATGATCAGCCATTGTTCGTGAGCAACCGCAACAGTCGTCTCAGCCGGGACGCAGTCGAGCGAATCGTCCGCAAGTACGCCGCCTTGGCAAGCAAGCGATGTCCAGCGCTCAGGAGCAAGAAGATAAGTCCCCACTGCCTTCGTCACACTGCGGCGATGACGTTGCGTCACCGCGGTGTCGGAGGCACGGCGATCGCGCTGTACCTGGGGCACGAATCCGTTGCCACCACGAGCATCTATCTTCATGCGGACATGAAGCTGAAGGAGAAAATATTGGAACGGACAAAGCCGATTGAGGCGCCAAGCGGCCGATACCGGCCCGGAGACGCGCTCCTGGCGTTCCTCGAAGCCCTGTGAATATGCCGACAAATCTCGCGCGTCTGTAAGCGAAATCAATATCTTAGGAGACGAACGCGGCATAGTCCGATTGTCGGCATATCCCCGAAACCACAGATGGGGCTTCTCCCGCGTGCCGCCGCCCATGAGCCTCACGGAGCTGGTCCGGAGCGTCACGCCGAGGATCCGGCAGATCGTCTCGAAATCCTCGAACACGGCATCGTACCACTCGTGTTCGAGACAGGTCCCGCGATACCAGGCGCGGGCCTGTTCCTTCGCGGTGTCCGGCAGCTCTTCAAGCTCGTAGACGACGGTCTCGACGGTGCGGGGCATGGTCAATCCTCCGGGAATGCGCACAAGGCGCGACGGCGCTTCTGCGGTGCATTGCAGGGGGAATCGGCGCGGCGCGGGTGCTCGCTCCCACCGGTGGAAGGCGCTCAGTGCAGCAGGTCGGCGAGGCCGAGGGCCTCGAACGCCTCGCGCAATGCGTCGTGGGACAGGGCGTCGATCTTCATCGGTCCGTAGCCGCCCTCGTCGTTCCACGCGGCTAGCTCGCGGACGAGGCGGACAAACTCCTCGTCGGTCTCGCAGACCGTCGTGGTGAGGTCGCCCTCGCAGAAGTTGACGATGGTGCGCTTCGCCGGCGAGCACCACGCGCCGTAGCAGGAAGCGTCCTGGCGGGTGTCGATTTGTGCGAAGCCGTTGGCGTATGAGCATGGGCCGCAGTCGAAGCGGTAGCGGTCCGACAGCGGCTGGAAGTCTCGGGTGGTCTTCATGTGCATGCCTCGTGGCGGACGCCTCGGCGGTGGACGCCGGGGCGCCGCCCGGATCGTGAGATGGCCCGGGGGCGTTCAGTGGGAAGCCGGGCCATCGCCCGGGGCGGGCGGGCCGAACGCGACGGCGATGTCGTCGCCGTCGACGGTGATGGTCACCGCGCGGTCGATCGGCATCAGCCAGTGGATCTCGGTCCGGAGCGCCCGGGCGATGGCGCGCTTTCTGGCCTCGTCGGCGTGATTGGGCGGCGCGGCGGGGATGCCGGCGGGGGCCGGGCGGGGTTCGGCGTGGGTCTTCATGGTCGGACCTCCGGTGAGACGGGACGGGACGCGGAGGGACGGGACGCTCCCGCGCCCCGCCCCCCCGCTCGTCCGGACGCCGGCCGGGCTCCAGGCGGCCGGGGGCTGGCGGTTGCAGCGGATGGCGCGTCGGCGGTCCCGACCGGGGCCGGGGTCAGCCGCCGGCGGCGGCCTGTGCGGCGGGCGCGCCGAGGGTCACCGTCACCTTGCGGTCGCGCACCGAAATCTCCGCGCCCCGGTCGTGCGGGATGAGCCAGAACAGCTCGCGCGTGACCGCCTCGGCGATGGAGCGGCGCCTTGCGGCGTCGTCCGAGACCAGCAGCCGCATCGCGATGTGGAGGGCCTCCTGCTCGAAGACATCGCGCTGGCGTTCCCAGGAATCGGCGTCCGCGTCGTCCGAAGCCGAGAAGAACGCCGCGCGCAGCAGCTCCATGAGCTGGAACGGCTCGATGTCGCTGCCGGCGGTGACGAGCGGCAGGGCGTCGCCGACGTAAGCCCAGGCGTCGCCCGCGAAGGCGACGTCGGCGTCGAGGTCGAGGATGCGTCCCACGCCCCTGTCGGGCCGGACGGTGAGGCTCATGCGGATCGAGTCCGGGCGTTGCGCAAGCGGCGCCCCGGGCGCGCCGGCGCGTTCCGGCACGGGATAGCTGTCGAGCGCATATGGGCGGCGGCCGACGGTCGCCTCGGTGTGGATGTGGACGATGCGCTCGATCGCGTCGTACCAGGCATAGCCCTCCAGCCGGCGGTCGGCCTCGAACAGCCGGCCGGCGATGCCATTGCGCTCCGCGGCCCGCCACAGCGCCTGCGCCTCGGGCGGCTCGGGGTCGCACGCCATCAGCTGCGCGTCGGGGCCGACCGATTCGCGCTTCGGCGGCTCGCGCCAGTCGTCGACGTCGGCGAGGCCGGGGCGCCAGGGCCGGAGCTCGGGCGGCGGCGCGGCGATGTCGATGTCGGCCTCGTACGCGCGCTTGCGGTCCGCGAAGGACGGGCGCGGGTCGGGATCGGCGGCCATGGCGCGGTAGATGGCGAGCCTTGCGGCCTCGCGCATCTCTTCGAGGAACGGCGTCTCGACGGGCTCCTTGCGCGCGGGCAGCACCAGCTCAAGGTCCGGGCAGTCCACGATATCGGCGCCGGCCGTCCAGCACTCGCCGGTGACCGACTCGACCCTGGTAAGCTGCGCGGAGACGGTGAGGCCATGAAAGTTGACGTCGGGGTCGTTGAGGCCGAAGCCGTTCCAGCGGTCCTTGAACGCGCCGAACACGAGGCCGCGCCAGCGCTCGACATGGAGCGCGCCGTCGAGGAAGGCGCGGCGGTCGAGCCGCTCGCCTCCGGCCGGTGTGTCGGGGACGTCCTCGAACATGACGGGCAGCGGATAGTGCCGGGCCGCCTGCTCGATGGCCCGGCGGATGCGCTCGGCGTCCTCGGGCCCGGAGGCCCGGAACGAGACGGCGGCGCCGTGCGGCCAGGGCGCGCCATCGTCCGGATGAACCTCGGCCTCGGTCTCGCCCAGAAAATGCGCGGGCTGAAGCGCGACGCGCCAGCCGGGCGCGGGGTCGCCGTCGGTGGCGCGCGGCCGGGACGAGACGGTGCAGCCGCGCCGCGCGAGGCTCAGCATGCCCATGCCGGCGGCGTCCTCAGCCGCCACCAGGTCCTCGCTCCAGCCGTTCTCGCCGAACGACAGCAGGACGGCGGGGTCCACGATGCCGGCGCCGTCGTCGGTGACGGTCACCGTGAGGTTGCCGTCGGAGCCGGCGACGGCGACGCGGACCCGCGTGGCGCCGGCCCTGCGGCTGTTCTGCAAGGTCTCGGTGAAGATGTCCGGGAGCCCGGCGGCGAAGGTCCGGGTGACGCGCTTGATGGCGCTGTCGTGAATGCGGGCGCGGATGGTCGCGGTGTCGTTCATGTGCGCTTATATGGACGCCTCCCGGGGTGCAAGGTCCGATTCAGTGCGTTGGGACAACCAGGTTGCAGTTTTATATCCGGCCTGTTCGTGCAGGGCGTTGACCTGCTGGCCTTGATGGAATGTGCCGATCCGCGCCTCATTTCTCCGAGGGGCTTGGTAGCCCTTGCGCACATGCAGGCTTGGCGGACCGCGGTCTGACCTGTTTGCCATCACGCTGTTTCGCACCTTGCGCAACCCTTCGACGTTCCACCTCCATTGTTGGTTGATGGTGTCCGTCGCCAGCTGTGGTTAGGCGGGCTGGCTGACGAAGTGCGGTTGGTACGCCCGGTCATGGGCCATCAAGGCCCAGATTGTGCGTGCCGTCTTGTTCGCGAGTGCCACGGTGGCTACGTTCGCCGGCCGGCGCTCAGCGAAGCGTAACGCCCATTCGGGTGGGGCCTTGCTGTTGGTGAAGACCGAGCGGGCACCGTGTATCAGCAGGGTGCGTAGATAGGTGTCCCCTCGCTTGGAGATGCCGAGCATGCGCACCCGTCCGCCAGTACCGCTGTGCCTGGGTACAAGGCCCAGCCAGGCGGCAAACTCTCGCCCGGACTTGAATGCCGAGGGATCGCCCATCGCGGCGACGGCGGCCGTCGCAGTCAGCAGCCCTACGCCGGGGATCTCCGCGATGCGCCGGCAATCGGCATTGTTCCGATGCCACAGCTTGAGGCGCCGTTCGATGTCAGCGATCTGCTCATCGAGGCTGGATACCCGAGCCCACTGTTCTCGAAGCGTGTCGATGACCATCGCTGGAAGTCGCTCAGAGACTCGGCCGAGAGCTGCGGGGATGTCACGCTTCATGCCTGCCCGGCCTTGTGGCATGACCTCGCCGTATTCGGTCAACAGACCGCGTAGGCAGTTGATCTGCGCAGTGCGGAACTTCACCAACTGCTGACGCATGCGGTGCAGCGCCAGGATTGCCTGCTGTTTCTCTGTCTTGATGGCAACTGTCTTGACCCCGGGCTGCTGAACTGCCGTCCATATCGCCCGCGCGTCGCTCGCATCGTTCTTGTTTCCCCCGACGAAGGGTTGGACCATCTTCGCCGGCACCAGACGAACCTCGTGGCCGAGCTCGCGCAACCGCCGCGCCCAGTGTTGCGAACCGCCGCACGCCTCCATCGCGACGAGACACGAAGCACGATTGGCGAAGTGTTCAAGGAACCTCGCTCGGGTCAGCTTCAAATCAATGATCTCGCCCGTGTCCGGTTCGACCCAGTACAGATGAAATACCCGCTTCGCCGTGTCGACGCCGACGACCGCTCTGTTAGTCTCCATTTCGGACCCTCCGGTTTGTCTGGGAAGACACCGAACCTTCCCCCTTGGGCACTCTGATGCCGTGGGACCGTGAGGGTCCACCTGAACCCTCTGATCGCCGACAGCGGTGGTGGGAGGCGTCCATTCCATTTCTCCGTGATGGATGCGGAAAAGGAAACGCCCCGCCCGGCGATGGTCCGGACGGGGCGCTGAACCCGAGGCGGACGGTCAGTGGACGCGGCGCAGGAACTCGGGCACCTCCGGCATGTCGCCGCCGGCCCCCGCCGGGGGCGGATCGTCGCTGCCGTTGACCGGCCCGACGGTCTGCACGATCACCCTGGGTCCGCCGTCGGCGGTGGGCACCCGGTTCATCGCGTCGATGGCGTCGGCGAGCGACGGGTCGGCGGGACCGTCCTCGCCGCCGCCTTCCCCGTTCACCGGCTCCGGGCCGCCCTCGCCCTCCGCGACCGTGGACGCGTCATGGCCGTTGCCCTCGGCAGAGCCTTGCGGGGCCCTGGCGCCGTCCGCTTCCGGATCGGCGGTCCCGGCCGTGGCATCCCCGGATGCGTTCGGGGTTTGCGCGGGCTTGGCGGCGGGCGCGGCTTGCGTCGCCGTGTCGACGTCAGCGCCGCCGCTGTCAAACGCCGCAAACCCGGGCATCGTCCAGGCGAGCGCGGCGGCATGTGCGTCCTTGCCGAGTCCCACCGGCGGCGTGCCGGACGCGAAGGCATCCTCCATCGCCCTGGCGAGGTCGTCCTTCTTGTACTTCGACCGGGCCGACGCCCAGGCGGCGCCGAAGGTCTCGCGGGCGGCGTCGAGGATGCGGTCCTTGCGAATGCGCGACCACAGCATGCCGGCGGTCGGCCGCACGTGCTTCGCGAAGTCGATGTCGAGCCGCGCGACGGTGGCCTCCAGCTCGGGCCGCGCGCCGTGTTCGAAGGCGAGCTGGCCCTTCACTGTGCGCGCGACCGCGGCCGCGAACAGCGTCTCCTTGTCCGCGCGGGGCAATGCCCGGAGGGCCGCGAAGCAGGCCGCGTCGTCGTTCCCCTCCATCCACTCGAACGGCAGGTGCGACCAGTCCGCGAGCATCGCCTCGCCCGGACTCCAGGCGGCGAAGTCGTCGTCGTTCATACGCATGGCGGGCCGGTCGGCGGTCTCGTTGAAGGCGATGTCGAGCGCGTGCCACGAGCCGGTGTAGCCCCGCGCGAACACCGCGCGCACGAGCTGGAACACCACGAGGTCGAAGGCGGCCTCGAAGTCGCCGGCGAGATGGGCTTTCACCAGCGCGGTGCGGATGGCGCGCAGATCGTCGGCGAGCCCGATGCCGACGCCCGCCTCCTCGCGGGCCTTGGCGCGCGGGTCCGGGGGCGGGACGCTCGGCGTGGTGACGGCCGGACCGTCGACGCGGGTGGATGCGGCGGTCTCTCCGCCGCCGTCGTTCCCGGCGTCCGCATCGTGACCGTCGGACTTCGCGCCGGTCTCCTTCGGCAGGTCTTCCGGCTTCACCAACCCCTGGATGACCTGCAGCGTCCCGTCGCGTCCGATGGTGGCGATGCACCCGGCTACGCGCAGGTCCTCGGCGGTGAATGTCGCCCGCGCTTCGACCTCGGCTTCGATCGCGTCGAGGCGCGGCTCGATGGCTTCGGCCTCCTCGACCAGCTCGTCCGTCCACTGGTCTTCGTCCATGTTGACGAGCGCGTCGTGGCGGGTGCGGAGCTTCTCGATCTCGGTCTTCTCTTCGTCCGTCGGCTCGGCGGGCTCGGGATGGATGCGCCCGAAGCGCGCAGTGGCGCTCCAGTCGACCTCGACCATGGCCTCGGCCCACTTCCAGCGGGTGGCGAGCGCGTCGGCGGCCGCGGTGAGCTTCTGCATGGCGAGGTCGCCCAGCAGCTTCGGGTCCTCGAGCCAGACGCCGTTCTCGTGCTCGTCGGCGAAGAGGTCGCGCAGCACCGGGCCGCCCGCAGCCTCGTAGGCGGCGATGCCGACGAAGCGGGCCACCGGCGAGCCGGTGGGCACCCGCTCCTCGGTCAGCAGGCGCTTCACCTGCCAGGCCGACGGACGGTGCGCTTGCGCCGAGACCCGCTCCCACACCGCGCGCTGGCGGTCGTGGTCGGTGGTGACGGCGAACGCCTTGAGCGTCTCGAGGTCGATGGCCTCGGCGCGGTAGGCGTCGAGGAGCTCGGGCGCGGCGTTGCCGAGGCGCAGCCGCTGCTCGACGATGCGCTCGGAGACGCCGAAGCGCGCGGCGATCGCGGCCACCGTGACGCCGGATCCGGCGAGCTCGGAGAACGCGACCACCTGGTCGGCCGGATGCATCGCGATGCGCACGATGTTCTCGGCGAGCGACAGCTCGCCCGCATCGCCGTTCGCGGCGATCAAGCAGGGCACGGAACGGTCGGCGGGCAGCGCGCCCTCCTCGGCCAGCGTCTTGAGCGCGGCGAGGCGCCGGGCGCCGGCGACGACGGCGTAGCGTTCGACACCGTCCGCGTCGGGCTCGTCGGCGCGGGCGACGAGGTTCTCCAGCAGCCCGTGGGCGGCGATGGAGGCCCGGAGCTGGGCGTCGGCGGCCTCGTCGGGCGGGGTCCTGCGCACGTTCTCGGGCGCGAGCGCGAGCCGGCACAGCGGGATGTCCCGGATCGCCGGTTCGGGCGTGGGTGCAATCTGGTTCATGCGAATCTCCAGGGTTGAAGGACGGCGGCGCGCGGCGGCCCCTCCGGCCGGCCCGCGCCCGCCCGTCCGGGACCCGGCTCCACCTCCTGGCGGCGTCCGGGCGCATCGGATGGGGTGTGCGTTCAGGCGGCGATGTCGATGCGCTCGCCCCAGGGCGCGGGGCGTCGCCACGGGCTGTCGCCATCGCCGTAGTCGCACCACAGGACGGGGAACGGAGGCTCGGCCTCGGGGTAGTCGGAGCACTCCATGTCGGTGAAATACAGGCACACCCCCGGCCGGATCCCCTGCTCGTCGAGCCATTCGAATCCCGGCCGGAAGTCGGTGCCGCCCCGGCCCTTGATGGCGATCTCGTCGGGAAGGTCGTCGGGCGCGTACTCGGCAGCGTCCTGCACGGTGGCGTCGACCTGGAGCACGATGACGGTCTCAGGTCCAATCTCGGCCGCGACCTCGCGCAGCTCCGCCCAGAACCCGGCGAGCGTGTCGGTGGGCAGCGAGCCCGAGGTGTCGACGATAACGGCGATGGTCTCGATGCCCTCGGAGCGGATCGAGGGGAGGTACAGGCCGCCATCGATGAAGCGCCGGTTGGGGACGCTCCAGCTGTAGTCGTGGCTCGCGGCGTCGGTCATGTGACGGCGCAGCAGCGTGCGCCAGTCGAGCGTGCCGGCGTGCGCGCCCTGGATGGTCTCCTCGACATGGCCGGGCGCCTTGCCCTCGGCCCTCGCGATGTTGAGCGCCTGGTGCATGGCCTCGTCCCACGCCTGCTCCTCGGCGATGACGTCGACCGGCGTTTCGGCGGGCGCGCCGCCGTCGCCCGCGCGGGCGACGGCATCCATGACCTCGCCGGTGCCGGACGGATCGTGGCTGGGCGGGGCATCGGATGTACGCTCGTCGCCTTCGTCGCTGCCGTCCTGGCCCTGGCCGTCGCCGTCCTGGTCGTCTCCAGCCTCGGCGTTGGGCTCGCCGTCGCCGTCCTCGTCCCGACCGTCGCTCTCGTCAGCACAGGGGTCGGTCTGGTCGTCGGAGGCATCGTCATCGCTGTCGGGTGACTCTTGGCCGTCGGGCGAAGCGCCGGCCCCGGCGGCGCCGGAGGGTGCGTTACCCTCGTCACCGGAATCGCCGTCCTGGGCGTGGAGGCGGTCGTAGGCCTGCTCGACGGTGAGACCGTCCCACGCTTGCGCCGCGGGCGGCAGCGTGAAGCCCGCGTCGCGAATGAGCGCGTGGGTGACGAGCTGCGAGGCCATCTGCCAGCGCTCGGGGGCCCGCCCGCCCCGGCGGGTGTGGTGCTTGAGCGCGCAAGCCATCAGCACCCGCGCCATCGCGGCCTCGATGAGGTGTGAATCGGTCTCCGCCACCCAGCGGGGCGAGTACCGGATCTCGTGCCCGTCGCTCGCGAGCGTCTCCCGTGTCGGATCGGACCGGAGCGGGAGCCTTAGCACGAGGCTCCCGAAAAAGGGCTGCTTGCGCAGCAGCTCCGTCACGCAGTCGCTGACGCGGAGCGCCGATTCGGCCAGGACCCGCGCCGACATCACGCGGCCTCCCGCACGGGCGCGGGCGGCGGTGCGAAGTAGCCCGCGAACTTCTCCGCGAGCGCATCGGCATCGCGCTTGACCTGGGCCCTCTTGGCCGGGTCGAAGGTCTTCGACGGCCGGAGCGCGTCCGGCTCGACGCCCGCGATCTTCTCCTTCACTTGCTCGCAGAGCCGCGCGAGGTCGTCGTCGCCGAAGATGTTGAGCCGGGGAACGACGTCGACCAGGTCCCGGATGTTCGAGATCATTGAATCGCGGAACACCAACGGCTTGCCGTTGTCGTCCTCCTGCAGGCGGTCCGAGACCCGCTCGACCGCCTCGCCGAGACGGCGGTAGAGGTCGGCGACGGCGTCGTGGAGCTGCTCCTCGATGTGGCGCTCGATGTCGCGCTTCGCCCGGTCGGTGTCGTCGGAGGCGAGCCTGGCGATGAAGTGCTCGGCGTCCGGCACCGGGGCGATACGGTAGCGGATGGCGAACCTGCCCTGCAGGGCCTCCTTCGAGGGGTAGTCCTCGATGCGGAAGAGCTTGCCGAGGTCGAGACGGGCCTGGCCGACGTAGTCGTCGTAGTCCTCGATGAAGCGGGCGCGCTGGCGCACCACGCGCTCGCGGAGCGCGTTCATGCGCTCGGTGTAGTGCGCGTAGTTGGCCACGGTCAGCAGCCGCGCGCCCTTGTCGTCCCAGGGAAGGGTCTGCTCGTAGTGCGTCGTCCTGGCCTCGCTCAGGGTCGAGGTCAGTGCGGCGAAGGCGGCCTTCGGGAGCAGGCGCTTGTTGTAGCGCCCGGCGCTCGCCGAGGCGTCGTGGTGGGCGGCGACATGGTCGCTCGCCTCGCGGTCGTGGATGCGGCCGGACCAGGCGGTGATGCGCAAGGACACCAGCATCGCGTCGTTGTTGAGGTTCATGGGGCCTCCTTGTCGGTGACCGGAGCGTCCACACGGGGACATCGAGGGCGGCGGCGAGCTTCCGCCTGGCGGCGTCGAGGCTCGGCGCCTGCACGGCGTAGTCGCGTGACGGGACCACGCCCGCCGGGTAGTGGGTCACCCATCAGTCCATGTCGGTCTCCTTCACCGGGTCTTCGCAGCCGCCCAGCGGATGAAGCCGGGCGAGCGCTGGAGCGCGGGCTCCCGGCGCACGCACGCGCCGACCAGCGACTCGCCCACCTCGCGCCGCAGCCGCTGGGCGTAGGTGACGATGGCATCGAAGCTGACGTCGGAGGCGAGCTTGTAGAGCGCGCCGCAGAGCGCCATCAGCGCGCTCGCGTTCTCCGGGATGTCGGCATTCTCGGGATCGCCGATGACGGCCCGGGGATGCGGCAGCTCGCGCCAGACCCTGAGGAACGCCGCGAGCTCGACCGCGGCGGCCTCGCCGACGGCGCCCCGGAGCAGCGCCCGCTCGGCGGCCGGATCGAGGCCGTTGCGGCGGTGGACGATGTTGCTGGTGAATTCCCAATATCGCGGCTTCGTAGATATGTCGAGGATGGGGCGACGGCCCCCGGAGCGCCTCCTGTGACGGCTGGATAACTCAACATATTTCTGGCCTCCTCTCTTGGCTTCACCAAGACAAGAGGAGAGCCATCATGTCATCAACAACAACGCGCCTGTGCGGGTCTCAGCTCACGCCTGAGCCGCATCCCGAGGTATTCGACGAGTATCGCAATCACCTGAGGGACCTCGGATTCACGGAACCGAGCGTCCGGGACCACGGTCGTTTCGTGCGGCATTTCCTGATCTGGCTGGATGCGGACGGCATTGCACTGGATTCGATCGACGGCAGTGTTGTGTCGAGCTTTTTCCGTCACGATTGCGGCTGCGATCTACCCTTCTCCAAGGCAATCCCATCCGCCTCCAAATATTCGGTAGGGCCAGTCACTCGGTTTGTGCGCTTTCTTGAGCAGACCGGGCGAACCTTCTGTCTCGAGGAACTGGACCAAAACCTCGGTCTGCTGAATCAGTTTCTACAGCAGTCCCGAGAAAACGGATACAGCCACAAAGCACTTAACATCTTTCGGTCGACAAGTCGCCACTTCATCGTCTGGCTGCACCATTTCCGTATCCCGCTCAGGCAGCTGGACAGTTCTACTCTGGAGCGCTTTTTCGAACACGACTGCTGTTGCGGCCTCCGCGGAATATACACCGGTTGGCGCAAGAAGGGACGTGCCGTCTACCAACCGTCAGGACTCACCCGGTTTATCGAGTTCTTGATCGACCGCGGCGAGATCTCGGACGTCTTTCCATCGCCCACAGTAGCCGACGACGGCCTTGACGAGTTTCGTTCTTGGCTCCGACAAACCCGTAACATTGGTGAGAAGAGCATACGTCGCTACACCGAAACGATAACCTCCCTTCTTCCAGGTCTTGTAGAGAGTCCCGATCAATGTGACGTAACACAAATCCGGGAAGCTCTAATGGACAAGCTCGAGAACGCCTCTATCCGCCAAGCGAAACGGGTAACGTCCACGCTGCGCATGTACCTGCGGTTTCTGGCCTCCACAGGTCGCTGCTCCGCGAGACTGGTGGGTGCTGTTCCGACCGTCGCGGAATGGAGTCAAACCACACTGCCTCGTTACTTGGCACCTGAGATAATAGAAAGGGCGATAGATTCTTGCGACCGAGCAACACCGAACGGAGTGCGCGACCGGGCGATAGTGCTCTTGCTCGCCAGGCTGGGTCTGCGTGCCGGAGAAGTCTCTCGCTTACGTCTGTGCGATATCGACTGGGAGAATGCACAGCTCCGGATCTGTGGAAAATCGGACAAGGAAGCGGCCATTCCACTTCCGCAGGAGGTTGGAGATGCATTGCTCGACTACATCGCCAATGTCCGGCCTCGCGTAGATGAGGAAAGGGTCTTTCTGACGGTGCTGGCACCGCACCGGGCGTTCAAGGAATCAAGCGGGATCACCTATGTCGCGCGCGTTGCGCTCGAACGAGCCGGTGTCGATCGGGCCAAGTTCCGGGGCGCACACGTCTTTCGACACAGCGCGGCTACCAATCTGCTGCGATCCGGCGCATCTCTCCGCTTCGTCGGCTCCTTGCTTCGGCACGAGTCCCTGAAGACCACTGCGCTGTACGCAAAAGTCGATGCGCAGATGCTTCAAGAACTCGCGCAACCCTGGATCGGGGGGAATGCGAAATGACGCTCAAGACGCATGTGGAACGCTACGTCGAACTCAAACGGCGCCTCGGCTACAAGTACGACGACACGGAAACGCTGCTGCTCGACTACGCGAACTTTGCGGCGAAACGGAACGACGACCTCATGCGGGTCGGAACAATGGTCGATTGGGCGGCCAAAGCGAGTTCACGCAACAGGTCGTGCACCAAGTTGGACGTTGTTCGCATTTTCGCGACGTTCCTGCACGGTGAAGACCAACGTCACGAGGTTCCGCCGCGCGATGTCTTCGGAAGGAAGACAAAGACAAGACCCCGACCGCATCTGCTGGGTGAAGATGAGATTCGGCTCGTGATGGACGCCGCGTTGACACTGCGGCCGTTGGGGTCGATCACGCCGCACACTTGGCACTACATGATCGGGCTGATCGCCGTGACGGGTTTACGGGCATCGGAGGCCCTAAACCTGCGACTGGCCGATGTTGCTGCGGACAGTCTAACCGTGCGGCAGACAAAGTTCGGGAAGAGCCGGAAGGTTTCGCTGCATGGGGAGACTCGTGCAGCGCTCGACAATTATCTCGACATGAGAAAACGGCTAGGAGGAATGTACGACCATGTCTTCGTACGGGCGGACGGCAGGCCCCCGACTTATGCCGTCGCGCGCTATGTGTTCCTCAAACTTCTTCGTCAAACCGGTCTTCGCGCTGGTGGCAACGTGCCGGGCCCGAGCCTGCACAGCTTGCGCCATTCCTTCGCCGTGAGATCGCTCGAAAACATACCCGATGGCGCCGATCAGAGCAGGCACATGCTTGCTCTTTCGGTCTCCCTTGGCCATGCCCAGGTGACCCACACGTACTGGTACATGGAAGCAACTCCGACCCTGCTCAATCAGATCGCGGAAAAAACAGAAAATGGATACAACGGGAGGATGAAAAAATGACAGCGTTGGCGACACATCTGAGTGAGTTCTTGAATCGGCACTTACCGATAGACAGGCGGACAAGTAGACATACAATATCAAGCTATACCGCCACTTTCCGGCTACTCAACAGGTACATTAGGGATCAACTCGGCGGGGAGGCCTGCTTGGTAGAAATCGAGCAACTTAGCCCACAAATAATCTTGGAGTTCCTTGATTCCCTCGAGCAAGAACGGGGAAGTGGAGTACGCACGCGCAATGCAAGGCTTGTCGCCATCAAGTCATTCTTCCGCTACCTGGAATACAAGGCTCCAGCCTGTCTGGAGCAATGCCGGCAGGTTCGTGCAATCCCCGAAAAGCGCGCTGACGAGAAGCTGATAGATTGGTTGACCGGGGAAGAAATGGAGGTCCTTCTCGCGGTGCCCGACGTCAATACAATCTCTGGGCTTCGCGATCGAGCGATGTTGCTACTTGCGTATACGGCCGGCCTGCGCGTCTCTGAGCTCGTCTCGCTTAGGCTCGATGATCTTGATCAGCCTAATCTTGAGACCGTGCATGTGATGGGAAAGGGACGTCGTGAGCGGATCCTTCCACTCTGGAAGATTACCAAAGAAGCCTTGGTCAGTTGGCTCGACGTCCGAGAGACCGGCAAAACCGATCACCTTTTTATCAGTGCTCGTGGTCGCCCGATAACCCGGCACGGCTTCGCTCACCGCCTGGCGGTACACACCAAGACTGCTCAGCAGCGGATGCCGTCTATAGGGAGAAAAAATGTAACTCCGCACTCGCTTCGGCACAGTTGCGCGGTCCTCATACTTGAGGAGACGGACAATATCGGCTTTGTGTCGCTCTGGCTGGGTCATGCCAACGCACAGAGCACAGCTATCTATCTGCGAGTGAATCCCAAGAAGGCGTTCGATGGGGTGGTAGGAGACTTGCCGCCAGCGATCAGGAAGGGTTCGTTCAAGGGCGCTCGCGATCAACTGGAGCAGATTCTCAAGCACGTACCCTGTCCGTGAATATGTTGAGCGATCCAGCCTCTGGAGCAGGCGCTCCGGGGGCCGTCGCCCCATCCTCGACATATCTACGAAGCCGCGATATTGGGAGCTATGTTGAGCTCAACATAGCTCCCAGGTCCGGGGACACGGGAACGCGCGCTCCTTCGACTGCGGGTCGAACTGGTGCAGCAGGTCCGGCTCGTAGGTGATGAAGAACAGCACCTCGGGCGCGATCCCGTTCGCCGCGCCCCAGGCGAGCCAGTCCTCGGCGTCGACCCGGATCTCGAGGTGGACGAAGCGGCTGCTGAGCGGGGTCGGCATGCGGTGCACGACGCCGCGGTCGGTCTCGCGGTTGCCGCAGGCGATGAGCGAGGCGCCCTCGGGCAGCGCGTACTCGCCGACCTTGCGGTCCAGCACGAGCTGGTAGAGCGCCGCCTGCACCATCGGGACCGCGGAAGGCAGCTCCTCGAGGTTGATGAGCCAGCGGCCGGGATCGTCCGACGGCGGCAGGAAGGCGGGCGGCGCCCAGCGGGTGCGGTCCGCCGAGTCGCGCCAGGGGATGCCGCGCAGGTCGACCGGATCGAGCAGCAGCGCCCGGACGTCGACGTACTCGCGGCGCGCGTCGGCCGCGACCTGCCGGGCGATCTGCGACTTGGCGGCCCCGGGCGGTCCCCAGACAATGCAGGGCTGGCGCGCCTCGACCAGGAGCGCGAGGGTCGCGGCGAGTTCGCTCGGGCGGAGCGTATAGTCCGCGGAGACGGTGGCGGGATCGGTCATGGGCAGGCTCCAGGTAGCGGGAAGACGGCGAAGGCAGACCGCCCTCCGGGCCGGCCAGCCTTCGCTCCGGTCAAGGCCGGCCTCCGACTGAAGGCGCCGCGGGCGGGAGACTGGCAACCGAGCGCGTCGCCGGAGAATCCGCGGTGGGTCGTCCTCATTGACGGCGCCGGGAGGCAGGCCCGGAAACAGGGCTGAAGAGGCGGATGCGTTCGAGCCGGGCGCGGGTCCGGGCGGTGCGAACCGCTCGCCACCGATGCGGTCGCGGAATCGGGCGGGCGCAACCGCTACACGTGCGGATTGGCGCCCGCCGGCGCGACCGGAACGCCGGTTACCGCGGGGAGCGGCAGGCGGGTCGGGGACAGCGTGTGGCCGATGCGCCGCTCCAGGGCGACATAGTCGGCGTAGAGCCTGGGCCGCAGCTCGGCGGCCCGCCGCAGATCGGCACGGGAGGCGAGGATGCAGAACGAGCAATTGAGCCGCGACATCCCGGCGGTATAGGCCCAGTGCGGCGTCTGGCCCGCCTCTGCGATGACGCGAAACACGTCGTCCGTCTTGAGAGCGTGGATGGGAAGCCAGTCGAACCAGGCGCGGCCCGCCCGGCTGTTGCGCTCGTTGCGTCGCCAGGGGGTGAGCTTCGCCCGGGACAGGCTCTCTTCTGCGCGCATGCCCATGGCGCTCACGATGCGCCCGCCGTAGCGGGGATGGGCCTTCAGGTAGCGGCGCAGCTCCCGCTCGATCGGCCCGCGTTTGTGATCGCTCGTACAGAATCGACGACCCGCGTCCGGGAATCGGCCCCGTTCCTCGATGCGCTCGAGCAGCGACTTCCCCGATGCGGTGTGCGCCACGATGAGCGGCGCGCCGGGCGCAATGGTGCGCTCGATGTGCTCGATGGCGCCGGGCCACTCGACCTCGCCGAGCGGCGCGTGCACGACGAGCAGCTGCTCGCGGGGGACCACCCGCGAGACCAGGAGCGCCATGGCCTGGCTGTCCTTGCCGCCGGAATGATTCAGCACGACCAGGGCGCCGCGCTCGATGAGCTCGCGGCATTCGGCGGGGAGGTGGAGGTCGGGACGGCGGCGGGACGGGACGATGCCCATCATGCCACGCGGCTGTGGCGGCCGGTCATCGTCATCCCGGACACCGGGCTCACGGGCGGCGACCGTAGGTCGTCGTCGGGCTCGGTGCCCGGCGACCCATCGATGAAAGGGGTGATGAGCGCGAAGTTGGAGTGCGCGCCGTTCGTCAAGGCCTCGAATGCGTGGCGGTGCGCCTCTGCAAGGTTGGCGATCATCGATATCCTCCGTTGCGCGCGCGCCTCGCTCCGGCATTCGCGCCTCGCCCGGACACCGCCAGGCTCGGCCTCGCGGCGGAGAACGGAGGGATGGGGGAGCTGTGGAGGGTGCGGGGCCGTTCAGGCGCGGCGAGGACCGCCTGACCAGCAACAGAATCGAAGCGCGGAATGATGCGCCCGGTGGCCGGCCGGGCGCGGTGCGTGATTGCAGCGGCGAGCGAACTATAGCGGAATCCGGGCTAACTCATCACCGGCGGAAGCCCGGACGGGGCAGTCCGGTACGGCTTCGTCGGTCGGCGACGTGGCGAGCGCTTCAGCTTTGGCGCTGACCGACGAGCTCACTCGCACACCATGCCGTCGCCATCCCCGTCGCGCATGAAGCGGTACGCCGGGTGATCGCGGAGAACGGGCGCGATGCCGTGGCGGCGCGTCTCCTTGCAGGTGATACGGCCGTTTCCGTTGTCGTCGTAACGGGCGAGTGCGTCGCCCGTCCCGTCCGGCAAAGGGCCAGTCCCACGTTCACGGTCGCTCACGGTCGGTGCGGGACAAACTACCGGCTTCATCTCCGTGCTCGCGCACCCGTCGAGAATCCGGTCCAGGGCGTCGGCCTCGCGCCGGTCGATGGTGAGCCCCCAGGCGCGGCGCACCTCGACGACCCGGGCCGCGAACCAGCAGCGGTTGCGCTCCGGCAGCCATTCCCCGGCGTCCTTGCCGCTCTTGCGGTAGCGGTTCACCCCCGGCGAGGCAAGCGTAAGGTTGCGAAGGTCCGTGGCGAACCGGGCTCGTGTCGCCCTGTCGGCAGCGCAGAGGCCGCTGTCGTGGGCCTCGCTCGTCGCTACCATGTGTTCGATGTCCGTCTCGGACGTGCTGGAAAAGCAGGCGCCGGTGTAGGGGCCATAGACCGCACCCAGGCGGCGCACGATCTCCCGCTCGATCGACTGCGGGTAGCGGTAGTCTCGATTGCGGTCGTAGGGAGCGCAGCGATGCTCGGGCGCCACGGTCAGGCCGCGCCACGTTTCCGCCAGGACCGTACCGGAGAACGCCAGCGCGGCGACCCCGGCAACTACGCAAGCCGCGAGGACGCGGCCGGCAGTCATGGCGCGGGGCATGGAGGCTCGATCTCGCCTGCCAGGTTCGCCCGCAGGTCATCGGCGCACGCTCGCGGACGGGATGCTGACGTGCTGGCGAATGTCATGGCTGAACTCGGCAAGGGCACTGGAAACACCAGCAGCACGATCTCTATGTCACGAGAACCTGATTCCTCAGATAAGGATAGAGCTTGTCGAGCAGTATGACGGCAATGTCCAGAGACCGCTCTGCCTGTTCGTTGGACGCCTTCGTTCCGCCATGATGCAGGATCCGGTTGCGGGTATTCGCGATTTCCTGAATCTCCGCCCAAAGGTTGTTGGAGGCGCCTTTCCGAGAGAGGCTCTTGAGATCTATGCCGTATTCCTCCAGGACGCCGAACAGGAGCTTCGTGAACGGCTGATTTCTGATCGCAAGCTCTACCATCAAGGCGCCGCCATGCTCGTCGCGCACCATCCCGTGGGCGATCGGTTCCAGGAGCACATCCCGCAATGCGATTTCCGTAGCCGACCGGGAAAAGACGAGAGACGCGGTCGGATTTGAACTCAACAGGGAGCGGGCTTCAGCAAGGGCAGACTCGGCCGCTGCCGAAAGATCGGGATTGTTCCGATAGTGCGATGCCATCCTGTCGGAAACGAACTCGTCAATTATCTCTTCGCGATGCGACTCCAGAATCTCCTTGACCATCTGGTCGTAGGCTTCCTCGCGCCATGCGTCTTCAGGTGTCATGCTCATGTTGGATGACCCGCTCGGGGAGATGATCTGCGATCGCGATGACGCCCCGCCAGAGCATGGCCAGCAGTCACGGAGCCGGGCACGGGGGATCGGTCTCGCCCGCCAGGTCCGCCCGCAGGCTCTCGGCGATGCGTGCTGCGGACGCCTTCACCGAATCGCGCGCGAGGTGGGCGTAGCGCGCCGTGGTCTGCACCTTCCGGTGACCGAGCATCTTGCCGATCATCGGCAGGCTCTCACCGAGCGCCAGCGCCCTGCTGGCAAAGCTGTGTCTGAGGTCATGAATGCGAACGCCCTTCAGGTCCGCCCGGCCCCGCACCACGAGCCAGGCGTTGTTGAGGTTGCTCAGGTGGGCGCCGGGCCTCGCCCCGGCGATCACCCAGGGATTGTCCGGCAGGCGCGGTATCCCGGCAAGCACGCGCCTCGCCGCCGTCGAGAGCGCGACGGAGCGCGCACCGGTCTTCGCGTCGCGAAGCTGAATCTCGCCCGCATCGAGGTCCACATCGGCCCAGCGCAGCGTCAGAATCTCGTTGCGCCGGCAGCCGGTGAGTATCAGCAGGCGAAACGCCGCCACCGCGCTCGCGCACACCTTGCCTTCGGCTTCGACTTCGCCCAGAACGCGGCCGAGACGTCGGAACTCCTCTTCGGAGAGGGAAGCGCTCGCAGCTGCGCTCCTTGTACTTGCGCACGAACTTGCAGGGATTGCCGCCCTCCGGGGCGATCCCCCAGCCCTCGGCCATGTAGAACAGGCGCGAGAGCATGTCGACCACCTTGTTCGCCATCACCGGCGTCTCGTGCAGGCTGTAGTGCAGGGCCGCGACCCGCTCGCGCCCGATCGCCCCGAGGGGCTCCGCGCCCAGCGCAGGCAGAAGGTGGTGGTCGAGCGTGTGCCGGCACTGTCGGATCGTGGTCGGCTTGCAGCGCACCTCGACATGCTCGCGCATGTAGCGTGCCGCCACCTCGGCGACCGTGGGGCCGATCTCCAGCGGAGCCGCGCCGTTGGCGGGAAGCGGCTCCCTGCCGGCCTTGATGTCGGCGATGATCCGCGCCGCCTCGTTGCGCGCCCGGTCGGCCGAGATCAGGCCGTGCCGTCCGACGGTAAGCCGCCGCGACTTGCCGCCCTTGCGCGTCTGCACGAGGTAGACCTTCGACCCCGAGGGATAGACGCGAATGCCGAAGCCGGAGAGCTCCGAGTCCCAGTAGAGCACCTCGCGCTCGCCCACCGGGAGCGCTTCGACGGTTCGGCGCGAGATCCGTTGTGTGTTCAGTGTCGCCATCGTTCGCTTCCGTTCCCGGTTGTCATGGACGCTCGCCGCTACGCTGCGCCGTCCTGCTCCGTCAGGATGTCCGCGCCGATGCTGTCCGCGACCCGGGCCGTCGAGGCCCTGACCGACTCCCGGGCGAGATGGGCGTAGCGCGCGGTGGTGTTGACCTGCCGGTGGCCGAGCAGCTCGCCGATCATCGGCAGGCCCTCGCCGAGCGCGAGCGCCCGGCTGGTGAAGCTGTGACGCAAGTCATGAAGCCGGACGCCGTCGAGATCGGCGTGCTTGCGGATGCGGTTCCAGGAATCGTTGATGTTGGTCTGATGGGTGCCCTTCTTCCGGCCGGGGAACACCCAGCGGTTATCCGGGGTGCGCGGCAGATCCGCCAGCACCTCCGCCGCCGCGGGCGGCATCGGGACGATGCGCAGGCCAGCCTTGCTGTCGGCGAGCCGCATCTCGCCTGCCTTGAAGTCGAGGTCGTCCCAGGCGAGCCCCATGATCTCGTTGCGCCGGCATCCGGTCAGCACCAGCAAGCGGACCGCCGCCGCGGCGTGGCGCGAGGCGAGCCGCTTCGAAGGCGCGATGTCGAGGGTGCGGCCGAGCCGGGCCAACTCCCTGGGCGTCAGGAAGCGCTCCTTGTGCGGCTCCACCTTGTAGCGGCGCACCGACCGGCACGGGTTCCGGCCCGGCGGGCGCATCTCCCAGAGCTCGGCCATGTTGAACATCTTCACCAGGATGTCGACCGTCCGGTTTGCCACCGTGGGCATGTCGCTCAGCCCGAACTGGAACCTGAGGATGTGCTTCTTCTCCACCTCGGAGACGCGAAGCGAACCGAGACCCGGCACGATGTGCTTCTGCAGCATGAGGCCGTAGTGCTTGATGGTGTTGGGCTTGCAGTGCATCGCGACGTACTCGCGCTCGTAGCGCTCGGCCAGAGCGGCCACGGTCGGCTCGGGTTCGGGCTCCTGCTCGACAGGCGGCAGTCCGGCCTTGAGGCGCGCGATGATGTTCGCGGCGTCCTTGCGGGCCTGGTCGGGCGCGATGTCTCCGTGACGGCCGACCGTGAAGCGCTTGGACTTGCCGTTGGCCCGCGTCTGCACGACGTAGACCTTGCGCCCCGTCGGATAGACGCGAATGCCGAACCCCGGGAGCTCGCTGTCCCAGAACACCGCGTCCTTGCCGGTGACCGCGAGGCGGTCCACGATACGCTTGGTGAGCGTTCGGTACTGGCGTTCGGGCATGGCGGTGCTCCTCGACGATAGGGGCGCTCTTCGGATCGGGCGGGCTCCAGAGGGGTTTCGACCCAGTAAGCAAACCGAAAGCGGCTGGCAGAAAACCGGGGCGTATTGAAGCGCGTCCGAGGCAGGAGCGCAAGGGGTCGAATGGGCCGTGAAAATCGGAAATATAGATTATTTACAATGTGTTATACTGTCTAAGTGCACCCCAGCGCACGCTGGCGCAGGCAGGACTAGGTGCCGGATAAAGTGAGTTGCCTTCTGGACACAAACGTGGTCGAGTTATGCCTACGAATTGCGAATTGATCCATTAAAAAGGGGATTATATACGAAAGTCACAATCTTGCCCCGGTTCGATTCCGTCCCCGGCCTCCAAGTAGGAAGTCAGGCGTCCGGGTCTTCGATCATCCGCACGGGCCGCAGCACCGCCGCCGCAAGTTCGTCTGGCGTTGCGTCGATCCGCCCCGGCTCTTCAAGCTCCGCCTTGCTCGGCTGGTAGACATGCGGTTTCACCCGAACGGTACGCCGTTCAATCGGGTGGGGTTCTCTCGATTCCTTGCTCATCTCTTCCCCTCCTGTGTTAAGTGGACCGCCGCTAGGATGTCGCCTGACGTTTCGTCGCGCGTCCTCAAGTTGACTGTGTATGGCCTGCCCGGATGCAGGGGGTATCCCATTGCGCCTTCCGCTGTCCCGTGCGTCCCTTGCCTGGATCGTTGATCCCGAAGCCAGCCACGACCACATTCCACATTGGGCGATATTCGGCGCTCAGAACCTGCTCGGTTAGCCCGATCCCTCCCTCGTCGAGACCGAGCCACCGGCACGAGAAATCCCGTAGGTCGAGATTCTCTGCCTGCTCTATCGAACGGGCATGTTTGGTCAGCCGATCATGGAGAACCACCCGTGCGGCTCTTGTGCGGGACCGTCCCTGCCGTTTGCCGGGCGGGTCAGCCTTCCCGACATAGATCGGCCCCGTCATGTCCCTGTAGGCATCGAACGGTCCGCCATAGTGGATCGTTCGATGCCGGCACCGTCGAAGGTCGGTTCGGGTGGCAACGAAGCGGCTGGGGAGCTCATCAGAGCCCGCGCCGCATTCTGGCCCCGCTCATCGACGCTGAGCGGGTTATACGCACGCACGGGTTATCTCTCGCAGCTTTGCCCGTTGCGACAGACGATCCAGAAGCAATGCCGCTTTCTCGCGTGGTGCGCCTTCTTCCACTGCGTCGAGACCATCGGCCCTGTCCTTATCTTCACGATCAGATCGCAGAGCGTGAACCCAGCCTCGTCGGCCATCCGCATGAAGTCGCAATGCGGCCATTTAGAGCGGTGGCAGTTCACCATGTCGGTCATCTTCGCCAGCAGCAGACCCTTCGGCTTCAATACCCGCTTCGCCTGTTCGAGAAACGGCGGGTACAGGTAGCTAAGCGTCCAGCCCTGTTGCTTCCCGCATTCGACCGTCGCGCCGAAATCCTCGTCGAACCGCTTGCGGCTCTTGTCGCGTCCCTGCGGGCCGACATGCGGGGGATCGTAGACCACCACGCCGAAGGTCGGGTCGGGGATGCCTTCCATCTTCCGGTTGTCGCCGACGATCATCGGCTTGTAGCGGGGATCGATGTCCATCGAGACCACGCGCCGCACCGATCCCTTCCCGAACCGTCCGTAGTTGTAGGTTGCGTCGAGGATCGGGTCGACCGGGATGGACGGATCGAACGCGAACATCGCTTCCAGCAGGTCCGCGTCGTTCCCCTCCCATACGCTGCTGACAGGCTCGTAGCGGTCAGGCTCGGCGGGCTGGTGCGGTTCGCGGTCAAGATCGAGCTCGACCCCGGCGACCTCCTGCAGCGCCATGGCGGATCAGCCCGCCGAGGTCACGATAGCGGAGCCGCTTGCCCACCATGTCCGCGGCGATCATTCCCATCTGATCGGCGGTATCGGCCTCGCGGATGGTGTGGCGACCGGCAAACTCGGTCACGGAACGGTCGCAGTGCTTCTCGCTGAAGTGGTGGAAGGGGCCCTGATAACCCCGCTTCAACATCGACCAAAACGCTTCGATTCCGTTGGTGTGCGCCATCCCCCGGACGGACGCGCCGGCCGAGTGGTTCACGGCCTCATGGTCGCAAGTCCATGCCCTGAGAGCCGCTGGCCTCGTCCGTGAACACCTTCGCACCCGGCGCGGTGTGCGCGCCGATGAAGCCTTTGAGCGTCGCGCCGTCCGTGCCTTCAACCGTGCGCGCCGCGATCGTGTTGCTCTCGCGATCCTTCGTCCCGACCACGATGGTCTTACCAACCGCCCCGCGCCCCGTCAGTTCCTTACCGCTTGCTCTTGGGCATGTTCTTGCGCTTGCCCCCGAGGTCGGTCTCATCGGCTTCTACGGGGCCGCTGAACAGCGGGTTGACGCCCTCAAAGGCCTTGCGCAGCCGGTGCGCCAGATGCCAAGCCGACTTTTGCGTGATCTCCAAGGCGCGATGCAGCTTCATGCTGCGCACACCCTTCAGGTCGGTCGTGACCAAGTAGATTGCGATGGCCCAGATCTGATAGCCGAGCGTCGATCCATCCATGATGTTGCACGACTTCAGGCTGAACATCGGGCGCCCATCGCAGTCGCGGCAGCGGTGCGTCATTGTTCTGTGCTTAATCCCGCACTGGACATTGTCGGAGCCGCAGTGCGGGCAGTGCGCGCCGTCCGGCCAAATCTTGCTCTCGAACCACTCGCGAGCCGCGTCATCGCTCGGGAACATCTTCATCAGCTTGGTGAGGCTGATCCCTTCCCTGTGAGCCTTGCCCGGGGCCTCTGAACCATCGTCCCACATCCCAAATTGCGACTTTCGTATAGCGGAGGCGGGGTCAAGCGAAAAATGTGACTTTCGTATATAATCCCCATTAAAAAAACAGGGACTCAACGACACCACACAAGCCCCCACAATCGTCCCGCCACCATCGGCAACATGATACCTGGGCAGTTACTTCGGGTTTTGTATTTTTCGCAATGGCCTGTTCGGTAGCGCAATGGATGTGCGGACGATAGACGATTTCACCATATTCGCTGCTCGCTTCACTACAACGCGCGAACGGCAGCATCCCGCGCCGTGAGGATAATATGTGATCCCGCAGAGGAATCAGATTTGTGCTTCAGGGCTTCACATTGGCAGATCTGAAAAACGGCGTCTCATGATGACGGCCAGATTCGCCACACCCATGGCAACGGCATTGCCGGTGGCCTGATCTTATTCCGGGCTTGATCGCCCATCGCAGGACCGGATTGACGATGCGTTTTCACATCGAACGGAGCGCGGCCAGATCGGTGCTCGTATTTTACGTCGCATCCACTGTTAACGCCCCGCAACATGTTCAGATCAGTTCGTCTGCGCGATCATCGGTCTCGCCATAGCGTGACAGACTGGGCGGTTTCAATCCATCGTAAAGGCGCGCGATCCCAGTGTTGACGACCGTGTTATTCTCTTCGAACAATGATCGGCCGGAAAGGTCGCTCTCGACCAGAAGCGGCCCGAAACGCTCGACCTCGAAGACCCACATAGCCTGGGCAATGCCCAGTTCATCGAGCCAGTGCGCTGCCCGGACCCGCCGGATCGCCCGTCCCAGTAACGCGCCGGTGCCATAGCCGACCGTCGTCAGATAGATCGCGCCGGCCGGAACGAACAGGGTTCTGTAGTCCTCCGGCGCCATGCCGCCCTTGCCAATGATCACGCGGGCGCCGGACACCCGAAACCAATCAGCCATCCATTTCGAAAACCGGAAACTCGCCGTCGCGGTGACCGCGCCAACGTCGAGAGTTCCGTCCTCGGTAACCGCAGCGGCCGGTGAACAATGGAAATTAACATTGCCCAGTATCCCGAAGTCATCCGGTGGTTCGGCGCCATCGGCGATGACCTTATTATACACTCCCTCGCGGGCGGTATAGATCACGCCGTCAATATAGACGACATTGCCGATGTCCAGCCCTTGCAGCCCGGCATCGTCGACAGGTGCCGTCAGGCGGACTTCCTTGAGCGTTCGACCGTCTCCCATTCGACCGTCTCCCGGCGCATGTAAGGCGTGAACCATTGCGGATCCGTGCGATGTTCGACACGTCCACCCGCGTGAATACGCGCTGTCGCGCGCCGCGACGACAGGCAGAAGGCATGCAGGCTCATCGGCATGCCGCCCGTATGAGTGTAACCGACCTCGATATGGCAATCGACGACCATGGCATTGCCCACGAACCCCATCGCCCCCATGCCGATCGAATTACCCATGTCCTTCAACTCAAGTTCGAGTTTCGCAATTTCAGGATCGGGATTCCGATCGCCGACAATGCGCAGACATGCGGCCTGTTTGCCGAGAACCATCGATGTGTCCTTGGAACCGCCAAGGCCGATGCCGACAATCGCCGGCTGGCAGGCAAGGCCACGCTTACCAAACGCTATCATGCCATCAAGAAAGAAGCGCTTGACGCCATCGATGCCGTCCCCCGGAAACAGCATCCGGTAATCCGTGCCGAACAGGCCACCCTTGTGGACTGTCGTGATTTCCAGCCAGTCGGCATCCGGCTCGAATGAGTATTCGATCTCCGGCGCATTGATGCCTACATTGTTGTCATGATCGGTGCGCCAGAGCGGATGTACCCGGTTCGGACGTAACGGAATGTCGCGTGTCGCAACGGCAGTCGCCGAGCGCAAGGCCCGTTCGAGAGCGACAAAACCGCCCTCGATCCTGGCGTCGTTGCCGGTCTTGACATAATAGCGCGGAACGCCGGTATCGGCGCACATCGGACGGCGGTCGGCCGTCGCAGCCTCGTAGTTTTCCAACATCGCCCGCAATACAAAGGACGACAGCTCACCGTCTTCGCGGTCGGCCATCGCCTTGATACCCGAAAGGTAATCCTCCGGAATGTCGATCCCAGCCCGGCTCATCAATGTCCGTGCCGTCGACTCAATCAGAGAAACCCCAATCATCAAGACCCCCCTCCCCCGCAAATTTGACGTGTGTAACACAGCATAGTCTGTGTGGCGCCGGCGTGAAACCCGGAGGCACGGGCCTGCCTGCCGGCTCAAACTGTCGCCGTCTGGGGCATTCCGGCTTCGTCGTCAATCAGCGACTCATCCGGCCTGACAATCGAAAATGCCACTGGAACCATTTCGATATCCAGTCCATCGCCGGCGCCGCGGACACGGGTATAGGCCGTCGTGTGGAGATCGCCTGTGACCGGGAAGTCCTCACGGTAATGAGCTCCGCGCGAATCCTCCCGGGCAATCGCCGCGCAGGTGACGATCCGGCTCACCCTGAGCATGCTGTCCAGATTCAACCAGTCGTGCCAACCCGGATTGAATGCATGATCGTGGTCGCCGAGACCGGACAAGTGCAATTCCGCGGTTAGCTCGTCGAGCGCGGCCAGCGACCGGTCAAGACCCGTGCGATTCCGCAGGATCCCGACATCGTCCCACATTACCGTCCACAGGCGGTCGCGGAGCGGCGATATGTTGGCGGTAACAGCTGCGGTGAAAGGCCGTTCAGCTCGCGCGATCGCGGATTCGATAACGCCGGCATCGGGATCGGACCAGCGGCCTGCTTTCTGGACATGGTCGGCCATAGCGTCGCCAGCGATGCCGCCGAACACCGTCGAATTTGCGACGCCATTGCCGCCGAGACGATTGGCGCCATGCACACCGCCACAGTCCTCACCCGCTGCAAAGAGACCCGGGAAAGCGGTCGCGCCGTCGATCTCGAACTCGACGCCGCCCATCATGTAATGTGCCGTAGGCACCACCTCGACCAAACCGGCCGCGAGATCGAAACCGCAGTCGCGACAACGCTCGACCATGCCCTTGAACGAACGGCTCACGGTCTCGGGTCCGAGATGATTCATGCGGATATGAACGCCGCCGTTGAGAGTCGTATTGCCGGCCCGCATCTCGGCATAGATGGCCCGGCTGACAATATCCCGGGTTGCCCGTTCTGCCGCCGGATCCAGATTGATCATAAAGCGATCGCCGGCGCCGTTGAGCAAATGTCCCCCCGCGCCCCGCAAACCTTCTTCCAGAACTGTACCAGTCATGCGGGTATCCGATCCGGCTAGAAGACCAGTCGGGTGGAACTGGACCATCTCCATATCGCGCAAGCCCAGGCCGAGATCGCAGGCCATTGCCATCCCGTCGCAGGCCTTGTCACCGGACGGCGTGTGATACCGGTACATGGTCGGCCCACCACCCGTCGCCAACAGGACGGCCTTTGCCTGAACGAATCTGTAACCACCGCTACGCATGTCGATGAGCACTACCCCGGAAATACCGGATCTGTCCCGGGCTGGAACCAGCGCGATCGCCCGATGCTCTTCCAGCCGCCTGATGCCGCGCGCCCAGACCTGCTCCATGACTCGGTTGATGATTTCAATTCCGGTCAGGTCGCCCTTGTGCACCGTGCGATCGAAACTCTGACCGGCAAACGCCTTCTGATGCAGCGTGCCATCAGGGTTGCGGTCGAAGAAACAGCCGATTTCGTTCTCGAGTTCATGGATACGTTCAACAGCCCCCTCAATCAGGCGCCAGGCGAGGTCCTGCCGTGGCAGCCACTTTCCGCCTACAATGGTGTCCATGAAATGACGTTCCAGCGAGTCCTCCGGCGCCAGCGCCACATTGTAGCCACCCTGAACCATGCGGGTGCAGCCGGTCTTCCCAAGCAGACCCTTGACCGCGACTGTAACATCGAGTTCAGGCGCCGCCTTTAAGGCATGCAGGGCGGCGAAAAGTCCGGCCCCGCCCGATCCGAGAATCAGGATGTCGGTCTTCGAACGCTCGATTGCCGTCATGGCCGCCCGTCACCGGTTCAGCAGGAATGCAAAGCCGACCAGAAGCGCCGCCGCGCCGGCAAACCCGATCAACATCTTGCGAAACCCTCGCCAAGGCAGGAATTCAAGAGCCAGAACACGGACACCCAATACCAAATGCAGGGTAACCACGACCAGCAGGCCCCATTCTGCAGCCTTGACCAAGGGTTGATCCATCCATCGAATGGCATTCTCAAGGGCCGCCTCGCTCTCGATCGCTAGTCCGAGAACCAGAAAATGGGCCGGAATGAACACCACAAGCAACAGGCCGGACAGACGATGCGCCAGCGCGGCCCAAGCTCCGGAATGGCGCCGCGAACCCCGGATCATGATGGAACTCCACACACCGACCAGACGGCTCGCGCGCCGAGGGCAAGCAAGAAAATACTGAAAACGAACAAGGCCCGATCAAACCCGCGACCGCGCCAAGCCAGCCATTCACGGGCGAAATTGCGCAGCCCGATTGGCGCATGCAACGCGACGGCCGCTACGAAGACCCCGTAGAACGCGCCCCAGCCCATGCTGCCACGGGTTCGGTCGAGAATTTCCGATGCTGTCAGCCCTCCATCCACGGCATAGATGATCAGGCCGATATGACCCAGCACCAGCGGTGCCAGAACCATGGCGGAGAGGCGCTGGATCAGGTAAAGGCGGGTTTCGGTCATGACAACTGCCCACGCCAGAGAGCGGCAAGCGTCATTCGTTTCAGGCCGGTAATGCCGATTGTCGGATTGATGCCGACCGGGCAGTGTTCGCTGCAACTGCCATGGCTATGACAATTGTGGCAGCCGCCAGCCCCGGAAACCACCTGCAAGCGTTGCCGCTGTTCGCCGTCCCGCTCGTCATTGACAAGAGTCCATGCCCGGTTGAGAGCCGCCGGACCAACATAATACGGAGCCCAGGCGACGACATCGCAAGCCGCGTGACAGACGCCGCAATTGATGCATTCGATGCCGGCATCGGCGTGTTGGCGGCTCGGGCTGTCCGGCGACACCCTGGCCATCGCGTCGTAACGGCCGCGGGTTGGCGCAAAGCGGCCGCCAGCGTCCCGCCATTTTTCGAAAAACGGCGCCATGTCGGTTGCCAAGTCCTTGATCCGGGGCAGATTCCTCAGCGGCTCGATGCGGAGCCGACCGTCCGCCGCGACTTTCGAAACATGGGTACGGCAGGTCCAGCGTGGCCGGCCATTCACCGTCATGGCGCAGGATCCGCACATCCCGACCCGGCAGGAAAACCGGTACGCCAGAGCCGGTTCCCGGTTTCTCTGGATCCAGGTTACGACATCGAGGACGGTCTGGGACTCGCGATGCGGTACCGCATAGGTTTCGAAGCGGCCATCATCCCGGCCGCGCCAGATCTCAACGCTGAGTGTGCTTTCGGTCATTGGCTGTCCGGTCTGCAAAACTGTCTGGTGCAAGATAGCACATCGTCGCGGCCTGTATGGCCTCATTGCACATGATCCAACGCTGTTTGCAGAGTTGAAAGATAACATGAAGAGGCTCCGGACGCGACGCGAGATGTGTCTTGCGACGATAGACGGTCTGATCCCGCGGGATCGGCTTGAGGAGCACATTGAGCCGGTCTATCCGAAGGCCGGGCGTGATCACCACCCTACCCGCTGGGGGGTGATGCTGCGGGTGCACTGCGTGCAGTTGTTCTACAACTTGAACGACCCCGGGATGGAGGACCTGCTCTACGAGACGGAGTCGGTGCGGCGCTTCGTAGGGCTGCAGCTGTCGGGACCACTGCCCGAAGAAACGACGATCCTGAACGTCCGTCATCGCCTGGAGAAACACGGTCTGGACGAGACGCTGTTCGAGGAGATCAACGCCCATTTGACCTCGCTCGGACACCGCTTGAACACGGGGACGATCGCGGGCTCGAGCCTCATCACCGCACTGTCGTCGACGAAGAACCGCGCCGCCAAACGGGACCCGGAGATGCACCAGACAAAGACGGGAAATCAATGGTGCCCATTTAAGTTTGAGGCGCGACACGTCTGATCGAGGTTTAAGATCCTGTATCCGCAGCATGTTATTGGCGGTCAAGTGATGGTGATACTCTCCAAAGTGGACACAAAGGAGGGATATCATGCCCTCAGGACACCATCACCTGACCTTCGAGCAACGATGCCGGATCGAGGCGCTTCCTGAAAGGGGCGATGCGCTGCGGTCGATCGCCCAGGCATCTGGCTGCCATGTCTCGACGATCGGCCGGGAGGTGAAGCGGAATACCGGTCGGCGGGGATACCGGATGAAGCAGGCGCATCGCCTGGCGACAGAGCGCCGTCATGTGGCCTCGTCCGTGCCGCGCAAGATGGCCGCGGCGGGCCTGGGCCCTGGTCGAGGAGACGCTGGCCCTGCGTTGGGGTCCGGAGCAGGTATCCGGCTGTCTCCGGCTTGAGGGCCTGCTGTCCGTCAGCGCGACCTGGATCGACCGTCACATCCGGGCGGATCGGGCGGCTGGCGGGACCTTGTGCCACGCTCTCCGGCGGCGTGGCAAGACATACAACCGCCGCGGTCGCACGGCGGCGGGGTGCGGCCTGATCCCGAACCGGGTCGATATCCGCGAGCGCGCTGCGGTGGTCGACGAGACGACCCGGACTGGCGACCGGGAGGTCGATACGATCATCGGATCCCGGCACCGGGGTGCGGTGGTGTCGGTGGTCAACCGGGTCTCGTAAAGACACCTGTCTCGCGTTGATGGCCGGCACGACGGCGGCCGCGATTGGGGATGCGATCCGGCGGCGTCTGACGCCGTTTGCACCGCTGGTGCATACGCTGACGGCGGATAACGGCAAGGCGTTTGCCGGCCATCAGGCTCTCTCCGAAGACCTGTCAGCGGGATTTTTCTTCGCCACGCCTTACCATTCCCGGGACCGCGGCCTGAACGCGCATACGAATGGCCTGGTTCGGCAGTACTTTGACAAAACGATCGATTTCCGCACTGTTGAAGCGTCGGCGGTGCATGATGTCGAGCATCAGCTCAAGACCCGGCCGCGCCGAGTTCCGGGCTACCGGACGCCGGCGGACGTGTTCGGCGACGCGCTTCGGGGTATCAAAGTGCTGCCGGACGCAGTGAGTGCTGCCAGGCCTGCCTTCTCCTGTGTCATGACCGGATGAGATCCTGTCTCGTCTCGGCCACAGGACCGCCACCCAGGGACAGGTCTGGCGCCGCCGGACATGCGACATATAGCACCTCCTGCGAGCACCTGTGAGCGGCCATGACAGCACGACCGGCACCCGGGATCCAATCAAAGCCAGCCGCTTGAGGCGCGGAACCATCCCCGAAAAAAAATCAGTCCGGGGGGCCACTCCGATACACTATTCCCCATTGGAGGGCCTCACCTGTCACGACCCCATGTTGCATTTCGGAATCCGAACCGGGGTTTGATTTTGTCATCGGAGGTCGGGAAATCGGGTAGGTAAGTGTTCACGTTAAGGGCCAGAACGTTGAAAATCTCGCGTTCCACTTTCTCAACGACATTGTTGAGTTCATCCTCGTGAGGGTAGATTTTCTCCGTGCGCCACCCTTCAACCAGCCCGGCAGCTTTCTCGGCGGCGCGTTTACGGAGTGGTGTGGAGGCACTTGTCGACCGCCGGATCCATGTTGGCCAAGTCGAGCATGTTGGAGGCGAGAAGCTCTGCGAAATAGTCCGACTTGACATAGGCCGTGAACTCGAAGTCCGGCGCATGGATGTCAGGTGATGTTTCATCGATCGGAAGTCCATTGACGTCGTAGAAGAACAACCTCCGCTCCGCCTTGATTCGCCACTCCACGATTTCCAGACCCAGGTTGGCACTTTTTTTGTTCTATTGTCTTTATCGCTTTGATATGGGTTGATGTTTTTCTCGGCCGATTTCAGCATGGCCCGACATTTTGTTGGCTTCTGTCAGCTCGTCAGACGGGCCCTCCTGCGGTGGATGGCGGGGTCCACGGCCGCTGCCGAGGAGATTTCGGCACCCTTGGCGGCCGAGCGCGTGTCCTGGCGGTTGACGATCAACGTGGCGTCGGTCTGGCGACGGCGCGTGGTGATCCGCACCCAGCTCCGCAGGACCGTCGCGGACCGATGCCCCGCACTTGTGGATGCCCGTGCGGCGAGCCGGGTACGGATCAGATGCACGGTGTGACAGGCCAGCCCGGCGATCCGCAGGTGGGCCGCGATGCGACGGTCGCGCTGGTGGCAGATCGGGCGAAGGCCGAGCTCGGACTTCAGGCTGCGGAAGGGGGCCTCGATGTCGGTGATACGCCAGTCGGTCCGCAGGACCGTCTCGATATCCCGGTCGACGTGGCTGGTGCGCAGCCCATCGGCGCCGGCGCCCTCACGGCCTCGTCGTATTGCGGCCTGCGCTTGAAGCGCACGGCAGACGGGTTGGCGCCGGTGTCCGCCGTCTCGAGCGTGATCTCGTAGGGCCTGGCGACCGCAGGGAAGCGCTGCTTGAGGCGTCCTATGCTCTCCAGCACCCTGTCGTAGCGCTTGATGCGGCCCTTGACCGGGAGGCCGCTGTGAAGCCTTTCCAGCGCCGCCCCGACCGAGGGGGCGATCCAGTCGTAGCCCCGCTCGCCCAGCCACAGGATGTTCTCCGCGCTGGCCATGCCCGCGTCCATGACCAGCGTGGGCTTCGGCGCCGTGCCGCCGCACACCGCCTCGAGCCGGGCCAGCGTGTCCTCCAGCCAGCCCGGCTCGCGCGCGGTGCCCGGCCGGATCTCGCACCTGCGCGGGAAGCCGGCGCCAGCGTGATCAGGGGACAAGCGCCGCGCTTCTGCCTGGAGCGCCCGAAGCGGGGAGCTCTCCGTGCGTGTGGCCGTGGTCGTGAAGGTTGGTGAGATCGTAGAAGGCGATGGTGTCGGGGATGTCGAGCAGCGCGCGCTCACGGTTGAACAGCTCCCGCTGGATGGCGGCCCGGTGGCGCCAGAGAAGGGCGCCGATGCGCTCAAGCGTCTTGCGCCGCAGCGCCTTGCGGTCGCCGTCCAGCGGAAGAAGCGCGGCGCTCGCACTGCCGCGGCGCAGTCAGCGGCTGGTCTCGCGCGCGCTGGCGGGATGGACCATCCTGGCGACGATCAACGCGCGCGATGCGCCCTTCGCGGCCCTTGAGCCCCGGTCATGGAGGATTTCGGCGAAGCCGGGATCGTCGGGGGCCTTGAGGCACAGGCGCTCGCAGCCGACCGTGCGCGGGGTCTCGTGCTCCAGGGTATCGAGGGCGACGGTGGCGATGTCGGGCTGGCGCGCCTCTTCCTGCACCGCTTCGCTGCGGCCCCCCTGGCCCTGAGCCTGGCGACGATGTCCTCGGCGCAGCCTGCACGTCCGGCGCGGCTTCGAGCAGCGGCGGGCGGCCGTGGAGCAGCGCAGCGGCGAGGTCGGTGACCTCCTTGCCACTTCTCGCGCGGGATCGGATCGTGGGGGCCGAAATTGAGCAGTGTCCTGTGGCGCACCCTGCCGCCGACGCGCTGGGAGAGCATCAGCCTGTGGCTTCGGACGGGCTTGCCGTCCTTGTCGGTGTGGGTCCTGGGGGCCTTGATGTACAGGGCGCGGGCGAAGGGTTGGCAATGTGTTGCCCAGACACGCGCGCCGGCGCGCCTGGCAAGGGGGATATCGACGCAACAACAAAGTCCTGGCCCCACAAAAGAGTTCCGGGCACCCACATCCATCATATTGAAGTTCAGGCGATGGAAGAGCCAAATATGTGCTGTTCTCAGACCGCAAACATCCCCCGATCAGGCACGAGCAGTGGAAAAAAACTGCCAACTTGGGCAGAGAGGCTGGAAGCACTCGTCCATCCGTTGTCTCGATATTCGGCAACTCGCAGGAAGTCGATAGGTCCTCGACTGATTGGGAGTCGACTGTCGTGCTGCTGTAACAATCCGGATTTCCGGATACTGACGAAGGTAGAGTGCGAAAATCTGGACAAGCTCGTCTATGGCATCGCCGTCGCGCAGTGATCGGAAGTCTCTTTCGGGTTCCGAGACCGTGACGGTGACTCCGCGACCGCTCCCTCCGGTCACCGGGACGGGGTCTGTGATTTGCACGCGACGCAAGTGGTCCTTCAACATGGAGATGCGACAGGACTGAAGGTTGTCAGAGTGATCAGCAGCGCAAACGTCCCGATCAACAACGCAACCAAGCGAGAAGGCGCGGAATCGGCCCGTTCCTTGCTTGCCGTGCAGAATTCGTTTCTGTTCGTTCGAGTGAAGCCGTGATTGTTTCCATGATCCCCCGGACGGGAGAACAACTCCTCCGCTTCGGCAAAGGGGATGCCATGCCCGTTGTCGGTGACTCTGATGGCCTTGAGCCCGTCCAGGTCATCTTCCAACCCGCGTCACGTCGATACGCGTGGCATCCGCATCGACAGCGTTCCAGATCAGTCCGGCCAAGGCGAGGATGGGTTTTCGGGTCTGCGCGATCCGTTCCAGATGGTCATCCTGAACCCGTATCTCAAAGGTCTTGGCGGTCATGCGGCCCACCTCGCCGAGAGGACTTCGGCTTGTTGCAGAACGGTCTGCACGGCGGCGTCCTGGAGGTCGGGCGGATATCCGTGCTTGCGGAGGATGCGCTTGACCAGAACCCGCATTCGGGCGCGTGCCGACTCGCGGTGCTGCCAGTCCACGGAGACATTGCTTTTCAGCCCGTTCAGCAACTCATGGGCGATGACGCGAAGGTAGTCGTTCCCCATCACATCGACCGCGCTCTCGTTCTGGGCGAGGGCGTCGTAGAAGGCGATTTCCTCCTGGCTGAGTCCCTCCTCCTCGCCGCGCTGGTGTGCAGCGCGGATGTCCCTGGCGAGCCCAATCAGTTCCTGAATGACCTCCGCCGTGGTGATGGCATTGCTGTGGTAGCGGGCGATCGCTTCCTCCAGACGCTGGGAGAAGGCGCGTGTCTGGACGACGTTGACCCGGCTCTGTGAGCGCAGCTCGCCATTGATGAGCTTGCGCAGCGCCTCCAATGCGAGGTTCTTCCTCTCCATTCCCTGAATCTCGGCGAGGAACTCGTTGGAAAGGATGGAGATGTCCGGCGTATCCAACCCGGCGGCTTCGAGAATGTCGACGATCTCGGTCGAGATGATGGCGCGACTGACGATCTGCTGCACGGCCAAGTCCCGCTCGGCGGAGGACTTGGCAGCACCGGGGGCGCTCTTGGCGAGCGCAGCGCGGACGGTCTGGAAGAAACCCACTTCGTCGCGGATGTCGCGCGCTTCGTCGCTGGCGGAAGCGAGTGCGAACGCCCTAGAGAGCGCCAGTACGGCATCGTTGAAACGGCGATGGGCGCGTTTCTTGCCTTCTTCGGTCGCTTCCCTGGCCGACTCCCGCTGTTGCATTTCGAGGACCCACTCGATCGCGCCGGCAAGCGCTGCGAGCCGTTCCTGCGACGATCCGGCAAGCCCCTTGCGGTAGTCGAAGCCATGGAACATGGCGCTCACGATCTCGTACTTCTCCAGCATCGCCGCGACGGCCTCGGCCTCGTCGATACCTGCGTGCCTCCGATCGTCGCGTGAATACTGGCCAAGCGCTGATTTCAGATTCTGCGCGATACCGATGTAGTCCACGATCAATCCGGCCGGCTTGTCGCGGAACACGCGGTTGACGCGGGCGATGGCCTGCATGAGCCCGTGCCCCCGCATGGGTTTGTCGACGTACATCGTGTGCAGGCTTGGCACGTCGAACCCGGTCAGCCACATGTCCCGCACGATCGCCAGCTTGAGCGCATCGTTCGGGTCCTTGATCCGCTTGGCGAGCAACTCCCGGCGCACCTTGCCTCCAATGTGCCGTTGCCATTGCTTCGGGTCCGACGCCGCGCCGGTCATGACGATCTTGATGGCGCCGCTTTCGTCGTCGTCGCTCTGCCAGTCCGGGCGCAGCTTGACGATCTCGCCATAGAGCGCGACGCAGATCCGGCGGCTCATGCAGACGACCATGGCCTTGCCGTCCATGCCGACGACACGGCTCTGGAAATGCTCGACCAGATCCCGGGCAATCAGACGCAAGCGCTTCTCGGTTCCGACGACGGCCTCGACGTTCGCCCATCTGCGCTTGAGCCGCTCCTGTTCGCCCTGGGCCTCGTCCTCGGTCAGCTCCGCGATCTCGTCGTCGAGCACCGGCTTTTCGTCCTCGGCGAGATCGATGCGGGCGAGACGGCTCTCGTAGTAGATCGGCACGGTCGCACCGTCCTCGACGCCCCGGTTGATGTCGTAGACGTCTATGTACTCACCGAAGACGGCGGGCGTATTCACGTCCTCCTTTTCGATCGGCGTGCCGGTGAAGCCGATGAAGGAGGCGTTTGGCAGGGCGTCGCGCAGGTACTTGGCGAAGCCGTAGGAGATTTCACCCGTCCTGTGCTCCACCCTGGCGCGGAAGCCGTACTGGCTGCGGTGCGCCTCGTCGGCGATGACGACGACGTTGCGGCGGTCGGTGAGCGCCGGGTATGCGGTCTTGCCAGCCTCGGGCGCGAACTTCTGGATGGTCGTGAACACCACGCCGCCGGAAGCGCGGGTCAGCACCTTCTGCAAATCCTCGCGGCTTTCGGCCTGCTGCGGGGTCTGGCGGAGCAGGTCGCGGCACATCGAAAACGTGCCGAACAGCTGGTCGTCGAGGTCGTTGCGGTCGGTGATGACGACAACGGTCGGATTCTCCATCGCCCGGTGGCCGACAATCTGTCCGGCGTAGAACGCCATGAGCAGGCTCTTGCCGGATCCCTGCGTGTGCCAGATGACACCGATGCGGCGATCGCCTCCGGGGCTCGTCGCGGCGATCGTGCATTCGACGGCATGGCGCACGGCGTGGAACTGGTGGTAGCCGGCCACGATCTTGACAAGCCCCGCGCCGGTGTCCTCGAACACGGTGAAATCCCGGATCAGGGTCAGGAACCGGCTCTTCTCGAACACGCCCCCGATGACGGTTTCGAGTTCCGGCGCGCCCTTCGGAGCGATGACGGAGCAGTCCACGGTGCGCCAGGGCATGAAGCGTTCGAGACTGGCGGTCAGCGAGCCGAGGCGCGCTTGGAGTCCATCCGAGGTCACGAGCGCGGTGTTGGTGCGGAACAGGGACGGTATCTGGTCCTTGTAGGTCTGGAGCTGGTTGAAGGCCCCTTCGAGGGTAGCGTTTTCGTCGCCGGGGTTCTTCAGCTCGATCACGGCCAGCGGCAGGCCGTTGACGAACAGCACCACGTCAGGGCGCCGGTTGTGTTCGTGCTCGATCACCGTGAACTGGTTCACCGCGAGCCAGTCGTTGGAATCCTCGTCGACAAAGTCGATCAATCGGGCAGCATCGCCGCCGACGCTGCCGTCCTCCCGGGTAACCTCAATCGGCACGCCCTCGACCAGGTAGCGGTGCAGGCGGCGGTTCTCCTCGATGAGCGACGGGGTTTCCGTTTGCCGCACCTTGCGCAGCACATCCTCCAACGTCTCGGCGGGCAGGTGCGGGTTGAGGCGTGCGAGCGCCTTGCGGAGCCGCCCGGCCAGCAGCACCTCATCGTAGCTGCCGCGCTCCAGCGCCCTGCCTTCCGGGCCGATGTCCGATCCGTGCAGCATTGCGTAGCCGAGCCCTGCAAGCCATGCGAGAGCGGCGTCTTCCACCTCGCTTTCGGCGAATTTGGCCATCAGGCCGCTGTCCCGCTCATTTCCAGGATGGATCTTGCGCGCTCGCGGCGGAGCATCTCATAGAGATTCATGCTTCGGATACAGGCGATGAGGTACGAGCGCATTGGGCCCGGGGAGCCGCGCGCCAGCCAGTGGCAAGGCACATGTCGTGCCGTCCACGTTTCAAAAGACCATAGAATGGATTGTGACTGGCTACCGGCGCGGCTCATTCGACCCGTTCCGTCCAATCGAACTGCGTTCCCAACACTCGAAGCATGACGAATGTGTTTTGCCGAGGGACTTGAAACTCGTCGCAGACATCCGGCAGTTTCACGTCCTTTCTGGACGCCGGGGCAGGTTGCTCGTTCGTCACAACGGTGGCACCGCGTACCTGCGCGCAGGCTACGAGCCAGCCGTCCGCACCTGTCGCGAATTTCGCCTTTGCATGGTCGAAGTAGTTTGGGTGGCGTTGAACCCACATCATGATTTCCGTATAGACGCGCGCCAGCTCATCGGTGTCCACTGGCAGGAAGAATTTTTCCGGGACATCGTTCTTCACCCATTGAAACAGATCCTCGTCACTGCGACCGGCGAGGAGTTCGTTTCGCACTCTGTCAACGCTGAAAATCCGACCCTCTCCGTGATAATGAAGCAAGCTTTTCCAAAATCCTGGGCATAGATCGAACGCGTAATACAGATTCTTTGCGGTGATGAGGACGTCCGAGTCCACAAGATATGTCGTCCGATCCGCCATCAGGAGAGCGGGATGCCCAGTTTGTCGGCGTAGTCCTGGAACGTTCCACCCCGCAGGCCGGTCAGTTCATAGGCTTCTCTGAAACCGATTTCGCCCCCCATCGCCGCTCCCATCACATGGGCCGCGAAAAGCTTGCCGACACGCGCATTCTGGGTGTTGTAGAAATTGCCTCCGGACGGTGTCGCGCCGCCCCGGTGTTCCCGGTCGATGTAGCGCCCGTAGAATTCGAAGAAGGCGCTGCGCTCAATGAGCTTTAGGTCCATTGCTCGACGGGCGGCGACCACCGGGCTCACCTTGAACAACCGACCAAGAGCCTCGAAGGGATGCTGTTCCCGCCTGACCTGTATCCAGAACTCCCGCAGTTCGCGCGATGGCACGAGGAATTCGGCCGCCGCCCGGTTGCACCAATCTTCCACGTCCGTGCCGCCGGGAAGCAGATTCTCGAAACCGGAAAGCCCTCCTTCGCCGAGCCAGACGTGCGCCAGCTCGTGAGCCAGCGTGAACATTTGGGCTGATTTCGCATCTGCGCCGTTCACGAAAATCAAGGGTGCGTAACGATCCGTCAGCGCGAACCCGCGAAACTCCGCCACGCTCAGCCGACGGTGCGTATTGTTGCCGACAATGCCGTTGATCACAGCCATCACGCCAAGCTGCTCGATCATGCGGCGCAACTCATTCACGGCATCCTGCCAACTGCGCACTCCCGCCGCCCAACCCTCGTCCAGGCCGAGGGTACGCCACATCTCGCGACCTACCGCAACGGGATCGTCGGCAAGGCGGGCGCTTGCCGCGAAGACCAATGGCTCCGCTTCGTTCTCTACGAGATGCTCGCGCAGCCACGCCTGCCGCCGCTGCATGGTGTAGAGAGTGTCGATCAGATCCGGGCTCGCTCTGGTTGTTGCCGTGTCCGCAACGGTACGGAAATCAGAAATCGGGAGGCGTTCGTCGGGAGGCTCGCGGAGAAACAGGTAGCCGAATGGTACATGGACGGCGCGGGCGAATGCTTCCAACTGTTTCAGGGTGGGTTGAGTGTCGCCACTCTCCCATTCGGGAAGCTTTTTGAACTTCGCCGCTAGATATTCCTGGACGACCCCGGCGCGCTCGCGCGCCCAGCGGAGAAGCTCAGGATTGACGGGGACGCGGATCACGGGCGCTCGTCCGCCAAGCTCGCCAGAGCGGCCTTCAGGACCTGGAAGCAGACTTTGGCGGTGTGTTCATCCGGCGCAAAACCCGAGATCATCTGCTCGTATGGGTGGATGTAGTTTCGGAAATCGCGCAAGCCGTGACTGAACTTCTTGATGTCGAGCTTCAGAACGCCGATTTGGCACGCGACATCGATCAACTGCGCGAGGCTCCACTCGTGAAAACGTTTCGGCAATCCGTTCGCTGTCTTCGGCGTCGCATTTGCCTGATTGAACCTCGCCGGAGACTGGTGAGCAGCGCCGAGCAGCACAGCCTCCAGGACACTGCCGCACAGGAAGATGACGGACAAATGAGCGCCTGCGGAAAGCGCTACGCGGGCTTCGTCAAGCCGTGCCTCGAAAATGGACGCGACCTCCGCGTCAACTGGCATTTTCTGAATGTCCGGAACCGAGAACTCGCGGGCCAGAAATTCCCCTTCGTTCATGGGGGAGTGGGAGACGGCAGATCGACCGGTCAGACGTCCGGCGATGCCGCGCGCCCTCTCCAGCAACTTGCTGTCGAGGTTTCTTTCATAGAGGTCGCAGTCTGCCTCGTAAGAGTCCAGCATCTCGGACAGCACCGCGCCAACCTGCCGGTCGGGTTCCGACGCCCAAAAGGCACGGAGATTCTTCGCCTTTGAAGTTCCGAATTTCTGATATTTGCTCCCCTGGATGTCGACGTTATCCCGTTCGAAGAACTCGTCGAACGTGGCATCCGTGAAGTCAAGAACATAGCCCCCGCCCATGCCGAACAATTTCTCGAGATAGCGCTTCTCGATGTCTGTCAACAAACTCATGCCACTACCTCCACCGCCTTCTCGGCATCACAGAGGCGGATGTCGCCGGACATGAGCTTGGGCAGGAGCAGGTCGCGGGTCTGAGTGAGAGCGGATGCTTCGCAAATGTTGGCACCGAGTCGATCAAAAAGCGGTCGTACGATACTTTGAAAGGCCCAAACAATTCGCCTCGGTGGTAAGCACAACTTATATTGTGCCATCGTCTTCCAGCTCGTGCGTGGCATTTTGGTGCCGGTCGATGTCCGGTCCGTGTAATCCACGAACTCATCCGAGGACAGGCACGCAAGTGTAAACGCTCCCCACTCCTGTGCCCGTGGAACCGCCACAACAATATCGGTCGAGCAAATGCCGTCTAGCGGGGCAATTCCGACCTTATGGAAGTATGGCCGCAGCTTTCCGAACAGGATCTCCCCTCTGTGGAATTGGGTCTTGTTGCTTTTGACCTTCCCCGCACCTTCCCATTCCGAAAGCGCAATCGATCGGCGCGGCATATGCTCCAAGCCGATATACGGTGTGTCCTCGGATACGTCAGCAGGACGGATGCCGCGCCGCGGAGATTCCGCGACGTCCGCAAGGATTCCCCGGTTCCACCCGACCGGCTTGTCGTCGTCCAGCGCGTCGGGGAACAGTCCCCATATCTCGGGCGGCAGGTAGGGGCCGCGGCTTTTCATCTTTGCCCGCACCGGGCCGAAATCAACGAACCAGTTCTTGAAGATCGCCCGCGCCATCGCCTCCAGCGTCTCGTTCATCCGCCGGTTCAGCTCGATCTTGTCGTCCAGCGTGCCGAGGACGTGAGTGATAGCGCGCTGTTCGGGGAGGGACGGGAGACGAAGATGGAGATTCTTGAGTGAAGTCCCTGAAAGCTCCTGAAACGTCGAACCGGAAGCGTGCCGCTTCAGTTCCTCTGTATTCTGGATCAGCCAGTAGTATATGTACTCAGCCGAAGCTTCTTCTTTACATACAAGGCTACGGAAACCTTGATTTGTTGCTATAGGGTTCTTTGCCAAAGCAACATATCCGATAGGGGCGCGGGTCGAAAGCAAAACCGAACCGGTCGGCAAAAGCTTTGCAGAACAGCTTTTCAATCCCTTGCGCGACAGATTCCGTTCACCCCTTTCAACGTAACGGTTATGCGGTCCTGAAAGGTCCTTAGGTGTCAGCCACGGAATGTGCTCATCGAAGTTATCCGGTGCCTTAGTTGATGGAGTGCTTCCGCCTACGACGTCAGCAATTTCACCAATAGTAACTTCACGCCAATCACCTGGCATACGCTCACCACTCACCAGAACCACATGCTCGTGCTCGATCTGCCGGTGAAACCGCTCGGGAAGACGCGCCCAATCGCGGGCCTCCACCAGGAAGGGGATAAGGGACTCGTGCAGCCCCTCCTCGAAATCCGCCAGTCGGCCCGCCGGAATTTCCTTCAGTCCCGGCCCACGCAGCACCAGATCGAGGTCGCTGCCGTTGTGGCTGCGCCCGTTGATGCGGCTGCCGTAGGCCCACACCTCGACGCCTGGCAGGCACTTCTGCAGAAACGCCTCCAATACTTCGCGATGCTTCGGCTTGAGATGTAGCCGGTCAATCATCCGGTGCAGCCTCGATCATGTTCGCTAGAGCCTTGGCGTCAGCGATGAAGCAGGGAAGCAGCCTCAGCGTAGCCTCGGCGAAGCCTTCACCGTAGTCGTGCGTGGTATCGTTGCGGTTGTCGCGATAACCGAGCCACCGTTCCACCGCGTCGGCGTCGATCAGCCCGTGTCTGGCGGCGTGGCGGAAAAGATCCTTGAAGGTGAGACGGTCGGCCTGCCGGTTGCTGGCGAAGAAGTCAGCGAGCCGCTTGCGGAGCAGCTTGCCGCTCTGCTCGAGCACCAGTTCGAACTCCTTGACGCAGGCAGCGCGGAACACATCGTAGAGAAAATCATCCTCGTGGTATTCGCCGATCTCGCCGAAAGCGCGCTCCAGGGTGCCGATACAGCGGCGCAGAAAGGCAGTATCGATGCTCACGCCTTGCGCTCCCAAAACCCTAGATTCCCGAGATTTTCGGCAATCGCCGCGTCGAGTCGGGCACCCTCGGCCTGCTGGACCTGCAACTGCGCGACCAGCCGCTTCATCTTGTTCTCGAACGGCTCGCCGTCGTCCTCGCGCGGGGCCGCGCCGACATAGCGGCCGGGCGTCAGCACATGGCCGTGCTTGCGCACTTCGGCGAGCGGCGCGCTCCGGCAGAAGCCGGGGACATCCTCGTAACCGCCGCCGCCCCGCCAAGCATGGTAGGTATCGGCGATGCGGGCGATGTCCTTGTCGGTCAGTTCGCGGTGGGTGCGGTCGGCCATGCGGCCCATCCCGCGGGCATCGACGAACAGGATATCGTTCGCGCGGCTGCGGTCCCGCGCCAGGAACCACAGGCAGGCCGGGATCTGGGTCGAGTAGAAGAGCTGGCCCGGCAGCGCCACCATGCAGTCCACGAGACCCGCCTCGATCAGGTTTTTCCGTATCGCGCCCTCGCCCGACTGGGCCGACGACAACGAGCCGTTGGCGAGCACGAAACCGGCCGCGCAGCCCGGCGCCAGATGGTGGACCATGTGCTGCACCCAGGCGAAGTTGGCATTGCCCTTGGGCGGCGCGCCATATTGCCAGCGCCTGTCGTCCGCAAGCCGCTCACCGCCCCAGTCAGAGACATTGAAGGGAGGGTTGGCGAGGATGAAGTCGGCTTTGAGATCCGGCAGCTCGTCCTTGTGGAAACTGCCCTCGTTGTTCCAGCGGATGTCGGCATCGATCCCGCGCACAGCGAGGTTCATCTTGGCGAGCCGCCAAGTCGTGTAGTTGCTCTCCTGTCCGTAGATCGCGATGTCGCCGATGCGCCCGCCATGCTCCTCCACGAATCTTTCGGACTGGACGAACATGCCTCCGGAACCGCAGCACGGGTCGTAGACCCGACCCTTGTACGGCTCCAGCATTTCCACCAGCAGCCGGACGACGGAGCGAGGCGTGTAGAATTCACCCCCGCGCTTGCCCTCGGCCCCGGCGAAGCCACTCAGGAAGTATTCGTAGACACGTCCGAGGATGTCGCGGGAGCGGTCGGCCTCCTCGGCCATGCCGATGCCGCTCACCAGGTCGATCAGTTCGCCGAGCATGACCTTGTTGAGCGCCGGGCGGGCATACTCCTTGGGCAACACGCCTTTGAGCGAGGCGTTACTGGCCTCGATCGCCAGCATCGCGTTGTCGACCTCCTTGCCGATAGCCGGCTGCCTTGCTCCGGCTTGCAGACGCGACCACCGTGCCTCCTTGGGGACCCAGAAAACGTTCTCGGCGAGATACTCCTCAGGATCTTCCGCGTCGGCAAGGTCTTCCTTGAGCAGCGCTCCCCGCTTCGCTTCGAAGGCGTCCGAGATGTACTTGAGGAAGATGAGACCGAGGGTAACGTGCTTGTAGTCGGACGGGTCCATGTTGCCGCGCAGCTTGTCCGCCGTCGCCCAGAGCTGGGCTTCGAACCCGAGATTAGCGCCGTTGTTCGCTTGTTTCGCCATGTGGTCCGAACCCTTGATCGCCATCGAAGATACAGTTTGCCCACTCGGCTCTACGAATACCACGGCGGGCTTGACCAACACGGCCGGGCAGGGGAAGAGCCTACGGAACGCGATGCCGCCGATCTAGATAGTGTCGTCACGAAATACCAGCCCAGAGCGCCAGACACCGAATCTGCACCGCGGCGAGGAACGATGCGGCATTCCTGGCGTATCGCGTGGCAATCCCACGCCAACGCTTGAGCCACAGAAACGCGTTCTCCACCAAATGCCGGTGCCGGTAGAGATGGACATCATACGCTCTGGGGTGCTTGCGGTTGCGCTTCGGCGGAACCACTGGAATGACTTCATGCTCCTCACAATAAGACAGGATGGCAGTCGTGTCACAGGCCTTGTCCGCCAACAAATACTCGGCATCTATCCCTTCAATCAGCTCGACCGCTTGACTGCAATCTGCTGCCGTCCCCTCGGTCACCAACACCCGCACCGGCATCCCATGCGCGTCCACAGCCAGGTGCAGCGTCGTGTTCAGCCCCCTTTTGTGCGACCCATCGCCTGATTGCCACCGCTCGCATGGGGATGGACCTTGAGATGACTGGCATCAATCATCAGCCACTCATAGTCCGGCTCATCCACCAGAGGCTCCAGCAACGCCCCCCAGAGCCCCTTGTCCCGCCAGCGACAGAACCGACGATGGGTATTTTTCCAGTCTCCATAGTCTGGCGGCACATCACGCCAGGGAGCGCCGGTACGCAGAATCCAGAAGATCGCATTAATGAACCGTCGATTATCCTGCGCCACCCCACCCCAACTTCCCGCTCGACCAGGCAGATGAGGCTCCAACAACAGCCAGACCCTGTCCGAAATGTCGTGACGCCGATGAGCCAATCCCATGAGTCGCCTCCAGGAACCATCGAGTGAATTCGACAGATAGGACAGATAAACATCACTCATGACGACAATATCTAGTGTAACCGACGCTGCCCGACAGATCAATACGATGTCGGGTCATGGGGCGAGGGTTCCATGTCGCCCGGTTTGCCGTTCGAGCAAAGAGCAATGCGAGTATGGTCACAACCAGTCCAAGTCCGGGTGTCCGGGAGGCGACCCGGCGTCGCCTCCCGGCTGGGCGCCATCCGTCTGCTCGGTTTCCCTGGGTCTGACCCAAAGGGGAGTTCTCTCCTGTTCCGGCGTCATCCGCCCTCTGGAGCTCGAAGACTCAGAACCTGACCTAAAACCAGTTGGGTGGTCTCGCATGGTGTATCTTCATGGCTGAACAAACACACCATGGGAGCGTATCATGCCTTGGAACGAGACCACCCGGAAGCATAGCCGTAAGACGGGGCGTTACGAAAGCGATCTGACCGATGCCGAATGGGCCTTGCTGGAACCGCTTCTTTCATCGTCTTGCCGGCTTGGTCGTCCCCGTCAGGTGGACTTACGCGAAGTGGCGAACGCGATCGCCTACATGCTCTGGACAGGGTGCAGTTGGCGGGCATTACCGAAGGATTGTCCGGCGTTTACGACAAACCGCTTATGCACTTGGCTCCGGCTTGATCAACATGTTGATCGAAAACCGTCCAAATGGACCGGTAGGAGTCAACTTCTCGCGGCAAACTCTCGCAACCGGAGCTACGTGCATAAGCGGTTTGCCCGATTACTGTAGAGGTCATCGGAAAACCCAGGGACACCAAGGGGGGGCGTCGTCATGTCCCGGCGCTGGGTGATCGAACGCAGCTTCGGATGGCTGCGCCGCTGCCGGCGCCTCTCCAGAGACTTCGAGCGATCCATCGCCAGCGCCCTCGCCTGGCTCCTGCTGGCTCTGAGCCGTGTTCTCATGCGCCGCCTCGGACGCATGCAAGTCACTGTCACTAATTCATATCATTATGCTTCAGATATTCAGGCACGGCGGCCAATATGTCCAAGTGTTCCGCCTCGTCCAGTACCGGGGGCGGCTCCGCGCTGTACCCCATGGCGCGGGCGATCAAGACGGCAGCCTGCGCGGCGGCATCCCGGAGAGCGCCATCGTCGAGATGAGCATAGATCGCTGTGGTCTCGCGCTGGCGGTGTCCGAGCAGCCGCCCGACGGTGGTCAGCCCGACGCCGTTCATGACGCCCTGCGAGGCCCAGGTGTGGCGGCAGTCGTGGATGCGGAAGCCGGTCCAGAAGGCGTAGAGCCGCGCCGAAGTGAGATCCTCGGGAAACACCCGCTCGCAGCCTTGCCGCTTCCGGGCCGAGCCAGATCGTGCGCGGCCCAGTCTTGGAGTCTTCGAGCCACGCGCTCGCACCATCTTCAGTCAACTCGCCGGTCTCGTCCCATTTGAGGTGGATGACCTCGGAGAACCGCGCCCCGGTCAGGGTCAGCAGGCGGATGGCAGCCACCGGCCACGGGTATTCCTCCTGGCGCCGATCCAGTGCTGTGCCGAAGCGTTCGAGTTCTGCGCGATCGAGGTATCGGGCGACAGGCTTTCGCGGGTTCTTGACGATGTTGGCGCAGGCGTCGGGGATGTGCTCGTCCAAGTCGCCCCACTGCCGGGCAGCGGCAAGCATAGCGCGCAGGATCTCGAAGGCGCGGTTGGCCGCGCCGGGCCTGTCCGCGCTCGCCGCTTCGAACCATGCCGACACGCAGGCATGGTCGATGACTGAGCGCACTTGCCAGCTTGTCGTCGCCATAGGCGCCGTCGGCAAACACGATCTGCACCGTGTTCTGACCGGCCTGCAACGCCAGCAACAAGGGACGCGCGCCATCCCGATCCTGGATATGCGCCGAATGGACTTGGGCGGCCAGCGTGTTGCCGTCGACGGCAAGGTGACGCTTGCGGCCCTTGATCGTCTTGCCGGCATCGTCGCCGCATCCCTCGCTACCCGCTTCGACCGTCGTCGCGCTCTGACTGTCGATAACGCCCGCCAACTGGACCCTGTCCAGAGCATGTGAACGATCGCGTTCACCACTTCGCGTAAATCCACCTGACGGGCACGACCAAGCCGGCACGACGGTGGAAGAAGCGGGTCCAGCAAGGCCCGTTCAGCATCGCTCAGATCGCTTTCGTAACGCCCCGTCTTACGACTATACTGTCTCTGGGTGATCTCGTTCCAAGGCATGATGTGCCCCCATGGTGTGGTTGTTCACCAATGAAGATACATCATATCGAGACCACACAACCAGTTCTAGGTCGATCACTCCATGCCATTCGGCGCTGGTGAGGTCACGCGCCCGGCAGCGCCGGGTATCGATGCGGCCTTGGAGGTGAAATTTTGAAGCCTCATGTCTGAGACGAAAATATCCGGTTGTGCCGCATCTTCAGCCAGATCCGAAAGTCAACGCCGAATACATCTCAATGTCTTATTTCATGGGGCAATGAAGTCGTCCTGACACACGATCAGGAGGCGGGTCGGCGCAACGGTGAAAATACGGCCGTACCCGTGTACACTGGCGACCGGATCATACCGTCGTTGCGGGATTGAGCTATGCGCACCTATCAGCATATCGATGTTCGACCACTGTCCGGAGCAATCGGCGCCGAAATCTTCGGGGTCGATATCGCGAAATCCCTGGACGACGCCGTTATCGCCGAAATCCGCCAGACGTTTCTCGATCACCTAGTGATCTTCCTGCGTGATCAGACTCTGGAACCGGACACCCAGCTCGCCTTCGCACGGCGCTTCGGCAAGCCGACGATCTACCCCTTCGTCAAGGGGCTGGAGAGTTTTCCCGAAGTAACGCCGGTCATCAAGCGTGAAAATGAAAAGATCAATTTCGGCGGGCTGTGGCATTCTGATACCGCATACGAAGAGAAGCCGCCGCTCGGGACCATGCTCTATGCACGGGTCTTGCCGCCGGTCGGAGGCGATACCGAATTCGCCAACATGTATCTCGCCTATGAGACCTTGTCGGACGGCATGAAGCGTCTGCTCGACCCGCTGGTGGGCGTCAACGTGTCAGGCAAGGGGCGGGTTCTGGACACCCGCGCGGCCATGCGCCGGACCGCCGCCACCGACCGCAGTGAAGACTCCTATGAGGCCGAACATCCCGTCATCCGTACCCATCCGGAGACCGGGCGTCGGACATTGTATGTCAATCTGGCACACACCAGCCATTTCAAGGGCTTCAGCATCGCCGAGAGCGCACCGATCCTCGACTATCTGTTTCGCCATCAGGCTCGCCCGGAATTCACCTGCCGGTTCCGGTGGGAGGTCGGTTCGCTGGCGTTCTGGGACAACCGCTGCGCCCAGCACAATCCGCTGAACGACTATCATGGACACCGGCGCGAAATGCACCGGGTCACACTTGAAGGCGACAGGCCGGTCTGACCGGACCCGCCGAAACGGCGTCATCCACGCCCGATAAACGGCATGCCGGTCGCCATCACGGTTACAAACTGCGCATTTGCCTCGGGTGGCAGGGCCGCCATATAGGCAATGGTCTTGCCGACATTGGCGACATCCATCACCGGTTCGACCTTGACCGAACCATCGGCTTGCGGTACGCCTTTCGTCATGCGAGCCGCCATTTCGGTCAAGGCATTGCCGATATCGATCTGACCGCAGGCGATATCGTATTTGCGTCCATCCAACGATGTCGATCGGGTCAAGCCGGTGACGGCATGTTTGGTCGCGGTATAAGGGGCCGAATTCGGCCGCGGCACATGAGCGGAAATCGAACCGTTGTTGATGATCCGGCCGCCGCGCGGTGTCTGGTCCTTCATGACCCTGAAGGCTTCTTGAGTACACAGGAAGACCCCGGTCAGGTTGACATTCACGACTGTCGACCATTGTTCGAAAGAGAGATCTTCCAGTGGAATGCCCGGGGCATTGGTGCCGGCATTGTTGAACAGGAGGTCAAGCCGGCCATAGCGATCCTTCACCGTGGTGAATAGATTGCGAACAGCCTCCGGATCACCGGCATCGGCCCTAACGGGCAGAGCAGTGGCACCGAGGGCCGTGATTTCCGTGACTGCTGTGTCAAGCGGTTCCTGGCGGCGTCCGGAAACGACAACCGTCCAGCCATCCTCCGCCAGTGCCAGTGCGGCCGCTTTGCCCACGCCGGTTCCACCACCTGTGACGATTGCGATTTTGCTTTGGCCGCTCATGGCGCTGCCCCCTGAATACCCTTGGCTGTTCGGTGACCCCGTCGATCACGGCGACTATACAACGCAGTCCGGATCAGGCAAGACGACGCCGCGCTGCGGCACGATAGTGCCGGACCGAATGCCGCAGCCTGACCCAGGTTGCGGCAAACCGGCAACGCAGGTCGGCGTGTCCAGCGCCGGTCAGCAAGCGCTCAACCCGAGATCGAGAACCCGCCATCGACCGGAATCACGGCACCGGTGACATAGTCCGAAGCCGCACTCGCGAGGAATATGGCGACACCGGCATGATCCTCTGGTTTGCCCCAGCGGCCATCGGGAATGCGGGCGAGCTGGCGCTCATAGAGTCCGTTGATCTGCTCGCGGGCCTGCCGCGTCAGATCGGTATCGATCCAGCCGGGCAGGACAGCATTGACCTGGATCCGGTCGACGGCCCAAGCCGTGGCAAGGGATTTCGTCAGTTGCACGATACCACCCTTACTGACGGCATAGGCAGCAACGGCCGGAGCGCCAAACAGCGAATACATCGATCCGATATTGATGATCTTGCCGCCGCCACCGTCTTTCAGAGCCGGCCAAGCCGCCTGGCTGCACAGAAAGGCACTTGTCAGATTGGTTTCCAGAACCCAGCGGAACTCCTCGGGACTGAGGTCTTCAGGGCGTTTGCGGATACTGCTGCCTGCGTTGTTGATCAGGATATCGAGGCGGCCGAACGCCTGGCGAGCCGCGGCGACGATCTCCCCGCCAACATCCGCCTCCGTCACATCGGCCTCGAGAGCCTCGGCCATGGCACCAAGGTGTCGCAGCCGGCTGACCGCGGCGGCATTTTTCTCCGTATTCCGCCCGACCACCAGAACAGAAGCGCCAGCGCTGGCAAGGCCTTCCGCCATGCCAAGACCGATCCCGCCATTACCACCTGTCACGGCTGCCACGCGACCGGCAAGATCGAACAGCGACATGTCCCGTACCCCATTGTCCACAGTGCGAAAACCGGTAAAGTGTGCGCTTCTGGATTTGTTAACGCAATCGGACTTGTGCTGAATGTCGTTTGCAGCCGGGCCGGGAGTCCGGCCTACAGAGCCATGGTGCCGTATGCGCCGACGCCAACGATCAATGGCCCGACGCGAATGATATAGGCAGATTTCGGCTCCATCTCGCCCGAACACGGGCTGTACCATTCATATTCGACCCAACCGGAACCGCTGGTCTTGGCAATAAGAAGCATGTCCTCGACGAAGAACCGGCCATGACGATCCCGGGAGCCACGCAAATTGCTTCCGGGTTGCACCGGGAATACCGCATTGAACCAGCTCCGTCCGGCGACATCGATGACAAAGACATACAGATCGCGGTCGATGAATCCACCGTCGGGATCTGCAAATTGCGAAAAGCTGCGCAATGGCCCTTCGGCCTCCAGCAGGGCAGCCGCGCGCTCGGCCAACATCCTGGCTTCCTCCAGGGTCGCCGGCTCGCAGCGTCCGGCAAGGCCGGAGCGCATCGGTCCAAGAACCGATATCGCGAGCGTGGCCGCGAGAACCAGGGCGCCAATCCTGCCCATGCCGTGATCTCCCGCCGTTACCCAGTCAACCAGTGTAACCTCTGTCGCGATCGGAAAACAGGCTTGGCCAGTCGGCAACCGGATCGGTTCATTGCAACAATCCCGATCGAATCGCCTCCCCGGCGAGTCCTGAAACGACAACATCCCTTGTTTCGGAGGCCTCGCCAATCTACTCTGCCGCTGGTTTGGGATCCGCGAGAAGGCCGAGCAGCATGTCCAATCGTTACGAAACCATCGAAGTCAAACCGATCTCCGGCGCGGTGGGCGCGGAAATCCGTGGTGTCGATCTCGCGGATGACCTGCCCGAGGAACAGTTCTCCGAAATCAGGAACGCTTTCGCCGAAAACGGCGTGATCTTCTTCCGCGACCAGACGCTGTCGCCCGAGCAGCACGTCGCATTCGCCAAACGCTGGGGGCCAATCAACATCAACCGGTTCTTCACGCATCTCGACGGATTTCCCGAGATTGCGATGGTACTCAAGGAACCGCACCAGACGCGGAATATAGGCGGCGGCTGGCACACCGATCACTCTTATGACGCCGAACCGGCACTGGGATCGATCCTGTATGCACACGAGGTTCCAGCCACCGGCGGCGATACGTTGTTTGCCAGCATGTACCGCGCTTACGAAACGCTTTCGGACGGCCTGAAACAGACGCTTGAAGGACTGCGGGCCTGTCATTCCAGCCGACATGTCTTCGGCCGGTCGAGATCGCAGCGAGATGACGACACGGTCGGCCGAATCCGTAATCCGCACCTGGCGACGCAGGATGCGGTTCATCCGGTGGTCATCCGGCATCCCGAGAGCAACCGCAAGGCGCTGTATGTCAATCCCGGCTTCACGCTTCGGTTCGACGGTTGGACCGATGCCGAGTCGAAACCGTTGCTCGATTATCTTTACGCCCATGCCAGCCGGCCCGAATTCACTTGCCGGTTCAACTGGAAACCCGGCTCAGTCGCATTCTGGGACAATCGTGCGACCTGGCACCGCGCCCTGAACGATTATCAGGGTCAGAGACGCCTGATGCACCGGATTACGGTGGAGGGAACGGCCCTCAATTGACCGGTGAGCGTGTGGCAGCCGTCTCGGGCCCACAGCACCATCGCTTCAGCGGCCGGCTCCGGGGATGCCTGCCGATGCCCGTTCGGCCTTTGGCCGCGCAGGCGGCCGCCCCCCTTGTAACGCTGTCCTGATCACCGGACCATGGTTCTGGAACGCCGCGTTCTGATCTGGATGTGCGTGCTGATCTTTGCCAATCAGCTGGGTTTCGGGGCCATGGTCCCGTCGCTTCCGCTCTATGCAGAGACCTTCGGTGTATCGGCAACGGCCATCGGCATGGCGATTGCCGTCTACGGGCTAGCGCGGTTCGTGATGGCAATGCCGTCCGGGCAGATTTCTGACAAATGGGGCCGCAAACCGGCCCTCGCCATCGGCGGATTACTGTCTGCCGGCGGCAATATCTGGAGCGTTCTGGCCGAAAGCTACCCGGAGTTCCTGATCGCCCGGTTTGTCGCCGGCGCCGGCGCCGGCATGGTCGTGACCACGGGCTCCGTCGTTCTTGCCGACATCACGACACCGGAACGGCGCGGCCGGATGATCGCAATCTATCAGGGCACCTTCATTTTCGCGGTCGGCGTCGGGCCATTGCCTGGCGGATTGCTTGCTGAGGCATACGGTTTGCTGGCACCATTCTGGTTCTGCGCCGCAGCTAGCGCAGTCGCCGGGGCGGTCGCGTTTTTTGCCGTTCCAGAAACCCGACCGCTAGCCCGCGCCAAGACCGCCAAAGGCGCGGACCTGCCGCCGTTGATGCAACAACTTGGCCTGCTATGGCGACAGATCGGGTTTGTCCTGGTCTGCTGCATCGCATTGATCAATGCATTGACCCGCACCGGTGGCCTGTTCAGCATCGTGCCGATCATCGGCAGTTTCCGGATCGGCCTTCCCTACGATGAAATCGGCATCGGTCTCGCGGTCGGAAGCCTGCTCGGACTCCTTGTCATCTATCCGTCGGGCATGGCCGTCGACCGATGGGGCCGGAAGGCAGTGATCGTCCCGGCGACGATACTGACCGGGCTGTCGTTCCTGCTTTTCGCGGTCGCCGACTCCTTCCTGTGGTTCACCGCAGCCAATGCGATATGGGGCATTGCATCTTCGATCGGCGGCGCGGCGCCTGCAGCCTACGCCGCGGACTCGGCGCCGCCGGGCATGAACGCCTCAGTCATGAGCAGCTTCCGGATGCTCGGTGACATCGGATATGTCGTGGGACCGATCGGGCTTGGTTTTATCGCCGATATCCAAGGACCGGACGCGGCGTTGATATTGTCCGCGATCCTGTTGGCCTTGGTCGGCGTTGCCTTTGCCCGTCTCGCGCCCGAAACCTATCGGCGCGTCCGGTAAGCGGGACCCGGAGCGGCGGGCTTCTTGAGAGTGACCATGGCCAGCATCGGCAAGGTCGCGAAACAGGTGAGCGCATAGAAGTAAAAACAGTTGTTGTAACCGATCATCGACGACTGCCGTAGGATTTCGGAGGACAATCGGAAGAGACTGCCGGTCCAGTCCTGCCCGCCGACAACGACAGCATCGCGGAATACGAGCCGCTCCGCAAACGGGGTGATGGTCTCGGCCATTTCCGAATAACGGATCTTCGAGGTGCGAACGAGCAGGAAGACACTGAAGGCGACAAACAGGCTGGTGCCGAGATTGCGCAGCAGATGAAACAGTGCTGAGCCGTCCGGCAACATTTGCGGAGACAGGGTCGAAAAGGTGACAATCGAAAGTGGCACCCACATCACGCCGCAACCGAAACCCTGCAGAATGCTCGGCCAGGCCAACCCCCACATTCCGATATTGAGGTCATAAAGGCTCATCGCCCAGCCGCTGGCCCCGACACAGACCATTCCGATCAGGAGGCCGGCCCGGGGATCGATCTTGCCCATACGGGCGGCAACGAAGAAGCCCGCGACCATTCCGATCCCGCGCATTGCCAGAACGATGCCGATCAGCCCGTCGGGATATCCCTTCAGGTTCTGCAACAACGGCGGCAGCAGAACCAGCGGCGTAAAATTGAGCGACCCATAGACGAACACCAGGATCAGGCCGATCACATAGTTCCGATTGGTAAACAGGCCTGGCCTGATGAACGGCTGCTCGATGAAGACGCTGTTGGCGAGATACATGCACAAGGCGACCAGCATCAGTATCGTGGCCGATATGATGAACGGAGAGTCGAACCAGTCCAGACGCTCGCCACGATCCAGAATCAGCTGCAACGAAACGATCGTGATCGAGAAAAGGGTGAAGCCGGCGAAATCAAACCGGAACTCCGGGTTGCGGCCACCATCGCGTATCCAGCGCCAAACTCCGAAGAAGGTCAAGACTCCGAGCGGAAGCATCATCAGGAATACCCAACGCCAGTCATATTCCTCGGCGAGATAACCGCCCAGGGACGGCGCGATGGCCGGACCGATGACCACCGACATGCCCATGAAACCATTCGCTCTGGCATGGTCTTCGCGCGGCCAGGTCTGCAGAATTATGGCTTGCGCCATCGGCACCAGCGGCGCGCCGAGGGCTCCCTGCATGATCCGGAAAAACAGGAGCGCTCCAAGCGTGCTCGAACCGGCACAGGCCAGAGTCGCAGCCGTAAAGCCGATCACGCACCAGATCAGGAGCCGGCGCTGGCCGAACAGGGCGACCAGCGTGCCGGTCAGGGGTGTGAACACCGCGGTCGCCACGACATTCAACGTAACAACCCATGCGACCTGATCCTGGGTGGCGCCAAGTGCGCCCTGCAATTGCGGCAAGGCGACATTGACCATGGTGATGGTCAATGAATAGAGCATGGCGCTGAGCGCCATGGTGACCAGCACCAGAACCTTGTAAGCTGGTCCGACCGGGATGTCGGTTGCCGTCATGCGGCATTCTGCTCCTGACGCGGGAGTCGTCGAGGCCAGACTACACGCCCGCACGGTCCGGGACCAAGATAGGGTCCAGAGGTATCGGCCGGCGGATTGTCACCCGTGCCGGAACCACCCCGCAACGGCGCCCGCAGCGTGGTCTCGCAGCGACCGGCGAGCCGCCGCGGCAAACCCTCAAGATTGATCGGACAGACGCCCCGCCGCCGTTATCCGCCCTGGACGCCTTGCGTGTTCACATAGAGTGCATAAAGCGACTGACTGGCCGCCATGAACAACCGGTTGCGCTTCGGGCCACCGAAGCAGACATTCGCGCAGCGTTCCGGAAGCGCGATTCGGCCGATCAGATCCCCGTCTGGAGCGTAGACATTGACCCCGTCGAGATCGGCGCTGCCCATCCCCCAGCCACACCATAGATTGCCATCGACATCGCAACGCATGCCGTCCGGCGTGCCATGGCCGCCCGCGTCGATATGCACGCGCCGCTTCGAAAGGGTTTGCCCGTCGCGCCCGACATCGAAGGCGAGAATCTTTCGGGTCGGAACACCACGCGACTCAACCACATACAGGATGCTTTCATCGGGATTGAAACACAGCCCGTTAGGCCCGAGAACACCCTCTGCCGCTATGTCCAACGTCCCGGTGCCGCCGTCGATGCGAAACACGTATTGTGGAATCTCGGATTCCGATTTCACACCTTCGTAGTTGCCGAGAATACCGAATTCCGGATCGGTGAACCAGATCGAACCGTCGGATTTGACGATCACGTCGTTCGGCGAATTCAGGCGTTTGCCCTGCCACCGATCGGCGAGCACCGTAATGGTCCCATCGATCTCGGTTCGGGTAACCTGACGGCCGTGCTCGCAGGTCACAAGACGCCCCTGCCGGTCGCGCGTGTTACCGTTGGCGAAATTGGACGGTTGCCGGTACACGCTGACCGCGCCGGTTTCCTCCTCCCATTTCAGGATCCGTTGATTCGGGATATCCGACCACAAAAGGTAGCGGCCATCAGCAAAATAGACCGGACCTTCGGACCAGCGGCAACCTGTATACAGGCGCTCCACTGCAGCGCTGAATATCCGATACTGTCCGAAACGGCTGTCGTGAATCTCGACAGCGGGATCCGGGTAACGTGGGTGTTCGCGCCAGCCGGCGCTTGGCGGATAGGTCATGGTCATGGCAAGTCTCCCGGGCTTGGCTTGATCATGCGGTCATGCGGCCGCGACGGTCACGGTCATCAGCATCGCGTCGTCCGCCATAATATCCATGGCGGCCCAATTCCGCGACCGGGCATAGTTGGGCCGTGGGTTCTCGACATCGGACGGGCGATTGGCGCAGCGATTGTAACAGAGATAGATCTGCCAGCGGTCTCGTGCGGACAGGTTGTGCCCGGAGGCGTGGAGGACATTGCAGTGGAAGATCACGGCGGTGCCCGGCCGCCCGGTGATCGCCACCGGGTCGGGTGACACCGCCATCTGCGCCTTGACGGCCTCGGCCGGCGTCGCCCAGAACTTGTAGACTGTCGAGTCATCGAAATACGGATCGAACCGGCCGTCGGCATGGCTGCCCGGCAGCATATAGAGGCAGCCGCCGATTTCCGTCGCGTCGTCGAGCATAACCATCATGGTCGTCAGTTCGGGTTCGGCGATGCCATCGAGATGCCAGGATCCGAAATCCTGATGCCAGTGCCAGACTGTTCCTTCGATCGCCGCTTTCATGTTGACCTTGCAGTGATGCAGGTAAAGAGATTCATCGCCAAGCAGCTGGCTCGCGACGCCAAGCGAACGCGGTGTCCGGGACAGAGCCCGATAAGCCGCAGACCAAGTCGGACTGTCCGGCTCGTGCATGCGGAACATCGTCTTGGCGGTCCCGTCGGTGCCTTCACGGAAGATCCCGTCAGCCTCGACATGGCGCAATCGTTCGGTTTCGGCACGTAGGATATCGACCTCGGCGGCGGAAAAAAGCTCCGGAAAAACAAGAAATCCGTCGCGCCGGTACATCTCGAACTGGTCATCGGTCAGTTGCATCGGATCCTCCTGTAACAGGGTGACGACAGGTCCAACCGGCACCCTGACGATTTGACGTAACGGATTCAAGGTCCGATTGGCGCTACCTGACAGGGAGTCAAGTCAGGTTTTGGCATCCCGCGCGGCGCGTGGCGCCACGCTTGCCGGGCAGGGATTGTCCTGTTTGGCTCCCGGCAAGGAAGCGGGAACTCATGATAGCCTCCATTGCCCAAACACACGATCCCCCTAAGGATTGTCTGAACAAGTCGGTTTTTCGTGTATACGGGTGTCGTGGCCCGTGGATGAAACGCCAGAGCCCATCGGGGACGTGTTGTCGTGCCAGGAAATGGGGATTTTGATGCCCGAGCCGACTGTCCCCGCCGCCTTGCGGCGGTTGCGGACGGACTCCCCCCCACGTCAGGCGGTGGCGCCGCGCCCCGCGATGAGCAGATTGGTGAGCCCGAGCAGCACGGCGATGCGTTGCGTAGTCTTCGCCAGCCCCCGATAGCGCACCTTTGCGTAGCCGAAGTGGCGCTTCACATACAGGAACGGATGCTCCACCTTGGCCCGAACCGACGCCTTGCGCCTCTCCGCCGCCGCCTCCGGGCCCGCCTTGTCCAGCCCCCGGCACTTGCCGGGCTTCATCGCCACCTCCCAGTCCACGTCCGTGTCCCGGTTCTCCGCGCGCTTGTCCACCCCCTGATAGCCCGCGTCACCCCACACCTGCTCCTCGCCCCCGTGCAACAGCGCGTGCGTCGTCTCCACGCTGTGCGTCAAGCCCGACTGCGCATCCACCCCGATGTGCGCCTTCATCCCGAAATGCCACTGATTGCCCTTCTTCGTCTGATGCATCTCCGGGTCCCGCTCGCCCTTGCGGTTCTTCGTCGACGACGGCGCGGCAATGAGACTCGCGTCCACGATCGTCCCCTTGCTCAAACGGTGTCCGAGAGAGGCCAGATGTGCGTTGATCTCCTCGAACAGCGTCTCACCCAGACCATGCGTCTCCAGCAAGTGGCGGAAATGCAGGATCGTCGTCTCGTCAGGCAGCGCACCCGAGAGGCGCAACCCCACAAACCGCCGTACCGACTTCACCTCGTAGAGCAGGTCCTCCATCCCAGGGTCGCTCAGAGTGTAGAACAGCTGCAACCCAGTGCACCCGCAGCATCACGCTCAGCGGATAGGGCCGCCGACCGCGCCCGGCCTTCGGGTCGAACGGCTCGATGCGCGCCTCCAGTCGCTCCCAGGGAACCAGCCCGTCCATCGTCTTGAGAAAGACCTCGCGCCGCGTCCAACGCTTCTTCAGGTCGTGCTCCAGCTCCGCAAACGTCGCTTGCTCCAGGGCTTGCACTCCACTCCGTCACCAAGAAACCAATTGTGACAAAACCGACTTGTTCAGACAATCCCTAGATCGAAAATGCTCTGGGCACGCCTTTGCGCTCTTCCCTATACTGGATCCATACTTGGTCCGCTGACGGGTTCCATGCCGTACATGGCAGAATCAGCGATCTCGACAACCGCAGGTGCAGGAATGGAATATGCTCGCGCGTTTTCAATAGTCCTGGGGCCAACCGGAACCATGCCTGACCAGGTGATCAGGCTTCGTGAGCACTTCGGCTTGTGGCGGCTGGCGCCGCTCGTCGCGTTCCTCTGTCTCATCTGGGCATTGCCGCAGCCAGCCGCCGCTCAGGAGGTACGGGAGACCTTCGAGGCCGGGGGAACGACCAGCTTCGGGATGGCGCTGGCGGCAGCGGTGAGCACAGACGCGAACTACGACGGTCACGACCAGAAGGACGTCTCGGCGACCAATGCCGACGACGAGACGACGCCGGCGGTGACGCTGGTTCTCAGCCCGTTCTCGATTGCCGAGAGCGGCCGCGGCAATGTCGCCATGGTGACGGCGAGGCTGAGCGTGGCGTCGAGCGTGGCGACCAGGGTGACGGTGTCGGCGGCGGCGGTGAGCCCGGCGCTGCCGAAAGACTTCACGCTGAGTTCGGACACGGTGCTGACGATCGCGGCGGGGGCGACGACGAGCACCGGGCTGGTGACGATCACCGCGGTGGACAACGATGTGGACGCGCCGGACAAGACCGCCACCGTCTCGGGAGCTGCGAGCGGCGGCAACGGGGTGGCGAACCCGGCGGCCTTGACGCTGACGCTGACCGACGACGACACGGCCGGGGTGACGGTGACCGAGAGCGGGGTGGGCACGGCGACCACCGAGGCCCCCGGCGTCGGGCGCACGGACAGCTTCACGGTGGCGCTGACGAGCGAGCCGACGGCGGATGTGCGCATCGCGGTGTCGAGCTCGGACGAAGGCGAGGGGACGGCGTCGCCGGCCTCGCTGACGTTCACGAGCAGGAACTGGGGGACGCCGCAGACGGTTACGGTGACCGGGATGGACGACGATGTGGACGACGGCGACCAGGTCTACAGGGTGGTGCTGGCGGCGGCGGCGGAGAGCACGGACGCGAACTACCACGGTCACGACCCGGAGGACGTCTCGGCGACCAATGCCGACGACGAGGGGGCGCCGACGGTGACGCTGGTTCTCGACTCGGCCTCGATTGCCGAGAGCGGCCGCGGCAATGTCGCCACGGTGACGGCGAGACTGAGCGGGGCGTCGAGCGCGGCGACCAGGGTGACGGTGTCGGCGGCGGCGGTGAGCCCGGCGCTGCCGAAAGACTTCACGCTGAGTTCGGACACGGTGCTGACGATCGCGGCGGGGGCGACGGAGAGCACCGGCACGGTGACGATCACCGCGGTGGACAACGCGGTGGACGCGCCGGACAAGAAAGTCACCGTCTCGGGAGCCGCGAGCGGCGGTAACGGGGTGGCGGACCCGTCGGCCGTGACGCTGACCATCACCGACGACGACGCAACGCCGACGGCGACGCTGGTTCTCGACTCGGCCTCGATTGCCGAGAGCGGCCGCGGCAATGTCGCCACGGTGACGGCGAGACTGAGCGGGGCGTCGAGCGCGGCGACCAGGGTGACGGTGTCGGCGGCGGCGGTGAGCCCGGCGCTGCCGAAAGACTTCACGCTGAGTTCGGACACGGTGCTGACGATCGCGGCGGGGGCGACGGAGAGCACCGGCACGGTGACGATCACCGCGGTGGACAACGATGTGGACGCGCCGGACAAGAAAGTCACCGTCTCGGGAGCCGCGAGCGGCGGTAACAGGGTGGCGGACCCGTCGGCCGTGACGCTGACCATCACTGACGACGACGCAACGCCGACGGTGACGCTGGTTCTCGACTCGGCCTCGATTGCCGAGAGCGGCCGCGGCAATGTCGCCACGGTGACGGCGAGACTGAGCGGGGCGTCGAGCGCGGCGACCAGGGTGACGGTGTCGGCGGCGGCGGTGAGCCCGGCGCTGCCGAAAGACTTCACGCTGAGTTCGGACACGGTGCTGACGATCGCGGCGGGGGCGACGGAGAGCACCGGCACGGTGACGATCACCGCGGTGGACAACGATGTGGACGCGCCGGACAAGAAAGTCACCGTCTCGGGAGCCGCGAGCGGCGGCAACGGGGTGGCGGACCCGTCGGCCGTGACGCTGACCATCACTGACGACGACGCAACGCCGACGGCGACGCTGGTTCTCGACTCGGCCTCGATTGCCGAGAGCGGCCGCGGCAATGTCGCCACGGTGACGGCGAGACTGAGCGGGGCGTCGAGCGCGGCGACCAGGGTGACGGTGTCGGCGGCGGCGGTGAGCCCGGCGCTGCCGAAAGACTTCACGCTGAGTTCGGACACGGTGCTGACGATCGCGGCGGGGGCGACGGAGAGCACCGGCACGGTGACGATCACCGCGGTGGACAACGATGTGGACGCGCCGGACAAGAAAGTCACTGTCTCGGGAGCCGCAAGCGGCGGTAACGGGGTGGCGAACCCGGCGGCCTTGACGCTGACGCTGACCGACGACGACGCAACGCCGACGGTGACGCTGGTTCTCGACTCGGCCTCGATTGCCGAGAGCGGCCGCGGCAATGTCGCCACGGTGACGGCGAGACTGAGCGGGGCGTCGAGCGCGGCGACCAGGGTGACGGTGTCGGCGGCGGCGGTGAGCCCGGCGCTGCCGAAAGACTTCACGCTGAGTTCGGACACGGTGCTGACGATCGCGGCGGGGGCGACGGAGAGCACCGGCACGGTGACGATCACCGCGGTGGACAACGATGTGGACGCGCCGGACAAGAAAGTCACCGTCTCGGGAGCCGCGAACGGCGGCAACGGGGTGGCGGACCCGTCGGCCTTGACCCTGACCATCACCGACAACGACAGTGCGGGCGTGACGGTGTCGCCAACGGCGGTGACGGTGGAGGAGAACGGCGGCACGGACAGCTTCACAGTGGTGCTGACGAGCGAGCCGACGGCGAACGTGACCATCGCGGTGTCGAGTTCGGACACCGGTGCGGCGACGGTCTCGCCAATGTCGCTGACCTTCACATCGTCGAACTGGTCGAGTGCGCGGACGGTGACGGTCACCGGGGTGAACCACCCTCTCAGCAAGGCCGATCACTCTGCCACCATCACCCACTTGGCATCGGACAGCGGCGGCTATGACGGGGTGACGGCCGCCGATGTGGCGGTGACGGTGATCGACGTGAACGAGCCGCCGATAGCGCACGCCGGGGACGACTGGACGGTAGCCCAGAACGCGACGATCATGCTCGACGGCGGGAAGAGCAGCGATCCCGAGGGCGGGGAGCTGCGCTATTCCTGGCGTCTGGTCTCGGGCGGTGCGACGCCGAAGGTCATGCTGCGCGACGCGGACACGGCCAGCCCGACCTTTGTCGCCCCGGGCGGCCTGACCGAGGACGTCATCCTGACCTTCGGCCTTACGGTGACGGACAAGTTGGGCCTGAGATCGCCGGAGGGCAGTGTGGCGATGACGGTATCGGCGGCGGTCTCCGTGGTGGACCGCAAGGTTGCCTTCGCGCCGCCGGCTCCGGGCAGGTTCGTCGTGCATATGCGGGAGGCGATCGCCGCAGCCGTCCTGCCCGAGGCGAGCGAAGCGCCCGCCGGGATGGAGTTCGCCCTCCCCCTCGATCTGATCGGCGGGAACGGGAGCAAGGACAGGATAGCAGAGGTTTCGTTCGATTTCGATCCCATCGCTCCCCCGGCGATGCCGGGGGAGCACAGCGGCTTGGCGGACGCCCTCGGGATCGCTCTGAACGCCGGCGCCCTACCCGTGTTGCCGGGTGAACAGACTGCGACGCTCTGCGTACCCACGGAGGAGTCCGAGCGTGAAGATCTGGCGGTATACCGCTACGAGACGAGCGGTTCCCGATGGCATCCGTTGCAATCGCGTCTCGAGACGGGACGGGGCGGGATCGACACGGTCTGCGCCGAGACCCGGACCTTCTCGCTCTTCGCGCTGTTCTACCCGATCGTCAGCGATGCGAAACGCGCCCGCGTGGCGAAGCACTGGCTGGCGCGCTTCGGGCGCACGGTGGCGAGCCAGGTGGTGGATGTAATCGGTGCGCGTCTCGACAGCTCGCTGCCGCCGGCCGGACGTTCCCGGATGACGCTCGGCGGGCAGACCCTGGAATTCGACGCCCCGGCTTCGGCGGGTGGCGGGGCTGGCGCCAGCCCCGACCGCGCGAGTCAGGGCGCTTCCGCCCATTCCGACGCCTGTATCGATGACGATCCGGCTCTCCACTCGCCTGCGGAGCGCTGCAACATGGAGGTGCAGGAGTTCCTGCTGGGAAGCGCGTTCCATCTCTCGGCGGCCAAAGATGACGACATGACGGTCGGGCCGGATGGCGTCTGGACCCTGTGGGGCCAGGGGGCGGCATCGGGGTTCGAGGGCGCGCCGAAGGACGGCCCGTCCCTGAAGGGCGATGTGCTCTCCGGCTGGATGGGTCTCGACTATTCCGGCGGGCGCGACATGGCGGGGTTCGCGGTTTCGTATGGCTATGGCCGAGGAGAGTTCGACCTCGGGATCGAGGACGGCCAGGGCGACGTGGCGTCGTCCTTGACGAGCCTGTATCCCTATCTGCGCTGGTCACCGCGCAAGGGTCTGGATCTGTGGGGGCTGGTCGGTCTCGGCCGGGGCGATCTGCGGATTGACGACGCCCGCAGCCAGGTCGAAGCCGTGATCGGGATGCGGATGGCGGCCGTCGGCGCGCGCGCCGACCTGGCGCCGGTGGGCGATATGGACCTGTCGGTGAAAACCGACGCCTTCGGCGTGCGCATGGACTCGGAAGAGGTGTCGGGCCTGCCTGCCGTGAGTGCGGAGGTGCGGCGCGCGCGGCTCATGCTGGAGGGCCGGAGCGATTGGGCGCTGTCGGAAGATGAGCGGCTGCGGCCGAGCCTGGAGTTGGGCGCGCGTCTGGACGCGGGGAACGCGGAGACGGGCTCGGGCCTGGAGTTCGGCGGCGGGCTCGCCTACGAGAATACGCGTCTTGGTCTGTCGATCGAGGCGCACGGCCGATGGCTGGCGAAGCATCGGGCGGCGGGCTTCGAGGACTGGGGAGCGAGCTTCGGCGTGCGGCTGGATCCGGGCGCCTCGGGCCTCGGGCCGTCATTCTCGCTGACCCCGTCCGGGGTCAGGCGTCGAGCGGAATCCACACGCTCTGGAAGGACGATGCGGGGGCGCTGCCGGGCGAAACCGGTGCGAAAGATACGGTATCAATCGCGCAGAACCAGCTGGTCGCCGAGATCGGCTATGGGTTGGGAGCACTGGGCGGCCGTGGTCTATTGAAGATCTATGGCGGTCTCTCATTGTCCGGCGACGACGAGCGGGAGTACAGGCTGGGCGGCGATCTCGAGATCGCGCCGTTGTTTTCCCTCCGCCTCGAAGGCGAGCGCCGGGAAACGGCCGCCGACGCAGCCGAGCACGGCGTTTCGTTGAGCCTCGGCTACCAATGGTGAGCAACGAACGACCGGTGATTCCATTCACCAGCGCGCTCTACAAGGCGTCCGGCTGGACACTCATCGAAACCATCCGGGGACGGGGCCGATACGACCGCCACACCAGACGGGATCAGCCGAAGAAGGACATCCAGTGAACTGTCCGATAGAGCATTTTCAGATCTGACGGGATCTTTGTAGTTTTCAATGAGCTTCTTGCAAAATTGCCGGCCCGACCGGTTTTTTGCCTTCTCGAGGCTGATTTTGTTGTCGAGGGCCTGGGTTTCGGGGCCACCTCGTGGTCTGTTGTGTTTCCACAATAACAAGATACCGAGGAGGTGACCCCGATGACCCTTGGCTCGACCCTATCCGATCTCTGGCACCGATTTCAAGGGGACCTTTTCCCTGCGTTGGCCGAGGCGATCGGTCCTCTCCTCGAGACGCACAAGCGTTTCGTGACAGCTCTCGATCTCGTCAAGGTGGAGGGCTTCGTCGATGGGGTGTGGACCGGTCCGGGTCGGCCCCGGGAGGATCGCCAGGCGCTGGCCCGTGGCTTCATCGCCAAGGCGGTATGGGATCTGCCGACGACCCGCCACCTGATCGACAGGCTCAAGGTGGACCCGACGTTGCGCCGACTGTGCGGCTGGTCGCGTGTCGCGGAGATCCCGAGTGAAGCGACGTTTTCGCGGGCGTTTGCCGAATTTTCGCAGTCCCGTCTTCCGGAGAGGATGCACGCGGCTCTGGTTGCAGAGACACTGGGCGATGCGCTCATCGGCCACGTGTCGAGGGACCCGACGGCCATCGAGGCCCGGGAGACGCCGGCCCCGACGCCGAAGGCCCCGACGCCGAACCGCAAGCGCGGCCGGCCCCGCAAGGGCGAGGAGAGGACGAAGGAGCCTGGGCGTCTCGAACAGCAAGCGAACGGGATGGATCTCGATGAGAGGCTCGACGCGCTGCCGAAGGTCTGTGATCACGGGGCAAAGAAGAATGCCAAAGGGGTCATGGAGGCTTGGCGCGGTTACAAGCTGCCTATCGACACAGCAGACTGCGGGGTGCCGCTGAGGACCGTCCTCACCTCGGCATCCGTCCATGACAGCCAGGTCGCGGTCCCGCTGGCGATGATGACCGCCGCGCGTGTGACCAATCTCTACGACCTCATGGACGCGGCCTATGATGCCAGGGAGATCTACCAGATGAGCGAACGGCTTGGCCATGTTCCGATCATCGATGTCAATCCGCGCCGGGACAAGAACCTCAAGGAGGAGCGAGACCGGGAGGCCCGGGCCCAGCGTGCAATAGGCCATGTCGATCCCGGGAACGTGCGGTTCCGGATCCGGTCCGGTGTCGAGAGGACCAACGCCCGCCTCAAGGATGAGTTTGGCGGGCGCCATGTCCGCGTCCGCGGACATTCCAAGGTCGCCTGCCATCTCATGTTCGGCATCCTGGCCCTGGCGGCTGACCCGTTGATACGTCTCGCCGTCCCATAGCGCGGCTCCGACAACGCATGCCGACCCTTCGCGGCCCTCTCGAAGAGAGTGGCCCGGAGAGGCGTGTCCTGATGTCCGGAAGGTTCCTTGTCTGTTCTCGTTGTCTCCGATGAGACACCGCGAATCCATGGATTCCGACCTCCAGGTGCAGAGGTGACCGGAAGCAACCGACCGATCCGGGCTCACCGGACCCTGGGGACAGGAATTTTGCAAGAGGTTCCAATGACTTGGATTTGTGGTTTGAGATGCGGTCTGGTGAAGGAGGTCAGCCTGGATGGCGCGAGCTCTTTCGAACGATCTGCGTCGCCGCGTGGTGGCGGCGGTGATGGAAGGCGGCATGTCGCGGCGTGGCGCGGCGAAGCGCTTCGGGATCGCGCCGTCGACGGCGGTCAAGTGGGTCGATGCATGGCGGCGGTCCGGCAGCTATCGGCCCGGACAACAGGGCGGCGACCGTCGTCCGCGGCGGATCGAGGTGCGGGCCGCGGCGGTTGCCAAGCTCCGCTTCCTGCCGCTCTACTCGCCCGACCTCAATCCGATCGAGATGGCCTTCTCGAAGTTCAAAGCCTTCCTCAAACGCCGCGCCGCCCGCACCGTCACCCAACTCGAGGAGGCCATCGCCCAGGCCATAGACATCTACACCCCGAACGAGCGCCAAAACTACTTCGCTGCTGCCGGATACAACCGCAAATGATCGGAAAATGCTCTAGATAGTGTCGTCACGAAATACCAGCCCAGAGCGCCAGACACCGGATCTGCACCGCGGCGAGGAACGATGCGGCATTCCTAGCGTATCCTGTGGCAATCCCACGCCAACGCTTGAGCCACAGAAAAGCGTTCTCCACCAAATGCCGGTGCCGGTAGAGAGGGACATCATACGCTCTGGGGTGTTTGCGGTTGCGCTTCGGCGGAATCACCGCAATGACTCCATGCTCCTCACAATAAGACAGGATGGCAGTCGTGTCATAGGCCTTGTCCGCCAACAAGGACTCGGCATCTATCCCTTCAATCAGCTCGACCGCTTGACTGCAATCTGCTGCCGTCCCCTCGGTCACCAACACCCGCACCGGCATCCCATGTGCGTCCACAGCCAGGTGCAGCGTCGTGTTCAGCCCCCTTTTGTGCGATCCATCGCCTGATTGCCGCCGACCGCACCGCTCGCATGGGGATGGACCTTGAGATGACTGGCGTCAATCATCAGCCACTCATCGTCCGGCTCATCCACCAGATGCTCCAGCAATGCCCCCCAGAGCCCCTTGTCCCGCCAGCGACAGAACCGACGATGGGTATTTTTCCAGTCTCCATAGTCTGGCGGCACATCACGCCAGGGAGCGCCGGTACGCAGAATCCAGAAGACCTCATTTAACCCAAGTTCAACAACCCGTTTCGAAGTTTGTTGTGCATCGATGCGTTAGAGAGCAAGACTTCCGCGTATGGCACTACATTTCGGTTGCCTGTGCCGATTTCGTGGTCAGACGATTATTTTCCTGATGCCTCCGGGACCGGGGTCCGCGCCGCGCGCCCGATAGATGGCCCGTTGCCGGAGTTCAGCGCGGGTGGCCTTGCCAGATGAAGCGTGCGGCCGTCCTTGCGCCGGACGGTCGCCGTGCCGCGCTGCTGGCCCTCGAGGATGCGTCGCAGGCTGGCCCAGCTTGCGCACTCGCCCTGCTCACGGAGGCGCCGGCGGATGGTCTGCACCATCTGGTCGGCGCTCACGGTGATGAGCAGGGGCCCGTCGGAGCGCCTCTGGGTCTGATGGAAGATGGGGCGGAGGCCGAGTTCGGATTTGAGCGAGCGGAACACGGCCTCCACATCGGTGAGCGCGGTGTAGGTGCGCCACAGTACCTCCTCGTCCCAGTCCTCGACGTTGGTGCGCAGGCAGTAGACGCCTTGATGTGTGATCATGGTGCCGGCGCGCGGGCGGCGCTGCCAGGTGACGGCGCGGGCCTTCTTGCCGCTGTCATCGGCGATGACATCGATGACGTAGTGCGCGCCGACGCCGCGGCTCTTCTCCTTGATCCGGCCGATCCGCTGCCAGACATGGTCGAGGCGCTTGCGGGTGCGCGGCCGCGACAGGCCCTCGAGGCGCTTGCGCAACGCGCCCTCGAAGCGCGCGGCAATGCCCTGTTCCTTCTTCGCCCGCGCTTCGGAGTAGCAGTAGAGCCGCACCTCTCCGCCGTCCGCGTCGACCACCTTATGCACATGGACCGTCTGGCGCGAGCGGGTCTCAAGCGCAATCGCCAGATCGGGATCGAAGCGGCGGGCGCGTTCCCGGCTGACCGCCAGATAGCGGTCGCCGTTCTCGCGCAGCCAGACGATGTTGGCCTCGGTGGCAATCCCCGCATCCATCACCACCAAGGCGTCCGCCGGAGCGTGCAGGGCGTCGAGCATGGGCGCCAGGGTCGTGTCTTCGTTGACCGCACCCGCGAACACTTCGGAGCGGCGTACGAAGCCCGAGCCGTCGAGCACCAGCCCCAGGGTGAGCAGCGGGCAATCCGAGCGCTTCTCCTTGGAGTGGCCGCGTTCGGCCTTGGTCTGGGCCGCCGCCTCGCCCTCGAAGAAGGTATTGGTCAGGTCGTAGAGCGTGACCGTGTGGGGCAGACCGAACAGGTCCGTCACCGGCTCGAAGAGGGGGCCTCGATCGCCGAACGGTGCGCCAGCAGGGCATCGGAGGCGCGGGTGAGGCGCATCATGCTCATCCGCTCGAAGTCCACGCCCAGACGCTCGCCGAGGGCCGAACGCGCGCACAGCCAGCGCCAGATGGCGCGCTCAGACCCCGGTGCCGCCATGCGCGCGATGATGCTGGCCATGGCCAGCGCGCGCTGCGTGCCGTTGAAGCCCAGCCGCTCCAGCAGGGCCTCCAGGCCGAGCTGCTCCATGGCCCACAGCCCGACAGCCTCGACGCCGACCGAGCGCGGGCGGATTAGCGCCAGAGTGCTCACGTCCACCGTCTGCATGTCTGGGCGCTCGACGGCGGCGGGCGGCGCCCGAGTGAGCAGTGGCGCGGCGATGTGCTGGGCATGCCGCTCGACCTCTTCCGGGCAGGTCAGCGGCACCAGCTCGCCCTGGCGGTCGAGCAGCTGCTGGATCCGGGCGCACAGCACGGGCCAGCGCCGTCGCGCGAGCGAGAAGTCGCTGCCGAGGTCGAGAAGGGTGTGCTGGCGGACCCTGTCTCCACTGCGCTCGTTGCGCACCAGGCGGTACGAGTAATAGACGTCGCCGCGTTCGGTTGTGCGTATCTTGGCGCGCCGGATGAACAGGGTCGGAGGATAATGGCGGGGCCGGCCCTTGGAAACCCACGGCCGCACATATTATGTCACTACAATTCAGCATTGAAACACAAAACGAACAAAATCAACGAGTGCCGGATGCCCAGAGCCTAAATACGCTAATTTCGACGTGCCGAATGTTAAACTTGGGTTAGCGCCGGCGAATCAGGAGCCGGCGAAGAGCCCGCCGCCCTTATGCGCGGTCCGGCCGATCAGGAGCGGGCCGGTCTGAGCCGTGGGGGAAACCAGACGCAGTCGGCCCAACAGGCCGCTGCGCGGCCCGCGCCGCACCGCAAGGACCTCGATGGCGTCCGGCGGCAGCCTCGGCCAGCCGCACCGTTCGAGTTCGGCGGCCACATCGGCCTTCAACGCGTCCTCGTCGCCAAGCCGGCGGCGGTGCCGGGTTACGTCGTATTCGGTCACGCTCTCCCACACCCGCGCCGCGGCGAACAGCGGGTCGCTCTCCGCATCGAGCACCGCCGACGCCAGTGTCAACCGCCCGGCCTTGCCGGCGCGTAGAACGTCCATGCCCTCCAGCGCGCGCCCCAGATAACAGCCGTCGCCCAGCAGGAGCGGCCCTTCGACCGGCGCGGCGAACGCAACCCTGACATGCCAGAGCGTTTCCTTGGCAAAGCGCGTACCGGCGGCGAACGATTCCGCCCGCTCGCCGTTGCGATCGAAGGGCTCCCGCGGCGCGCGCCTCCTCGGCGGCCCGTTCGCGCGCGCCCTTGGCTTCATCGGCCAGACGGGTCGGTTCGATCCGCCTCCGCCGGGCCGCGAGCAGAGCGAGCGGCGTCACGCTGCGCCAGCACCGACCGTTTCCCTCGTAGCGTCGGACCATGCCGTCGGCATCGACCACCCCATCGGCATCCGTCCAGGCAACCTGCGAGAACGCCCAGGCGACGTCTCTGGGCGCCAACGGGCAGGACTGCGGCACATAGACGGCAAGCCGACGGAACATCATGTCGGCATGCAGATGGCCGATCGACGGGATCGGCGTGATATGCACCCGCGCCTCCTTGTCGCTATCGCCCGCCCCACGGCCGATCAGGTAACGCTCCGCCGTATCCGCGAGGTCGGGCGCCGCCGCCGATAACCGGTCCCAGGCCTTGTCGCGCGTGTCCTTGACCAGTTCAGACGCCGCGCTCAGCCGCCGGCCGGCGAAGGCGGCTTGCGTATTGCCCTCCCTGATTTCGAAAACGAACCGGAGCGGCCGGGCGTCATAGGTGATTTTGACCACCGCCAGTTTGGGCGACTGCACGAAAACATGGATCGGCTTGCGGTTGGTTCCACCAGGGCGAAAACGGCTGCGCATGCCGTCGAAGCGGGCTGCCAAGCTCTGCCGCAGTCCGGGCCGGGGCAGAGCAGGTCCCGTCTCGCGCCCCCGCCAACCGAAGGCCGGTATACGATCCCGCCATGGTCGGCGAGCCGGGCCGCCGCCGCCTCGGCGTCCATCATGGCCGCTTCGGCCCAGGCCATATCGACGCCACGCCCAAGCTGATAGAGCCCGTCGGCCGCCTCGCAAAGCGCCGCCGTATGCGTATCGTCGTCGATCGACCAGCAATAGAGGATAGGCGCTTCGGCATTGAACAGGACCGGCCGGATACGCTTGCCGACACGGATAGAGGCCACCACCTTGTCGAAATCCGGCGTTTCCCTTTTTGACAATGCGGCGTCCAGGTGGTTATTGGGCACAACATCGGTATAGCCTTGGCCGGGCAGGCTGCGCGGCGCCGCGATAACCGGCGGCGGCAGCCTTTCCAGCCAATCGTACGAGTCGCGCACAGCAGGCGGTATCGCCGCGCCCCGCGCAGCACCCGCCATCAACGCCTGGAACAGGCGGGCCAGCGCGGGAGGCTAGTCGTCCGTGCCGTGATAACGGCCCTCGTAAAACCGTATGGCGACGAGAAGCGCTTGTTCCATGACTCAGGTCTTTTTCGCGTCCGCCCGGGCAAGCTTCTTGTCGAATTCAACCGTGCGATCCGGTCCGACGCTGAATGCCGAAGCGGCTTTCCGAGCAGCCGAAAAGGCCGCGTCTTCGTTCAGGGCGAAGGTTTCCCGCCCGCCGTCGCGGTTAACCGCCGTCCACGCCGCCGGCGCATCCGGATCGGGCGTGACAAGGCAGCCCTGTCGCAGGAAGCCGTCGAGCGGAGCGGTCGCCGCTATCAACGCCAAGCCGAGCACATAGCGGCGCAGGGCCAGTCCATCATCCCCGTTCAGACGCCGCAGCGCGATCAGGTTGACCGTCACGTCGCGGCGAATCTCGCCATGGACCACGATGCCGCCATGCTCGCCGGTCGCCGGCACATGCACGAAGCCGCGCTGCGCCAGAGGCCCCTTCGTACTGCCTTCCTGCTTCGCCTTCTCGGCTTCGCTGAACACGTCAAACTTGGCGTAATCGACCGGCGGGTTATACTGCGCGGAGCGGGTCAGAGGGTCGACGTTCCAGGCGCGGATCACCGACTGCACGATGCGCGGAAGCTTGGCCTGCGTATCGCGGGAATCCCATGCCCCGAACACCAGCGAGGTCGGCGCCAACCGCGCAATCGCGTTGACATCGCCGGTATCAAGAAAGGCGGCGAAGGCACGCTGGGCTTCTTCCGCGAGCGCGGTGGAGCGAATGATCGCATCGCCGAGGCGGTGTCCGGCTTCGAGAGAAGCGTTGGCGCCGTCAGGCTCCCACAACCGCGCGCAAATCCTTCCGGGCCTCGCGGCCCGGCCTCTTTGCAACGACTTGCGCGTCGCAAGCGCCGTCGAGGAGGCCCAATCCGCCGTTCACGCATCGCCGCCGCGCCCGACGATATCCGGGGCGTCTTCCAGGCCGACCCGGCGATGGTTCACCAACTGGGTCTGGATCGTCATCGGCGAGACGCCGAAGCGCTTCGCAACCCTGGCCTGACTCTCCTCGGAATAGTCGCCATCCAGCATCTCGTCTACGGCGGCGAACGGGCTCAACAACTCCGCGGCGAACGCGCGCTGCATCTTCTGCCGGTAGCTGTAGGCGCGCGTGGTGGGAAACAGCCGATCGGTAGATCGGGCAATCTGATTGCCGACCATGCAGTCGCCAATGAAGCGGGCAAGTTCGAAACGCCGCCCTTTTATCCACTTCGACCTGAACAATATCCGTCCAGGGCCGTCTTCCCGACCGAGCGCAAAAGATATCCTGATTCTCACTCAAGCTAAGCGCAATTTGAGTAGCCGTTCCGGCATTGGCGGTGTCCGCAGCGCCACGTAGACCAGTCCGGGGATGATCTCGGGCAGGTCGAAGCGACGATTGAACCGGTACTCGAACTCCGCGAGATAACGCTGGGCATACTTGGGGCGAACCGCATGATAGGCGCCGCGCAACGCCGTCTTGATGTTGCCGAGAATCGTGTTCACCCAACGAAACTCGGGACGCTCGACCGCGGCTTTCCCGCCGCCGGTCACCATCGGCTCATGAACGCAGCCTGCCGCGGTCACGCCATTGAAGCAGGTCAGTCCATCGGAGAGCACCTGCGTGCCCGGGCTCAGGTGCTGCTATGCCCAGGCGGCGACTTCAGTGAGACGGAAGCCCTCGACCACGGTGAGCGTCACCCGCTGCGGATGTCCCGCCTCATGGATCTCGACCGCGGCCACGAAAGGGGTCTTGCCCGGTGCCCCACCTCCGCGCTTGCCGCCGCTGCGCTCGCCCCCGAGAGTAGGCATCGTCGCGTTGGACCGACCCGCCGAGCGGGTGCTCTCAGTTTCGCTCCATCATCACCTGCATCAGCTTGTGGCGTCTGCGCCAGGCGGCGTTGTAGAAGATGCCGAGCTGGCGGTGCAGCGTCATCGCCGATGCACCTTTCTTGTCCTGGGTCATGAAGCAGATGCCATGGAACCACACCGTCAGGGGCAGCTTGGTGGCCTCGAAGAGGGTCCCGGCGGTGATGGAGGTCTGGCGGTTGCAGCGATAGCACTGCTGGAGCTTGTGTGTGTTCAACTGGCAGCCTCGGTCGTGGCCGCAGTTCGGGCACACGAAACCGTTGGGCCAGCGCCATCAGGACAGAGCGTCGAAGCACTGCTCTTCGGCTCCATACAAGGATCTCGGCAGTCTGGCTGTTGGCCAGGCCGAGGCTCGCGTGGTTGCGGGCCCAGCGGATGCGGTTGCCAGTGCGCAGTCCAACGCCCTCTCTGCGGTAGACCTCTCTCCCGCCCCGGCACCCGCCGGTCTCGGCGGGCTTGCAGCGCACGGTCCCGCTGTCGCCGCCGTCGAGTAGCACGTCCCGGCTCCGGTGGTCGATCCCGACCACGCGGCATTCGTCTCCTTTGCCTTCCTTTGCGGATTTTAATCATCGCCCTACCAGAAGACGGGCTTCCGAATGCCTGTGCAGGGACCAGATCCGGCAATAGGAACCGGCGCCACGCCAAGGTGGCACCGAGCTCACGCGTGATCGACAGTTCTGGTGCTGGAGCATCCCGGTCTTGGTCTCCTCGATCGCGCCGCGGCATGGGCCTTCGAGGTCGCGGCAGTGCGGGAAAATGGCTGACCGTGGAACCTCTTGCAAAATTCCTGTCCCCAGGGTCCGGTGAGGCCGGATCGGTCGGTTGATCCCGGTCACCTCTGCACTTGGAGGTCGGAATCCATGGATTCGCGGTGTCTCATCAGAGACGATGAGACCAAACAGGGACCTTTGTGGACATCGGGACACGCCTCTCCGGGCCCCTCTCTTCGAGAGGGCCGCGAAGGGTCGGCATGCGTTGTCGGAGCCGCGCTATGGGACGGCGAGACGTATCAACGGGTCAGCCGCCAGGGCCAGGATGCCGACCATGAGATGGCAGGTGACCCTGGAATGTCCACGGACGCGGACATGGCGCCCGCCACACTCATCCTTGAGGCGGGCGTTGGTCCTCTCGACACCGGACCGGATCCGGACCCGCACGGTCTCGGGATCGACATGGCCTATTGCACGCCGGGCCCGGGCCTCCCGGTCTCGCTCCTCCTTGAGGTCCTTGTCCCGGCGCGGATTGACATCGATGATCGGCACATGGCCAAGCCGTTCGCTCATCTGGTAGATCTCCCCGGCATCATAGGCCGCGTCCATGAGATCGTAGAGATTGGTCACACGCGCGGCGGTCATCATCGCCAGCGGGATCGCGACCTGGCTGTCATGGACGGATGCCGAGGTGAGGACGGTCCTCAGCGGCACCCCGCAGTCTGCTGTGTCGATATGCAGCTTGTAACCGCACCAGGCCTCCATGACCCCCTTGGCATTCTTCTTTGCCCCGTGATCACAGACCTTCGGCAGCGCGTCGAGCATCTCATCGAGATCCATCCCGTTCGCTTGCTGTTCGAGACGCCCAGGCTCCTTCGTCCTCTCCTCGCCCTTGCGGGGCCGGCCGCGCTTGCGTTCCGGCGTCGGGGCCTTCGGCCTCGGGGCCGGCGTCTCCCGGGCCTCGATGGCCGTCGAGTCCCGCGACACGTGGCCGATGAGCGCGTCGCCCAGTGTCTCTGCAACCAGAGCCGCGTGCATCCTCTCCGGAAGACGGGACTGCGAAAATTCGGCAAACGCCCGCGAAAACGTCGCTTCACGCGGGATCTCCGCGACACGCGACCAGCCGCACAGCCGGCGCAACGTCGGGTCCACCTTGAGCCTGTCGATCAGGTGACGGGTCGTCGGCAGACCCCATACCGCCTTGGCGATGACGCCACGGGCCAGCGCCCGGCGATCCTCCCGGGGCCGACCCGGACCGGTCCACACCTCATCGACGAAGCCCTCCACCTTGACAAGATCGAGAGCTGTCACGAAACGCTTGTGCGTCTCCAGGAGAGGACCGACCGCCTCGGCCAACGCAGGGAAAAGGTCCCCTTGAAATCGGTGCCAGAGATCGGATAGGGTCGAACCAAGGGTCATCGAGGTCACCTCTTCGGTATCTTGTTATTGTGGAAACACAACATACCACGGGGTGCCCCCGGGACTCAGGCCCTCGACAACAAAATCAGCCTCGACAAGGCAAAAAACCGGTCGGGCCGGCAATTTTGCAAGAAGCTCCGTGAAACTCGACTAGATGAACAATCTATAGTCATAAGATGCCGAACCGAATCGCTGGAGCAGTGAGCCTATCTTCGCGATCTCACGGGAAGATTGCAGGGTGGCGGGGAGCTTCGTATAGAGATCGAAGGTGTTCCAATTCATCTTGGAGATGCCGAGTATTTCCCCTGCAAGTTTCTGAAGGGATGTTCGCCCGGCATGGCGTCTAATCATCAGCGGGGCAGGAATACATCGCTTTCCCTGGAAATACCTGAGGCGAGGATTGAGCGCAGTCGTTGCGCCGTGAACCCATAGCAGCGCGCTGTAGTCATCGAGCTTCATGACCGTGCCGCGCCGGATCGGAAACCTGTCTTCATCGGACGTGCCGTCGGGCTTCTGAACCGACGCCACGTAGCGAAGCGCGCGGTCGATCTGGATTTCGAGCATGTCGATGGACGCCACGCCGCGCAGGCCGTCGCGCAATCCTTCGCGTCCTTGTTTGACGAACGGCATGCGCTTGTGAAGCACGACCCGCTCGGGAAGCTTCATCCGTGCATCGAAAAAAAGCTGACGGATCGTTTCATCGACGCGCCGCGCATCATCGGCTGACATGAAAGGATTCCCGCGCCGAATGACAGGATTCTCGATCTTGCTGAGCCGGTACTGGAGGCCCTCTCCGCGTGCGCTATAGATGTGGCTGCATCCGAGAACGACATGGTCTCCGCGTGGCGCGTTGGGATCGATACTGAACCCCAACCCGACAAAGGCGGTGTCATCGACAAGATTGTCGAGCAGCCACGGCGTGCGCATGCCTTTGACGTAGAGCGCCAGCGAAAGCCACCACCACACCCGGCACTGGTGGTCGTCCGCAAGCGTATCCTCATTGAGGAACTGGGTGGCAATGCCGCGCTGGGCACAGAACGCCTTGACGAAATTGTGCAGGTCGAAGCCTTTGGACTTGGTACGGTAGCGACGGAAGGGTTGCCAGCGGTCAGGAATGTAGATCAGCACGACGCCGGGAGCACGCGACGCATGCAGTCTTTCGATGCTTCGATTGATGAGGCGCGCGGCATCGCGCGACCCCTGTACCGGTTCATGCGTAGGAGGTTCGGGACAGGTCATCCACCCCGATGATCCGGTCCGAACAATCTCACCGGCAGACCGTAGGCAGTCTGAAATCCGGGGTAATCGAGCAGGTAATCCCGTTCGGTATCGCTGGGCGTGAGCGAATCATTAACGAGCTGAAGATAAGTATGGAGCTCTTGCGCCTTGTATGACCCGCCTTAGCCCCTTTGAACAAAAGAGCTTCTTGCAAAATTACCGGCCCGACCGGTTTTTTGCCTTCTCGAGGCTGATTTTGTTGTCGATGGCCTGGGTTTCGGGGCCACCCCGTGGTCTGTTGTGTTTCCACAATAACAAGATACCGAGGAGGTGACCCCGATGACCCTTGGCTCGGCCCTATCCGATCTCTGGCACCGATTTCAAGGGGACCTTTTCCCTGCGTTGGCTGAGGCGGTCGGTCCTCTCCTCGAGACGCACAAGCGTTTCGTGACAGCTCTCGATCTCGTCAAGGTGGAGGGCTTCGTCGATGAGGTGTGGACCGGTCCGGGTCGGCCCCGGGAGGATCGCCGGGCGCTGGCCCGTGGCTTCATCGCCAAGGCAGTATGGGATCTGCCGACGACCCGCCACCTGATCGACAGGCTCAAGGTGGACCCGACGTTGCGCCGACTGTGCGGCTGGTCGCGTGTCGCGGAGATCCCGAGTGAAGCGACGTTTTCGCGGGCGTTCGCCGAATGGTCGCAGTCCCGTCTTCCGGAGAGGATGCACGCGGCTCTGGTTGCAGAGACACTGGGCGATGCGCTCATCGGCCACGTGTCGCGGGCCTCGACGGCCATCGATGCCCGGGAGACGCCGGCCCCGACGCCGAAGGCCAGGACGCCGAACCGCAAGCGCGGCCGGCCCCGCAAGGGCGCGGAGAGGACGAAGGAGCCTGGGCGTCTCGAACAGCAAGCGAACGGGATGGATCTCGATGAGAGGCTCGACGCGCTGCCGAAGGTCTGCGATCACGGGGCAAAGAAGACTGCCAAGGGGGTCATGGAGGCTTGGCGCGGTGACAAGCTACCTATCGACACAGCAGACTGCGGGGTGCCGCTGAGGACCGTCCTCACCTCGGCATCCGTCCATGACAGCCAAGTCGCGATCCCGCTGGCGATGATGACCGCCGGGCGTGTGACCAATCTCTACGATCTCATGGACGCGGCCTATGATGCCAGGGAGATCTACCAGATGAGCAGGGCGGATTTGTACTTCGCCCTTTCGCCAGCCCTGCCAGGGCGTTGCCTGAGATAGTGGCCCTCTTCCCCGTGTCCTGATATGAGTGCCGCGCGGCAATCGTGGGGGGCGGGGAAGCCGTGTCGGTTCTTTCGGAGGTGGCCGTCGACATCGTGGCGGCGGCGGACGAGGCCCGCTTCCGCGCCTTGATGCAGACACACCACTCCCTCGGCGCGGTGCCGGGGATGGGCGAGCCCGTGCGCTATGTCGCGCACCATCGAGGGCGCTGGCTGGCGCTGGCGGTGTTCTCGGCACCGGCGCTGAAGTGTGGGGCGCGTGATCACTGGATCGGCTGGGACCGCGGCGTCCAGTTCGGCCGTTTTCACCTGGTCACCACCAACGCGCGTTTTCTGCTTCTCCCCGGCGGTGAGCGCACCCTCGGCTCGCGCGTGCTCTCGCTGTGCACGCGCCGTCTGGTGAGGGACTGGCCGGCCCGCTTCGGTCACGACGTGCTCCTGGCGGAGACCTTCGTGACCCCGAGCTGTTCCGGGGCACCGTCGAGCGCGCCGCCAACTGGATCGAGATCGGGCGCACCCGCGGTTTCGCCCGCGACAGGCACGGCGACAGCGCGCACGCGCGGCCCAAACTCGTGTTCCTTCATCCCCTGTGCCGGGGCGCACGGGCCCGGCTTGGGGCCGCCGATCTCGACCCCCGCCTGCGACATGGAGTGCCGAAGATGACGCTCAGCGCCGCACAGATGCGATCCCTGCCCGAGTTCTTCCAGCACATCGACGATCCCCGCCGCCGCCAGGGTCGGCGCCATGCCCTGCCCACGGTCCTGGCGCTCGCCGCCGCCGCGACGCTGTGCGGCATGCGCGGCGACAAGGCGATCAGCGAAGGGGTCGACGACCTCAGCCCCAGGGTGCTGCAGCGCTTCCGCGTGCGCCGCCGCGACGGCCAGGACCGCCCGCCCAGCCTGTCGGCAATGCGCAGCCTGCTGATCCGCGTCGACCCGGTCCAGCTCGATGCCGCTCTGAGGCCGTGGCACGAGGCCCACGGCTCGGCAGACAGCGCCCTGGCTATTGACGGCAAGACCATCCGCGGCGCCATCGATGACGATGGCAAACAGGCTCATGTGCTCGGCATCACAGGCCACGACACCAAGGCACCCTGGGGTCAAAAAAAGTCGGCATGAGGCCCGACGCCGACGAAGGGGAGAAGCGCACCAACGAGATCGGCGCCGTCATCCCCCTGCTCGATACGGTGCCCGACATCGCGGGCCGCACTGTCACCGCCGACGCCCTGCTCACCCAGCGGGCGCTGGCCTCCGATCTGCTCGATCGCGGCGCGGCCTACCTGTTCACCGTCAAGGGCAACCAGCCGACCCTGCTGAGCGATATCCGGCTCACTCTCAACGAGGCCATCGCCGGGCGCGCACCGGACTTCACGGACGAGAGCCCGAAGCCCGAGCACGACCGACGCGAGCGGCGCTCCATCCGGGTCTCCAGTGAGCGCAACGACGACCTCAACTTCCCCGGCGTCGGACAGGTCTTCGCCGTGCGCCGCGACACCGTCGAGGTCACGTCCGGCAAGCGCCGCTGCGAGACCGCCTACGGGGTCACCAGCCTGACCATGGAGGCCGCAACCCCGCAACGGCTGCTCACCCTCAATCGCGGGCACTGGACGATCGAGGCAACCCACGACATCCTCGACTGGAGCGTCGACGAGGACCGCAGCCGCACCGGGCACGGTCCAGAGAACATGACCCGGCTGCGGCGCTTCGCTATCGGTCTCATCAAGGGGCGCGGGCGCGCCGTCGCCCAGACCATGCGCACTCTGGCCAGGACCCCGCGCCGCGTCCTCGACTTCCTGAAAATGACCGACAACATCGCCCCGCGACCAGCACCCGGCTGACAACCCTCTCCGGTCCGCCTCCATCGACTCGCCAACCCTCGGCACGCCGGGGGCCAGCGGTCATGCCCAGATGAAGCCGTGCCCGACCCTCGCGGCCAGGGGGACCGCTATACGGCGGCACCATGGCGGCCAAATCCATTGCCCAGACCACGCAACAACCCCAACGAAAACGGGCCGACCATGATTGCGTGCCGCGAGTCAGAGACGAAAATCAGAACGAATTTGCCGTGACCAGATGAACGAACGGCTTGGCCATGTGCCGATCATCGATGTCAATCCGCGCCGGGACAAGGACCTCAAGGAGGAGCGGGACCGGGAGGCCCGGGCCCGGCGTGCAATAGGCCATGTCGATCCCGAGACCGTGCGGGTCCGGTGTCGAGAGGACCAACGCCCGCCTCAAGGATGAGTGTGGCGGGCGCCATGTCCGCGTCCGTGGACATTCCAGGGTCGCCTGCCATCTCATGGTCGGCATCCTGGCCCTGGCGGCTGACCCGTTGATACGTCTCGCCACCCCATAGCGCGGCTCCGACAACGCATGCCGACCCCTCGCGGCCCTCTCGAAGAGAGTGGCCCGGAGAGGCGTGTCCCGATGTCCGCAAAGGTCCCTGTTTGGTCTCATCGTCTCTGATGAGACACCGCGAATCCATGGAGTCCGACCTCCAGGTGCAGAGGTGACCGGAAGCAACCGACCGATCCGGGCTCACCGGACCCTGGGGACAGGAATTTTGCAAGAGGTTCATGGATTTGTTTTAACATTTTATGTTCGATGAACAAGAATAGGCCCAAGGTCGCTCTTGGCGGTGCCACCGGGAACGGAGCAGACAATGGAGGCAGACGAACTTGGACGCAGGCTGCGCGTCGCGCGCGAGGCCCGAGGCCTCAGTCAACAGGCAGCGGCCAATGAACTCGGCCTGCCGCGAACTGCCGTCACCCAGTTGGAGGCAGGCAATCGCTCGGTGTCGACGCTGGAGCTAACGAAGCTTTCCGAACTCTACCTCCGTCCCGTCGCGGATTTCCTGCAGGAGGGCACCCGGGACGAGGAGCAGGATGTGTTGGTGGCCTTGTATCGCGTGGCGCCGGGTCTGGAGCAGGATCCTTCCACCCACGAGCAAATGGCCCGCTGCGTCAGCCTGTGCCGCGAAGGCGTAAGGCTGGAACGCGTGCTTGGTGTCGAGCCCCGATCCGGCCCTCCGAACTACGAGACCCGCGTACCGCGCTCCTCCGGAGAAGCCGTGGCGCAAGGCGAGCGGACCGCGATACAGGAACGGCAGCGCCTCGGGATCGGTAATGCGCCGATCGCCGACGTCTCGGAACTGATCGCATCTCAAGGCATCTGGGCATCGGGCGTCGAGCTTCCGAACGGAATGTCGGGTCTGTTTCTGCGGCATCCGAGCATCGGGTTGGCCATTCTCGTGAACGCATCTCATCCGAGGGGCCGAAAGCGCTTCTCCTATGCACACGAATATGCCCATGCCCTGCTCGACCGGAACCGGAACATCACGGTTTCCAGCACCGACAACTCGTCCGAACTGGTCGAGCGGCGTGCGAACGCGTTCGCTGCGGCATTCCTCATGCCGAGGAGCGGGGTCTACGACACCTTGCGAAGCCTCGACAAAGGCCTTCCGAGCCGCCAGGAGCAGACCGTCTTCGATGTCGCGAGCGGGGGCCATACCGAAGCGGAGCTTCGTTCGCCGGCGAGTTCGCAACGCATCACGTGCAACGATATCGCAATACTCGCTCACCATTTCGGAGTGAGCTACCAGGCGGCCCTCTACCGGTTGAAGAGCCTTCGGCACATCTCTCATCCGGAATCCCAGAATCTCCTGGAACAGGAGGGGTTCGGACGGGAGTACCTGAAGGCCATCGACATGTTCGGCGATGTCGGCGAACCCGAGCAGCGCCAGTATTGGGACCGCGAACTCCGCGGCGAGGTCGCCCATCTCGCCATCGAAGCCTATCGTCGCGAGGAGATTTCGCACGGTCGCGTTCTGGAGCTAGGCGGGGCACTCGGTATCGACGGTGACGTTCTGCTTCGTCTAGCTGAAGCGGTACGCGGGGGGTGATTGTTTCATGGTAACGGGTCATCCGGAAATCATCGTGACCGATGCCTCGGTCTTGATGAGCTTCCTCCGCATCGACCGCATGGATCTCATTGCCGACCACTCGGTCTTGATGAACTTCCTCCGCATCGACCGCATGGATCTCATTCCCACGACTTTATCGTTACCGATCATGTTGCCGCGGAAGTCTCGGACCGATATCCCGAGCAGCGGCAACGGTTCGGCGGAGCCGCCGACCGAGGCGCAGTTTCGCAAACGAGCATCACCAGCCTTGAGGAGTTGGCCCTCTTCGGATCGTTATCTGCATCGGGGCGCCTGGGGGCCGGTGAGTGCTCCGCCATCGCCAGACAACGGTGCAGGCGCGGCGCACCGACCGAACCCTCCACATCCTCACAACGCAGGATCTGATGGTCTCCATGATCGGCGAGGCACTGCTCGACATCGTGGAGGCGGACAGCATCAAGGGCGAATGGGCTGCCCGGCACCGATTCCGTCTGAAACAGAACAGCTTCCGGGACATTTGCCCATAGCATCGCCCGATTTCGTTCGATTCGTTCGCCCCTGTCGGACTCTGGCGATAGCTGGTCGTTACAACCCGAAATCCCTTTCCACCACCATCTCGCGGGTCGGCGGCGCCTGGTCCTGTTCCTTCTCTGTCTGTATGCCACCATTCCGTTCCGACGGCAGACTCGGCTCCTTTGTCCATTGTCCGCCCCATTCTCGCATTTCCTTCCAACCGCTTATGCACATGGTTCCGGTTGCGAGAGTTTGCCACCAGATGTTGAGATTGAGGTTAGAGCGGGGGAGCGGGTAGAATGTTCCCGATACATTCCTGCCGACGGAGCCCCCACATGAAACAGGTCCCCGACAGCCTCCTCGCTTTCCAGCACATGGTCCCGGACGATGACGCCTGCGCCGCCTGGCTGATCGAAATGCGCTGGCCGGACGGCTTCGTCTGTCCCACGTGCAGCCATGAAAAGGGATGGGCGCTGCGCAGAAAAGCACACACCTTCGCGTGCACCGGCTGCCGCCGGCAGACCTCGGTGATGGCCGGGACGATCCTGCACGCCAGCATGGTCGAGCCCGAGCGCAATCCGTTGTCGGGCCTGGTGGAAATCGACGAGGCCAGCCGTCCATTCCGGACCAAAGACGATCCTCCCACCGGAGGGCAAGGACGCAGCCACGACGGCAAGATGCTCATCGTCGGCGCCATCGAACTCGGGGACGGAAACATCCCAGGCCGCCTGCGGCTGGCCGAAATCTCCTCCTACGGCGCCGCCGACCTCGGACACTTCGTCGAAACCGCCGTCGATCCCGACGCCATCGCGAAAACCGACGGCTGGTCCGGCGACGCTGCGGTCCCCGCCGATCGCCACAATGTCCATGTCGTCGGGAAGACCGCCGCTCACCTCGTCCTGCCGTGGATCCACCAAGTCTTCTCCAACCTCAAAGGATGGGCGCGAGGCGTCTACCACGGGCTGCGCCGCAAGCATCTGCAGGCCTGTCTCGATGAGGTCGTCTTTCGCTTCAACCGCCGCAAAACCCGCCACGATGCTTTCCGCTCGCTCTTCCGCCTCGCCACCAATGCACAACCCCTTACCTACAGCATGTTGATCGAACCGGAACCATGTGCATAAGCGGTTCGTGTAATTTCGACACTTCGGCAACCCCCATCCCCGCCAGCACCGTAGCTCATTGCCGGATGTTCCGGTCGGTGCGACCATCGGCGGATCATTCGGAAGGCTCCACCAGCAGGTTGACGACCAGCAGGATCATGAGATCCTTCTCGGCAGGCGCACTTTCGGCGATAAGCAGGGTCAGGGCCGTCAGAGCCTGGGGGTTGAGCCGATGGTCCATGCGTTCCTGCTTCAGATAGAGCAGGAACAGCAGCGAACCGATACGCTTGTTTCCGTCGGAGAAGGGGTGGTCCTTGACCACAAAATAGAGCAGATGCGCCGCCTTCTCCTCGCGTGAGCGATAGAGATCCTTTCCGAACATGGTCTGCTCGATATTACCAAGGATGGCGGCGAGGGCGTCGCCGCGGGGATTGCCAAACAGCGACGCCGCCGCATTGCGCGCCATCAGATCGCGCCTGAATTCGGTGAATCGCTTATGCACATGGCTCCGGCGACACACGATGTTGCCCCCGATGTCGACTATTCCCGGCACACCAAACGCTACATGTGCGTTTCACCGGAGCCATGTGCATAAGCGGTTCCTTCCATTCGCTTAGTTGGCTTGCCCTGCACCGTTTCTCCAATGCCTTCCAGTGCCGAAATCCGCTCCCCCGTCGCCGCCTCCAGCTGCCCGCGCAGCACCTTCGCGTCGTCGGTGACCAGTTCGGCCCGGTCGCGCGCCCGGCTGATCTCGACGTAGAAACTTTTCTGCGTGGTGAGGTTCGGATGGTTGGCTTCGATCTAGTAGATTGATTTCAACGTTTGGACGCCTCTTTTTCTTGCGGCGATGATGGTATCGGGATCGGCGGTCCAGACGAACGGCCTGGCTTCGGTGGTGTTGTGTTCGTCGATGAAGCGGCGGATGGCGTCCTGGAGTTCGCGTACGGAGCGGAAGACGCCGTATTTGAGACGGCGTCGTGTCCGCTTGGCGAAGACGCCTCCGAGCGCGTTCAGCCACGCGCTCGAGGTGGGGGTGACGTGGAAGGTCCAGCGCGGATGGCGTGCGAGCCAGACCTGGACGTCCTTGTGCTTGTGAGTGGCGTCGTTGTCGAGGATGGCATGGACCGGGACGCCGGCGGGTATCGTGCGCGCGATGCGGTTGAGGAATCTCAGGAACTCCTGGTGGCGATGCCGACTGGCGTGCTGGCCGATGACCGTGCCGTCGAGCACGGTCAGGGCGGCGAACAGCATCGTCGTGCCGTTGCGCTTGGAATCATGTGTCATGGTGGCGCCGCGGCCTTTCTTCAGCGGCAGGCCGGGCTGTGTGCGGTCGCGGACCTGACTGTGCGACCTGTCATCGGTCGACAGCAAGACCGCGTAAGCCGGCGGCGCAACGGAGAGGCCGACGATGTCGGTCAGCGTCTCGAGGCAGGGCGGGATCGTTCGAAAGCGTGAACGGCCGCCAGCGGTGCGGCATCAGGCCATGCGCCTGCCAGACCACCCAGACCCTCGAAGCGGCACCCCCACAGCCTTCGCCATCGCCCGCAGCGTCCAATGGGTCGCCGCGTGAAGCGGCGAGGTGTGGGTCAACTCTACGATCTTCGCCACCGGCTCAGGAGCCGGAGGCGTCTTGCCCGGCGGGCGCGTCTTGTCCCGCAGAAGTCCGTCCACACCGTCTTCCATAGAAGCGGTCCTGCCAGCGCCAGACACTGTTCTTCGCCTTGCCGGTCTCTCTCATGATGGCCATCCTGCCGAGCCCATCGTCGCTCAGAAGAATGATGCGCGCCCGCCAGACGTGCTTCTGCGGGCTCTTCGGGTCCGGGACAACCGTTTCAAGGCGACGCCGGTCGCCCGAAGTGAACGTTAATGAAACACCAGGGCGCATCTTGCAGACCTCCGTGATCGACAAATCAGAAGAATACAATAATGGATATATTTGTAACGATCAATAGACTAGACCAGCTTGCGCCGCATCCTCGAAGGCCAGCAGCGCATCACCGCCACCTTCCGGCGCACGGACGGCCGCACCCTGCATGTCCGCGAGGCGACCCGCGCCGAACCCCGTCAACCGGCCATCTACAAAGCCCTCGACATCCACCCGGCACCCGGCGGCATCAGGAAGATGATCGTCTGAACACCCGCATAGGAACCCACGCATTCATGTCGCTGGCGGCCGGAATGGAGTACCATACACTGGAACCCGCCCCCTGACCCACTGAAGAACAACAAAACTTGAAAACGAATGTTAAACTTGGGTTAGCGACGAAGTTCCAGAAGCTGCCCGAATGGGAGAGCGGCGAGACTCAGCCTACCCTGAAACGGTTGGAGATGTTCGCACGTGCCGTCCATGTACCATTCGGCTACCTGTTTCTCCATGAGCCTCCCGACGAATGCCTCCCGACCGCCGACTTTCGCACCGTTGCGGACACGGCAACAACCCAAGCGAGCCCGGATCTGATCGACACGCTCTACGCTATGCAGCGGCGGCAGGCATGGCTGCTTGAGCGCCTCGTGGCGAACGAGGCGAAGCCATTGGCCTTTGCGGCAAGCGCCCGTCTTGCAGACGACCCCGGCGCGATGGGCCGCGAGATGCGGCGCACTCTCGGCCTGGACCAGGGTTGGGCGGCGGGAGTGCGCAGTTGGCAGGATGCCGTGAGTGAACTGCGCCGCATGATCGAAGGGCTGGGTGTGATGGCTGTGATCAACGGCATCGTGGGCAATAGTCGGCTGAGCGTGGCGGAGTTTCGCGGGTTCGCGCTCACGGATCATTACGGACCCTTGATTTTCATGAACGGCGTAGATGCGAAATCAGCCCAAATGTTCACGCTGGCTCACGAGCTGGCGCACATCTGGCTCGGCGAAGGGGGGGTGAAATCGGTTTCAAGGAAGCTTATGAACTGACCGGCCTTCGGGGCGGAACGTTCCAGGACTACGCCGGTAGACTGGGCATCCCGCTCTCCTGATGGCGGATCGGACGACATACCTTGTGGATTCGGACGTCTTCATCACCGCAAAGAATCTGTGCTACGCGTTCGATCTATGCCCCGGATTTTGGAAAATCTTGCTTTATTATCACGGAGAGGGCCGGGTCTTCAGCGTTGACAAAGTGCGAAACGAACTCCTTGTCGGTCGCAGCGACGAGGATCTGTTTCAGTGGGTGAAGAACGATGTTCCGGGAGAATTCTTCCTGCCAGTGGACACCGATGAGCTGGCGCGCATCTATACGGAAATCATGATGTGGGTTCAATGCCATCCAAACTACCTCGACCATGCAAAGGCGAAATTCGCCACAGATGCGGATGTCTGGCTCGTCGCCTGCGCGCAGGTGCGCGATGCGACCGTTGTGACGAACGAGCAGCCTGCCCCGGCGTTCAGAAAGGACGTGAAACTGCCGGATGTCTGCGACGAGTTCAAAGTCCCTCGGCAAAACACGTTTGGCATGCTTCGAGCGTTGGGAGCGCAGTTCGATTGGACGGATTGAATGAGCCGTGTCGATAGCCAGTCACTATCCATCCTGTGGTCTTTTTGGAACGTGGACGGCACGACGTGTGCCTTGCCACTGGCTGGCGCGCGACTTCCCGGGCCCAAGGTGCTCGTATCTTGTCGCCTGTATCCGAAACATGAATCTCTATGAAATGCTTCGCCGCGAGCGCGCGAGATTCGTCCTGGGAACAGACAAGGCCGCGGCCTGATGGCCAGACTCACCGAAAGCGAGGTGGAAGACGCCGCTCTCGCATGGCTCGCCAGGTTGGGCTATGCCGTGCTGCACGGGCCGGACATCGGCCCGGAGAGTCCGGCGCCGGGGCACGGCAGCTACGATGAGGTGCTGCTGACCGGTCGGTTCCGCAGCGCGCTCGCATGCCTCAACCCGAACCTGTCCCCCGAGACACTGGAGGACGTGCTGCGCAAGGTGCGGCAAACGGAAACCCCGTCGCTCATCGAGGAGAACCGCCGCCTGCACCGTACCTGGTCGAGGGCGTGCCCATTGAGGTTGCCCGGGAAGACACGGCAGCGGCAATGCCGCTTGGATGATCGATTTCGACGACATTGAGGCCAACGACTGGCTGACAGTGAACCAGTTCACTGTGGCCGAGCACGAACACAATAGCCGCCCTGACGTGATGCTGTTCGTCAATGGCATGGCCCTTGGCCGTGATCGAAATGAAGAACCCCAGCGACGAAAACGCCACCCTCGAAAGGGCGCTCAACCAGCTCCAGACCTACAAGGCCGACGATCTGTTCACGATCAAGGGCAATGCGCCCGAAACCTGCACCACGTTGACGACATGCGAATGGCAGACCGAGGCGACGAGGCATTACCAGGACCAGGTCACCCTCGCGCATGGCCGCATCGAACAGCGCAGCATTGCGATCTTCACGCTGCCACAAGCAATGATCAATGATCCGCATGTGAAACAGATCGTCGGGATGACCCGTCACAGCATGGACAAGACAACCGAAGACGAATCCACCGGGTCCGCCTTCGGCATGACCTCCGTCGACGCTAGCCGCGTAACACCGCAACACCGGCTCGCCTGGACCCACGGTCACGGGCTGGTCGAACGCCACCACCCTGTCCGGAACGTCACCTTCAAAGAAAACGGTTACACCGTCCGACAATGCCATCATCAACACCATCGTGATCGCCGCGATCCTGGGGGACAATCGCAAGATCGGTAAACTGAAGGGGAATTATATACCTGACTAAACAATGGCAGATCCGCCGCGAATTGGTCGCAATGGGCCTGCTACCCCGTGCCGGTGGCCGGGAAAACGCGTCGTAGCGACCATTTTGCAAGCAGAAAAGACGTTGTCGTGAACGGTGAGACCTCTCATCAAGTTAGGCACATAACTCCCAACTGAAGAGGGGTCTCGCCGAGACCCTGCGTGCCTTCAGCTATCGACGCAAGGACGGCATGAAGGCGCTCTTCACGCCTTTCTGACCGAGACCGCTCTCCCGAAACCACGACACCACCGGTGTGTCCACCGCCCACACAACGCGACGGCTGTCTCCAGGATCGCCCGACCGACAACGCCCTCCGCCGCATCGACCCGGCCGATCCGGGGCCAACGCGCCGCGAAGGCCCGATTCGAGCGGTCGATCACATAATCGGCAAGCATGAGAAAAACAGGGCGAACTTAGGGTAGTGTCTTAATTTGAACTTTTCCGTCTGCCGCGTCGCCATCAGTAGCGGATCCGATACCACAAGCGGTCGACACAATCGCCCGAAGATCCCGACGCACCTTTGCAGAGTCTCCGTGCTATCATCATTCCGTCATGGTTCCGTGTTTGACTCCGGCTGCAAACACGCAGGCTTCGGATCCTGTATCGGCCGACGACCCTGACCGTTTTCCGGGCCCCGGCGCGTCGGCGGTCCGATGACCGGCAATGAGTGTTCACCTTCGACGAGAGTCCTGTCCATGCAAGACGAGGCGGTTTCCAGCGAACCGGAATAACGGCGTCTCTGCCTGCTGCGGCACGCAAAGTCAGCCTGGGACAATCCGTTTCTGGCTGATTTCGATCGGCCGCTCAGTCCGCGTGGCGAACGTGCGATCGCGGCGGTAACGACCTACATGCGGCAACGCCTCCTTGCCCCGGATCTTGTATTCTGCTCGCCTGCCCGCAGAACCAAAATGACCTGGGAGGCGGTACGGCAAGGTCTCGCATCCATTCCACGGATCGAATACCGCGACGAAATCTACGAAGCCGACGGATCCGTGTTGCTGGAACTGCTGCGTCACAACGGCAGGCCGGACAGCCGGGAAATTCTCATGATCGGCCATAATCCTGGTTTGACTGAACTGGCCTTGTTTCTTGTGAATCGGCAGTCGCACGCTAATCAGCCGTCAGATGTTGCCTTGGCCACCAGATTTCCGACCGCCGGCTTCGTGATGCTCGGCCTCGGACATCAGGACTGGCAGGCACTGACACCGCAATCGGCCCGGATTCTGGATTTCGTCAACCCAAAGAACTTGGTCTGACGGACCAGACACACCATAATCGCCGTGATGGCGGTTCGACGGCCGTGGACCTTGACTGGAATGCGGGATGGCTCCGATGCAATCGCGTCCGGGACCCCCATATCGGAACGATGACCATCGTCCGGTAACAGCGGCGGAGCCGGGAGGCAGGTAGCGAGATGAAGGTCGACCGCACGAAATGGCGTAACAATCCGAAACCGCTGGCTGCGGGCCGCATGGTGGTCGCGATTGGTGACGTGCATGGCTGCGACGGTCATCTGCGGGCAATGTACAAGGCCGTAGCCGAAGATGTCGCCGATCTCGATCCGCCCGAAACCAGTTGTATCCTTATCGGTGACCTGATTGACCGCGGTCCGAGTTCGCGGGAATGCCTCGAGATGGCCGCAGACGGCCTGAGCGCGTTCTTGCCCGGCCACGTAATCGAAGACGTGGTCCTGATCGGCAATCACGATGTCTGGCTGCGAATGGCGCTGGACGGTGAAATGCTCGAGATGCGTGACATCATGTTATGGCTTGGCAATGGCGGCCAGGAGACGATGAGCAGTTTTCGCGTCGACGAAAGCAAGGCCATCGGTCTGGCAGCACGCTTTCGGGATTCGATGTCCGAGGCGGCATCCGATCTCGTGGGCCGCATGACCCGATACCACCGTATCGGCGATTTGTTCTTCGTGCATGCCGGCATCGACCCGAGGCGTTCCCTGGAACATCAGGATGAAGAGACCATGGTCTGGATTCGTGACGCATTCCTGAACGCCAGGGACTGGCCGTTCGATGTGCTCGTCGTTCATGGACATACGATCGAGATTCCGGACGGCGAGCCGGCAATTCATCCGCATCGTATCGGTATCGACAGCGGCGCCTTCATCACCGGAGTGCTGACGGCTGTGGAATTTCTCGGTGACCAGCTCCGGTTCGTGACGGTGACCGACGCCGCGTCGATCCCGCCGTCCGCCAGGGAGTCGCCCTGGTAACCCGGAACTGCCAAATGTCTTTCGTGCACACAATCAGGAAGGAACAATCTTCAGTGGAAGCAATCGAACTTTTGACGACACGCCGGTCGGTCCTCGCCCGCGATCTTGCGGACCCGGGGCCAACCACGGAGGAGCTGAATTCGATCATCACCGCCGGTCTCCGGGTTCCAGATCATGGCAAGATCGGTCCGTGGCGGATCCAGATCGTGAACAAGAACGGTCAGATGGCCCTTGGCGACCTGTGCGCCCGGCTTTACCAGGCGCAACACGGCGCGGCAGTTAATGAACGGATGCTCGAATTCGAGCGTAATCGCTTGCAACGCGCACCTGTCCTGCTGGCGGTCACGGCCTTTGTCCAGGTGCCGCACAACATTCCAGAGATCGAGCAGCGGTTGTCCGGCGGCGCGCTATGCATGAACATCCTGAATGCCGCAGCGGCTCTCGGATACGGCGCTCAATGGTTGACCGAATGGCCGGCATTCGATCCCGATGTCAAGACGATGCTGGGTCACGACTCCGAAACGGATATCATCGGCTTCATCTATATCGGTACCCCGAAGAGGGAACCGAAGCAGCGCAATCGGCCGGGATTCGAGGTCGTCGTCACGAAATGGTCGGGGCCGGGACCCGAATGATCCAGTTGAACGACGGATTGCGGAGCATCGTGCTTGCCCCCGGCGGCTGAATTCGGGATCATCGCTCTGCCTTGTGAGACGACTTCTGGAGGTCAGGTGACGATGGCAACGACCACGGTTCCCGTTCTCGACATCGATACCTGGCGCCGCGGAGAACCCGGCGCCCTCGAGGCGCTGGCAGCGGCACTCGGCCACGCTTGCCGAAATGTCGGATTTTACTATCTCCGCGGTCACGGAATTCCGGGCGACCTCGTCGAGGCGGCGTTCGAACAGACCAGACGGTTTCACGCTCTGCCACTCGACGCCAAGATGAAGCTCAAGGCCGGGCCCGACAATGTCGGCTACATGCCCTACAAGGGCAGCGTCTCACGCGCCTCACGCATCTATGATGGCGACCGGCCCAATCTTAATGAAGCCTTCTTCCTGAAGCGCGATCTGCCGGCCGATCATCCCGATGTTCTCGCTGGCAAACGTTTCCGGCCGATGAATCGCTGGCCTCCGGAACGCGACCTGCCAGGATTTCGCGAGACGGCACTGGCCTATGCGGCCGCCATGGAAGAGCTGGCGACAAGCCTGCTGCCGGTCTACGCCCGGGCTCTCGGTCTCGCCGACGGATTCTTCGATGAGGCCTTCGCCGACCCTCAATTCACCTTGCGCCTGACCCACTACGACTGTCCGGACGGGTTCGACGGCGACGAATTCAGCCTGGCGCCGCATACCGACAGTTCCTTCATGACATTGCTTGCGACCAGCGATGCACCCGGGCTGTCGATCCGGCTGCCGTCCGGTGAATGGATCGAGGCGCCGTCATTGCCGGACTGTTTCATCGTCAATGCAGGCGACATGTGCCACCGCTGGACCAATGAGCACTTCCTGTCGACCCCGCACCGGGTCCGCAACAGATCCGGGCGCGAGCGATACGCCATACCGTTCTTTTTTGATTGCGGAATCGACTACGAGATGACCTGTCTGCCGACCTGCCAGAGCACCGACGATCCGCCGAAATATCCGACGACCACCTATATCGACTACATGTTGTGGTTTACGAACGCGAACTATGACCATGTTCGCGGGGAACATGCGTGACCGATAGCATCGTCCGGTGCTTCAGTCCTGCGGATAGCGCCACGGCTGTTCAGGCTGTTCGGCGTCCTCGTCGATGGTCCAGTGGGGCAGCGCGAAATCGTCGCCGACATCGACGAACACCATCCTGACCCTGGTCCCGATGCCGACCCGTCTGATCATGTCCGGCGGCGCGAACGCGCCGTCCGCGGTCATCAGGTTACCGGCCACTCGCAAGGCGTCATGTTCGGTCGGTTGGCCTATCTGCGTATCGAGATCAGCCAGGATGATCATGTAGGGCACCTTGTCCCGGAAGGCCGGCTGGATAGGGTGATGAACTTCGACGTAGGAATGCACTGTCCCCTTGCCCTCGACTGGAACCCAGTCGGCCTCACGGTCCGTGGTCCAGGGACAGGCGGTAGTCGGCGGATATCGCAACAATCCGCTCCGTCGCCCCTTCTGAAGGCGGAAATCCCGATTGAAACAATGTCGGAAAAAGGCGCGGTTCTCCTGGTCGAGATCCTCGATGGTCAGCATCATGCCCAGATATTCGCCCTGAATCGGCATGCCCCTCTCCCCTAACGGTGGTCTTTGGCCATCACCATGGCCGAGCCGGTTCCAGGCATGGCCCAGCCGAGATTGGCTGTCAGTTCTGCATTTCGGACCTGCCGGCAGCCGCCCTCGCTGTAGTCGTGGGTATGCTGCCTTCTGCCGTCCGGCCCGATCGGGCATGAATCATCGACATCGCCGCGCAACTGCCGGGTGTTCTCGATGACCATGTTCATGCCATGCGTATAGCCTTCGCAAAGATGCCCGCCCGACGTGTTGTTGGGGCGCTTGCCGCCGAGTTCAATGGCACCCTTCGACACGTAATCACCACCATCCCCCTTCTTGCAGAAACCGTAATCCTCCAGTTGCAACATGGTCGTGAAGGTGAATGCGTCATAGGATCCGGTAATGTCGATGTCGTCCGGACCGACACCGGCATTCGGCCACAGGATGTCCTTCGCATAGTGGCCGGCAACGGTCGAGATCGGTCCGTGCTGATAATGCATGTCGATACGCGGCTTGCAGCAACGGCCGACCACCGACTGGATGACGGCCGGCGGATGCGGACAGTCACGGGCCCGTTCAAGCCGCGTGACAATGATGCATGTCGCATTGTCGGTCTCGACGCAACAGTCGAGAAGGTGCAGCGGTTTGCAAATGATGCGAGAATTGATCACATCGTCGACCGTATAGCGCTTCCGGTAATAGGCCTTGGGATTGTTGGACGCATGTCCGGAATGCGCGACCTTGACCATGGCGACCTGTTCGGGCGTGGTCCCGTAGTCATACATGTGCCGCAGGAATGTCGGGGCGAACATCTGCCCGGCGCTTTGCCAGCCATAGGCCCGGTGATGGATCTGATCCCCGGTGACCGGTGCGGCCGACCGGGCGCCGGTGCCACCGATACGAACAGCCGAATAACCATTCATAGCGCGATAGATCGCGACCGTCCGGCACATTCCGGCTTCGATCACGCCCATGGCAATGCCGATCAAGGCCTCGGTCGAAGACCCGCCGCCATGGACATCCATGTAAAAATTGAGCCGAATGCCAAGATCGCCGGCAACCCACGGCGCCAATGTCGAATCATTGCCGGAATAGCTCAGCATCCCGTCGATGTCGTAGGCCGTCATGCCGGCGTCCTGCATGGCATTGGATATTGCCCAGGTCGCGAGTGACCGGGTCGACTCCTCCGAGCCGCGCCGATAGCTGGTTTCACCGACGCCACATATCGCATATTTGCCGCGCAGGTATTTCGGCGAACTGGCGTCTTTATCGGAAACACTGGAAAGTGACATTCGGCCACCCCGCTTTTGGTTCTGCCTGACTGAAGCCTAACGCGGGCAGGCGGTCCAGGCGAGGGCACCAGCCCGGACGCTCGCATTATCATGGGTGTGAACAACCCGCACGACCCGTTCACTTCTCCCAATCAGAGTGCTGATAGTTCTGAACCATGCCCTACCCCGAGAGGCCCATTTGCCTGAAGATGCCGTTGTATCATGGGAGGACAGCACATGGAGTTGACCGTCGATCGCATCGAGGTCTCCGGCGTTTCCGTCGACGTGACGTCGGCAGGCGCCGGACCGCCGTTGCTTTATCTGCATGGCGGCTTCGGACTGTCTGGCCATGCCTCGTTCCTTGCGACCCTGGCAAAGCATTTCCGGGTGGTCGCGCCGGGTCTGCCCGGCTTCGAACATTCCGAGCTGCCCAGGGAATACAATTGCGTCGGCGATCTGGCGTATTTCTGTCTCGACCTCGCGGACCAGCTCGGCCTTCGCGGCGCCACTCTTGCCGGCGCATGCTTTGGCGGGTGGGTCACCGCCGAAATGACCGTCCGTTCGACAGCCGGTTTCAAGTGCCTGATTCTGATCGATGCCCTCGGCGTCAAGTTCGGGGATCACCTGACCCGGGATATTACCGACATCCATGCGATGTCCGAGGCCGATCTTGAAGCGGCACTTTATGCGCAACCCGAATCATATCGCCGCGACACGACAGTGCTGACGGACGACGAGCTCACGGCGATAGTCCGGAACCGCGAAGCCTTCGCGCTGTTTGGCTGGAAGCCTTACATGCACAATGCCGGACTGGCGCGCTGGTTGCATCGGATCGACATCCCGACCCTGGTCTTGTGGGGTGACCGGGACGGCATGGTGTCTGGCGATTACGGACGCAAGTATGCCGCTGCGATCCCGAATGCGCGTTTCGAGATCATCGAGAACGCCGGCCATTACCCCGGCATCGAGCAGGCCGGTGTCACGGCGCATCGTCTTGTCGCATTCGCCGCCGACAGCTGAGAGGACCGCACCATGAAGGTCTGGCATTTCTCCGAAATGGCTTACCCGCAGGCCTGGGACACCGGTTACGAAATGGGAAGTTTCCGGGTCACGGTACCGAATCACCATTACGACCCGCAAACCGGCGCCGATATCTATCACCGGCATTATGACGAGTTCCAGCTGTGCGACGAGCTCGGCATCAATATCATGCTGAACGAACATCACAGTACGCTCACCTGCACCAATGCCGCCGTCACCGTTTCAGGCTCTATTCTCGCCCGCATCACGAAGAATGTGCGACTTCTCCTGCTTGGCACACCGATCGCCAACCGACCCGACCCGGTGCGTGTTGCCGAGGAAATGGCGATGATCGATGTCATCTCCCGCGGCCGTCTCGATATGGGCCTGGTCAAGGGAGCACCCTATGAAATCGCGCCGGCCAACATGAACCCGGCCCGCCTGATGGACCGGTTCTGGGAAGCCCATGACCTGATCCTGAAAGCGATGACCACACAGGACGGCCCGTTTAACTGGGAAAGCGAGAACTACCATTACCGTCAGGTCAATATCTGGCCGCGCCCCTGGCAACAGCCGCATCCGCCGGTCTGGATTACGGCTCTCAGTCCGAACAGCGGCCGTGCGATTGCCGAACGCGGTCATGTCGCCGCCGCGTTGCTGTCGGGCGGTATCGCATCAAACATGTTCAACGCCTATCGCGAGCGTGCCGCCGAACGGGGATGGGCCGCACCGAACGACCGCTTTGCCTATTGTGTCCTGGTCGGTGTCGGTCACACCGAGGCCGAAGGCCGGCGGCGCGCGGATCAGGTGGCGGGCTATGTCCGTACCTCACCGATCGTTGCCGAACCCTTCAAGAATCCGCCGGGCTACAACCCGGTTCCGGCAAATGTCATGGCGCTGAAGTCCGGACCGAACCAGAGCGTCGCCCGGGTGCAGACGGTCGACGGCCGAACCATCGATCCGATCAGGGCCTCCGTACAGGAGTTCATGGATGCGCGAACGGTGTTTGCCGGGACGCCCGATCAGGTATTCGAGCAGATCAAGACCTTCAACGAGGAAGTCGGCGGTTTCGGCCATCTGATCATCATGGGCCAGGGCGGCACACTGTCCTATGACGAGACCTGCGCCAATTTGCGGTTGTTTGCCGATGAAGTCATGCCCCGCCTCGGTGAAATCTTGATGCCGGAAAATCCGTATGGTGAGATTGCCGAACGAAATGCCGCTGCTGCCGATTGATCTTTTGAGACGAGGAGTCCCGCCATGCATGCACTTGTCACCGGCGCCAGCCCCGGTATCGGCGGCGCCACCTGCCGGCGTCTTGTGGAACTGGCCAGACTCAGAGGCACGACGGCACGGATCGCTGCTTGCGAAATCCGGAAGACCGACGACGTCGCAGCCCTCGCCGACGAGCTTCGTGAGGGTGGCGCCGAAGTCGTTGTCCTGACCGGGGATCTCGCTGATCCGGCGGTTCCCGGACAGCTGGTTGCACAGGCCGTCGAGGCTCTTGGCGGTCTCGATGCCGTTGTCAGCAATGCGGGAGTCACCAGCCCGTCGCCAATCAACACCCTGAAGGTCGCCGACTGGGATCGATTGTTCGCGATCAATACCCGGGCAACGTTGCTGCTTGCCCAAGCAGCCTACCCGGCGCTCAAGGCGTCGAGGGGCGGCCTTGTTGCTGTCGCATCGATGTCCGGCATGGGAGCCCACCCTGGCATGGGGGCCTACAGTTCGAGCAAGGCAGCGTTGATTTCGCTCTGTCAGGTTCTGGCTCAGGAATGGGCCGCTGACGGCATCAATGTGAACACCGTGTCGCCGGGGATGATCCGGACGCCGCTGACCCAGGAGGTCTATGAAAACAACCAGACGGCACGGGACCGGGCGGCACTGGTTCCGTGGGGTCGCGTCGGTGAGCCCGAGGATATTGCCAATGTCATCGGTTTTCTGCTCTCACCTGAATCCGAATACATCACCGGACAGAATATCCTGACGGATGGCGGTTTCGTGGACTCGCTCTACGATCATATTCCCGGCCGACCGACACGGGTCATCGCCTGATCGGCCCGGACCGCTACATGCAGATGCCGGGGCCAGCGGAACGCAACATCAGGCAAGAGCCGCGAACCGCAGCATATCCGGTGTCAACGGCAGCCGGCGTGCCCGAACTCCGGTTGCCCTGAACACCGCATTGGCAATCGCTGCCGCGGTCGGTCCACACACCGCCTCGCCAGCACCCAGAAAATCCGAGTCCGGCCGATTCAGCAGAATTGTTTCGATGTCAGGTACGGCATCAAACCCCATGATCGGGTAGGTCTCCCAGTCGCGGGACGTAATGCCGTCAGGCGCATGGGTTACCGCCTCGAACAGCGTCCAGCTTGCGGCCTGCATGAAGCCGCCCTCGAATTGTGCCCGGACGCCGACAGGATCAACGATATAGCCGGCGTCGCCGGCGATCACCGAGCGGGCCAACCGGATCCGTGCAGCGTTGTCGACAGTCAGTTCGACACCGACAGCGGCATAAGCCTTGGTGTTCTTGTAGCGGGCAAAAGCGATCCCGCGGCCCGTGCCGTCCCCGATGGCATCCAGTCCGCCGATCCGGCCGGCAACCGCCTCGATACAGGCCCGGGCCCGTGGATCCGCGAGATGTCGCAATCGCAATGCCACAGCGTCGATGCCGGCGGCATGTGCCAGTTCATCGACAAACGATTCAAGCGCGAAGATATTCGCGAAGGCGCCAAGCGTCCGCAATGCCGAAGTGCGGTGCGGCAGATCGCGCACCAGATGCTTGACCAGACGAGGCGTGCCGAAGTCGTACAGCGGCTCCATGTTCCGGTGGATTCCACCGTGATGCGCCCGGATCGGCCGCGGCGGAATTTCCCGTACCGGCTCGGCGCGATAACGAGCCGCAAGCAGACGTGCCGGGCCCTCGCCGGGAATACCGGTTCGCGGACGGCCGATATGGGTGTCGCTGAAGGACTCGTGACTCCAGGCGGTGATTCTGCCGTTCTTGTCAACCGCACCCGACAATTGCATCACCATTGCCGAACTGTAGGGCTCCCAGGCGTGCTCGTCACTGCGGGTCCATTTCAGCAGGACCGGCGTTTCGGGTATGGCGCAGGCCACCAACGCGGCATCGAAGGCGGCATCATCGGCCCCGTTATGTCCATAGCAGCCGGGGCCCGGACGATGATGGAGCCGCACATCGCCGGGCGGCATCGACAGGGCTTCGGCGATGCTGGCGCGCAGCGGATAGATGCCCTGGCTGTGAGTCCAGATATCGAGCATGCCGTCAGCGTACCGGGCGAGCGCTGCTGACGGGCCGATCGAGCCATGCATGATGTAGGGCCGTTCAAATCGGGCCGACAGGACTGCCCGGGCATTATCTGGCGGTACGGGCGGTTCGCCAACCGGCTGGTCGACCGGGATACCCTCGACCACCGGCAAACTCTCTCGGGCATTGGACGTGAGTTGTACATAGATGTCGTCGGCGCCCAGATCGCGATCCGCCGTCCAGTCCAACGCCGCCGCCAGCGTCTCTGCTGCAGTTATCACGACAGATTCGTCAGCAGCGGCCACAGCCAGAAAACTGCCGTCGCGCACGACATGGACGTTGCCCGCGGCAAAGTCATCGAGAGAGTCCAGTGACACCGTTTCCAGGCGGGCAAAGCGGTGCGGCGGCCGCAGAACACGCGCATGCAGCATGCCCGCCATGGTCATGTCCTGCACAAAGACATGGCGGCCAGTGACGATGTCATGCAGGTCTGCGGGAACCTGCCAGGATCCGACCTGCGATGCCTGGGCCGCGGCCACTCGGGACGCCGACGGATCGACAGGAATTCCGAACAGTCGGCCGCCCTGGAGTTCCTGAACGCTGGTGGATCGATTGGTTTCACGTGAGGTGACGGTGCCATCCGAGATTACGATGGAATCGGCAAGGACGCCCAGTTCTTCAGCTGCTGCGGCAATGAGATGCGCTCGCGCGGTTGCCGCTGCACAACGCAGGGCGTTACCGGATTCCTCCATCGAATTGCTGCCGGACGTCATCCCCTCGTCAGGACCACCGATCGTATCGGCACTGACCATGACGATACGGGCGGGGTCAATTGCGAGTTCGTCGGCGACCAGACGCAACAACGCTGTGGATATTTTTTGGCCGATATCGACCTTGCCGCTGCGCACCTGGACAGTTCCGTCGTCAGCGATCGCGATCCAACTGTCGAGATCCGGGTTGTTTGTCAGGCTCGGATTATGCGTCGTCATCGGAATCAGTCTCCTGGAGAGCCCGGATCGCAGCCAGTACGCGCGGTTGCGAACCGCATCGGCAGAGATGTCCGGATAGCGCTTCGGCAATTTCACCCTTGGTTGGCTGCGGTTTCGCATTGAACAGGCCTGTGACTGCGATGAGCAGGCCGGGCGTGCAATAGCCGCATTGCGCGGCGGCCTCGGTCATGAAGGCGGACTGGACCGGCCTCAGGGCGCCACCACTCGCCAGGCCCTCAACCGTGGTGATCGATTTGCCCGCGAAATCCGACACTGGCGCCATACAGGACAGCCGGCTCTTGCCGTCGACCAGAACAGCGCAGGCTCCGCATTGCTCGGCACCACAGCCAAGTTTGGCACCGATGAGGCCAAGCTCATTGCGCAGGACAAACAATAGCGGCGTCTGCGGTGACCCCTCGATAGTGTGGTCGACCCCGTTGACCTTCAGGTTCATGGACTCCACGTTCGGCGCTCCTTTCCGTCAGCCCTTCGCGGGCAGATCGCGACCACGCTCCCGTCAGTACAGTTATGACACGGCGCTTTCGCCCCCGGCAAAGAAAACGCAATGACAATGTTCAATCCCGCCGGTTCACGAGTTCGCCGAACGACTCGGATTCATTGTGCAGCCGATCATGTCGAGGGTCTCGACGCCATAAGGATGGATGTCCACCAAAGCATCACAGGGACGATATCGTGATAACACCGTCGTCTTCTGATCGACATTCGGTCTCACCGGCACGACCGGGCGACCGGCCTGTCATGTCGCAAGAAATTTCTGAAGTGGCAAAACTGAATCGTGTAAAACACGCTGTCTGCGTCGACCGCCTGATCATCATCAGATTGTTTTTGTTGCCAGGCTTTTCTCCGATATACTATAAATGCCCATTGGAAGGCCTCACCTGTCACGACCCGTTGCTGCATTTCGGACTCTGAACCGGGTGACGTTTCATTCGGGTTTTCACATGGCCGGACGCCTTGAATTATACGATTTTCCAGAGCACGGCTTGCTGCCTTTCGGCCTTGTTGCACGAAACGGTATCGTGCATTATTTTTTTCGACCCCGTCCTCGGCAATAGAGTCCAAAGTGCGGCCCGCTCGATGATCCGTGTCTTGATTTACAGAGCCCACTGGAAGCAGGCATGATTCTTGTCGGCCGCAACATATCGCCATTCGTTCGCCGCACAACCACACTGCTGCGGCTGCTTGGCCTGGATTTCGAGCAGAAGATGCTCTCGACGTCGGACGATCTCGAACAGATCATGCAAAGCAATCCGGTTGGCAGGGTTCCGGCCCTGATTCTCGATGATGGCGAAGTTCTCCTGGATAGTGGAGCGATCATCGACCATCTGCTGGAGACCTATGATACCGAGCGACGCATGCTGCCGATAGCCGGTGCAGGACGGCGCGCCATCCTGCAGACGACAGCACTTGCTCATGGAGTCATGGAGAAAGCTGTTGCGTAATCTTATGAACGCAATCGCCGCCCGGAAGACAAGGTCTATCAGGGCTGGGTCGATCGCGTCGATAGCCAGTCTGAGGCCGGCCTGAATGCGCTCGAAGCCAAGGCGGTCGGTCGTGACGGCTGGCTGCACGGGCCCGACATCACTCTTGCCGACGTGACGATAGTCTGTGCATACGATGCCGTCGCGATGTCCGCCTCCTACATTCTGGAACGCAATGCTTATCCCGGACTGGCGGCCCTGTCGGTCCGCGCCAATGCGCTGCCAGCCTTCGGCGCCACACACCCAAAGGCCTGACCCCCGGCAAATTCGGGCTGGGAGTGCCGATCGCAGTCATTGATTGATTCCGAAAAGAAGACTCCTGCAACCCGCGCCGCAAGGCCGCGGTCAGGATCCGGCCGTCATCCAGTTGATTCGGCCCAGCCCGCGATAACGCCGCCAGCGGTCAAGTTCGGCGTCGATCCGTGCCCGCCGGCCCTTGGTCAACCTCATCCCGGGTTCCAGCCAAAGGCCGAGAACATCAAGAGCATCTGCCGTTTCGTTGGCCTTCATTTCGATGCGCCCGACGAAACGGTCGCGTTCGAGCATGGGATAGACGTAGTACCCGTAGGTTCGCCGCGCCCTCGGCACATAGATTTCGATGCGAAACTCGAAACCGAACAGCCATTCAGCACGCTTCCGGTCACGCGTAACCGGATCGAACGGCGACAGAAACCGGATCCGCGCCGGCGGTTCGGGAACTTCCCGCAACAGTTGCGCTATGTCCGGTCGGGCGTAGATGGTGCGCGACGTACCGTCCGCGCCGACCACATCAAGCGGCCGGACAGCCTTGCGGCCAGGTCCGTCAAGCCAGGACTGAACCTCGGCCGGTCGCAAGGCATCCCAGAATGCCGCAATCTCGCCATGGCTCGCGAAGCCCAGGCGCTCAATCGCACCAGAGCAAGTCCAGTCTAGAAACACTGCTTCCGTCGGTTCGACAGACCGGTATTGTTCAGGGATGACCCGTTCCGTCAGGTCATAGACTTTCTGAAAACCCTCGCGGCCACAGATCGCAAGCTTCCCGGTACGCCAGAGAAATACCAGCGCCGCCTTTGACGGATGCCACCCCCACCAGGCGGTTTTCGAGACCTGCCCCGGGGGCGGTTCAGGGTTGCCTGCCTTCAAGTCGCGGGCCATTACCGGGCCGTGTTCAGCAATATGGTCGAGCACTCGCCGACAGGTCTCCACAGGATTGTCGCCGATCCGCTCGCGCCACCAGGCACGGTTCATGATCGCATGGTGGGCCCGCTGAAAACGTGGTTTCCAGTAGGGGAAGAACTGGACCGGGATGACCGAGGCGTCGTGCGTCCAGTTCTCGAACAAGGCGCGGTCCTTGCCGACATGATGGGCAAGCCAGCCAGGACGATAACCGCTGCATCGCGACAGCAGAATGTGATGATGAGCCCGTTCGACCGTCCGGATGCTGTCGATCTGGACAAATCCAAGCCGTTCCACCAATGCCGGGAGATCGGTCCGGCGCCGTGCGAAGGTCTCGCCGGACAGACCGTGTAACCACAGAAACAGACGCCGGGCCGTGGCATTGTCCAGGCGATCCGTCATGGTATCGAGGCGGCTAGCGACAGACGCGTCATCGTCGCAAACCGCACGGGCGATTATCGGCGACGACCGCCATGGCGACCTTTTCTTCCTGCCGCACGCTCTGCGGCAGGCTTGCCGAACCCGCTGACGCGGATGACCGCCCCTCGCGGCAACGGTTTACCCTCTGGCGTCATTCCGAGTTCGGCCGCATCAAGGCGCTTGATCTCGTCGCGCAACCGCGCGGCCTCCTCGAACTCCAGATCGGCGGCGGCGGCGCGCATGCGATCCTCAAGATCGCTGATGACGACCTTGATGTCCTTGCCAACCATGTCACCTTGACCGGTGTCGACGGTGATGCGGTCCCCGCGCTCGTAAACCGATTCAAGAATGTCGCCGATACTCTTGCGTATTGATTCCGGCGTGATTCCATGGGCTTCGTTATAGGCAGCCTGCCGGTCACGGCGCCGGTTGGTTTCGTTAATCGCATAGTCGAGGCTTTCCGTCATCTCGTCGGCATACAGCAGGACCCGGCCATCGATGTTGCGGGCGGCCCGGCCAATGGTTTGAACCAGGGAGGTCCGGGAGCGCAGGAAACCTTCCTTGTCGGCATCGAGAATCGCGACCAGGGCGCATTCGGGGATGTCCAGGCCCTCACGCAGCAGATTGATGCCGATCAGGACATCGAACACGCCGAGGCGAAGATCCCGGATGATCTCGATCCGTTCGAGTGTATTCACGTCACTGTGGATATAGCGGACCTTCATGCCGGCTTCCGCCATGTATTCGGTCAGGGCTTCCGCCATGCGTTTGGTAAGAGTGGTGATCAGGACCCGTTGTCCCCGGACAGCACAATCCTGGCATTCGGCCATAATGTCATCAACTTGGGTCGCGGTCGGTCTGACGATGCAAACCGGATCGATTAATCCAGTCGGCCGGACCACCTGTTCGATGAACAGGCCCCCGGTCCGCTCCAGTTCCCATGGCGCCGGCGTGGCCGAGACGTAGATCGTCTGCGGCCGCATGTCGTTCCATTCCTCGAATTTGAGCGGCCGGTTGTCCATGCAGGACGGCAGGCGAAAGCCATATTCCGACAGCGTGGACTTGCGTGCGTAGTCGCCTTTGTACATGGCTCCGAGCTGCGGCACGGTGACATGGGATTCGTCGACAATCAGCATTGCATTTTCAGGGAGATACTCGAACAGGGTTGGCGGTGGGTCGCCGGCCTGGCGGCCAGAGAGATATCGCGAATAGTTCTCGATGCCGGCACAGCTGCCGGTCGCCTCGATCATTTCGAGGTCGAACTCGGTGCGCTGTAACAGCCGTTGCGCTTCCAGTAGCTTGCCTTCACGGGTCAATTGCCCGTAACGCTCGTCGAGTTCGACCGCGATCTGTTCCACCGCCTGGGTCAGGGTCGGCTTCGGTGTCACGTAATGCGAGTTGGCAAAAACCCGGACCTGTTGCAGATCACCCGTCTTGTGGCCGGTCAGGGGGTCGAACTCGACAAGTGACTCGAGTTCGTCGCCGAAGAATGACAAGCGCCAGGCCCGGTCCTCGAGATGAGCCGGAAAAATCTCCAGAGAATCGCCGCGAACCCGGAATACGCCGCGATGAAATGCGGTATCGTTGCGACGGTATTGCAGTTCGGTCAGACCGCGCAACAAATCTTGCAGCACAAAGCTCCGGCCGACCTTGAGCTGTATTGTCATCTGGCCATAAGTCTCCACCGCGCCGATGCCGTAGATGCAGGAGACCGATGCAACGATGATCACATCGTCGCGTTCGAGCAATGCCCGTGTCGCTGCGTGGCGCATGCGGTCGATCTGCTCGTTGATCGAGGCCTCTTTTTCAACATAGGTATCCGTGCGCGGGACATAGGCTTCCGGCAGGTAATAGTCGTAATAGGAAACGAAATACTCGACCGCGTTGTTCGGGAAGAAGCTCTTCATCTCGCCATAAAGCTGTGCTGCAAGAGTCTTGTTCGGCGCCAGCACCAGGGTTGGCCGCTGCATGGCCCGGATCACATGAGCGATCGTAAAAGTCTTGCCCGAACCGGTGACACCGAGCAGAACCTGATCGAGTTCCTGTGCAGCCAGTCCTTCTGTCAGGGCCGCGATTGCCGCGGGCTGATCACCGGCCGGCACGAAGTCGGAGATCACTTCGAAAGGTCGGCCCTTATCCTGCGCCGCGACATCGGACTTGAGGTCAAGCGTCCAGGACCCGACCAGGTTGCGGTCCTGGCGGCGCGCCTGGGCCTCGGCCGCCGACTCCGGTCGTGTCAGGATCTCGGTGCTCATGTTGCCAGTTTACGCCGTCAATCGGCCCCGGAAAACCCATGATACCATTGAACCGGTTATCGCGGCAGGATATGTTGAGCCTGCAGTGTGCGCAGGTGCTCCAGCATCATGTCTTCAGTATCGATGCAGTCCACGAATCCGTGCTTGCGGATCTTGATCGTGCTCATGTGATGCGGGTTGGGGCGCTGGCCATAGCCGAACATGAAGTCGGCAAACCGCCACGACGGAACGATCTGGTCCAGACGATAGGGTTTGAGGTCATGACGCGCGACGATGCGGTCCCAAACATCGGCGTTTTCCGGCATGATTCGGGCCAGTGACATCGGTTGCGCCGGCGCCGTATCCATTTCGAACAGGGCAGCGACCCGCGGCCACAGAGTCTGCCAGACATACACATCGCCATTGTGGATGTTGTAGATCTGTCCGGCGGCAATTTCGGCAGTGCCGGCCCAGTCGACGGCACGGGCGATGAGCCGGGCATCGGTGGCTTCACCAATGCGGTCCGGACCACCGGGGAAACGCAACGGTATGCCGGTATGCCGCGAGATGGCCGCGAAGGCCCCGATTGCGGCAATGATGTTGAGCGGACTGCCGATCGCCGGTCCGCATACCAACTGGGGCCGGAAGATCGTCCATGTCCAGTCCTTTCCCGCCTGATACGCGGCGAGCCAGTCCATCTGGTCGTAGTAGAAATTCGGCCCCATGGACCGCGGGTCGGTTTCACGCGCCGGCATCCTGAACGGACCCAGATGGCCGCCATAGGCCTTCGTGCCCTGCATCAGACTGACATGGCGCAGATTTGGCGAGGCGTTTTCGACGCTGCTGAGGAGGTTGCGCAGCATCGCAAGATTGATATCGGCGTGATCACGCTCGGACCAGCCACGGGTGACGTCAGGTTTTTCGTGGACCGCCGCATAGACGATATGGGTGATGTCGCGAAGCGTGCCGAGTTTCGCGTGGCAGTCGCGGCTGTCGCGCAGATCGACGCTATGCCACGCGGCATCGGTCGCGAAATCGGGACTGCGGCGCGACAAGCCGACAACCTCGCAATCCGGCGCCGTGGCGAAATGTTCGAGCGCGCTGCAGCCGACGGTGCCGAGGGCGCCAGCAACGAGGATTTTCCTGTGCGGTGTCCCGGTCATGAGTATGGCCATTCCTTTCGTCTCGTCCGGCGCAGTGGAGGATAGCATGGATGCCAATGGTCTTTTGCCTCCTATCCGGACGGGACTCTTGCTGTGTCCCGGTTTTCGACTCTTTCAAGTTCCGGCAGAGCGCAACCGATGTCTCCCGACAAGATCCGTAACGGCCGGGCGCCCGCGCATAGCGTACAGGGTCCGGAATTGACGTTATGCACATACTTTCGGATGGCACGCGGTGTTCGGATGAAACAGGAGGTAATCCATCTGCGAAGGTCGATCGAATTGCGTCAATCCTCCCAATCGTCATCGAAGTCCACTTGACGGCGGTGAAAATGCCGGTTGACATCGGGATGCCCCTGAGAAAGAGGGTCGGGAGGATCATATAGGCCTGTTCGAAGTCACTGATGATTCGAAAAAGATCGAAAACCTCGGCGGTCGGGTTCAACTTGCACAACAGGCGCTTAATCATGCCGAGCCTTCACCAGGACAGGAGCATGTGGACGGTCGCAGCGCCTTTGCCCGGCTCACGACTTTCGTCGTCAGGGAGATGGTCTGGCGCATGTATGGGCGTAGAACAGAAAGATCCTGCAACGCGAAGAGCACTGCTTGACCCCGCCGCCGGCATTGTCTAATCTTCCAGTCATGATGCGAACGGTTTTATCTGGTTTCGGCCTTCGACTTACGATCCCGGCTCTCACGGAGGGTCGGGCCTGAGGGCAATCGCCGTCGGCGCACATGCCGCGCGCCGGACTTCAGCCTCATGACGATCTGTCAGCCTCCTGGAAGGATACTTCGTCGCGCCGATCATGATCGGAGGGAAAGACGGAGGCCTACGCGGAATGCATCCTGTACCGGCGAGCGAATGTCACAACGAAATCATTAGACCAAAGGAATGACCGGTGCCACCGGCGCAGGAACGGGCGGCCGCCCGTTTGTGGAGTAGAATCCGATGAAACGAATGCCGATCGAGAAATATGCCGCATACCCGCAAGTGCCCATTGCCACGCGGCAGTGGCCGGAACGCACCATCACCCAGGCACCGATCTGGTGCAGCGTCGATCTGCGCGACGGCAACCAGGCCCTGGTCGACCCGATGGACGGGCCGCGCAAACACCGGATGTTCAAGTCCCTGGTCGACATGGGCTTCAAGGAAATCGAAGTCGGGTTTCCGGCCGCATCCGAGACCGATTTCAACTTCGTTCGCGAAATCATCGAACAGCAGCTCATCCCCGAAGACGTCACCATCCAGGTTCTGACCCAGGCGCGAGAGGAGCTGATCCAGCGGACATTCGAAAGCCTCATCGGGTCGGCAAATTGCATCGTGCATCTCTACAACTCGACCAGCACCCTGCAACGCCGGGTGGTGTTCACGAGTGACCGCGACGGGGTCAAGAAGATCGCGACCGACGGCGCCATGATGGTGCGGGACCGGATCGGGATGCTGACGGCGGGCGGAACCAATGTCCGGCTGGAATATTCACCCGAGAGCTTTACCGGCACCGAACTCGATTATGCGATGGATGTCTGCGAAGCGGTGATGGCTATCTGGCGCCCGACCGCCGAAAATCCGACGATCGTCAATCTGCCCTCGACGGTCGAAATGGCAACCCCAAACATCTTCGCTGACCAGATCGAATGGATGAACGACAATTTCAGCAAACGCGACCAGGTGATCCTGTCGGTGCATCCGCATAATGACCGGGGCACCGGCGTCGCCGCGGCGGAATTGGCACAAATGGCAGGCGCCGACCGTGTCGAGGGCACGCTGTTCGGCAATGGCGAGAGGACCGGTAACGTCGACATCGTCACCCTGGGCCTGAATCTGTTTACCCAGGGCGTCGATCCGGCCCTGGATTTCTCGAACATCAATGCACTGATCGAGACCGCAGAACACTGCAACAAGCTGCCGATCCACCAGCGGCATCCCTATGCCGGTGAACTGGTCCATACGGCGTTTTCCGGATCGCATCAGGACGCGATCAACAAGGGCATGAAGGCGCTCGAAGGATCGAACACGCCGTTGTTCGAGGTGCCCTATCTGCCGATCGATCCTCAGGATATCGGCCGAACCTACGAGGCAATCATCCGGGTCAACAGCCAGTCCGGAAAGGGCGGGGTCTCCTGGATGCTGGAGACCGATTACTCCATCCGCCTGCCGAAGGACGCGCAGGCACAGTTCAGTCAGGTCATTCAGAAAATCACCGATACGACCAGCCGCGAGATTACCGGCGACGAGATCTGGGACGTTTTTCAAAAGGAATTCATCACCCAGAACGGACCGTATGAACTGTTGTCATTTTCGTCGCGAGCGGCATCTCGGTCGAATGATCGCGAGACGATCCATGCGGTGGTCGCCAGGAATGGCGAGGCGCATCGTATCGAGGCGACCGGAAACGGTCCGATCGCCGCCTTTGTCAAGGGCATCCGGGAGGTCTTCAGCCTGCAGTTCAGGCTCACGGATTACAGTGAACACACCCGGACCGCGGGGTCCGAAGCTGAAGCAGCAGCCTACATCGAGTTGTCGGTCCCCGACCAACAGGGCAGACAGGTGTTCGGCGTCGGCATTGACACGTCGATAACCCTGGCGCCGATCAAGGCCGTGATCAGCGCCATCAATCGCATATAGGACTTTTACGACGCGACGCGATTTCCCCTGAAACCACTGGTTCCGAACCGGTGGTTTCAGGGAGAGAACCGACTCCGAGGCCTGCGATGAACCAGACACTACCGGAACAACGCCATTTGTTCGATATCCCGGATGATGTGGCTTATTTGAATTGCGCTTATCTCTCGCCGCTCATGCATTCAGTAGTTGCCGCAGGTCAAGCCGGACTGGTCCGCAAGGCGCGACCCTGGGAAATCCACGCTGCGGATTTCTGGAGCAAACCGAACCGGGCGCGGCAGCTGTTCGGGTCGCTTGTCAATGGTGATGCCGATGGAGTCGCGCTGATTCCTTCGGCGAGTTACGGCATGGCCATTGCAGCGCTTAATCTGGACATTGCATCCGGCCAGTCGGTGATCGTCCTGGAAGACCAGTTTCCCTCAAGCGTCACGCATTGGGCCGATCTGGTAACGCAGAATGGCGCGGACCTGTTGACCATTGCCCGGCCCGCCGATGACGACTGGACATCGCGGATTCTTGAAGCCATCGATTATCGCTGCAGGATTGTTTCGCTGCCGAATTGCCACTGGACCGACGGAACCTTGATCAATCTCGAAGCGGTAGCCGCGCGCTGCCGGGACGTTGGCGCGGCCCTGGTTCTCGATATCACGCAATCTGCCGGTGCGATGCCGATCGATGTCGCGGCCCTGCACCCGGATTTTGTGGTCGCCGCCGGCTACAAATGGCTGATGGCGCCATATTCGCTCGGTTTCCTCTGGGTCGCGCCGCCGCATCGGTTTGGAAAGGCTTTCGAACTCGGTTACATCGCGCGCACCAGCCATCCGGACTACGAACACCTGATGACGACCCGGCTGCCTTTCACGGTTTCGGCCCATCGTTTCGATGTCGGAGAGGTCGGGAATTTTGCGCTCGTACCGGCGGCTTGCACCGCCCTTGAGCAGCTTCTTGCATGGGAACCGGCGGCAATTCAGGCAACATTGCGCCGTTACACGGATCCGATCGCGGCCTGGGCGCGCGACAATGATCTGCTGGTTGCCGACGATCATCGTCGGGCCGGACATTATGTGGGTATCCGGTTCCCCGGAGGACTGCCGTCACGGGCGGTTGAACGACTCGCTGAGAACAAGGTCTTTGTCAGCCGACGCGCCGACGCGCTAAGGGTCACCCCGCATCTCTATAACACGGCCGCTGACCGGGACCGATTGCTCGATGGTCTTGCCGGCTTGCGCGATTTCGCGCGCGGCCCCGCCTGACGCCATGGTACCGCAACAGCGCCGAAACGGCTGAACGCGATGCATCGGTAGCGAGGCAGGATCAACAGGAGTGTTGCGGCCACGCTTGCGGACACCATGATCGAACCGGGTAGTTCCGGGCGTCGGGCAAGATAGCGGTCTGTCCGAACGGCGTTTCGTTTCTCTGCCCCGGACGGTAGCGATCTCAATACCCGAACAGCTTCAGACGATAGTGGCGATCGGAAGAATCCGCAACGACGCGAACCGGATACGGACCGAGACGCTCGCGTAACGCGTCGGTCACGGGGAAGGCTCGCCACGGTTCGCCGATGGCAGCTCCGAAGATGGACAGGGGAAGTGGAACCATGTCGTCCGCGAGGGGATGCCTTTGCGAAGCGGAACGAGGCGCAGATATGGCGCGGCAGGGTGCGGGCCAGCGCGAACGTCTTCAGAGCGCCGCGCATCGATGGCGACCTGGATCGCTCGTTCAGCCCCGTTCCGGTCATGGCAGCGGACGGTAACGACCCGGGCGGGACGATCTTCGGACGGCGCCGAGTGCAAATGTTCGGGCGGCGGACGGCACTCACGTAGTGTCGGCATCCCTTCCGCGATGGGGTCGATGCTCGCCGTCGTGAGCCCCATGCGACGTTCCATCCGCTGGGCCCGGCCAGTATCCAGATCGATATACAGCGTGATGATGCGCGCCCTCGGCCAGGGAAAGAGGCAAACCCTCTCGATTTCGACAATATTGTAGGCGGAGGCCGCCCTAGCGTCGGGGACATGATCTGCGAAAAGCAAGACAGCGGTACAACCGATCGCAATGACAAAGGGTTTGTGCAGCAAGGGTGAAACCTCGCGGTCCGCGAGATCCTACAGACTCGGCCCGATTCCTTGCCGAAGGAGCAGTGCTGTCCTTGAACAATACAGTAACTCGTCGTCCGGGCGGAGACATCGTATCGGCATTGCCGTATGTTCCCCGACGCCTTGCGGGCAAGAGGTGCCCGATATCCTCGACGCCGCAAACCACCCTGCTCTCCAATGCGCTCTTTCAATACATCGGCGATACCAAGGTCCCGGACCATTGCGAACGCGGAGTCGACCCCATCGGACCGCCGATGGCGGGTTCGACATCGTGCTTTCACGACCGCTTCTCACGAACAGAACGGGGCATGGCCAAATGTTTCCACCGACCAGGACGATCGATCAGACAACCGTCGACCGGTGATCCGCGTCACGCCACCCGATCACCCTTCCTGATAGTTGCGGCCCGGTTATCAACGCCCGGCAGCATTTGTGCCGGGTCGCGCGTCACGACCATATCGATCACCGTTGGCGTGCCTTCATGGGCCAAGCCGGCAGCGATCGCCCCGGCAATCTCGCCAGGATGTTCGACCCGTATTCCATTGCATCCGAGCGCATTGGCAGCGGCTGCATAATCGGTTTCGACAAGGTCGCTGGACTGATAGGCGCCGACACCATACATCAGGTGCTGCAACGCCTTCACATATCCCGACGCCGCGTTGTTCACGACGATAATGGTAAAATCCAATCCCATGCGCCGCGCCGTTTCGAGCTCGCCCAGGGTCATGTTGAATCCGCCATCACCGGTCAGCGCAACGACCGGCCCGATACCTGCGAGGGTGGCGCCAATGGCGCCCGGCAAGCCATAGCCAATCGAGGCGAAACCGCGATCCGGTAAAAAACCGCGACCCGCTTTCTTGGTGTCATACAACAGGCCGCCCCAGTGAGCCGCAAAACCGCCGTCGGCGACCAGAATCCCGTTGGTCGGAAGTCCGAGATTAAGTTCGTGCATGAGTCGGGCCATATTTACCGGCACATCCTCTGAGGTAAGACGCGCATCGACTGACACGCGCCAGTCTGCCATTCGTTTGGCAATCTCCGCGGCATATCCGGCACGGGCCGCTGCAAGCTGTGTGGCGTCTCCGGCCATCGCGGCGTGAAGGTCGCGTATGCCCTCCCGGGCATCGCCCCATAATGCGACATCCGGTCGATTGGTTCGGCCGATCTCTTCGGCAAGAATTTCCAGATGAATCAGCGTCTTGCCAGTTGGCGGCAAAGTGAATCGCTTGGTTGCAATCTCTCCAAGCTTGCAGCCAATGACGAGGAGGCAGTCGCTGGTTTCCATCAGGGCGTTGGCGATCCGGTCGTACCGGCCAAACAAACCGGCATTGAGTGAATTGGTACAGGCGATTGCGCCCTTGCCGGTCATGGTGTGGGCGACCGGAATATTGAAAGCTTCGGCAAAACTCTCCAGCGTATTCGCAGCTCCGCTCAGATGAACGCCGCCACCGGCCAGGATCATCGGCCGTTCGGCCCGTGTTAGCAACGCCGCAGCCGCTTCGATCGCTGCAGTATCCGGGCGTGACCGCAAGGACGGCGCTGCCTGATTGGGCTTCGGCGTGTCCAGTTCGTCCGGATCGAACGGGAATGTTCCGTGGCAGATATCTTCCGGAACATCGAGTATGACCGGACCAGGCCGGCCTGCGGTTGCAACCTGGAAAGCCCGGCCGACCAGTTCCGGCAACCGCTCAATCATCTCGACGCGGATCACCTCCTTTACGGCCGGAGCGAGAATCTCGAGCTGCCGGCTTTCCTGCGTCATGTTTTTCCAGGAATGCAGGCGATGACTGTCGCCAACCACTGCAACCATTGGCGAACCCGCATTCAATGCCTCGACAAGGCCGGTAACCAGATTTGTTGCACCCGGACCAAGCGTCGCGTCGACGACCCCGACCCGACCGGTCACCTTGGCATAGGCATCGGCAGCAAAGGCACCGCAACGCTCGTCATTGATCAGCGAATGTTCCAGTCCGAGCCGGCGGGCGGCATCATAGAAAGGCAGCAACTGGAACCCGCCCATCCCAAACATCGGCCCCAGTCCCTGCGCTCTCAAGACCCGCGCCAAGGCCTCGCCGCCGTTCATTTCATTGGTTTCGGCCATGCTTCGGTGCTCCTTTTCAGGCTGCATCTTCCAAACGTTGAACAGTAGCGCGGTCCCCCAATGCAGGAAACCGGAGTTTGATATTGGCAGCTGCCGGCGACCGATCCTGTTTGCGTGCCATCAGATCGTCATCAGGTTCGATGGACCGGTCCTCGGGATGCCGGAATCCGGCGCCGTTCCTTCGAACCCCGGACCTCCCGCAGCCAGACGCAGCGTCGCGACAAGCGCAGACGCCAAAGACATATCATCGGATTGACAGACGGTTCTGCGCACTGGCCTTCGGATTACTTGCGGACCACCAGCATTTTCTTGATCTCTGCGATCACCTTGGCCGGATTGAGCCCCTTGGGACAGGTTCGCGTGCAGTTCATGATGGTATGGCACCTGTACAACCTGAACGGATCTTCGAGAGCATCAAGTCGTTCACCGGTAAACTCGTCACGGGAATCAGCAATCCAGCGATAGGCTTGCAGCAATACCGCCGGACCGAGATAACGCTCACCGTTCCACCAATAGCTCGGACAGGCTGTCGAACAACTGAAACACAGCACGCATTCCCAAAGACCGTCGAGCTTCTCGCGCTCCTCGATCGATTGTCGGCGTTCTTCGCCCGATGGCGGCGCCGTGCGGGTCTTGAGCCAGGGTTCCACCGAGGCAAGCTGCGCGTAAATGGTGGAGAGATCCGGAACCAGATCCTTGATCACCGGCAGATGGGGCAACGGATAGATTTTGACATCGGATCGCACCTCGTCGATCGGCTTCAGGCAAGCCAGCGTGTTGGTGCCGTCAATGTTCATGGCACAGGATCCGCAAATCCCCTCGCGGCAGGACCGCCGAAACGTCAGGGTCGTATCGATCTCGTTCTTGATCTTGATCAGGGCGTCCAAAACCATCGGGCCGCAGGCTGCGAGATCGATTTCATAGGTATCAATCCGCGGATTCTCCATCTTGTCCGGGTCATAGCGGTAGATCCTGAAGGCACGAAGCGACCCGGCGCCTTCAGCCGCCTTGTAGGTATTACCGATCTTGACCCTGGAATTGGCCGGCAAGATAAATTCAGCCACGGCTTTGGTTTCTCTCAGCTTGTTGGTGTCAGGCCGGTCGAACAGACCGGCTCGTCAATAGACCCGCGCTGCCGGCGGTATCGATTCCACTTCATTGGACAGCGTGTTCATATGCACGTCACGATACATGACCTGATAGCTGTTGCTGTCATCCAGCCACATGCAGGTGTGCTTCATCCAGCTTTCGTCATCCCTGTCGGGATAGTCCTCATGAGAATGGGCTCCCCGACTTTCCTTCCGGAGTTCAGCGGATGTCAGGGTCACGACGGCCTGGCCGAGCAGGTTGTCGAGTTCCAGCGCCTCGATTAGGTCGGAATTCCAGATCAGCGAACGATCGCTGACCGAAAGATCCGGCATCGCCCCGGCAAGCGTATTGATCTTCGTGACGCCCTCCTGGAGGAGCACTTCGGTGCGGAACACCGCTGCATGCTGCTGCATCACACGTTGCATCTCAAGACGGATATCAGCGGTCCGACGGGACCCGGACGCATTACGGACGCGATCAAGCCGAGCTATTGCCTTTTCACCGGCCTCGGCAGACAGGGGTGGGTGCGGGTCTCTGGAGCGAACTGTCTCGCCAGCCCGGTACGCCGCAGCGCGGCCGAAGACCACGATATCGAGCAGTGAATTGGTACCGAGACGATTTGCGCCATGCACCGAAACGCATGCCGCCTCGCCAATCGCCATCAGACCCGGACAAATCCGGTCCGGGTCGTCCGCGGTAGGCGCCAGAACCTCGCCATGATAATTCGTCGGGATCCCGCCCATATTATAATGCACGGTTGGCAGGATCGGAATCGGCTCGCGGGTAACGTCAACGCCGGCGAAGATCTTCGCAGTTTCCGAAATCCCTGGCAGGCGTTGTGCCAGCACCTTCGGGTCGAGATGCTCCAGATGAAGGAAGATATGGTCTTTTTCCGGACCAACCCCGCGGCCCTCATTGATTTCGATTGTCATCGATCGGCTGACCACATCGCGCGAAGCCAGATCCTTGGCGGTCGGCGCATAGCGTTCCATGAACCGTTCGCCCTCGGCGTTTGTCACGTAACCACCTTCACCGCGCGCGCCCTCGGTAATCAGGCAACCGGCCCCGTAGATGCCGGTGGGATGAAACTGCACGAACTCCATGTCCTGTAGCGGCAGACCGGCGCGCAACACCATGCCATTGCCATCGCCGGTACAGGTATGCGCCGAGGTACAGGAAAAATACGCCCGGCCATAGCCACCGGTTGCCAGAACGACCCGATGCGCCCGGAACCTGTGCAGCGTGCCGGTTGCCAGATCGAGAGCGACAACGCCCCGGCACGCGCCCTCCTCATCCATGATCAGGTCGATGGCGAAGAATTCGATGAAGAATTCGGCCTGATTGCGCAGGCATTGCTGATACAGCGTGTGCAGAATCGCATGACCAGTACGATCGGCCGCAGCGCAGGCCCGCTTGGCCATGCGCTGACCGTAGTTCAGCGTATGACCGCCAAACGGCCGTTGGTAGATCTTGCCTTCTTCGGTCCGCGAGAACGGAACCCCGTAGTGTTCCAGTTCGATAACCGAAGGAATCGCATTGCGGCACATGTATTCGATCGCGTCCTGATCGCCGAGCCAGTCAGCCCCCTTGACGGTGTCATACATGTGGAACCGCCAGTTGTCTGCCTCATCCATGTTGTCGAGCGCGGCGCCAACCCCGCCCTGCGCTGCAACGGTATGACTGCGGGTCGGAAAAACCTTGGTAATGCAGGCCGTCTTGAGCCCTTCCAGGGTCATTCCGAGGGTCGCGCGCAGACCGGCACCGCCAGCGCCGACAACCACGATGTCGTAATGATGCTCTTCGATCTTGTAGGCTTCCATACTGCGCGGATCCCTAAAACGCGAGCTTCAGGACGGCGAAAATGGCCGTCACGCCAAGCACGAAAAAAGCCAACCGGCTGATGATCAGCCAGCAGACTTTCCAACCCTCATGATGGACATAGTCCTCAATCACGACCTGCACGCCGAGCGCGGCATGATAGAAAGTCGCCAGAAAAAAGATGATCATCGCGATTGCAACGAACGGCGATCCCAGCCAGGCGACCGTCTCAGCATGCCCAGCACCGGTCATCCCGGCAATCGAAGCGACAAACCACAGGGTCAGAGGAACCAGCCCGATTGCCGTAACCCGTTGCATCCACCAGTGGTGCACACCGTCCCTGGCCGAACCGAGTCCCCGAACCCGGCCAAGATCGGACCGCATGCTGTTGTCGTTCATGGCACCCTCTTGCCGATTACATACATAGCCGCCCAACAGCCCAGGCGACCGCTGTCAGGACAACCGAACCGACCACGACAATCCAGCCTGACCGGAAGGCCACATCAAGTTCGAAGCCGTATCCGGCATCCCAGAACAGGTGCCGGATGCCGTTGCACAGGTGGTAGAATAAGGCCCAGGAAAATCCAAGCAGGACCAACTGCCCGATCCAGGATCCTATGACGGTCTCGACGAAGGCGAAGTAGTCCGGCCCTGTCGATGCGGCAAAGACCCACCACACAAGGAACACGGTTCCGCCAGCCAGCGCGAGGCCGGTTGCCCGGTGCAGGATCGACAGGATTGAGGTCCATTGCGGCCGATAGACCTGCAGATGCGGCGAAATTGGGCGAGCCGACCCTGTCATGTTCCACCTTTTCGTCAATGCGGCATTGCTTCGCGGGAATTATACGGCCTGTGACGCGCCTGTCGAGCAGCAAGGCAGGTTCATGGTTTTGCCTCGCCGCAACGATGTGTGATCACAAGGCATGCGTAGCGCCGTATTGCGCGACCCTTTGCCCTGAGCCTGCTCAGAGGCTGAACCCTTGCGGTTTCAGCCGCTCGTTCAGCCTCAAGACCCGGAACTTTCGGTCTTATCCGCGATTCATCCGGTTGTTCACGAGATCGTCGACGACGGCTGGCTCGGCCAGTGTCGAGACATCACCAAGGCTGCCGTAATCATTCTCAGCAATCTTGCGCAGAATACGACGCATGATCTTGCCGGACCGGGTCTTCGGCAGGCCCGGCGCCCACTGGATCAGATCCGGACTCGCAATCGGCCCGATTTCCTTGCGCACCCATTGGACAAGATCGCGGCGCAACTCCTCGGTTGGATTCTCGCCGATCTTGAGAGTCACATAGGCATAAATACCCTGACCCTTGATGTCGTGCGGATAGCCGACGACCGCAGCTTCGGCGACCTTGTCGTGGGCAACAAGAGCGGACTCGACCTCCGCAGTCCCCATGCGATGTCCCGAAACATTGATCACATCATCAACCCGGCCGGTGATCCAGTAATATCCGTCGGCATCGCGGCGACAACCATCACCAGTAAAATACCGTCCGGGGTAGGTCGCAAAATAGGTCTGGAAGAAACGCTCATGGTCACCATAAACGGTGCGCATCTGGCCCGGCCAGCTTTCGGCAATGCAAAGGTTGCCGGTGGCGGCACCGTCGAGTTCGCGGCCGTCCGTGTCAACGATCATCGGCCTCACACCAAAGAACGGCCGCGTCGCCGAACCCGGCTTCAGCGCGGTGGCGCCGGGCAGCGGCGTGATCAGGATACCGCCGGTTTCGGTCTGCCACCAGGTGTCAACAATCGGACAACGCCCGTTGCCGACAACATTGTAGTACCAAAGCCAGGCTTCCGGATTGATCGGCTCACCGACCGAACCGAGCAATCGCAACGACGCTCGATCAGCCGCCTTGACCGGATCGTCACCCTCGCGCATCAACGCCCGGATCGCCGTCGGCGCGGTATAGAAAATTGACACCTGGTGTTTGTCGCAGATCTGCCAGAAACGGCTGGAATCGGGGTAGTTCGGCACGCCTTCGAACATCAGTGTCGTGGCGCCATTGGCCATTGGGCCGTAAACGATATAGCTGTGTCCCGTAACCCATCCGACATCGGCCGTGCACCAATAGACTTCGCCATCCCGGTAGTCGAAGACATATTGATGGGTCATGGAGACATAAACAATGTAGCCACCGGAGCTGTGCAGCACTCCTTTCGGCTTGCCGGTCGAGCCCGACGTATAGAGGATGAACAATGGATCCTCGGCGGCCATCTCCTCCGGCAGGCAGTCGGCCGACGCCGACGCCATGATGTCCTCGTACCAATGGTCGCGGCCATCGGTCCAGTTGATGGCGCCACCGGTTCGCTTGACCACAACGACGGTCCGGCACATCGGACAAGATGCAAGCGCCTTGTCGGTATTGGCCTTGAGCGGAACCGTGCGGCCGCCGCGCAATCCTTCATCCGCAGTGATGATGAGCGTGCTGTCACAATCCTGGATGCGGCCAGCCAGGGCATCGGGCGAAAACCCGCCAAAGACAACCGAATGGATCGCGCCGATCCGGGCGCAGGCAAGCATTGCGACGGCCGCTTCCGGAATCATCGGCATGTAGATCGTGATCCGGTCACCGCGGCCCACGCCGAGAGACTTGAGGGCATTGGCAAACTTGCAGACTTCACGATGCAGATCCCGATAGGTAATATGCCTGCTGTCAGCCGGATCATCGCCTTCCCAGACAATCGCGATCTGATCGCCACGGGTTTCGAGATGCCGGTCGAGGCAATTGACCGAGATGTTCAAGGTTCCGTCATGGAACCATTTGATATGCAGGTCAGTCTGGTCGTATGAGACATCCCTGATCCGGCTATAGGGTTTGATCCAGTCGATACGCTTGCCCTGTTCAGCCCAGAAAGCGTCCGGATCAACGATCGAACGCTCGTACATCGCCTGATAACCCTCATCGTCGATCAGGGCGGCTTGCCTGACGGAATCAGGCACCTGAAACAGTATATTGTCCGACATCTGCAGGGATCTCCCGTTCTGTCCTCAGTCCCGAAACCGAATCGCCAGCGGGACCGTTCCCGACGCTGTCTACCAAATACAACTATCCACACCCTGGTACCACGACGCAACCACCGCTGACCGACAATCGCGCGGCACCGGAGCAAGCTGTCCGGGATCCGATACATGCCGGACAAGCACACAATCCTTGCGCCGGAGTCCGGCAGACAATCCTGGCACGCGGCCAGACCCGAAACCGGACCGCCTGCTACCCTGACAGATCGTATCTGATCCAATATATAAATGACGTTAAATCAATACGGTATGAGATCCAATTGCCGAACTCCGGAACAGATCCCGCAAAGCAAGGCGGGCCCGTAGAGTCCCGGGCCCGCCTGTACGGTGTTGCTGTGCGATACCGATCAGATCGTTTGCGATCCACGCCCGAACTCGGGATAAGCTTCCATCCCACATTCGCTGCGGTCGAGCCCGACCGCCTCGTCGTCCTCGTCCGGCCGAACACCGATCGTCATCTTGAGGACAAACCAGACGATTGCGCTTGCTACGAATACGAAGATGCCGACGGCCACGATACCCGTGATCTGGGTACCAATGGATGCATCGCCATTGCTGAAGACCACGGCGATGGTCCCCCAGATACCGCTCACGAGATGCACTGGAATGGCACCGACGACATCGTCAATCCGGAACTTGTCCAGGATCGGGATCGATACAACCACCAGAACGCCGCCAACCGCACCAATGATGATCGCAAGACCCGGCGACGGCGCCAGAGGTTCTGCCGTAATCGCCACCAGACCGGCCAACGCGCCGTTGAGAAGCATCGTGAGGTCAAGCTTCTTGTAAATGACCTGGGTCAGGACAATGGCCGCCACCACGCCGCCGGCAGCGGCAAGATTGGTGTTGATGTAGATCGTCGAGATCGCGACGGCATCAGCGGCGCTGCCCATTGCCAGCTGCGAACCGCCATTGAAACCGAACCAGCCGAGCCACAGGATAAAGGTTCCCATTGTAGCCATCGGCAGGTTCGAGCCGGGCATCGGATTGACCCTGCCATCCGCGCCATATTTGCCCTTGCGAGCGCCGATGATCAGGGCACCGGCGAGAGCAGCCCAGCCACCGACCGAATGCACGATGGTCGAGCCAGCGAAATCCGAAAAGCCCATTTCGGACAACCAGCCACCGCCCCAGGTCCAGGAACCCTGGATCGGGTAGATAATCGCAGTCAGCACGACCACGAAAACCAGGAACGGAAAGACCTTTATGCGTTCTGCCACCGTACCGGATACGATCGAGCCGGCAGCCGCCACAAACACCATCTGGAAGAACCAGTCCGAACCAGAGGCATAGACATTGTTCTCATTGGCCGCGAAACCATCCGCCGTAACCGACGGGTCGGCGGCGCTCCAGTGGCCCGGACTCCCCATCCAGCCACCATCGACACCCTGGTACATGAGATTGTAACCAATCAGCCAGTACATCAGACCGGCAACCGAATACAGACCGATATTCTTCGAACATTGCATCGTCGTGTTTTTCGAGCGCACCAACCCGGCCTCGAGCATGCAAAAGCCGGCGGCCATCCACATGACGAGGAAGCCGTGCATCAGAAACGACAGAGTGTTGAGAATGAACGCTGTCTCCGCGGAGACATCGGCCGAAGCCGTGCCGCTGATCACGACCGTCGACAGGCCGAAGGTCAGGCAGAACAGCGAGAACAACCAGAACTTTTTCATGATATTCCTTTCCCTGCGGACTGGACCGGCGTCCCTCCGCCGCCCGATCCGCCATTCAAACGTCTGCAATCCGGACTAGAGCGCATCGACACCGGACTCACCGGTGCGGATGCGGACTACTGTCGAAAGATCCAATACAAAGACCTTGCCATCACCGATACGGCCGGTACTCGCAGCATGCTGAACCACCTCGACAACCTGCTCTGTCAGATTGTCGGTAACGGCAATTTCAATCTTTACCTTCGGCAGGAAATTCACCGCGTACTCCGCTCCACGATAAATTTCCGTCTGCCCTTTCTGCCGGCCGAAACCCTTGACCTCGCTTACCGTAAGGCCTTGTATGCCTAACCCGGTCAGCGCTTCCCGGACCTCGTCCAGCTTGAAAGGCTTGATGATCACCACAACCAGTTTCATGTCGTCCCCGTTTCTTCCAAATTTGTGTCCCAGATTCGATGCCAATGGTTTATGCCGCACCGCACCATCGACTCTTGTAACCGTTCAAGAATCGTGCCAATACCGTCGAATCCGTCCTAATGATCGGATTTTGCATATTTAATCTGGACACGATGACGACATTCGTTTGCATTGCCGCAGCGCAGCAATGCCGTTAATTTGGGCAATTTGACAAATCTGAACGAAAATTGTGCAGTTTTCGCTGTCAATTGAATGTGGCGAACACCGTCAATATCGTTATGATTCCCGGTGTCGCACCGACCGGAACGAGGCACCGCCATGCCGAAGCCAGACAACACACCCATCGACGGTGATTGCCTTGTCGTCGGCGGCGGACTGTCCGGCCTCGCGGCCGCGGTTGCCCTCGCCCGCTGCGGCCATACCGTCGTTCTGACCGATCCGCAAACAACCGATCTTGCCCGACGGCAGAAGCGCGATGGGCGGACAACGGCAATTGCGGCCGGCGGCCGGGCAATGTTCGAAGCCCTGAGGTTATGGAAAGAGGTCTCGGAGCAGTCTGAACCGATCCTTGACATACGGGTTTCGGACGGCGACTCACGATGCTTCGTTCATTACGATCACAGTGAAGTCGGCAATCAGCCGATGGGTCACATCGTCGAAAACGCGTTGATCCTCGCCGCGCTGACCGATGGTATCGACAAGGCCTCCGGCATCACACTCCTGAGCGGTGTAACGGTTGAGCATTTCGCCGCTGACAGTGCCGGTCTGACGGCATGGCTCGATGACGGGCGGACGGTCAGAACCCGGATCCTGGTCGCGGCCGACGGCCGCGACAGTCGAATGCGCCAGCAGGCCGGCATCCAGGTCACGCGACTGGATTACCGCCAGATCAGCCTCGTGTTCTGCGTCGGGCATGATCATCCACATCACGGCGTCGCGCATGAACGCTTCCTGCCTGGGGGCCCGCTTGCCTTCCTGCCAATGTCCGGCAATCGCTCTTCCGTCGTCTGGACCGAAGCTTCTGAAACCGCCCGGAGTCTGCTGCAACTTGATGATCCCTGGCTCGCCACGGCGCTGACGGCCCGTTTCGGCGACAGCCTCGGCTGCCTGGAAATCATTGGCGGACGCTGGTCTTTCCCGCTGTCCCTGACGATCGCGCAACGCCTGATCGCACCCCGGCTGGCGCTTATCGGCGACGCGGCGCACGGCCTGCATCCGATCGCGGGCCAAGGCTTCAATCTCGCATTGCGGGATATCGCGGTCCTGGCCGAAGAGATGACCGCTGCAAGCCGCATCGGCCTTGATATCGGGAGTGCCGAGACCCTGCGACGGTTTCAGTCCCGCCGCAACACCGACATGATGGCGCTGGTCGTTGCGACCGACGGGCTCAACCGTCTATTCTCCAATGAAATGCGAGCACTCCGGGCCGCGCGTTCGGCCGGTCTTGGCATGGTCAACCGGATTCGGCCCTTGAAACACATGCTGATGCGTCACGCCATGGGACTTGCCGGCGATCTTCCCAGCCTTTTGCAGGGCCGCCTGCCATAACATCATTCACACAGCTATCGTCTACCGGCATTTCGGTATCGATTCGACATGGTTTTTCTCGATTGAGGATTATCTTGCTTCGAGCCTTGAGCAATTCCGTCATGCCACGATTGCGCTTCTCGGTTATGGGACCGTAATTCTTGTTGGGCACGGACGACGATACGCATCCAGAGGCAACGCAGGAACAATAGGGGGCTGGAAAGCCCATATAAAAGCTTTTCTCTACCTGGCAAGTCTTGGACTATTGAGCGTGGCCTACTTTCGATGGAATATGGTTGCCGTTTTCCCCGAACTTCTCATGGTATTATTGGCTTGCACATTCATGATCGCAAATTACAAGATGAAATTCATCTCTCATCGCTAATTCTGGAATTCCGTTTCGATACATACAGTATGCGTAGCGTTATTATCGCTCTTTACAAGCATCTATATTGACGCGCTTATGAAGATCCAGAATTCGGAATAAAAATTCGAGATGCTCGTAGAAGACTCCCGATTCACGCACGATAATCCCACAATCATCGAATCTAATTCGCGGTACATGTTCCTGTAGATGCCGACAGGAGACGTCAAAGCCATCCCTTTGATCAAAATTCATCACACATCATTTTACGGAGATCAGGACAAAAACCGCAGTGCCGGTCGCGCCCAAGACCCAGGAACCCGCTATTCACAAAACAGCGTGACCCCGGATCCGGCCAGATAAAACAAGCCCTTGATGCAAGCTCACCTGCATGACATTGCGCCGGGATTACGGTTCGTCCGTGGCCGGCTGGTCGCGGCTCAACCCCAGTTCATCAAGGCGCTTGAGGTAATCCTGCCACAAACTGTCGCGGCGCGACCCCAGGTCATGCAGGTAGCGCCATGAATAGAGTCCGGTGTCATGGAGATCGTCAAAACGGATCCGCACGGCGTAATTCCCGACCGGTTCGACAGCCAGAATGCCGACATGGCGGCGGCCGCCGATCGTAGTCTTCTGGCTCGGTCCGTGCCCCTGGATTTCGGCCGAGGGACTTTCGACGCGCAGCAATTCCGCAGGAATCGTGAAACTGTCACCATTGTCGAAATCGATCTCCAGACATTTTTCCGCCGTCTTCACCCGGATTTCGACCGGCCAGTACCGGGTTGTGAACTCATCGCTCATTGGTCACCGGCAATCTCATTCCGGGCCAGCGCCCGTGCCCCTTCCGAAACCGGATCATCATCGAGTCTCCGGGCCTCGTCGACCAGCATGATGGGAACCCCGTTACGGATCGGAAAGGCGAGGCCGGCCTGATCGCTGATCAGCTCATGGGCCGACCGGTCATAGCGCAACGGCGCCTTGGTCAGTGGACAAACCAGAAGCTCGAGCAGCCGCGGATCGACATCACGTTCGCCAGGTCGGCCCGGGTTTCGGCCATCGGTCGGCGCAGCGTTCGTCTTGTCATCAATGCCTGGCATTTTCGGTCCCGCCAGTCGAGTACAGCGCCATTTCCAACATGGCGACCATGGCCTTTGCCCGTGCAGCGGAATCTTCGGCCATCAACAGCGCCTGTTTCTCCGAGGCATCGAACGGACAGATCATGGCGAGCGTGGTCACCAACGGCACATCGTGCAGTTGCTCGATCCGGTCCCAGTCGACCTGGGCTGCCTTGCTGTCGAAGAACCGGCGCAGCGTCTCGAGCAACCGTCCGCGATCGATGTCCGGATCCGGTTCCTGCGTGGTGTCGTCGCGCCACTGCGCCCAGTCCGGCACGATGCGCCGATAACCGCGGTCCGATTCAATCTCCCGGACAACATCAAACCGGGAAACTCCGTACAGCGTGATGAGATAGCGGTTGTCGCCGGTTTCAGAGAACGATGTCAGGCGTCCGGCGCAGCCGGTTGCATAGAGCTGTGGCACCACGGCATCACCTTCTCCCGCCTGCGGCTGAAGCATGCCGATCAGACGGTCACCGGCGAGGGCATCGTCAACCATCGCAAGATACCGGGGCTCGAAGATATTGAGCGGCAGCCGGCCACCCGGCAGCAACAGGACGCCATCAAGCGGAAAGACCGGCAGTGCTGCCGGAAGATCGGCAAACCGGGTCACAAATCCGTATGTCTGCGCCATGGCAGCGTCCTTGCTACATTCCTCCTGCTACGAGAACAGGATCGATGACAGGCGTTTGCGAGCGCGTACGGTCAACGGGTCGCTGTTCCCGAAAGCCTCGAACAGCTTGAGCAGTTGTTTGCGGGCCGCATCGTCATTCCAGTTCCGGTCAATGCGGAAACTCTCAAGGAGCTGCTCGACCGCACTTTCCCGATCGTTGGCGGCATAAAGCGCCATTGCAAGGTCGAACCGCGCGTCGAGATTCTTCGGATTGGCGTCGACGACCCTGCGCAGTTCGGCGACATCGCCAGCAGCGGCACCGGCGTCGGCGAGGTCGAGTTGCGAAAGCGCTGCCTGGATTTCCCGGGTCTTTTTCTGGTCCTCAGACAGGCCGTCGATCATTTCCCGGGCCGACCCGGTTTCCCCGACACCGATCAGGCTTCTTACCATCCCGGCGAGGGCTGCGATATTCTCCGGATCCTGCTGCAGGATCTGGCTGAAGAGCCCGCCAGCCCCGCGAAAATCCTGATCCGCCAACATTGCCTCGGCAGCCTCCAACGCTTCGGCAACCGGCGAACTCCCGGCCGCACCACCCGTGAGCCGGCTGATGAAATCGCGGATCTGGCTTTCCGGCAAGGCGCCGGCGAAGCCGTCAACCGGACGTCTGTCCCTGAAACCGAACACGGCGGGAATCGACTGGATTCGCATCTGCTGGGCGATTTCGGGACTCTTGTCGATATCGACCTTGACCAGCCGCACCGCGCCCGCGGCATCGCGAACCACTTTTTCGAGGATAGGCCCCAATTGCTTGCATGGTCCGCACCATGGCGCCCAGAAGTCGACCACCACCGGCACGTCCGACGACGCTTCGACAACATCCGCCATGAAAGTGGCGGTCGTGGCATCCTTGATGAGGTCGGCGCGGCCTGCCCCGTCGGCAATCAGCGTGTCCATTTCAAGTCCCGTCCCGGATCAGATTTGTGTCTGTTATGTGGCCTTGCCTTTTGTAAAGACAAGGTGGGTCAATCATCCATGATCGAGATCAAGTATCGCGGGATCATGCCCGCAAGCTCGGATGAAAGCGAGCAGATCGTCCGGCTTGATCGCCGTCGTCATCTCGTTCGAGGCCGGATGATAGTTGAGCGGCGAGCCGGCAAGCATCATCCTGTCGAGAATCACGGTGACCTTGCATTTCGTATCATTGATCAGCGCGAAAGGCGAGACACTGCCGGGACTGACGCCGAGGGTCTTCATCAGCCGGTCCGGACTGCCAAAGGACAGTCGGTCGGTACCGAGCCTCGTGCTGAGGAGCTTGAGATTGATCCTGAGATCTTCCCGGCAGACCACCAGCCACATGCGGTATTTGCGGTCGCGCAGAAACAGATTCTTGCAATGCACGCCCGGCAGGTCACCGCGCAGGGTCTTCGAATCCTCGACGGTAAACAGAGCCGGATGGGTATATGTCGTCGCCTGGATACCGAGGTCTTCAAGCCGGTCGAAAACCTCTTGGGGCGTTACCGGGGCCGGCATGACGTCATCTGCGGCGGGCGCGCCATCTTTCATCTGGACAGGTCCGAACGAACGGTTGCAGGCATGCCTGCTTGTACCTCATGAACGCAGAAATGGCGACTCCGTCAGCCCAAATCGCTCGAACCTGTTCAGCGGAATCATGCTCGCCGCACAAGGGCAGACGGGTCGGACATGGCAGCGTGCGGTCGAAAGAGCGATCATCCTCGTATCGCTTCCACAGCTCGCATCCCGCTGCGCGTCCCGGTCAGATGGCAACAGGATCTGTTGACGCCCTGTCGGCTATGTCCGAAAGCCGAGGCAGCCAGCACCCGGACAGTCTATGGCCCTGTTGGGCTTCACAGGTCTTCGGCATTGTGTCGGGATTCTAGGCAAAACGATTCCCGACGGAAGTCGCTACCCTTTTGCCGAAAATAGAAAAAACAGGAACGCAAGTTTGTATTGTCTGAATTCGCAAAGGTAGGCAACCCTGCCCGGAGTCCGAAACGCAACAGGGGCCGTGCAGCGAAGGGCGGGCGCCTGCCGGGTGAGAGACTCGCCCGACCCTCAACAAAATCACCACACGTGGCTTGCAATATCAGCCGCAATGGCTATTATCTGCGACGGGATGCGGGCGTAGCTCAGGGGTAGAGCGCAACCTTGCCAAGGTTGAAGTCGTGAGTTCAAATCTCATCGCCCGCTCCAAATTTCCTAAAGAAAATCAAGTACTTGAGAACGGCCCTTCGAGGCCGTTTTTTCTTAGAGCGACCTCTGCCAGTCATGATCTAGGCGCAATCTATGCTGCCGGATAAAAGTCACCGGATGCCATAGCGCGCTGACGGCGGTCCACTGACAAGGGAACTGACCCCTAGATATGCGAATGCTTCTCATTAGCGTTTCCGGGCTCGTCGGATTATACTCCTGTCAGCGGCTCTGATGATCCGAGTCGGTTGCATGGTCCGTGCAGCCACAATTCCGGCGTGTCAAAGCCATACTGTTGAAGCGGTCACGCGCCGGCCGAACATAATGTCTCCAGCGGCGCCAGGCTGGACAAGGCCGGAGGCGCCAGGAGGAGTTCCGATCACTGGCAGCGGTATCGAACTGAGACATTTGCGCTATGCGGTCGCCGCTGCTCATTTCCGGAGCTTCCGGCGCGCGGCTGAGAATTGGCCCGTGCATAGTCGTTGAGCGCGAGCGCCCACGGTCTGTAGTGAAGTCGTAGGCGCGCAGCCAGTTCTGACGCACCACGATCGCGTCGGCAGGAATCGCGCGCACCTGCTCGATGAAGCGCGCCAGATGAAACGCGATCTGCGGATCGGTGGGCTGGTAGTCGGCCGTGGCGGGGGCGACGGCCTGCGCCTGGCCGAATTGTCGACCTGCACCACCCAGGGCACGATCGAGCCGGTGGCAGACTGCCAGACCAGTGCTCCAGCGAAGCCGCCGGAGAGGATCAGCGAGCCGAACGCCATCAGCCGCCAGTTGCGCGCCTGCACACGGGCCGAGCCGATGCGTTCGTCCCAGACCTGGGCAGCACGCTGATAGGGCGTCTCGGGTCCGGGAGATTTGCCGTAGTGGGTCGAGGATCGTTTGAAGAAGCTCATGAGCGGTTCCCTTCGGAAAGGTTGACGGAACTGGCGCCGCCATGGCTGTCGCCGGATCGCACGGCATGGGCAGTGGCCTGGACGCCATGGGAGAGCCGCTGAGAGCGCTTCATGCGCTTGGCCCAATCCGGAGGACCGTCGGAGGCGGATGAGGGGGATGGTGCAGCCGCGGCGGTTGTTGCGCCGCCCGCATTGCCTACGGTGCCGCCCGACGTCTCGAAGGCGGCTCGCCCGCCGGCTTGAAAGCTCTGCCTTAGGCTGCCGGAGGCGTTGGCGCGCGCGCACCTGTGCTCGCTACAGCGCCGAGCCCAGAGGCGACGCCTGCGGCGCCCGACTGACCGGCCGAGCCAAGGCTGTAGGCTGTCGCTGCCCCTCCCGCCGCGGTGACGCCGCCGCGAGCAGCGGCCCCAGCACCGAGTTGCGGTCCGCCGGACACGATTCCGTTCGCAATACCGGGTCCGAAGATGCCGAGCCCGAGCAGTGACAGCGCGGCCAGCACCACGGCCATGGCCTCGTCGATGGTCGGGGTGACACCGCCGAAGCCGGCGGTGAACTGCGAAAACAGCGTCGAGCCGATACCGATGATGACCGCCAGCACCAAAACCTTGATGCCGGACGAGATCACGTTGCCCAGCACCCGTTCAGCCATGAACGCGGTCTTGCCGAAGAGGCCGAAGGGAATGAGTACGAATCCTGCCAGCGTCGTCAGCTTGAACTCGATCAGGGTGATGAAGAGCTGGATGGCGAGGATGAAAAAGGCGAGAAGCACCAGTGCCCAGGCAAAAAGCAGGCAGGCGATCTGGATGAAGTTCTCGAAGAAGGCGACTCAGCCCATCAGGTCGGAGATCGACTCGAGCAGAGGCCGGGCGGCATCGAGGCCGGTCTGGGCGACACGACCGGGCCGCATCAGGTCGGCCGCGGTGAAGCCGGTGCCGGACGCCATCAGGCCGAGGCCGGCAAAGCTCTCGAAGACGATGCGGGCGAGATTGTTCCAGTTGCCGATGATGTCGGCGAATACGCCGACAAACAGGGTCTTCTTCACCAGACGGGCGATGATGTCGTCGGCGGCGCCCCATGACCAGAACAGCGCGGCCAGCGTCACATCGATGACGATCAGCGTCGTGGCGATGAACGCTACCTCGCCGCCGAGCAGACCGAAGCCGCTATCGATATAGCTGGTGAAGACTCCGAGGAAACTGTCGATGACGCCCGTGCCGCCCATGGATCGCTAGTCCTCTCTGCTCTGGGGGGTGACGGGGGCCGGCGTGCGACCGAGGAAGCGATCGCGGGTTTCCGCCCAGGTGCGCAGACATTCGGGATCGTTCGCGGCGGCCTCTCCCATCTGCTGACAGCGGCGCTGGGCTGCGCGCAGCGGGTCGGCGGAAGGAGCCAGCGCCGGCGCGAAGGCCGGTCGCACCGGCTCATCCTTCCGCGTCATCTCGATCACCGTCGCCGTGATGGCGAAGGCAACGAAGATGATGGCCGCGATCCGCGCCAGCATCTTGCCCTCCATCAGTTTCCCCTTTCCGGCCGTCTGGCTCGTCAGTTGCCGTTGTTGAACATCTGGGCATTGCCGGGCTGGTAGCCGGTGCCCGGCGTGAGAAACCGTTCGCGCTGGATGCGACCCTGTTCGGCCGCGGCTGCGCGCTCGGCATCGGTCAGGGCCTGGGCCCGGCCGTTTGCGGCAATGACGGCGGTGATGTCGGCGAGCTGTTGCGCCTGAAGCGCGAGAAGCTGGTTGCCGGCCTGTGTCGCCTGCAAGGCGCCGGTCGCGCCCTGGCTCTGGCCGACCAGCGCCGACATCTGCGCGCGATTGGTTTCGATATTGCCGACCACGCCGGCCTGGACACGCATGGCGTCCTGAAGCCCGCCGACAGTGTTCTCCCAGCACGATCGCGCATCGGCGACGAGTTGCTGTTCCGACGTACTCAGGTCGATATTGCGGTAATTCTGCTGGACCGCTTATGCAGATGGTTCCGGTTCGATCAATATGCTGTAGGTAAGGGGTTGTGCATTGGTGGCGAGGCGGAAGAGCGAGCGGAAAGCATCGTGGCGGGTTTTGCGGCGGTTGAAGCGAAAGACGACCTCATCGAGATAGGCCTGCAGATGCTTGCGGTGCAGCCCGTGGTAGACGCCTCGCGCCCATCCTTTGAGGTTGGAGAAGACTTGGTGGATCCACGGCAGGACGAGGTAAGCGGCGGTCTTCCCGACGACATGGACGGCTGGCCTCGTCGATGTCCACCAGGCCCGACAACGGGTTACGCTCGGGCTCGACCATGCTGGCGCACAGCTTGTGGGCGAGCAGCCAGGCGCTGCGATAAGAGCCGAAGCGAGCTGTTTCTGGAGCTGCAGGGCAGAGATGCCGTTGGAGTGGGTCGCCATCAGGTCGGCGGCCCAGAACCAGACGGTGAGCGGCAGCTTGCTGACGTGCAGGATCGTCCCGGCCGTCACCGAAGTCTGCCGGCGGCAGCCGGTGCACGCGAAGGTGTGTGCTTTTCTGCGCAGCGCCCATCCCTTTTCATGGCCGCACCTGGGACAGACGAAGCCGTCCGGCCAGCGCATTTCGATCAGCCAGGCGGCGCAGGCGTCATCGTCCGGGACCATGTGCTGGAAAGCGAGGAGGCTGTCGGGGAGCTGTTTCATGTGGGGGCTCCGTCGGCAGGAACGTATCGGGAGCATTCCACCCGCTCCCCCGCCCTAACCTCAACCTCAACATCTGGTGGCAAACTCTCGCAACCGGAGCTATGTGCATAAGCGGTTTCAACGATTTAGGGTGAACTCGCATGGCAGTTGGGCGGCTCAGAAGTTTTCGCCATGATCGCCGAGAACGATGCACGCGGCATTGCGCCCGGCTCGAACCTCCTTGAGGCGATCTTCAAGAAATGTGCGCCTTGCCTGATCCTGATTGACGAATGGGTCGCGTATCTCCGCCAGATCTACAAGGTCGACGGACTGCCCTCGGGCTCCTTCGACGCCAATCTGTCCTTCGTTCAAGCGCTTACCGAGGCCGTTAAGGGGAGCCCGGGCACGCTGCTGGTCGCCTCGCTCCCCGCATCGCAGATCGAGGTCGGTGGCGAAGGCGGTCAGGAGGCTCTCGCGAGGTTGAAGCAGACCTTCAGCCGAGTGGAATCGTCGTGGCGCCAGGCCAGTCAGGAAGCTATGAGATCGTCAGGCGCCGCCTGTTCAAGGAAATTCCCGGCGACAAATTCCACCACCGCGACAACACACTGAAGCAGTTCGCGAAGCTTTATCGGGAGAACACCAACGACTTCCCGCAGGGCTGTGCCGACGAAGACTACCGGCGAAAGCTAGAGAAGGCCTACCCGATCCATCCCGAACTGTTCGACCAGCTTTACACGAGCTGGGGTTCGTTGGAGAAGTTCCAGCGAACGCGCGGCGTCCTGCGTCTGATGGCGCAAGTGATCCACGAGCTCTGGATGGGCAATGACCCTTCGGTCATGATCATGCCCGGCAGCGTGGCGATCAGTACGGCCCGGGTCGAACCGGAATTGCTTCACTATCTCGACACAAGTTGGCAGTCGATCATCGCTGGCGACGTCGATGGCGTGACCTCGACGCCCTACAAGATCGACCAATCCGCTCCGAACCTGAATCGCTATTCCGCAACGCGCCGTGTCGCTCGCGCCGTATTCATGGGCACTGCTCCCACTCACGGCCAGGAAAACAAGGTCCTCGACGACAAACAGATCAACCTCGGCGTGGTGCAGCCGGCCGAGCGGCCAGCCATCTTCGGCGATGCCCTGCGCCGGCTGACCAACCAGGCCAAGTTCATGCACAGCGACCTTGGCCGGTACTGGTATTCGATGTCGGCGAGTCTCAACCGGATTGCCGCCGATCGCGCGGGGCAGTTCGAAGAAGCACTCGTGCTGATGGAGATCGACAAGGCGCTTGTGGCCTACATTAATGGCCTTGCGGATCGCGGACATTTCGACGCCGTGCAGGTTGCGCCGGGAAGCTCGTCGGATGTGCCCGACGAGCCGGGCGGCGTCCGCGCCGTCATACTCGGTGTCGCTCACCCGCACACGGGGCGGGATGGGTCGGAGGCATTGGCGGAAGCCAAAGACATCCTGATGCAGCGCGGCAGCACGCCGCGCATCTACAGGAACATGCTGGTCTTCCTGGCGGCCGAGTACCGCCAACTCGACAATCTGAAAGCCGCGATGCGCTCAGCACTCGCCTGGGCGGAGATCGTTCGGGAAACCGACCGCCTCAACCTGACGCAAAGCGACAGCGCGCTCGCCAAAGCGAAGCTGGCAGAAAGCAATGAAACCTTGAAGACGCGCCTGAAGGAAGCCTGGTGCTATCTTCTCTATCCGATTCAGGAAAGCGCACAGGCCGATCTCGAATGGACGTCGGCAAAGGTTCCCGCTCAGGATGGGCTGCTAGCCCGCGCCAGCAAGAAGCTGGTCAGCGACGAAGGCCTGTTGCCCGAACTTGGGCCGGCGCGGCTGGATCGCGAGCTTCAGAAATACATCTGGAACGGCAAGGACCATTTATTCCTGAAGAACCTGTGGGAGTACCTGAACCGCTACACGTACCTGCCGCGGCTGAAGAATCAGGGAGTCCTGGTCAAGGCTGTACAGGCTGCAGTGGGGGGGCATGCTTCCGGGGGCCTTCGCCTATGCCGAGCGTTGGGACGAGAAGTCCGGCACATATCTGGGACTCGCGATCGAACGAGCCGTCAATGCGGCGGTCGTCATCGACAGCGACAGTGTCATCGTCAAACCGGATGTGGCCGATGCGCACCGGCCGGGACCGGTGCAACCGGGGCCGGCCGGCGATCCAGAAGGACCGGGCGATAGGCCGCCCGAGACGGGAGGGCAGCCGACCGGTGGTGCGCCGGAGCCGCCCCCTACCAAAAAGAAGCCGACGCGGTTTACTGGCACAGTGATGATCTCACCGGATCGACCCGCCAGGGACATGCATCAGATCGTCGAGGCGATCGTCGAGCAGCTAACGACGCTGCCGGGATGCGAGGTGAAGCTCAAGCTTGAGATTGACGCGGAGGTTCCATCGGGGCTGGAGCGCGCAAAGGTCCGCACACTGGTTGAGAACGCCAACACGCTCGGGTTCATCGAAAAGTCTATTGAGTAGAGGGTGCCAGGCAACGACGAGTCTTCCACTGAGGAAAGTCATGCTGTTTGAACGTAACTTGGCTAAGTCCCGTCGTTTATGATCCGCTCGATCTGTGTGGCGGTCGCCAGGATATCTTCGAATCCGGGAGCCGCGCCAAAGATCATGGCAGTAGTGTTGGCATAATCACGACCAAGCGCATCAATCATCTCGCTGATCGGTGCGATGGCAAATGATCCCGGGGCGGCGGAGGTCAGATCATAGTCCGGTCGATCAAAGAACATGCGGGCGTAGCGCACGCAATCGGCGCCGAGCTCGCGATCCGCGAGCGCCGCTTTTCCGACCTCGGAGCCGAGCAGGCAATGCAGGTCGTAATAGTGCCGTGACACGCGCTGGCCTTCCTGCCGGAGCACGCCGCGCCGTTCGTACCAGCGCCGCAAGCCATGGGCGATCACCACCTTGTCCCAGAAGGTACGGGTGGCTTCAATCGTGGTGACGCCGGCGACCGTCAGATCAAGCCCACCGGCCTCCTCACTGACATAGGGTCGAATTGTAACGGGACGGTTGGGATCGAGCGCTGACTTCGCGCCGGATTCGATTCGCACTGCCGGCCGCACATAGGCTCCGTCGCGTGGCTCGACCTCGGGATACCAGACGAGCAACGTCTGACCATCGGGATCGGCTTCGTCGATCTCAATCCGCCCGGTGCCATTGATGGCGTCACCGAGCTGCGCGCTGAGGAATTCGTTGAGCGGACCCGTGATATAGGCACGGCATGCGTCCCGGATCGCGTCAAGCCTGGCGCGGCGTTTCTTGTTCGACAGAGCCTCCAGTTCCTCGACCGAAGCGGCCTCATTGAGGTCGCCGCGGAAGACGGTGACATCGACGTCCTCGGAAAAGCGCTCGATTAGGCCATAAGCTTTCGACAACGAGGTGCCGCCCTTGAACAGCAGGCGTGGTCCGCCGGCGGGCCGTTCGTGATAGAGCGCATTCAGGGTCCAGCAGACCCAGAAATCCTTTTCAACATTACCGATCGGCGTGCCGAGCCGATTGGCGGTGGTGAGAAACAGATCGAGCCGGTCACCCGGCGGCGCGGCGATGACCTGCCTGTACGCGGCGTTGGTCATGACTGGCCCTCGTCCGCATCGGTTGCGCCAAGCAGGTCTCGCAGGAACTCCTGCATCCAGATGGGCAGCGCGGAGAGGCCGGCGCGCAGATCATCACGGATCGCCTGCCCGTGCTGCGGGTCGGCGAAAAGGCGGCGCAGCGCGGCCTGGACGCGGGTGCGCTCATCGTCTTGGGTTAGCATGTCCTGCATCCAGTGCAGCGCCTGGACAACGCGCATCGCCGGCCGACCGGCCCAATAGAGGCGGCTGGGCGCGGCGAACTTGAAGTGGATCTCTTGGCTACCAAGCTTGATCGGTTTCAGGCGTGCATCCACCAGCACCTCGATGCGCGCGGGCACGGCGGTGGTGAGGCCGAGATCGTTCGCGGCGGTCATGCCGTCCACCACGGCACGCGCCTGGTCGCGGCGGGTGACGGCGCGGATGACGGCGCGATAATCGGGCACGGTGGGGCGGCCGGTCAGCTCATTCTTGCGGGGCTGATCGTAGAGACCGCGGTCGATGCGGCGTAGATCGCCTGCAGTGGAGAGGCGCTGCAGGGTCTTGTCGATGGCGGCGCGGCCGCCGAGATCGGCGAAATCGCCGGGCGTCCAGACCTCGTTCGGGCTGGTGGCGATCCGGGCGAGGAGCCGGGAGCGAAGGTCACTATCGTGTGCTGAGGTCGCCATGTCCGAAATATGATACATTTTTCGGACATATGCAAGGTCATGTCCGAAGAGTGCCACATTCTTCGGACAAAGGGCGCGCTCTGGTGTCCGAAGCTTGCCGCAAACTTCGGACATTCACGTCCCGGCCGCTTCCAGCTTCCGCTCGGATCGCTCACGGCGAGAGGAACGAGCGCGTGATGGCGTCGCCCACCCATCGAGGAGATCGACCATCTCATCGGCCACCCGGTCAGCCGTCATCCTGAGCGCTTCGTCGATGTGGACATAGCGCTGCGTGACGCCCCTGGCGGAATGGCCAAGCAGCGCCGCGACCGTCAGCTCGGAGAAGCCAAGATCGCCCGCAAGGCTCGCAAAGGTGTGACGCAACGTGTGCGGGGTGATGTCCACCAGCCCGGCCTTCTGACAGACGCGATCGAGAACGCGCACGACGCCAATGATAATGACCCTCACCCCAATCGGCCGGAAAGAAGAAGGGGGATTTGGTTTTGGGCTGGTCGAGAAGCAGGTCGATGGCGGCCTGGTCGATCACGCGAATCTGCGCGCCGCTCTTGGTATCCGGAAAGCGGATGGCGCACTCCTCTTCGTCCAACCAGGTGCGCTGCAGCCCCAAACCTTCCATGCGCCGGAAGCCGGTCAGGAGGAGGAAGCGAATGGCGGCAAGGCCGGTTGGATGCTCGCCTTCCTCCCCGGCCGCCCGCAGCGTCTTGCCCAGCCGTTCGATTTCGCTCCGGCTAAGACGCCGTTCGCGCGGTGCGCTGGCGAGCCTACGCACACCCTTCGCGGGATTGGCTTCGATCTTCCCGAGGCGAACCGCGTGCTCAAAGATGGAATGCAGCGTCGACATGGTTCGCGCGGCCACGCCTTCGCCGCCGGTTGTGGCGCCGCCGCGGCTGCCGGCACGGGATTTTGAGGTCTTGCCGGCCACGATGTCCGCCTGGGCGCCTTCGATGTCGCCGAGCTTGAGCGATGCGACCTGGCGGTGCCCGAGGAGCGGCTTGATGTGCGCCTCGATGCGGCTCTTATCCATCGACAGCGTGGACGCCTTGATCGGCCGGCGGCGGCGCCCGAGGATCCGCCCGGCTTCTGCTTCGGCCAGATACCAGTCGCAGACTTCGGCCACGGTGAGCAGGCCGGCCGCCTTCGCTTCCTCGGCGACCGGATCGACGCCCTTGGGAACGGCCACCAGCTTCTCATGGGCGAGCTTGCGGGCTTCTTCGACCGTCATCAGCCCATAGCGTCCGATGACGGCTCTCCGGTTCCTGCCTTCCGGGGTGCGATACTGGATGACGAAGCTCTTGAGACCCGACGGCATGACCTGCACACCGAACCCGCGCAGCTCGCGATCCCACACGAAATGCTCCCGAACCTTGACCCCAACTCTGGAAGGTTTCGGAGTCTTGAGCGCGTCCACGATCCGCTTTGTAAGCTTTTCCTTTGCCATATCAGCGCCTTGTCGAATTTCTGCTTAGAATCTCCCTACCATACCCCTTATCGGAACCAATTCCAAGCAGTTCGAAGCAAGTCGGCGGCTACCTCCCGGATAAGTTCGGCGGAACGGTATCGCTATAACGATATGATTTATAGTGCTATATCGCGTCATGGCGCGAAGCCGGATAGCGTGGCGAAAGCGCGTCGGGCACCTTGCCAAGGTTGAAGTCGTGAGTTCAAATCTCATCGCCCGCTCCAGTCCTTCCTGAACATTTTCCGGCAACACCATCACGGATTGGCTGCATCACGCCATCTGTCTCCGGACCCGGCTGGCCAGACATCACATCAGTCAAACCCCTGTAGGCTGATTTTCCATGACTATCTGTCCGCGACAGCGTTTTGTTCACTGAAAGTTTGACTTTTATTCTTATTTGGAACAAAATGCAAACATCATGCTGGACAACCCTGTCATCGCCGGTGCCAGCATCGGCACCGTTACACAATCTGCCACCCGACCCATGGTGCGCTCCGGCTCGCCGACACTGTCGAACTGGCCCGCGGCCGCGTCCACGAAGCAACAGGCGACGCCGCCGACATGTTCGCCATTCTGACTGCTTCACAGCTCCTGGGGCCAATTTTCTGGATCGGCGGCAAAGATGATCTCGGCACCCTGACACCAACCGGTGTTCAGGATTTTCTCGACCCGGCACGCCTGATTCTCGCGATCGGGGTTTCGCGGCAAGAAATATTATGGGCGACGGAACAGACGATGCGGATGCCAGGTGCAACCTGCGTCATTGCGGAAGTAGGAACCGGCCCCGACCTCCGTGAAAGCCGACGCCTGCAAATCGCGGCCGAACAGTGCGGATGTCTTGGCATCATCCTGATTTCCGGGCGACCGCAAAACTCGGCGGCGCAAACCCGGTGGCACTGCGCCGCCAATAACGGCGAGGCGAAATGGGTGTGGCGCCAGACAAAAAACAAGAGCGGGCCGGTCGGGACCTGGATGGTCAATTGGTTATCCACAGGCGAAAGAAAGAATGATGCGACGGGTCTTGTCCATATGGTTTCCTGCGTTGCCGCTTGACCGGCGGATTCGAATGGGCGACCCGCGCGTCGGCGGCGCTTTGGCGATCATTGCCGATGTCGGGAATGCCTGGCGTCTGACCCATGTCAACGGCCCAGCCCGGTCCGCCGGTGTCAGCGTCGGACAGAGTCTGGCCGACGCAAGGGCGATCTGCCCCGATTTGCTGATCGAACCGGCCGATCCAGAACGCGAAGATGCCCTGCTGCGCACCCTGTGGCGGTGGTCGGACCGGTGGTCGGACCGCGTCGCTCTCGATTCTCCGGACGGCTTGCTGCTCGACATTGCCGGCTGTGCGCATCTGTTCGGCGGTGAGGAGGCCATCGCGAATGAGATTCGCACTCGTCTTGAGGATATGCAGATCATGGACCGAATCGGCATCTCCGATACCAAAAGCGCCGCCTGGGCGCTGGCGCATTTTGGCCCGGCACCGATCGCAATCGCCGGACTAGGCCGGACTAGGGAGTATCTTGCGCCACTACCGGTCGCTGCCCTCAAACTCCCGCTCGCACTTGTCCATGAACTGGGCCGGGTCGGCTTTAAGACGATCGGCCAGCTTTATCCTGTGAAGCCCGGCGAACTGATTCGCCGATTCGGACTCGAACCGGCCAACGCGCTGGCCGGATTGCTCGGCCATGTCCCTGACCCGATACTGCCAACAGTTCGTGATCCGGTCTATGTGGCACAAATGACCGTGCCGGAACCGATCGGCCTTGCAAGCGATCTCGAAGCGGTGCTTCAACGCCTCGCGAATTCCGTATGCATTCGGCTTGGCAAGGCCCAAAAGGGCGCGCAGCGATTTTATCTGACCATAAGCTGCGTCGATACCGGCAGCCATGTTCTCACCGCGGGATTTGCGCAGCCCTGTGCCGATGCCGCCACGATCCTGCAACAGTTTGCGCGGCCGCTTGATCAGTTCAGGATGGAGTTCGGTGCCGACCGGTTTCGTCTCGTCGCCGAGGATATCAAGCCGGTTCTGTCACGTCAGATGGCGCTTGGCGAATCCGGTGATGCCGCGAAAGAGACGACCCGCATTATCACCACGCTCGGCAACCGCCTGGGATTTGATCGCATTCTGCGCTTTTTCCCGCATGACAGCCATTTGCCGGAGCGCCAATTCACGGTCGTCAAAGCCGCCGAACGCCAGAACGAGCCGGGCTGGAAAACGGCGCCGCGAAAGCAGCCGCTACGTCTTTACAACCCGCCTGAACGGCTGCGGCTGCTGGATTTTGGCCGGCCGCCGGTCCGGTTTGAATGGCGACGGCACATCTATCGGACCGCGACAGTACAAGGACCGGAGAGGTTGGCACCGGAATGGTGGCGCAACGGCGAATCGCGGCTGCGCGACTACTGGACCGTGCAGACAGCTGAAGGGTCCCGGTTGTGGCTGCTGACCTATCCCGGCACCGGCCAGCCGGACTGGTATGTGGCGGGCCGGTTTCCATGAGCTACGCCGAACTTTTTGCCATCAGCAATTTCACATTTCTGACCGGCGCATCCCACCCCGAGGAAATGGTCGAACGCGCTGCCGAGTTCAACCTCGACGCCTTGGCGATCACGGACAGGAATTCGTTCGCGGGTATCGTTCGTGGTCACGCAGCGGCAAAACAGGCCGGGATCAGATACATTGTCGGCGTCTGTCTGGCCCTGGCCGATGCCGTGGACATTCTTGCCTATCCGAAAGACCGGACCGCTTACGGCCGGTTATGCCGCATGCTGACCATCGGCAAACGCCGGGCCACAAAGGGAGGGTGTGATCTCTTCCTGCGGGATGTTCTGGAATGGGGCGAAGGCAGCGTCTTCGTGGTTGTCGACGGACCCGACACCGCGGCGACGGCCGGACAACTTGCGACGGCCTGGTCTGACGATGTCTACATCGGTCTGGCACCCTGTTATGATGGCGAGGATGAGCGCCGTTTTGCCAATGGCGCTCTCAAGGCAGAACAAACCGGTGTCCCGCCGGTCGCTCTCGGCAACGTCCTGATGCACAAGGGCAACCGCAGAGCGCTTGCTGATGTTCTCTCCTGTATCCGTGAAAAGACAACGATCGACATGCTTGGCCGGCGCGCCTTGCCGAACAGCGAACGACGGCTAAAATCCGAATTCGAGATGCGCCGCATGTTCAAGGATCACCCCTTGGCGATCCAGAATACCGTGTTGATTGCGGAGCACTGCCGGTTTTCCCTCGATCAGCTCAAATACGAGTATCCCGATGAAATAACCAACGGGTTGGCACCGGGCGATCGCTTGCGCAGTCTCATCGAAGCCGGGCTGACGTGGCGCTACCCGCGCGGTGTACCGCTCAAGGTGCAGGCCATGGTCAAAAACGAACTCGCCCTGATCGATAAACTCGATTACGCACGCTATTTCCTGACCGTCCATGACATTGTCAAGTTCGCCCGGTCCAGGAACATCCTTTGCCAGGGTCGCGGATCGGCTGCAAACTCGGTCGTCGGCTACGCCCTCGGCATCACCGAAGCCTCGCCGGACGATATCGCCATGGTGTTCGCGCGGTTTGTTTCCGATGCCCGGAATGAACCACCCGACATCGACGTCGATTTTGAACATGAGCGCCGCGAAGAAGTCATACAGCATGTCTACGACAAGTTCGGGCGTCACCGTGCCGGTCTCTGTTCAACCATCATTCATTTCCGGAGCCGTTCGGCCATTCGCGCGGTTGGCAAGGCGATGGGTCTATCGGAAGACGCTATCGCAGCCATGTCGAACGAGATTTGGGGATCTTCCAGCACTGACGTTTTTGAAGCCCGGAGCGCGGCAGCCGGGGGCCATGATCCCCGCTTCCGCAAGACCATGGCGTTGACACGGCAGATCATCGGTTTCCCGCGCCATCTCTCACAGCATGTCGGCGGTTTCGTAATTACCCGCGATCGTCTCGACGAGTTATGCCCGATTGGCAATGCCGCCATGGATGACCGCACCGTCATTGAGTGGGACAAGGACGATGTCGAGGTTCTCGGCATGCTGAAGATCGATATCCTCGCCCTCGGCATGCTCTCCTGCCTGCGCAAGGCTTTTAACCTTCTACGTATCTGGAAAGGCCTCGACTACACGCTTGCGACCCTGCCGCAAGATGACCCGGCGGTTTACGACATGCTGTGCGCAGCCGACACCGTTGGAGTGTTCCAGGTGGAATCCCGGGCCCAGATGACTTTCCTTCCACGCATGCGGCCGCGGACATTCTATGACCTCGTCATTGAGGTCGCGATTATTCGGCCGGGACCGATCCAGGGCGACATGGTGCATCCGTTCATCAAGCGGCGGCGCGGCGAGGAACCAGTCACTTTCCCGTCCAAAGCTCTCGAAGATGTTCTCGACAAGACGCTTGGGGTGCCGTTATTCCAGGAACAGGCGATGCAGATTGCCAGTGTCGCAGCCGGCTTTTCGGCATCGGAAGCCGATGCCCTGCGTCGCGCGCTTGGCAGTTTCCGGGGACCGGGGTCGGTCGAGAATTTTCGTACAAGATTTATCGCAGGCTGTCTTGATCGTGGATATGACCAGCAGTTCGCTGAAAACTGTTTCCGGCAGCTTGAGGGGTTTTCCGGATACGGATTTCCGGAATCGCATGCCGCGAGCTTCGCGCGTCTGGTCTACGCTTCCGCCTGTATCAAGTGTCATCATCCAGAGATCTTCTGCTGTGCCCTGCTCAACGCGCAGCCCATGGGCTTCTATGCCTCAGCCCAGATCGTCCGCGATGCACGGGCCCATGATGTGCCGGTACTTCCGATCTGCGCCGAGCGCAGCTACTGGGACAATGTGCTGGAGATCGTCGATGACGGCGCGCTTGCCGTACGCTTGGGATTCCGCCAGATCAAGGGGTTTTGCGAGGAGGATGGGCTCTGGCTCGCTTCGGCGCGGGGCAATGGCTATCGCGACATCGAAACCGTGTGGCGCCGGGCTGGCATCAGCCGGCCGGCACTTGCACAACTCGCCGCGGCCGATGCGTTTGCCGAATATGGTCTCAACCGCCGCGAGGCGCAATGGGCCGTAAAAGGCCTGCCTGGAGACAGGCCACTGCCGTTGTTCGAGCGAACCGGTGAAAGGCTGCCCGAATTGCCGATCATGACCCGGAATGAAGAGGTTTTCGAGGACTATGTCGCGATGCGAATGACATTACGAGACCATCCGGTCACCCTGTTACGGCCCGCTCTTCCACCATTCCGGAACGCCGACATCCTGCGCGATACGGCTGACAGCGAGCAGGTCTGTGTCATCGGTCTTGTCATCGCCCGACAACGGCCTGGAACCGCCAGCGGTGTAATTTTCATGACGCTCGAGGACGATACCGCAGTCTCCGATATCGTGATCTGGCCAAAAATCTTCACCAGATTCCGCAAGGCGGTGTTGGCCGGACGATTATTGCATATTCGTGGCACGCTGCAGCGCGAAGGGCCTGTTACCCATGTCATTGCCTTGCATATTGATGATTGTTCCGATTTTCTTGACCGGCTCGGCACATCCGGCCATGTCAGAGACGATGATAGGTCATCCGACAAACCTCCAACCGAAGCCATCACGCTTGAACTGCAACGCTCGCAGCAAGCCCGTTACAGCGCTGGTGCGCGGCATCCGCGCGAACAAGCCAGGAAACTTTTCTACAGCCGTGATTTTCATTGAGAGCAACCGGATACCGAGGATGGACTTGGGTGCAGCGGTAAAGGCAGGGACAATATCCGGACCTTGAGACGCTTGCACATCGGTGCTTGTTGTCCCCCTCTTCGACGCCCGGAACCGATCTCTGGTCGAAAGCTTGGGTGTAATCGCGGTCATGCATCGGCAGAGTCCGGAATCATCTTCCGCGAATCGACGCGATCGGTCTTGACCTGCTTCGCTTTCCGGTTCACCGGCAGGCTGCCGGGTCGAGAACGATCACCTCAGGCCGCAGGCCCGCCCAAAGCGCCGTCAAAGCACGCATCGTAACAGCTATAGAGTCCAGGAGCGTATCTGAATTGCGCCACCGCGTTCACCGCCGAAGCACCGCTTCACGACAACGGTATCCAGTATCGTTCCAGAATGAATCCCGGTCTTGTCCCTGCCAAGGCGTTTCGACCCAGGAACAGAGATATTGTCATTCGTTTCGATCGCCGCGCAGACTGCGGTGACTTCCAGACGAATAAGCATGCCGGCTTCCGTGATTGCTGGAATGGAAACCGGACTCCATTACCAATTCCAATCTCCTCAGCGCGGATACCGCACCGGACTTCCTGGCAGATTGACGATCAGTATCCTGCTGCCGCACGGATTCTCTGCCGTTATCTCTACGTCATCAACCATCGGATTCCACGTTTTATCATAACAGCCACTCTGCTTGGTTGCCTGCATCTCGTTACCCAAAAACAACATTCACAATGGCACAAGCGTAAACATCAAGATCACGATGCTTACAGCAACAGATACTTTTGTGAAAAGAAACAGACGTACCGCTTATGAACATGGTTCCGGTTCGATCAACATGCTGTAGGTAAGGGGTTGTGCATTGGTGGCGAGGCGGAAGAGCGAGTGGAAAGCAGTGTGGCGGGTTTTGCGGCGGTTGAAGCGAAAGACGACCTCATCGAGATCGGCCTGCAGATGCTTGCGGCGCAGCCCGTGGTCGACGTCTCGCGCCCATCCTTTGAGGTTGAAGAAGACTTGGTGGATCCACGGCAGGACGAGGTAAGCGGCGGTCTTCCCGACGACATGGACGGCTGGCCTCGTCGATGTCCACCAGGCCCGACAACGGGTTACGCTCGGGCTCGACCATGCTGGCGCGCAGCTTGTGGGCGCGCAGCCAGGCGCTGCGGTAAGAGCCGATAGCGAGCTGTTTCTGGAGCTGCAGGGCAGAGATGCCGTTGGAGTGGGTCGCCATCAGGTCGGCGGCCCAGAACCAGACGGTGAGCGGCAGCTTGCTGGCGTGCAGGATCGTCCCGGCCGTCGCCGAGGTCTGCCGGCGGCAGCCGGTGCACGCGAAGGTGTGTGCTTTTCTACGCAGCGCCCATCCCTTTTCATGGCCGCACGTGGGACAGACGAAGCCGTCCGGCCAGCGCATTTCGATCAGCCAGGCGGCGCAGGCGTCATCGTCCGGGACCATGTGCTGGACGGCGAGGAGGCTGTCGGGGAGCTGTTTCATGTGGGGGCTCCGTCGGCAGGAACGTATCGGGGCATTCTACCCGCTCCCCCGCCCTAACCTCAACCTCAACATCTGGTGGCAAACTCTCGCGACCGGAACCATGTGCATAAGCGGTCTGGCGGAATTTCCAGAGCATTTGGAGTGAGGCGTGAGATGATGGAACAGCGGTTACTGGCCGCGACCGGGTCTTGCGACCTCCGCAACATCGCGGGACATCGTCATTCGACCTGTCCGATCAGCTGATTCCGCAAGCCGCCAAACGCGGGCGGCTTGCGGAATCAGCTGATCGGAAAAGCGCATGATGGCGGCATCCGGATCGCTTGACCAAGTCTCCGCCGCTGAAATCACCGTACTGTGTTCCTACACTCGACAAAAAACACGGGCCGTACTACCGATTGGTTGCCGAAACGCGAATCGGTGGAATGTCCGAACTCGACGGACTTGATCATCCTTGCCGTCGTCGTGACCATATCAGAGGCTCGGGGTCAATGGACCCGGCCCGCCGATCATGGAGAGACCTGATACCAAAACCACGCAATCTTCCGCGATTATCAGTTTGACACAATGAGTGCAGGATGGTTGGATGCGGGCCCTTGCTCTGCTTGTTTGTTGCGAGGCGACCATCTGCGGGGGAGGGGGGTCTTTCAATAGGACACAGTTGACAAGGTAATGCCGGTTCTGCATGTTCTGGGCATGCAGATTGGGCTTCGGCATTTCAGCGCCGGTACGATTGAGTGGCTGAAGGGGGCGTCCGGCGAGACGGGCCGGACGCGCCATTCGCTGGCGCGCGCGTTGTGCGAGCGCGAGAACTGGCGCAACCCTCGGGGCGTTCCGTGTCTTGCCCAAGCGAGCAAGGCTCTGTCGCGGCTGGCGGACAAGGTGGGCATTTCGTTGCCCGAGGCGCGGGCGATGCCGTGCCGGACGCCGGGAACGGTGGGCGGCGAGGTCGAGCGGGGCTATCCGGACCTGGAACTGAGGTGCGGGCTGTCGGAGCTTGGGGAGGTCACGCTGGTCCCGGTCGGCGATGCGGCGGACAAGCGCTCGTGGCGGGAGATGATGGAGAGCCATCATCCGCAGGGGTGGTCGCGAAGGCCGGGTGCGGTGCTGAACTGGTGGATCGTTTCGTCGGTTCACGGCCGCCTTGGCGGCATCGGCTTCTGCGCCGCGAGCTGGCATCAGGCGGCCCGCGACGCCTTCATCGGCTGGTCGGCTGCGGCGCGGGTCGCCAACCTGACGCAGCTGGTCAACCAGCATCGCTTTCTCCTGCTGCCCGGCGTCCGGGTCGACAATCTGGCGTCGCATGTGCTGGCGCTGTCGACGGCGCGCCTGGCCGGCGACTGGCAGGCGGCGCATGGGGCCGTGCCGTTGGCCGCCTACACTTATGTGGGTCCCGAGCGGCGCGGCACCTGCTACCGCGCGGCGGGCTGGAAGTGTTGCGCCGAGCGGACCTCGGGGTCTCCGCCGGGGCGCCGCGCGGCGGCGCCGAAATCGGTGTGGATCAAGCCCTTGGCCGAGGGCTGGCGGGACGCCTTGTGCCGGGAGCCGGCGCCCATCCTCGGCACGACGCCCGAGCCCTGCCGGGTCAAAGGCGCGGACTGGGCCGACTTCGAGTACGGCCGCAGCTCGCATCCCGACGGCCGCCTGCGCAAGCGGCTGTTGGCGATGGGCCGGGCATGGGAGAATGCCCCCGGTGCGTCCCTGCCCGTGATCTTCCCCGCAGAGGCGGAGCAGAAGGCCGCCTACCGGCTGCTGTCCAACGACAGGATCAAGATGGACGACATTCTTCAACCCCACCGCGAGGCGACGGTCGAGCGCTGCCGGCTGGAGCCGGTGGTCCTCGCCATCCAGGACACCACGACGCTGAACTACAACGGCCACCGCAAGACCACGGGCCTGGTGGACCTCGGCGGCGGCGGCTCGGGAACAAGGGGGATCCTCGCCCATGTCGGGCTTGCGATCAGCGAAACCCGGCGTCCGCTCGGGGTGTTCGAACTCAACGCCACCCAGCGCGACGGCGCGGACGCGGCCGGCGAGGCCGAGCCGGAGAGCGTGCGCTGGCTGCGCCGGCTCGAGAGCGCCGGGCAGCTCGCGATGGCCTGTCCCGACACCCGCGTGGTCACGGTCTGCGACCGTGAGGGCGACATATGGGAGATGTTCTGCAAGGCGCGCGAGAGCGGCGACGGGCTGTTGATCCGCTCCGACCGCGGCCGGCAGCGCCGGGCTGTCGTCGACGGCAAGACACCGGACTTGTGGGACGTCGTGGCGGCGCAGCCGGTGCTGGGGACGAAAACCATCGAACTCCTCCCCTGCGGCGGTCCCCGCAGACGCCGCAGGCGCAAGGCCCGCCTCGACCTGCGCGCCGCCGGCGTCGAACTCGCGCCGCCGAGGAACAGGGCCAACCAGGCGCCGCTGCCCATGCTCGCCGTCTCGGTCCAGGAACCCGACCCGCCGAAGCGCTGCAAGCCGCTCCACTGGCTCTTGCTCACCACCGAGGGCGAGGCCGACATCGACAACGCCCGGCGCATCGTTGCCTGGTACGAGGCGCGCTGGACCGTCGAGGAATACTTCAGGATCCTCAAGGTCGGCACCCGCGTCGAGGATCGCAGGCTCGACGACGCCGACGACCTGCGAAAGTGTCTCGCCTTCGACGGCGTCACCGCATGGCGCGTCATGGACCTCGAACGCCTCGCCCGCGACAAGCCTCACATGCCCGCGCGCGAGCGCTTCACCGAGCACGAAATCAACGTCCTCTAAGTCTGGCTCAGATACCATCGCATCATCCGCGCCCCGCCCGGCAAGCCTCCCGACATCCGCACCGTCGTGGTCGACCTCGCACGCGTCGCAGGCTTCCATCCCAGCAAGCAACAGCCCCTCCCCGGAACCGAGAAAATCTGGCAGGCATGGCAGCGATACAAAGCCGGAATCGACTTCATCAACGCATGGGACAACATCCAATGAACGGAACCTTCTCAGCAGTGGGAGATTGATAGGGGGGGGGGGGGGGAATCTCGATATGATGGGCGCGGTTGGCTCGCCCATGCTATGGGGCGGCGTAGTTATAGCGGCGCCCACATGCGCGACGATCCTTCTCAAGTGGGACGAATGGGGTCCGTCAGCAAAGAAAAGAACAACACTGACCGGCTGATCGAAGCAAGGGACACGTGTAGATTGCTGGCACTGTCCTTTGCAGTGCCAGCAAATGGCGTTGGAAATCGAAGCGACATTGCAGAATACAATGAGCTGAACGAGAGGCTTTCGATCCGTTTGAATGAGTTGAGCAAAATCGGGTTTGTGCCGAACAATTATAGCGGGGCCAATTCTTGCAATGCCTTCATCGGTTCCTCCAAGGTGTCATCATGAGCAACGACCTCTATCCGCCAGAAGTGGCGCGCGCACGCTTCGAGGCCCTGTTGAAACGGATGCTCAAAAGCGGGCGACCCGATCCCCGAACATCGTTTCGGGCCGCTTCCGGCGGTTATAGCGGTACTCGAACTCCTTCACGTAGTTCTGAAGGTGCGTCCCGGACACATGAACGTGCGTCCCCCGGATCGACAGTTTCAGGCGCGCCCAAAGGCCCTCGACGGCGTTGACGTGGCTATCGCCCCTTACATTAAGCGCCCACGCCGTGGTTGACGGTCTCGTGCTCGTAGCCGACCCGCTCCAGCGACACGTCGGCGCGCAGTTCGTCGGTATGGATCGGGCTGCCCGGCTCGACGGTCTCGCGGATGATCGGCTCCGAGGGGCCCCGCTTCACGTTCGGCACCACGTTGGCCATAAGAGCGCCGTCGCGCTCGATCAGGCCGAAACCGTGGTCTTGTTCTCGCGGTAGCCCCGGCCCTTCCCTTTGACCTTGCCGCCGATCAAGGTTTCGTCGACCGCAACAACGCTGCCCAGCGGCCATTCGCCGTCCGTCTCGGCCATAGACCTGCGGATCAGCTAGCCCATGCGCCAAGCCGTCGGGTAGGATACGCCAAGCTGGCGCTGAAGCTCCCTGGCGGCTACGCCGTGGCGCGTCGTCGCAAACATGGACATGGCGAAGAACCACTTGTGCAGCGGCAGTCGGGTCCGGTGCATGAAGGTTCCCGCGCACGGATAAATGTGGTGCCCGCAGTATGCGCCAACATAGCCGCGCTCGCGTGTCATGCGGTGAAACTTGCCGTGTACGCCGCACTTCGGACAGTCGATCTCCGCGCCGTAGCGCGTCTCCATAATGTGACGCAAGCACGCCTCATCGTCGGGAAACTGGCGCTGAAACTCGTGGAATATGGTCATGGCGACCTCCTTTCATCTGAAAGAACCTCTTGCAAAATTCCTGCCCCAGGGTCCGGTGAGCCCGGATCGGTCGGTTGATCCCGGTCTCGCTCCTTCTTGAGGTCCTTGTCCCGGCGCGGATTGACATCGATGATCGGCACATGGCCAAGCCGTTCGCTCATCTGGTAGATCTCCCTGGCATCATAGGCCGCGTCCATGAGATCGTAGAGATTGGTCACACGCCCGGCGGTCATCATCGCCAGCGGGATCGCGACCTGGCTGTCATGGACGGATGCCGAGGTGAGAACGGTCCTCAGCGGCACCCCGCAGTCTGCTGTGTCGATATGCAGCTTGTCACCGCGCCAGGCCTCCATGACCCCCTTGGCAGTCTTCTTTGCCCCGTGATCGCAGACCTTCGGCAGCGCGTCGAGCCTCTCATCGAGATCCATCCCGTTCGCTTGCCGTTCGAGACGCCCAGGCTCCTTCGTCCTCTCCGCGCCCTTGCGGGGCCGGCCGCGCTTGCGGTTCGGCGTCCTGGCCTTCGGCGTCGGGGCCGGCGTCTCCCGGGCCTCGATGGCCGTCGAGTCCCGCGACACGTGGCCGATGAGCGCATCGCCCAGTGTCTCTGCAACCAGAGCCGCGTGCATCCTCTCCGGAAGACGGGATTGCGAAAATTCGGCAAACGCCCGCGAAAACGTCGCTTCACGCGGGATCTCCGCGACACGCGACCAGCCGCACAGTCGGCGCAACGTCGGGTCCACCTTGAGCCTGTCGATCAGGTGGCGGGTCGTCGGCAGACCCCATACCGCCTTGGCGATGAAGCCACGGGCCAGCGCCTGGCGATCCTTCCGGGGTCGACCCGGACCGGTCCACACCCCATCGACGAAGCCCTCCACCTTGACGAGATCGAGAGCTGTCACGAAACGCTTGTGCGTCTCCAGGAGAGGACCGACCGCCTCGGCCAACGCAGGGAAAAGGTCCCCTTGAAATCGGTGCCAGAGATCGGATAGGGTCGAGCCAAGGGTCATCGGGGTCACCTCCTCGGTATCTTGTTGTTGTGGAAACACAACAGACCACGAGGTGGCCCCGAAACCCAGGCCCTCGACAACAAAATCAGCCTCGACAAGGCAAAAAACCGGTCGGGCCGGCAATTTTGCAAGAAGCTCGTAAAGGCTAGGAGATCACGCTAATTGTGTCAAGTTTATAATCACGGATATGGTTTTGTTGAAGCGTCCATGGTGGAAGACCCGGTAGCATATTCCAATCCTCGTCCATAACCCTGTAGTACCTCATTTTGAACTGCAATCCTAGTTGTTCCGTGGATCGTGAATCTCAAAGTGATCCACTACCCCATTCTCGCCATAACCTCGACAGAGACGACGACATCATGGAAGACCGTATCAAGGTGGCGGTTGTGCCCCCCCCCCCCCCGAATTCCTGGAAGGCCGCTTACGATGAGCGCAAGCCGGCCTGCCGAATTGAAGCCTCGCGCATGCAGGCGCGGCCGGACCGGCCGTTTCCTGAGCGGTCTTTTCGGCCTGCTGGCGTTCGCTGGCGTGGCGGCGAGCCTGACGCCAGCGAACGCCCATGAAATCAAACGAGAAATCAAAATCGTCACCGTGACGACCTGGATCGTGGGCGTAGACATCATCACGAAGCAACTGCTAAAGGTCACCGGCCCCTCACCGCAGACCACCACGCTGACCCCGACCCTGCCGAACGGGGTGACCTTCGACGCAACGGCGTTCACGCTCACGGGCACGCCGACAGCGACGTTCAGCAAGACCCAGTTCACCCTCAGCGTGACGGACGGCGACGGCGACGTCATCAGATACATCTTTCCCATCGAAGTCGTGGCGGACCTGACGCCGGCCTTCGCTTCGAGCGCCGCAATCCCCGCCCAGTCCTGGACCGAAGGCACGGCCATCGGCACGCTGCGACTGCCAGCGGCCACCGGCGGCAACGCGCCGCTGACCTACAGCCTGACCCCGACCCTGCCGACCGGGCTGACCTTCAACCCAACCGCGCGCACGGTCACGGGCACGCCGACAGCGGCGTTCAGCAAGACCTCGTTCACCTACACCGTGACAGACGGCGACAGCGACACCGCCACGCTCACCTTCGACATCGAAGTGGCGGCGGACCTGACGCCGGCCTTCGCTTCGAGCACCGCAATCCCCGCCCAGTCCTGGACCGAAGGCACGGCCATCGGCACGCTGCGACTGCCAGCGGCCACCGGCGGCAACGCGCCGCTGACCTACAGCCTGACCCCGACCCTGCCGACCGGGCTGACCTTCAACCCAACCGCGCGCACGGTCACGGGCACGCCGACAGCGGCGTTCAGCAAGACCTCGTTCACCTACACCGTGACAGACGGCGACGGCGACACCGCCACGCTCACCTTCGACATCGAAGTGGCGGCGGAACCGAGGCCAGCCTTCGCGCAGAGCACCGCAATCCCCGCCCAGTCCTGGACCGAAGGCACGGCCATCGGCACGCTGCGACTGCCAGCGGCCACCGGCGGCAACGCGCCGCTGACCTACAGCCTGACCCCGACCCTGCCGACCGGGCTGACCTTCAACCCAACCGCGCGCACGATCACGGGCACGCCGACGGCGACGCTCGGCAGCACGACGTTCACCTACACTGCGACGGACGCCAACGGCGACACCGCCACGCTCACCTTCGACATCGAAGTGGCGGCGGACCTGACGCCGGCCTTCGCTTCGAGCACCGCAATCCCCGCCCAGTCCTGGACCGAAGGCACGGCCATCGGCACGCTGCGACTGCCAGCGGCCACCGGCGGCAACGCGCCGCTGACCTACAGCCTGACCCCGACCCTGCCGACCGGGCTGACCTTCAACCCAACCGCGCGCACGATCACGGGCACGCCGACGGCGACGCTCGGCAGCACGACGTTCACCTACACTGCGACGGACGCCAACGGCGACACCGCCACGCTCACCTTCGACATCGAAGTGGCGGCCAGCATGGTAGTAGCCGCGCCGGTGGTGAGATACGTCACCTTCCACAACTCCCCGGCGAGCGGCGACACCTACCGACAGGGCGAGAGAATCGAAGTGATGGCCGTCTTCGACATCGCGGTGGTGGTGACTGGCGCTCCCCGGTTAGAGTTGACCATCGGCAGCGACAAGCGGTATGCGGCTTACTACAATCCTCCGGGTTCCGATGACACCCCGGAGACGGAATTGATCTTCCTCTACACGGTGCAGGCTGGCGATGTGGACACAGACGGGATCGACATCGCCGCCAACGCGCTCTCCCTCAACGGCGGGAGCATCTCGACCAACGGCACCGACGCCAAACTGGATCACGATGCGGTGGACGCCGACCCCGACCGCAAGGTGGACGGCAGCATGGTAGCCGTGCCGGCGGTGACCTCGCTCTCCTTCGACACCAGGCCCCGGAACCGCCACACCTATGGCCTCGGCGAACTGATCGGGGTGGATGTCGTGTTCAGCAAGAACGTGACGGTAACGGGCAGCCCGCAACTGGGGCTGACCATCGGCGACCGGACCCGCCAGGCGGTCTATGACGAGGCCAACAGCGACAGTCGGACACTGTTCTTCCGGTATGACGCGCAGGTGAGCGACCGCGACACGGACGGGATCAGCATCGCCGCCAACGCCATCGACCTCAACGGCGGAACCATCATGGCGAAAGCCGACGGCGCGACCGCGGCCGATCTGACGCATCGCGTGCTGGCCGCCGACGCCAACCGCAAGGTGGACGGCAGAACAGTGTTGGTGCCAGAGGTGACCTCGATCTCCTTCAACAACGCGCCCAAGGGCGGCGACACGTATGGCCTCGGCGAGGTGATTGAGGTGGCGGTCGCGTTCAACGCGAGCGTGACGGTGACGGGCAGCACGAAACTGGGACTGCTCATCGGCGCCGAGACGAAACAAGCAGTTTATTACGCAGGCAGCGGCAGCCGGACGTTGTTGTTCCGCTATACGGTGCAGGAGGGGGACCACGACACGGACGGGATCAGCGTCCCCGAGGACGCGATCTCGCCCCTCAGAGGCCAGACCATCGCGGCGACCGCCAACAGCGCGACCCGAGCCTTTCTGAGGACTCACGCGGTGGACGCCGACGCCAAACGCAAGGTGGACGGCAAAACAGTGTCGGTGCCGGCAGTGTCCTCGATCTCCTTCGACAACAGGCCCTTGGACGGCGACACCTACGGCCTCGGCGAGGAGATTGAGGTGGCGATCGCGTTCAACGTGAGCGTGATGGTAACGGGCATCCCGAAGGTGGGGCTGACCATCGGCAACCGGACCCGCCAGGCGGTCTATGACAAGGACAAAAGCGACGAGTTGACGCTGGTCTTCTTCTACAGGGTGGAGGCTGGCGATGTGGACACAGACGGGATCAGCATCGCCGCCAACGCGCTCGCCCTTAACAGCGGGAGAATCTGGATCAACGCCGGCGGCGGCATAGCCATCGACGCCAAACTGGATCACGATGCGGTGGCGCCGTCCGCGCTGCGCAAGGTGGACGGCGTCGTCCCCGTAGTTATCTACACCGACCCGACCGGGACGTGGATTGCGAACCAGGCGATCACCGCCTTCGGCCCCACGACCACGCATACCGACATCGACTCCTACGCGGTGAAGGCGGGCAGCAGCCTGCCTTCGGGCCTGACGCTGGACGACACGACGGGCGTAATCTCCGGCACGCCGGACACGGCCAACCCCAATACGCACGACACGGTCGTCGTGATCACCGACAAGGCAGGCAACACCGGTGAGACCACCGTCACATTTCCCGTTATCCTGGCCGAAAAGCCGGCCTTTGCGCAGGGCGTATCGATCCCCGCCCTGTCCTGGACCGCCTGGACCGCGGGCACGGCTATCAGCACGCTGCAACTGCCAGCGGCATCCGGCGGCAACGCGCCGCTGACCTACAGCCTGACCCCGACCCTACCGACCGGGCTGACCTTCGACGCAACCGCGCGCACGCTCACGGGCACGCCGACAGAGGCGTTCAGCAAGACCTCGTTCACCTACACCGTGACGGACGGCGACGGCGACACCGCCACGCTCACCTTCGACATCGAAGTGGCGGCGGACCTGACGCCGGCCTTCGAGCAAGGCGCCGCAATCCCTGCCCAGTCGTGGACCGAGGGCACGGCCATTGGCAAGCTGCAACTGCCGGCAGCCACCGGCGGCAACGCGCCGCTGACCTACAGCCTGACCCCGACCCTACCGACCGGGCTGACCTTCGACGCAATCGCGCGCACGCTCACGGGCACGCCGACAGAGGCGCTCGTCAAGACCTCGTTCACCTACACCGTGAGCGACGCCGACGGCGACCCCGCCACGCTCACCTTCGACATCGAAGTAGCGTCGGACCTGACGCCGACCTTCGCGCAGGGCGTCACAATCCCCGCCCAGTCCTGGACCGAAGGCACGGCCATCGGCACGCTGCAACTGCCAGCGGCCACCGGCGGCAACGCGCCGCTGACCTACAGCCTGACCCCGGCCGTGCCGGCCGGGGTGACCTTCGACAGCACGGCCCGCACGCTCACGAGCACGCCGACAGCGGCGTTCAGCAAGACCCCGTTCACCTACACCGTGAGCGACGCCGACGGCGACACAGCGACGCTCGCCTTCGACATCGAGGTGATCTCCCCCACGATGGCGAAGCGGCAGCGGCTCCGGGTTGTGAACGAGGTGGTTCTGCCGGAGCTGGCGCGCGCCATGACGGCCAGCACGGCCGGTGCGGTGGCGGACCGGCTCGGCTCAGTGGCGCCGGACATGGGGAATACGGGGTCGGAAACGTTGGCATCGCTTGCACATCTCCTGGAAGCCAACGAGCAAGCGCTGAACGAGGGCGATTTCTCCTGGCGCCGTGCGCTGGCCGGCAAGTCGTTCGCGCTGGGCATCTCCGGGGACGGCGGTGATGGCGCCGGACCGGGGTCCGGCGGGGTCGCGGTCTGGGGCGCAGGCGACTGGCGGAACCTGTCGCTCGACGGCCCGGTCGACTGGGACGGCGACATGTTCGCCGCCCATCTCGGCGCCGATGCCGCTCTGAGCGAGGGCGTGCGGGCCGGGGCGGCGGTCTCCCGGTTCGAGAGTTCAATCGACTATACCGACAACGGCGGCGATGCGCCGCTCAAAGGCACGCACGAGAACCGGATGACGAGCGTGCATCCCTATGCAGGCCTGTCGCTGCCGGACGGCTCGCGCCTGTGGGCGCTGGCGGGATACGGCAGGGGCGAGATCGAGATCGACGATGCGGCAGCGGGCCGTCAGTTAAGCGACTCGACGCTGCTGATGGCGGCTGCGGGGGCCAGCACGCAGCTCCTGTCAGAGGGCGCGACCGCGCTCGACCTCAAGGGCGAGGCGCAGGGGTCGCGTCTCGAGGTCGACGACAACGGCGACCTGGTCGAGGGTCTGTCGGTGCGGACCTGGCGGATGCGTCTGGCGCTGGAAGGCTCGCGCGACTTCGAATTGTTCCCCGACATAGTCCTGACGCCGTCTCTGGAGCTGGGCTTGCGCTGGGACGGCGGCGACGGGGAGACCGGGACCGGCGTCGAGATCGGCGGCGGCCTAGGCTATGTCGACCGGGAAAAGGGGCTGACGGCGGAGGTCTCCACCCGCGCGCTCGCGGCGCCCGCGGACGGCGTGCGGGAATGGGGCGTGTCGGGCTTGCTACGGCTCGATCCCGGGGCGCAGGGGCGCGGCCTGACGCTGAGCCTCTCGCCCTCCTGGGGCAACGCGGAAAGCGGGATGGCGCGACTGTGGCAGGATGGCCTGACCGGTCCCTCGACGGACGGCGAGTTATCGAACGTCGCTGTCGGCGTGCCCGCAAACGTGCGCGCCGGTGCGGCGCCGGAAGGGCGGATCGAGGCGGAGCTGGGCTACGGCCTGCCGACGTTCGGCGGCGCCGTCCTCGTCACGCCATACAGCGGCGTGACGTTCGCAAACGGCGGCGAACGGCGCTACCGCGTGGGCGGCCGTCTCAACCTCGGCATGGGGCTCGACCTGAGCCTCGAGGGCAGCCACCGGGAGAGGGCGGACGATACGCCCGAGCACGGAGCGAACCTCACCCTTCGCATGAGCTGGTAGGCACGGGCAGCGTACTGCGCCGAGGGAGGGGAGCGCTGGCGACGAAACTGCCTCCGGCCGCGGTCCCGGGCGTTACGAGGTCCGGACTGCCCACCGGAATCGGTTCGCCTTGCGCACTCTAGGACTCCGTCCGGCGGGTTTGCGCCCGGTGCCATGGGCGCGACGTGCTCGGTGAATCGACGCAGGTAGCCGATCCGGCGCTTGCCGAACCGCCTCCAGGAAGCGGTGGCGCCAGCGGAACGCCGTGCTCTGCGCAATCCCGCAGCGCTCGGCAGACTCGCGCATCGCCTCCCCTTCGGTCAGCCGCTTCGACGGCGAGTTTCCGGCGTACCTCTGGGGACCGGCGAAGTTTGCGCGAACGGTCGGGACCCGCGGCGCGAGGGAGGCGGGATCGTGACGGAGGCATCGAGCTCGAGGGTGAGTGGGGCGAGGCGCAGCCCGGACCCGACGCCCAGCTCAGGATTCTCGCGACCTTCACGCTCCCGTTCCTTTACCTCCTGCTCCTGCCGCGCACCGGCTACTTCGTCACCACTCCCTGTCGACTCGCCGAACGACAACCAGCGCTCCTTGTGGTGTAGGCCCGACAGCGCCGTTCCGGTTAGCGCGCCGAATGTCTTCCCGCAGGTCTCGCACCGGTGGCGGGCACGCCCGCCACCGAAACCACCGTGTCACGGATGGCGCCGACGCCGAGGATCGCCACTTCGGGCAGACGGATGATCGGCGTTCCGAAATGGCCGCCATAGCTGCCGTAATTGGAGATCGTGTGAGAGCTCGGGTATCGAGTTCAAGCACGACGATATTGCTCCAGAGAAGCTGGCCCCATAGATGGTCGCGCTCCTGAATCTTAAAGGCGGTCACATTCTCCTGGACCGCTTATGCACGTGGCTCCGGTGAAACGCACATGTAGCGTTTGGCGTGCCGGGAATAGTCGACATCGGGGGCAACATCGTGTGCCACCGGAGCCACGTGCATAAGCAGTTCTCCTGGATGTGGAAAATGACCGGGCTGTTAGCGGTCTCGCTCGGGATCGACGCATGGCCGAAGAGTGGGCAATGGAAGCGGCCCGCACACACATTCAACCGGGGGCGTCCCATACTGGGAGATGCTCGATTGGGATGAGACAAAGGTCTTCGACATCGTGTCGCTCCCCAGGGACGCCCCGGATAAACCCTACAAGGCAAAGCGCGGTTCGGCCTGGGTGACGAAGGTGCGGATGGGGGACCACGACTCTCGATGCAACACTATTGATACGTCGATGCCCGCGGTATGGGGATGCGTAACAAGATCATCCCCGGAATGCACGCTCACAACTGCACCGAGCCTGACCTGATCGAGGAGGAGCACCGCTTCATCGCCCGGCTGTGGAAGGAGGTCGGGCACGCTTGATTCCAAAGGAATACGGATGGTGAGTGCCGGTATGCGCCCGCACTCCTAGCGAAGCTTCCCCGTTGGCAAACGTCAACTTCCGGCAATCCGGCTGGTTCCTGTCGCTGCCTGAACCGATGCGAGCGCGGATGGACGGATCAGGGAAGCTCGAAGGTGTGGACATGATAGGGAGCGGGCTACACAATCGGCCCGATTCAGAGTTCCGGGAATCCGATGCGCGGGGCATGGATTCCGCTTCAGGTGTGTGAGAACCGTTCGAGCGCCAGAATCCCAAGCAGGAAGGATCGCATGAAAACAAAGCTCACCATGAAGTCCCTCGTCGTGGCGGCCGGATTTGCGGCAGGCGCCATGTCCGGCATTTCCGCCGAGACGGTCGGGCCCGTCACCGACCTGCTCGGCGTGGTCAAGATTCCCAAGGGCGCTCCCATCCACATCGGCGGTTACTGGACCCTGTCCGGGCCGGACGTCAACCTGGGGCTAGACCAGAAGCGCGGCGCGGAGATCGCCATGGACGACGCAGGCAACATGGTCGCCGGGCATCCGATCAAGTTCTACGCCGAGGACAGCCAGTGCAACGCCGAGGGTGGACAGACCGCGGCCACCAAGCTCGCCTCGAACCGGAACATTGTCGTGGTGGTTGGCCCCGACTGCTCCAGCGCCGGCACCCCCGGCGGCCCAATTCTGTGGAAGGCGGGCATTCCGAGCGTCGCCACCTCGACCACTGCGCCGTCGCTGACCGCGGCGGATCGCCCCGAGGGTCTGCACGGCTACATGCGCACTATCTACAACGACCTCGCGGCCGGCGCCGCCAACGCCGAGTATTTCCGGAACCAGATGAAATGCGACAGCCTCGCCACCATCCATGACGGCAGTCCGTATACCGAGCAGCTCGTGCGCGTGGCCGAGAACCGCTTCAAGGAGATGGACGGTACGGTGACGGCAGCCGAGGCGGTGGCGCCGACCGATGTCGACATGCGTCCGGTGCTCACCCGCATCGCCACCACCAAGCCTTGTGTCGTCTACTTCCCGATCTTCGTGGCTGCCGCGGCTCAGATCGTTCGCCAGTTCGGAGAGATCAAGGGCCTCGAAGACACCACCCCAATCGGCGGCAGCGCGCTGATGGCGCCGGGATTCCTGGAGGCGGCGGGCGATTCGGCAGTGGACTTCGTGTTCACAAGTCCGGATACCTCGCCGGATGCGATGGGCAACCGCTATCCGGAGCTTGTGAAGAAGTACAAGGAGAAGTACGGCGAGGCGCCGATCCAGGCGTTCCATCAGAACGCGTACGACGGGATGGCGGTGACGCTGATGGGGATCGAGAAGGTCGCGGTGAAGGACGACGCCGGCAACATCTATATCGGGCGTCAGGCGCTTCGCGATACGCTGTTCGCCACCAAGGGCTATGAGGGCATGGGCGGCGAGATCACCTGCAACGAGCATGGTGATTGCGCGGGCTTCAAGTTCGCCGCCTACAAGTTCGTGGACTCCGATCCGATGGCCTTCGAGATTGGCAAGAATCCGGTCAAGATTCATCCCTGATCGGGCCGGTCCCAATCGACCCGGCGCCACTTGGCTGCGCCGAATCCGATCGCGCAGCGAGAGCCCTTCCGTGACCGCCGAAGCCACCCCCACCAACGCGAGGCTCAAGGCCCTCAAGCGCATCACCTTCGTCGACGTGGTTCTGTGGGGTCTGCGCGCGGTGGTCGTGGTGGTCGTGGTCCGCGGCACCATCGGCACGTTGATCAAAGGCACCTACAGCACCGCACAATGGGTGGACTTCTTCATGTTCGGTCTCATCATCGGCGGCGTCTACGCACTGATCGCGCTCGGCTACACGATGGTCTACGGCATCCTGCAGCTGATCAACTTCGCGCACGACGACATCACCGTGGCCGGCGCCTTCAGCGCCTATTTCCTCGCCTCCTCGCTGGACCGCGCCGGAACCCTCGACGCGTTCCCGCTGCTGGAGATGCTCGGCATCATGGCGCTCGCGATGGGGGTGTGTTCGGTCATCGCGCTGATCGTCGAACGGATCTGCTACCGCCCGTTCCGCCACGTCAAGTCGCTGGCGCCGCTGATCTGCGCGATCGGCACCTCGTTCTTTCTCCAGCACGCCTTTCGCGGCATGTACTGATCGACGATCCGCTCGTATCCGGATCCGGAATGGATGAAAGGCCGGCTCGACTTGTTCGGCTTCGAGTTCCCGGTGGCGCAGCCGATCGTGATCGTGACCGCGCTGGGCGCCATGCTGTTCCTCTACCTCATCGTGCAGAAGACCCGAATGGGAACGGCGATGCGGGCAGTGTCCGAGGACCGCGACGCAGCCGCCCTGATGGGCATCGACGTGAACAAGGCCATCATCTTCACCTTCATACTCGGCGGCTACATGGCGGGGATCGGAGGGGTTCTCTACTGCTTCGTCTACAAGCAGATCTACTACTTCATGGGTTTCTTCCCCGGCTTCAAGGCATTCTGCGCCGCGGTGCTGGGCGGGATCGGCAACATCCCCGGGGCGATGGTGGGAGGGTTCTTCCTCGGCGTGGTGGAGTCGGTGGGGCCGGCGCTGTTCCTCGACGGGATCGGCATCACCGCGCCGTATCAGTTGCGCGACCTAATCGCGTTCACCCTGCTGGTCATGGTTCTCATCTTCAGGCCGCAGGGCATTCTGGGTGAACGGCTCGCGGCACAGAGAGCCTGACCCGGCCGGCGCGCGAGGCCGGCTGCACAGAAGGGCAAGGGCAGGAATGAGAGCGTACCGACATCTCGGCAACCCATGGCCGTTGCACATGCGAATGGTTGAAGACCCGTCATGACGACGTTCACCGTCGTAGCAGCCAGCTACCAGCACCGCGAACGGTCCGCGCCTTACCGCACCGTGATGGCGGGCATCACCTTCGGCGGGGTGGCGGTGTTCACGAGGTTCGTCGGCATCCTCACGATGTTCGGTCAACGCGAGATCATCGACGACACCCTGAGTCTCGCCCATCTCGTTCTTGCGATGTCCGCGTTCTTCGCAGGACTGTGGGTGACCCACACTTCGAGCAAGGCCGGCCTCGGGGGACGCGTTGCGGAGGGACTCGGAGCGGGCGCGGGCCTGCTCATCGCCTTGCTGGCCCTGTCGATTCAGCTCTTCAACGTGTGCAGGGTATTCATCGCGCTGAAGAAGGATCTGCTCGATATTCTGACCTACGACCAGCAGATCGGCGTCGGCATCGCGATCCTCGGCATCGGGGGCGCACTCTGCGGGCTGCTCGGCGCCGCGTTTTACTTGATGCCGCGCAAGTTCCGTCGCCCGCTGGCGATCGGACTCACGTGGGTGTTCTTCACGGGGCTGTTCCAGGAGCTCATCCAGCTCATGCTGCAATACGAGTTCCTGATGAAATTCCGCGAGATGTTCTTCACCTGGGACGGACTCAAGCTTCAGGGCGCACTCATCGTGTTCGTCCTCGCGACCGCAGTCAACGCGGGATGGCAGGCGTACCCCGCGCTACGACAGGTTCAAGGAGCATGCGACGACCGAGCAGGCGAGGATACTGCTGGGCTTCAAGATCCTCGTCGGTCTCGTTCTTGTCATCGGCTTCCCGGCCTTCGCGGGGAACTTCATCGGCCAGGTCCTGATGCTGGTCGGGCTCTACGTGCTCATGAGCATGGGTCTGAACCTGGAGCTCGGGCTCGCCGGGCTGCTCGATCTGGGCTTCGTCGCATTCTTCGCGGCCGGCACATACACCACCGCGCTGCTCACCTCGAACGCCGACATCGCGATCGCCAATCTGAGCTTCTGGCAGGCGTTGCCGATCGCGGTGGTGCTGTCGGTGATCGTCGGCGTGCTGTTCGGGATCCCGGTGCTCAAGGGGCGCGGCGACTATCTCGCCGTCACCACCCTGGACCTCGGCGAGATCGTGCGGGTGCTGTCCGATGTCGCCGCCCCGGTGCTCGGCGGCTTCGAGTTCAACGATCCGGTCGATCTCTTCTACATCAACCTCGTAGCCTCCGTGGTGGCGGTCTACTTCGCATGGCGCCTCGAGAACTCGAGGCTCGGCCGCGCCTGGACCGCGATCCGCGACGACGAGGACGCCGCGCAGGCGCTGGGCATCAACCTGATCAACATCAAGCTGCTGGCCTACGGGCTGGAGGTCGGGTTCGCCGGGGTCGCCGGCGCCATCTTCGCGGTGATGCTCACGTCCATCTTCCCGCACAGCTTCCAGCTCCTCATCTCGATCAACGTGCTCGTGCTCCTCATCGTCGGGGACTGCCCGAGCTGCTGCGGGAGTTCGGCGAGTACCGCTTCCTCTTCTACGGTCTCGTGATCGTAGTCATGATGCGTCCGAAGGCCGAGGGTCTGTGGCCGTCCGAGGCCAGGCGCCGCGAGAAGATGCTGGAGGAGGAAAGCCAGGCCACCATCGAGGCGGAGCTTCGCGGCGGCGGTGGATAGCGGTGATGCTGGTTGAAGGCGTTGCTCCGAGACATATCGCCGCCGTCACATTTACCGAGCTGGCCGCCAGCGAATTGCTCCTGAGAATTCGCGAAACCGCTTATGCACTTGGCTCCGGCTTGATCAACATGTTGATCGAAAACCGTCCAAATGGACCGGTAGGAGTCAACTTCTCGCGGCAAACTCTCGCAACCGGAGCTACGTGCATAAGCGGTTTCGCGAATTCGTGACCGCCCTCATGGAAAACACGGTTCCGACCGAACTGCGCATCGCCCTGCCGAACGGTCTGACAAAAGCACGGCAGGAAAACCTCGGGACGGCCGCCGAAGCCATAGACGACATCACATGCTCGACCATCCACGGATTCTGTCAACGTCTCATCAAACCGTATCCGGCCGATGCCGACATCGACCCCGGCGCGGATATCATCCACCCTGATCAGGCCGATCTTGTGTTTCTGGACATCGTGGAGACCTGGTTGCGCGAGCGGCTTTCCGAGGACCGACACGGGATGCTCGCAGCGATGGTCCTTCGGGATCCGGATCGGACGATCGCTCTCTTCCGTACGATGATCGAACATTTGCACTGGCATCGGACGGCCACGGTTGCTACGGCTGAACCGCTTGCCGGTTTAGTGCGGAAGTTTCGGGAGAACATTGCCGCCTTCAGGCAGTTCATGGCGAGCGCTGAAGCCGCCGAAAGCGAGACCGACAAGATCGTCGCGCATTTCGAGGACATGGCCGATTTCGTCAAACGCATGCAGGCGGCCGACGACCCGGCCAGTCTCTTGGAATGCCTCCTCACCCCCGCGCATGCCGATCTCTGCACGGCATCGGGCATCTTTTTGAAGTATCGTAAGAAAGGCAAGTGGTTCACCGCAGCCCAACAGGCCGGGCTGGCGAAAGCCCGATGGCGATCGCCTGAACGATGTTGCCATGCGTTGCTACGAAGCATACTGTTTCGCCTGGACGATATTGCAGGAAACTATTTCTTGCCGTTTTCTGGCGGATCTTATTGCCGAAATCCGACCTGTCCTGGACCGTTTTTAGAAGTACAAGCGCGACGCCGGTCTGCTCATTTTGACGATCTGTTGTTTGCGGCGCGCGACCTGCTTAGCGGCAACGACGATGTTCGCCGGGCACTCGCCCGACGCTTTGCCCATATTCTGGTCGATGAGTTCCAGGACACCGACCCGCTGCAGGTCGAAATCTTCTGGCACCTGTGCGGCATTCCGCCGGATAACGGATCGACCGAAGACTGGGAGGGGGTTCAGATTCGCCCCAGAGCACTTTTCCTCGTCGGCGACCCCAAACAGGCCATTTACCGATTTCGCGGCGCCGATCTCGGCACCTATGTGCGGGCCCGCGATATGATCCTGGAACAGGATCCCGACTGCGTTATTTCCATCTCGACCAACTTCCGGTGCCGCGCGCCGATACTTGCCTATGTCAACGACTGTTTCGAGGAACCGTTATCCAGTGACGGTCAGCCCGGTTTCACGAAACTGGATCCGTTCCATGCGGAGTCCAACGACATGCCGTGCGTTGCGGCCCTCGATGTCGCCGTGGCGGATGAGAATGGCAAGGCAATGTCCGAGCAGAAACGCAATGGCGAGGCCGAAGCCGTCGCAGAAATATGCGCCCGACTGATCGGCGGCCAAACCATTCTCGACCGAAAAACGGGCGAGATCCGACTGTGCCGGGCCGGCGACATCGCCCTGTTGACCCCCACCGGGAACAATCTCTGGCGGTATGAAGAAGCGCTTGAACGGTTCAGAATTCCGGTCGCGACGCAGGCGGGAAAGGGATTGTTCCAACGTCAGGAAATCCAGGATCTGATCGCGTTGACCCGCGTGCTGTCCGATCCGAGAGACACTCTCGCCATCAGCACCCTGCTTCGCGGCCCGCTCGTCGGACTCACCGAGGAAGACCTGCTCGATATCGTGTGGGCCTTGCCGCACGCGGAGCACAGATTGGACGCGTTGCCCAGGCTTGATCTGAATGTCGACCTAGCTGCGATACCCCACGCGCTGGCGCGGAATGTTCTTGGGAAAATCCAGACGCTCCGCCACCAGACAAACACAACCACGCCACACAACCTGATTTCGCAAGCTGCCGATGCCTTGCGGATCCGTCCCATTCTGAGGGAGCGGCATGGCGGTCAGACGGAACGCGCCTTCGCCGAGGCCGATCTCTATCTCAGCCTGGCCCAAGGCTATTCAGTGCGCGGACTGCGGGCCTTCGCCGAGGCAATGACCGCGGCGTGGACAGACGAATCGCGGGCGGTGGAAGGTCGGCCCGATTCCCAGGAAGAAGCCGTCGCACTTTATATCATGCATGCCGCCAAGAGGCTTGAATGGTCGATTGTCATTCCCGTCAACACCTTGGCACAGGTTATGGTGCCCGATCGCGCTTTCGTCAACCGCGAAAACAACCAGTCCTCCTCTCCTGTCTTCGGCATCCCGCCTGTCAGGCACAAGGACGCTCTCACCGCGGAGAAGCCCGAGCTGGATTGCGAACGCACCCGGCTCTGGTACGTTGCCACGCGTGCCCAGGATCTGCTCGTCCTTCCGCGGCTTGACGTCGATCCCGCTTCCAACTCCTGGCTGGCCTTGATCGACCTGGCATTGACCAGGCTGCCCGCGATCGATCTCACGTCCCTGTCGACGGAACCCGGATCCGTTACAGTTCCTCCTGTGAATACACAGACTCGCGAGATTTTCAGCGAGGAGGCGCAGACCATTGTCGAGCGGCGGCGCCCCGTCCGCTGGGTAATCCCCAGTCGTGACGAGGAGCCGACATGATCCGCTATTCAGACCGAACAGCCCGACATCCTTGTCGCAACCGACGACACCGGGGATCCGCAAAACGACCTTCCTGCGGTGATCCAGGGCGGCCGGGACCGCGGCCTCATCATCCACAAACTATTCGAGGAGGTTCTCGCGAACGAGACCGGTGACGATCGGGATGCCCTGATCGAACGAGCCGCGGCACTCATTCGCGCGAAAAGGAAGTTCGTCACCGACAACCCGAAGGACGGTCTGTCACCTGGAGAAATAGCCGGCTGCATTGTCCGAACGCTGTCTCTGCCCGAGATCGTGGCGTTACGTCCGACGCTGGTTCCAGAGTTCCCGGTTCATGCCTCTGAAACCGTAGAGGGAACCGAACATATCACGAACAGGATAGCCGATGCGATCAACATCGGAACCGACGACATTCAAGCGATCGTCGACTAGAAAAGCGGCATTGATCCGCGCCCGAAGGACATCGAGCATTACCAGACGCAGGTTGACAGTTACCTCCGGGCCACAAATGTGACGAAGGGGTTGCTCGTGTTCGTCACGAGCGGCCGCGTGGTCGAAGTCCCTTGAACCGGACCTCGATGGACCGGTGAACGTGTTCCGTACGGGACGCGTGGAGGATGAAGCCGGCGCAGACCCTGTGCCAACCGGCGCAAGGCGACGGACCGGCAACATCACGGATTTGACCGAATTGCGGAATTCCGGCGATGATACAATGTCGGCGCTGGTGGAAGGCCAAGCGCGGGAACATCCGGAGGCCCAATGATCAACTACGACCTGATCCTGACGGGAGGGCGCGTGATCGACCCGTCCCGTAATATCGACACCGTTGCCGATATCGCATTCGACGACGGCAAGGTTGCCGCCATCGGGCCGGACCTGCCGCGAGATGGCGCGAAACATGTTCGCGATGTCTCCGGCAAACTCGTCACCCCGGGCCTGATCGACCTGCATACCCATGTCTACTGGGGCGGAACCTCGATCGGCATTGACCCGACCGATTACGCGCGACGCTGTGGAACCACAACGATGATCGACGCCGGCACTGCGGGCGCCGGTAATTTCGCCGGATTTCGCGCCCATGTCATCGAACCCTGCGATGCCCGCATTCTTGCCTATCTCAACGTCTCCTTCGCCGGCATCTATGCCTTCAGCGACACCGTGATGGTCGGTGAATCGGAAGATGTGCGCCTGCTGCACGCGCAGGCCTGTCATCACGTTGCCACGCTTCACAAGGATCTGCTGGTTGGAATCAAGGTCAGGGTCGGCGCCCGGGCCAGCGGATCAATGGGTTACGCGCCGCTCGATATTGCGATCGAAGTCGCCGAGGAAGCCGGGCTCCCGGTAATGTGCCATCTCGACTGGCCGCCGCCAAGCCGGCGCGATGTCGTCAGCCGTCTGCGAAAGGGCGATGTCCTGACCCATTGTTTCCGCCCGTTTCCGGCGTCCCCGGCGCGCGGCGATGGCCGAATCCGCGAGGAAATTCTTGAGGCGCGGGAGCGCGGCGTCCTGTTCGATATCGGTCATGGGATGGGATCCTTCGGATTCGCGACAGCCGAAGCCATGATCAACAGTGGCTTTCTGCCCGATGCGATCTCAAGCGACGCACATTCGCTCAGCATCAAGGGGCCGGCCTATGACCAGTTGGTTACCCTGTCGAAATTTCTCCATCTTGGTGTCAGTCTGAACGATGTAATTGCAGCCAGCACGACAGGACCGGCCCGGGCAATCCGGCGACCCGATCTCGGAACTCTGGCACCCGGTGCGATTGGGGATGCGACCGTTCTGGAGATCGCCAAGGAAACCATCCTGTTCACGGATTGCCTCGGCAAAACCCGAAATGGCGACCGAAGTCTAGCACTTGGTGGTGTGGTGATTGGCGGACAATGGTGGCATGGCGCCGCACCGGACCGGCGGTAAACGTAACAGCCGGAGCAACTCCGGGTGTTCCAGGTAATCAAACACTACCGAAAGTCCGTAAGTTGTACACTTTTTAGATCTAAGCACAACAATGTTGCAATTTGCGAAACCGCTTATGCACTTGGCTCCGGCTTGATCAACATGTTGATCGAAAACCGTCCAAATGGATCGGTAGGAGTTAATTTCTCGCGGCAAACTTTCGCAACCGGAGCTACGTGCATAAGCGGTTTTTCGAATAACATGGTGAGATCTATTATGATCTGGTTGTTTTTCATTACCGAAAGCGGCCATGACCATAAAAACAGACCTTATGAGGTTTGTGGTAACTTTGCCATATTGGCCGTCTCTGGTCTTTCACGCGAGAAATGCAACGCCCTGAGATCCATTGCTTCGGGCATCACTTACTTGACTATGAAAAATAGATATTAAGGTTCGACTCTGATAAACAGAAACCGCTTCAAATTTACTCGGTGAGAAGAGATGCCCCTGAATGTTGAGTAGCAACCGATAGTGACGTTTGCAAAAAGAAATTTGACATTTGGAAATAACCAACCCGGACACTACATCTCTGTTCCTTCTGAAACCTCGTGCATATCAAGCGCACTAGAACCCACAATTATGCCTCCAGTGAGCCGCGCTATATCTATCGCCTTTTCGAGACATACCGCGCGGATCTCTCGCGCCGTCGGCGTCGAATCCGGCAGAACCACCGGAAGACGCCGATGCCAGGCTGACAAAATCAACAAGATGTAAGGCGGTGGATTCACGAATCTTTTAGGTTTTTTATAGCGATAACAAGATATTATAGAACCATTCGTATCATAGACTGCCAAATTGACCTGTCATCACGCCGCCACGCTTCACAAGGATCTTCTGGTTGAAATTCAGGTCCGAGTCGATGCCCGGGTTATCGGATCAAACCGCTTATGCACGTGGCTCCGGTGAAACGCACATGTAGCGTTTGGCGTGCCAGGAATAGTCGACATCGGGGCAACATCGTGTGTCATCGGAGCCACGTGCATAAGCGGTATTGCCTTTTACGATACATATGCGCCGTACATTTCAATCTATCTGCTTGAGAAACTGACGAAGGAACACTTCCTGTTGGATATCCTCGCAAAGCAGTACGATATTGACTTTGCGCCTTACCACTTCCATCTTCGGGCGATAATCTCCGAGAGCTTGAGCCCACCGTCATAAGCATTGGTCGTCAGTCTCTCCGCGCGCGTCAAACCCCTGGTTTCGCGCCGGAGCAGCAGCTCGCGCTCGCTTCCGAAATAATCGTTCAGTTCGGGGTGATGTGAGCATAAGACTGCCTGCGGAACGGGCCCACCGACGCTGTCGACCAACTCGATGAGCCGCGGCTGAATCTCGATTAACGCGACATAGTTCTCCGGCTCGTCGAGGAACAGCGTATAGTCTTGGTCTGCAGCAAGGCGAACCAACGCATATAGCATGATCAGAGCAAGTTGACCGGCGGAAATTTCATCGAACCGCAGTTCGTAGTTCCGCCCCTCCTCCTCGAAAACGACCATGAACGCCCTGGTGTCCAGTCCGGCTTTTCCCATGCGCAAGCCCTGGAAACCGTCGATGACATCCTGCAGAATGTTCGTGAAGTCGTTAACCCGATCAGGTCGTTCCAACTGCAAATGCCAGAACCAGGCGACAAGATCATGCCCATTTCTATGCATCACGGCACGCCTGCAGTTGCTTCGGTCTTGAAATTTGCGGGACCGCTTATGCACGTGGCTCCGGTGGCACACGATATTGCCCCCGATGTCGACTATTCCCGGCACGCCAAACGCTACATGTGCGTTTCACCGGAGCCAAGTGCATAAGCGGTTCGGATCAATAGGTTACGCGCCGCTTGACATTGCGATCGAAGTCGCTGTCGAGGCCGTGCTTACCGCCCTCCGCAGATTGGTTTGGCCTGGCGTCTTGCTTCCTGTCGAAACGATATCGTCAGCCACGCTCAGAAGATCGTCCGACGGCATCCTTTAGCCTGCGCATCTCCTCACTGGATACATAAGAGATGATCGGGAATGCCTGCTCGCCGATCTTTGCGAGACGGGGATGCATGTGACACCCCCTGCTGGTAGCCTTCCTCGCATCAAATTGATCCTCGGTGTCGTCGAACACGACTCTGAGGAGCAAAATCTCATCCTCACAAGCAATGGCAACATAGACATCTCCGATCTGGGCGTCTCCGAAAATACCTTGCAGGACTGCCCGAATGGCCTCCATCCAATTCTGATTATCAGCTATGGTCAGACTTCCGCAGGCCGTAACATTGCCTGCCTGTCAATGCTCTTTTCACCGCGACATTGCGGCAGATCGCGCTGCGCTGATTGGGCGTTATTGATGCCGTAACCCATCGTAGCCAGTCGCAGCCTCCCTTTCACGATGGACATCTGCGCACTCCCTTCATTCCCAAAACATGCTCCTCTGCAGATTTCGAGTTGCATATGAGATCGCGTTCAATTCCGTTTTCTTGTTCTGTCACTCACGCCCCACCGGCACCGGACATCCCATAATACAACGAACACAATAGAGTAATGGCCCGCGCGCTCCATCTTTTTCATTTCTCTACAAGGGCTAATACCGCCACCGCCTCAGTGGCGATCTGATAATCGAGCGTGGCGGTGAGGAACCATCCGTAGCTCGTCACATGATCGGGTTTCCCGGATCACCGTCATCCTTCCGGGCCATGACTCCGCCGGGCACCGTGACCGGGCGAACAGCAGATCCGACATCGGTTGGCGGAGCCTGGCGAAATTTCCGCGCATAATCCCGCAATAGGACGCGGTCGGGAGTGACGAACCTCAGACCGGCATCCGCGGTCGAGCACGGTGACCGGCGCGATCCGTCGAGCGATGACGGCGTTGATGACGATGCGCGTGCAACCGCTCGGGACCATCGGCCATCGGCGGGGATCGGTTTGGGTCATCTGCGCCCGGATTATAGCGAGCTGGGGACGGCCACGCATCGCAAAAGCCGAAGGCGTCGCAGACCCAGCGACCAACCACGGTCCGGTTGTCGAAATCATCCGGGTCAAATAATTTCAGACTAGGAGTGGTTCGAGGGCAGGGTCAGTTCAACACCGAACCGGCGTCGGCAGATATCGGCAATGATCTCGAAGTTCGAGCCATGCCGAACGACCTCGAAAGTCTCGACATTCAACAAGGTTGAAGACTGCCGGTAGTAATGATACTTGCGAAGGCCGTGGTCGATGACGATGTCGGCAATTGCAACGATCTCCGGTTCGATGTCCTCAACTCGGAATTTCGTGCCCTGCAAGGACAGATTGGCCGAAGACCCGAAAATCGGATGCCCTTCTGCGAGCGACAAACGGCTGATCTCGGTATGGAACGGCCCAGCATTGAGCAGCGTGACCAGGGTTTCGTCCACGGTGCTCGCGGCGATCGCCGTCTCGTCAAGCACCTGCAGCAACGGATGATCTCTCCGGCACGGGCCAACGGCACCGAGCGGTAATCCGTAATCGCCGGTAATGACCTCAATGACCTGCCAGCCGCCGAGACTGAGATCGTAAAGCGCGCGGGCAATCGCCATATTGCCGACAAGGGCATTGCGCTTCGATAGACCGCGTTGTTTGGTATCAAAAATCTTCCGTAACGCCACGCCAGAACCGCCAGCGCAGGTGTAGCCGACATCCATTGGAATGATCGCGATCCCGCCGGCCTTGAGCACATCGAAGGCGCGGCGGGCATCGTCACGAATGAAGGCGGATACCATCGTCACGGCCGCATCGTGAACCGGCTCGGTCCGGCAGCGCGCAACGGGGCCGCGGTTTCCGCGAACTCGCATAACAGATGCCGGGTATCGCGCGGATCGATGATCTCCTCGATCCAGTAGGTTTCCGCCGACCGGAAGGGCGACCGCAGCTTGTTCAGGCGGTCCTCGATTTCGGCAAGTTTGGCATCAGGATCGTCGGCAGCATCGATATCGGCGCGGTAGGCAGCCTCGATTCCGCCTTCGAGAGGCAGTGATCCCCATCGTCCAGAAGGCCAGGCATAACGGGTGCAGAACCGGCTGCCATTCTTGTGCGCGGCGCCAGCCACACCGAAGGCATTGCGAACGATCACCGCACACCATGGTGTCGTGGTCTGCCACATGGCGCTCATCGCGCGCACACCTTCCTTTATGGTTCCGGCCTTCTCGGATTCGAGTCCGATCTGAAAACCCGGACAGTCAACCAGATAGACCACGGGCAGATGGAACGTCTCCGCCAGATCGACGAACTTCGTGACTTTCTTGCAGGTTGCTGCTGTCCAGCAGCCGCCATAGGAATAGGGATCACTTGCCATCATCGCCACCGGCCAGCCGTCAAGCCTGGCAAAGCCGGTGATCACCGAACGGCCGTACTGACGTCCCATCTCGAAAAACGAGCCGCTGTCGACCAGAGCCTCGACGATCGGACGCACCTTGTAGACCTTGCGGATATCGCGCGGCACGGCGTCTATCAGCCAATCGACCCGACGCTCAGGGTCATCGTCACGAGGGCCGCGCGGCGGCAGGTCATGGATTGAATTCGGCAGATAGGACAGGAAACGGCGGGCGCATCCAAACGCCTCCTGTTCGGTGTCGACGGCATGATCGACGGCCCCGGCTCGCAACTGGATCTGGTAACCGCCGAGTTCGTTCTTGGTAAGGTCGTGCCCGGTGCGGGCAACCACCGGCGGACCCGCCACGAACAAGGCCGACTTCTCCTTGATCATGACGGAATAATGCGACGCCGCGAGATGGGCGGCACCCAGCCCGGCGACCGAACCGAGGCCGAGGGCAACTCGTGGAATTGTCCCCATGTTTTCGACCACATACTTCCAACCGTCGACCCCGGGCACATTAGCCCGGCCTGTGGTTTCTATGGTCTTGACCGAACCGCCACCGCCAGAACCCTCGACCATACGGATGAGAGGCAAGCGCAGGGCATTTGCCATCTGCTCACATTGATTGTGTTTTTCCTTGATGGTCGCATCGGCCGAGCCGCCGCGAACGGTAAAATCGTCACCACCGATGATGACCGGACGACCGTTTACCCGGGCTCGCCCGAAAACGAAATTCGACGGCGTTAGATCGACAAGGTTGTTGTCATCGTCATAAACGGCCATTCCGGCAATCTTGCCGCGCTCATGGAACGTGCCAGGATCTGCCATCATCGTGACCCGCTCCCTGATGGTATGGCGTCCGCTGTCTTTCTGGCGCTTGACCCGCTCTGGTCCGCCAAGGCGTTCCGCGAAGGCCTCGCGGCGACGGAGTTCATCAAGTTCGCTTTGCCACGACATGCCCGGTTCCCATATTGAGACGGCACGATCCGCTGATCGCAAAGCGCAGAGTCTACAGGCAAAAGCCGTGATGACAATCTGCAGTCACCGATGCCGAGCGGAATGATCGAGAATGCGGTGAAGAGGCGATCACCCGCGAAAGCGGCTACCGGGACTTGGCGATTGCAGCTTTCTGATCTACACGAGTGTCCCGTTGCGGCGAGCCCGATTGAAAGGAAACGCAATGGCCGAGGTGAAGGTTTTAAGTGAGGTAACCGGCACGGCATGGAAAATCGTCGTGTCTGCGGGACAGAATGTCGATGCCAACGACGAACTGATCATCGCTGAAGCGATGAAGATGGAGATCCCGCATGTCGCGCCGGTGGCGGGGACCGTCAAGCAAGTTTGTGTCGAGGAAGGGGCCACGATTTCCGAGGATGAATTGCTTGTGATCATCGAAACGTGATCGGACTGGTCGCGAGGCGCAGACCATGAAACCGAAAGTCCTGATCGCCAATCGTGGTGAAATCGCCTGCCGAATTATCCGGACCTGCCGCACGCTCGGATTTTCACCAGTCGCAATTTACTCCGAAGCGGACGCAACAGCGCAACATGTCCGACTGGCCGATGAAGCCTGGCCGGTCGGACCGGCGCCGGTGCGCGAAAGCTATCTCAATGTCACCGCCATTCTTGGGGCCGCGCGCCGATCCGGTGTTCAATTCATTCATCCCGGGTACGGGCTGTTATCAGAAAATGCCGGTTTTGCCGAAGCAGTCGCTGCAGCCGGTCTGGTCTGGATCGGACCGGCCGCAATCACGATCACCGAGATGGCCGACAAGGAACAAGCCCGCGAACTCGCCGCCGGGTCCGGGGTGCCGGTTCTGCCCGGATTGCCGTTACCGGATCTCGAAGACACTGCCAGCGTCCTGGCAGCAGGGCAATCGATCGGCTTTCCGCTATTGGTCAAAGCAACTGGCGGTGGCGGTGGAATCGGCATCCGACCGGTCGAAAACTCGGAGACCCTGCTCAAAACGGCACAATCGGTGGCCGATCTTGCAGACCGAACCTTCGGGGACATCCGGATTTTTCTCGAACGGTATATCGACTGGGCCCGGCATATCGAGGTCCAGGTGTTCGGCCTTGGTGACGGCCGGGTGTTTCACCTGTTCGATCGCGAATGTTCGGTCCAGCGCCGATTTCAGAAAGTGATAGAGGAAGCGCCGGCACCCCACCTTTCCGCTTCGATCCGCGATGCGATGGCCGCGGCGGCCTGCCGACTCGCGGCGGCCCGCCATTATGCCGGTGCCGGCACGGTCGAGTTCGTCCTCGACGGTTCGACCGGGGCGTTTTTCTTTCTGGAAATGAATACCCGTATCCAGGTCGAGCATCCGGTCACCGAAATGATCACCGGCCAGGATATCGTCGCATTGCAACTGAGATTCGCCGCTGGAGATACGTTCGACGCGTTGGAGACGATGCGGGCGTTTCCTGACAGCCATGCCATCGAATGCCGCCTTTACGCCGAGAACCCGGCACACCGGTTCCTGCCGTCACCCGGCAGGTTAGAGCGTCTGGTTTTTGCCCGGGAACGGCCAGGGGTCCGCATCGATTGCGGCTTTACCGAAGGGGATATGGTGACGCCATATTACGATCCGATCGTGGCCAAGGTCATTACTTCCGGAAACAACCGCGCGGACGCCATCGCCAGGATGAGCGAGACACTGGCGCAGATCGAAGTTGCGGGCATCAGGACCAATCTTGATTTCCTGCAACGTGTGATTGCGCATCCGGACTTCCAGTCTGGACGCATCGATACCAGATTTGTTGAACGGAACCTTGCGGATCTGGCAAGATAACGCCGTCTGCCGTTTTTGGTTGCCGCTTCCAGACAATCGGATCTTGTCTGAAATGTCGATACGGGATCGGATGAATTCCGTGCTCGACACAACAGTGAGTTTCATGTATGAAAGACTCTGGTTGGCATGATGCCGGACTTACCGACACCATGCACCGTGTGCCCAGGTAGCTCAGGTGGTAGAGCAGTGGACTGAAAATCCGCGTGTCGGTGGTTCGAGTCCGCCCCTGGGCACCATTTCTCTTCGGTAGCCACGGGTAGCGCCTATGTTGCCGACGGTCAGATGGAGAATGGACCTGTGACGCGTTATCCCGATCAGCTGCGAGTACCGACAACCGACGGCTCCGAGATCGAGATCCCCGACCCTGAACGTTTCTGCGATCATCTGAAAGAATTCCACAAGACCGGTGTTTCTATTCACACGGAACGCGGCTACGCCTTCCGGGTAGACGAAACGTTCCGAAGACTCGTGCAGGATCAGGTTCCGGGGGTTGTCGGTCTGTTCGATTGACGATGGCTGGTGTCGTACCAACGCTGAACCTTCTGTGACCCGGAACGGCGCGGAGCGAAAGCCCGGTCAATGAACCGTTATCGGCATCATGCGATACGGACTGCTTGTCGCGGACAAGCGGCGGCGGCAGACTTTGTTTCTGACGCCACGGGTTCAAGGGGTCCGGAAGGAGCAGGCAATGGAAAAGACGGTAGGATGGATCGGGGTGGGCAGTATGGGCAGCCGAATGGCTGCGAATCTGTCTCGCAGCGGACACCCGATGATTGTTGCTGACAAGGTGAACACAGATCAGGTGCCGAAGATGGCGACGATCGCCGGAAACAACACCGATGTCGCGGCCGAAGCCGAAACCGTCATTCTTTCCGTGCCGTCGGGTTCCGATACCTTGTCGATTGCCGACGAGTTCATCACGGCAAATGACCGCAAGGTCAATATGGTCATCGATACCTCGACGATCGGCATCCAGCATGCGAGGGATGCCGCGGAAAAACTTGCCGCCCATGGCATTACATATGTCGATGCGCCGGTCTCAGGCGGGATTGCCGGCGCCGAAGCCGCAACGCTGGCTGTCATGGTCAGCTGTTCGGCCGAAGTCTTCCAGCAGATTTGCCCGTTACTGGAATGTATCGGCCGGAATGTCTTTCATGTCGGCACCGAACCCGGTCAGGGTCAGACCGTAAAGCTTCTCAACAATTTCCTGTCGGCGACAGCGATGGCAGCGACCAGTGAAGCGATGGCCTTCGGCACCGCCAATGGTCTCGACATGCAGTCCGTTCTCGACATCGTGAATGTCGCAAGCGGCCGTAACACGGCAACAACGGACAAGTTCCCGAACCGAATCGTGAACGGAACCTATGATGGCGGCTTCGCGGCCGCGATGATGGCAAAAGATGTGCGCCTGTATTCCGATTGTGTCGAGGACACCGGCACAGCCGGACGCATAGGGCGTCTCGTCGCCGAAATCTTCGCTCGCCTCGACGAGGCCGAACCGGGTGCCGACTTCACTCGTATCTACCCGTTCACCCGGGACGGCCAGACCGCCTGATCGAGCACTGTAATGGCCGAACCCCGGGTATGGGGTGAGGCCGCGGCGCCACGCGGCATCCGGATCAATCCGGCTGGCCTTCGCCATCTTTGACGCCAGCTTCCGGAAACATCCAGAGTGCGGCGACCATGAAGACCGCAAGACCGGCGATGACCATCGCAACGGTCTGATCGGCGTAGGTCATTTCCAGCCAGAAGCTGACGCCGCCGATAACGATCACCGCAAGGCTCAGAACGAGTTTGACTTTGGTCGGCATCGGGAACCTTTCCGACAGGGTTATTCGGGACTCACGGCGCCGCCGCGAGACAAGACGGCGGGGGAGGCCTCGCGCAGGACCACCGTCCCCGATCAGGCCTGCGGCGCTGTTGGCCCGACACCAGCGACCGTAGTTCTACGCATGTCACGGATCTCATGAGTATCTTTGAACGGCCGGACGCGGTGCATGCATTGCCGGTTGTCCCACATCACCAGGTCGCCGACACTCCATTCATGGACATGGACAAATTCAGGGCGGGTCGCATGCTCGGTCAGTTCGCGGATGAAATCACGCGCTTCCGGCATCTGCCAGCCGATAATCGTGCCGATATGGGCCGACAGATAAACCGACTTGCGGCCGCTTACCTGATTGACCCGAACGAGGGCGTGCCGCACCGGTGCGAACATCTCCTTTTCTTCTTCGGAAAATTCATCGAACCCGAGCTTGCCACGGGAATAAATCAGGGAATGTACGGTGACCAGATCCTCGATTTCCTCCCGGGTTTCCTGCTCGAGCGCTTCGTAGGCCGCCGGCATGAATGCAAATTCGGTATTTCCACCCTTCGATGGTTTCGAGCGGCAGGACAGGAGGGAGAATTTGGACGGCGTCACACGGAACGAACTGTCGGAGTGCCACAACCGGTTACCAAGGTTGAACATGCGCCGGCGGTCGTCCCGCGGTAACAGTTTGCCGTCCCGGTCGAGATTGCTGACATCAGCCATCCTGATTCCGAGACGGCGATCCTCCGGCTTGATCACGTTCGATCCGACCGCATGCTCAAGATCACCGAAATTCAAGGTATAGGCGATCTGCTGTTCGTCTGTCAGATCCTGACCGTGAAATACCAAAACGCCGTAGCGGTCCATTCCTTCATGAATTTCCTCGGCCTGGTCCGGCGTCAACGGCTCCCGAAGATCAATCCCGCTCACTTCGCCCACGAAATGCCGGTGAATCTGCTTGATTGAAATACTCATCGGCATACCTCCTTGCCTGTTCCCATTCGCTCGTGATCCGTCTGTCCGGTCATCCGGCGAGTGCTGACAATCATTGCAACCACCATTCGCAGTGCTAGCCTGAGGAACCCTGTCCTCCACCGCACGAGGCAGAACCGCTTGAGCATCACAACCTGCCTCATTACCGTTATTATACGGGATTTCCGTGTCGCGGTTGAAGAGGGTTGATGAATTCGGCGGTAACACAAGCATCAATAGCAGGCACTGGATTGACGAACGATGCCGTAGTGCGACCAGATCAGTTTTGGTGGCACGCGAGAAACCTACTGATGTTCGACAGACTGGCTAAACACTGATACCAAGCGCGCTCCAAATTGACTCACCATCCCAATATGTTGGGGTGACGGTCCGGACGACCTTCATAGACTGTGGTGATCGACTCACCAGCGCCGGAGGATGACGATGAGTGCGGCAACGCCGATAACCTGGACGGCACACACAGCGGACGAGCTCCACGCGCTTTCGAGGCACTGCGGGGACGCGAAGCAAGCGTCGCGCGCGCGTGCGCTCGCCATGATCATGGAGGGTGCGTCTCGCACGGAGGCGGCTCGGGCGCAGGGCATGGAGCTTCAAATCCTGCGCGACTGGGTGTTGCGCTACAACACGGAGGGCTTCGACGGCCTCGCGGATCTCCCGCGCGGCGGGAGCGAGGGCCGGTTGACGGACGCGCAGATCGCCGGGATCGGCGCCTGGATCGAGGCGGGTCCCGAGCTTGAGCGGGACGGTGTGACGCGCTGGCGCGTTCAGGACATCTTACGGAAAATCGAGGAGGCCTTCGGGGTCATCTATACGGAGAGCGGTGCCCGTATGATGCTCCGAAGGGCCGGGTTTCGCTTTGTCTCGGGGCGGCCGGTCCACCCCAAAGCCGACGCGGAGCGGCAGAGGTCGTTCGTGGCGGAGTTCGAGGCACAGTTGACGTCGGCGCTCAGCTCTGAGGCGCTGGCGGGTCCGATAGAAATCTGGTTCCAGGACGAAGCGCGCATCGGCCAGAAGGGGATGACGACACGGGTCTGGGCGAATGGGAAGCAGCGTCCGCGCATCGTGCGCGACCATCGCTATGGCTACGTCTATCTGTTCGGCGCCACCTGCGCAGAGCGCGGCGTCGGCATCGCCCACGTGGCGGACAGGGCGAACACGGCGTCGATGAACGAGCATCTGGCGGCGATCGGCGCGGCCGTGGCGCCGGGTGCGCACGGCGTGATTGTGCTGGACGGGGCGGGCTGGCATCGCTCGGGCGACCTTCTCGTTCCCCCCAACCTGACGCTCGTGCATCTGCCGCCCTACAGTCCGGAACTCAATCCGATGGAGCAGATCATTCTGTTCCTGAAATCGAACCGCTTCGCCAACCGCGTGTTCAAGGATGTCTCCGCCCTGAGGGACGCCTGCTGGACGGGGTGGCAATGGCTGACCGACCAGCCCGACGTCATCACCAATACAACCCGGCGCAGCTGGGCCGTAGCCCCATCGTGCTGATCCCGATGCCTCACTGTATCGGTTCATATGACTTGCGTTTGGTATGATATGGCGTATTATACTGGATTCCGGCCGTCTTGTTGACAGCCATCTCGTCACGGCGGCACGGTGAGTTAGCAGTCCAATTGTGGGAGCACTGAGAGATTCGAACGAATTAACGCTCGTCGGTGACCTGGTGATGGGGCGGTCGAGTTCAACAACGGCGCAGAACAACGGGCGCCCGGAATTCTCAGTCTAACCACGACGGCGGCCGGACCTTCTGCTCAGAAACGCACGACCAGAGAAAGATTGCCGCTGAGATCATCACTGTCTTCTGTGGTCTTATAGCCGACACGACCGCCGAGTTCGTAGCGTTCCTCGTCCCAGAAATGAACGCCACCGACACTCGGGCGGAGTCCCGTCGACTCGGTTTCCGACGACAGCGCCATCCCCGCCACGATCGCTGACCGATCACCCGACAGTTCATGCGTCACATCCAGAAACCCGTACAGGCCGCCCGTGCCGGGGGCTGCCGCCTGCACGCGCGTCTCGACGGACCCGCTCAGGCTCTCGCCGTCGTCAACCAAAATCGCGTTGCCGAGGGCGTCCGTGAAGGCATCAACCGAGATCGAGGAACTGACGAGATTCACCCGCGGCGTTACCGACATGCCGCCCAGCGCCGCACCGGTGCCCGTCAGAACGCCCTCAAGCTCGCCCTGTACCGATGCGTCCATGCTCATGTCGTACCAGTTCACCGCAATCTGAGCGGTGGCGCAGGCATTGGCCAACGACCAGATTGCCGCCACACCGGGACCAGTATCCTTTGCCGTGATGTCCCCATTGTCCGATATGTCCGCCGACCCGCAGCAATGGCACATCGAGATGCTGACTGTGGGGTCGTCGCTCACCGGCACTTCGACCCCGGCTTCGACGCGGTAACGGCTCAACCCAAATTGGCACTTTGTTGTTTGATGTTCTCCATAATACATTGATTTTTTGTAAAAATAATTTTCGACTCGGCATACATGGCTCCACATTTTCGGTGATTTTATTATTCCGGTATCCGAGTTTTCCTGCGGTGCAGTTGTGGCTCTACACCTGCGGCGCGAACAATCCGCGTGACTTTGGGATAGGGCCGCATGTCCTGGCGGTTGACGATTGTCGATCCATCGGTCCGGCCGATCGTGGTGATGATGTGCAACCAGCTGCGCCGGCGTTGCGGATCGACTCCCGGCTGAGGATGATGTCGGCGGCCTTGATGCGGGTGCGGAGCAGGTGCACGGCGTGAAAGACGAGGAACAGGTGCGCCGCGATGCGATCGTCCCTCTGATGTCAGATCGAGCGCAGGCCGAGCCCCGACTTGAAAGACCGAACGGTGGTCTCGATTTCGGTCAATATCCACAATGTCTGCAGCAGCGTTTCGGCATCCCGGTCGGCGGCGATTTAATCGTTTACGGACCAAATTGTGAAAATGACTTCGCTGTATGTCAAAGCACCGCTCGACCGGCATTCAAATTTGGCATGGGATCGCCGTGCGGAGAGACCCGCAACGGCGAGAACGCTGAAACCACGCGCAAACCGCGGCAGCAGGGAAAAGGAAATTCGATTCAGTTGATCGTCGATGCCGTGCATGAATGCCCCTCGTCTCAATGTTCAAGACGATGTGACCTCACCGGAAATTCGGGCCCAGTCCGCGCAACGATTGTCGCGAAGCATGCCCGGATTCGCTGCACGCTACCCCTTCTCCATTGCAAGCTCCTTGTCCTCATTCTTTGACTCGGATGCGGGATGCTGTTGCGAGAACATCAACCAAGCATGCGATCTCCGGAACTGCCGGGATACCATCGGCACACGGTGCGGGGTCTGTCTGATGCAGGCGCCATTGACCTTCTGCGTCCGGCGGCGATACGTACATGTCGGCTGGCGGTGGCGAATTGATCTCGGGCGAGGTGAATGTCTGTCGCCTCGAATCAGACCCTGATCAGATTAACGGCGCCTAAACCAAGGCGGCGATGCACATGGCCCAGACACGCCGGAGGCGGGAACTCAGGCACGCATGCGCTGGCCGGTCGGGTCGTGGAACGGACGAAAGCTGGCCTCGGCCGGTATACGGGTTCCGGCAACATTGATCTCATAGACCGAACCAAGCATGTCCGACGCCGTTTCATCAGGCGTGCAGGAGACATATCCGAGACCGACTGCGACTCCGAGATGATGACCGTAATTGCCGGAGGTGAGACGGCCGACGACTCTCCCGTCACGCAGAATCGGTTCGTTCTCGTAGAGCAGCGGTTCCGGGTCACGCAGGCGGAACTGCAGCAGACGGCGCGAAAGACCCTGCTGTTTTTTCGTAAGCACAGCCTCGCGGCCGATAAAATCACCGTATTTTCCCACCGGCTTATCAACCTTCACGGCAAAGCCGAGACCGGCTTCGAGAACATGGTCCTCATCGGTGATGTCATGACCAAAATGGCGGAACGCCTTCTCGATACGGCAGGAATCCAGCGTGTGCATGCCACACAGCGTCAGGTCGCCGTCATCGAGTCCCTGCGCAATGATCGTATCGAAGACATGCACAGCCATGTCGGCAGACACATAAAGCTCCCAGCCGAGCTCACCAACATAACTTAGGCGATGCGCGCGGGCCAGCCCCATGCCGACCTCGATCTCGCGGGCGGTGCCAAACGGGAACGCCGTATTGCCCAGATCATCAGGCGTGACGGCTGCCAGCAGATCGCGTGCCTTCGGCCCCATCAACGCGATAACCGCTTCTGACGCGGTGATATCGGTAACCACGCAATGGGCGCCCTCGGGGACATGGCGGCGAAGCCAGGACAGATCACGCACGGCCGAAGCCGCCGAAGTCACGATCAGATACGCAGTCCCGGATAGTCTGGTCACGGTCAGATCGGCTTCGATACCGCCGTTCCGGTTCAGCCACTGACCATAAACCACCCGTCCAGGTTCGACCGCGACGTCATTTGCCATGACACGCTGCAGCACGGCCTCGGCATCGCAGCCTTCGACACGAAACTTGGCAAACGAAGACAAGTCGAAAAGTCCGACGCTGTCACGAACCGCCCGATGTTCCTGCGCCGAGCGAGTGAACCAGTTCTGCCTTTTCCAGCTATATTCGTAGACCGCCTCGGCACCGGTCTGACGGTCGGCCTCCGGGAAAAACCAGTTGGCGCGCTCCCAGCCGGCGGTCTCGCCGAAGACGGCGCCCAGGCCCGTCAGGCGGTCGTGCAGCGGACTGCGTCGCACACCCCTCGCCGTCGCATATTGGCGATAGGGGAAATGATCGGCATAGAGCAGGCCAAGGGTTTCGCTTGAACGCTGGTAGAGATAGGTCCGGTTGTTCTGAAATGGTTGCATGCGGCGGATATCGACATCCCAGAGGTCGAAAGGTGGTTCACCGCCATCCATCCATTCCGACAGCGCCTTGCCGGCCCCTCCAGCAGACTGGATACCGACCGAATTGAATCCGCAGGCGACATAGAAGTTGCGCAATTCCGGCGCTTCGCCAAGCAGATACCGATTATCTGGGGTGAAACTCTCGGGTCCATTGAAAAATGTCTGGATGCCGGCCGTGTTCAGAATCGGCATACGACGGGTTGCAGCATCGAGAATCGGAGCGAAATGGTCGATGTCTTCCGGGAGTTGGTCGAAACAGAACTCTTCGGGAATGCTGTCCATGCCCCACGGCTTGGCCTTCGGTTCGAAGGCGCCGACCAGCAGCTTGCCGGCATCTTCCTTGTAATAGGTGCATTCGTCGGGAACCCGCAAGACCGGAAGATCGCGCGGCAGGTCCGGGATTGCCTCGGTAACGATGTAGAAATGTTCAGTTGCGTGCAGCGGGACGCGCACGCCGGCCATGGTGCCGACATCGCGCCCCCACATGCCGGCACAATTGACAACATATTCAGCCTGGATATCACCCTGTTCGGTCGATACGCCGGATACCCGCCCGTCGCACCGACGGATTGCCGTGACCTTTACATTCTCCAGAATCCGTGCCCCGTGCATTCGGGCCCCTCTGGCCAGGGCTTGAGCGATATTGGCCGGATCGGCCTGACCGTCTCCCGGAAGGAACACGCCGCCAAGAGCATCGGAAACGTCGAGCAGCGAGTATTTGTCCTTGCATTCGGCAACGCTCAGGACATGCGCCTCCAACCCGAAGGTGCCGGCCATGGCGGCGCCTCGGGTCAACTCCTCCAGTCGGTCGGCGGTCAGGGCCAGCGCAAGCGAACCAAAGCGGCGATACCCTGTCGCGACCCCGGTTTCGGCCTCCAGTTGATCGTAGAGGTCCGCCGAATAGGCAGCGAGCCGGGTCATGTTGTACGTGGCGCGCAGTTGGCCGATCAAGCCGGCGGCATGCCAGGTGGTGCCGCTCGTCAGCTGCTTGCGCTCAAGCAGGACGATATCCGACCAGCCGAGTTTCGCGAGATGATATGCTACCGAGCAACCGACGACGCCACCACCGACGATCACCACCCTCGCCTTGTCTGGAAGAGCCGCCATGTCCTTCTCTCCATGCCTTGTCCGGCGACAGCGCCATCAACGCATGTTTGCGGTCAATCGGCAACGCCTGATGATCGGAATGTGGATGCTAGGCGTTTCCCGGCGCGATGCGCATCCTCCAGATCGTCCGGGCCGGCGGCGGCAACGCGCATCCGTCTTTTCACCGACCAGCGGTCGTATGGCGACGCCTTTTCGGATCCGGACAAGCCGGTTCCAGATCTGTATCGGCACTGCAACGCCGAACTGGGGACGCCCGCCGCATCCCTCATTGAACGTCGGCGGCGACCTGCATCCTCAGGATACGGTCCGGCGTCGCTGGTGGCTCACCTCGCGTGATGTTGTCCACGAACTCCATACCGTCGCTCACAACACCCCAGACCGTATACTGACCGTTCAGAAACCGGGCGTCGGCGAAACAAATAAAAAACTGGCTGTCGCCGCTGTCCGGATGTTGCGCCCGAGCCATTCCGACGGTACCGCGAACAAACGGGACGTTACTGAACTCGGCCCCGATATTCTGCCCCGACCCGCCCCGGCCGGTCCCGGTCGGGTCGCCGGTCTGGGCCATGAACCCTTCAATCACCCGATGGAAAACGATACCGTCATAAAATCCCTCGCGGGTCAGTTCCTTGATGCGGGCAACATGGTTCGGCGCCACATCGGGACGAAGGTCAATGACCACGCGGCCATCTTTCAAATCGAGATAGATCCGGTTTTCCAGACCCGCCGTCTCTGCATTGGTCGCGGTCATGATAAAGAGAATTGCTCCGACGAGGATGGAAAGAAGGCGCATCGTCGTTGCCCCTGTTAGAATGACATCATGGCCCGGCAGCATAATGCAGCGCGGTCAACGCGCAAGTGCGAACAGGGCATCGACATCCAGATTGGCCTCGAGATGGTCGGCAAGCGCATCAAGCACCTGCTCGGTCGCTGTTTCAAAGCGGATCGGGGACAGCGCTGGTCGGCCAAGCGCCGCGAGTAGGGCATGGCGAAACCCGTCCGCGGCAAGCAAACCGTGAACATAACAACCAGCCACCCGCCCGTCGGCCGACGAAGCTCCATCCGGGCGTGAGCCGGACTCCGGATCGTCGATATCGAGCAACGGCCGAACGCAGTCCGGCCCCCCGGTGCGTCCGACATGAATTTCATAACCGCTGACAACTGCGCCGAATCGGCGATCCCGGCCGGCAACACGGGCAACCGACTTGTGCACGGTCAATACCGTTTCCACATCGAGCAGACCCAGGCCCGCGGCGCTGCCGGGCCGTCCTTCAACACCGTCAGGATCACTGATCCGCCGGCCGAGCATCTGATAGCCGCCGCAAAGACCGAGGACGTGACCGCCGCGGCGGACATGGGCACTGATGTCGATATCCCACCCCTGTGCTCTCAGAAAGGCGAGATCGCCAATCGTCGATTTTGTCCCTGGCAACAGGACTAGGTCCGCATCTCCCGGCAGGGCTTCGCCAGTCCTGACAAGCGTGACGCTCACCGACGACTCCATCCGCAGCGGATCAAGATCGTCAAAATTGGCAATCCGCGACAGAATCGGCACAGCGACCCGCAAGCCGGACCCGCCCGTCGTCGCCCTCCGTTCGATGCCCACGGCATCCTCGGCAGGCAACCTGGCGGCATCGGCAAACCAGGGTACGACCCCGAGACACCGCCATCCCGTGCGCTGCTCGATTTCCCGGACACCGTCAGAGAACAACGCGATTTCACCCCGAAACTTGTTGATGATACAGCCGACAATACTGGCCCGATCGCACCCGGACAGCACCACATGGGTGCCGACGATGCTGGCGATGACACCACCGCGGTCGATATCGCCAACCAGCACGACCGGAACGCCGGCCGCTGTCGCAAATCCCATGTTCGCAATGTCGCCGGTCCTGAGGTTGACCTCGGCAGGGCTGCCGGCGCCCTCGACAATCAGAAGATCGGCGTCAGCCTTCAAACGTGCGAAACTGTCGAGAACCGCATCGAGCAGATCCGGCTTCAGATCGTGGAACTGCCGCGCCCCCGCCCGACCGCACATCCGGCCCTGAACGACGACCTGCGCCCCGGTCTCGGTCTCCGGTTTGAGCAATACCGGATTCATATCGACCGAAGCCGGAACCCCGGCCGCCCGCGCCTGAAACGCCTGGGCCCGGCCGATTTCACCGCCGGGGGCAGCGACTGCGGCGTTATTCGACATGTTCTGGGGTTTGAACGGCTTGACCCTGATCCCACGCCGCGCTGCCAAACGACACAATCCCGTCACCAGAAGAGACTTACCGGCGTCCGAGCCGGTCCCCTGAAGCATGATCGTGCGAGCGGTCATGCTCCGTGACGTGAATCGTCGCCGCGCCTCACCATGTCTCGATCCACGGCCGGAGATCGGTCTCGAAGCTCCAGGCCGCACGCGGCTGACAGTGGAGCGTCCAGTAGGTTTCGGCGATCGCATCCGGATCCAGAATGCCGTCCTGGTCCTTGAGCGCGTAACGCTCGGGAAACATTTCCTTGATCCACACAGTGTCGATGGCCCCGTCGATCACCACATGTCCGACATGGATACCATCCGGCGCCAGTTCGCGTGCCATCGACTGGGCCAGAGCGCGCAAACCATGTTTGCCGGAGGAAAACGCAGCATAGCCGATGCCACCACGCACACTCGCCGTCGCTCCGGTGAACAGGATCGTCCCGCGGCCGCGTTCCCGCATGCCTTTGGCAACTTCCCGCCCCATCAGGAAGCCGCCGAAGCAACACATTTCCCAAACCTTGAAAAACACCCGCGACGTGGTTTCGGAAATTCCGAAGCGGACATTGCCGCCGACATTGTAGACCGCAACCTCGATCGGGCCGATTTCGTGTTCGATCTTTTCGATGAAAGGAACCATCTGTTCCTCACGGCGGGCATCGACACCATGAGGGTGCACAATGCCGCCCACAGACCGGATGCTCTCGGCAACAGGTTCAAGCTTGTCGGCATTGCGCCGGGTGATCACGGCTTCGTAACCCTCTCGTGCAAAACGCCGAGCGATCGCTCCCCCGGTTGCGTCGCCTGCACCGACAACCAGAATCACGCCTTTGGTCATGATTGTACCGCCCTTCCCGCACAGGGGTTTGCCGCTTTCAGCAGGCGGCCGATCGTCAGGTTTCGAATACGGCGACCACACGGGTTTCGATGCTACGCCGTGGCGGCGCATCCGGAACCGACAGCGGATTATCGAATGACGTATGCGGACAATACACCACGCGCCCGGGCCGCTGATCCATCTGCTTCAGAACAACCACCTCGTCGGTGCGCATCTCCGGGAAATAACACCAGCGATGCTCCGGATTGTAGACCGGCGCGGCGACCACGCTCTCACGATCGACGCGGCCGGTGTAGATGTAGTCGATCACATCTTCGCGCGGCAGCGATCTGGCATCGATAAAGGCCAGCGGATTCCTGATCGCCGGATTGTCGAAGGGCTGCCAAGTGTTCAACCAGGCATAAACCTGGCCCGGATGCGGCTCGACGCCCGAATTCCGCAGCACCATGTGCGACATGTCTTCAATGTTTTTCACATTGTAGTCGCAATGCACGAAGCGGGCGTAGCCGTTATTGAAGTCGGTCGGGATCTCCGTCCGAATCAGATAACTGTATTGATAAACCGCATCGGCCCCGGCCATCCGGCGAACCAGATCGCGCATTTCCGGAAGATACACATCGGCGATCGCCGATTCATCACCGAAATCCGTGCAAGCGGTCTGGTGCGTGGTCAGGGTAAAGCCGGTCGTGTCGAGTCCGATCTCGCCTGCTTCGATCATTGGCCGCACATCGTGGACGGCAACATCCTGATAGGCCGTATTGGTGCGGCGGGTCTCTTTCGACCCGATACGGGCGTACTCGACCCTGTCCCGCCATTCGGGATTGATGTAGCGAACTTTGGCAGAAACGGCGGCGGCCTGCATCTTTCGGACTCCTGAAGGTCGACCCGGTCAATATGACTGGACTATGCCGGGTGGATGGCAGCCTGACAAGAGCAGGTGACGGATTTTCATCCGGACTCTCGCGACGATCGGTCCTTGGTTGCCCGCTTGCCTCCAGCGGCCATGCCGGTAGAGTAGGACGACGACACAACGTCAGGGCAACGATCATGGACACTTCCGCCGCAACGCCCGGTCTGGTCAGCGAGACCGCCCGGCCGCATTACGTTCTCGTCGACGGCTCCGGCTACATTTTCCGGTACTTCCATGGTTCGCAGCCACTGAACCGATCCGACGGAACTCCGACCAATGCAGTATTCGGCTTCACGAAGATGCTGATGAAGCTCATCAACGACATGAATGCCGGTCATTGCGCTGTCATCTTCGATCGCTCCCGCTACAGCTTCCGCAACGAGATTTATGACCAGTACAAAGCGCAGCGGCCGAACGCGCCGGAGGATCTGGTGCCGCAATTCCCCCTCATCCGTGACGCGGTCCGGGCTTTCAACATCCCTTGTATTGAAATGGAAGGATACGAGGCCGACGACCTGATCGCCACCTATGCGACGATGGCTCGCGAACGCAGCGCCGATGTCACCATCCTGTCATCCGACAAGGATCTCATGCAATTGGTCGGACATGGCGTCAGGATGTACGATCCGGCCAAGGACCGGGACATCGACGAAGCCGAAGTTATCGGGAAATTCGGCGTCGGGCCTGAGAAAGTCATTGATGTACAAGCTCTTGCCGGCGACTCATCCGATAATGTCCCCGGCGTACCGGGCATCGGGATCAAGACCGCGGCGCAACTGATTACCGAGTATGGCGACCTCGATACACTGCTCGACCGCGCCGGCGAAATCCGGCAACCGAAGCGCCGCCAAAATCTGATCGATCATGCCGACATGGCGCGGATCAGCCGTCAGCTGGTCACGCTGAAGACCGATGTCCCGGTTCCCGAGCCGCTGGACTCGCTTGCCGTCACAGCGCCGGACGATGCCGTGGTTCTGGACTTCCTGCGCGCCCAGGAATTCGAAAGCCTTATACGCGTCTATGAAAAGCGAACCAAGATGCCGGTAGAATCGGTCTACGAGCTCGTCCAGGATCTTGAGACGCTGAAAGCATGGATCTCGGAAGCGGATCATCTCGGTACAGTCGGTTTCGACAGCGAGACCGACTCCCTCAACGCCCGCCAGGCACGAGTGATCGGCTTGTCGCTTGCAACCGCGCCGGGACGAGCCTGTTACATTCCCTTGCGCCATGGCGCGAAACACCCGGATATGCTCGCCGAAAGCGCACCGCCGCAACAGATACCGTTTGACGATGCGATCTCCTGTCTGAAGCCGCTGCTCGCCAATCCCGGTGTTCTCAAGGTCGGACACAACATCAAGTTCGATGCCCTGGTCATGGCACAGCCGGAGAATGGCGGCGTCAAGATCACGCCGGTCGATGACACCATGTGTCTGGCCTATGTGATGGGGCAAGGCGTCGATCACAGGGGAACCGGCGTAGCAAGTTACGCGCTCGACAAACTGTCCCTCGGCCACCTCGCTCATGCCAACATCCCCTACGAAGCCCTCTGCGGCAAGGGCAAAGCACAGATTCCATTTTCCGAGGTTGCCCTGGATCGAGCACGCGATTATGCGGCCGAGGACGCCGACATGACTTTGCGCCTGCATCGGCAGTTCCGCCCGGCATTGCCAAGATCGGGACTCGCCACGGTTTACGAAACCCTCGAACGTCCGTTGATTCCGGTTCTTGTGGCGATGGAGAACGACGGGATCAAGGTCGATCCGACAATCCTTCGGACCATGTCGGAGGATTTTCGCGGACGAATCCGCGACCAGGAGGCCGAGATCCATGACTTGGCGAACAAATCGTTCAATATCGGCTCACCGAAGCAACTCGCCGAGATCCTGTTTGACGAAATGAAGTTGCCCGGCGGCAAGAAAAACAGCACTGGCGGCTACAGTACCGGCGCCAATGTTCTGGAAGATCTGGCGGCAGACGGTCACGAACTGCCGGCACGGGTGCTCGACTGGAGGCAGATGTCGAAGCTCAAATCGACCTATACCGACGCTCTCGTAGGCGACATCAATCCGGCGACCGGCCGCATTCATACATCCTATTCGATGACCGGCGCCAATACCGGCCGGCTCAGTTCAAATACGCCAAATCTTCAGAACATCCCGGTGCGAACCGAGGAAGGGCGCAAGATTCGCACGGCCTTCATCGCCGAACCCGGCCATGTCCTGCTCTCAGTGGACTATTCGCAGATCGAATTGCGCCTGCTCGCCCATATTGCTGGCATAGACAGCCTGAAACAGGCCTTTTACGACGGTATCGATATTCACGCCCAAACCGCATCCGAAGTGTTCGATGTCGCGCTCGACGAGATGACACCGGACATCCGGCGAAACGCCAAAGCGATCAATTTCGGCATCATCTATGGAATCTCCGCTTTCGGGCTGGCGCGCCAGCTGCGCTGCACGCGCGATACGGCGCGAAACTACATCCATGCCTATTTCGAACGATATCCGGGCATTCGCGACTACATGGAGGCGACCAAGGGCAAGGCCCGGAAGATGGGGTATGTCGAGACCCTATTCGGTCGCAAGGTGCATCTGTCCAGAATCAACTCTCCCAAGCACACAGACCGCGCGTTTTCCGAACGGGCTGCGGTCAACGCGCCGATTCAGGGAACCGCGGCCGATATCATCAAGCGGGCCATGATCAGGCTGCCTCAAGCCCTGGACCGGGCCGGGCTTGTGGCCCGCATGCTGCTGCAGGTGCATGACGAACTGCTGCTCGAAGTTCTGGAGGACGAACTGGACGCCACCAGCAATCTGGTCCGGAACGTAATGGAGGCAGCGCCGCATCCAGCAATTGATATTTCGGTGCCCTTGGTCGCCGATGTCGGTTCGGGAGCAAACTGGGCCGATGCCCATTGAGGTCGCCCAGAGGTATGTCGCCAGCCAGTGCCTTACGGAAGACGCCGATCTGCGGGTCGTTTCGTATCTCGCTTGCAAACCGGGCCGAAAGCCGTCAGAATCCGGCGTACGGGACTTGCATTGAGGTTACCGCTTTGCCCGCAGGATTTTGCGGGAGAAACACAAGAGAAGGACCGTGGTCCGAAACCCAGACAGCCTGTTCATTCGAAGGCCAGGGAGGTTGGCCGCCGTCCTATCTTCCATGGCTGTTCCGATCCGGAATGGCCCGAAACCGTGACTCCGGACCGACGCTGAAAGAGGTTTCCATCGCGTTCCGATGCCGTCGCCGGAGAGGGGACGCATGCCAGTCTCATTCGTGGCGACCCGCTCAGGCACCAGCCGCAAGTCGGCTGGCCGACGCCCATGTCAACTCACCGGTCATTGGCGACATGATCCAGCCCGTCCTTTTGTTGCCATCCCGGATTCGTGGCAAGGGGCATGACAGCCATCCGCCGGCGGCAGACCGCGATTTCCGAACGATGGCCGAGACCCTTGCTTCACACCTGCTCCGACAGGTATCCAAAAGAGATGCGCGGATCGCCTGCAAATGCCGCTCATCCGTGACCAGCACCTTGGCCTGACGCCCGCAGCCGGATAGAACCGGCACCATGGTGCGTCCTGCAATGACCCTATGGAGACTTTGATGCCCGATCCGGCTCCGACCTCCGGAGACAAAACCACATTCGATGTCGTTGTCATTGGCGCCGGTTTTGCCGGTATGCACATGCTGCACCGATTGCGCGGGCTTGGCATGACAGCCCAAGTCTTCGAAGCCGGCGGCGATGTTGGCGGAACCTGGTACTGGAACCGCTATCCAGGCGCGCGCTGCGATGTCGAAAGCGTTCAGTATTCCTATCAGTTCGACAAGGATCTCGAGCAGGAGTGGACCTGGACCGAAAAATTCTCGCCGCAGCCCGAAATCCTGAAATATGCCAATCATGTCGCCGACCGTTTCGACCTGCGCCGCGATATCAGGTTCAATACCAGGGTTCTGTCGGCGCATTACAGCGAGATGGATGGCCGCTGGACCGTCGCGACGGATCGCGGCGACATGGTGACCTGCGATTTCTGTGTATTCGCGACAGGGTGCCTGTCGCTGTCCAACACGCCGAAATTCAACGGGATCGAGACTTACGAAGGCAAGACCTATCACACCGGGCGCTGGCCCCATGACGGTGTGGACTTTAGCGGCTTGCGAGTGGGTGTCATCGGGACCGGCTCTTCGGCAATACAGGCGATCCCTGAAATCGCCAAACAGGCGCAGACGCTGACCGTGTTTCAGCGGACAGCCAATTACACGATTCCGGCCCAGAACAGGACACTGTCAGCGGACTACGTCGAGGCGATCAAGGCTGACTATCCGAACATGCGGCGGCGCGCGGCCAGCAAACCGGCCGGGTACGACATGCCGCTCAACCCGAGCTCGGTTCTGGATGTCGAGCCGGAGACGTACCGTGTCGAATATCAGGCCCGCTGGAATATCGGAGGCACCCAATTTCTCGGGGCCTACGGCGATCTCCTGATCGACCCTGATGCCAATCGCACGGCGGCGGATTTTGTGAAAGACATGATTCGCAAGACCGTTCACGACCCCGGAGTCGCAGAATTGCTGTGTCCGACCAATATCATCGGCTGCAAGCGACTTTGCGTCGATACCGGCTATTACGAGACATACAATCTGTCTCACGTCCAGCTTGTCGATGTTTCGTGCGAGCCGATCGAACGCCTGACCGCGACAGGTCTGCGACATGACGGCACGGACTATGCTTTCGATGCCGTCATTTTCGCGACCGGTTTCGACGCGATGACCGGGGCGTTGTTCGACATCGACATTCGGGGCCGGAACGGGTTGGCGCTGAACGAGAAGTGGGCTGACGGCCCGGCAACATATCTCGGATTGACGACCCACGGGTTTCCGAACCTGTTCACGATCACCGGTCCGGGCAGTCCTTCGGTGTTGACCAACATGCTGCCCTCAATCGAACAGCACGTGAACTTCATCGCCGACTGCCTTGCCTTCATGCGCGAGCATGACCATCACCGGATCGAACCGAAACACGAGGCCGAATGCGCTTGGGGTATCCATGTCAACGAGGTGGCCGATCTGTCACTGCGTTCGACCTGCGCGTCCTGGTATGTCGGCGCCAACGTGCCTGGTAAACCGCGCGTCTTCATGCCGTATATCGGCGGATTCCCGCGTTATGCGGAACGTTGTGAGCAGATCGTCGAGAATGGCTACGAGGGCTTCGCTCTGGCCTGATGCCGGGTTGACCGTCATCCAATCCGCACGGCGATCCCATGCTAAATCTGAGCTCCGGTCGAGCGGCGCATTGACAACATACAGTGAAGTCATTTTCACAATGTGGTCCGTAAGCGATTAAATCGCTGGAGAAAACGAGCCTTTTCTATCATTTTTGGCGCAAGAATTCATGTCGACAAACTCTTGTTATGGACTCGTTGCTTACAGCGTGGGATCACTGTGTCCAATCCGGCATGGTCCTTGCGTCAGGCCGCAATTTGGTCGAATCTGGGTGTACCGCAAGATTATATGATGGAGATCCGGTGATGCTCAGAACCTTGTACCGTATTCTGTCGCTACCGGCGCTTGGCTCGACCGTGGCCCGAAAGCAGTATTGATAAACCGGATGCGCCGGGCAGCCGTCAAAGGGGTTGCGCGCTCGATGCGCAAATTCGGTTTGTAAGCGCCAGACCAGCGCTAGGCCCGTCGCGCTCCAACCCGACGGCGCGAAGTCGATGTCGGCCAGCCACGATTTGCCGGACTTATGCGTTCTCCATGCGATCTGGTATCGAACCCACCCGCCAGATCACGACCAGGATCGGCTTCGGTCCCGGCACAAGCGCGGGATCATCGCATCAATTGGACGTCTCCGAAGTCGCCACGATTCTGATTTGCGGAAATGAATATCGCTGAAACAGTCGTACGATGGTAGATAGCGATCGCACACCGCAGATGTCGGGTCCGGCCCCATCAGTAGCCCCACCAATCAAACTGGTTGCGTCGTCGACTCTCTGAACAGGCTTCTGGTCCGGCTCGACGACTTAGAAATCCGGCTTCGAAAAATCGAGCGTAACGATCACATTGTCGCATTTGGCATTGTTCTCGGCATCGGCTTCATCGTCGGCGGTCTCTTCCGCATCGCGCCGCTCGATCTTGTTCTGACGATAACACCAAGGTAGCTGAACAGGCGCAACCACCCGAATCCTTGGCTGTATCGACCACCGGGAACTCAATCGGCGCCATGACGCCGTGTGTCGCCGCGGCCGCCGTCACTCTCCGATCGGCCGCCGGCCAAAATGCGCAATCATTGTGGCGGCAAGTTCGGCCGGAGCTTCTTCCGGAACGAAATGCCCGCTGTCGGCAATCACCACACCGCTCACGTCATCCGCGATGGTGCGCAATGACAGTTCGGGTTCCTCAGCCCGGCCCCGCGCCTCGGTGCGACCCCCGCCAACCGCAAGCACCGGCATCTTCAGACGAAAACCGGAGTCGGCCAGCGCCAGGTTGGCCGCGACATTTACGGGTATATTACGATAATAGCCAAAACTGACGCCCAGCGCGCCGGGCTGTCCGTAGCTTCGAAGATACTCCTCGACATCAGCCGGACCGACCGCATCGGATCGGTACGAAAATTCCTCGTAGAACCAGCCAAGATAGATCCGTTCCCTGCCTTCCGTGAGCGCCTCGGGAAGATCGGGCGTCCGGTGAAAAGTGTGATGCCAACGTCGCCCGCCCTGTGACATGTCCGGACCAAGACCCGGTATCGTGACGTCGACAACAGCCAGAGTCTCTACGGCACGAGGGTTCGCGGCGGCCAGCGCGAAGGCTGTCGGTCCGCCCCAGTCATGGCCAGCCAGATGAAATCGCGTCACGCCGAGATGGTCCGCGAGTAACTCGGCAATATCGCCGGCGACCGAACCGCTGTCATAACCAGCTGCCGGCCGGCTTGTGTCGCCAAGACCGCGCAGGTCCGGCGCAACAACCCGATACCCCGCCTCGACGACATGCGGAATGACATGCCGCCATTCGTACCAGGTCTGCGGCCAGCCATGCAGCAACACGGCGACCTCGCCTGCACCGGCCGTGACATAATGCATTGTCACCTGTGACAATGATGCATGGTGATGGACAATCGGAACGTTCATGGCGAAGGTGCCCCCCAGTGTTACCGTCCTTCGGATCGGCAGTCGGCAAACCATCATAGGGACAGAATGGCGCATGCGCAGTATTGGCAGGACGGCTGCAGCAAACCGATCAGACTTCTGTTCGTAAAAGCCTGCGCTTGCCACGCGACCGCGAAACTGATGTACCCTGCTGTCCGATGGCATGGCCGGCACGGAAACTGTCGCTTGTGCCAGCTTGTCACAGGTAATGTGCCGGAACGTCTCGCCGGCGACATCGGGCACGGGCATGCGCAAGGAGAGCAGAACCATGAAAATCGGCGTCATGATGTTTCCGACCGACTATTCGATCACACCGCAACGTCTCGCGGTCGCAGTCGAGGACCGGAATCTGGAATCGCTTTGGTTCCCGGAGCATTCACACATACCCTTGCCACGAGTTTCACCGTGGCCGGGCGGCGGCGAACTGCCGAAGATGTATTATGATGTCATGGATCCGTTCGTGGCCCTGGGCGCAGCCGCCTCGGTCACCAGCCGGATCGGACTGGCGACCGGAATTTGCCTCGTGATCCAGCGGGATCCGATCCAGCTTGCCAAGGAGGTGGCCAGTCTCGACCAGATTTCCGGCGGCCGGTTTATGTTTGGTGTCGGCGCCGGCTGGAACGCTGAAGAGATGGCCGATCATGGGACAACGGACTTCAAGGGGCGGTTCAGGCTGATGGCCGACCGGATCGCCGCAATGCGGACGATATGGACCCAGTCGAAGCCTGAATATCACGGCGACCATGTCGACTTCGGCCCCATGATGACCTGGCCGAAACCGGTTCAGAAACCGCATCCTCCGATCATTGTCGGCGGCGGTTTTCCGCATGCCGCCCGGCGGGCCATTGCCTTCGGCGATGGCTGGATGCCGATCGGCGGACGAATCGATGTGGTCGAATTGCTGCCGCGGTTCCGCCAGATGCTCGCCGAAGCAGGCCGCGAACCTGACAGCTTTCCGGTAACGTCCTTCGGCCTGCCTGCGGAAGCCGACGCCCTCGCCCGAAGTCGCGATTCCGGTATCGACCGAGTGGTTTTGGCGTTGCCGGCCGAGAGTGCCGAGACGATTCTGCCGATGCTCGACGGTTTCGCCGAACTTGCGGCAGCCGTGTCGGGATGACGTGCGGACGGAGGGTCTCTCAACCCGCCGTCGCATTCATGAATCTGGCCATGTCGATGTCACGCATCGTCACCCCGCCGGCATCGTGGGTCGCAAGCGTGACCTCGACCTGGCTGTAGACATTGAACCACTCCGGGTGATGGTCCATTCGCTCGGCCAATAAGGCCACGGCCGTCATGAAGGCAAAGGCCTGATTGAAATCACCAAACTCGAAGATCCGGTTAATCGCATCCCGGCCATCGGTTTTTACCCAGCCCGGCAGATCAGTCAGGGCATCTGCGAGGGCCACTGCGTCAAGTTTTTCTGCCATCTGCTGGTCCTCATGCCTGCGCAGGACGAGGGTCAATCGGCACCCGATCCCTGAAACCGGCGGCTTCTTCATAGAGATTGGCCGCCGAGAGAAGATTCGCTTCGCCACGCGGTCCGCCGACAATCTGGAGCCCGACCGGCAGTCCCGACCGGGTAAAGCCGGCCGGCACGCTCATCGCCGGATGGCCCGTGAGCGTGATCGCATAGGCAATGCTTAGCCATTCAACATAATTCGTGAACACATGATCGCCAATTCTTTCGACATAACGATGCTCAACCGGATATGGCGGCACAATTGTCGCCGGACAGACCAGCAGATCATAGTCTTCGAAGAACGCCACGGCGCGGGCAAGATATTGGGCCCGGGCCACTTCGACTCGCGTGAGATCGTCAACGCTGATTTCGGCCGCCCGCTCAATGTTCCAGATGACCTCAGGTTTCAGCTGGTCGCGCCGGTTCTCCAGAAGACCCTTCTTGCTGGCATAAAACTGGATGGCCCGCCATGTATGGAAAATGTCCTGAACATCCGTGAAATCGGGATGCGTTTCCTCGACGATACAGCCCATCTGCTCGAAATGCCCAGCCGCGGCCTCACAGAGATCTGCAACTTCAGCGTCCACCGGAGTGACGCCAAGATCCCTCGAAAAGGCGACCTTGCGAGGCAGCTTGCGCGCTGCGACGGCGTCAACGTAGTTTTCGCGGGCCCGTGGCAACGAGATCGGATCAGCGGGATGGTCACCGACCATCGCATCGAGCATCAACGCGACATCGGGAACATTGCGAGCCATCGGCCCGGCGACCGAAAACGGCTGCCCCGGAAGACCGAACAGATCTGGCGGATAGGCCCCGGGACCGGCGCCCCCATGCGCGACCCGGCCCGGGCTCGGCCGGAATCCGACGACCGAGCAGAAACTGGCGGGGTTCCGCAACGAGCCACCGAGATCCGAACCGCTGGCAAGCCAAGCCTGGCCGGTTGCCAGCGCGACCGCGGACCCGCCCGACGAACCGGCGCAACTCTTCGATGTATCGAAGGGATTGCGGGTTGCACCGAAGACTTCGTTGAAAGTATTGGCGCCAGCACCGAATTCCGGGGTGTTGGTCTTGGCGTAGACGAGGGCGCCGTTCCATTCGAGAATCTCGACGAGACAATCGGACCGTTCCGGTATGAAATCAGCGTAGATAGGCGAGCCCCAGGTCGTGCGGACGCCGGCGACCGGATCAAGATCCTTGATCGCGACCGGCATGCCCGCAAGCATCCCCTTATCTTCGACGGGGTGCAGCATCATCGCCCTGGCGTTGTCGCGGGCGCGTTCGAAGCACTGCGTCGGCACCGCATTGACGGCGCCATCGACGGCGGCAACACGGGCTTCCAGCGTATCAAGCAGGTCGATCGGACTGACCTGCCGTGATTTCAGCAGCGCCAGGATTTCGGTTGCGGTTTTCCCGATCAGGGTAGCATCGATAGCCATCGGGCGTCTCCGGCCGGCTTCGGACTGTCATCCATAACACCGGCTTCGGCGTTAGCCAAGCGGTGTACAAGGACGGTGCTCAGAATTTATCCTGCCCCACCCGGTTTTCATCTACTCTCAGCGCGACACAAAATATAAGGCAGGTCAGTTGCAAGACAATTTCTATTCTAATCCGGCAACGTTAAATTGTTGGAGGATTCAAACGACTGCTTTCAGTGTTCCGTGTCCTTTTCAATCAATAAATCATCCTGAAACAATATTGTACCTTCTGTTTAAACATCGACATCAAAGCAGTTAAATTCGCGAATTGAAATCATCTCAATTCTTTTGCTATTGGATCGGTATTTTCGTTTGGGGTTAATACTGTATCTGAAGGGTTAGATCGTATATGCCCTGATCTTGATATTATGGCGACCAAGTCGACCGTAGATTTCTCGATTGCCCTTATATTCCGTTCGTTTTGACATAATACGATCCCTAACCCGGTGTTCCCGCCACGACATGATCGAACATCATCTGCGGCAAATGCAGGGCCAGACCTGGAAACGCCATGATCAGGCCAAGACACAGGAAATGCAGCAAAATGAACGGAACCACACCACGATACATGTCTGAAAGCCTGATTTCCGGCGGACTGATGCCGCGCAGGAAAAAGATCGCCGGCGCCATTGGCGGCGTCAGATAGCTAGTCTGGATAACCACCAGAAACAGAATGCAGAACCAGACACTGTCGACACCCATCTCGCGCAACACCGAGACGGCAACCGGCACGATAATGATCATGATCGATATGAACTCGAGCACGAAACCCGCGACGAACGTGATTCCGAGCAGAATCAGCATCGTCGGCCAGACCGTGAAATCGGCAATGTCCAGCAGATTGCGGATCGCGCTGATCCCGCCGAGTGCCACGAATACCCCGGCAAACATCGTGCCGCCAAGCAGAATGGCCAGAATCATCGCCGTGACGTGCAAGGTCTTGACGAAGGCCTCCTGCAACAGGGAGAAACTGAACGTCCGGTACAGCATGGTCAACAGGATGGTTCCGGCCGCACCCATCGCCGCGGCCTCCGTCGGTGTCGCCCAGCCAAGCATGATGGTGCCGAGTACTGAAAAGATCAGAACCAGAAGCGGCACCATAGCGGTAACGAAGACGAAAAGCTTGTGCAACATCGGCGGCTCGTCCTCGGGATCAGGCGGAACCGGGCCGTCCTGCGGCCGGATGATGCAACGCCCGAGAATGTAGACCACATAAAGCCCGGCCAGAATCAGACCCGGAAACAACATGCCGACGAACAGATCGCCAACCGAGACGCCGGCGACAGGGCCGAGAATCACTACGACGACCGAAGGAGGAATGATCGTGCCCAGCGACCCGCCGGCGCAGATTGTTCCCGAGACCAGTCCCTTGTTGTAGCCGCGTTGCAGCATCGACGAGATCACCAGCAACCCGACAACCGCTTCGGCGGCGCCGACGACACCGCTTGCGGCAGCGAAGACGACACACAGCACGACCGTTCCGACGGCAAGGCCGCCCGGCAACCGGTGGGTCCAGAGATGAATGGCCTCGAAGAGTTTTTCCGCAACACCGGACCGTTCGAGCATGCAGCCCATGAACACGAACAACGGTACCGCTGAAAGCACATAATAGGACGCCACATCGTCGACCCTGGCGACCAGCAAGTGAACCAGTGCATCGCCGAACCGGTAATAGCCGAAGAAGAGCGCCACCCCCATCAACGAGAATGCTACAGGGAAGCCGATGAAGATGCAGATCATCAGGGCAGGGAACATCAGCAGGCCGACGCCAAGGATCATTCAGGTTCTCCCTTGAACCGCGTCATCGACCGCCGGTCGGCCGAATTGCCCGGCCGCAACAAGCGGGCCGAATGTCCGCTGCCGTCCAGACGGATACGATAATGCGCATGCTTCCCATTCGAACGGAACGAGCCAGCCCACTATACCTCTCATTTGATTGCGAAACCGCGCCCCGTCGATCGTGCCGTCTGGATCCCGCTCGATGGCCCCCTGACTCGGCAAGCCGGGCTCCCTGCTTTTTGCCTGTCGCATCGCACGCGCACTTGGCATGGACGGCGTCAAGCGACTATCGTTCGGAAACCGCGATACTGACGATCGGCGGTCATTCGACAGATCCGATATTCGAGGAGGATATCATGGCGCGCATCGGTTTCATCGGCTTGGGCAACATGGGCGGCCCGATGGTGCGCAATCTGATCCGGGCGGGACACAGTCTGAAAGTCTTCGATATCTCCGAGGAGGCGGTCAATTTCGCTGTTCAATCTGGAGCCGAAGCGGCTGCCTCCGTCAAGGACGCGGCCCGCGGCGTCGCCTTCGTCATGACCATGTTGCCGGTCGGGGCGAATGTCCGCGAAGTCTTCCTGGATGACGGCGTACTCGCGGCGGCCAATCCCGGTACCGTCATGATCGATTCGTCGACCATCGATGTTGAGACGGCCCAGGCCACTGCCGCGGCGGCAAAAGAGGCCGGCTTCGCGATGCTTGATGCGCCGGTCTCCGGCGGGGTGATCGGCGCCGATGCGGGCACCTTGACATTCATGTGCGGCGGCGATGCCGCGACCTTCGAGAAATGCCGGCCGATCCTTCAAGGCATGGGCCGCAACATCGTTCGTTGCGGCGGTCCCGGCATGGGACAGGTTACCAAGATCTGTAACAACATGCTGGCCGGGATAAACGCCCTTGCCGCCGCCGAAACGATGGTGATGGGCGAAAGACTGGGGGTTTCGGCGGAGACCCTGTTCAACGTGATTTCAACCTCGACCGGTCGGTCCTACATCTTCGAAACGTCCAACCCGATGCCCGGCATCGTTGCGACCTCTGCGGCCAGCAACGATTTCAAACCGGGCTTCATGGCGAAACTCATGCTTAAGGATCTCCGTCTGTCGCAAGCCGCCGCGCAGGCGTCCGGCACTCCGACGCCGCTTGGCGCGGCAGCAACGGCCGCCTTTCAGATGCTGATCGAACACGGGTTTGGCGATAATGACACCGCTAGTATCATCAAGGTCATCGATCCAGAGATCGCATGACCGCGGGGGAAAGGACTGACTGCCATGTCGTCTCTGTCACATTTGAAGGTTCTGGATCTCACCAGTCATCTTTCGGGTCCCTATTGCGCCATGATCCTGGCTGATCACGGCGCCGATGTGGTCAAGATCGAGAATCCCGAAGGCGGTGATTCCTTGCGCATGACGCCGCCTTTCCAGGCTGGAGAAAGCGCGCCTTTCATGCTCTGGAACCGTAACAAGCGGTCGGTTGCTCTGAATCTCAAGGATCCTGCCGATCTGCAGCGCCTGAAGGACATGATCCTGGTCGCTGATGTTCTGATCGAGAATTTCAAGCCGGGAACCGCAAAACGCCTCGGCATCAGTTATGACGATGTCTCGACGCTCAACGCCCGGCTGATCTATTGCTCGATCTCCGGATTCGGCCAGACCGGGCCCTATGCGCCACGCGGTGGTTTCGATCTCATCGCCTGCGGCATGTCGGGACTGATGGCGATCAATGGGCCGCCGGACGGACCGCCCTACCGGATTCCGGTTCCAGTCACCGATATCTGCGGTGGCATGAATGGCGCGATCGGCATTCTCGCGGCGCTCGCGGCACGCGAAACAACCGGCAAGGGCCAGCATGTCGACACTTCGCTTTTCGAATCCGGCATCGCGCTTGGTGTCTATGAAGCGGCAAATGTGTTCGCGACCGGCGAAGTTCCGGAGCGGCTCGGTCAAGCCCATCGCGGCAGCGCGCCGTACCAGTTGTTTCCAACAGCCGATGGCTATCTCACGCTCGGCGGCGCCCAGGACAGTTTCTGGCGCGGGGCCTGCCGGATTCTTGGCTGCGAGCACCTGCTCGACGATCCGCGATACAAGACCAAGGCCGACCGGGTCGCCAATAACGAGGATCTGGTGCCGGAACTCGAAGTCTTTTTCCGGAAACAGACCACGGCAGCGCTCTGCGATGCCTTTGAAAAGGCAGGGATTCCGGCCGGACCGGTGATGAATCACGTCGATGTCTACAATGACCCGCAAAGCAAGGCGCGTGACATGGCGATCGATGTCGAACATCCTGCGGTCGGTCCGATGAAAACCATCGGAGTCCCGGTCAAGCTGTCGGACACGCCCGGCAGCATCCGGCGGCCGGCGCCGCGTCTTGGCGAACATACCGGGGAAGTCATCAACGAATGGAGTCGGCCCGCTGCCAATGCGGCCGACGACTAAACAGACAAGATCCAGGGAAAACCAATGCTCAAATTCTATTACAATACCGCACCCAATCCGATGAAAGTGGCGCTCTTCCTCGAGGAAGCCGGGTTGGAGTACGATGCGATTCCGATCGATGGCCGGGCTGGCGACCAGTTCAAGCCGGACTATGTTGCCCTCAATCCGAACGCCAAGGCCCCAACCATCGTCGATGGCGACCATGTCGTCTTCGACAGCAACGCCATCCTGCTTTATCTCGGTGAGAAGACAGGCCGGTTCATGCCTGCGGACACCGCGGCAGCGCGCGGTGAGATGCTGTCATGGCTGATGTTCGTGGCCACGGGAGTCGGCCCGTATTCCGGCCAGGCCGTTCATTTCCGGCACTTCGCGCCAGACGGGTTGGCTTATGCCGTCAATCGCTATGCCTACGAGGCGGAACGGCATTACGGGATCCTCGATGATCGTCTTGCCGATCGCCCCTACATGCTCGGCGACCAGTACACGATCATTGACATGTGCGTCTGGGGCTGGTCCCGCATGGTTCCCTTCGTGCTTGGGGACGGCGAGCTTGAAGCGCGGCCGAACCTGAAACGCCTGGTCGACGAGATCAACGGCCGGCCGGCGGCTGAACGGGCGTTGACCATCAAGGACCGCCAAGGTCACAGTTTCAAGACGGCCATGGATGACAGCGCCCAGCGCTTCATGTTTCCGCAGAATGAACGCCTCGCCGGATAGGGACCGGCCGCCGCGGCATGTTGACGAGGAGTTTGATCATGGCTGTCGTGGAAGTCTACACTACCATGTGGTGCCCGTTCTGTTACCGGGCTAAAGCGCTGCTGTCGGGCAAGAATGTCGATTTCACGGAGATTGATGTCGGCATGGACCGAGCGCGTCGCCAGGAAATGCTCGAACGGGCGGATGGACGGCACACCGTGCCGCAGATTTTCATCGACAATGTGGGCATTGGCGGGTCGGACGAGCTCGCCGTTCTTGATGCCACCGGTCGACTTGACGCGATGTTGTAGGATGAGCCCGGAGAGACCTGAAATGACCAGATTGACCGTCGCTTGCGTGCAAACCAACTCGAAGGCCGACCCCGCGACCAACATCGCCGAAGTCGGCTCCATGATCCGGGAGGCCCATGGCCGTGGGGTCGATCTGATCACCACGCCCGAGGTCGTCGGCATGTTGGAGTCCTCGCGGCGGGCATCCCTGGAAAAAGCGCGCCCGGAAGCAACCCATGAGGTGCTCACGGCATTCCGGGGGCTTGCCGCAGAACTCGGGACATGGCTGCTGATCGGATCGATTTCGATCAAGATCGCCGACAGCCGGCTGTCAAATCGAAGTTTTCTGATCGGTCCCGATGGCGGCATCGTTGCGCGATACTCCAAGATCCACATGTTCGACGTTCAGATCGGCGATGGCAGCAGCTACCAGGAATCGAATACCTACGAGCCGGGCGAAGCGGCGAGTCTCGCCGAGACCCCCTGGGGAATCATGGGATTGACGATCTGTTACGATATCCGGTTCCCGGGCCTGTTCCGTGATCTGGCACAGGCCGGAGCCCAGGTCATCTTCTCGCCGGCCGCCTTCACCAAAGTGACGGGCGAGGCCCACTGGCATGTTCTGCAACGCGCTCGCGCAATCGAAAACGGCTGTTTCATTGTTTCGGCTGCCCAGACCGGCACCCATGCCGGCGGCCGCCAGACCTACGGCCATTCCCTGATTGTCGGCCCCTGGGGAGATGTTCTCGCCGACGGGGGAGCCGAAGAAGGCCTCATAGTGGCCGAACTCGATCTGGATGCGGTCGACTTGGCACGTGGCAAGATCCCGTCACTGACCCATGACCGCCGTTATTCCAGTCCAGCTCTCCACCATCGGGATTTCCAGGCAGCAGGCGACTGATCGGGAACGGCTCGCGGTCGCGGCCCGTCACCGGCATCTCGCCGGAACATGTTGACGCCCGCAACCAACAACGAATGGCGGACCCGGTCTGAAGACCAGATCAGGTTTCGCGAACCTTGCACGGGTATCTTGCACCACCGTGCAAACCCGTTATAGATGCCGGATCCTGACACCATGGAGCCGCAGCATGCATTCGTCCGACAGTGAAGCCCGCGCCAACTGGCTGGCGAAAGCCGGCCTCCTGACAGATGCGCTGCCATTCATGCGACGTTACAGCGGACGTAACATCGTCATCAAATTCGGCGGCCACGCGATGGGTGACCCGGTGCTGTCGAAGACCTTTGCCTCCGACATGGTGCTTCTCAAACAGGTTGGCGCAAACCCCCTCGTCGTCCATGGCGGCGGACCGCAGATCGGCAAGATGCTCGAACGCCTTGCCATACAAAGCGCTTTCGTCGACGGCCTCAGGGTGACCGACCGGACGACCGTGGAAATCGTCGAAATGGTGCTCAGCGGATCGATCAACAAGTCCATTGCCGCAGCCATCACCGAGGCCGGCGGCCGGGCCGTCGGCATCTCCGGCAAGGACGCCGGATTGATTACGGTCAACAAGCTCGAACGCAAGACCATCGACCCGGACAGCAATATCGAGAAGGTCGTCGATCTTGGCTTCGTCGGCGATCCTGCCCGCGTCGATGTCACCGTGCTCAAGACGCTGATTGCCGGCGGGATCATCCCCGTCGTTGCGCCGGTCGGCCTCGGCGAAGACGGTGAAACCTACAATATCAATGCCGACACGGCGGCGGGCGCCATTGCCGGCGCGGCGCATGCGCGGCGCATGCTCATGTTGACCGATGTCGAGGGCGTCCTCGACGCTGATGGCCGATTGATTCCCGATCTGACGGTCACCGGCGCCAGAATGCTGATGACAAACGGGATCATCTCGGGCGGCATGATTCCAAAAGTCGAAACCTGCATTGATGCCGTTGGAAGCGGCGCCGGTGCGGCGGTGATCCTCGACGGTCGGGTTCCCCATGCCGTGCTTCTCGAACTGTTCACGACCCAGGGGCATGGCACCATCATCCGTAAGGACTGACATGCGAACCGCAACCCGGACGATCCGTTTTCAGCCAGCAAACCGCCGGTGGCAGCCCGGACCGGGCGCATGACCGACCGTCCGGAGACATCGATATCGACGCCACTCGATCCGAGCCGCATCACCTGCTGGATCTTCGATCTCGACAACACGCTCTATCCCGCCGCTTCAAATCTGTTTACGCGGGTATCGATACGCATGACGCGTTTCATACAGGAGCATTTCGGCCTCGCAGAGGACGATGCGCGGACCTTGCAGAAAACGATGTTTTACCGGCACGGCACCACCATGCGCGGTCTGATGCTCGAACACGGCACCGACCCGGCAGCGTTTCTGGATTACGTCCACGACATTGACGTCACCGACATGGCACCTGACCGGCGGCTTGCCGGGTTGATCGGGCGTCTGCACGGCTGCCGCGTTATTTTCACCAACGGCTCGGTTCCGCATGCCGACCGCATTACCCGGCAGCTCGGTATTGCCGGCCTGTTCGAAGGCATATTCGACATTGTCGCCGCGGATTTCATCCCGAAGCCGGATCCACGCCCCTACCACGCGCTGATTGCCCGTTTCGGTATTGATCCGGAAAACGCGATCATGATCGAAGACATGTCGAAAAACCTGAAGCCTGCGGCTGAACTCGGCATGACAACGGTCTGGCTGCGGCACGATATGGAATGGTCGAGCGACGGCGCCAATAACCGCCACGTAGACCATCAGATCGACAACCTGTCGGACTGGCTTGCGCAAATTCTCGGGGACGGCGCCGGCTGAAGGCATTATGTTGACAGCGCAATTGCCGCTGCTCATCTTGGCGCGGCCTGACAACCACGATCGGACATCTGAACAATGAGCGAGTCACAACTCGAAGCGGTGATCGAACAGGCTTGGGAGGATCGCGAAACCCTCGGCCCCGAGACCCGGGGCGAAGTCCGCGAAGCCGTGGACACGGCGCTGGATGCGATGGATTCCGGGACCCGGCGGGTTGCCGAGCCGCTCGGCGGCCATGAATGGAAAGTGAACCAGTGGCTCAAGAAGGCCGTGCTCCTGTCGTTTCGTCTGTATGCCATGGAACCGATACCGGGCGGTCCGTCGGATCCGACGCGCGGCGCGGCGCACTGGTGGGACAAGGTGCCGTCGAAATTCGCCGGCTGGGACGAAGACCGGTTCCAGGCTGCCGGCTTGCGCGCTGTTCCGAACTGCGTTGTCCGGCGTTCCGCATATATCGCTCCCGGGGTCGTCCTGATGCCGAGCTTCGTCAATCTCGGCGCCCATGTCGGTACCGGAACCATGGTCGATACCTGGGCCACGATCGGATCCTGCGCCCAGATTGGTGAAAGCTGTCACATCTCGGGCGGCGCCGGTATTGCCGGCGTGCTCGAACCGATGCAGGCCAATCCGGTCATCATCGAGGATAACTGTTTCATCGGCGCGCGCTCGGAAGTTGCCGAAGGGGTTATCGTCGAAACCGGCTCGGTTCTCAGCATGGGGGTCTATATCGGCGCTTCGACCCGGATTGTGAACCGTGACACCGGCGAGATCATGACCGGCCGGGTTCCGGCCTACTCCGTGGTTGTGCCCGGCGCCATGCCAGGCCCGGCAATGGCGAACGGCCTGCCGGGACCGTCCCTGTATTGTGCCGTGATCGTGAAACAGGTCGACGAGCAGACCCGGTCAAAGACCTCGATCAACGAATTGCTGCGTGATTGAGGCGAACGAAGCGCAATGGCGAACGGCCATGCAATCGACCCCACCACGCTGAGTCAGCGGCTGATCCGCTGCCCGAGCGTGACACCGGCCGAGGGTGGCGCCCTCGACGAGATCGAATCGGTGCTTGGTGAACTCGGCTTCACCTGCCACCGTCTGACGTTTTCCGAGGCCGGAACGCCGGATGTCGACAATCTCTACGCACGGCTCGGTACGGAAGCGCCGAACTTCTGCTTTTCTGGCCATTCCGATGTGGTTCCGGTGGGTGAGACCGGCGCCTGGACCATCGACCCGTTTGCCGGCGAAATTCTTGACGGGATGTTGTTCGGCCGCGGCGCAGCCGATATGAAATCCGCCATTGCCTCATTCATCTCAGCGGCACAGCAGTTCATTCACGGCTGTCAGCCGGCGTTACCGGGTTCCATCAGCCTGCTCATCACCGGTGATGAGGAAGGGCCGGCGATCAACGGCACGGTGAAGGTCCTGGAATGGATGCAGCAGAATGGCGAAGCGATCGATGCATGCATCGTTGGCGAGCCCACCAATCCCGAACAGCTTGGCGGCATGGCGAAAATCGGCCGACGCGGCAGTTTTACAGGCTGGCTGACGGTACATGGCGTACAGGGTCATACAGCCTATCCCCAGCTGGCCGACAACCCGTTGTCCCGGCTGGTCCGGATGATGGCGCCACTGGCCGCCGAACGCCTTGATGACGGCAGCGCCCATTTCCCGCCAACGACGGTTGCGATCTCGTCGATTGACACCAGCAATCCGGCAACCAACGTGATTCCGGCAACGGCGACCGCCACATTCAACATCCGTTTCAACGACCTGCAGACAGCGGACACGATCGAACGCTGGCTCCGCGACAGTTTCGACGCGGTCGGCGGCGCCTATATGCTCGAAACCGCGTGCTCGTCCAACGCATTCCTGACCGAACCCGGCCCTCTCTCCGACGATCTGGTGGCTGCGGTTCAGGACATTCTCGGGGTCACGCCGGAACTCAGTACGACGGGCGGCACATCCGATGCCCGTTTTATCCGCAAATATTGCTCCGTTATCGAATTTGGCGGTGTCGGCAAGACCATGCACAAGATCAATGAACATGTGGCTGTCGCGGATATCCACGCGCTCACTTCGGTCTATCTGGCCTTGCTGAACCGGTTTTTCGCCCGACAACGGATCTGACCCGGTGTTTCCGCCGCCGTCGGAAGTCGTCAGAGCGCTTTTCGGCGTCGTGATGCTGCTCCGTCGGCACCCCGGCGCGGAGTTCATGTTCAACCGCACCACCGCTGGTTTCTGGCGGTCGCTGTTCGCGGTGATTCTCGTCCTGCCGGGTCATATTTACATGATCCATCAGGATATCCTGACGACGCCGGCCGCGGAGTATGGCTGGCATGCGGCAATTACCGACATGTTGATTTACGCCATCGTCTGGCTAGCCTACCCGGCCGCGATGGCGCAAGTGGCGAACGCCTTGGGTCGGGACGACCGGCTCCTCGATTATCTTGTTCCTTACAACTGGATGGTAGTCCCGATTGCCTATCTTTTCGTGCTGGCGACAGCCGTGACGGCAACGGACATGCTGCCATCCAGGGTAGAGATCGCAATCATCATCCTGGTGTATGGTGTCTCGCTGTATGTGCTGTTTGACCTTGCGCGCCGGCAACTGGCGATCAGCTCCCGCGCGGCCTTCGGGATCGTCTGCTTCGATTTCATTCTGTCTCTGACCATCGTGACGCTTCTCAGATCGTTTGCCGGCCGTTGACCGGTACGGAGAGAGCGCAGGTCTCAGTCATATCCGACCTCGACAAGATACAGACCATGCGCCGGCGCGGTCGGACCGGCGGCGGCACGGTCGCACGCGGCGAGGGCCTGTTCGATATCCCGGCGCTGCCACTTGCCCTCGCCGACGCGTTTCACGGATCCGACCATGATCCGGACCTGGTTGTGCAAGAAGGATCGGGCTTCGGCCACGATGTGAACCTCGTCGCCGCAGCGGGCGACCTCCAGCCGATCAAGGGTTTTTTCCGGAGACATCGCCTGACAGCCGGCAGCCCGAAAACTTGAAAAATCATGTCTGCCGACAAAGGCCTCGGCAGCATCTGCCATGCGGTCGACGGCGAGCCTTCGCGGGACGAACCAGACCCGCGCCCGTTCCAGCGCCGGCGGCGCCGGACGGTTCAAAATCCGATACAGGTACCGCCGCCGCGTCGCCGAAAACCGGGCGTGAAAATCCGGGGCGGCTTCGGCCGCATCGCGAACGACAATCGGATACGGCTTCAGATGGAAATTCAATGCGTTACGAATGGTTTCCGCGCCGAAACGGGCTGTGGCCAGGTCAACATGCGCAACCATCGCGCAGGCATGGACACCGGCATCGGTGCGGCCGGCCCCGATGACCGTGCAATCTTCCCCCGAAAACGCCTGAACGGCTTCCTCCACGACTTCCTGAATCGCGAGGCCGTTCGCCTGGCGTTGCCAGCCGACAAAGTCGCCGCCGTCATATTCAATTGTCAGCCTAAATCGTGGCATAGCCGCATGGCAGCCGTGCTTCCCACACAGTAGCGCCCGGATCGCATAGTTCCGGCAGTCCGGCCAGCGCTACCATGGCCCGGGTTGCCCTATTCCGCGGCTTCCCTGCGTGACGCGAGATGGTCAACCAGCACATCAGCCACAGCATCCGCCGTCACACCGATCTTGCGGTCCTCGACGATTTCCGCGCCGAGCGGCGATTCCTCGACCAGACCGTAGATCCGGGCCGCGCCGAGGAACATTTCGCCCGGCAGCCCCGCATCATTGTGAGTCCTGGAGATTTCCGCCATTTCACCGACCCAGCGATAGGCCTTCGGGCACATGTCCGGCAATCCGCGCCGAAGATGCGCGAGCAGACCCTTCTGACTGGCAGAAAGCTCTTCGACCAATGCCGCGTCGACGCCCTCGAGCCGGGCGGTGACCATGGACTGGATGCCGATCGCCGTCAGGCCCTTGGTCAGCGCCGCATAACACATCTTGATAGCCGAAGCGGCGCCGACCTGGTCGCCGAGCGGGCGAAAATCGATACCGGGGCCATTCAATGCCTGCAAGTCTCCGGCCCGCGGTCCCGAAACGTAAAGGCGCGGCGCCCTGTGGGCGGGCAGATGCGGCGGCGCGCCAATGATGCCGCCATCGACGAACGGGAATCCGGCGGATTCCGCAACGGTCGCAGCCGCCCGACCAGTCGCCGGCGCCACCGCGTTGAGGTCGACGATCATGGGCCGGTGACGATGCGCGCCAACCAGCGACACCAAGGCCTCGACGAAATCGAGAGCACGGTCCGGGCGCATGATCGAAAGCACGGCGTCGGCGTCGGCCAACAGGTTGACGAGGTTGCCGACGTCCTCGATTCCGCTCTCCGCAGCAAGATCGCGGGTCCGCCGGGATCGACCGGTCAGCGCCGACACGACGCGATAGCCTCCTGCGACCAACTGTCGGCCAATGGCATGCCCCATGTCACCAGGTGACTGGATGGCGATTGTCGAAATTGCCATGAACTGGCTCCGTAACTGTGCACAGTTCCTATTGTTGCAAAAACCGGACGGGGACGCCAGTCCCGTTTTACTTGACGATGGTTCCCGATCCAGTGGGCCTAATGGCACACTCAGAGGTCAGACAGGGAAGAGCAATCGCTTCGATCCGCAGACGATGATATGGACACATAACTACTGCGACTCCCGATATGGATGCCGATTCCCGTTTTGAATGTTTGAATATGCGATCGATCAGATCCATTCCGATCTACCGCTTCCGCGGTTCTGAAAAATCATCTCGGGAACAATATAGTTATTTTTTTACCGCTTATGCACGTAGCTCCGGTGAAACGCACATGTAGCGTTTGGTATGCCAGGAATAGTCGACATCGGGGGCAACATCGTGTGTCACCGGAGCCACGTGCATAAGCGGTATTTTTTTTGATAAATAGTATTTTATATCGAGTCAAAATACAGGATTCAAAAAGAAAACCGAGTACATCGAGCTTATTTCCTTGTCGCCAAAAGATGATAACAATCTCTTCTAAAATAAAGCATCTATTTGGACAAGTGTTGACATAATGTCGATACAATCGCATTGTGCAGGAGGTGTGGGAATTGGAAGCATAATTGCACAAAGGGTCAGAAATTATATCTTGATTAGTGACGAATCGCAGAGCTCGAGAATAATCGGTAAGATCGATACTTGAATTTGATCAAAAATCGCAAACTGTCAGTATAACAGTGCTGACACGTGTAAGACAGTGTCTCGAAACCTTAATATCCGATCAACCGCTTATGCACATGGCTCCGGTGAAACGCACATGTAGCGTTTGGCGTGCCGGAAATGGTCGACATCGGGGCAACATCGTGTGCCACCGGAGCCATGTGCATAAGCGGTTCCGATCAATAATTTTACAATTTTTGGTATACGGAAAAATTCTTAACTCTTGAAAGACGGTAACTTTTAATGTATAAGGAGCTCCGAACCGGAATATGTGATTGCGCCTTCTGGTAACATATGGAGTGATTTTGTGCGTTACATCAGCACACGTGGCAAAGCACCGGAACTCGGGTTCGACGATGTTCTGATCACGGGTCTTGCGCGTGACGGCGGGTTGTACGTGCCGGGACGCTGGCCGCGCTTCAGCGATACCGAGATCGGCGCAATGGCGGGGTTGGACTACCCGACACTGGCAACCCGGATCATGGCACCGTTTGTCGACGGCGCGATCACGCGGGACGATATCGGATCGCTCATCAGGGAGACGTACGCCGAATTCGACCATGCGGCTGTAGCACCTTTAAAACACCTCGACAGCGGCCTCTGGCTGATGGAGTTGTTCCACGGGCCGACACTTGCCTTCAAGGACTACGCGATGCAGGTCCTTGGCCGGTTGTTCGACATCACCCTGCGGCGGCGGGGACAGTGCGCCACGATAATCGGCGCGACATCGGGCGACACCGGATCGGCCGCGATCGAGGCCTTCCGCGACCGCCAGGCCGTGGACATTTTCATCCTGTTCCCGAAAGGCCGGGTTTCGCGGGTGCAGCAACGGCAAATGACCACGGTCGATGCGCCGAACGTCCATGCCGTCGCCATCGAGGGCACGTTCGACGATTGTCAGGACTTGGTGAAAGCCCTGTTCAACGATCTCGCGTTCCGCGACCGCTATCAGCTTTCGGCGATCAACTCGATCAACTGGGCCCGTATCCTGCCGCAGGTCGTATATTATTTCTGGGCAGCACTGGCCCTCGGTGCGCCGCATCGCCGCATCGCCTTCTCGGTTCCGAGTGGAAATTTCGGGAATGTCTATGCCGGCTATGTTGCCGCGGCCCTCGGCCTGCCGGTCCAGAAACTGATTATCGGCACGAATGCCAATGATATCCTAAGCCGGTTCTTCCGGTCCGGCACAATGGAAATCCGAGGAGTCAAGCCAACTCTGAGTCCAAGCATGGATATTCAGGTTTCCAGCAATTTCGAGCGTCTGCTGTTCGATCTTTACGACCGCAACGGCGCATCGACCGCGGTTGCGCTTGACGGTTTCCGCGAGACCGGCAGTTTTTCCGTGTCTTCGAGCATGCTGGCACGGGCGCAGGATCTGTTCGAGGCCACGGCCGTCGACGACGCCGAAACCGTAAGGCGGATCGGCAACGTCCATTCGAGGTGCGGAGATGTTCTGGATCCGCACAGCGCGGTCGGCGTCGAAGCTGCGGCCCGGTCACGCCGGGCCGGCGCGCTTGATCCGACGATACCGATCGTATCACTGGCCTGCGCCCATCCCGCAAAGTTTCCCGAGGCTGTCGCCGATGCCACCGGCCTGCGTCCAGCACTGCCGCCGAGACTGGCGACCCTGATGACGCGCCGGGAACACATCACGGTTTTGGCGAACGACTTCAGGACAGTTGCCGGCCATATCGCGGCGACAGTCGGCAACAGGGAGAATGCAGCGTGACAATGTCCAATTCCGACATCGGTCCGGGTTTGCGTCAGACCAATCTCCCCAACGGCATCCGGATCGTGTCCGATCTGATGACGTCCGTGGAAAGCGTTACGCTCGGCGCCTGGTTTGACGTCGGCAGCCGCAATGAGACGGCCGATGTCGGTGGGGTTGCCCATGTCCTCGAACACATGGCCTTCAAGGGGACGCACCGAAGACGGGCCCCGGATATTACGGAGGAAATCGAGGCGGTCGGCGGTCACATCAATGCCTACACAGCCCGGGAGATCACGGCGTATCACGCAAAGATCCTGAAAGTCGATGTCGGCCTGGCGATCGATATCCTTGCGGATATCCTGCAAAATTCGGTATTCGACGAGGCTGAACTCGCCAAGGAACGGGCTGTGATCCTGCAGGAAATCGGCGAAGCCGCTGATTCGCCGACCGACGTGATGTTCGATGTATTTCACGAGACCGCCTATCCCGACCAGGCGCTTGGGCGGCCGATCCTCGGACGGGCTGACGTGGTCGGCAACATGCCGCGCAGCGCCGTTGTCGACTTCGTCGCGTCACATTACGGCGGCGAGCAGATGGTGTTTTCGGCGGCCGGCAATATCGACCATGACACTTTGGCCGAGGCCGTGGCGAGAGGCTTCGGGACACTCGCTCCGAAGCCTCCTCAACCTGCGGCCGCGGCCTGTTACAGGGGCGGCGAAGCCCGTATCGATCGTGATCTGGAACAGGTCAATCTGGCTCTCGGCTTTCCGGGTCTGGGCTATCATGATCCGGATCTGGTGGCCATGGCCGTGTTTGCGAGAATTCTCGGCGGCGGCATGTCGTCACGCCTGTTCCAGGAGATACGCGAAAGGCGCGGTCTGGCCTATTCGATTCAAACCTTCGGCTCGACCTACCGGGATGCCGGCCTGTTCGGAATCTACGCCGGGACCGGTGAGCAGCAGGTCGCGGAACTTGTCGCCGTGATCTGTGACGAACTCGCTGAATTCGCCAACAGTGATCTTGACGCCGAAGTGGCGCGGGCCCGCACCCAATTGATATCCGGCATCTTGATGGGCCGCGAATCCACCTATGTCCGGTGCGAGGACATGGCGGACAACCTTCTGACCTATGGACGCATCATCGGGGTTCCCGAACTGATTGACCGCATCGAGGCGGTTGATCCCGACGCCGTGCGCCGCGTGGCCCGGCGGATGATTCAGGCTGTGCCGACGCTTGTGGCGATTGGACCGCTGTCGCATCTCGAAGATTATGACAGCGTGTGCCGCCGGCTTGGCGCCGCACCGCCTTCAGGTACAATGTGACAGGCTGGGCTCGAGGCAATTCATCGTGGTCGTGACGTTTTTCCCATCGGTCAGGGTTGATCCCCGACTCACCTTGCAAAGACTTTATCTCCGGCCGCCAAGTCGAAAGGACTGGGCTGAATGGGCTGAACTGCGGAGTGAAAGCCGCGAGTTTCTGCTGCCGTGGGAGCCGACCTGGCCGCATAACGCGTTGAGTAAAACAATGTTTCGGCGACAGCTCGCATATCATTCCGAAAACTGGAGTCAGGGCCGCGGCTACGCTTTTCTGATTTTTCGCCGGGTCGATGATGCGCTGGTTGGCGGTCTCACGATTTCCAATGTGCGGCGCGGTATCGCGCAGAGCTGTTCATTCGGTTACTGGATCGGCCGCCAGTATGCCCGCCAGGGTTATATGACCGAAACGGTTATCGGGGCTTGCGATTACGTGTTCGAGCAGTTGCATCTGCACCGTATCGAGGCGGCCTGCCTGGTGAACAACACGGCAAGCCTGGGTGTTCTGAAGAAGGCCGGGTTTCACTATGAAGGACTTGTCAGGGGATATCTGAAGATCAATGGCCGTTGGCGAGACCACAAGCTGTTCGCGCTGTTGAGAGAGGATTTTCGCCCGCCGCAGGGCGGTTGAAAGCGGGACTTGCGGACTTGCCGTCACAATCTCGCGAGGCTGAGCGCATCATGGCCGTGGATGGCCCGATTCCGAAACCTTCCACGGCAGACGACAGATCGGAAAGCCGTATTTTGGCATTGCCTGTCATTTAGTTGGCGACCGATGCCGGTTCTGGAAATTCCGGTCAAGAGACGATCAGGGACGCAGGGGTTTGAACACCTTGTTCCTGCATTTCTGCAGGCAAGCCAATCCCGAATCTTCAGTTGATTTCGTCGAAGAGCGTTCCCTGCTGCGGTATGGTCGGGGCCAACACGTATCTCACGGGCCTTGTCAGTTTCGCGACCCGGCCTTCGCTTAGAGCCCGTTTCATCCAGGCGTCCACTTGTGCCTTCTGGAGCTTTATGCTGGCTTCAATGTCCAAAGGCCTTACCGGACTACCTTTAGCCACAGCGTGCAGGACGCTCATAAATGCCTAAACCGCTTATGCACATGGCTCCGGTGGCACACGATGTTGCCCCCGATGTCGACTATTCCCGGCACGCCGAACGCTACATGTGCGTTTCACCGGAGCCACGTGCATAAGCGGTATGCCTAAAACAGATCCATATCGGAACGGTCCAGGGAGCGGCGCCGTCGGGCGCGGACGCATCGATGCGGAGTGTTTCGGCTAGTGACGCGACAGGCGGATTTGCCGGGAACTGCGCGCCAGATACCGCTGTCACCGGTTTCAGTATTACCGGCCGTTCCGCGCCAGGTACGAACGGGCCAGGCAACAGGCATTCGAGCGAAGACAGATCGCCGAAAAGCCATTAGGCACCCTTCCGGACAAGATGAGAACCGATACCACGCTCTCGTTGTCTGTTAACCTGCAAAGGTATCCAACCTGCCTTCAGGTCTTCAATGGTTCCATTCCAGGTTCCACCTTTACCGTTTGCGCTGCTCACCACAACCGCCGCATCGGCCAGGCAATAGATGTACTTGTTCCTGGACATCGCATTGCCGACATTGAACCCTACGTTCGGATTGAAGAGAGAGATCAACGCCAGATGGCCGGAGAGAAGATACTCACGATATCTTTTGGATGTTGCCGTACGTAACAGGCTGTCCGCAACGATTCCGACAACAGTACCTTCGCTCCGCAGTGCGCTCGTCATTGCGCTCTGGTCTATACCTCGGACTCCGCCTGAAACGATCGAATACCCTGAACCGCTTATGCACGTGGCTCCGGTGGCACACGATGTTACCCCCGATGTCGACTATTCCCGGCACGCCAAACGCTACATGTGCGTTTCACCGGAGCCACGTGCATAAGCGGTTACCCTGATTTGCAGCAGCGTCGCCAGGCGTCTCGGTAAAGGCAATGTCGTCGTTTTCAGGAAGCCGCCTGTTCCCGCAGCCGAACAGGACGGGTGGGGCCTCCCATCACAACTGACGCTTCAGCCATCCCGGATACTCTGGATCTGAACGGATCATCACCCACAGACCCGCCCGTTGCCATTTCTCGAATGCCAGGCCAAGCGCTCCTCCATGTGCCGGAAGGCTCTCGAGTCGGGACAGCGACATCGACTGATCTTCCCAGCCGGAGAGAAGATCCTTCAATCTACCCTTTAACAACGTCCCTGGCTGAAGACCGTGGGTCTTCAGCCAGGGAGCGAAACGGCCCAATTCCTTCGGAGAAAGCGACCTGGATCTGGCCGTGTCGAATTTTCCGAACGAGACTGTAAGGAGCACTGTCGCTTCGAATTGTACGCCCGGAGTCATCACGCGCTCCCGCTGCTTGAGGTTGCCAGTGTCAGAGTGCACTGGCCCGTGTGCCGAGGAAACACGGCGACAACCGTCAGAGTCCATTCGCATCCTCGCCGGATGCTGATATCGCCAGGGCCGTTCCCGCGCATGCCTTATCTTACGGATGTTCGTTGTCGCCATAATACCAAGTAGTGGCACTTTCTCAGGCCGTCGCAGGATGCTCACGCACTGGATGTCTGGATGAAAGTCATGGCCCCGGTCGGCGGCGCGATGCGCCTTGCCGGTCACCAAAACCCTGTTCATTCGGAGGCCGATAACAGGACATCATCGACAAAATCGTTGGTTCGTGAGCCGTTTGGCAAAGCTGAAGCCAGCAACGGTTCCAAGGCTGTATGGACCCGTCTGACCGGTTCTGAAGAAGGACTTGTGGTAACCACTGTATACCAACCAACGACACCAGAGGTGGCGGCGTGCTCCGTCGTCAATTGATCGACCACATGGTATTCGCCGGCCGGCAAGAGACGGTCCGGCATGGCCTCCAGCTAACAGCCGCGTCTCAGAATGCGCTTTGCATGAAACTGGCCCAGATTCGGGCCGGCGCATTGCCCCCGGTTACGCCGTCCATCGGCCGAGCGTCGTCATAGCCGACCCAGACCCCGGCCACCAGCTTGTCGACATAGCCGACAAACCAGGCGTCACGATAGTTCTGGCTGGTTCCGGTCTTGCCTGCTGCCAGACTTCCGATCGCGGCCTGACGACCTGTACCGAAACGCAACACGTCCCGAAGCATACTGGTCAGTTTGTCCAGGGTTTCGCGCGAGGCCACTGCCGGAGTCCGGGGGAGCCTGTGGCGATAGATCTCATTGCCTTCAGTCGTGCCGACCGAAACGACACCGTGCGGTTCGACCGGGTAACCGGCATTGGCGAACGCGGCATAGGCCCCGGTCAATTCAAGCAGGGTGACCTCCCCGACACCGAGCGCCAGGCTAGGCGTATCATTGAGCGCTGCCGTGATGCCGAGCTGACGCACCAAGGCCAGAGTGCGGTGGCGCCCCATGTCCTCGGACAAACGGACCGTCGCCGCATTCAGTGAATGCGCGAGTGCTTCACGAAGCGTGACCGGTCCGCGAAATCGCCCGTCGAAATTCCGCGGCGACCATCCGTTGACTACCACTGGTGCGTCCCGAACGATGCTGTCCGGCTCGTATCCAGCGTCAAGCGCCGCAAGATAGACAAACGGTTTGAAGGCCGAGCCCGGTTGGCGCAACGCCTGCGTCGCCCTGTTGAATTTGCTGACGGCGTAATCGCGGCCACCGACCATCGCCAAAATGGCCCCGTCAGCCGTCATCGCGATCATAGCGGCATCGACCGTTTCAAGTCGTGGATCTTCGGACAGACCCTCGCGAATGGCCGCTTCAGCCAAGTTCTGCAAACGCCGATCCAATGTCGTCGCGATCGTCCGGTCACCACCCCGTCCGGTGTATCCGGCGGTCCGATCGAGCACCCAGTCGGCGAAGTGCCGGTAACCGCGACTGACCCCGGCCGAACCACGGATTGGCGGCGGCGTCGCCTGTGCTATCTCCGTATCGCGCCGGTCGACAAGACCGGCATCCACCATATTCATCAGAATCTGCCGCGCCCTGTCTGCCGCACGGGCCGGACTGACCCCGGGATTGTAACGCGACGGGGCCTTCAGCAAGCCAACCAGCAGCGCGGATTCATACAGAGTGAGATGGGTCGGAGATTTCCTGAAATATTTCTGCGCTGCGGCAGCAACACCATAGGCCCCTGCGCCGAAGTAAACCCGGTTAAGATAGATCGTGAGGATTTGTTCCTTGCTGAAGGAGGCCTCGAGCCAGAAAGACAGCAACAGTTCCTGCACCTTACGCTCGAAATTGCGATCGGCGCTGAGGAACAGATTCTTGGCCAGTTGCTGGGTCAGTGTGCTGCCGCCCTGACGGATCCCGCCATGGCGGATGTTGGTATAGGCCGCCCGGATAACCGCCTGGAAATCAACCCCGAAATGATCGAAGAAGCGGCGATCCTCAGTCGCCAGCAAGGCATCGATCATATGCTCCGGCAATTGCGACAGCGTGACCGGGCGCCCGTGGACTGCCCCGAACGAGGCAAACTCCGAACCGTCTACAGCCAGCAGCTGGACACCGCCGCGTCGTGTCACGCGGTCAAGATTTGAAATATCCGGAAGCTGTGTCGCCTCGTAGGCCAACAGACCGACCATGGCGATGACAAGCCAGATGCCGACAAGCAACAGCAAACGCGCGACGAAGCGGACAGGACGGAACCGACGCCGCGAGACCAGCTGTTCCGATTTATTCTCGGGCGGCGCAGTACCGCGCCGGCCCCGCTGCTTCCGGGACCGACCGGGGTTCCGGCTGCTGTCAGCATTGTAACGCGGTGTCATTGCACGGCCTGCCAGAACATATTACCGCGAGATCATCATGATAATGGCCGATGCACCCTGTTTCATGAAAAAAAACATGCGATCCATCCTGGCTGTTACAGGACGGTCGCAACCGGGCGTCTGGTTGATCGGCTGTTACCGGCGCGTGCAATTCCGCCGGCGGTCCGGAGGCTGGCGGCGGCCTCAGTGTCTGAATCATAATGATATCAATTAGTGACCGTGACCTGAATGCGTCCGAGGCGGCGCATGAGAACACGGCTCAGAGCCAGCAGGAGCCAAGCGAGGGCGCTGGCGATGGATCGCTCGAAATCTCTGGAGAGGCGCCGGCAGCGGCGCAGCCATCCGAAAGTGCGTTCGACCATCCAGCGCCGGGACATGACGGCGATCCCCTCGGTATCCCCAGGGTTTCCGATGACATCCACGGTGATCGGGCAATTCGCTTCCTTAAGCGTGCTTGCCAGCTTGTCGCCGCCATAGGCGCCGTCGACAAACACGATCTGCACCGTGTTCTGACTGGTCTGCAACGCCAGCAACAAGGGACGCGCGCCATCCCGGTCCTGGATATGCGCCGAGTGGACCTGGGCGGCATCGTCGCCGCATTCCTCGCTGCCCGCTTCGACCATCGTCACGCTCCGACTGTCGATGATGGCCGCGCTCGGGTCCGCACTAAGCCCCGACCAGGACCACGCGTAGAAATAGGTCTGAACCGCCGTAAACGCCGGAAAATCATTCGGTAATGCCCGCCAACTGCACCCTGTCCAGAGCATGTAGACGATCGCGTTCACCACTTCGCGCAGATCTACCTGACAGGGACGACCAAGCCGGCACGACGGTGGAAGAAGCGGGTCCAGCAAGGTCCACCCGGCATCGGTCAGATCGCTTTCGTAACGCCCCGTCTTACGGCTATACTGCTTCCGGGTCGTCTCGTTCCAGGGCATGATGTGCCCCCATGGTGTAAGTGTTCACCCATGAAGATACACCATGCGAGACCACCCAAACAGTTTTAGGTCAGGCTCTCAGACGAAAGCCTGCCTGATGCGCGCCCAGTCTTCGATCGCATCCTCGTTGCCAGGCGTCAGTTGAACCGTGAATTGCCGGTAGCCGGCATCGCGAAGAGCTTCAATCCGCCCCTTTATGTCCGCTTCAGGTCCGGTAAAGGTAGTGTGGCGAATCAAAGCGGCCGTCACAAAGCGGCGTTCTTCATCCTTCACGAACATGAGATGGCCACGATGATTTTCCAGCCACGGCGCATCGGCCGGCTCGAAATGGCGCGCCTGTTCGACATAGGCCGCAACCGTTTCGGCGACGCTGTCGGGAACCTTGCTACTGTTTGGCAGCCCGGCCAGCGTTTCGTCGGCAGCCCGGTGCAACAGGACACTGGCACGGGGTCCCGCTTGGGCCATTGCCCGCGGCGAATCGGCAGGTTCGCCGTCTGCCAGAATGCATCCGAGCACAAAGGCCGTCGCGTACAGGTCACCCGGCGGCCGGTCCGCCGCCGTCCAGTTCGCCTGCATGTCCTGCAAACCGGCAACCCCGTCTTCGACATCATTGAAGAACAGGATCCAGCGCGCACCGAGCCGAGCCGTCAACGCCCGCCCGCGCGGACCATAGGCCGAAACATGCAGGCTGATCGGATCTTCGGTATTGATCAGCCCGGCACCGGGATTGAGAAACCGGATTTTTCGCCGTTTGCTGTCAAAGTCCATCTCGACGGTTTCTCCGGCAATCAGGCTCATGACGATACGGATGTAGTCCTCCATGTCAGCCAACCTGAGAGCACCGAGCCCCATCGCCCGGCGGCCCGTGAATCCGGTGCCGACACCGAAGTCGATACGCCCCGGCGCCAGCCGGTTGAGCGATGCCAGCGCATTGGCCGCTACCGGCGCAATCCGGTTGGATGGAATGAGGACCCCCGTGCCCAACCGGATCCGGCTGGTCTTCACGGCTGTCGCCCCCATCGCCACGAAACAATCAGCGCTCAGCATCTGGGTGTCGTAAAACCAGGCGCTGGTAAATCCCAGGGCTTCGGCCCGCTCCACGACCTTCCAGGAGTCCGCCGCCGTCGCCAGGGCAATTCCGAAATCCATCACCGTATCCTCCCGATGAAGCCGGAGGCCTCAGCTCACCGTCGCGAGCAGATCCCGGCTGATGATCTCCTTCATGATTTCCGAAGAGCCGCCGGCAATCCGCGACATCCGTGCATCGGCCCAGGCCTTGGCAATCGGAACATCCCACATGTAGCCGTAGCCGCCATGCAATTGCAGGCAGTCGTCGACAATCTGGTTCAGGGTTTCGGTGCTGTACAGTTTTGCCGCGGCGGCATCTTCCGACGACAACGCGCCAGCGACATGCAGCGCAATGCACCGGTCAATGAAAGCGCGGGTCACCATGGCCTGCGTCTTGATCTCCGCCAGCTTGAACCTTGAGTTCTGGAAATCGACAATCCGGCGTCCGAAGGCTTTGCGGTCCGCAGTATAGCGCACGGTCTCCGACAGCGCCGCTTCAATGGCGGTAGCGCAGCGGATCGCAACCACGAGCCGTTCCTGCGTCAGCTGTTCCATCAATTGCACGAAACCCCGGCCTTCCGTACCCAGAAGATTGGTGATCGGAACCCGGACGTCCCGGAAGAACAGTTCCGACGTGTCCTGTGCCTTGCAGCCGATCTTGTCGAGATTACGGCCGCGATCAAATCCCTCACGGTCACCTTCAACGAGAATCAACGATACGCCCTTGCCGCCGAGTGTCGGATCCGTCTTGCAGGCAACGATGTAAAGATCGGCAATCTGGCCATTCGAAATATAGAGCTTCTGACCGTTGATCACGAAATGATTGCCGTCGCGGTCGGCACGGGTCTGGATACCCTGCAGGTCGGATCCGGCTGACGGTTCGGTCATGCCGATTGCGGTGACGGTGTCCCCCGACACGACCCGAGGCAGCCATTCGCGCTTCTGATCTTCCGATCCATAGGCCTGCAGATAGGGCACAATGATGTCGGAATGCAGGGGGAAGGCCGGACCGCTCGCCCCGACGCGGGCAAGTTCCTCGATCACCACGGTGCTGTGCAGGAAATCTCCGCCGGGACCACCATAATCTTCCGGCACCGAGCAGCAAAGCAGGCCTTGTTTTCCGGCCTTGCGCCAGAGGTCGCGATCGACAATTCCGGCTTGTTCCCATTCCGCGTGATGGGGAACGATTTCGGTCTCGACAAAACGCCGCACGGCGTGCCGGAAAACGTCATGTTCTTCCGAAAACAGTGTTCTTGGCAGCATCGACCAAGCCCTTTCCCGAGGTCGCGCGCGGCCTTGCCTTGTCGCCGCAGAATGACCGGGCCATGTGGCCCGGTTCCGGCCAGATTGATGCAACGCGGTGCGAGACCAGCATGCGAGGTCCATTCTATAGCCTCGTGCCGACCGCGAATGCAAATATCGTCAGACTGGACCGGTACGATCCGGTGACAGAATCGTTCACGATCGGGCGCGTCATTGACCCCGACCCGATCGCCCGGCCAATGGCATCCTTTTACTGCAAAATTTCTCAAATGAGGCCCCTTGGCCCAAAAACGATACAAATCAATGCGCAACAGCCCGGCCCTAGTGTCCTGATTCCAAAGTTCGTACCGTTATGATGTTGCGGCTGCAGCGGTTTCGAGGGTCCTGAGGCAGAAGCGCTTGATGGACGCCAGGATTTCATCGGCTGTCTTGTGCCAGCGGAAGGGCTTGGGGTCCTCGTTGACGGTGTCGATGTACCCGGTGATCGCCTGCTCCAGCTCGACGGTCGATCGGTGAACCCCGCGCCGGATCTGCTTCTCTGTCAGATCGGCGAAGAAGCGCTCGACTTGGTTGAGCCACGAGGCAGAGGTCGGGGTGAAGTGAACATGCCAGCGCGGTCGCCGGGCGAACCAGTCGCGGATCGTCTTCGTCTTGTGGGTCGAGTAGTTGTCCATGACGATGTGGATCTCGAGGTCGGGCGGCACGTTGGCCTCGACGTGATCCAGGAACTTGCGGAACTCCACGCTGCGGTGGCGCCGATAGCACTGTCCGATGACCTTGCCTGTGGCGACGTCAAGGGCTGCGAAGAGCGAGGTCGTGCCGTTGCGCTTGTAATCGTGAGTGCGCCGCTCGACCTGCCCCGGGCGCAGCGGCAGCAGCGGCTGGGTGCGATCGAGGGCCTGAACCTGCGATTTCTCGTCCACGCAGAGGACCATGGCATGCTGCGGCGGGTCCACGTAGAGCCCCACGATGTCGCGCGTCTTGTCCACGAAGTAGGGGTCTGCCGAGAGCTTGAAGGTCTCGCTCCTGTGCGGCTGAAGGGAAAAGGCTCGCCAGATGCGGTTGACCGTCGACGGCGCATACCCCGTCGCCTGCGCCATCGAGCGCGTGCTCCATTGGGTCGCGTCACGAGGCTTCTCCTCAAGCGTCTTGCGCACCACCTCGGCCACGGCGTCGTCATCGATGCGCCGGGGACGGCCGGAGCGCGGCTCGTCGTCAAGCCCGTCAAGACGATGCTCTGCGAAGCGATTGCGCCACTTCCTGGCGGTCTGGCTGGTCACGCCCAGCACGCTCCCAATCTGCACATTGGTAAGCCCTTCGGCCGCCAGCAGCACGATGTGCGCCCGATCGGACAGGCCTCGCCAGACTTTGCGCCCGCGCGCCAGCCGCTCAAGCTCGTTGCGCTCGTCCGCGCTCAGCTTGATCTCCACCGAAAGTCGCATCACCATGCCCCCCGAATCGACACCACCCCCTTAACAATACGAACTTTGCGTACAGGACACTAGTTCTCGATGACCATGAATGTCCCGGATGGGAGAGATCCCGGGCCCGCGAAGGCCCGGCAGAGGCGGCGAGATCCTCCGTCCAACCCATTACGGCGTTTCGGCTTCGACAGCCATCATGGCGGCCAACACCGCAAGACGTTCGCCCGGCGGTAGCGCCGCGTAGAGCCGGCCCCAGTTGGCCGCCCTGCGCTTGATGCGCTGGCGATCGGTGAAGTTGCGCCCGGCGCAGCTCGCCCAGTGCACCCGGTCGGGCGCGAAGTTGAACCACACGACCTCGGTCCGCACCACGCCCTGGGTGACCACCTGCATCTCCAGCCGGCGCCAGCCAGCCAGCGCCGCGTCATACAGCGACGAGGGATGACCCGAGACCATCACCTGACAGGGCAGCCGCTTGAGCCGATCCAGAAGCGCGACATGGTCGGCCTCCGTGTAATCAAAGCGATAGCGCCGGGCTGACCGCCGGGTCGCCTGCAGATACGGCGGATCACTGTAGACCAGCTCCCGGCCGGAGAACGGAAACGACGACAGAAAGGCATGCGCACAGCCATGCACCAACTCGACCGGATGGTCACAGACAAAGGCCTCGAGCGCCTGGATGTCGCGGTCGATGCCGATCGAGCGCAGGGACGGCGACTTGCGCATCATCAACGCACCGCCCCCCAGATGACTTTCGATGTAGACATCGTGCGGCGGCATCAGCGCAATCAGCGTCTGGCACAAACCCGCCGTCGCCTTCGATCCGAAATACCCCATCTGTCGCTCCAGTCATACGAGAGCGCAACCCATAGACCGGCGATTCTGTAACGTCAACAATAAACAGGGACTCGACGACCACACCAGCACTCACAATTGTACCGCCACCGCCAGCAACGCAGAACCTGGGCAGTTAAGCGGTTTTTTCATCGACGGCGAAAAACTGCTTAACTGCCTCGCGGCAAGATCTCAGAGCCTGACCTAAAACTGGTTGGGTGGTCTCGCATGGTGTATCTTCGTGGGTGAACACTCACACCATGGGGCACATCATGCCCTGGAACGAGACGACCCGGAAGCAGTATAGCCGGAGCGTTACGAAAGCGATCTGACCGATGCCGGGTGAGCCTTGCCGGACCCGCTTCTTCCACCGTCGCGCCGGCTTGGTCGTTCCCGTCAGGTGGATCTGCGCGACGTGGTGAACGTGATCGCCTGCATGCTCTGGACAGGGTGCAGTTGGCGGACATTACCGAAGGATTTCCCGGCATTTACGACGGTTCAGACCTATTTCGACGCGTGGTTCCGGTCGGGGGTCCTGAAGCAGGTTTGCGCCCGTTTTACGACGCTCGAGCGGCTCCGGTCGGGGCGTAGTGCGGACCCGAGCGCGGCCATCATCGACAGTCGGAGCGTGCCGACGCTCGAAGCGGGCAGCGAGGGATGCGGCGACGATGCCGGCAACACGCTTGCCGCCCAGGTCCATCCGGCGCATATCCAGGACCGGGATGGCGCGCGTCCCTTGTTGCCGGTGTTGCAGGCCGGTCAGAGCACGGTGCAGATCGTGTTTGCCGACGGCGCCTATGGCGGCGACAAGCTGGCAAGCACGCTCAAGGAAGCGAATTGCCCGGTCACTGTGAAGGTCATCGGAAAACCCAAGGATACCAAGGGGACCGTCGTCATGTCCCGGCGCTAGTGTCCTGATTCCAAAGTTCGTACCGTTATGATGTTGCGGCTGCAGCGGTTTCGAGGGTCCTGAGGCAGAAGCGCTTGATGGACGCCAGGATTTCATACCAAACGCAAGTCATATGAACCGATACAGTGAGGCATCGGGATCAGCACGATGGGGCTACGGCCCAGCTGCGCCGGGTCGTATTGGTGATGACGTCGGGCTGGTCGGTCAGCCATTGCCACCCCGTCCAGCAGGCGTCCCTCAGGGCGGAGACATTCTTGAACACGCGGTTGGCGAAGCGGTTCGATTTCAGGAACAGAATGATCTGCTCCATCGGATTGAGTTCCGGACTGTAGGGCGGCAGATGCACGAGCGTCAGGTTGGGGGGAACGAGAAGGTCGCCCGAGCGATGCCAGCCCGCCCCGTCCAGCACAATCACGCCGTGCGCACCCGGCGCCACGGCCGCGCCGATCGCCGCCAGATGCTCGTTCATCGACGCCGTGTTCGCCCTGTCCGCCACGTGGGCGATGCCGACGCCGCGCTCTGCGCAGGTGGCGCCGAACAGATAGACGTAGCCATAGCGATGGTCGCGCACGATGCGCGGACGCTGCTTCCCATTCGCCCAGACCCGTGTCGTCATCCCCTTCTGGCCGATGCGCGCTTCGTCCTGGAACCAGATTTCTATCGGACCCGCCAGCGCCTCAGAGCTGAGCGCCGACGTCAACTGTGCCTCGAACTCCGCCACGAACGACCTCTGCCGCTCCGCGTCGGCTTTGGGGTGGACCGGCCGCCCCGAGACAAAGCGAAACCCGGCCCTTCGGAGCATCATACGGGCACCGCTCTCCGTATAGATGACCCCGAAGGCCTCCTCGATTTTCCGTACGATGTCCTGAACGCGCCAGCGCGTCACACCGTCCCGCTCAAGCTCGGGACCCGCCTCGATCCAGGCGCCGATCTCGGCGATCTGCGCGTCCGTCAACCGGCCCTCGCTCCCGCCGCGCGGGAGATCCGCGAGGCCGTCGAAGCCCTCCGTGTTGTAGCGCAACACCCAGTCGCGCAGGATTTGAAGCTCCATGCCCTGCGCCCGAGCCGCCTCCGTGCGAGACGCACCCTCCATGATCATGGCGAGCGCACGCGCGCGCGACGCTTGCTTCGCGTCCCCGCAGTGCCTCGAAAGCGCGTGGAGCTCGTCCGCTGTGTGTGCCGTCCAGGTTATCGGCGTTGCCGCACTCATCGTCATCCTCCGGCGCTGGTGAGTCGATCACCACAGTCTATGAAGGTCGTCCGGACCGTCACCCCAACATATTGGGATGGTGAGTCAATTTGGAGCGCGCTTGGTATCATCGGCTGTCTTGTGCCAGCGGAAGGGCTTGGGGTCCTCGTTGACGGTGTCGATGTACCCGGTGATCGCCTGCTCCAGCTCGACGGTCGATCGGTGAACCCCGCGCCGGATCTGCTTCTCTGTCAGATCGGCGAAGAAGCGCTCGACTTGGTTGAGCCACGAGGCAGAGGTCGGGGTGAAGTGAACATGCCAGCGCGGTCGCCGGGCGAACCAGTCGCGGATCGTCTTCGTCTTGTGGGTCGAGTAGTTGTCCATGACGATGTGGATCTCGAGGTCGGGCGGCACGTTAGCCTCGACGTGATCCAGGAACTTGCGGAACTCCACGCTGCGGTGGCGCCGATAGCACTGTCCGATGACCTTGCCTGTGGCGACGTCAAGGGCTGCGAAGAGCGAGGTCGTGCCGTTGCGCTTGTAATCGTGAGTGCGCCGCTCGACCTGCCCCGGGCGCAGCGGCAGCAGCGGCTGGGTGCGATCGAGGGCCTGAACCTGCGATTTCTCGTCCACGCAGAGGACCATGGCATGCTGCGGCGGGTCCACGTAGAGCCCCACGATGTCGCGCGTCTTGTCCACGAAGTAGGGGTCTGCCGAGAGCTTGAAGCCACCACCCCCGCGGCGCGGCTGCTCAGTCGCCAAAGTAACTGGGGGTTGTGTCTTCGACGGGTGACGCGTGGAGTGGTTGCCGGTGGGGCAGGCGAGGCCGTAAGAGCAATGGCGTGCGCGAGCACCCGTCTTGAAGCTTGGCCCGAACCGTGATCGGCTTCTGTCACTGATGGCACGGGTTCGCCCGTGACCTCGTTCAAGAGATTGAGACTTCGCCGCGGTTCCTCCCCACCCACAACGTCAATGGAGTTTGGGAGGGCTCTCGATGCCGAGCAAGCGGAGAAGGAGGCAGCGCCTCAAGGTGGTACACCCGGATTGCGCCGGGATCGACATCGGCAAGGACCGGCACTTCGTAGCGGTCGATCCGGAGAGAGCCGAGGAACCGGTGAGAGAGTTCGGCGCGTTCACGCGCGACCTGGATGCGATGGCCGAGTGGCTCAAGTCGTGCGATGTGACGAAGGTGGCGATGGAGTCGACCTCGGTCTACTGGATCCCGGTTTACGAGGTCCTGGAGCGAGCCGGGTTCGAGGTGATGCTGGTGCCGCCTCGGATGACGAAGCAGATCGGCGGGCGCAAGAGCGACGTGCTGGACTGCCAGTGGATCTGGCAGTTGATGTCCTTCGGCCTTCTGCGTGGCGCCTTCCGGCCGGGCGACGCGATCTGCCCGTTGCGCTCCTTCATGCGTCAGGCGAAGCAGTTGATCGAGGACCGCTCTCGCTGCGTGCTGCACATGCAGAAGGCGCTGACCCAGATGAACGTGCGTCTGGACTCGGTGATCAGCGACATCATGGGGAAGACGGGTGAGCGCATCCTGCGGGCGATCGTCGCCGGCGAGCGCGACCCCCAGCGGCTGGCCTCGCTTCGCGACCGGCGGATCAAGGCCAGCGCCGACACGATTGCCGCGAGCCTGGAGGGCACCTGGCGCGAGGAGCACCTGTTTGCCCTGGAGCAGGCGATGCAGCGCCACGACTTCCTGGAGCAGCAGATCGCGGCGTGCGAGGCGCGGATCATGGCAGAGGTTGAGCACCTGACCCCGCCGGACGATGCGACCGATGACGGTACGCCCGACGACACTCCCAGTGACGGATCGTCGGGCACGGCGTCGAACGAGACCCCGAACAGCAGCGGCAGGACGCTCCGCGGGCAGGATAAGGCCATGGCTGTGGCGCTGAACAAGATGATGGGGGTCGATCTCACCGCGATCCCGACCGTCGGCATCACCACCGCCCTGGTGATCGCTGCCGAGATCGGCCCTGACTTCTCCGCCTTCCCCTCCGCACAGCACTTCAGTTCCTGGCTGGGGCTGGCGCCGGGGACCAGGATCAGCGGCGGCAAACCGTTGCCGGGCCGTGGACCCAGGGTGGTCAACCGGGTTGGCCAGGCGCTGCGCATGGCGGCCATGACCGCTCGCTCCAGCCAAACCTTCATTGGCGCCAAGCACCGCAGCCGCCTCGCCCGGATGGACACGAACGTCGCGATTGTCGCCACCGCCCGAGAACTCGCCTGCCTGATCTACCTGATGGTGACCCGCGGCCAGCAATATGCCGAGAAGGGGATGGAGGTCTACGAAAGCCGACGCCTGGACCGCAAGTTCTCCTCGCTCCGTCGACAGGCCAAGAAGCTCGGCTTCCAACTGCTCGAGATCGGCGACGACAACAAAAACACAAGTGCTGCTATGTCAATGGCTTAGAGACAAGTTACTCAAGAGCTCAATTTGAGTAGCCGCTCCGGCATCGTCGGTGTCCGCAGCGCCACGTAGACCAGTCCGGGGATGATCTCGGGCAGGTCGAAGCGACGATTGAACCGGTACTCGAACTCCGCCAGATAGCGCTGGGCATACTTGGGACGAATCGCATGGTCGGTGCCACGCAAGGCGCTCTTGATGTTGCCGAGAATCGTGTTCACCCCTCGACACTCGGGGTGCTCGACCGCGGCTTTCCCGCCGCCGGTCACCATCGGCTCATGCACGCAGCCTGCCGCGGTCACGCCATTGAAGCAGGTCAGCCCATCGGAGAGCACTTGCGTGCCCGGACCCAGATGCTGCTGCGCCCAGGCGGCGATTTCGGTGAGACGGAAGCCCTCGACCACGGTGAGCGTCACGCGCAGCAGATGTCCCTGCTCATGGGTCTCGACCGCGGCGACGAACGGGGTCTTGCCCGGCGCGCCCGCCCGCGCTTGCCCCCGCTGCGCTCGCCCCCGAGATAGGAATCGTCGCGTTGGACCGACCCGCCGAGCGGGTGCTCTCGGTCTCGCTCCATCATCACCTGCATCAGCTTGTGGCGCATGCGCCACGCCGTGTTGTCGGAGATGCCAGGTTGGCGGTGCAGCGTCATCGCCGATGCACCCTTCTTGCCCTGGATCATGAAGTAGATGCCCTGGAACCACACCGTGAGCAGGAGCTTGGTGGAGTCGAAGATGGTGCCGGCGGTGATGGGAGTCTGGCGATGGTAGCGATTGCACTGCTGGAGCTTTCGGGTATTCAACTGACAGCACCGGTCATGGGTGCGGTGTGGGCATAGAAAGCCGCTCGACCATCGCCATTGAAAGAGGGCAGCGAAGCACTGGTCTTCGCTGCCGTAGAGGGAGAGGAACGCATTGAGGCTGATTCCTTATCTGAAACTGCACTGGGTTGCGCACCATGTGAATGTTCTTTTTCTATCATCAGATGACATGGCAGTATTCGATATTAAATACTGCTTAGATTCGAGGGTAATCAGGTATTATTATGGTTCAGACACTAACAGAATGCCATTGATCGCCCGAGCCATCGGCACCCGGCAACAGGAGACATTGCCAACTGGCAATGGCGCGAGACCGGCAGTATGAAACAACCCGATATCGGGCCTGAGTGGCGACTGGCTTCGGCCGAAGCCGCCCCCATGTCCGCGATCGCATCGGGTTGCGGGGATACCTCGGTGTTACGGAATCCGATCCGCTCAAGCGATCGGGCGGCTCGATAATAGAGACCACAGGTCGAACCGAATAACAGCTCCCCCGAGGGAGAGGCTCAGCGAGACCGCGATCCATCGTCGCAAGGCTTTTGCAACGGCCTCCAAAATCAAGTATTTGTGTCGGCGGCTTCGCAAGACTAGGTTTTACCGTCATTGGGCCGGCGTTGCGCCCTGAACACGCCAATGGACAATCGAATGGAGTACTGAGACATGGCTGGCGACAGGTTATTGGAAGGAAAGGTCGCACTGATCACCGGCGCGGGTCGGGGCATCGGGCGCGATTACGCGCTGGCATTCGCAGCCGCAGGCGCCAGCGTGGTCGTGAACGACCCCGGCGGGACGACCACTGGCGAAGGCGAAGATCGCATTCCGGCCATGGAGGTCGCCAAGGAAATCGAAGACAACAGCGGCAAGGCCGCCGTCAATTTCGACAGCGTTGCCGATTTCGATGCGGCCCAGAGCATGGTCGACCAGGCCATTTCGGAATTTGGTCAACTCGATATCGTCATCAACAACGCCGGCATCCTGCGCGACGTGATTTTCCACAAGATGACCGAGGATGACTGGGATTCGGTCATCGCGGTTCATCTCAAGGGCAGTTTCAACACCAGCCGGGCCGCAGCGGCGGTTTTTCGCCAGCAGGAGTCGGGAGCCTTCATCCATATGACCTCGACATCGGGCTTGATCGGGAACTTTGGGCAGGCCAACTACGCCGCAGCCAAACTCGGCATTGCGGGACTGTCGAAATCGATTGCACTCGACATGGGCCGCTTCAACGTCCGTTCGAACTGTATCTCGCCATTTGCCTGGAGTCGCATGATTGGCACCATTCCCATCGGCGACGACGTCCAGCGTGCCAGGGTCGAAAAACTCAAGACCATGACCACTGCAAAGATCGCACCGGTCGCGGTTGCATTGTGTTCCGACCGCTCGAAAGTCACCGGCCAGATCTTCGGTGTCCGCAACAACGAGATCTTTCTGATGGGGCAGTCGCGGCCGCTCCGTTCAGTGCATCGCGGCGAAGGATGGACCCCGGAAACCGTACTTGATCACGCCATCCCGGCCATGGAGGCACACTTCTATCCGCTCGACCGCTCACAGGACATCTTCACCTGGGATCCGGTCTGACCGCACGCAGCCTCCTTGACTGACGCGAGTCTCGCGATGACTTTCGATTATCACCGGCTGAAATATTGGCCTTTCGAGGAGGTTGTTCAGTCCTGCACCGCCAGAGACAGCATTCGCTATGCGCTCAGCATCGGTATTGGCGCGGATCCGATGAATGAAGTGCAGATGCCCTATGTTTTCGAAGAATCCGGGCGCTTTGCGGCCGTGCCCACAATCGCGGTGGTACTCGGCAGTCCCGGCTTCTGGGCGCACGATCCCGAAACCGGGACCGATTGGGTCAGAATCCTGCATGGCGAACAGAAACTGGAGCTGCACCGGCCGTTGCCGACAGCCGCCACCGTCAAGACCCGCACCCGGGCTATCGGGATCGTCGACAAGGGCGCACCGATCCTGACCGAGCGCGCCTTCAAGGACGCCGTTACTTACAAACCGCTCACCACGCTCACGTCCACGACCTTCGCCCACGGTAATGGTGGCTATGGCGGCCCGAGCGATCCGGCTCCGGAACCACATGCGCTTCCGGACCGCGACCCGAATCTGTTCTGTGATCTTTCGACACTGGAGCGGGCTGCGTTGATCTATCGGCCGTCCGGTGACTACAACCCGCTGCATACCTGCCCGGTGGTCGCCCGGACGGCCGGTTTCGAGAAACCGATCCTGCATGGCGTGCGCACCCTCGGCGTCGCCGGTCATCGGATCCTCAGATCCTGTTGCGACTATGATGCGACCCGCTTCAGGTCGCTCCAGCTTCGGTTCTCCGCACCGATCTATCCGGGCGAGACGATCCGCACCGAAATGTGGCGCGACGGCCCCCGATCTTCCTTCCGCGCCTCGGCTGTCGAACGCGCCGCCGTGGTGCTCAGTAACGGCCTGGCATTGGCGGGCACCTGATCCAGGCCGAATGCCGGGCAACCGACTGCAACCAATGGACACTGCTCATGACGAACGTAGAACGGGAACTGCCACGGCCGACGCCGGAAACGCAGCATTTCTGGGATGGCACGCGGGAAGGTGAACTGCGCCTTCAGACCTGTGGCGATTGTTCGAACACGTATTTTCCGCCACGGCATTTCTGTCCGGCCTGCGGATCGCAGAACGTGTCGGTCATCAAGGCGTCCGGCCGGGCCTTCCTGCACAGTTATGTCATCAGTCATCTTCCGGCACCCGGATTCGAGCCACCTTATGCCATCGCCGTAGCCCGACTGGCCGAGGGACCGAAAATGATGTGCAACATCCTCGAATGCGATCAGACACCGGATGCACTGGTTCTCGACATGCCGCTTGAGGTGGTGTTCGAAAAGATCAATGACGAAATCACCTTGCCCCAATTCCGGCCGGCGGGAGGACAATGACGTGAAACCCAACTCTGTCGCCATCGTCGGCGCGTCCGAGACGACGGAACTCGGCAAGATCCCGAGCATGTCGCAGGTCCAGTTGCACGCCGACGCCGCGCTCAATGCGGTTGCCGATGCCGGGCTGGAACTCTCGGATATCGACGGCGTCGCCACGGGCGGCCACAACGCCGTCGAAATTGCCCATTATCTCGGCATCATACCGAAATGGCTTGATGGCACGTCCGTCGGTGGCTGTTCCTTCATGCTCCTGGTTCGTCATGCCGCAGCGGCGCTCAACGCAGATCTGTGCAATACCGTGCTGATTACCCATGGTGAAAGCGGCCGGTCGGGCCTTGGCCGGCACGGTTCGTCGATCTTTCCATCTTTGTTCCAGCAGCAATTCGAGCGCCCGTTCGGCGTGACCCGACCACCGACCATGTTCACGATACCGGTTTTGCGCTACATGAAGGATTATGGGCTCTCGGAGCAGACGCTCGCGACGGTCGCCGTGGTCCAGCGTGAATGGGCCGGGCGCAATCCACGCGCCAGTTTCCGGGATCCGATCTCTGTTGACGACGTCCTGAATTCGCGGATGATCTGTTATCCGTTCCGCTTGCTCATGTGCTGTCTGGTCACGGACGGCGGCGGCGCCCTGATCATGACCAGGGCCGACCGGGCCCGTGACCTGCGTCAGAAGCCGGTCTATATCCGGGGCACCGGGGAGAGCGGCGAGACCCCGATGATCAGTCAGATGTCGGATTTCACGTCTTCAGCCGCCTTCCGGGTTGCTGGCGCCAACGCGTTCGAATCGGCTGGCATCACGCAGAGCGACGTAGATCATCTGATGATCTACGACGCTTTTGCGCATCTGCCGATCTACGGTCTTGAAGATCTCGGCTTCGTCGGCCGCGGCGAGGCCGGTCCTTTCATCGCGGACGGCAACACCCGCCCGGGCGGACGGTTGCCGCTGAATACCAATGGCGGCGGACTCAGCTACATGCATTCCGGCATGTACGGCATGTATGCACTTCAGGAGGGTGTGCGGCAGATGCGCGGAACCGCGCCCGCCCAGGTCGAAGATGCGGAGATTTCAGTGGTCCATGGCGTTGGCGGCATGTTCAGCGCCAGCGGCACTATCGTCATGACCAACCAGGCCTGACGATTGCAAGGCCGTGCCGGCAGCCGTAACGGGTCAGCGGCGGGCCGGCACGGCGTCGAGCGCGGCTTGCAGAATATAAGTTGCGGCGGCCGAATCGATTTTCCGGGCCCGGTTGCGACGGCTCATATCAGCCTCCAGCATCACCCGCTCGACCGCCATTGTGCTCATGCGCTCATCCCAAAAGGCAACCGGGAGCCCGATACGGTCGGCGAGATCCGCCGACCAGTCGCGAGTCGCCTGAGCCCGCCGGCCCACGGTTCCGTCCATGTTGATCGGCAATCCGACCACCAGCGCGGCAACACCGCGATCGCGAGCGATTCCGGCAATCGCCATGGCATCGACGGCAAGCCGGGTTCTCGGCAATGTCTTGATCGGACTTGCGATCGTGAGAGACGCGTCCGAGATTGCGAGGCCAATGGTTTTTTGACCGAGATCTATCCCGAGCAGACGCGCACCAACCGCAAGACGCTCGGCGAGGGTCGCGGGGTGATCGACAATAAGATCAGAAACGGGCATTGACGCCGGTCTTGTCCTTCGTTCCGCAAGCATCTTGCGGTGCGCCGCGGATAACGCGCAACGCCTATGCGCCGGTCCGGATCCGCTATCACAATGCAAAGCGGCGGCCCTTGGCAGACTCGCCGAGATCGTCGCTGCGACAAAGGGGACATTCGCCGATCATCCACCGCAGGCCGCGCGGACCTCTCAACTGGCGCGCCGAATCAACCGGGCCGACGACAGGTTTCCCGATCCGCCGTCAGCTCGTTTCATGACCTCAGAGCTTGCCAAGGACATATTCGGCACTTGAGACCTCGAATGCCCCCGGCTCTTCAACCAGCATGTCCGTGACCGTGCCATCATCAACGATCATCGCATAACGGCCGGACCGAACTCCCATTCCGCGGCCGGTCAGGTCGAGCACCTGGCCGAGCGCCTTGGCAAGTTCGGCACTGCCGTCGGCCAGCATCATGACCTTGTCGCCGACATTCTGATCATTGCCCCAAGCATCCATCACAAAGGCGTCATTGACCGCGACACAGGCAATCCGGTCGACACCCTTGGCCAGGATCTCATCCGCCTTGGCGACGAACCCCGGCAGATGCCTGGCCGAACAAGTCGGCGTGAAAGCACCGGGAACCGCAAAAACAACGACCTTCTTGCCGCTGAACAGATCGGTGGTCGAGATATTGTCGATACCGTCAGCCGTCTTGTGCTGCAATGTCACCGTGGGAACCTTGTCGCCAACCTTGATGCTCATCCGTAAACCCTTTCCTTGATTGTTTGCCGCCGCGCATCAGGCCGCGCCGGGCGGCTGTTGATCAATGCCAACCCATCGGCCGGCCCATTTCTAGATAGGTTGATCTGGCGGCGAATCCACCCCTATTGCGGCGCCGTCGCCAACATCGGTGAAGCAGACCGATCCGAAACCGGTGTTCCGGTTTGGGCAGCATGAGCGAAAGCGTCGAGAACAGTTGCCTCCTCCAACAGTTCCGGCAACACGATCCCGTCTGGCGCAGCCGGTCCGTAAACCGCATTGAACGGAATACCGTAACGTCCGAACGATGCCAGATAGGATGCCGTCGCCGCATCAGGCCTCGTCCAGTCGGCCCGCATCGCGATGACCCTGTCGCCGGCCAGTTGTTCGGCCACGCGACCGCGCTCCAGAACCAGAGTCTTGTTGACCTTGCAGGTCAGGCACCAGTCGGCTGTGACATCGACGAGGACGACATGGCCCGCAGAAATCAGATCCGTGATTCGCTCCGTCCCGAAGGCAGTCCACTGGATCGGCATCGCAGGGTCCGTACGGCCCTGTGCCGGCTCCGTCAGGTCACGACCGGTACCGCCGAGCACAATGACCAAAACGGCGAGCCCGGCCACAGCGGCCGGCAGGACACGCCGGCCGCTGTGGCGCCACACCGCCAGCAACAGGCCTGCGAACAGGAGAAGTCCGATCATCACGGCCAGACGGACAGGCTGGAGCTGCGCCGCCATTACGGTCAATAGCCAGACCGCGGTCGCCAGCAAAGCAACTGCAAGCCCGAAACGCAGGTAGACCATCCAGCGCCCGGGACGCGGCAGGATACCGACCAGGCCCGGAAACGCCGCCACCAACAAATAGGGCAGCGCAAGTCCGACGCCCATGGCGAAAAAGATCGCCATGATCTCGATGGTGCCGCGTGACAGCGCGAATCCAAGTGCCGTTCCAAGAAATGGCGCCGAACAGGGTGTTGCCAGCAGCGTAGAAAAAGCACCACTCAGCATGTGGCCGATTAGTGTTGGTTTGGCGCCGTGCCGGCCCGGATCAGGCACCCCGAACCGTCCGAGAAAAGCCGGCATCGGCACCTCGAACAACCCGAAGAGATTGGCCGCAAAGGCGGTCAGAATCAGCACCATGACCGTCAAGAATACCGGCTGCTGGAACTGCAACCCCCACCCCACCGCATGGCCTGCCGTCTTCAGTGCGATCACACTACCAGCAAGCAGCATGAACGAGACCAGAATACCACCGGCAGACGCCAGAAAGCCGTGCCGGATCGCGCTCGACGCGGAGCCGCCATAACGCAGAACCTGCAACAACTTGAGCGAGAGAACCGGGAGAACGCACGGCATCAGATTAAGGATCAGACCACCGAGAACGGCGAAACCAAACATGGCCAGCCAGACCTCGACGGACGTACGATCTGTCGTCGCGACGAACCCGGTCTCCCCGATCATCGCCGGCGTCTCAAAGAACCGGTCGCCGTCGACCACCGTAAGCGTCACAACCAGCCCTGCAAGCCTGCCGTCTTCCGGAACCGTCGCCGGAATGCTTACCACGGCCCTCCGGCCGCCTTCGGCCTGCGTTACCGACGGTTTGCCGAAGGCGTAGCCCGCGTCTGCCTCGACAAAAACATCCGGCTCCGACATCGGGCGGTCGGACATCAGAACCACATCAACCCGATCCGGCCGCGGCGACACGGCATCGACGACAGCAAGACCAGTCCCATTGGGCGGTCCGGGATTCCGCGCACGATAGCGGCTGATGAGTTGTGTAAAGGCGGTCGGGTCGGCCCGGCCAGCAGGCAACATCAATACCAGCTGCGCTTCGATCGGTACACAGATCTCATTGCACGCCAGGGCATGGACAACCGCATCGACAGCCAGCGGACGCCCCGGCTCGGACAGGACTGCGGTGATCGGAATGACGATCTCACCGCCATATCCATAGTTCTCGAAGCCGAACAGACTGAACCGCTCCGGCACCGGCCAGTGCCAGCGGAGGTCGCTCAGGTTTTCGGAGGCCTGTATCCGCAACTCCGGCGGGAATCCGGCGTCGCCCGATGTGCGCCAGTAGATCTTCCAGTCTTCCGCCAGGCGAAACTGCAGTCCCAGCGGCACCGACGTGGCATCGCCGGTAGTCGCAGCGGCGCTGATCAGGCGGATATCTGCGATCCTGTTACTCGCCCATTGCGACGCGGCCGGACTGGCAAGCGCCGATCCGGTCGTGGTCAGTATCAAGATCAGAAGGGTCGCGACGCACCGCATCAATCATCTCCGAGCGCCGGCAGCACAAGCTGCGGCAACAGGGGTCCCGGTTCCAATGTGGGGATGATAACCGGAAAATTCAGGCACAATTGCGGCCGAACGGCATTGGCTGATATGCTTGATCCGACTATTGGGGACTCTGTCACAAGAGGTCATGTCATGGCAGACACCTATCTGATCGGCCAGTTACTGATCGCCATGCCGGCGATGCAGGATCCACGCTTTGCCCGCAGCGTGATCTATCTGTGCAACCACAACGCCGACGGCGCGATCGGTCTCATTATCAATCGTATCATCGAAAATCTTTCGGTTCAGGATCTGTTGCGCCATCTTGGTCTGGATCAGAGGACTCCGAATCCCGGCATTTCTCCGCACCTTCATTACGGAGGCCCAGTTGAAGAGCAGCGGGGTTTTGTCCTGCATAGCGACGATTACATGCGGTCGGACTCGTTGACCGCAGGCGATCGAATCGCGTTGACCGCGTCGATGGATATCGTTCGCGATATCGCCGACGGGCGCGGTCCCAGCCAGCATATTCTAGCCATCGGCTATGCCGGCTGGGGACCTGAACAGCTCGACCAGGAGATTCAGGACAACGCCTGGCTCAATGTCGATCCCGACCACCCGCTTATCTTCGACGACGATTTCGACGGCAAATGGGATCGCTGCATGGCCAAGATCGGCGTCGATGCGTCGCTGTTGTCAACCGTTGCCGGTCGGGCCTGAACGGGCCTGGACCCGCTCCATCGCGATCAGGCGTCGTTTGTTGTCGACGCCCCAGCGATACCCGGTCATCCGACCGTTCTTGCTGACAGCGCGGTGACAGGGAATCAGCAAGGCCACAGGGTTTCTGGCGCAGGCCTGAGCGACGGGACGGCTGGCGTCCGGGTGGCCGATCGCGGCGGCAATCTCGCTGTAACTACGGGTTTCGCCGTAAGGAATATCGCTGAGCGCCTGCCAGACCAGTCGCTGAAATGCAGTCTTCCGGATGTCCAGAGGCAACCGGAAATCCGGGGTCCGGCCGTTCAGGTGGTCAAGCACATCGTCAAGCATCCTGCCGAGACCGTGATCATCCCGAAGGTGGTTTGCCGCCCTGAACTCGTCCAGCAATCCCCCGACCAGGGATGGTTCGTCATCGCCGAGAGCGACGAAGCAAACACCCTTCACGGTGGCTGCCACCAGAACCAGAAGATTGACCGGCCCCGGGCGCAGGGCATGCACGATCGTGGCCCCGAAGCCACCGAAACGATAGCTCGCGGGCGTCATCCCGAGTTCCGCGTCCGACTTCTCGTAAAGCCTGCTTGTCGAACCGAGCCCTGCGCCATAAATGGCGTCCGATATCGTCTCGCCGGCCCTCAGATCGGATCGCAACTGGATCATGGAGCGGGCTTCGACATATTGTTTGAGCGTGACGCCCATTAGTCTCCGGAACACCCGTTGCAGCCGATGCGGCTGCATGCCAACACGCTTGGCAATTGCCTTGAGACCCGGCCGGTCGCTATCAAAGATTCCAGATTCGATGATGTCACAGACCATGGCCACAGCCTCGATATCCGCATCGTCGGGGGCTGACGGCTTGCCACCGCATTTAAGACAGGCCCGGTACCCGTCGCGCTCGGCTTCTTCGGGGCTGTCGTAAAAGACCACAACCTCACGATTGGGTTGCCGGCTGCGACAACTGGGCCGACAGTATACGCCCGTCGTCGAAACTGCGTAGACGAAGTCGCCATCTGCATCCTCGTCGTTTTCGATCACCGCGAGCCAGTGTGCCTCGTCCTCCACGGCTTTAGTAAATTCCGTTTGTCCTGACATGATGGTCACTCCGTATATGAATCGACGTGTCGGACTTTATGTCGGCCCCACGCTGCTCATCTATCCGTTTTTAACACGCAATTCCGGAGACGCCGCGTGCCCTACGGAGCAACCACCCACGCTGACACACTCCCTCTGAGGTGGCCCCGGAAAATTGGACAGTTTGCTAAGGTGTATCCCACTGAGAGACGGAGGGACGCCTATGTGCAGCAAACGCCGGAGATTTTCGGGAGAGCAGAAGGCGAAGGTTGCGCTTGAAGCGCTTCGTGGCGAGCGTAGATTGCAGGAGGTCGCCTCGAAGCATCAGGTTCATCCGAACCAGGTCGGTGCCTGGAAGCGCCAGACGATCGAGGGCCTTGGCGAGATGTTCACGAACGGCGTGGACCGCCATCGCCGGGATCACGAGAGCGAGGTGCGGGAGCTTCACGCGAAGATCGGGGAGTTGATCGTGGAGCGGGATTTTTGTCACGCGGGTCCGGTCGATGAGCCGGTCGGAGCGCCGCGCGATGGTGGTACGCGGCCATCCGGCGCTGAAGCTGAGCCAGCAATGCCGGCTGCTGTCGATCGGGCGCTCCTCGCTCTACGACGAGGCGAAGGGCGAGAGCGAGGGGACACTGGCGCTGATGCGTCGGATCGACGCGCTGTTCCTGAAGTCTCGGTTCTACGGGGCTCGCCAGATGGTCCGCCATCTGCGCCGCGAGGGGGTATGCATCGGCCGCGGCCGGGTCGGTCGTCTGATGCGCCTGCTGGGTCTTCAGGCGATCTACCGGGCGCCGCGGATCTGCTCAAGGACCTGCGGGTCGAGCGGTCGAACCACGTCTGGTGCGCCGACATCACCGACATCCCGGTGCAGCGCGGCTTCCTGTATCTGGTGGCGATCATGGACTGGGCAAGCCGGCACGTCCTGGCCTGGCGGCTGTCGAACACGCTGGACGCAGGCTTCTGTGTCGAGGCGCTTGAGGAGGCCCTGGATCGCTACGGCACGCCGGAGATTTTCAACACCGACCAGGGCAGCCAGGTCACCAGCTTCGCCTTCACCGGGCGTCTGCAGACGCCCGGCATCGGCATCTCGATGGAGGGGCGGGGCCGGTGCATGGACACCATCTTTATCGAGCGGTTGTGGCGTTCGCTCAAATACCAGGTGATCGACCTGCACGAGAACGCCGACGGCTTCACGGCCCGGCACCTGATCCATGACTGGATGGGCTTCTACAACGCCGAGAGGCCTCGGCGGGACGGGATGCCTGAACCACAACCGGAAGACATCTTAAATCAGCCGCCAGACTGTCCAACGAACCGAGGCCACCTCAACTTGACCGGCGTCGGCAGATCCCGTAGCTCGCCGAGCGCAGACTGAATGGCTCTCTCATCGACCACGGCTTCCTCACTGTCCCGAACAGGATAAACCACAAGTATAACAGCTCACGGAACCATCCTAGCTCCCCGGGGAGCCAGTGGATTGATTTCAACGTTTGGACCCCTCTTTTTCTTGCGGCGATGATGGTATCGGGATCGGCGGTCCAGACGAAGGGCTTGGCTTCGGTGGTGTTGTGTTCGTCGATGAAGCGGCGGATGGCGTCCTGGAGTTCGCGTCCGGAGCGGAAGACGCCGTATCCGAGACGGCGTCGTGTCCGCTTGGCGAAAACGCCTTCGACCGCGTTCAGCCACGCGCTCGAGGTGGGGGTGACGTGGAAGGTCCAGCGCGGATGGCGTGCGAGCCAGACCTGGACGTCCTTGTGCTTGTGAGTGGCGTCGTTGTCGAGGATGGCATGGACCGGGACGCCGGCGGGTATCGTGCGCGCGATGCGGTTGAGGCATCTCGGGAACGCCTGGTGGCGATGCCGACTGGCGTGCTGGCCGATGACCGTGCCGTCGAGCACGGTCAGGGCGGCAAACAGCGTCGTCGTGCCGTTGCGCTTGTAATCATGTGTCATGGTGGCGCCGCGGCCTTTCTTCAGCGGCAGGCCGGGCTGTGTGCGGTCAAGTGCCTGACTGTGCGACGTGTCATCGATCGACAGCACGACCGCGTGAGCCGGCGGCGCAACGGAGAGGCCGACGATGTCGGTCAGCGTCTCGAGGCAGGCGGGATCGTTCGAAAGCGTGAACGGCCGCCAGCAGTGCGGCATCAAGCCATGCGCCTGCCAGACCGCCCATACCGTCGAAGCGGCAACCCCCACAGCCTTCGCCGTCGCCCGCAGCGTCCAGTGGGTCGCCGCATGGAGGCGGCGAGGTGTGGGTCAACTCTACGATCTTCGCCACCGGCTCAGGAGCCAGAGGCGTCTTGCCCGGCGGACGCGTCTTGTCCCGCAGAAGTCCGTCCACACCTTCGTCCATAGAAGCGGTCCTGCCAGCGCCAGACATTGTTCTTCGCCTTGCCGGTCTCTCTCATGATGGCCATCGTGCCGAGCCCATCGTCGCTCAGAAGAACGATGCGCGCCCGCCAGACGTGCTTCTGCGGGCTCTTCGGGTCCGGGACAACCGTTTCAAGGCGATGCCGGTCGCCTGAAGTGAGTGTGAATGAAACACCAGGGCGCATCTTGTAGACCTCCGTGATCGACAAATCAGAAGAATATAATAACGGCTATATTTGTAATGATCAATCCACTAGGGTGGTTCCGCACAGAACAAGCGCCCGGACTTAAGCCGAGCGCCCAGACCCGGCATCTTGAGGTTGATTTCGTCTTACAAGGCGGATAAGTGGTTGTTGAACATGAGTCATTGAAAGACAGAATCCGCGCGACCTGCCCCGAATGGGGACTGGACGAGTTGACTGCGCTACGGATCCGGCGGCCCGTGAACCTGCGATGCCGCGCCGCACACGGCGTCTCCGACCTGACGGCAGGCACCTCGGCATCCCATTGCGGACCTTGGCCACGGGTCTGGAACCATATCGACGAAATCCAGCGTTTGCGTGAGGTCCAGATCCTCGCAACATCAGCACATAACACCGTGTTCCCTGTTGAGCGCAAACATGTCGATATCCCGTGGATACGGCGGACCTGACGCTGCGGCCACGGCGGAAACCGTCGCCAATGTCGATGATCCGATTGACGACCGCATGCGCTCCACGTCCCCGATATCGAAACGTTCGAAGCAAGGCGCCACCTCGTCGCTCGAGAACCGCGGCGGTACAACCTCGAAACGATACCGAGCAAGAACGCCGCCGGTTCAAGCGCGGTCACGGTGGCAGACAAAGTTGCACTCGTGATATAATGGCTTTGTTCTCAACCTTCAGATCGCGACATATTTACTGGTGACCAACAATCAAGCCCCCGGCACGACGACAATATTGCCAGAGCCCGGAATAACGTCAGCTGCAAAGGCTGGGACCGTCAGCCTGACCCCGATGCTGACACAGTATTTCGAACTCAAACATGCTTATCCTGATACTCTGTTGTTCTATCGAATGGGAGACTTCTACGAGATGTTCTTCGACGATGCGGTCTCGGCCGCAGCGGCGCTGGATATCACGCTCACCAAGCGCGTCAGGCAAAATGGTGAAGACATTCCGATGTGCGGGGTTCCGTATCATGCCGCCGACGCTTATCTCGCGAGGCTGATCCGCAAGGGGTTTCGGGTCGCCATCTGTGATCAGATCGAAGAGCCGGCCGAAGCTCGCAAGCGAGGCAACAGGGCGGTCGTCAAGCGCGCTGTTTCCCGCATTGTCACGCCTGGTACGCTGACGGAAGACGCTCTGCTCGAAGCCCGCAACCACAACTTCCTGGCAAGCCTGTCGGAAGCCCAGGGGCTGTTGGGCATTGCCTGGGTCGACATGTCGACAGGTGATCTGCAGACCCAGCCATCCTCCCGCGACGGCCTCAGCGCTGCGCTGGCCCGCATCGCGCCGAGCGAATTGCTGGTGCCAGACCGTTTTCTGAATGATGGCGGCCCCGCAGCGGATCTGAAGCCCGTATTTAACGACTGGCAGTCGGTTCTGACGCCGCTGCCGACGAGCCGTTTCGACAGCGCCAACGGCAGCAAGCGACTGGAATCACTGTTCGGAGTTGGCGCGCTGGACGGGTTCGGCACGTTCAACCGCGGTGAACTCGCGGCCGCCAGCGCCCTGGTCGACTATATCGGGCTGACCCAGCAGGGCCAGCAACCGAAACTGACACCGCCACGCCGTTGGCAAGCGGGAGATACCGTCGAGATTGACGCGGCAACCCGGGCCAGTCTTGAACTTGTCCGGACGCTCTCGGGGGAACGCCGAGGCAGTCTGCTCGACATCGTCGACCGAACCGTCACCGGGGCTGGCGCGCGTCTCCTGGCTGAGCGAATCTCGGCACCACTGACCGATCCGTCAGACATTGCCTTTCGCCTCGAAAAAGTGACCTTCTTTGTCGACGCGGATCCGTTGCGCCGCGCCGTTCGCGAAATCCTGCGTCGCGCGCCTGACCTCGAACGGGCGTTATCACGACTGTCCCTTGGCCGCGGCGGGCCGCGCGATCTGGCAGCGGTCCGCGCAGGGCTCGGAGCAGCCGGGGAACTGCACCGAGAACTCTCCCATCCGGCAGCAAGCCTGGCGGGGCTGTGCGCCGGGATTACGAACATCCAGAAGGATCTCGCAAATCACGAGACCCTGGTCGAACATCTCACTGATATTCTGATGGACGAACCGCCCCTGCTATTGCGCGAGGGCGGCTTTGTCGTGCCGGGGCATTCGGCCGAACTCGACCGACTGCGGACGCTTCGCGACGAGAGCCGGCGCCTGATTGCAAATCTTCAACGACGATACGCCGAAGAGACCAGCATTAGCTCGATCAAGATCCGACACAACAACACACTCGGTTATTTTGTCGAGGTCAAGGCCCTACATGGAGACAAGGTGATGAATCGCGATGGTTTTTTTCATCGCCAGACCCTAGCCAGCGCCATGCGCTTTACGACCATCGAACTCGGCGACCTCGAGCGTGAACTGAGCCAGGCTGCCGACAAGGCATTGGCTCTCGAACAGGAGATATTTGCCCAGGCCGTCTCCGATGTGCTTATCGGCAGCGATGCCATCATACGAACCGCCAACGCGCTTGCCCGGCTGGACGTCGCATCCGCGCTCGCGGAACTTGCCGTCGAACGACGGTATGTACGCCCGTCGCTCGACGGCAGTTACGATCTCGAAATTATCGGCGGTCGTCATCCGGTGGTCGAGACCCTCTCCACTGACGGGGACGACTTCATCCCCAATGACTGCAACCTTGAGACCGCGCAGCGTGTGTGGCTCCTGACCGGTCCGAACATGGCAGGAAAAAGCACATTCCTGCGCCAGAACGCTCTTATCGTGCTGCTTGCGCAGGCCGGATCATTTGTTCCGGCGTCAGTCGCCCGTATCGGCGTCGTCGACCGATTATTCAGCCGGGTCGGCGCGTCGGACGATCTCGCGCGCGGACGATCGACCTTCATGGTCGAGATGGTCGAAACAGCGGCGATCCTGAATCAAGCAACGGAACGCTCTCTGGTTATTCTGGATGAGATCGGACGCGGCACCGCAACCTTTGACGGTTTATCGATCGCATGGGCGACAATCGAGCACCTGCATGAGGTCAACCGCTGCAGAACGCTGTTCGCGACGCATTATCACGAACTGACGGTCCTGACCTCGAAGCTTCCGGCACTGGCCTGCCATACCATGCGAATCCGGGAATGGAAGGACAGAATCGTGTTTATGCACGAAGTCGTCAGCGGCGCCGCTGACCGGTCCTATGGCATTCATGTCGCAAAGCTCGCGGGACTGCCGAAGTCCGTGACCGAACGCGCGGACGCAGTCCTGGAACAGCTGGAGACCGGCGACAAGGCGCGGGCGGCAAACCGGCTCGCCGACGATCTGCCGCTGTTCCAGACCGACTGGTCGCGGGCCGACCCGGAACCGGCGCTGGCAATTAACCCCGTCGAAGAGCGATTGGCGACAATCAATCCCGATGAATTGACACCGATGCAGGCGCTCGAACTGGTCTATACGTTGCGAGATCTGCTCGACGGGCAGACCGATACCAAGGATGACGGGCCGTTCAGTTTTCCTCGGCGATAGCCGCCCGCCAGATAACCGTGCCGAAAACATCGCCACGAACACATTTGTCCTGATCCAGATAAGGTTCATATCGCTCAGCCGACCTGGCAGCGAGGTCTTCGACCCGGCCCGGCATGCCTGAATCATTGGCAACCAGCAGATATTCCTCACCGACATCCGACACAAGATGGACCGGGCCGGCGTCCGGTACCTGACCGTCGAACGTGGGCAGGCGCATAATGCGCCCGCATATCCGCTCATCGTTGCTCATCTGTTGTTGCTTCCTCCCGTCAAAGCGCGGCCCGGATCGCTGTCATCAGTTGATCCGGTGTCACGTCGTGACCGAAATGCGCCAGATATCGACCGTCAGGTCGCATCAGATAGGTTATCGTCGAATGATCAACGAGATAGTCGGAGGCACCCTCGGTTTCGACCTTCTGGTAAAATACACGCCACGCTCGCGCGGCCTCGGCGATCTGTCCGGTTGTGCCGGTCAGAAAGCTGAAGCGCTCATGAAAATGTTCGCGATAGGCCGCAAGAACCTCAACCGTATCCCGCTCCGGGTCAACGGTGATGAAAAGAGGTTTGACGCCGGTTGCGCCAGTCCCGAGTTGGTCGAGTGCTGCGGAGATCACGGTCAGCCCGGTCGGACAGATATCCGGACAATGCGTATAGCCGAAATAGACGATCTTGAGCATTCCGGCGAAATCCTGTTCCGTCACTCTTTGTCCGTCATGGTCAGTCAGGCGAAAGGTCCCGCCAACCAGATTGCCGCCGTCGATGCTGCTTGACCGGCTGGCCAGCCAGGCACCAGTCGCAACGGCGCCGGCAAAGATCAGGATCAGAATGGCAAACAGTGCCAGGAAAGCGCGGTTTGACATGATGGTGTCCAACCATTCGAGCCGGGACCACTCTTATGGATCAATCCGGTGATCGAATCCACCCGAACAGCGTTGTCTTGCCATTCCGCGCGACCGGCAGATGAATGGGCGCAGAATAATGGATGGGGACAGGCGATTCGTCTTGCACGCGAATGCGGTGATCGTCAGGCATTCGACGATACGATTACCGGAAAAACCTGATGGACCGGTTCAGCGGAGAGTATGCTGCCATCAGATCCGGCTTGAACGGTCAGAAACCGGTTGCAGCGACTCGGCATACAGCCCCGGTTGCCATGATCGATATTTCCCGGTCGGCGCGGTTTTTCCGCATACCGGCTTCCGTGACGAGTTCGATCCGGTTTGGCTCCGAAAGTTTTCCGCCAGTTGTACTTTTGACAGTATCTTTGTGGCCTTACGATAACGAACCCAATCAAACACCCCCCCCCCCCCCCCCCCCGACCGCAAGACCGGGAAATCATGATGGAAGCGCGACGCGGCTGGGACTCGGATTTCCGGCGCTTCAACGCAGCGGTCCGATCGCAAATCCTTAGCCAGTTTAGCCTGATTTATCCGGACCCATCGGACCCAAAGGTCAAGTCGTGGCGGCAAAATGTATCGATGCTGCAACGGGATGTCGGTGAAATCGTCCCGGTGCGGACCGACGTCGCAGCTTTCACGGCGATTCTCGCATACGAACTCCCGATGGAATCCCGGCCCCTGACGTCCTTCTGCCTGGAGACGCGTTGCCGTCATCGAACTCGAGGGCAAGATCACAGCGTCCGACGTCGATATCGATCAGGCTCATGCCCATGCCCGCGATTTGTCCTGTTACCATCTCCCGGCTTTACTGGGACCAAGGTCGAGGGCGCCTACGGGCTCCAGAAGATCGGCGTCGAGCATGTCAAGCCGTTCTTCACCCGCGGCCACCTCATCAATGTGAAGCCACAACGAGCGTGGGACCGGGGCGAGGAGATCATTCCGGACCACATGCAAGCCCCGCTCGCCGCCCGGCGCATGATGGCCGGCGACATCAAGGAGGGCGACGCGGTGCGCGTCCAATTCCTGGCCCGTTGCCCTGGTCGATGTGGTTGTCCACCATGGCGGCGAGCAGGTTGTGCGCCGCGCCGATCGCATTCATGTCGCCAGTGAAGTGAAGGTTGATGTCCTCCATCGGCACAACCTGGGCGTAGCCGCCGCCGGCTGCGCTGTCCTTCATACCGAAACAAGGGCCGAGCGACGGCTGCGCGTCGTGGAAAGCGATGGCCCGGTCGAGGATTCGATCACAGGCTTTGGCGTTGAGATCAACCCGGGACCGTCCCAGCCGGTCTCGCGTGCGATGTGCGCGGCCCTGCGGGCACGTTCGAGGAGATGGCGGCGATGGTAGCCGTGGCGATGGGCACGGCGAACCGGTTGCTCATCAGATCGGTCAGTCTCGTTTCGGGATTGACCCGGACATGCAGCAGATCGCTTACCCACGCGGTAATGCGTGGCCCGTACTGGACCGGGGTGGTCACGCCCGTCAGGAAGATCGCGCCGGTCACGGTGCCGCAAGCGCTGCAGAAGCAGCGATGGGCGCGGTGTTCGGTGACCTCTAGGGAATGTCTGAACAAGTCGGTTTTTTCGGGTATACGGGTGTCGTGGCCCGTGGATGAAACACCAGAGCCCATCGGGGACGTGTTGTCGCGCCAGGAAATGGGGATTTTGATGCCCGAGCCGACCGTCCCCGCCGCCTTGCGGCGGTTGCGGACGGACTCCCCCCACGTCAGGCGGTGGCGCCGCGCCCCGCGATGAGCAGATTGGTGAACCCGAGCAGCACGGCGATGCGTTGCGTGTTCTTCGCCAGCCCCCGATAGCGCACCTTCGCGTAGCCGAAGTGGCGCTTCACATACAGGAACGGATGCTCCACCTTGGCCCGAACCGACGCCTTGCGCCTCTCCGCCGCCGCCTCCGGGCCCGCCTTGTCCAGCCCCCGGCGCTTGCCGGGCTTCATCGCCACCTCCCAGTCCACGTCCGTGTCCCGGTTCTCCGCGCGCTTGTCCACCCCCTGATAGCCCGCGTCACCCCACACCTGCTCCTCGCCCCCGTGCAACAGCGCGTGCGCCGTCGCCACATCCGAGACGTTCGCCGGCGTCGTCTCCACGCTGTGCGTCAAGCCCGACTGCGCATCCACCCCGATGTGCGCCTTCATCCCAAAATGCCACTGATTGCCCTTCTTCGTCTGATGCATCTCCGGGTCCCGCTCGCCCTTGCGGTTCTTCGTCGACGACGGCGCGGCAATGAGACTCGCGTCCACGATCGTCCCCTTGCTCAAGCGGTGTCCGAGAGAGGCCAGATGTGCGTTGATCTCCTCGAACAGCGTCTCACCCAGACCATGCGTCTCCAGCAAGTGGCGGAAATGCAGGATCGTCGTCTCGTCAGGCAGCGCACCCGAGAGGCGCAGCCCCACAAACCGCCGTACCGACTTCACCTCGTAGAGCAGGTCCTCCATCCCGGGGTCGCTCAGGTTGTAGAACAGCTGCACGCAGTGCACCCGCAGCATCACGCTCAGCGGATAGGACCGCCGACCGCGCCCGGCCTTCGGGTCGAACGGCTCGATGCGGGCCTCCAGCCGCTCCCAGGGAACCAGCCCATCCATCGTCTCGAGAAACACCTCGCGCCACGTCCGACGCGTCTTCAGGTCGTGCTCCAGCTCCGCAAACGTCGCTTGCTCCAGAGCTCGCACTCCACTCCGTCACCAATAAACCAATTGTGCCAAAACCGACTTGTTCAGACAATCCCTAGCGGTTGCGGTTCGGGCAGGTTGAAGACCTGCCGGCAGACTGGCGCGCCGTGACGGTCGGTCTCCGTCAGCGCGCCGTGACCAGGCGCAACAGGCCCCGACCCCAGTTCTCGATGATCATGGATGTCCCGGATGGGAGAGATCCCGGGCTTGCAAAGGCCTCGGCAGAGGTGGCGAGATCCTCCGTCCAGCCAACTACGGCGTTTCGGCCTCGACAGCCATCATGGCGGATAGCATCGCAAGGCGTTCGCCCGACGGCAGCGCCGCATAGCGCCGGCCTGGGTTGGCCGCCTTGCGCTTGATGCGCTGGCGGTCGGTGAAGTTGCGCCCCGCACCCTATGCACCCGGTCGGGCGCGAAGATGAACCAGACGATCTCGGTCCGCACCAAGCCCTGGGTGACCACCTGCAGCGCCAGCCGGCCAGCGTCGCGTCATACAGCGCCGAGGGGTGGTCCGAGACCATCACCTGACAGGGCAATCGTTTGAGCCAATCCGGAAGCGCGGCAGGGTCGGCCTCCGTGGAGCCGAAGCGATAGCGCCGGGCCGACCGCCGGGTCGCCTGCAGATACGGCGGATCACTGTAGACCAGCTTCCGGCCGGAGAATGGAAACGACGACAGAAAGGCATGCGCACAGCCATGCACCAGCTCGCCGGATGGTCACAGACAAAGACATTGAGCGCCGTGGCGCCGCAGTCGATGCCTATCGAGCGCAGGGACGGCGGCTTGCGAAGCATCAACGCACCGCTGCCCGGATGACTCTCGATGTCGATATCGTGCGGCGACATCAGCGCAATCAGCGTCTGACACAAACCCGCCGTCGCCTTCGATCCGGTCGCACTTCGCGCCTCAACTTCACGAATTCGTCGCACATATGGTCTCGTCAACACCCGCCCCACCCGACGAATTGCGGGCAATCGCTAGCACCCTGGAGACCGCCGGGCACGATCTTCGGATCACATGCGATCTCAACGTTGCGAAAAGTTACCTGCGCACGCGATACCAGGACCGTCCGGAGGCACGATTCGGGCTGGTCGCCTCAAGCCACGACAAGAGTTTGAGTGCTTATTGGAATTCCGAACCTTCCAGAGCAGCCGCCTGACACGATAAGGTCCCTGGTACAACGACCCGAAGATCACGTCAAAAAGCGATCCTGCCGCGACCTTCGCTGATTGTGTTACCAAGTTCGGCGCCCAGAGCTTTGAATTTGGCGCAATTCTGCTTGCCCGGGACACTGACTTCGTTCTGAAGGACGGATCATGGTCCGTCGCCAATGCCTATCGTGTCTTGCTGACCCGAGGTCGTGATGCCTATGCCGTGTTTGTGCCGGAACTCCCGGCACTCGACGAGATCTGGTCGTTCCTGTGCGCCAGCGGTTTTCGGCCTCTTGCCTTGAGTGTCTAATGTCCTGATCGATAAATATGTATAGTGGTGGGCGAGGCTTCCGACACGAGGGACAGGATCATGAGAGTTGCGGTGAAAATCGAGCTGACCGAGGCGGAGCGCAGCGCGCTGGAACGGCTTTCGCGTGGGCAGAAGGTCTGGCAGAGCCTGGCCCGGCGGGCCCGCATTGTGTTGCTGGCGGCCGACGGGAAGAGCAACCTGAACATTGCAGACATCCTCGCGGTCACACCTCTGACCGTCAGCAAGTGGCGCAAGCGTTTCGCAGGACAGGGGCTGGACGGGCTGCATGACGAGCCGCGCCCCGGCGCGCCGCGGAAGCTCTCCGATGACGCTGTCGCCGCGGTCGTGCGCAAGACACTGGAGGAAACGCCCAGGGACGCCACACACTGGAGCTTGCGCTCCATGGCTGATGCGGTCGGGTACGCTCCTTCGACGGTTCACCGCATCTGGCGGGCCTTTCCCCTGCAGCCCCACCGCAGCGAGACCTTCAAGGTATCGAAGGATGCGATGGTCGTGGACAAGGTCCGGGATATTGTCGGCCTGTCTCTTGATCCTCCGCAACACGCCATGGTGCTGTGCGTCGACGAGAAGGGTCAGGTCCAAGCCCTTGACCGAACCCAGCCGTTGCTGCCCATGCGCCCCGGACAGATGGACCGCCGCACTCACGACGACAAGCGTAACGGCACAACTTCACTGTTTGCTGCGCTTGACGTCGCGACCGGCAAGATCATCGGCCGATGCTACCGCCGCCACCGCAGCACGGAATTCCGCAAGTTCCTCAACCAGATCGAGAAGGCCGTGCCCGATGACCTCGACAGTCATATCGTCATGGACAACGACGCCACTCACAAGACGCACATGATCCGCGACGGGTTCGCCCGCCGCCCGCGCTGGCATGCCCACGTCACGCCGACATCCGGATCTTGGCTCAATCAAGTTGAGCGGTTCTTCGCGGACATCACCGAAAAGCAACTGCGGCGGGGCATCCACCGCTCGACACAGGAGCTCGAACAGGCGATTCTCGACTACCGCGACACTGTCAATCAGAACCCCAGACCGTTCCGGTGGCACAAGTCGGCCGACGAAATCCTCGCCGCCATCAAACGCTTCTGCCTCAGAACTCTCGAGATTGCAGAAAATACAGTATAATGAGCTTCTTGCAAAATTGCCGGCCCGACCGGTTTTTTGCCTTGTCCAGGCTGATTTTGTTGTCGAGGACCTAGTGTCCTGATTCCAAAGTTCGTACCGTTATGATGTTGCGGCTGCAGCGGTTTCGAGGGTCCTGAGGCAGAAGCGCTTGATGGACGCCAGGATTTCATCGGCTGTCTTGTGCCAGCGGAAGGGCTTGGGGTCCTCGTTGACGGTGTCGATGTACCCGGTGATCGCCTGCTCCAGCTCGACGGTCGATCGGTGAACCCCGTGCCGGATCTGCTTCTCTGTCAGATCGGCGAAGAAGCGCTCGACTTGGTTGAGCCACGAGGCAGAGGTCGGGGTGAAGTGAACATGCCAGCGCGGTCGCCGGGCGAACCAGTCGCGGATCGTCTTCGTCTTGTGGGTCGAGTAGTTGTCCATGACGATGTGGATCTCGAGGTCGGGCGGCACGTTGGCCTCGACGTGATCCAGGAACTTGCGGAACTCCACGCTGCGGTGGCGCCGATAGCACTGTCCGATGACCTTGCCTGTGGCGACGTCAAGGGCTGCGAAGAGCGAGGTCGTGCCGTTGCGCTTGTAATCGTGAGTGCGCCGCTCGACCTGCCCCGGGCGCAGCGGCAGCAGCGGCTGGGTGCGATCGAGGGCCTGAACCTGCGATTTCTCGTCCACGCAGAGGACCATGGCATGCTGCGGCGGGTCCACGTAGAGCCCCACGATGTCGCGCGTCTTGTCCACGAAGTAGGGGTCTGCCGAGAGCTTGAAGGTCTCGCTCCTGTGCGGCTGAAGGGAAAAGGCTCGCCAGATGCGATTGACCGTCGACGGCGCATACCCCGTCGCCTGCGCCATCGAGCGCGTGCTCCATTGGGTCGCGTCACGAGGCTTCTCCTCAAGCGTCTTGCGCACCACCTCGGCCACGGCGTCGTCATCGATGCGCCGGGGACGGCCGGAGCGCGGCTCGTCGTCAAGCCCGTCAAGACGATGCTCTGCGAAGCGATTGCGCCACTTCCTGGCGGTCTGGCTGGTCACGCCCAGCACGCTCCCAATCTGCACATTGGTAAGCCCTTCGGCCGCCAGCAGCACGATGTGCGCCCGATCGGACAGGCCTCGCCAGACTTTGCGCCCGCGCGCCAGCCGCTCAAGCTCGTTGCGCTCGTCCGCGCTCAGCTTGATCTCCACCGAAAGTCGCATCACCATGCCCCCCGAATCGACACCACCCCCTTAACAATACGAACTTTGCGTACAGGACACTAGGTCCCGGGACCACCCCGTGGTATCTTGTTATTGTGGAAACATAACATACTACGGGGTGACCCCGATGACTCTTGGCTCGACCCTGTCCGATCCCTGGCACCGATTTCAAGGGGAACTTTTCCCTGCGTTGGCCGAAGCGGTCGGTCCTCTCCTCGAGACGCACAAGCGTTTCGTGACAGCTCTCGATCTCGTCAAGGTGGAGGGCTTCGTCGATGAGGTGTGGACCGGTCCGGGTCGGCCCCGGGAGGATCGCCAGGCGCTGGCCCGTGGCTTCATCGCCAAGGCGGTATGGGGTCTGCCGACGACCCGCCACCTGATCGACAGGCTCAAGGTGGACCCGACGTTGCGCCGACTGTGCGGCTGGTCGCGTGTCGCGGATATCTCGCGTGAAGCGACGTTTTCGCGGGCGTTTGCCGAATGGTCGCAGTCCCGTCTTCCGGAGAGGATGCACGCGGCTCTGGTTGCAGAGACACTGGGCGACGCGCTCATCGGCCACGTGTCGAGGGACCCGACGGCCATCGAGGCCCGGGAGACGCCGGCCCCGAAGCCGAAGGCCAGGACGCCGAACCGCAAGCGCGGCCGGCCCCGCAAGGGCGCGGAGAGGACGAAGGAGCCTGGGCGTCTCGAACAGCAAGCGAACGGGATGGATCTCGATGAGATGCTCGACGCGCTGCCGAAGGTCTGCGATCACGGGGCAAAGAAGACTGCCAAGGGGGTCCTGGAGGCTTGGCGCGGTTACAAGCTGCATATCGACACAGCAGACTGCGGGGTGCCGCTGAGGACCGTCCTCACCTCGGCATCCGTCCATGACAGCCAGGTCGCGATCCCGCTGGCGATGATGACCGCCGGGCGTGTGACCAATCTCTACGATCTCATGGACGCGGCCTATGATGCCAGGGAGATCTACCAGATGAGCGAACGGCTTGGCCATGTGCCGATCATCGATGTCAATCCGCGCCGGGACAAGGACCTCAAGGAGGAGCGAGACCGGGAGGTCCGGGCCCGGCGTGCAATAGGCCATGTCGATCCCGAGACCGTGCGGGTCCGGATCCGGTCCGGTGTCGAGAGGACCAACGCCCGCCTCAAGGATGAGTGTGGCGGGCGCCATGTCCGCGTCCGTGGACATTCCAAGGTCGCCTGCCATCTCATGGTCGGCATCCTGGCCCTGGCGGCTGACCAGTTGATACGTCTCGCCGCCCCATAGCGCGGCTCCGACAACGCATGCCGACCCTTCGCAGCCCTCTCGAGGAGAGGGGCCCGGAGAGGCGTGTCCCGATGTCCGCAAAGGTCCCTGTTTGGTCTCATCGTCTCTGATGAGACACCGCGAATCCATGGATTCCGATCCTCCAGGTGCAGAGGTGACCGGGATCAACCGACCGATCCAGACTCACCGAACCCTGGGGGCAGGAATTTTGCAAGAAGTTCAATATATAGAAACTTACGATTCAGGACACTAAATCATAATGATATCAATTAGTGACAGTGACTTGCATGCGTCCGAGGCGGCGCATGAGAACACGGATCAGAGCCAGCAGGAGCCAGGCGAAGGAGCTGGCGATGGATCGCTCGAAGCCTCTGGAGAGGCGCCGGCAGCGGCGCAGCCATCCGAAGCTGCGTTCGACCACCCAGCGCCGGGACATGACGACGGTCCCCTTGGTATCCTTGGGTTTTCCGATGACCTCCACAGTGATCGGGCAGTTCGCTTCCTTGAGCGTGCTTGCCAGCTTGTTGCCGCCACAGGCGCCGTCGGCAAACACGATCTGCACCGTGCTCTGACCGGCCTGCAACACCGGCAACAAGGGACGCGCGCCATCCCGGTCCTGGATATGCGCCGGATGGACCTGGGCCGCAAGTGTTACCTTGCCGGCATCGTCGCCGCATCCCTCGCTGCCCGCTTCGAGCGTCGGCACGCTCCGACTGTCGATGATGGCCGCGCTCGGGTCCGCACTACGCCCCGACCGGAGCCGCTCGAGCGTCGTAAAACGGGCGCAAACCTGCTCCAGGACCCCCGACCGGAACCACGCGTCGAAATAGGTCTGAACCGTCGTAAATGCCGGGAAATCCTTCGGTAATGTCCGCCAACTGCACCCTGTCCAGAGCATGCAGGCGATCACGTTCACCACGTCGCGCAGATCCACCTGACGGGAACGACCAAGCCGGCGCGACGGTGGAAGAAGCGGGTCCAGCAAGGTCCACTCGGCATCGGTCAGATCACTTTCGTAATGCTCCGTCTTGCGGCTATACTGCTTCCGGGTGTTCTCGTTCCAGGGCATGATGGGCCCTCATGGTGTGGTTGTTCACCCCCGAAGATACACCATGCAAGACCACCCAACCAGTTTCAGGTCAGGCTCTGATATGACATCACGTTGATCGTGCGAAACCCGGTCTGCAGCAATCGGTCTCGACTAGGTCAGAGTTGCGCGGGAATATTCGTTCCGCGCACACGCCAACCGCCGGCAAACCCGGTCTCTGGATGCAAACGGTCGATCAGGGTCATTGACAGATTCGCGGTTGCAAAGCCCAGCGCATTGGCCGGCGACACCCCGAGCGCTAGCGCAAGAGCCGCCCGGATCGACCCGCCATGCGCGACACAAACGATATTCCGCCCTGTAAACCGATGACTAAGATCCTCGATACTGGCCTGAACCCGCGCTGTCAGTTCCAGAAAACTCTCGCCGTTCGGCGCCTTTTCCGTCACCGGGGCGAGCCAAAAACGGTTATAGGCATCGCCGTAGCGGGCCCGAACCTCGTCATAGGTCAGTCCGACCCAGTCGCCAAAGTCCTGTTCACCAATACGCGGGTCGACCAGCGGGTCGGGGAGCATCAGCCCTGCCGCCCGGATCGCCGCCAATGTCTGCTGCGTTCGCTGCAGATGACTTACCACGGTAACGGCGTTGTCCGGCAGGCGCCGCGCAAGGGCTGTAAAAGCCGCTTTGTCGGATGTATTCGCCGGTTTGTCCGACGCGCCATAAATTCGCCCGCCGGGATTGTCGACGGGCGCGTGACGGATGATATGCCAGCGGGTTTCCTGCATTGGATGCTCCGGTTGCAGTCAATACGGCGAAGGGGCGTAAACGGCAGCAACGGTCAGAAGGACGATCGTCTCGACAACCTGTTCCGTGGCTCCGAGGACATCACCTGTATAGCCGCCGATCTGCCACAGCGCCAGTATCGAGACAACGAACCCCGCAACACCTGCCCCGCATACGACAGCGACGCCAGCTGCCAAAGGCAGCATGACAAACACAAGACCGGTCGCGGATGCCAAAGCGACGATCGTGACCGCTACCGATGGACGTCCAGCCCGATATCCAAGACCTGACTCGCTGGCCGGCGGTAGTCCGGCAACCGCACCGACCATAGCAGCCCGCGCCGTGACATGCGCGACGATCATGCCTGCTACAACCGGGTACAACGCGGCTTGCCCTAACAAGGCGCCAAGCGCAGCAGCCTTCAGAAAAATCACCAGAACCAGTGCGAGCGCGCCAAATGTTCCGATCCGGCTGTCGCGCATGATCGTAATCTTGCTGTCACGGTCACGGCCACCCCCAAATCCATCACAGGTATCAGCCAGTCCGTCCTCATGCAGAGCACCTGTCAACAGGATTGCGGTCGTGATCGCGGCGAGACCAGCAGCAAGGTCGGGGATACCGAAGACTCGCGCGATGACTGCAACTGCGGCCGCAACAGCACCAATGATCAGACCGACGAATGGGAAACACCAGGCCACGCGCATGAGCGGCCGTTCGTCGTCCTGGCCAGTCACGATCGGCAATCGCGTCAGAAAGGCCATCGACAGCAGGAGTTCGCACCGCCATATGCGCCATCTTGTTAGCTGGGTCTCCGGCATCTTGCTGACTCGGGCTTTTCCGGCGGGACATTCGGGCGTATAGGGAATTCTCCATATTGGCAATTCCTGTTTTGTCCTCCGGCAGATGTGGTGACAGCAACATGATCGACGAAGTACCCCGCAACCCGGTGGCAACACTTGACGAAGTCCGGGCACTGTTCGACGATCTTCCCGGTCCGGATCTTGCGGCCCGGGACGCGGCGCGTGTCCATGAAACACAACTCACCAAACCGGCCGGCGCATTGGGACGGCTGGAAGCGCTTTCGGAATGGCTTGCGACCTGGCAAGGTCGCCACCCGCCTTCCGTGACGTATCCTCGGACAGCGGTCTTTGCAGCGAATCACGGCGTCGCCGCGCGCGGCGTTTCGGCTTACCCAGCTGCCGTGACGGCCGAGATGGTGCGTAATTTTGTCAATGGCGGCGCAGCCGTGAACCAGTTGTGCCGGGTCTTCGACGCTGATCTCAGGGTTTACGAACTTGCGCTTGAAAACCCGACAGCCGATTTCACCGAAGCACCGGCAATGACCGAAGCAGAGTGCGCCCACGCCATGGCGTATGGAATGATGGCGGTCGAGCCCGGGCTCGACATCCTGTGTCTCGGCGAAATGGGCATTGGCAACACGACGGCAGCGGCGGCCTTGTGCCTCGGCCTATTTGGCGGCACGGCAACCGACTGGACGGGCACAGGGACAGGTGTCACCGGTAGCGCTCTGGACCGCAAGATCGAAACGGTCGCCGCCGGCGCGGCGCGCTACGCCAACTTGTCCGGAGATCCCTTTGCGATACTTTCCGCGCTCGGTGGTCTCGAACTCGCCGCGATATCCGGCGCGATCATCGCGGCGCGGCTCGCACGAACACCTGTTCTGCTCGACGGCTATGCCTGTACGGCCGCAGCGGCCATCCTTCATGCCTACCGTCCTGGTGCCCTCGATCATTGTATGGTTGCGCATCTTTCGGCTGAGCCCGGACACCAGCGATTACTGGAAACGTTTGGCAAGACAGCGTTGTTCGATCTCGGCATGCGGCTCGGCGAGGGATCGGGCGCGACCCTGGCACTCGGTTTGCTGCGGGCTGCCGTCGAATGCCATACTGGAATGGCGACATTCGGATCCGCAGGCGTCAGCGGACCGGGCGAAACCTGATCCGGCCGACATCAGGCAATCGCGAATGCCGTGATCACCGTTGTATCCGGACCATGCCGGTGCCACACTTGATATGCATTCGGAAGACAAGGCTCAGGGAGCATGGAATGACCTCAGATACCGGACCGTTGTCGCGGTTTCGCGTGCTTGATCTAACCCGCGCACGGGCCGGGCCCACGGCAGCAAGAATGATCACAGATTGGGGCGCACAGACATTGAAGATCGAGCAGCCACCGCAATTGTCGGAAGTGCCGCTCGGCGGCCCGCGTGACGGTTTTGATTTTCAGAATCTGCACCGCAACAAACGGTCGCTCACGCTCAATCTGAAACAGACCCGTGGCCGCGAGATCTTTTTCGATCTGGCCCGGACTGCCGATGTCGTAATCGAGAATTTCCGGCCCGACGTGAAGCATCGTCTGGGAATCGATTACGAAACCGTCCGGGCGATCAATCCGCGGATCGTCTATGGCAGCATTTCCGGCTTCGGGCAAACCGGGCCCTACTCGAAACGGGCCGGCCTCGACCAGATTGCCCAGGGCCTTGGCGGATTGATGTCTGTCACGGGAATGCCCGGCGACGGTCCGGTGCGCGTCGGCATCCCGATCGCCGATCTCACCGCCGGGATCAATCTGGCCTACGGAATTCTTGTGGCGTTACTCGAGCGCGAAGTCTCGAATGAAGGGCAATGGGTTCAGACATCGCTGCTCGAAGCACAGATCATGATGATGGATCTGCAGGCCGCGCGGTATCTGATCGCCGACGAAGTCCCTGGTCAGGAGGGCAATAATCATCCGACCGGCACGCCAACCGGCGTATTCCCGACCTCCGACGGTCTGATCAACATTCAGGCTGCGGCAGACCATCTGATGAAACGGATGTGCGATACCATGGGCGCGCCGGAGATCTACGACAATCCGGACTATGACACGAATGAGAAACGCACAGCCCGCCGGGAGCAGATCAACGCGGAAATCGCTGCCTACACGATCCAGAAATCCACGCGACATTGGGTTGAGGCGTTCGCCGAGGCAGGTGTTCCCTGCGGACCTATTCACAGGATGGACGAGGTCTTTGCCGACCCGCAGGTCGGCACGCTCAATATGGATCCGAAAGTGCGCCATCCACGTCTCGGCACCCTTAAGATGGTTGGACAGGCGTCAAAACTCTCCCGCACGCCGCAAATCATGCGATCGGCCACCCCTGATCTCGGACAACATACCGAAGATGTACTTGCCGAATTGGGACTCTCAGGCGAAGAGATCACACAGTTACGGGCGCAGAACGTGATCTGAGGCGCGGCGAACAAGGTCATTCGACAGAGTTTGTTCATCAAGGACTTCCGATGCAATTATCCACGATCAAAATCCTGGCTGAAGCCGATGGTGCTGTTGGCCGAATCACCATCAATAACCCTGAGCGGCGGAACGCGATTTCGCTGGAAATGTGGGACGGGATTTCCGAGGCATTCGACGCCTTTGCCGCCGACCCGGCGATTCGTTGCGTGGTGATGACGGGGGCCGGTGACAAGGCGTTCGCGTCCGGCGCCGATATTTCGGAGTTCAAGGACCGCCGGTCGAATGCGGACGCGGTTGCGAGTTACGCCCGGATTTCGATGACAGGCCGACAAAAGATGCTGGCCTTCGAAAAACCGTTTATTGCCCGCATCCACGGGTTTTGCATGGGTGGCGGGCTTGGCATAGCGCTTGCTGCCGACATTCGCATCGCCACAGAAGAGTCCCTGTTCGGCGTGCCGGCCGCCCGGCTCTCGATAGCTTACGACCGCGTCAATCTCGGCAATCTGGTTGCTCTTGTCGGCCCGTCGCGAGCCAAGGAAATCCTGATCACGGCCAAACGCTATTCGGCGCGGGAAGCGTTGACCATGGGTCTGATCAATGCCTGTGTCCCGGTTGCAGATCTCGACGCCGGGGTAACCGACATGACCGACCGGATTGCCGAGAACGCTCCGCTTTCAATGCGAGCATCAAAACTGACCGTCAATGAACTGATGAAAGGCGGAGCTGCGTTTGATGCCAACCTGGTGGACGATCTGACCAAAGCGTGTTTCGACAGCAGGGATTATCGCGAAGGTCAGGACGCCTTCATGAACAAGCGCAAACCGGTATTCGAAGGCCGTTGACTACGGACTGCCATGGCATTGCGCTGTCAGCTCGGGCCACAATTGCTGTTTTGCCGTAGCCGGCATTCAGCCGAGTCTGAAGAATGCCACCGCCACGAGCATCGATGACACTCGCACTAACGCCAACTCCACGCACCTCGTTGGCATTTTTTCAAGCGTATCTGAACATGGTCGTCAAATCAGTATTTCCAATGTTCTCTCGGCAAGCGGAAAAACCGTATCGACAAGAGTCGAGAACACTGGGGACGTCATGCCTCTCGGAGCAGTACGAACTTGTGGCGTCGACTGCCCATTCATGGCCAGAGATCCTCAAGGCTGAAGGTGATGGCTTCGAAAAGACAGATGCATACCAGGTCGTCAATTTTCGCAGTCGCAATCAGCACCCATTCGCCCGCTGCTCATTGTCATTTTTCTCTGAGCGTATTGCTTGTAGAATGGACTTTTGGGGTCATTGTCCATGAACCTCGCCATCGTCCGTGTTCCGATGGCGAGGTGGGTATACCCTTCCCGGACGATCTGATGACCAGGCGGCGCGTCGGCCTTGCGGTTGAGATATCCCCCGAGCCTTGCGATCAGCATGACCGCGCGGCCGAGGGACAGGGGCGTGTGTTCGGCCCGGTCCGTCGCGACGCCGTTCTGGCTTATGGCATCGTCGTGCAGCAGGTTGGTTTCGGTTTCGGGCAGCATGGTTGCGGCCGGCCGTTCCGGGGTCTCGCGTCCGAGCAGGGTCAGGGTCGCGAGCCGCCAGGCGATCACGGCATTGATGATCACAGCGCGCTTGATCCGTTCGGCGGTGGTATGGGCGATCTTCTCGACAGCGCAGCCGGATGTCAGGATCCTGTGATACTCTTCGATGCGCCAGCGCAGCACATACAGCTCGACGACCTCCTGCGCCTGTTTGACGCTGCCGACCGGCAGCGTCGTGATCAGCAGCCATTCGATCCTCTCGCCCCCTCCCCGCTCGGGGCGGTGTCCTCGCGCAGGTGAACCGGGGTCAGCGTCACCGGGTCAGCTTCAGGCTCCGACCGCCAGCGTTTCAGGTCGGCAGGTCGACCGTCTGCCAGCGCCGCACGCATCCTTTCGAACAGGATCGTCTCCTCGGCAAGACCCCGGTCATGCATCGCCCGGACCAGCAGGTCGGCCCCGCCCTCGTCACACCAAGCACAGAACAGATTGATGACATCGCTCTCCCGGTCCATCACCGCGATCGCCCGGGTGTTGGCCAGACCGGCCGTCAGCCGGCTGATGTCGCGCCAACCCCGCAGCCAGCGCTGCGTCTTCTTGTCCGCCTGACAGTCCGGCGCCTCGAACGCGATGCGCGGAAGGCCCAGCGTCCCGGCAAATCCCTTGGTCTTCGCGATCACGCCGAGGCCCCTGCAGGCCCGGTGCGTCGCAACATTCAGGTCGCTGCCGTCCTGGAATCGCCAGCACCGCCGACTGCGCCCGCATGCGGCACAGCATCCGCGCCCGGCCGTCATGCCGACATGAACCCGGTTCGTCACCCGCAAGCTGATCCCGCCATGCGCCGGACCGACAAAGGTCTCGACCGGCAACGGGGCAACGCCATAGCGGGCCGCATCGTCGTCGGCCAGGCGGCCGAGACACAGGCCGAGCACCGTCGAGGCCAGGGTTCGGCAGGCCAGACTGGGACGGATGAGAAACCGTGCCAGTCCGACCACCCGGTCGAGATGGGCCTCCCGGCCGGCCGCATCCCGGCCGATCCACCGGTCGCGCGGCTTCAGGACCAGGGCCGAGGCTGCAACCACGCAACCGCCGAGCCGACCAGATACCGCAGCGGCCGCCCGACATGCAGACCGGCCCCCAGCGGATGCTCGGCGTCCAGCATCGTACCCAGCCGCCGACGCGCCGTGTCGGTCTCGGCCAGCGTCACGACCGGACCCTCGACAGGGTCGACGCGGTCCAGACCCCCGACCGGCGGCGGAACCGCAGCGACCAGACCCCGGACAGCGCGCATCCTGCAGATGGCCGAGGGGATCGCGAAACCCGAAAGTCGTGCAAACCTCGCGGACGAGCGCCATGTGCCCCGGAACGGCCCCGGGCGCCGGCAATGCCGCCAATATGCGTCGTCCCGCTTCCGGGAACAGCGTGCGGCGGATCAGATATCCTGATTCCCACTCAAGCCAAGCGCAATTTGAGTAACCTCTCCGGCATCGGCGGTGTCCGCAGCGCCACGTAGGCCAGTCTGGGGATGATGTCAGGCAGGTCGAAGCGACGATTGACTCGGTACTTGAACTCCACGAGATAGCGCTGGGCATATTTGGGACGAATCGCATGGTCGGTGCCACGCAAGGCGCTCTTGATGTTGCCGGGAATCGTGTTCACCCAACGAAACTCGGGGTGCTCGACCGCGGCTTTCCCGCCGCCGGTCACCATCGGCTCATGCACGCAGCCTGTCGCGGTCACGCCATTGAAGCAGGCCAGCCCATCGCAGCAGCACCTGCGTGCCCGAACCCAGGTGCTGCTGCGCCCAGGCGGCGACTTCAGTGAGACGGAAGCCCTCGACCACGGTGAGCGTCACGCGCAGCGGATGTTCCTGCTCATTGGTCTCGACCGCGGCCACGAACGGGGTCTTGCCCGACGCACCCCGCCCGCGCTTGCCCCCGAGATAGGCATTGTCGCATTGGACCGACCCGCCGAGCGGGTGCTCTCGGTCTCGCTCCATCATCACCTGCATCAGCTTGTGGCGCATGCGCCACGCCGCGTTGTCGGAGATGCCGAGCTGGCGGTGCAGCGTCATCGCCGATGTACCTTTCTTGTCCTGGGTCATGAAGTAGAGGCCCTGGAACCACACCGTGAGTGGGAGCTTGGTGGCCTCGAAGATAGTACCGGCGGTGATGGGAGTCTGGCGATGGCAGCGGTTGCACTGCTGGAGCTTTCGGGTGTTCAACTGACAGCACCGGTCATGGGCGCAGTGTGGGCACAGAAAGCCGTTCGGCCATCGCCAATTGAAAGAGGGTGTCGAAGCACTGGTCTTTGCTGCCGTAGAGGGAGAGGAACGCGTTGAGGCTGATTCCTTTCTGAAACTGCACTGGGTTGCGCGCCATGTGAATGTCCTTTTCCATCATCAAATTACATGGCAGTATTCGATATTAAATACTGCTTAGATTCGAGGGTAATCAGGTCAGATTTTGTGCGTCCATGACCCCGTCATAGCAGATCTGGAATCCCACGTTCAGAGGAAAAAGCCCAATGGGCAGCCAGTGCCCACGCACAAATCTAACGCCTCCAGGGCACAAGCCACAGACATGCGACGTCTTCGCGGGCACAAATCGGTCGTTTGCCGTACAGGTCAAACGTCCGGGTCGAGGTCGACAGCACCTCGCACGTCCAGTCCGGCGTCAGCGTGAAATACGCCGTGTCGAGATAGGTCGGCATTCGTTCCCGACACCAGGATGTCCTCGCCCAGATGCAGTTCCGGCTCGTCGAGGATCTACCATCCACCAGAGCCATCGCGGTCGTGTCGAAGGGGACCCCGATCTTCCCGCCCAGAGCCGAACTGGCTCGCGCCTGCGACGCGGCGGGTTTGCCGTTTTACCGACTTTTTCGTCGGACCACGGTATTCACGAGATAGCCCGTCCCACCTGTCCGGGTGTCATACAGGAATCGAGCGGTTGGTGGGCGCACAAGGACTCGAACCTTGGACCCGCTGATTAAGAGTCAGCTGCTCTGCCAACTGAGCTATGCGCCCCTCGTTAAAGATAAATGTAGTTGAAACGGCCAGATCATGCAACCGTCCCGGTGCCGGTTTCTACAGAATTCGTACCGGCAGAATTTGTTCCTGCAAGGGAGATTACTCAGCCCATCATATCGTGATCGTAATGCCCGGGTCTGATTACGGGTCCTGTTCCCGACGGCCTGGTTCACAGCGCGTGGTTGTATGGTAAGCCGCACCCACCGGCGGCACGCATCGGCTCTGTCCGTGTGAGGGATTTCGGTGCCCGGGAGGGGTTTCAGAGCCGCCGTCTGGCGATCAACTGCATCGGGTCGGGGTGTGCCAGGGTTTCGAGGACAGTCCAACCCTGCTTGCGGGCTATGGCAATGACGGCGCGCAGGGTGGCGAAGTTGCGGGCGCCCTGTTCGGAGCGGAAGCCGCCGGAGATCTTCTGGCGCAGCTTCACCATTGGCAGATCTTGCTCAGCGATATTGTTCGTAAAGTCAATTCGCAGGTTGGTGAGACACCTCGGGCCTCCGTCCTTATATGTCTGGAGACGGAGGGCGAGGGTATGTTCGACGCAGCGTTTTTTCGTCCGCAGCCGCCGCTCCGGAGCGGCGGCTGCGAGTCGTGGAAAGCGATGGCCCGGTCGGGGATGAGATCAACCGGAACCCGGGTCCGTCCCGGCCGGTCTCGCCTGCGATGGGCGCGGCCCTGCGGGCACGTTCGAGGCTGCGGTGCATGCTGCGGACCCATCTTCCTTCTCGATGTCGACCAAGATCTGGAGTTCGCGCCGATGGTGGGCGTTGCAGGCCGCGTGACGCATGTCCTCGAGGATAAAGTCGCTGGCGGCATCGTCATGGACGAGGATTCCTGTAACGTCCCGGTCGACATCGCCGCGTCCGGCGTCGATGCGCCGGACGGTCAGGAACGGGGTGCACAGCAGGTGGAGCCAACGGGTACGACCTTCGATGCGGACTCTGGTTTCGTCGAGATGTCTGACCGGGCCACGGTCCTGATCCGGTCGACGATGTCCTCGAAGCGCTGTGCGGTGCGCCGGCTCATGGCGGCGATCGTGGCCGTGGAGATCGGCACGGCGAACCGGTTGCTCATCAGGTCGGCCAGTCTCGTCTCGGGACTGACCTGGACATGCAGCAGATCGCTCACCCACGCGGTGATGCATGGCCCATACTGGACCGGGACGGCCACCCCTGTCGGGAAGACCGCGCCGGTCACGGCGCCGCAAGTGCAGCAGAGGCAGCGGTCGACACAGTGTTCGGTGGTCTCCATTGGTTGCGGTTCGGACAGGTCGAAGACCTGCCGACAGATTGGCGCGCCGTGACGGTCGGTCTCCGTCAGCGCGCCGCCACAATCGACGCAGACGGCCGGATCGTGATCCACGACATGGTCCGGGGTCGCGGTCGGGGTCAGGATCGGTAGCGTGTGGCCAGGCTCTGGCCGCCGCTAGGCTTCGCGGACGATCCGCGCTGGCTCCTGGTGCGCTTCGGCGTTGTGGTTGCCAAACCAGGAATCTCAACACCACCACCCCAGAACCTGCAATCGTCCCGCCACCGTCAGCAACGTGGTATCGGGGCAGTTACATAATAATAGCACCGGTTAACATAGGAGACTGTAACCGGATATCTGGAATTGAAGTCTTTGCCTCATTACCAGGGACATTCTTTTCGGTCGTTGAATGATTTTGGCAGCGGCGCGAACGCGGCACCGAGTGTCGGTGTCGGATCGTTCCGCAAAATCCAGGCATCGCTTACGGTCCGGCTGTTGATAATGAATGAGCGGACCAACGCCATCACAGCCTTGTGCGCCGTGCCGTCATCGGCGCACCATCCAGCGTAGTGCGCCGAAACGTGAAGTGCACCGTTACGCCACCGCGGTGCCTTGTCGGGTGAGACGGTCGAGACCTTCGTCGAGCGCCCGGCCGTAACGGTCGAACATCTCGTCGATCTCGGTCTCGCGGATGATCAGCGGCGGGCAGAAGCACATCGAATCCCCCACCGGACGCGTGATCAGGCCATGCTCGGCACAGAGGTCGCTGACCAGCGCCCCGACCCCCTCCGAGGCCGCAAACGGCTCCTTCGTCGCCTTGTTGCGCACCAGCTCGTTGGCCCCGACCAGACCGGCGCCGCGAACCTCGCCGACCAGAGGATGATCTGCAAAGCCCCGAAGACGCGCCTGAAAACGCCCCGAAATCGCGCGCACATGCTCGAGAACCTGATCCTCCTCGTAAATCGCCAGCGTCTCCAGCGCCACAGCCGCGGCAACCGGATGACCCGAATAGGTGTAGCCGTGACCGAACACACCGAGCCGGGCGCTCGCATCCGCAATCACCTGATACACGTCATCGCTGATCAGCGTCCCCGAAATCGGCAGATAGCTCGATGACAGCGCCTTGGCGCAGACCAGAAGATCCGGACGAATGCCATAGGTCTCAGAACCCCAAAAATTCCCCGTCCGGCAAAAACCGCAAATCACCTCGTCGGCGACAAACAGAACATCATGCTTGCGGAGAACCGACTGAACCTTCTCGAAATACCCCGCCGGCGGCGTGATCACGCCGCCGGCACCCATGATCGGCTCGGCCCAAAACGCCGCCACCGTCTCAGCACCTTCCAACTCGATCAGAGCATCAAGCTCCGCTGCCAAACGATCCGAAAACGCTTCCTCGCTCTCCCCCGCAGCCGCTTCCCGGTAGTGGTGAGGATTGCCAACATGCAGAAACCGATCCAGCGGCGCATCGAACCCCGCATGGTTCAAAGACCGCCCGGTCAAACTCGCCGAAGCCAAAGTGATCCCGTGATACCCGTTCACCCGGCCAATGATCTTCTTCTTCGCGTGACGACCACGCGCATTGTTGTAGTACCAGACGATCTTGATCGCCGTGTCGTTCGCCTCAGACCCGGAATTGTTGAAAAACACCTTCGACATCTCACCCGGAGCCAACGCCATCAGCTTCTCGGCAAGATCGATCCCCGGCAAATGCGACTTCTGCGCAAACTGATGATAATACGCCAATGTCTCGAGCTGCTTCACCGCAGCCGAAACCAAACGCGGATGCCCGAAACCCAGAGACGTCGACCACAAACCCGCCATACCCTCGATATACTGCTTGCCCGACGTGTCCCACACATGGATACCCTCACCACGCGCCATCACCATCGGACCTTCCGCCTCATGACGGCGGAAATTCGTATATCCATGAAGCAAATACGCCACATCCCGGGCCTCCGGGGAATTCGGCTGCAACACCATGACTGCACTCCTCCCTTGCACCGGCAGCACTCCGCCGCCAAACGAACGATGCACAATAACATCTCTTCAAACATTCTCACAGCGCTTCTCGCGGCAGCCGACAGTCCTGCGTTCGCCAATCGATAGATCCGGCCCCCGGTTCATAACGAATAACGCATCCGGATACCTTTTCGAGGTTGACGATACCGTGGAACCGAAGTAGAACACCTGCTCTGTTTGCCTTTTGTTCAGATGCGGAACGGATCATGCTTACCAAGAAACAATATCATCTCCTGCGGTTCATCGACGACCGGATTAAAAAGCAGGGATATCCGCCGTCCTATGAAGAGATGAAGGACGCGATGGAGCTGCGGTCCAAATCGGGCATACACCGGCTGATCGAGGCTCTGGAACTTCGTGGCTTCGTCAAGCGTATCCGTTATCGGGCACGCGCGATCGAAGTCCTCAAGATGCCCAATGCAGCAATGACCAAACCGGCGAGTGATAGTCTTCCCGACAATGTCATCGCCGGAAAGTTTCCCGGCGCCGATCACCGGCATCCCGACAAGTCCTCGGAACCGGTATCACTGCCGCTTTACGGCCGGATTGCCGCCGGCACGCCAATCGAGGCCTTGCGTGACTATTCGAACACGGTCGAGGTTCCGCCCAGCCTCGTCGCCGACGGCGATCACTATGCCCTTGAGATCGCCGGCGACTCCATGACCGACGCCGGAATCTTCGATGGCGACACCGCGATCATCCGGCGTTGCGACACGGCGGAAAGCGGAACCATTATTGTCGCGCTGGTCAACGACACCGAAGTGACATTGAAGCGTATGCGCAAGCGATCGCAGGCGATCGCACTTGAACCGGCAAACAATGCTTACGAGACAAGGATCTTCCGACCCGACCAGGTAAAAGTCCAAGGCCGTCTGACCGCGCTTATTCGGCAGTACTAACCGGTCTGGATTGCAACCGGGATCGATTATCTGCCGCACGCGAACATCTGGCGACCGTAACGGACTTGCGCATCATCCGGACATGGCCGCCGTGCATGCCCTTTCCAAGGCCGATAAGGTGCGATCGGACGGTGCATTTCGATAGACCACCCGGCTGTTGTATCACCTGACGGATCGTCGCCAGTATTCTGTTCGTGCTTGAGAAAGCCTGCGTCAGAACGAATTCAAACGCCGCCGAAGCTCCCTGCCGGTCTTGAAGACCGGGAGATGACGTTCGCCAACAACGACAGCTTCGCCCGTGCGGGGATTACGGCCGGTTCGGGGTTCCCGGCGTTTGACGGAGAACGAGCCAAAACCGCGAATTTCCACACGGTCACCGTTTTCCAACGCTTCCGTCATTTCACCGAAAATGGTCGAAACGACCCGCGTGATGTCACTTCGGAGCAAATACGGGAAGGTTTCACTCAACCGGAGAATCAATTCGGATTTTGTCATTGCGAACCTTGCTCCCTACAACATTGCCTTATGTACTGGTGATACCTGCAAGATCCAGTTGACCGCCCAACACACCACAATGCCACGAAAAGATTTCGTGTCAAGCACTTGACTGGAAGCCCTTCGGGGTCACGAAGCGAGGACACCCGCCACGAATTGAACACAAGACCCGACGCATCGTTTCGCTCACTGTGGTTACTCACCCTGCAGACCGGCAGGATCGAGGCAATCCGTGACTCGGGTGGCAGCGGGCTGAACCGATACCACCCGAGTGATCCGTGAAATGTCGATTACGCATCGAGACTTCCGTCCTTGGGGCTGCGTTCTTCGTCGCGTTGACGAAGGGCGGCTCCGAGAATGTCGCCGAGACTTGCGCCGCTGTCGGAGGATCCATAGTCCTTCATCGCCCTGTCCTCTTCCTCGATTTCCCGCGCCTTGATCGACAATGTGATCGTGCGGTTCTTCTGATCGATCTGGGTGACTTTGGCGTCGACTTTTTCGCCCACCGCAAAACGATCCGTCCGTTGTTCCGAACGGTCGCGCGACAACTCCGATTTGCGGATGAAACCAGTCAGGCCGTCACCGACACCGACTTCGATACCACCATCGGTCAGACGGCTGACGGTGCAGGTCACGATCGCTCCACGCGTCAGATTGGGGTGCGTCTTGAACGGATCTTCGGACAACTGCTTGATGCCAAGCGCAATCCGGGCCTTTTCGCTGTCGATATCAAGCACCCGCGCCTTGACAAGATCGCCCTTCTTGTAGTTCCGGATCGCCTCGTCTCCAGACAGGTTCCAATCAATATCGGACAGATGGACCATGCCGTCGATATCCCCCGGCAGGCCAATGAAAAGACCGAACTCGGTGATATTCCTGACTGCGCCCTCGATGTCACTGCCCGCAGGATAATTTTCCATGAAAGAATCCCACGGATTGGAGAAGCACTGCTTCAACCCGAGCGAAACCCGCCGCTTCGCCGGATCGACATCAAGGATCATCACCTCGACCGCCTGGCTGGTCGACACGATCTTGCCGGGATGCACATTCTTCTTGGTCCAGCTCATCTCGGAAACATGGACCAGTCCTTCGATCCCCGGTTCGAGTTCGACGAAGGCGCCATACTCGGTGATATTGGTAACCCGGCCAGTGAATTTCGAACTTGGCGGATAACGAGCTTCAACGCCCTCCCAGGGATCCGCTTCGAGATGTTTCATTCCAAGCGAAATTCGCTGGGTCTCCGGATTGAACCGGATAACCCGGACATTCACCGTCTGACCAACCTGCAGCGCATCACTCGGGTGATTGATGCGACGCCACGCGATGTCGGTGACATGCAACAAGCCGTCAACACCGCCAAGATCAACGAACGCCCCATAATTAGTGATATTCTTGACCACGCCCTCGTGAATCTGACCTTCTTTCAGATTGGCGACCAGTTCGGACCGTGCTTCTGCCCGGCTCTCTTCGAGAACCGCGCGGCGAGAGACCACGATATTCCCCCGTCGGCGATCCATCTTGAGGATGTGGAAGGGCTGTGGCGTCCCGAACAACGGCCCGATATCACGAACCGGGCGGATATCGACCTGGCTGCCCGGAAGAAAGGCAGTGGCACCCGAGAGATCGACGGTAAAGCCGCCCTTGACCCGCCCGAAGATCGTGCCCGTTACTCGTTCCTGGCCTTCGAATGCCGTCTCAAGGACAGACCAGGCTTCTTCGCGCCGCGCTTTTTCGCGGCTCAGCATCGCCTCGCCGTTCCGGTCTTCCATGCGTTCGACGTAGACTTCGACTTCTGCCCCCGGCATCAGACCGTGATCCTGGCCGGGACCGCCAAACTCCTTCAGGGCCACCCGGCCCTCTGATTTGAGACCGACGTCAATCAGTGCATGATCACCCTCAAGCGCAATGATCGTCCCTTTGACAACACTGCCTTCGACGCTGATGTCATCACCGAAGGCTTCGGCAAGCAAGGTGCCGAAATCCTCCGACACCGCCTCTGTCGTGGCTGTTTCAGCCATAAACTCTCCTGACGTAATGACCCGTACCGGTCACATGCGCCGGACGGGATGATTATATGCTGGCACGTCAGCCGGATACCCGTCTTGGCAAGACGGGACTGATTACCCCGTGTCGCTGTCCGATCCGATCCGGAGGTATAGACAACGACGTAGGGCCGACCGCCAACAAGTTGCGTCTGCCGGCTCCGGATCATGAAACAGCCGACGGATTACACTGTTCCAGACATAATGTAAGACAACGCCCGCTCGAAAGCCTGATCAGGACCAAGCGCCGTTGTATCAAGCACGAACGCGTCGTCGGCCTGACGCATCGGAGCGTCTGCACGCGACGCATCGCGCGCGTCACGGTCCCGAAGATCGTCCAGAACATCTCCTACTATAGCGTTTTCCCCACGATCCTGCAACTCCCTGAATCGACGCTCGGCGCGAATCTCGAGACGGGCCGTTACATAGATCTTCCGGGTCGCTTCGGGACAAATCACCGTTCCGATATCCCGGCCGTCCAACACTGCGCCGGAACAGCCGTCGGGCGGGTTGCCGGCGAAATTCCGTTGCAGCGCGAACAGAGCCGCACGGACCGGTGCAAATGCTGCGACCAACGACGATGCGGCGCCGATGTCAGCATCACGAATCTCCGGCGCCGACATCAAGGTCAGATCAAGCGCCAAAGCCGCATCGCCGGCCGCGGCCTCGTCAGCCGGGTCGCCGCCGCCGCGCAACACTGCCAGGGCCACGGCCCTGTACAGCGCCCCGGTATCGAGGTATGCGAGATTGAGGTGATCAGCCAGCCTGCGGGCCAGCGTTCCTTTGCCGGACGCAGCCGGTCCGTCGATCGCGATGATCATGACCTGGCATCCTTGATCCGCGCTCCGAGGCCGGTCATCAGATCCACGAATCCCGGGAAACTCGTCTCGATAGTGGCGCCGTCGTCAATTGTCACCGGCGCCTCGGCGCCCAATCCGAGGACGAGAAACGCCATAGCGATGCGGTGATCGAATTGAACTGCGATGGCGGCATCGCCAGCAACCCGTCCATCGCCACCATGCACAACAAGGCGATCCTCGCCAGCTTCGACCGCGACGCCTGCCGCGGCAAGGCCACGGGCAACGGTGCCGAGGCGGTCACTTTCCTTGACACGCAATTCGCCGAGACCGTTCATGACGGTACGACCTCGCGCAAAGGCAGCGGCGACAGCGAGTATCGGATATTCATCGATCATGCGCGGCGCCATGATTGCCGGGACTTCGATCCCGTTCAAACGGCTGTGGCGCACTGTCAGGTTGGCGAGCGGTTCACCGCCGCTATCGTCCAGCTTCGTCACAACGATGTCCGCGCCCATTTGCGCCAGAACCTCATAGAGACCAAACCGCAGAGGGTTGGTGCCGACACCGGTCAGGTGGATTTCGGACCCTTCTGCAATCAGCGCCGCCACGGTCGGGAATGCGGCTGACGACGGGTCAGCCGGGACCGTAAGGCGTTGGCCGGAAAGCTCGGGTTCGCCAACGACCGCGACGACACGGCTCCCGTCATCGCGATCGATCACGCTGATCTCGGCGCCAAACTGCCGAAGCATGCTTTCTGTGTGATCTCGGGTCGGTTGCGGTTCGACAACCGTCGTCCGGCCGGGAGCGGCAAGACCGGCAAGCAGAATCGCCGACTTCACCTGAGCAGATGCGACCGGCAACGTATAGGCGATCGGTAGCAGGTATTCCGGCCCGATGCAGGCAAGCGGCAGGAGCCCGCCCTGGCGGGACACGAATCGTACCCCCATCTGTTCGAGCGGTGTGGTCACCCGCGCCATCGGCCGACGCAGCAACGATGTGTCGCCAGTCAGGAATGTGGTGACCGGATTGCCCGCAGCAACGCCCATCAGCAATCGGACGCCGGTGCCCGAATTGCCGAGATCGAGAACCCGGTCAGGCTCGTCGAGACCACCCAAGCCGCGCCCGTGAATGCGCCACAGACCATCTGGGCCACGATCCACGCTAGCGCCGAAAGCGCGCATCGCGGCCGCTGTGTGCAACACGTCGTCGCTTTCGAGAATCCCGTCGGCCACGGTCTCGCCGACTGAGAGACCTCCGAGGATTAGCGACCTGTGCGAGATTGATTTGTCACCGGGAACACGGACGTTGCCACCGAGATGTTTCGACTTACGGGCGATGAGTGCACTCACCTTCACGCTCTCCCTGCATGAGACTGTGTCGTTTGGAGGCAATGATCTGCTGTGGGAACGCGACGTTCCCGGTGCCGGGTCGGGTGTCTATCACGAAGTTCCCGGTTTTGTCCGGGAGAATTGATGGCCCAATCGGCCAATGGATGCATGCCGCGTTTTTGCTTTGACATTCGGCCCGATACTGGATAATGCGCGCCGCATTCGGTCAATCTTTGAACTGTTGGGGGAGAGGCATTGTGGCCAAGCCAGAATGGGGTATCAAGCGCGTATGCCATGCCTGCGGAGCACTGTTCTACGACTTCCACAAATCGCCGATCATCTGTCCTGCCTGCAAGGCCGAGTTTGACCCGGAGGCCGTACTCAAGAGCCGGCGCAACCGGGCGCCTATCGCCGAACCTGTGAAGAATGACGAGGTCGATCCAAAGGTTGCCGTAGTAGAGAGCGAAGATGTCGGGGACGCCGTTGCCGACGACCTTGATGAAAGTGCTGACGAGACCGGCGGCATCCTCGCTGACGGCCCGGCCGACGACGATGATGCGGATGGCGATGATCCGCCGGTCAGCATGCTCGACACGACCGGGGACGGCGATGACGAGCAACCACTCGAAGACGACCCGGACGAAATCTGACCGCCGCCTGCACAGGTCAGGCTGCCATGATCGAGACAACCTCAAATCCGGAACCGCCGGGTTGTTGCGTATCGGCATCAGCGGCAAGGATGTTCCGTTGGCACAACCGGGCGGCGAAACGGACCGTGAGCTCAATCGCCAATCCGCAATGTCGACTGCTATTGACGATGCGGATGACCTTGACATTGCCGGACTCGCCGGGATTACGCGTGACCGCCCTGCGAACGCCCGTCAGGCCGGCCCGAGGCATGTCATCGCAGCACCCGGCATCCTGGGACCTAGCCTGCTGTCGGGGCCGTTTGAACGGCAACGCAATCATACGCTTGGTCAACGGGGTCACGGCATCGCTTGGGGCGGCAACGGCTTGTCCGATGCCGGCCGACGACGATTGACGCTGTATTGGTTCGATCGGATAGTCAGGATCTGCCGGGCTGACCGGTGGTCGGCCCAAGAGAATTTACGCTTTACAGGTAAAGAACCGATTCGATAGGATCATCCAGTCCGTTGACAGGACAGTTCGACATCGTTCTGACAACATCGGCTGATCGCAGAACATGATGTCGAACAGTGGTATGGGGCCATAGCTCAGCTGGGAGAGCGCTACAATGGCATTGTAGAGGTCAGGAGTTCGATCCTCCTTGGCTCCACCAATACCTGATACTGACAAGATCCGCCGAGCTACTGTTTCGTGTCTGTCGACCCGGAACTTCCCCATATCGCCAGCCCGCCCGGCTCAAACGGCGGCAAGCGGACTGTCTGCACGGCAGTTGGTGGCGGAGGGAGCGGGATTCGAACCCGCGACATCTTTCGATGAACACGCTTTCCAGGCGTGCGCCTTAAGCCGCTCGGCCATCCCTCCGTGTTCGGTGCGGACCGTAACGGGAACGCTCGAAAAAAGCAATCGACAGAACCAGACCACACCGGCCCTGCCGCGGCCGAATATAAAGAGGCCGGTGGCGGCCAGTTATCATCAAGGGCCGGGCCGGATAACCCGCGCGCCGGACGTTCCGCTTGCATTCGGCGATGATAGTTTGTAGTTTCGGAAATGGTGGCGGCCTTGACGGTCAGGCCAGACAGCACCAGACCGGTGGTGCTCACGGTCAATGATAGGCGTTATGCAAAGGAGACCCGAAATGCGACGATTTGTGAAGCACTGCGCGGCAGCGGCGGCGGCAGTCCTGATGATCGGGGCGGGACCGGCAAAAGCCGGCATGGACGACGATACCTTGGTCTGGGCGACAGATCGGGAAGCGGATGTTGCGTTGCCTTATTACAATAACATCCGCGAACTGGTCATTATCTCCGAATTGGTCTGGGACACTCTCTTGTTCCGCGATCTCGAGACCTTCGAGTACAAGCCGCAACTGGCGACACGCTGGGAATGGATCGACGATACCACGATCGATCTCGACCTGCGCGAAGGCGTTCGGTTCCATGACGGATCGGATTTCGAGGCCGACGATGTCGTTGCGACGTTCAATCACATCGTAGGGGAAGACAGCGGCATCCTGACCCGGCGCAATGTCGACTGGATGAAATCGACCGAAAAACTCGGACCCTACAAGGTCCGCATACATCTCAAGCAAACCTTCCCCGCGGCACTTGAATTTCTGGCCATGGCGTTACCGGTTTTTCCGAGCGAAATCTGGGATACGGCGAAGAAAGATGCAACCGGCAAGCCGGACTGGGGCACCATCGACGAAATCGGCGCCGGTCCCTACAAGATCACCGAAGTCGTTCCCGGTGAGTCGATCACCATGGTCAGGAACGATGACTATTGGGACGGCAGTCCGAAGGGCAAGGCGAGTATCGGTACGGTCATCTTCAAGACGGTGCCGGATGCCGAAGCGCAGATCGCACAGCTTCTGACTGGCGAAATCGACTGGATTTGGGATGTTCCGAAAGACAAGGCGCATGATCTTGCGGGCAGCGGCCAGGTTCAGGTCGTCAACGCCAAGACCTTCCGCATCAGCTATCTCACCATGGATCGGGCCGGCCGCTCCGGCAAGGACATCGCATCGAACCCGTTTTTCGACAAACGGGTCCGCCAGGCGGTCGCGCATGCCATCGATCGTGAGGCCATTGCCAAACAGCTCGTCGGCGAGGCCTCCGAGGCTGTTCATTCGGCCTGTTATCCGGCACAGTTCGGATGCACACAGGATGTACCGCAATATGCCTACGATCCTGACAAATCGCGGGTTTTGCTGACCGAGGCCGGTTTCCCGGATGGCTTCACGACGGATATCTATGCCTATCGCCAGCGCGAGTTCACCGAAGCCGTCATGGGCTTCCTCGCCAGGGTCGGTATCAAGACCAATCTGAAATACATGCAGTACAAGGCACTGCGCGGATTGGTCTGGGACGGTAAGGCCCCGTTCCATCAGATGACTTGGGGCTCGTACTCGATGGCAGATGCCTCGGCAATTACCAGTCACTTTTTCAAGCATGGCCGGGACGACTATTGTCTGGATGACGATATCCGGAACTGGCTCGAAATCGCCGATACCAGTGTCGATCCGGCGGTTCGTGAGACGAACTACCAGAAAGCGCTGGCCAAAATTCAGTCGGAACTGTGCTGGCTGCCGATGTTTACTTATGCCAAGTACTACGCTTTCAGCAACGATGTCGATTTCATGCCGACGGATGATGAGATCCCGCGCTTCTATCTCGCCAAATGGAAGTAGTGGCAACGATACGGGATGCGGCCTTGCGGCCGCGTCCCGTGCCACCGGACCCACGCCATGTTGCTCTTCATCCTGCGGCGCCTCGGTTATGCGGTGCTCGTCGCAGTCACGGTCTCGATTGTCACATTTTCACTTCTGCGTCTGTCTGGCGATCCGGCCGCGGCCATGGCTGGCGAGGGTGCGACCGAAGCCGACATAGAATATGTGCGCAAAGCCTATGGCTTTGATCGCACGCTCCCCCAACAATACTGGGACTGGGCGTCGCGTGCGCTCCAAGGCGATCTCGGGATTTCAGTCTATCTGAAAGAAAAACCGGTCGCCGATCTCATTGTCGAACGCGCGCCGGTAACCATGAAACTCGGGTTCTTCGCCCTTTGCTTCGCTCTGATGCTATCGATCCCGCTTGGTGTCATCGCCGCAATGAAACCGAACACGCTGATCGACCGCTTCGCATTGACACTCGCGGTCTTCGGTCAGGCGATGCCAAGCTTCTTCTTCGGCCTGACCCTGATCTTCATTTTCAGCGTCACCTACAGGCTCCTGCCAAGTTCCGGCAATGCCAGCTTCGTGCACTATATCCTGCCCTCGATCGCGCTCGGCTATTACGCAACACCGCAGATCATGCGCCTGACCCGGGCCGGCATGATCGAGGTTCTGGGGTCCGACTATATCCGCACAGCCCGGGCGAAAGGATTGCGAACTCATGTCGTGCTGTTCAAGCATGCCCTCCGGAATGCCGTCATTCCGGTGGTGTCGCTATCCGCAGCACAGCTTGGCTTCATGCTTGGCGGCTCGGTGGTGATTGAGTCGATCTTCACCCTGAACGGACTCGGACGGCTGGCTTGGCAATCGATTCAACGTTCGGATTTCGAGGTCATGCAGGCGATCGTGCTGACAATTGCCTGTTTCTATATCCTTTTCAATTTGCTGGCCGATCTTCTCAACGCATTTCTCGATCCTCGGATCCGGGTGGCATAGGGGCAAGGCGCGGGCGATGTCGAACGAAGCGCTTCCGAACCCCGCCGACAGCGAGGTGGTCCTCGAGCCGTCGCCCGGTGCCATTCTGCGCCGCCGCGCGTTCGGCGACTGGGGCGTCGTCCTCGGCGGCGGATTTATGGTGCTGCTGCTTCTGGTCGCTGTCACGGCGCCCCTCCTGACATGGCATGATCCCCTGGAACAGAATCTTCTCAACCGATATGTGCCGCCGATCTGGCACGCAGCCGGAAGCTGGGAGCATCCCTTCGGGACCGATAAATTCGGCCGCGATTACTACGCGCGGATCATCTACGGTGCCCGCGTTTCCCTGATGATCGGATTTACCGTGATGCTGATCTCCGGCGTCGTCGGTACGACCATGGGAGTACTTGCGGGTTATTTCGGCGGTCGAGTCGACATGTTTGTCACCTTCATGATCAACACTAGGCTGGCGATGCCGGTGGTCCTGATCGCGCTTGCCGTCATCGCGCTGATCGGCAGTTCGCTCGAAGTGGTGATTACCGTCCTCGGTCTTCTGTTATGGGAACGGTTTGCCTTGGTCATGCGTAGTTCGACGCAGCAGGTTCGCAATCTTGACTACGTCGCGGCGGCAGAAGCCGCCGGGTGTTCAACCCTGCGCATCCTGACGACAGAGATCATGCCAAACGTCATGAACAATCTGATCGTGGTAGCAACCCTGGAAGTGGCGCACGCCATCCTGCTTGAAGCAGCCCTCTCCTTCCTCGGCCTAGGCGTGCAACCGCCGGAACCGTCCTGGGGCCTGATGATTGCGGAAGGCAAGGGCGACATGTATTTCAAACCCTGGGTCATCGCGATCCCCGGTGTCGCCTTGTTCTTGATGCTTCTCGCCATCAATCTGCTTGGCGACGGCATCCGCGACGTGACAGCACCGGAGAGTCGGAATTGACCGCCGTCCTGGAAGTCGAAAACCTCTCGATCCGGATCCCGATCGCGGCCGGCCTGCTGCATCCCGTTCGAGGCGTCAGTTTCCACGTCAATCAGAGTGAGACGCTGGCCATCGTCGGCGAGTCCGGGTGTGGCAAGTCCCTGACCTCGCTTGCTGTCATGGGCTTGTTGCCGGCGGCCGCGACCCGGCAAGCGGACAAACTGACATTCCACGGCGAACCGATCGAGACGTTTTCCGAAGCCCGCATGGCCGATATCCGCGGCAACCGGATGTCAATGATCTTCCAGGATCCGATGACCTCGCTCAATCCGTCCTATACGATCGGAAATCAGCTCGAGGAAGTGATGCTGCGGCACCGCAGGGTCGACCGTCGAACGGCACGCGACCGGGCGGTCTATCTGCTGGAAAAAGTCGGGATAACCGGCGCGGCAAGCCGATTGAAGCAATACCCGCATGAACTGTCCGGCGGCTTGCGCCAGCGCGTGATGATCGCAATGGCGCTGATGTGTGATCCCGAACTGCTGATCGCAGATGAACCGACAACGGCCCTTGACGTGACCATCCAGGCCCAGATCCTGCTTCTGATCGCGCAGATCCAGAAGGAGTTCGACATCGGCGTCATCCTGATCACCCATGATCTCGGTGTTGTCGCCCGCGTGGCCGATCGGGTCGCCGTGATGTATGCCGGCCGGATCGTGGAAGCCGGGACTGGCGCCGAGATTTTCGAAAACCCGCATCACCCCTATACCCAGGGCCTGATCGATTGCATCCCGATCCCGGGAAAAACCGAACCTGGGCAGCATCTCGGCTCAATTCCCGGTCTGGTGCCAACCCTTGTCGGCGATCTCCGTGGTTGCATGTTCCGGGACCGCTGCCACAATGCCCATGCCGGGTGCATGGAAGATCCGCCGGACCGGATACTGGGCCCGGGCCGACGTTACCAATGCAATCTTTCCCCGGAACAGACCGTCGACCCTGTGAGGGCGGCATGACGGTCCAGCCCATGATCGAAACCCGGGACATCCGCAAGACCTTCACGATCAGTCGCGGACTGTTTCGAAGCAAACAGCCGTTGCATGCGGTCAACGGCGTCACGCTCACAATCAAAAAGGGCGATGTTCTGGCGCTTGTCGGGGAATCCGGCTGCGGCAAGACGACGATGGCCAAGGTGATACTCGGATTGGAGAAGCCGAGCGCCGGCGAAATCCTCATTGATGGCGATCCGTTGTCGCAGCTCGACCGAATTGCCGTGGCCCGCCGGGTACAGCCGATCTTCCAGGATCCGTATTCCTCTCTCAATCCGCGGAAATCCATCGGATCGATCATCTCCCTGCCATTGCGGATTCACAAGATCGGCGACCCGGTCGGCTGGCGCCGCCGGGTCGAGGAGATGATGGAACTGGTCGGTCTGCCGCGGCGCTTATACCAGAACTATCCGAGTCAGCTTTCGGGCGGCCAGCGGCAACGTGTCGCGATTGCACGGGCGCTGATCATGCGTCCGGAAGTCATCATCTGCGATGAGCCGACATCGGCGCTTGACGTTTCCGTGCAGGCCCAGATCCTCAACGAACTGCTTGATCTGCGTCGTGAACTCGATCTGACTTATCTGCTGATCACCCACAATCTGGCAGTTGTCGAACACATCGCGACGAAAGTCGCGGTCATGTACCTTGGCCGGATTGTCGAGGTCGCGGAAACCCGCACAATCTTCAGTAACCCTCAGCACCCCTATACCAGGGCGTTGTTGAGTTCGGTTCTCACGCCCGACCCTGGCCTCGGCCTGCCCGATACGCATCTCGGGGCGACGTTTCCGAACCCGGTTGACCCCCCGAGCGGTTGCACATTTCACCCGCGCTGCCAACATGCGACGCCCCGATGCAGTGCCGAGGCGCCAGGGATGCATATCGCCGGTTCGGCCAGCGTCGAGTGCCACTTGTTTGAAACCGGAACAGGACCGAGGCAATGACCCGGGATGCTGCCATCAAACGCGCTCTTGAATTCTTTGACAGTGGCGGTTTTGTCGAAGAGCTGTCACGGCGCGTCGCCATTCGCACGGAAAGCCAGAAACCGGAACAACTGCCCGAACTTCATCGGTATCTTGGCGACGAAATCGCGCCGGCGTTCGAGGCGATGGGCCACGATTGCAGGATTTTCGAAAATCCGGAGAACGGTAAGGGCCCGGTTCTGCTGGCAACCCGCATTGAAGACAAGTCCTTGCCAACGGTGCTCGGCTATGGCCACGGCGATGTCATTCGCGGCCTCGAGGACCAATGGCGGGACGGACTGTCACCATGGCTGACCGTGCAGGATGACGACCGCTTTTACGGCCGCGGAACCGCAGACAACAAAGGTCAGCACTGCATCAACATGAATGCGATGCGATGTGCGCTTGAGGCCCGTGGCCGTCTCGGCTTCAACTCGAAATTCATGGTCGAGACCGGTGAAGAGAACGGTTCGCCGGGTTTGCATACCCTGATCGCCGGCAATCTCGACGCGTTTTCCGCTGATGTCTTCATCGCATCGGACGGCCCACGGATCTCTCCCGACCTGCCGACAATTTTTCTCGGCGCACGCGGTGCGAAGAATTTCGATCTGGTCTGCCGGTTGCGCGACGGCGGCCACCACTCGGGGAACTGGGGCGGGTTATTGGCAAATCCCGGCATCATCCTGGCCCACGCCCTGGCAACGATCGTCTCGGAAACCGGCCGCATCCTGGTCAAGGACTGGTTGCCGGGCCCGCTGCCGAATTCGGTCCGGGCGGCACTGCGCGGCCTGACTGTGGATGGTGGCGCCGGTGGACCGGAGATTGACGAGACCTGGGGCGAACCCGGCCTTTCTCCGGCCGAGCAGGTTTATGGCTTCAACAGCTTCGAGGTTCTTGCATTCGAGACCGGCAACCCGGACCGCCCGGTGAATGCGGTGCCGCCAACGGCACGGGCCCATTGTCAGCTTCGCTTCATTGCCGACACCAACCGCGACAATATTCTGCCAGCATTACGCGTTCATCTCGACAATCACGGCTTCGGCATGGTTGAGATCGAGCCGCCACCGGCGATGAACGCCGGGGATTTCGCATCGACCCGCACTGACCCGGAGAGTCCCTGGGCCGCATGGGCGGCCGCATCGCTACAGAGGACGACCGGGGTGGCGCCGGCCGTGGTGCCGCAACTCGGCGGTTCGATCTGCAACGAGTTGTTCACCGATCTGCTCGGCCTGCCCACGATCTGGATCCCGCATTCCTATGCGTCATGCTCGCAGCATGCGCCAAACGAGCATATCTTGCTCCCGGAGGCCCGCTCGGCCATTGAACTGATGGCCGGCCTCTATTGGGACCTTGGCAACGGCGGGACGCCGAAAGCGTGATTGCGCGCCTCCGCGGTCATCGCGCCTCGTCAGAGCCGGCGGATTCGACCGCCCGGACTGCAGGGTGGCAACAGGGTCGGGCCCGCAGGTCAAGCAAGAGTTTTCAGCCATGACCGACGGCCCGCCGCGCAGTACCGGAATCCTGGCGAGTCAGGCGATCCGCACCATGCTTGAAGCAGGCCGAGTTGCATCGCCGGCAGTGATCGAGGAACGGCTGATCCAGCCGGCCAGCCTCGATCTCAGGCTCGGTCCGGTGGCCTATCGCATTCGTGCAAGTTTTCTGCCGGGCCGGCATATGACGGTGATGGAAAAGCTGGACCGCTTCGAGATGCACCGGATTGATCTCGTCGCAGGCGCCGTGCTCGAAAAGGGTTGTGTCTACATCGTACCGTTGCTAGAGGCGGTCGATCTGCCACGAGAGATTTCCGGCCGCGCCAATCCAAAAAGTTCCACCGGACGTCTCGATATCTTCACCCGTCTGATCAGTGATCGGGCAAGCGAGTTTGACACGGTTGCGAGCGGCTATCGCGGGCCACTCTATGCCGAAATTTCGCCCCATACCTTCAGCATACTCGTCCGCCAGGGCTCGTGTCTGAACCAGCTCCGTTTCCGGCGCGGCAATCCGGCGCCGGCCGACTCCACGATGCGGCGGCTGCAGGAGTCGGCCGGACTGGTCGGGACAGAGCACGACGAAATCGATATCAACCGAGGGGTCGCTGTTGGTGTCGATCTTCTGGGCGATCCGCGGACTGGACTGATCGGCTACCGGGCAAAGCCGCACACGGCCCTGATCGACATCGACCAGATCAATGCCTATGACGTTCTCGATTACTGGGAACCGGTCTATCGCCGCGCCAGACAACCGCCCGACATGATTCTGCATCCGGACGAGTTCTATATCCTGAAATCGAAGCAGCCCGTTTCAGTCCCCGAGGATTATGCGGCCGAAATGCGGGCTTATGATACCGGCGTCGGTGAATTCCGGGTGCACTACGCAGGTTTCTTCGACCCCGGTTTCGGGCTTGCGAATACCGGCGGGATTGGAACCCGCGCAGTTCTCGAAGTGCGTTCGCACGACGTGCCATTCGTGATCGAGGATGGTCAGACTGTCTGTCGTCTGGTCTACGAGCAGCTGATGGACATTCCCGACAAGCTCTATGGCGCCCGTGGGATCGGTTCGAATTACCAGGGACAAGGGCTGAAACTCTCCAAGCATTTTCGCCCCGTCAATCCGCTAAGGATTGTCTGAACAAGTCGGTTCTGTCACTAATTGGTTTCTTGGTGACGGAGTGGAGTGCGAGCCTTGGAGCAAGCGACGTTTGCGGAGCTGGAGCACGACCTGAAGAAGCGCCGGACGCGGCGCGAGGTGTTTCTCGAGACGATGGATGGGCTGGTTCCCTGGGAGCGGCTGGAGGCCCGCATCGAGCCGTTCGACCCGAAGGCCGGGCGCGGTCGGCGGTCCTATCCGCTGAGCGTGATGCTGCGGGTGCACTGCGTGCAGCTGTTCTACAACCTGAGCGACCCCGGGATGGAGGACCTGCTCTACGAGGTGAAGTCGGTACGGCGGGTTTGTGGGGCTGCGCCTCTCGGGTGCGCTGCCTGACGAGACGACGATCCTGCATTTCCGCCACTTGCTGGAGACGCATGGTCTGGGTGAGACGCTGTTCGAGGAGATCAACGCACATCTGGCCTCTCTCGGACACCGCTTGAGCAAGGGGACGATCGTGGACGCGAGTCTCATTGCCGCGCCGTCGTCGACGAAGAACCGCAAGGGCGAGCGGGACCCGGAGATGCATCAGACGAAGAAGGGCAATCAGTGGCATTTTGGGATGAAGGCGCACATCGGGGTGGATGCGCAGTCGGGCTTGACGCACAGCGTGGAGACGACGCCGGCGAACGTCTCGGATGTGGCGACGGCGCACGCGCTGTTGCACGGGGGCGAGGAGCAGGTGTGGGGTGACGCGGGCTATCAGGGGGTGGACAAGCGCGCGGAGAACCGGGACACGGACGTGGACTGGGAGGTGGCGATGAAGCCCGGCAAGCGCCGGGGGCTGGACAAGGCGGGCCTGGAGGCGGCGGCGGAGAGGCGCAAGGCGTCGGTTCGGGCCAAGGTGGAACATCCGTTCCTGTATGTGAAGCGCCACTTCGGCTACGCGAAGGTGCGCTATCGGGGGCTGGCGAAGACCACGCAACGCATCGCCGTGCTGCTCGGGTTCACCAATCTGCTCATCGCGGGGCGCGACGCCACCGCCTGACGTGGGGGAGTCCGTCCGCAACCGCCGCAAGGCGGCGGGGACGGTCGGCTCGGGCATCAAAATCCCCATTTCCTGGCACGACAACACGTCCCCGATGGGCTCTGGCGTTTCATCCACGGGCCACGACACCCGTATACACGAAAAAACCGACTTGTTCAGACCTTACCTAGACCGGCACTGATTCCAGACTGCCACGCCTTGTCCTGAGTCCGCTTTCAAGACATTCGGCCTGTCACAATCTGGAAACGGGTATCGCCTCGGACCGGCACTTCGGGCCTGATCCGGATCTCTGATTCGAATAATGCGCCAGAGTCCAAATGTTGATCGGGAGCAACGGCCCAGGTCTGATTACGGGTTCTGCTCACAGCGGCCTGGTTCACGGCGCGTGGTTGTATGGTAAGCCGCATCACCGGCGGCACGCATCTGACCTTTCCGTGTGAGGGATTTCGGTGTCCGGGAGGGGCGGTACAGACCGGATAGATGGGTGAGAGGTTATGGATCGGCCGGGAGGTGGCCGATGCCGTGGAGGAGACCGGTTGCATGGACGAGAAGCTGGGTTTCGTCGTGGACTGCCTGCGTAGTGAGTTGCCGATGACAGCGCTTTGCGAGGACTACGGCCTCAGCCGCAAGACCGGCTACAAGTGGCTCGGTCGCTATCGCGAGCAAGGCCCGGAGGGCCTGGTCGAGCGCTCCCGTGCGCCGCATCGTCACGGCCGATCCATGGCGCCGGAGACCGCCGGGGCGATTGTCGCCCTGCGCTGTGAGCGTCCCCACTGGGGGCCGCGCAAGCTGCGCGCGGTTCTGATGCGCTCGCGTCCCGACATGGTGTGGCCGACGGCCAGCACGATGGGCGATCCGTTGCGTGCGGAAGGGCTGGTGAGCGCCCGCCGCCGCCGCGGGGCCGCACCCTGCCGGCGTTTTCGCACCGTCAGCGCGCCCAACGATGTCTGGTGCATCGACTTCAAGGGTTGGTTCCGCACCCGCGACGGCGAACGCTGCAACCCGCTGACCGTGAGCGACACCGACAGCCGTTACCTTCTGGCCTACGTCATCATCCCGCCCCGGACCGAGGAGGTCCCGCCCGATCCGCGAACAGCTCTTCACGCGCCACGGCCTGCCGCTGGCGATGCGCTCGGACAACGGGACACCGTTCGCCGGAACCGGCGCGGGCGGGCTGTCCCGGCTCTCTGTCGGCTGGGTCAAGGCCGTCAGCGCGCTGGAACGGATCGAGCCGGGCCAGCCCCGGCAGAACGGGCGGCACGAGCGCATGCATCGGACCTTGAAGACCGAGACCGCCAGGCCGCCGGCCGCAAGCGCAAGCCAGCAACAAGCCCGCTTCCGCCAGGACTACAACCACAACCGCCCCTATGAGGCGTTTGGCCAACGACCGCCCGCGGCTGCTCTGGCGCCCCTCGCCGAGGGCCTGCCCCGAACCCTTGGCCGAACCCTGGTTGGCCGCCTTGCGCTTGATGCGTTGGCGGTCGGTGAAGGTCCGGCCCGCGCAACGCGCCCGGTGCACCCGGTCGGGCGCGAAGGTGAACCACGGGACCTCGGTCCGCACCACGCCTTGGGTGACCACTTGCAGCGGCAGCCGGCGTCGCGTCATACAGCGCCGAGGGATGACCCGAGACCATCACCTGACACGGCAGCCGCTTGAGCAGATCCGGAAGCGCGACAGGGTCGGCCTCCGTGGAGTCGAAGCGATAGCGCCGGACCGACCGCCGGGTCGCCTGCAGATACGGCGGATCGCTGTAAACCAGTTCCCGGCCGGAGACGGAAACGACGATAGAAAGGCATGCGCACAGCCATGCATCAGCGCGACCGGATGGTCACAGACAAAGGCCTCAAGCGCCTGAATGTCGCGGTCGATGCCCGATCGAGCGCAGGGCAAGCGGCTTGCGCAACATCAACGCACCGCCCCCGGATGACTCTCGATGTAAACATCGTGCGGCTGCATCAGCGCAATCAGCGTCTGACACAAACCTGCCGGCACCGTCGATCCGAAAGACTCCATCCGCCACTCCCGTCATACGAGAGCGCCACCCATAGACCGGCGATTCTATAACTTCAAGAATAAAACAGGGACTCACGACACCACACCAGCACTCACAATCGTCCCGCCACCGTCAGCAACATGGGACCTGGACAGTTACGAGTAATTCTTCCGTTCCCAGGTGATGGAGATTTCAGCGATTGAGTGTCCGCTTCCAGTCTCGTCTGAGGGGCCTCAGCCAGATGTCCTTCCTGGGCTTGTCGTAGAGCTTGTCCCGGTCGTAGCGCCCTCGCCCCTGGGTGGTCCCGACGCGGGTCCAGCCCGAGGCCTTGTAGAGGGTGCCGGTGTAGCGCGGGGTCTCGACGAAGGTTTCGATGAGCACGGGCGTAGTGTTGTAGCGCGCGGTCCAGTCCTGGGGCAGGCGGAGGCGCACGATGGCGAGGATGTGGGAGCCCAAGTTCGGGATCTCGACCCAGGGCAGGATCAGGAAGCGGGGGTTGTCGACCACCAGGGGCAGGTTCTTCTCGCGCAGCTCGGGCGTCCATCCGATGAACCTGTCGCGCGGAGCGACCTTCCAGGCGACGGTGGAGAAGCCGAGCATGGCCAGCGGCCAGCCGTTTCGGTCGTGGACGGCGTAGCGCATCTGGGCCCCGACCAGGGGCTTGTATCCGAGGTAGTGGTAGCGAGCGACGACCTCGTTCCAGAGCTTCCCTTCGCGGGTGTCGCACACGACGGTGCGGAAGTCGAGCGGGCGAACCTCGTCGAGGGCGGTTGGTGTCGGGAACAGCGGCGGCTCGGTGTCAGGCCCGAAGACGATGGGCTTCGGGCGGCCCTGCCGTCCCCTCGGCGGCGGCAGAACGATCACGCCGTCACGGTGCATGGCGAGCATGGTCACCCTGGCCATCATGTCCTTGAGGCCGCCGTCGGGCTTGAGCCAGCCGACATGCCGGCAGAACTCTCTGGACAGGGCGGCGCGGGTCGGCTGCGGATCGGCGGCGATCAGGGCGCGTAGCAGCACCATCTCGTCGGCGGTGAAGTCGCGCCCGTAGTAGCGGCACTCGATGGCACCGGTCATTCCTGCGCCGTGAACTTGCGCCTGCGCTCATCGCTCATCGTCCAGGGCAGCCACGGGGACAAGTCGTCCGGCGGTTTGCCGCCACTCTTCGCGCACGCCTTCAACCATGCCTCCAGCCGGCGCAACACGTCGATGCCGTTCATCGAGAGCGTGCCGATGACGGAGTACGTGACCGCGGTGAACTTCGCGCCGTCCTCGCTGTTAGAACCGAAGCTCAATCGGCGCCCGCTCCCCGGCATTGTTGTCCATCGGAACCTGGGGATGGTCGACGAAGACGCACACCCCTTCGCGGTGGTTGAGCAGCGAGCGCAACGGCTTTGCCCGACGGTCCTTGTCCGGCGGGCAGGCCAGTTCCGCCCCGGCGTCCGCGAACAGGCGCTTGACTGCCTTCCCGAGCTTGCGCTGCGCCGCGTCGAAGGCCCGTGTGCGGCGTTCGAGAGCGGGGTCGTAATACTGCAGCCGTTCGTCATTCAGCCGGTAAATCGTCGCGATCCGCTCGATCCATCCTTCGCACAAATGCGTCAGCGTCTCCTGGCCGGCCACACGCTCGATGAAGTCGCGCCGCTGATGACTCCAGCACCAGCACAGGATCACCTTGCCGGCGAGTTCGCGCGCCAGCGTTTTGTAGGTGCTGGAGCGGTCGCAGACCACGAACACGGTGCAGGCGGTGTCGCCGAACAGGGTCTTCGCGACCCCGGCGCTGCGCGAGGGGTCGATATGGAAGTAGACCGCGTCCCTGCTGACCGACGTCCACAGCCATGCCGACGAGACCGCCAGCCCCTACCCGGCACAGCGGGCGCAGGCACGCACAGTGCTCGAACAAAAACCGTGCCCGGAAGCTGGTTCCGAAGAGCGTTCCGGGGAACAGCCGCGGCGCCGGCGGCGCAACCGCTTCCAGGGGCGACGACGCGCATTCGCAACCCCGGCGCCAGCGCGGACGCTCGATCCTGCGGATGTGGGCCTTGACCTCGGTCTCGATGAGGCTCGTGGAGCACTCGCCGTTGGCGGCATAGGGCTTGCCGCAACAGGAACACATGAGCACGTCCTCCGGTGGGGTGTGTCGCTCCTTCGTCTCCCGGAGCCCGGGCCGCGGCCGGACGCTCCGCGCTGCTGGCGCGCTTGCGCCCCGTGCCCGGCTTCTCCTGCCGCTCGCTCTTGCTGCCGAAGGCCGCCTTCGACAACACGGCCCGGCTCGAGCGCAGCTTCGCCAGTTCCTCTTCCAGCCTCTCGTTCCGGGCCCGCAGCGACCCGATGGTCCTGTCTCGTTGGCGCAGGCCTCTCACCGCCGCCGGCAGCAGCGGGCGTTCGGCAAGCCTAGCCTCCAGCTCCTGCTTCTTGATGTCGGACTTCATCAGGGCCATGCGCAGATGGAAAGCCTCTCTCGACTGCTCGGCGATGATGTCCATCTGGTCGTAGTATCCCGCCAGCTCCCCGCGGAGCAGCCTGGCCTCGTGGGTCAGCCGGCGTATCGTCGCCTTGAGGCCCTGCGACCACTCCAGCTCGCGGCACAGCCGACCGGTCTCCCGGTTCTGCTGACGAGTCAGCAAGTTGACTTCCCCGCGCAGCGCCTTGATCGTGTCCTTCTGCTTCTGCGTCCGTTCCCGCGCCTTGCCCAGCCGGATACTCTCCTTCGGCCGCGCCGTCTGCGCGGCCCGCTGCGACTTGCGCAGCGCCGAGACCTCTGCGCGCAACGCCACGACCTCGGCCTTCCGCCCCTGCAACCGCTCCAGAGCCTTGCGCAACCGGTCGTTCTCCCTCGATAGTGGTCCGATCGCGTCCTTCCGGGCTTTCGATTCCAGGGCCTTGTGCAGCCGCGCGGCCTCGTCGCGCAGCGCTTCGATCGTGCCTGTCTCGCTTGACCCGGTGTGGGCTTCCGAGAGCGACTCCTGCAAGCGCGCCACCTCGGCCTGCAAGGACGGCACGTCCTTGGACACGCGGCGGAGTTCCCTGGTTTCCTCCTTGGCCTTGCCCAGCCTCTGCCGGCAGGCCTTGAACCGCGACTTCCACGCACCCGCATCGCGGCGGGCGGCAACTTCGGCCCAGCGCAGCTCTTCCGCCGCATCCGCGCGCGCCCGCACCTGTTTGAACAGAGACCGCCAGTCGCGCGGCTCGCTTGGCGGAGCCGACATGGGGGGCGACCAGATCGCCTCGTCCCCCTCGGTCAGCGTCAACGCCGTCCCGAAATCCTCGTCTCGCATCGCCATTCACATGACGATAACGAATCGCGGGTGGCATTACCAGAGGGTTTTGCATGGCACTACGACACGCACATGAAACGGGCCGAGCCCCGGAAGGACATCTGGCTCAGGCCCCTCAGGCGAGACTGGAAGCGGACACTCAATCGCTGAAATCTCCATCAGCCGGGAACGGAAGAATTACAGTTACGATCGGGATCCTGTTGCCAATTGCCGAAGCCGAAAACAGCTGCCTCAAGACTTTCCGCGCGGTCGGGCACCAATTCCTCTCGCGTCGCCAAATCACACAATAGGGCGAAAAGGCGCCGGACTGGATGACATGACGTGTGAAACCACAAGCACCAATGAATGCCCGCAATCAAGAGACGAGAAGTCGGTTCGCACCGGCCCGGATCAGCGTTTCGCCCAGAGTCCGGCCGATCAGCTTCGCGTCGTGACCTGGTCCGGTAACCGCATCCACCAGCTGGTCACGCCCGCTGATCCCTGTTATACACGCGCGCAAGGTGAGCGTGTCCTCCTTCCAGAGGCACTGGACTCCGACAGGTTGGCTGCATCCCGCCTCCAGTGTTGCCATCAAGCTACGTTCAGCATCGACTTCCCTGCGGGCGCGGATATCCTCGATCTGTCGAACCAGCGCGTTCAGCGCCTCGCATGCGGCCCGTGTCTCAAGCCCCAGCGCGCCTTGCCCGACCGCATATGGAAAGGTCTCCGGATCGAGCACATCAAACACGGGATCAAGCAGACCCAGGCGGATTAACCCGGCGGCGGCCAGTATGGTCGCGTCAATGCCTTTACGATCCCGCGCCTTTCTCAACCGTGACGGGACATTTCCGCGAATGGGCAATATGGTCAGGTCTGGACAGAGACGCCGCAGTTGGGCCGTGCGGCGAATCGATCCAGCGCCAACCCGCAATCCCGGGCGGAGGCCGTCGATATCGACTCCGATCAACACATCCCGGGGGTCTTCCCTCTCCGGCACAGCGGTCAGGATGAGCCCCTCCGCAAGCTTTGTGGGCAAATCCTTGAGCGAATGCACGACCAGGTCGACATCATGGTTCTGAAGGGCGGTCTCGCTTTCCCTCGTGAATGCTCCGATACCACCAAACGAGGTCAGTTCGGACTGACGATCCCGGTCCGCGTCAGAGCCGAGATGGACAAAGCGGATATCAAGGCCAGGGTCGGCGAGCAGGAGCCGTTCAGCGACGAATTTGGCCTGCCATCTCGCCAAAGCGCTGCGTCTCGTGCCTATACGAATCGTCATCGTCATCCCGCCTCGGCGCAGAAAACGTGATTTGACCGCGAGCCCGGCGGCATGACCCGGAACCGCGACCAACTATAACGCGTGTCCCGATCAAACATCAGCCGGACCGACAAGGCGCAAAGGATTGCCTGCACCAAGAGAAGAATCAGAGCCGGCATCATGCCCTGATTGACAGCTCGCCGGCGGTTCGGCGGCATGAAGAACCGAAAGGATCCAGCATGGCTTTCGCTTCCGTTAGACGTCCCGCCTCTGCATCCGGCGGTTTCAGGGGCCCTTGTGCCAGTTGTTCCCGGCCGCGGCCGCACAGTGATGGATAATGGTCTGCCTATCAAGGATCATCCGGCAGATCCGGATGCGCGAGCGAATTCGGCGGCGCGCCCGGCGCAGTATGCTTGACAGAGTGCGATCCTACTGCTTTATATCGCGACCACGCGCCGCGTAGCAGCGGCGCGAAAATATCTCGGAAAATTGGGGAGAAGTCTTGTGTCTACATCGGTGATGCCGACTTACGGGCGGATCGATATCGCATTCGAGCGGGGCGAAGGATCCTACCTGTACAGCACCGATGGGCGACGTTTCCTCGACTTCGCCACCGGAATCGCGACCAATTCGCTCGGTCACGCCCATCCGCATCTCGTCGAAAAGCTGCGGGACCAGGCGGGACGTCTCTGGCATGTCTCCAACCTCTATAACATTCCCGAACAACAAAAGTTCGCGGATCGGCTAGTCGCGAATTCCTTCGCTGACACCTGTTTTTTCTGCAACTCCGGCGCCGAAGCAATGGAAGGCGCCCTCAAGGTGGCGCGGAAACACCATTTTGCGAACGGCCGACCGGAACGAGAAGACATGGTTTGCGCCACCGGCGCCTTCCATGGCCGTACGCTGGCAACACTCTCCGCCGGCGATAACGAGAAATATCGTGAAGGTTTCGGCCCACGCCCCGGCGGCTTCAAGCATGTCGCGTTCGGTAACCTCAATGAAATGCGCGCCGCCATGTCCGACACGACTGCGGCAATCGTGGTCGAGCCGATCCAGGGTGAAGGCGGCATCAATGCTGCCAGTCACGATTATCTCTGCGCGCTGCGTGACATCGCCGACGAGTTCGGTGCCTTGCTGGTCTTTGACGAGGTTCAATGCGGTATGGGCCGGACCGGCCATCTCTTTGCCTATGAGATGGCGGGAATCACGCCCGATGTCATGGGGCTGGCCAAGGGGATCGGGGGTGGTTTCCCGGTCGGCGCTGTCCTCGCAACCGGCGACGCAGCGTCCGGCATGGTCCCCGGCACTCACGGTTCGACCTATGGCGGAAATCCGCTGGCAATGGCCGCTGGCAATGCCGTCCTCGACGTGATGCTGGAACCCGGTTTCCTCAAAACGGTCAAGGCACGGGGGCAGTATCTGCGCCAGGCCCTTGACGGGATTGCTGCGCGTCATCCCGGCATCATCGACTCCGTGCGCGGGGCCGGGCTGATGCAGGGGATCAGATGCGTCGGGTCCAATGCCGAGATGATGACGGCGTTGCGCGAGGCCGGCCTGCTCACCGTGGTCGCCGCCGAGAATGTCGTGCGCATCTTGCCGCCGCTGAACGTCAGTGAGCCGGAAATCGACGAGAGCGCCGGACTGATCGAGACCGTCTGCGAGAAGCTCGCCGCCTGAACGGCCCTGGCAATCCCTGAGATGTGGAGGCCGCACGGTGACGGCAAGAATCCGACATTTTCTGGATCTCGAGCGGATCGACGCCGATGAATTGCGCGGTATGCTCAAGGCTGCGGAAACAATGAAGCGGTCGCCGGAAGGCGACCGCCCGCTCGCCGGAAATTTCCTCGCGATGATCTTCGAAAAACCGTCGACCCGAACCCGGGTGTCCTTCGAAGTCGGCATGAAACAGCTTGGCGGCGATGTCGTCGTTCTCAACGCTGACGACCTGCAGATCGAGCGTGGCGAAAGCATCGCGGATACCGCACGGGTTCTCTCGCGCTACGTCGATTGCATCATGATGCGGACCTATGGTGAGGACATCCTCGCTGAGATGGCGGCACATGCGACCGTTCCGGTGATCAATGGCCTTACCGACAGTTCGCACCCCTGCCAGTTGATGGCAGACATCCTGGCCTTCGAGGAACACCGAGGTCCGATTCGTGGGCGCACCGTGGCCTGGTGCGGCGACGGTAACAATATGGCCGCATCCTGGATTCACGCCGCTGTAAAGTTTGGTTTTACCCTTCGCATCGCCTGTCCGAAAAACCGGCAGCCGGAGTCCCGTTTGCTCGAATGGGCCCGCGAGCAGGGCGGGTCGGTGGTGCTGTCGCATGATCCCGAGGGTACCGTCAGCGGCGCAGATTGCGTCGTAACCGACGTCTGGGTGTCGATGGGTGACGACGATACGAACCGCCATAATCTGCTCGCGCCCTATCGGGTGGACGCGGCGCTGATGGCAAAAGCCCGTGACGATGCTGTTTTCATGCATTGTCTGCCGGCCCATCGCGGTGAAGAAGTCACGGACGAAGTCATCGACGGACCCAGATCGATCGTCTGGGACGAAGCCGAAAACCGGCTTCATACACAGAAGGCAATCCTCCGCTGGTGCCTTTCATGACTGCCGAACGACCGGGCTACCACGGCCGGGGCCAACCGCGCGACAACATCGTTCTTCCTTTCCAGCTCGAACCCGGCGGCATTCGCGGCCGGTTCGTGACGCTCGGAACGGCGGCGGACAAAATTCTTTCGAATCACGACCATCCGCATTCCGTCGCCCGGCTTGAAGCCGAGTTGCTGGCGCTTGCGGCCTGTCTCGCCGACACCTTGAAATATAAGGGTGTCTTCACATTGCAGGTCAATGGCAATGGTCCGGTGAAAACACTGATGGCCGATGTCACCAGCGACGGTGCACTGCGGGGCTATGCCGGTTTCGATGCCCCTGCCTTGGCGGCCATGGAATCCGAACACGGTCCCGATCTGCCGCTGCAACGCTTGACCAATGGCGGATACATCGCATTCACAGTCGATCAGGGTCAGCGCGCGGATCGCTATCAGGGCCTTGTCGAACTGTCCGACGCAACGCTTGCCACCTGCGCGACGACATATTTCCGGAACTCCGAGCAGATCGGGACCGGGCTGCAGGTTGCCGCAACCCGGTCCTACAACGGATCCTGGCGATCCTCGGCGTTGATGATCCAGAAGCTGCCTGCGGCCGGCAACGCGGCCACGAGGAGCGAAATCAGGAATGACCTGCATGACGAAAACTGGCACACTGCGCTTGTCCTGATGAACAGTTGCACGGCGCAGGAGCTTGTCGACCCGACGCTTGCGCCGGAAGCCTTGCTCTACGGCTTGTTTCACGAAACCGGCGTTCGGGTCTATCCTGAACAACCGCTTGTCGCGCAATGTCGCTGTTCCGGCCGCAAGGTCGAAAACGTGCTCCGGTTACTGACGGCCGAACAACTCGCGGACATGACAGTGGACGGCGTGGTAACCGTCACCTGCGAGTTCTGCAAGACCGAGCGACGGTACGATGAGGCTGCTCTTTCCGGACTGCGCGCACCCGCCGGCGCTTCCGTATCGCAGTCCCCCACTTGAGACATCGAGGCTGAAAGGATGTCGCGACATTCACAGGGTTTGACATGCCGTACCGCCTGCAAGCGCGCCGCCGTATCAGCGCTTCTGGGGTTTTTAAGCGCTTGTACCGTGTCACCGACTGCACTCTCGTTGCCAGAGCTGAGCTTCACCGACATCCCGGCGATCCGGCTCGATGTCGCGACGCTCGAGATCGTAAACGAATATCAGATGCCGTTTCAGGCGCCTTTCATCGAGCATGACACGCCGGTCGCACCTGGCGCCGTGGCCGAGCGCTGGGCCCGTGATGTCCTGAAACCCGTCGGAACCTCAGGCACGGCACGTTTCGTGATCAGCGAAGGGTCGATTACCGAAACCAGTTTGAAAACCCGGTCGGGGATTCGCGGAATTCTCACCCTTGAGGCCTCCGAGGAGTATGAGGCGACCGTTCGGGCGACGCTGGAAATCCGTGATACGACCGGCGGGACTGCAACCGCTTCGGCCTTCGCCAGGCACAGCCGGACCGCCCGTGAAGATGTGTCTCTCAACCAGCGCGTCAGACTCTGGTACGAGTTGGTAATACGGGTGATGGTAAACTTCGAATCCGCGTTCCGGACGCAGGCTGAACGGCATCTCGGCGCTTATCGATTGTGATCTCGCAGACCGTGTCCCGAACAGCGGTCAGAGGCCGCCGGACCGGTTCATACCAGTCTTGTCACCGATGACATTGCGCCGTCTGCCGGCAACTGCGGCAATGCCGCGACAAGCGCAAGCTCCCGGGTCTCGTGCTGCTCGGTAAGCCTTGTGACAACGTCGAGACCCGCTGTCGCACCTGCAAGCGATGCGGACAAATCTCTCTGCGGGAGATAATGACCCGTGAACAGGGCAGCGAACAAATCTCCGGTGCCATTGAAAGGCCGGTTGCGATAGCGGCTAGCCACGCGCCACGCGCCAAGGGCGGTGATCCCGTAAACCGCGATTTCGGCGACCTCCCGGACACCAGTGACAATAACCAGTGACGGGCCGCGATCCAGCAAAGCCCGGGCTGCAGCGAACAGGCTTTTCCGGTCATGAATCCCGGTATCGGTCAGCCAGCCGAGTTCGCTGACATTCGGAATCACGATATCGGCAAGCGGCAAAAGGGACTCCCGGATCGCTCTCGGAATCTCCGCTTCAACAAATATCCGGCCATGATCTCCGATGACCGGATCGAGGACATACAACATCTCCTGGCAAATCTGCCTGAACGACCGGACGGCATCGGCAATGACAGCGGCCGTGGCAGCCTGACCAAGATAGCCCGACAGCACGGCATCACGCCAGCCCGGTGTCCAGATCCGGCCGAGATCTTCGATGAGCCCGGCAATCTCCTCCGGTTCCGTGGCCCGGCCGGCGAACCGCCCGTATCCCGGATGATTCGAGAAGCGTACGGTGTCAATACGCCAGACATCCTGCCCCAAGCTTTGTAACGCAGGAACAGCCGCCGCGTTGCCAACATAGCCCAAGGCCACCGCCGACTGAATACTCAAGACCGTCATGCAATGTCCGCCCGAACACCGTTGCCGCGGTCGCGCCATCGCCGATCATGACCCGAAACACCTCACAGCCGACAACGACCCAAATCCCGCCGAACGGCCTGTGCCGTCATCGGCCATCCGAAAACGCCGGCATAGCCCGTCGGCGGCCGGACTCTCCCGGCACGACGAGCAGGCCGGCTACCGAACAGCCTACGGGCCTTACGCAGCAGCCCGAAAATGCGTCTGCACCAGGGCCTCGGCGATCTGGACCGCATTCAGGGCCGCACCCTTGCGCAGATTGTCCGATACACACCAGAACACCAGCCCGTTTTCTACGGATGGATCAACGCGCAAACGGCTGACATAGACTGAATCCTCGCCCGCGCATTCCTGCGGCGTGACATAGCCGCCATCGACACGATGGTCGACAACGACAACGCCCGGAAAAGCATTCAGGACTTCGCGCGCGCCAGCCACATCAATCGGATTCCCGGTCTCGACGAACACCGCCTCGGCATGACCGATGAATACCGGAACCCGAACGCAATGCGCCACCAGATTGACATCGGGATCCAGGATCTTGCGAGTCTCCGCCGCCATCTTCCATTCTTCCCGGGTCGACCCGTCATCCATGAAATTATCGATATGAGGAATACAGTTAAAGGCGATCTGTTTGGTAAATTCCCCTTGCTCGATCGGATCATTGACGTAAACCGCGCGGGTCTGGTTGAACAGTTCGTCCATCCCGCTGTTCCCCGCGCCGGAGACCGACTGGTAGGTCGATACCACCACCCGCTTGACGACAAACGCGTCATGCAGCGGTTTCAGCGCCATGACCAGTTGCGCTGTCGAACAATTCGGATTGGCAATGATGTTCCGTTGACGATAACCGGCAAGGGCTGCCCCGTTCACTTCCGGTACAACGAGCGGGACATCCGGCTCCATGCGCCAGCGGGAGCTGTTGTCGATGACCACGGCACCCTGTTCGGCAGCGACGGGCGCATAGTCACCGGACACCGCCCCGCCGGCCGAGAACAGGACGATGTCGGTATCGCTGAAATCATGTGTTTTCAGTGCCGCGACACGGAGTGTTCGACCCTCGCCGTAGGACACTTCCTTTCCGATCGAGGATTCCGAAGCCAGCGCCACGACCTCATCTGCAGGAAATTTCCGCTCTTCAAGTGTTTGCAGCATTTCGCGGCCGACTGCTCCTGTCGCGCCGGCCACTGCAATCCGGTATCCCATGTCATTCATCCACTTGCAGGCTCATGCAGCCTGCCGTCAGACTCTCGCACTGTCGCAAAACCGGCCCCGGCAGCACCAATTCAGGCGACCTTGTCCAGTTCCGCCAGAATCGCGTCCGTCATTGCCCCGGTTGAAACCGCGATCATGCCGTCCTGCAAAATATCGGCGGTGCGCAATCCCGATGCCAGCACGGTCTCGATTGCCGCATCGATCATGTCGGCATCGCCGCTCATGTCGAAGGAATAACGCAACGCCATCGAGAAGCTGAGCAATTCGGCAATCGGGTTGGCCAGGTCCCGGCCGGCAATGTCCGGTGCCGAGCCATGCACGGGCTCATAAAGAGCATGTCGTTTTCCGGTCGTCGGATCCGTCGCGCCCAGCGATGCCGACGGCAGCATCCCCAGTGACCCGGTCAGCATCGCCGCACAATCCGAAAGCATGTCTCCAAACAGATTGTCAGTCACGATAACATCGAACTGCCGCGGATTACGCACCAGTTGCATGCCGCAATTGTCGGCGTACATGTGCTCGGTCTCAAGCCCGTCGCCTTCAGCGGCAAACAAGGCCTGCATGGTTTCGCGCCACAACACGCCCGACATCATGACATTGGCCTTTTCAACCGATGTCACCTTGCCGCGCCGCTTGCGCGCCAGATCCATTGCCACCCGGCCGATGCGCTCGATTTCCGGCGTTGTGTAAAGATTCGTGTCGAACCCCTTGCGGGTGCCATCCGGCAAGTCTTCTATCCCGCGCGGTTCGGCAAAATAGATGCCGCCGGTCAATTCGCGAAGAATGAGGATATCCAAGCCGGCGACCAGATCACGTTTGAGGCTCGATGAGTCCGCCATGGCGTCGAACACCATGGCCGGCCGGAGATTGGCGAACAGGTCCATCTCCTTGCGCAACCGCAGCAGGCCACGCTCCGGCTTCAGGTCGAATGGCAGATCGTCATACTTCGGACCGCCAACCGAACCGAACAGAACGGCATCGCAATCAACGGCATCGGCCAAGGTTTCGTCGGTCAGCGGCGTCCCGTGTGCATCGTAGGCCGCACCGCCGACCAGCCCCTTCTGCAGGTCGAAGGTGACCGAACGTTTCCGGGCCAGCCAGTCGACCACACGCAAGACCTGACCGACGACTTCCGGACCAATTCCGTCACCGGGCAGAACCAGCAGTTTTCTGTTCGATGTCATCGTCATCCGGTCCTAGATCCAGGGTTGTTCGGCTGCGCGCCGTTGCTCGAAGTCCTCGATCTTTGTCGCTTTATGCATTGTCAAACCGATATCGTCGAGGCCATTCACGAGGCAGTGTTTACGGAATGCGTCGATCTCGAAGCTAATCTTCTTGCCATTCGGCCGCCCGATCTCCTGCGCCGTCAGATCGATTTCGAGGATGGAATTGGCGCCCTGTTCAGCGTCTTCCATGAGGTCGTCGAGCTGCTCACGGGTAACAGTGATCGGGAGAATGCCGTTCTTGAAGCAGTTGTTGTAGAAGATGTCTGCGAAACTGGTGGAAATCACGCATTTGACGCCGAAATCCAGCAAGGCCCAGGGCGCATGCTCGCGCGAGGACCCGCATCCAAAATTGTCGCCGGCAACCAGAACACTGGCATTCCGGTAGGCTGGCTTGTTGAGAACGAAATCCGGATTCTCGGAGCCGTCAACCTGGTATCGCATCTCGCTGAACAGATGTTTGCCAAGACCAGTACGCTTGATAGTCTTCAGGAACTGCTTTGGAATGACCTTGTCGGTATCAATATTGATCATGTCGAGCGGCGCAGCCACGCCGCGATGGGTCTCGAATTTTTCCATCAGTCTCCTCCCTTTTCGCGCATCAGGTCCCGAACATCGGCGAGCCGGCCGGTGAGTGCTGCCGCGGTCGCCATGGCCGGGCTGACCAGATGCGTACGACCGCCGAAGCCCTGGCGGCCTTCGAAATTCCGGTTCGACGTCGAGGCGCAGCGCTGCCCGGGCTCAAGCCGGTCCGCGTTCATCGCCAGGCACATCGAGCAGCCCGGCTCGATACGCCAATCAAATCCAGCCTCCTCGAAGATCCGGCCGAGGCCCTCCTGTTCCGCCTGCTCCCGCACCAGACCGGACCCGGCGACGATCATGGCGTGAACGCCATCAGCGACCTTGCGTCCACGCGCAATTTCGGCGACCGCGCGCAGATCCTCGATGCGGCCGTTGGTACAGGAGCCGATGAAGACCTTGTCGACCGGAATCTCGGAAATCGGCTTGCCGGCGGTCAGCCCCATATAGTCCAGCGACCGTGCGACCTTGGCCCGGCGCTGTTCATCGTCGATCTTGTCCGGATCCGGCACGACGCCCGTTACCGGCAGGACTTCCTCTGGATTGGTGCCCCATGTGACTTGCGGCGCGATATCGGCAGCCTCAAGGAGGACCTCCTTGTCGTAAACGGCACCCGCATCGGATGGCAGGGTCTTCCAATAGGCAATGGCCTGCTCCCAGGCACCAGCCTTCGGCGCCATCGGCTTGCCCTCGAGATATGCGAAGGTCGTTTCGTCCGGCGCGATCATGCCGGCCCGGGCACCGGCCTCGATCGCCATGTTGCAGACCGTCATGCGGGCTTCCATGGAGAGATCCCGAATCGCGTCACCGGCAAATTCGACCACATGTCCGGTACCGCCGGCGGTACCGATCTGGCCGATGATGGCGAGAATCACATCCTTGGCCGTCACACCCGCGGCAAGTTTACCCTTCACCGTGACCCGCATGTTGCGGGCCGGCTGTTGCACCAGTGTCTGGCTCGCCAGCACATGCTCGACTTCCGACGTGCCGATGCCGAAGGCAAGCGCCCCGAAAGCACCATGTGTCGCGGTATGGCTGTCGCCGCAAACGATCGTCATTCCCGGCTGGGTGAAGCCCTGTTCCGGACCGATGATGTGCACAATGCCCCGCCGCACATCGCCAAGCCCGAAATACGGCACGCCAAACTCCCTGACATTGGCCTCCAGAGTTTCGACCTGGATCCGTGAGTCCTCTTCGGCGATACCCGCGGCGATATCGGTCGTCGGCGTGTTGTGATCGGCCACCGCAAGGGTCAGGTCGGTGCGCCGGACCTTGCGGCCGGCATTCCGCAATCCCTCAAAAGCCTGCGGACTGGTCACTTCGTGGACCAGATGACGGTCGATATAGATCAGGCAGGTTCCGTCATCTTGACGGTCGATAAGATGGGCGTCCCAGATCTTGTCGAACAAAGTACGCGGCTTCGCCATGATTGCGTCGCCTCCTTGATGCTTGTCATTACGTTAGACCGGCCGGCTTCCCGGCATGCGGCGCCTACCGAAACGGCAGGGCCCGCCGCTACTTCGACCGTGATCGTGCCGGACGGGTAATTTTTTCGGGAATACGGGCTGCCTTGCCACGTCGTCCCCGCAGATAATAGAGCTTGGCCCGGCGAACCCGGCCGCGGCGAACCACCTCGATATCCGCGATGCGGGGTGAATAGAGCGGAAAAACCCGTTCGACCCCCTCGCCGTAGGATATCTTGCGCACCGTGAAGCTGGCATTGATCGTGCCGGCCTTGCGGGCGATGCAGACGCCCTCGAAAACCTGAACACGTTCGCGCGTCCCTTCGACCACCTTGACGTGAACCCGAACCGTGTCGCCCGGAGCAAAGTCCGGCAACGGGCGGGCACTAGCGATCTTGTCCGCCTGTTCCCGATTGATCTGTTCGACGATATTCATCCGTCCTGCTCCAGATTTTCGCTGTCTTGATCCTGCGTTTGCTTCAGATCGCAACCCCGGTAGCGGATCCAGAGATCCGGGCGCCGATCCCGTGTGATGCGTTCCGCCTGCCGGCGCCGCCATGCCTTGATATTGGCGTGATGGCCCGAAAGCAATATTTCGGGAACGGATCTGCCTTTCCATTCCCGCGGCTGCGTAAACAGGGGATATTCCAGCAATCCCCCGACAAAACTCTCCTCTGCCAACGCGTCGGCAGCGCCGACCACGCCGGGTAGCAGCCTGACACAGGCGTCGAGCACGGTCAGGGCCGCGACTTCACCGCCGGACAGGACATAGTCGCCAACACTGACCTCCTCCAGGGTACGGGCTTCGATCACGCGTTCATCGATGCCTTCGTACCGGCCACAAAGCAGAACCACGCCCGGTTCCGCAGCCAATGTCGCCGCCAGCGCCTGATCGAACGGCCGGCCCCTTGGCGAAAGGTAGATCCGGCGACCGGGCATTTCCTCGACCGCGCCAAGCGCCGCGTCCACGACATCCGGCCTGAGAACCATCCCGGCGCCGCCCCCGAAAAGGCTGTCGTCGACGGTGCGGTGCTTATCGCGCGCAAAGCTTCGGATGTCCAGTGTCTTGAGGGCCCAGAGTCCGTTCTCGAGCGCCCTGCCAGCCAGAGACAACCCCAGCGGTCCCGGAAAGACTCCGGGAAACAGGCTCAGTACGGTCGCCCGCCATGGCGCCGCTGCATCAGCCTGAACGCCCAATCCTGTCTCCGTCGGCTGCATCCCCGGTTTCCACATCATCGTCGAGCAAGCCTGGCATCGGATCGACGACAAGGCGTCCGCCCGCAACATCGACGACCGGAACAGTTGCCTTGTCGAAGGGCAACATCACCGACCGGCCCGAGCCAGCCAACCGAATGTCGATCAGTTCGCCGGCGCCGAAATTGTGGAGACCGGTCACGGTCCCGAGAACCTCGCCGCAGCTGCGCTCGACCGTCAGACCGATGAGGTCGGCATGATAGTATTCGTCCTCCCCGGCCGGCGGCAGGATATCCCGCGAGGCATGCAACCTGATCCCGTTCAGCGCCGCCGCCGCAGTCCTGTCGGCAACGCCATCGACTCTCGCCAGCAACAGCCCCTGGTTGGTCCGCCCCCTGATCTCCAATGCGTAACGATGGCCGTCAGCATCTTCCAGGGTGCCGTAGGCGGCGATATCGTCCGCGATTTCGGTGAAGCTCTTGACCCGCACCAGACCGCGAACGCCGTGCGCGCCGGCGATAACGCCCAAGCAAATGCGTTCGTCCATCCTGGCCTCTCACGACTCCGAAACCCGCGAAAAGCCAGGTTCAGGCGTTCTCGGCAACCGAAGCTTCGCGCTCGGCACGCTTTTTGCCCGGTGCCGATTTGCTCGGCTGGTCGCGGATATCGAAGGCCGGCATCAGATCGATCGACGCCAGAAACTTGTGCACGCGATCGGTCGGCCTAGCCCCGACATCGAGCCAGTGTCTGGCCCGGTTGGCATTCACCACAAGACGCTCGGGGTGATCGTTCGGGACCATCGGATTGTAGGTTCCGATTTTTTCGATGAAGCGGCCATCACGCGGCGCGGCGTTTTCCGCGACCACGATCCGGTAGAACGGGCGTTTTTTTGCCCCGCCGCGCGCGAGGCGTATTTTAAGAGCCATGTGTTGTTGTCCGTTTGAGGTTGCTAACGTCTTGTCCGGAAGCGGGGCATCCGCACCCTGCCGCGGCCTGATCCCCGGCCACCGGCCATGCCTTGCAGCAGTTGCGCCGGGGTCATCGACCCCGCACCCCCGGCGAGGGCGTCAAGGCCGCCGGATTTGCCGGCCTGCTTCATCATGCGTGCAGTCTGCATCTGTTGTCTCAGAACCATATTGACGGCCTGGACCGTGGTTCCGGACCCGGTGGCGATCCGCCGCTTGCGTGACGCCTTGAGAATTTTGGGCTGGCGGCGTTCGGCCTTGGTCATCGACTGGATGATCGCGATCTGGCGCCGGATCATGGCATCGTCCATTCCCATTGTCGCGGCGGCCTGTTTCTGCAGCTTGCCCATCCCCGGAATGAATTCCAGCATCTTGTGAACACCACCCACTTGTGTGAGCTGCTGAAGCTGCGTGAGCATCAGATTGAAGTCGAATTCACCCTGCTGAAGTCTGGCGACAGTGCGCTGGACCTCTTCCTCGTCCAGGACCCCTGACACTTTTTCGACCAGGCTGACGACATCGCCCATGCCAAGAATGCTTCCAGCCACCCGTTCCGGATGAAACGCCTTGAGCGCATCGGTTTTCTCACCGGTTCCGATCGCCTTGATCGGCACCCCGGTGACCGCCCGCATCGACAGCGCGGCGCCGCCGCGGGCGTCGCCGTCCATCCGGGTCAGCACGATCCCGGTCAGACCGATCTGTTCGTGGAAATTCCGGGCAGTGTTCACCGCGTCCTGCCCGGTCATTGCATCGGCAACCAACAGGGTCTCGACCGGGTTGACCATGTCGTGGATCTCGCGGACTTCCGCCATCATCTCGCTGTCGATTGAGATTCGGCCCGCGGTATCGAGCAGCAGGACATCAAAGCCCTGCAGCCGGGCCACTGTCATGGCGCGTTTGACGATTGATATCACGGCTTCGCCGGTTGCGATCGGCAGGGTGCTGATTCCAGTCTGCTCGCCGAGCACCTTGAGTTGTTCGCGCGCCGCCGGACGATAGATATCAAGCGACGCCATCATGACCTTTTTCTTGTCTCGCCCGGTCAGACGGGCCGCGATCTTTGCTGTCGTCGTGGTCTTGCCGCCGCCTTGCAGTCCGACCATCAGATAAGAGACCGGCGGCACCGCGTTGAGTTCAAAATCCACGGCCTCGGAGCCGAGCATCTCGACAAGACTATCATGAACGATCTTGACGACCTGCTGGCCCGGCGTGACAGAGCGGATAACGTCTTGCCCGATTGCGCGTTCGCGCACCTGTTCGATAAACGATCTGACGACTTCAAGCGCGACATCGGCTTCCAGCAATGCGAGGCGCACCTCACGCATTGCTGTCGTGACGTCGGTCTCTCTGAGAACACCACGCCGTTTCAACTGGTCGAAGACTTCGCCGAGCCGTGACGACAGGGATTCGAACAAGACAGTCCCTCCTTCGTAAAACCAGCCAGATCGTGCTGCCAATGACTCGACGCGCCCATGCCCGAAACTCGGGGGCGGACGGAACCCGTCAAGGCCTGACTGCAACGGCGTTCGGGAATTATCGGTCTGTAGCACTGCGCCGGCAGCCTGTCAATTGCCGTCGCAACCGTCGGCATCAACGCCGCATTCACGAAAGATCGACAGGCAATCGTCATTCCCTGTCTCGAGATCAACCACGATGCCGAACAGCCCGGACGATGAATTCCGGTTCCGGAGTTGGGACCTGTTCGTGCAAAAAGCGCGGTAGTCAGAACCAAATTGAAGCCTTCGACTGTTCAGCAGGAGTCCGCCATATCGGAATGCACTAGGTAAGGTCTGAACAAGTCGGTTTTTTCGTGTATACGGGTGTTGTGGCCCGTGGATGAAACGCCAGAGCCCATCGGGGACGTGTTGTCGTGCCAGGAAATGGGGATTTCGATGCCCGAGCCGACCGTCCCCGCCGCCTTGCGGCGGTTGCGGACGGACTCCCTCCACGTCAGGCGGTCGCGTCGCGCCCCGCGATAAGCAGATTGGTGAACCCGAGCAGCACGGCGATGCGTTGCGTGGTCTTCGCCAGCCCCCGATAGCGCACCTTCGCGTAGCCGAAGTGGCGCTTCACATACAGGAACGGATGTTCCACCCTCGCCCGAACCGACGCCTTGCGCCTCTCCGCCGCCGCCTCCGGGCCCGCCTTGTCCAGCCCCCGGCGCTTGCCGGGCTTCATCGCCACCTCCCAGTCCACGTCCGTGTCCCGGTTCTCCGCGCGCTTGTCCACCCCCTGATAGCCCGCGTCACCCCACACCTGCTCCTCGCCCCCGTGCAACAGCGCGTGCGCCGTCGCCACATCCGAGACATTCGCCGGCGTCGTCTCCACGCTGTGCGTCAAGCCCGACTGCGCATCCACCCCGATATGCGCCTTCATCCCGAAATGCCACTGATTGCCCTTCTTCGTCTGATGCATCTCCGGGTCCCGCTCGCCCTTGCGGTTCTTCGTCGACGACGGCGCGGCAATGAGACTCGTGTCCACGATCGTCCCCTTGCTCAAGCGGTGTCCGAGAGAGGCCAGATGCGCGTTGATCTCCTCGAACAGCGTCTCACCCAGGCCATGCGTCTCCAGCAAGTGGCGGAAATGCAGGATCGTCGTCTCATCAGGCAACGCACCCGAGAGGCGCAGCCCCACAAACCGCCGTACCGACTCCACCTCGTAAAGCAGGTCCTCCATCCCAGGGTCGCTCAGATTGTAGAACAGCTGCACGCAGTGCACCCGCAGCATCACGCTCAACGGATAGGGCCGCCGACCGCGCCCGGCCTTCGGGTCGAACGGCTCGATGCGCGCCTCCAGCCGCTCCCAGGGAACCCGCCCGTCCATCGTCTCGAGAAACACCTCGCGCCGCGTCCGGCGCGTCTTCAGGTCGTGCTCCAGCTCCGCAAACGTCGCTTGCTCCAGGGCTCGCACTCCACTCCGTCACCAAGAAACCAATTGTGACAAAACCGACTTGTTCAGACAATCCTTAGCTTTCAGTTTTGTTGTCACCGGCCATTTCACAAGCCGTATTGGCGACCGTGATTAGGTCTGGATGCCGTGTCCGATGACTGGACAAAAAATCCCTGATAGTGTGTAACCGAAGTTGGGGTGAAAATGATGAGCACATCAAGCGCCTCGATAAAACCATGTCGTGTATCCGCTAACATCCATGTGCTGCCAATACAAAATATTTCAAGTACAACCATAATGGATCCTGGCAACATTGGACAGAAAATCTCACCGAACATATTGTGTCAGAAACGAACATATTGCATGCCAGAGTTGAGTTCGCTGAATTCGAAGGAAGACGAGGATCCGTAACGAAGTCGTTTACTCATGACTTCAGTGAGCTCATTCATAGTAATCAGATCATAAAGGAACGCAACCTGCATTACGACCCTGACAGGAAGTTTCGATAATCAAAGCATACATTGCCCAATATTCGGGCAGATTTGGATTTTTCTTTTGTCGGCGACCGTGCTTCACGTAGTGCCAAAGCGCGATTATCCAAATATTTCATCTTGGATACGTTAATCGGAAACACGGACCGTCATAACGAGAATTGAGACATACTGTTGCACAGGGACACCGCTGATAATTTCTGGAGTCGTGTTGTTCCATCCTTTGATCGTTACTCTTCGTTAGGGCGGGAACTTCGGGTGAACGCCGAATTCACCTCTTGTCGGAGAAGCGTGTCGGTCGTTATTCCGAGAAAGACCGCGGAGGAATCTATTGGTCTATAGGTGAAAACCCTGCACCGAGCCCATTGGAACTTGTGCGGAGAAGGGTTTCTGAACACTCGATCTGTTCGGTCCAGCCTCGAAGAAGCTTGATACGTTGGATGACGGGAATGTTGTACCGACTATCGTTGGCCGTATCCCTGAGATCTGTATGAGTTCGACGGCCTATACCTTCGTAATCGAATTAATTCGTTGCAATTATGATAAACTGAGGACTCTTGTCCCATGAGTGAAAAACCTTGTATCTCGCCTGGCAGAATCGCGAATCCCGACAATGGTTTCCGATCAGCATACTGGACGTCGATGTGAACGCATCATCCTATCGATTATGGTATACCGGAGGAGCGAAATGAATTCAAAAAGAATTCGAACGTTAGCCGCTGATCGATTTTTCCGATTTTGAAGACGATTGCCGATCTCGCAATCTTTTTCCGCTTTTGCAAATCGGGTTATTGCCCCGGGACGGCCTGAACATTTCGCCTGTCTGCGTGATCTCAAGCTTAAAGACAATTCAGACTCAATCGAGGTTTTGTCAATCAATGGAGGCAATTATGCGATCGATGCTTTCGGAGTTTTTCCGAAATTGGTCAAATGTGCCGACAGAAGCTTCAAATGCTGTTTTTCTGCACGGATGGCGACATGCAAGCCAAGTTTCACGGGAAAGGATCGATTGTCTGGAAAAAGTTGAATACCTTAACCTGGTTCTGGAATTGGCCACCCTGATCGGCACGGTTGCGGCACAGATTCAGACGCTCGACTATCATACGATCGGCTGGCCTCTCGCTGTCTCGTCGCGAACCTGGCAGCCGCTACAGAAGAGAACCTGGAATATTCAGCCAGGGTCTTGCATGTTAATCGTCTCTCCTGGCCATCGCTGGAACGCGCCCTGATTGAAGTTACCGGGCGTTGGGTCAAACACGAGCCCTTGGCAACTCGAGATTTCCGCCCGTTGGTTGTCTAGCGCCTGGTCAATTCTAAACGGTCTGGCTGTCTGGACGAACGCTCTCGACGTTGTTATCTTCAGCCTTGAGAAATGTCTGGTGGCCGATAACTCAAACTGAACATCGCCTTTACGGCACAAATACCATTGACACCGCGAAATGACAGACCCACCCGATGATCCGCGCTATCGGGCAGCCTGATCAAAATCCACCGGCATCATTCCGACCTCAAGCCCGGCCCCCCGCATTTCGGCCCAAGTGTTATCATCAATCGGAATGCCCTCGGCCTTGCGTTTCGTGATCGACTCTTGTTCCGGTTCGCCAGCAACCCGGATCCGATCGAAACCCTCAGCCGGCTGACCGGACCTCACATACCGCACCAGATCGTCCAACTCATTCGCAAAGAGTATGTCGGATCCGAACTGACCGGGGTCGATGACAATGGTCAGCATGTTGTTGCAGATCGTATCACCGGTATTGCGGTTCGGACCCGCGACCCCGCCACCGGAAAGCCCGCCGGCCAGCAGGTCGCACAACAACGCCAGACCGTAGCCCTTGTGCTGCCCGAAGGACAGCATCGCACCCATCGGGTCGCGAAAGACCACGCCCGGATCGGTCGTCGGCTTGCCGTTAGGCCCGACCAGTGCATCATCCATCGGCATCGGCTTCTCGGCATAATGGGCAACCCGGACCTTGCCCTGAGCTACCCGGCTCGTCGCCATGTCCAGAACCAGCATCGGAGTGTTCGCGGTCGCCGGCACGGCAGTGCAGTAGGGGTTGGTCGAGTACCGCGCTTCATAGCCTCCGTAAGGTGCGACATAGGGCTTGTGCCCCGTGGCGTTCACATAGTGGATCGAGATGAAACCGGCGCCCGCGCATAACTCGCCCCAAGCGCCAATCCGCCCAAGATGATGCGCATTCCGCAGCGCGACAATGGCGGCACCGTTGCGGCGCGCCTTGTCGATGGCAAGTACCATGGTCTCGGCGCCGATGATCTGTCCGTAACCCATGTTCCCGTCGACAAGCAGGTAGACGCCATTGTCGGTGACCAGGGTCGCTTTGGCCCCGGGCGTCATCGTGCCAGTCCGTGCATGGAGCATGTAACGCGGCGCAAGGCCGACACCGTGACTGTCATGGCCCATGAGATTGGCCTCGACCAGATTCGAGGCGACGACATGCGCTTCGATGTCAGCGCTGCCCGCGCCTTGGATCATTTTCGTGACGATTTCGGTCAATGGTTGATGTCCGATGACAATCACAAGCTCTCTCCTACCGGTCAAAGATAAGGATGCCCGACATTATCCAATACCGGCAACGATGCAAGATCTCCATCCCGGCGCGCGTGGCGTTCCGATGGATGGTACAGGCCTGGTTCCAGACGGACTACGACAGTCACCATCGCGTCACCGTTGACCGCATCAAGCCGGATGCGCTGCCTCTTCCCTACTGAAACGACACCCGTCAATCTCGTAACCACAAGCCTTGTGGAACATGATCGGCCAAGGTCGGGCGTCGTCAGCTTGCGCCGACACCCGCTGGCTTAACTGCCGCGAGCCTTGCAAAGCAATCAGTTCGACATGAAACCCGTGGGAGCACACTGCGAAACCAGCGCCCCTCTGCCGTCTGTCATGATGATGTACGGAGTCAGTCTGGCACTTGCCCGTGCTCTGGCATCGCTTCAGCGGATACGCTTGACCACGTAGTCCATCAGGCTCGGGACCCGGTATCCAGTTGCCCGGAGGTTTCTGCCAGACATGCGCTCTCGCAACCAGAAACGCCTTCATGTCCCCTGGGTTCCCGTCCAGGCTCGCGAGGAGCCGGTCCAGATCCTGATCCGGCAGGCCCACCGCATTAGTCACGAAGGCCTCTGCCACACTACGCGCGAGATGCAACAGTCCGGCATCTGAAAACTCATCATAGCGGTCGTGATAATAGTCAGTCCTCGCCAAGTCCGCTGTCGCGAGCGCCTGTATAACATGCTCGATGCGGAATTTCCGGACGCCAGACGCCGCCACTATGTCCAAAGTCGCCTGTCCGTAGAGCTGGAGAAAAATACGGATATTTGTCGGCGGCCGCAGCAAGACACATTACCGCATTGCCTTCGGCGCCCAGACCCGCATCCCGAAACGGCCGCACCAGAACTTCCCTCGCTTCCCCTCCGACAACAGCCCCACACGGAGCTTTCTGCCGCGGCTCCAGAAGGACGTGCGCCCGCAGCTCGGAGCGTGCGCTCTAGGCCGGGCGCGCCGACAAACACGGCCGCAATCGGGCATGGGCAACCGTCGATCTGCGCGACATCAAGCAGATCGCCCAGCATCCAGGACGGCGCCTCGTGCGCTTCATTGAGCATCAGCAACAGCGATCCTGTCGGTTCTGCCAGCTTTCTACCAACGACAATGCCCGCGCCCAGCCTGCACCGATAACACGCACCGAACCCAAGCCCGGAATAGTCCCGGAGTCCTCGACGGTCAGCCCAAAGCGGTCCACACATGTCGCGTCCAGGATCACCTGCGCCACAGTCTCTGCCGAAGACATGTGCGTGCGTGAGAACCGGACCCGGACAATCCGTTACTTATCTGAACGCTTTCGGGCCCCGGCCTCAAACCATTGCAGCAATACGGTCTTGCCGTTTCCGCGCGGACCGTAAAGAAAGGCTGCCTCAACATCCGGTTCTCCAGCTCGTAGTGTGTATAGCAAGCGTGACAGCATGGCCTCGATTTCCGGTCTTCTACCTCAATGGGCGGGATTGCAGCCGAAGCCGGGCCTGAAGGGATACAGTGTCTCAAAGCCTGACCTAAAATTAGTCACGGCGGTCCCATGCTAAAATTTGTGTGCAGATCAAGCGTCGTTTTGGCACCATACAGCGAAGTCGTTTTCACAAATTCAGACTTCCTGACCTCTTGGCGTTGACGCTGCCGGACGGCGTGCCGCGAGCCCCTTGAAGTCTGCCACTTTTCGGCCGTTGCGGGCCGATTTTCGGTGGCAGTCGCAGCCGATGTCGTATATTGTAATATGACACTATATACGCGGCCTCAGCCATGCCCATGACCCTCCCGCTGTGCCCCCAGAGGCGGTTCCGATCGGCAACAGCTGCTTCGCCGTCCTGATCTCGGACGACACCTTCACCTACTTCTCAAACCTCGTTCCCTTCGACAGCCACCCCGCCGATGACCGCGCCGCGATGCTCATGCGCATCGGCCGCCTCGCGGTGATCAGCGCGCTCTCGCCGCAGGCTCGGCAGTGGGTGCGCCATGCGAGGCGCGTGTCGCTGAAGAGGCTGGCGGCGCAGCCGGGCCCGAAGCGGGCGAAGCGCAGCCCTTGGCGGACACGGCGCAGAGCGGGGAGCCAGGTCCTCTCGACGCCGGGACGCAGACGGATCGCAGCGCGCGCGACCGGCCGGCGCCGATGGGGCGCGCGACCTGCGATGTCTCGGGCCGGGTGCTGGCCAGCAGCGGGCAGGCGGGACCGGTCGAACCGCAGTTCGCCAGCGCCGCCCGCGGCGTGCGCTCAGGCGGCGTTCTCACCGCCCTGCCGGCCCTGCTCAAGGAAGGTCTGCTGGCCGCGAGCGACGCCCTGCCGCTCCTGCCCAAGGGCTATTACGGCCTGAACACGATCCTGCTTTTCCTGGCCTTCATGACCCTGGCGCGGGTACGCAACCCCGAGAGTTTGCGCTATCGGCCGCCGGGCGAATGGGGCGCCATCCTCGGCCTCGACCGTTGCCCCGAGGTCAAGACCCTGCGGCGCAAGATCGCTCTGATCGCCAACGACGAGGCCGGCGTGCGGGCTTGGCAGCGCGCCCTTGCCAGGCGCTGGCAGGCCGACGAGCCGGAGCTCTGGGCGACGCTGGCCGTCGACGGGCACGTCAAGGTCTACGCCGGCCGCAAGGGACGCCTGCCGAAACACTTCGTCTCGCGCCAGAAGCTGTGCCTGCCGGCCAGCACCGGCTACTGGATCAACGCCCTGGGCGGCAAGCCCCTGCTCTGTCTGCATAAGACGCTGGATCCGAAGATGGTCGCCGCCATCGAAGCCGACGTGGTGCCGGCGCTGCAGGACCTCGGGATCGTCGACGCCCAGGCGCCGGACCTGACCGCAGAGGCGCCCGGCCACCCCGCGCTCACCCTGGTCTTCGACCGCGAAGCCCGGATCTGTTCCGCCGGCTGGCGAGGCGCGGCATCGCCTGCCTGACCTGGCACAAGAACTTCGGCGGCGAGGATTGGCCGGTCGAGGACTTCGGCGCGACGACCGTTCCCATTCACGGACCGGCGACAAACCGCACCGCCTCCGTGCGGCTGGCCGAAAAGCCGGTGACGTTGCCGAACGGCTTCAGGGTGCGCCAGATCCGCCGCCTGCTGGACAACGGCCGTCAGATCCCCTTCATCGTCACCGATCCGCACAAACCGATGAGCGAGGCCGCAGGCGCCATGTTCTCGCGCTGGTCGCAGGAAAACTTCTTCAAGTACATGCGCGACGAGTTCAATCTCGACGCCCTGCCGACCCACGAACTCGAGCCTCTCGATCCCGACACCATGGTCGTAAACCCGCTCCGGCGGGCCTATGACAAGGCAATCCGCAGCGCCGAACGCCGGCTCGCCAGCCTGCGCAACCGGATCGCCGGCGCGGCCAGGAAAAAGAGGCCGAAGGCGCAGCTCAGGAGAGAAGTCAGCGACCTCGAGGGTGCCCTCGAAATCGCCAGGGCCAGCCGCAGGAACGTGCCGAAGCACTGTCGAGCCGGCGACCTCGACGAAGACCAACAGCTCGATGCCCTGCCCTCACGCGACCGCCGCCTCCTCGACATCATCCGCATGATCGCCTACCGCGCCGAAACCCGCATGATGCTCCCCGTCATGCAGGGACAAGGCAAGAAGCCTCATCCCCGGAAACTGCTTCAGGCTCTCATGACCGCCGACGCCGACATCCTGCCGGACCCCGCCAACGGCGTTCTCCGGGTCCACATTCTCGGCCTCGCAAATGACGCTTGCGACCGCCAGATCGATGCCCTCCTGAACGAGCTCAACGCCACCGAAACGCTCTTCCCCGGGACCAATCTGCGCATGGTCTACGAGATCGACGCAGCCCCGGAACCCACCCAGCCGGTGTCACACCAAATCACTAGAGGTCAGGAAGTCTGAAATTGGTCCGTAAACGAGATTAAATCGCTCGTGTCGAGACCACCTAACCAATTTTAGGTCAGACACTCAGTTTGAACTTCTCCGTCTGCCGCGTCGCCCTCAGTAGCGGATCCGATACCACAAGCGTCCGACATACTCGTTGAAGGCTGCGGCGGAACTTGCGAGGGCGTCTGCGCGGGGCAGGAAGGCGGCAATGCTGAACGGAACATCGCCCGTCACGATCGGCGCTGGCAATACACTGAGACCCCGGCGCTCGAAAGCGTCCACCGCACGTGACATGTGGGTCGCATGCGTCATCAGCACGATGTGTGTGATTCCTGCCTTGGCAAGCAGCGCCGCGCTGTTGGCGGCGTTCTCGGCAGTGTTTCGGGAACGGCTTTCCACGAAGCGTACGTCGATGCCGAAGTCATTCTTGAGCGAGCGCGCCATCAGTTTCGCCTCGGGCGGCATGCCGGGCACCGTGCCTGCGCCCGTCACGAGCAGGGGCAGTCCGGTGAGCCGGTGCAGAGACGCCGCGTAACGCAGACGCTCCAGGGTCGCGCCGCCGACCGTCTCGACGCCTTCATAATCGAGCGGAGCGTGGTAGCCTCCCCCACCCAGCACGATTATTACCTCTGCTGTAGACAGTTCAATTCTCGACGACAAGGTCGGGTGCTCGTACAGGCCCCGCTCTAATGCATCGGCCATGATCGCGGTACTGAAGGCATAGAGCGATCCCAACGCGAAGAGTGCTAAGCCCGCCGCCAAGCGGGGCGCAAAGGGGAGCAGCAGCAGACCCGCCAGCGCAACGATGGTATTGCAGCCCGGAGGCACCACGATGCTCTTCAGGATCTTCACAAGGATAAATTCGCCAGAACTTGTCATTCGCCGGCAGCTCCTGCGCTTCGGTATGAATAAAGAGCTTCTTGCAAAATTGCCGGCCCGACCGGTTTTTTGCCTTCTCGAGGCTGATTTTGTTGTCGAGGGCCTGGGTTTCGGGGCAGCCCGTGGTCTGTTGTGTTTTCACAATAACAAGATACCGAGGGGGTGACCCCGATGACCCTTGGCTCGACCCTATCCGATCTCTGGCACCGATTTCAAGGGGAACTTTTCCTTGCGTTGGCCGAGGCGGTCGGTCCTCTCCTCGAGACGCACAAGCGCTTCGTGACAGCTCTCGATCTCGTCAAGGTGGAGGGCTTCGTCGATGAGGTGTGGACCGGTCCGGGTCGGCCCCGGGAGGATCGCCGGGCGCTGGCCCGTGGCTTCATCGCCAAGGCGGTATGGGGTCTGCCGACGACCCGCCACCTGATCGACAGGCTCAAGGTGGACCCGACGTTGCGCCGGCTGTGCGGCTGGTCGCGTGTCGCGGAGATCCCGCGTGAAGCGACGTTTTCGCGGGCGTTTGCCGAATTTTCGCAGTCCCGTCTTCCGGAGAGGATGCACGCGGCTCTGGTTGCAGAGACACTGGGCGATGCGCTCATCGGCCACGTGTCGAGGGACCCGACGGCCATCGAGGCCCGGGAGACGCCGGCCCCGACGCCGAAGGCCCCGACGCCGAACCGCAAGCGCGGCCGGCCCCGCAAGGGCGAGGAGAGGACGAAGGAGCCTGGGCGTCTCGAACAGCAAGCGAACGGGATGGATCTCGATGAGAGGCTCGACGCGCTGCCGAAGGTCTGTGATCACGGGGCAAAGAAGAATGCCAAAGGGGTCATGGAGGCTTGGCGCGGTTACAAGCTGCCTATCGACACAGCAGACTGCGGGGCGCCGCTGAGGACCGTCCTCACCGCGGCATCCGTCCATGACAGCCAGGCCGCGATCCCGCTGGCGATGATGACCGCCGGGCGTGTGACCAATCTCTACGATCTCATGGACGCGGCCTATGATGCCAGAGAGATCTACCAGATGAGCGAACGGCTTGGCCATGTGCCGATCATCGATGTCAATCCGCGCCGGGACAAGGACCTCAAGGAGGAGCGAGACCGGGAGGCCCGGGCCCGGCGTGCAATAGGCCATGTCGATCCCGAGACCGTGCGGGTCCGGATCCGGTCCGGTGTCGAGAGGACCAACGCCCGCCTCAAGGATGAGTTTGGCGGGCGCCATGTCCGCGTCCGTGGACATTCCAGGGTCGCCTGCCATCTCATGTTCGGCATCCTGGCCCTGGCGGCTGACCAGTTGATACGTCTCGCCGCCCCATAGCGCGGCTCCGACAACGCATGCCGACCCTTCGCGGCCCTCTCGAAGAGAGGGGCCCGGAGAGGCGTGTCCCGATGTCCACAAAGGTCCCTGTTTGTTCTCATCATCTCTGATGAGACACCGCGAATCCATGGATTCCGACCTCCAGGTGCAGAGGTGACCGGGATCAACCGATCGATCCGGGCTCACCGGACCCTGGGGGCAGGAATTTTGCAAGAGGTTCTAAAGGGAAGAGGCTGCTCTGCCGAGCCAGGGAACGACCCCAGCCGGGTCAAGAGGTTATATTCGGCAGGCGACCCGACAGAGTGGGAGCCCATGTATTGCTTGCAGCGGCAAGCCTACTCGCATAGCGTGATCTGCCAAACGCCTGCATACTGGATGCGGGATGAAATGCAGCCTGGAAGATGATTTGAAATGCTGAAAGGACCGCAGGGCTAGAAGCGGCAAGGCGCGCGTCGCTCACGCCGAAACGGCGCAGTGTGGTCGCGCGGGTGGTGGCTGCCGCACGCTGAGAGCGTTAACCGAACATGGTGCCGCCGGCGGGACTCGAACCCGCAAAGGATGTCGTCTCTGCGACAGAGCCCAGCCAATTGGGAGTCGGCCGCGTTTACCTGTTTCGCCACGGCGGCACTATGTAGCGCGCCAGGCTTGACCGACAAGTGCTGCGGAATTGTAACTGCCCCGATACCACGTTGCTGACGGTGGCGGGACGATTGCATGTGCTGGGGTGGTGGTGTTTAGGCCGTATTGACGAATGATCGAAGCATACTCCGTGCTGAAACAACGTGAACAAACGCGAGAACCGTCCGAGCGAACTTGTCATAACATGTGGCAATGCGACGGAATTGTTTGAGCTTGTTGAAGAATCGCTCGACCTGCTCGCGCCGCTTGTATTTTTCTTGATCGTGATGAATCGTCTCAATCCGGTTCGACCGGGCGGGAATCACGGCTTCGACGCCCTGGTCGGCCAGCGCCTGGCGAATGCCCTTGCTGTCATACGCCTTGTCCATGACCGCAGCCTCCGGTGCGGGAGAGCTGGGCAAAGCCTTCCACAGCAGCTCGAATCCCACGCCATCATGGCGCTCGCCACCCGTCAACACGAAGGACACACCGGTTCTTTCCCCAGGTTGGCATTTTTTTGTTCTATTGTCTTTATCGCTTTGATATAGGTCGATATTTTTCTCGGCCGATTGCAACATGGCCCGACATTTTGTTGGCTTCTGTCAGCTCGTCAGACGAGCCCTCCTGCGGTGGATGGCGGGTTCCACGGCCGCTGCCGAGGAGATTTCGGCACCCTCGGCGGCCGGGCGCGTGTCCTGGCGGTTGACGATCAACGTGGCGTCGGTCTGGCGCAGACGCGTGGTGATCCGCACCCAGCTCCGCAGGACCGTCGCGGACCGATGCCCCGCACTTGTGGATGCCCGTGCGGCGAGCCGGGTACGGATCAGATGCACGGCGTGACAGGCCAGCACGGCGATCTGCAGGTGGGCCGCGATGCGACGGTCGCGCTGGTGGCAGATCGGGCGAAGGCCGAGCTCGGATTTCAGACTGCGGAAGGGGGCTTCGATGTCGGTGATACGCCAGTCGGTCCGCAGGACCGTCTCGATATCCCGGTCGACGTGGCTGGTGCGCAGCCCATCGGCGCCGGCGCCCTCACGGCCTCGTCGTATTGCGGCCTGCGCTTGAAGCGCACGGCAGACGGGTTGGCGCCGGTGTCCGCCGTCTCGAGCGTGGTCTCGTAGGACCTGGCGACCGCAGGGAAGCGCTGCTTGAGGCGGCCTATGCTCTCCAGCACCCGTCGTAGCGCTTGAGGCGGCCCTTGACCGGGAGGCCGCTGTGGAGCCTTTCCAGCGCCGCCTCGAAGCGGGTCCGCGTCAGGCCCAGGATCGAGGTCCCGGCCTTCTTCTTGCCCTCGCTGACAACAGAGAGCCGCGCCCTTCGTGATGCGCGCTGGTGATCAGCAAGACCTCGCCGCCGCCCCGGCCGAGGGCGATCCAGTCGTAGCCCCGCTCGCCCAGCCACAGGATGTTCTCCGCGCTGGCCATGCCCGCGTCCATGACCACCGTGGGCGTCGGCGCCGTGCCGCCGCACACCGCCTCGAGCCTGGCCAGCGCGTCCTCCAGCCGGCCCGGCTCGTGCGCGGTGCCCGGCCGGATCTCGCACCTGCGCGGGAAGCCGGCGCCAGCGTGATCAGGGGACAAGCGTCGCGCTTCTGCCTGGAGCGGCCGAACCTGGGACGCTCACCGTGCGTGTGGCCGTGGTCGTGAAGGTTGGTGAGATCGTAGAAGGCGATGGTGTCGGGGAGGTCGAGCAGCGCGCGCTCACGGTTCAACAGCTCCCGCTGGATGGCGGCCCGGTGGCGCCAGAGAAGGGCGCCGATGCGCTCAAGCGTCTTGCGGTCGCCCGTCCAGCGGAAGAAGCGCGGCGGTCGCACAGGCGCTCGCAGTCGACCGTGCGCGGGGTCTCGTGCTCCAGGGTATCGCGGTCGATGGTGGCGATGTCGGGCTGGCGCGCCTCTTCCTGCACCGCTTCGCTGTGGCCCCCCTGGCCCTGAGCCTGGCGACGATGTCTTCGGCACGGCCGGCACGGCTTCGAGCAGCGGCGGGCGGGTGTGGAGCAGCGCCTCGGCGAGGGCTGTGACCTCCTTGCCACTTCTCGCGCGGGATCGGATCGTGGGGGCCGAAATTGAGCAGCGTCCTGTGGCGCACCCTGTCGCCGACGCGCTGGGAGAGCATCAGCCTGTGGCTTCGCACGGGCTTGCCGTCCTTGTCGGTGTGGGTCCTGGTGGCCTTGATGTACAGGGCGCGGGCGAAGGGTTGGCGATGTGTTGCCCGGACACGCGCGCCGGCGCGCGTGGCAAGGGGGATATCGACGCGACGACAAGGTCCTGGCCCCACAAAAGAGTTCCGGGCACCCACATCCATCATATAGAAGTTCAGGCGATGGAAGAGCCAAATATGTGATGTTCTCAGGCCGCAAACATCCCCCGATCAGGCACGAGCAGTGGAAAAAAACTGCCAACTTAGGTTAAGGAAGCACAACCTCGTGCAACTTGGTGGAGAGCCCACCCGGGAGCGGCCGAGAGCCTGGGCCTCTTGGCCGCTGTTTTTTACCGCGCCCGCGACGTGTTGATGAGCGCGCTCGATGGTCGAAGCGATGAATACTTCCTTGAGTGGTTCATCGTCTGCCTGTTGTCTCTGTTGCCAGAGCCGTGCCCGGAGATGGCGCTTCTCCCAACGGCGAAACCGCTGATAGACGGCATTCCAATGGCCGAATTCATCGGGCAGGTCGCGCCAGGGGGTTCCGGTCCGCGCCTGGTAGAGGACGGCTTCGATGACCAGTCGGTCGCTGAGCCGTGGCGGGGCGCCAGCGGCGTGTTTGCTCTCACGCAGTAGCGGCTCGAGTATCGACCAGACAGCATCCGGGATGAGCAGGCGTAACACCATGATAAGTCCCCGGAAAATGTCATTGATGGAGAATGATCATCAGCATTTCATGAATCCCTCAACACGACCTAGTGGATTGATTTCAATGTTTGGACCCCTCTTTTTCTTGCGGCGATGATGGTATCGGGATCGGCGGTCCAGACGAAGGGCTTGGCTTCGGTGGTGTTGTGTTCGTCGATGACGCGGCGGATGGCGTCCTGGAGGTCGCGTCCGGAGCGGCAGACGCCGTATTTGAGACGGCGTCGTGTCAGCTTGGCGAAAACGCCTTCGACCGCGTTCAGCCACGCGCTCGAGGTGGGGGTGACGTGGAAGGTCCAGCGCGGATGGCGTGCGAGCCAGACCCGGACGTCCTTGTGCTTGTGAGTAGCGTCTTTATCGAGGATGGCATGGACCGGGACGCCGGCAGGTATCGTGCGCGCGATGCGGTTGCGGCATCTCGGGAACTCCTGGTGGCGATGCCGACTGGCGTGCTGGCCGATGACCGTGCCGGCGAGCACGGTCAGGGAGGCGAACAGCGTCGTCGTGCCGTTGCGCCTGGAATCATGTGTCATGGTGGCGCCGCGGCCTTTCTTCAGCGGCAGGCCGGGCTGTGTGCGGTCAAGTGCCTGAATTTGCGACGTGTCATCGATCGACAGCACGACCGCGTGAGCCGGCGGCGCAACGGAGAGGCCGACGATGTCGGTCAGCGTCTCGACGAAAGCGGGATCGTTCGAAAGCTTGAACTGTCGCCAGCGGTGCGGCATCAGGCCATGCGCCTGCCAGACCGCCCAGACCCTCGAAGCGGCAACCCCCACAGCCTTCGCCATCGCCCGCAGCGTCCAGTGGGTCGCCGCGTGAGGCGGCGAGGTGTGGGTCAACTCTACGATCTTCGCCACCGGCTCAGGAGCCGGAGGCGTCTTGCCCGGCGGACGCGTCTTGTCCCGCAGAAGTCCGTCCACACCGTCTTCCATAGAAGCGGTCCTGCCAGCGCCAGACACTGTTCTTCGCCTTGCCGGTCTCTCTCATGATGGCCATCCTGCCGAACCCGTCGTCGCTCAGAAGAACGATGCGTGCCCGCCAGACGTGCGTCTGCGGGCTCTTCGGGTCCGGGACAACCGTTTCAAGGCGATGCCGGTCGTCCGAAGTGAGCGTGAATGATACCAAGCGCGCTCCAAATTGACTCACCATCCCAATATGTTGGGGTGACGGTCCGGACGACCTTCATAGACTGTGGTGATCGACTCACCAGCGCCGGAGGATGACGATGAGTGCGGCAACGCCGATAACCTGGACGGCACACACAGCGGACGAGCTCCACGCGCTTTCGAGGCACTGCGGGGACGCGAAGCAAGCGTCGCGCGCGCGTGCGCTCGCCATGATCATGGAGGGTGCGTCTCGCACGGAGGCGGCTCGGGCGCAGGGCATGGAGCTTCAAATCCTGCGCGACTGGGTGTTGCGCTACAACACGGAGGGCTTCGACGGCCTCGCGGATCTCCCGCGCGGCGGGAGCGAGGGCCGGTTGACGGACGCGCAGATCGCCGAGATCGGCGCCTGGATCGAGGCGGGTCCCGAGCTTGAGCGGGACGGTGTGACGCGCTGGCGCGTTCAGGACATCTTACGGAAAATCGAGGAGGCCTTCGGGGTCATCTATACGGAGAGCGGTGCCCGTATGATGCTCCGAAGGGCCGGGTTTCGCTTTGTCTCGGGGCGGCCGGTCCACCCCAAAGCCGACGCGGAGCGGCAGAGGTCGTTCGTGGCGGAGTTCGAGGCACAGTTGACGTCGGCGCTCAGCTCTGAGGCGCTGGCGGGTCCGATAGAAATCTGGTTCCAGGACGAAGCGCGCATCGGCCAGAAGGGGATGACGACACGGGTCTGGGCGAATGGGAAGCAGCGTCCGCGCATCCTGCGCGACCATCGCTATGGCTACGTCTATCTGTTCGGCGCCACCTGCGCAGAGCGCGGCGTCGGCATCGCCCACGTGGCGGACAGGGCGAACACGGCGTCGATGAACGAGCATCTGGCGGCGATCGGCGCGGCCGTGGCGCCGGGTGCGCACGGCGTGATTGTGCTGGACGGGGCGGGCTGGCATCGCTCGGGCGACCTTCTCGTTCCCCCCAACCTGACGCTCGTGCATCTGCCGCCCTACAGTCCGGAACTCAATCCGATGGAGCAGATCATTCTGTTCCTGAAATCGAACCGCTTCGCCAACCGCGTGTTCAAGGATGTCTCCGCCCTGAGGGACGCCTGCTGGACGGGGTGGCAATGGCTGACCGACCAGCCCGACGTCATCACCAATACAACCCGGCGCAGCTGGGCCGTAGCCCCATCGTGCTGATCCCGATGCCTCACTGTATCGGTTCATATGACTTGCGTTTGGTATGAAACACCAGGGCGCATCTTGCAGACCTCCGTGATCGACAAATCAACGGATATCTCTGTAAGGATCAATATACTAGTGCCGGCCAGCCGCTGCAGGTGGGTTACCCAGGGCCTGGTGCGAACCGCGGTCGTGTGATTCAACTTCGTGCCCGACCGGATGCACTGGGCGCGCTGCGCCGGGCACAACATCACCGACCGCCAGCGCATCACGCGCAAGGCGGCGGACCGGGGCCGGCGCTACGCGGCGCTGCCGCCGGGCGAACGCCTTGCGGTGCTATCCGCCATGATGGCTGTCGAAGCCGAGACGCCGTAATGGGCTAGACGGAGGATCTCGCCACCTCTGCCGAGGCATTTGCGGGCCCGGGATCTCTCCCCATCCGGGATATCCGTAATCTTCAAGGACGGAGGACGGAGGCTGTTGCGCCTGGCCACGGCGCTCGTCGAGACGATTGCGGCGCTTGATCCGGACAAGACCACGCTCGAGCGGGAGATCGCGGCCCTGCGGGACCGCATCGCCGCGTTCGAACGCAGTGCGACGCTCGACAGCACCACCAGCAACAAGCCGACGTCGAGCGATAGCCTGAACAAGAAAATCACAACACCGAAGTGCACCCGGAGCCGCGCGGACCGTCCGCGACGCCGAACGGCGGCCAGCCGGGCCACCACGGGACCGATCCTGATGCCGATCGTGGCCCCGGACCATGCTATGGACACGATCCGGCCGCCTGCGACGGGTGCGGCGACGCGCTGACGGAGACCGACCATCACGGCACGCGGAACCGCAACCACTGGAGACCACCGAACACCGCGCCCATCGCTGCTTCTGCGGGACCGCGACCGCCCCGGTCCAGTAAGGGCCACGCATCACCGCGTGGGTAAGCGATCTGCTGCATGTCCGGTCAGTCTCGAGAAGAGACTGGCCGACCTGATGAACAACCGGTTCGCCGTGCCGATCTCCACAGCCACGATCGCCGTCATGAGCCGGCGCACTGCACAGTGCTTCGAAAACGTCGTCGACCGGATCCGGACCGTGGCCCCGGTCAAACACCTTGACGAAACCGGAGCCCACATCGAAAGCCGTACCCGCTGGCTCCATGTGCTGTGCTCCCCACTCCTGACCGTCCTGCACATCCGCACCGGACGCGCCGATGTCGACCGGGACGTCACGGGCCCCCTCGTCCATGACGATTTCGCCAGTGACGTTACCCTCGAGGATGTGCGTCACGCGGCCTGCAACACCCATCATCCGCGCGAACTCCAAGCCCAATCGACATCGAGAAGGAAGACGGGGTCCGCAGCATGCACCGCCTCCTCGAACGTGCTCGCAGGGCCGTGTAAATCGCACGCGAGACCTGCCGGAACAGGCATGGGTCCTTGGTCGATCTCATCGGCAAAGCCCATGATCGCATCCTCGACCGGGTCATCGCTTTCCATGACGCGCAGCCGCCGCTCCAGAGCGGCAAGCGCGGACGAAAGCTCCGCAAGGCGGCTGATCTGCATGAAGGCGATATGATCGCCTTCGCGTCGGAAAACGATTGTCTGCGCCTCTACAAGGTCGCGCCGGGACGTGATGATCATTTGCACAGCCTCACAGGCACGATGAGCGAATGGGCCTCTCTCGAGGACAAGGACGCGTGGTGTGAGCTATGAACCATTGGACATCGTCGTGGGTTCCGTTTACGAACCGACAAGCTGCGAAGCACCGGGTCGACCCTGGTGATCTTTTCAGCGGAATTCGACGAAAGACACGCGCAGTCGGCCCTAGCCATGATCATCGCGTCGCAAGGCGCGGTACGGTCGAGCGACGTGATCATTGAAGATTGGTGCGAAACCGGTTCGACCATGTCCCGTCAGGTTCGTCTCAAGATGTTCACCCATGAACCTCTTGCAAAATTCCTGTCCCCAGGGTCCGGTGAGCCCGGATCGGTCGGTTGCTTCCGGTCACCTCTGCACCTGGAGGTCGGAATCCATGGATTCGCGGTGTCTCATCAGAGACGATGAGACCGAACAGGGACCTTTGCGGACGTCAGGACACACCTCTCCGGGCCCCTCTCTTCGAGAGGGCCGCGAAGGGTCGGCATGCGTTGTCGGAGCCGCGCTATGGGGCGGCGAGACGTATCAACTGGTCAGCCGCCAGGGCCAGGATGCCGAACATGAGATGGCAGGCGACCCTGGAATGTCCACGGACGCGGACATGGCGCCCGCCACACTCATCCTTGAGGCGGGCGTTGGTCCTCTCGACACCGGACCGGATCCGGAACCGCACGGTCTCGGGATCGACATGGCCTATTGCACGCCGGGCCCGGGCCTCCCGGTCTCGCTCCTCCTTGAGGTCCTTGTCCCGGCGCGGATTGACATCGATGATCGGCACATGGCCAAGCCGTTGCCAAGGTGAGAACGGTACTCAGCGGCACCCCGCAGTCTGCTGTGTCGATATGCAGCTTGTAACCGCGCCAAGCCTCCATGACCCCTTTGGCATTCTTCTTTGCCCCGTGATCACAGACCTTCGGCAGCGCGTCGAGCATCTCATCGAGATCCATCCCGTTCGCTTGCTGTTCGAGACGCCCAGGCTCCTTCGTCCTCTCCTCGCCCTTGCGGGGCCGGCCGCGCTTGCGGTTCGGCGTCCTGGCCTTCGGCTTCGGGGCCGGCGTCTCCCGGGCCTCGATGGCCGTCGAGTCCCGCGACACGTGGCCGATGAGCGCATCGCCCAGTGTCTCTGCAACCAGAGCCGCGTGCATCCTCTCCGGAAGACGGGATTGCGAAAATTCGGCAAACGCCCGCGAAAACGTCGCTTCACGCGGGATCTCCGCGATACGCGATCCGCCGCACAGCCGGCGCAACGTCGGGTCCACCTTGAGCCTGTCGATCAGGTGGCGGGTCGTCGGCAGATCCCATACCGCCTTGGCGATGAAGCCACGGGCCAGCGCCCGGCGATCCTCCCGGGGCCGACCCGGACCGGTCCACACCCCATCGACGAAGCCCTCCACCTTGACGAGATCGAGAGCTGTCACGAAACGCTTGTGCGTCTCCAGGAGAGGACCGACCGCCTCGGCCAACGCAGGGAAAAGGTCCCCTTGAAATCGGCGCCAGAGATCGGATAGGGTCGAGCCAAGGGTCATCGGGGTCACCTCCTCGGTATCTTGTTATTGTAGAAACACAACAGACCACGGGATGCCCCGGGACCCAGGCCCTCGACAACAAAATCAGCCTCGACAAGGCAAAAAACCGGTCGGGCCGGCAATTTTGCAAGAAGCTCCCTCGATAACGTTTTGATCGTGCAACATATCGGCACGTTTTCGCAGCGGGATGCCGAGGCCGTCAAAACAGCGCTCGTCCGGGTCTTCGCACTCGATTAACCCCGATCCCCCAGTATTGAAAACATCATGCTCGACTTCACGAAAATGCACGGCCTCGGCAATGACTTTGTCGTTTTCGATGGACGCAACCAGAACCCGGGTTTGACGGCCGCCACTTGCCAAACCGTTGCCGACCGTCGACACGGTATCGGCTGCGATCAAATCCTGACAATCCTGCCGCCAAGACATTGCGGTGAGGCTTATATACAGATCCACAATCCGGACGGCAGCGAGGCCGAGGCTTGTGGCAACGGCAGCCGTTGCGTCGCCGCGCTTCTGATGGATCAGACTGGTCGTGAGACCGTGACTATCGAAACCATTGCCGGTTCGCTGGTCTGCAAACGCCGCAACGACGGACAGATCACTGTCGATATGGGGTCGCCCAGATTCGACTGGCGCGACATTCCTCTGGCGCGGTCATCCGATACACTGCATGTGCCGCTCCGGGACGCTCCGGCTGATGATTGCTGTTGCGTCAACCTCGGCAACCCGCACGCGGTTTTCCTTGTCGACGATATCGATGCGGTACCGCTGCCGGAGATTGGTCCGGTACTCGAACGTCACCCGATGTTTCCCGAACGGGCGAATATCGAATTCGCCACCGTGCTGACACCGGACCGGATCCGCATGCGGGTGTGGGAGCGCGCGGCAGGCATCACTCGAGCCTGTGGGTCCGGCGCCTGTGCCGTATTGGTCGCTGCCATACGCCGCGGGCGCGCGGATCGGACAGCAACGATTGTCCTCGACGGCGGCGAACTTGTCGTCGAATGGACGCAGACTGACCGCGTGCTGATGACTGGGCCAGCATCCACCAGCTTTTTCGGCAAACTTGACCTTGATACTCTGCCTAACTGACCGATGGACACGACGTATAGCCAATCGCACGGCATCTGACGCGCCCGGTGTCGAGGAACTTGCGTTGCCCATAACCCATTGAGATGACTATCAATTTTGCAGGGTCCAAATAATTGATCCCTCAAACGGTCCCTTGCATCTGATCAATTTTCCGTTATCTTTCAATGAGTTGGACAATCTTTCCGGATCCGGTGGGAGCCCGATCTCGAAATTTTCTCTCAAGAGAGCTTCTTGCAAAATTGCCGGCCCGACCGGTTTTTTGCCTTGTCGAGGGCCTGGGTTTCGGGGCCACCTCGTGGTCTGTTGTGTTTCTACAATACCAAGATACCGAGGAGGTGGCCCCGATGACCCTTGGCTCGACTCTATCCGATCTCTGGCACCGATTTCAAGGGGACCTTTTCCCTGCGTTGGCCGAGGCGGTCGGTCCTCTCCTCGAGACGTACAAGCGTTTCGTGACAGCTCTCGATCTCGTCAAGGTGGAGGGCTTCGTCGATGAGGTGTGGACCGGTCCGGGTCGGCCCCGGGAGGATCGCCAGGCGCTGGCCCGTGGCGTCATCGCCAAGGCGGTGTGGGGTCTGCCGACGACCCGCCACCTGATCGACAGGCTCAAGGTGGACCCGACGTTGCGCCGGCTGTGCGGCTGGTCGCGTGTCGCGGAGATCCCGAGTGAAGCGACGTTTTCGCGGACGTTTGCCGAATGGTCGCAGTCCCGTCTTCCGGAGAGGATGCACGCGGCTCTGGTTGCAGAGACACTGGGCGACGCGCTCATCGGCCACGTGTCGCGGGACTCGACGGCCATCGAGGCCCGGGAGACGCCGGCCCCGAAGCCGAAGGCCAGGACGCCGAACCGCAAGCGCGGCCGGCCCCGCAAGGGCGAGGAGAGGACGAAGGAGCCTGGGCGTCTCGAACGGCAAGCGAACGGGATGGATCTCGATGAGATGCTCGACGCGCTGCCGAAGGTCTGCGATCACGGGGCAAAGAAGAATGCCAAAGGGGTCATGGAGGCTTGGCGCGGTTACAAGCTGCATATCGACACAGCAGACTGCGGGGTGCCGCTGAGTACCGTCCTCACCTCGGCATCCGTCCATGACAGCCAGGTCGCGATCCCGCTGGCGATGATGACCGCCGCGCGTGTGACCAATCTCTACGATCTCATGGACGCGGCCTATGATGCCAGAGAGATCTACCAGATGAGCGAACGGCTTGGCCATGTGCCGATCATCGATGTCAATCCGCGCCGGGACAAGGACCTCAAGGAGGAGCGGGACCGGGAGGCCCGGGCCCGGCGTGCAATAGGCCATGTCGATCCCGAGACCGTGCGGTTCCGGATCCGGTCCGGTGTCGAGAGGACCAACGCCCGCCTCAAGGATGAGTGTGGCGGGCGCCATGTCCGCGTCCGTGGACATTCCAGGGTCGCCTGCCATCTCATGTTCGGCATCCTGGCCCTGGCGGCTGACCAGTTGATACGTCTCGCCGCCCCATAGCGCGGCTCCGACAACGCATGCCGACCCTTCGCGGCCCTCTCGAAGAGAGGGGCCCGGAGAGGCGTGTCCCGATGTCCGCAAAGGTCCCTGTTTGTTCTCATCGTCTCTGATGAGACACCGCGAATCCATGGATTCCGACCTCCAGGTGCAGAGGTGAACGGAAGCAACCGACCGATCCGGGCTCACCGGACCCTGGGGACAGGAATTTTGCAAGAGGTTCAAGAGTTTTATCGGTTTCCGCCGGTCGTCGGCCGGAATGCGGACCGGATCTGGCTCCCTGTGTCCGATTCGGATCTGCGGGCGGCTTCCGGCCTTCGTCATGCGGCGAGCACCGATCCTGTTTTGCAATTGATATCAAGATCTTGAGCCAATTCTATCCGGCACGCCCGAGCCCCTTGTTAGAACGCGACCTGCTGCATTTCCTAGATAGTGTCGTCATGAGTGATGTTTATCTGTACTATCTGTCGAACTCACTCGATGGTTCTTGGAGGCGACTTATGGGATTGGCTCATCGGCGTCACGACATTTCGGACAGGGTCTGGCTGTTGTTGGAGCCTCATCTGCCTGGCCGAGCGGGACGTTGGGGTGGGGTGGCGCAGGATAATCGACGGTTCATTAATGCGATCTTCTGGATTCTGCGTACCGGCGCTCCCTGGCGTGATGTGCCGCCGGACTATGGAGATTGGAAAAATACCCATCGTCGGTTCTGTCGCTGGCGGGACAAGGGGCTCTGGGGGGCGTTGCTGGAGCCTCTGGTGGATGAGCCGGACGATGAGTGGCTGGTGATGGACGCCAGTCATCTCAAGGTCCATCCCCATGCGAGCGGTGCGGTCGGCGGCAATCAGGCGATGGATCGCACAAAAGGGGGCTGAACACGACGCTGCACCTGGCTGTGGACGCGCATGGGATGCCGGTGCGGGTGTTGGTGACCGAGGGGACGGCAGCAGATTGCAGTCAAGCGGTCGAGCTGATTGAAGGGATAGATGCCGAGTATTTGTTGGCGGACAAGGCCTATGACACGAATGCCATCCTGTCTTATTGTGAGGAGCATGAAGTCATTCCAGTGGTTCCGCCGAAGCGCAACCGCAAGCACCCCAGAGCGTATGATGTCCATCTCTACCGGCGCCGGCATTTGGTGGAGAACGCCTTTCTGTGGCTCAAGCGTTGGCGTGGGATTGCCACGCGATACGCCAGGAATGCCGCATCGTTCCTTGCCGCGGTGCAGATTCGGTGTCTGGCGCTCTGGGCTGGTATTTCGTGACGACACTATCTAGGGCGTGTTGACGAATGATCGAAGCATGATCCATGCTGAGACAATGTGGACAAACGCGAGGACCGTCCGAGCGAGCTTGTCATAGCGTGTGGCAATGCGACGGAATTGTTTGAGCTTGTTGAAGAAGCGCTCGACCTGCTGGCGCCGCTTGTACTTTTCTTGATCGTGATGAATCGTCTCACTCCGGTTCGACCGGGCGGGAATCACGGCTTCGACGCCCTGGTCGGCCAGCACCTGGCGAATGCCCTTGCTGTCATACGCCTTGTCCATGACCGCAGCCTCCGGTGCGGGAGAGCTGGGCAAAGCCTTCCACAGCAGCTCGAATCTCACGCCATCATGGCGCTCGCCACCCGTCAACACGAAGGACACACCGGTTGTTTCGTTGGCACAGGCGACGTGCAGCTTGGTGGAGAACCCACCCCGGGAGCGGCCGAGAGCCTGGGCCTCCTGGCCACCGTTTTTTTACCGCGCCGGCGGCGTGTTGATGAGCGCACACGATAGTCGAAGCGATGAACACTTCCTTGAGTGGTTCATCGTCTCCCTGTTGTCTCTGTTGCCAGAGCCGTGCCCGGAGGTGGCGCTTCTCCCAACGGCGAAACCGCTGATAAACGGCATTCCAATGGCCGAATTCGTCGGGCAGGTCGCGCCTGGGGGTTCCGGTCCGCGCCTGGTAGAGGACGGCTTCGATGAATATTCGATCGCTGAGCCGTGGCGGGGCGCCGGCGGCGTGTTTGCTCTCACGCAGTAGCGGCTCGAGTGTCAAGCAGACAGCATCCGGGATGAGCAGGCGTAACGCCATGATAAGTCCCCGGAAAGTATCATTGATGGAGAATGATTATCAGCATTTCATGAATTCATCAACACGCCCTAGTGTTTCAAAAGATCACGACGGTCCAGCCGGAAGAACAAGACATGTCGGTCCAAAGTCAGTCCTCGCTGTTTTCCTGGGATGATGTCGAGAGAATGCCAAGTCTTTAGCATCTCGCTCTGATGTTCAACAGCTTGCCCGATGAGGAGATCATCACTGCGCTGGGGGCACAGCGCGGCTGTGGTCGCCAGGAGTCTCCGGAGTTGCGATGTGACGGGCGGTGTTGACAAAGGATGTGCTCCAGCGTCCTTCGGTGGCGGCGCTGACCCGGGAGTTGGAACGGGCTCCGGGGCTGCTCGAGATTTGCGGTTTCGATCCGCTACCACAGCACAGCACGCCGAAACCTCGGGTCGAGATGGATCCCGAGACCGGGCTGGAGCGAATCGTGCGCCCGGAGACCCCGGTCCGCAACGGCATCCTGACGGAATCCGCGTTCTTAAGGGTCCGCACCGCGCTGGAGGCGAAGACGCGTGCAGTGAGCGCGATGACCGAGCGGTGGCGGGCGGCGCTGATGGAGGCGTTGCCGGGGTCCGGGACGCGTCTCGGCTATGGCGGCAAAGTGATCGAGAGCCATTCGACCCACCGCAAGGATGGTGACACGCAGCAGATCTCGGATCCGGATGCTCGCTGGGGCAAGCATGAGACTGTCAGCTACGACAGCAAGACCGGTCAGCCGCGGGTAATGACGAAAACCGGATTCGGAAACAAGTTGCATCTGATAGCGGATACGACATAAGAATGGACGGTGACGCTGGCGTCGACGAGGGAAAGTCCAACTCTCACCAGCACGATCAACACCGTGTTCTCGAGCACCGCGCTGTTGACCCCGCATTGCACGGATTTCTGTGCTGATCGCAGCCTCGACAACGGTCCTCTGAAAGCAATGGTTTGGGATGAGTATCAAGTCCAACCCTTGATCCCGTCCCGGTGGCTCTGTAAGGACGAGACGCAGGAGCCGGGCTGGACGCCGGGAACGCCCATGACCCGATCGCTGTTTCCGGTCGCGCCAACATCATCAGCTACAGCGAGACAGGCAAGATAGTTTGCACCTGTCCGGAGATCGACGAGGTTCCGGACCCTGGCCTTTCAGGGTTTCGATACCCTGAGATACCGCTGCCCGGCTGCAGCGTACGGCTTCGAGTGTGCGAGTCGCGAGGCCTGCCACAACGCCCCCAATTATCAGGCCGGCGCCTATGGCCGCATCATCCGGGTCCCGCTGGACACCGACCGGCGGATCTTCACGCCGACACCGCACACTTCGCCGACATGGCAACGGCTCGACGAGGGCCATGCGGCGCTTGAGCGGATCAACAGCCGGATTGACCAAGTTTAAGGTTACGAACGGCACGCCCTGCGGGGCCTGCCCCGGATGCGGCCCCGCCTCGAACTGTCCATCGCGGTGATAATGGCGACGGCGCTCGGTCATATCCGTGCACAGCGGCCAGAGCGGATGCAGTCCTTGGTCGGGCCAGATTCATGGCGACAATGCACTTGACCACAGCCGCTGACTTTTGACATCGCGATCAGGACGGACCGGCTGCCGGTAACGGCAGAGCTGTGATTCGGCCCCACCAGATGTTAATAATATGGTAACTATCCAGATACTAATTGTTGACGGTGGCGGGATGATTGTGGGTGTTGGTGTGGTGTCGTCGAGGCCCTGTTTATTCTTGACGTTACAGAATCGCCGGTCTATAGATGGCGCTCTCGTATGACGGGAACGGGGGATGGGGTTTCGGATCGAAGGCGACGGCGGGTTTGTGTCAGACGCTGATTGCGCTGATGTCGCCGCACGATATCGACATCGAGAGTCATCCGGGCAGCGGTGCGTTGATGCTTCGCAAGCCGCCGTCCCTGCGCTCGATAGGCATCGACTGCGGCGCCACGGCGCTCAATGTCTTTGTCTGTGACCATCCGGCGAGCTGGTGCATGGCTGTGCGCATGCCTTTCTGTCGTCGTTTCCATTCTCCGGCCGGAAGCTGGTCTACAGTGATCCGCCGTATCTGCAGGCGACCCGGCGGTCGGCCCGGCGCTATCGCTTCGGCTCCACGGAGGCCGACCCTGCCGCGCTTCCGGATTGGCTCAAACGATTGCCCTGTCAGGTGATGGTCTCGGACCACCCCTCGGCGCTGTATGACGCGACGCTGGCCGGCTGGCGCTGCAGGTGGTCACCCAGGGCTTGGTGCGGACCGAGATCGTCTGGTTCATCTTCGCGCCCGACCGGGTGCATAGGGTGCGGGGCGCAACTTCACCGACCGCCAGCGCATCAAGCGCAAGGCGGCCAACCCAGGCCGGCGCTATGCGGCGCTGCCGTCGGGCGAACGCCTTGCGATGCTATCCGCCATGATGGCTGTCGAGGCCGAAACGCCGTAGTTGGCTGGACGGAGGATCTCGCCACCTCTGCCGAGGCCTTTGCAAGCCCGGGATCTCTCCCATCCGGGACATCCATGATCATCGAGAACTGGGGTCGGGGCCTGTTGCGCCTGGTCACGGCGCTCGTCGAGACGATTGCGGCGTTTGAGCCGGACAAGACCGTGCTCAAGCGGGAGACCGCGGCCATGCGGGACCGTATCGCCGCGCCAGTAGATTGATTCCAACTTTTGGAACCCTCTTTTTCTTGCGGCGATGATGGTATCGGGATCGGCGGTCCAGACGAAGGGCTTGGCTTCGGTGGTGTTGTGTTCGTCGATGAAGCGGCGGATGGCATCCTGGAGTTCGCGTACGGAACGGCAGACGCCGTCTTTGAGACGGCGTCGTGTCCGCTTGGCGAAGACGCCTTCGAGCGCGTTCAGCCACGCGCTCGAGGTGGGGGTGACGTGGAAGGTCCAGCGCGGATGGCGTGCGAGCCAAGACCTGGACGTCCTTGTGCTTGTGAGTGGCGTCGTTGTCGAGGATGGCATGGACCGGGACGCCGGCGGGTATCGTGCGCGCGATGCGGTTGAGGAATCTCAGGAACTCCTGATGGCGATGCCGACTGGCGTGCTGGCCGATGACCGTGCCGGCGAGCACGGTCAGGGCGGCAAACAGCGTCGTCGTGCCGTTGCGCCTGGAATCATGTGTCATGGTGGCGCCGCGGCCTTTCTTCAGCGGCAGGCCCGGCTGTGTGCGGTCAAGTGCCTGACTGTGCGACGTGTCATCGATCGACAGCACGACCGCGTGAGCCGGCGGCGCAACGGAGAGGCCGACGATGTCGGTCAGCGTCTCGAGGCAGGCGGGATCGTTCGAAAGCGTGAACGGCCGCCAGCGGTGCGGCATCAGGCCATGCGCCTGCCAGACCGCCCATACCGTCGAAGCGGCACCCCCACAGCCTTCGCCATCGCCCGCAGCGTCCAGTGGGTCGCCGCGTGAGGCGGCGAGGTGTGGGTCAACCCTACGATCTTCGCCTCTGGCTCAGGAGCCAGAGGCGTCTTGCCCGGCGGGCGCGTCTTGTCCCGCAGAAGTCCGTCCACACCGTCTTCCATAGAAGCGGTCCTGCCAGCGTCAGACACTGTTCTTCGCCTGGCCAGTCTCTCTCATGATGGCCATCCTGCCGAGCCCATCGTTGCTCAGAAGAACGATGCGCGCCCGCCAGACGTGCTTCTGCGGGCTCTTCGGGTCCGAGACAACCGTTTCAAGGCGATGCTCGACAGCACCACCAGCAGCAAGCCGCCGTCCAGCGATGGTCCGAACAAGAAGACCACAACACCGAAGCGCGCCCGGAGCCAACGCGGACCGTCCGCGAAGCCGAGCAGCGGCAGCCGGAGCACACGGGACCGACCCTGACGCCGACCACGACCCCGGACCATGTCCTAGATCACGATCCATCCGCCTGTGCCGGGCGCAGCGGCGCGCTGACGGAGACTGACCGTCACGGCGCGCCGGTCTGCCGGCAGGTCTTCAACCTGCCCGAACCGCAACCACTGGAGGTCACCGAACACCGCGCCCATCGCTGCTTCTGCAGCGCTTGCGGCACCGTGACCGGCGCGATCTTCCCGACGGGCGTGACCACCCCGGTCCAGTACGGGCCACGCATTACCGCGTGGGTAAGCGATCTGCTGCATGTCCGGGTCAATCCCGAAACGAGACTGACCGATCTGATGAGTGACCTGTTCGCCGTGCCCATCGCCACGGCTACGATCGCCGCCATGAGCCGGCGCACAGCGCTTCGAGGATGTCGTCAACCGGATCGCCGACCGGATCCGGACCGTGGCCCCGGTCAGACACCTTGACGAAACCGAAGTCCGCATCGAAGTCCGCGCCCGTTGGCTCCACCTGTTGTGCACCCCGTTCTTGACCGTCCTGCGCATCGGCGCCGGACCCGGCGATGTCGACCGGAACGTCACGGGCATCCTCGTCCATGACGATGCCGCCAGCGACTTTACCCTCGAGGACATGCGTCACGCGGCCTGCAACGCCCATCACCGGCGCGACCTCCAGATCTTGGTCGGCATCGGGAAGGAAGACGGGGCCCGCAGCATGCACCTCAGCCTCGAACGTGCCCGCAGGGCAGCGCCCATCGCACGCGAGACGGGACGGGCCCGGGTCCCGAGTCGATCTCATCGCCAAAGCCCATGATCGCATCCTCGACCGGGCCATTGCTTTCCACGACGTGCAACCACCGCTTCGGAGCGGCAAGCGGGGACGAAAAACACCGCGTCGGGCACACCCTTGCCCTCCGTCTCCGGATATACAAGAACGGAGGCCTGCGGTGTCTCACCAACTTGCGAATTCCCTTCACGAACAATGAGGCCGAGCGTGATCTGTACCCTGCGCGCCGTCGTCGCCACGGCTCGCAAGCAGGGCTGGACTATCCTCGAAACCCTGGCATACCCCGACCCGATGCGGCTAATCTCCAGACGGCGGCTCTGAACCCCCTCCCGAACACCGAAATCCCTCATACGGACAGAGCCGATGCGTGCGGCCGATGGCGCCGCTCACCATACAACCACGCGCCGTGAACCAGGTCGTCGGGAGCAGAATCCGTAATCAGACCTAGGTAATTGCATAATATGTTCAATTTTGCGGCCTGGGCCGTCGAGTCCGGTGCCGATCAAAACTGAAACCGCCCCGGAAGATCTCACCGACGGCGGCGAGCCGGGCGCGGACTCAATTGCGACGACAAAAACCGGGCAACGCAAGTCCCTCGTGGCGGCTCGCACTTGCAATCCGGGATTATTGGCGTCATGTCTCCATAATCATGACTGTCATCCCGCACTCCGCTGCCCGGATCGAGACCTTTGGATGCCGGCTTAACGCCTTCGAATCCGAAGTCATCCGCACGCATCAGCCGCTGCAATCGGAGCGCCAGCGAATTATTTTCAACACCTGCGCTGTCACAGCTGAGGCCGAGCGTCAGGCCCGGCAGGCGATACGGCGGACCAGACGCGCCGATCCGGACGCCGAAATCGTGGTAACCGGATGCGCCGCGCAGATCAATCCCGAGCGCTATCGGGACATGCCGGAAGTCGACCGCGTCATCGGCAACGAAGAAAAGTTGCAGCCGGCGACATGGACCAGGGACGGCAGACCGGATATTCTGGTCAACGACATCATGAGCGTGACCGAAACAGCACCGCACCTAATCGCGGGGCCCGAAGGCCGCTGCCGCGCCTTCGTCCAGATCCAGCAAGGCTGTGATCACCGCTGCACCTTCTGCATCATTCCTTACGGGCGCGGCAACAATCGCTCGGTTCCGATCGGCGAAATTGTCCGCCAGATCCGTGTTCTGGTCGAGAACGGCTATCGTGAACTGGTCCTCACCGGAGTCGACATCGCGTCCTACGGGAACGACCTGCCAGGCCGCCCGGGCCTTGGGCAGCTGCTGCGGCGGCTGTTTGCTCTGGTCCCGGAACTTTCCCGACTGCGTCTTTCTTCACTCGATCCGGTCGCGATCGATGACGGCATCCTCGCGCTCGTCGCGAACGAACCGAGGCTGATGCCGCATCTGCATCTGAGCGTGCAAGCCGGCGACGACATGATCCTGAAACGGATGAAGCGGCGGCATTCGCGGGACGATGTGATCCGGTCGGCCCAACGATTACGCGCGCGACGCCCGGACATTGTACTGGGGGCCGATCTCATTGCCGGGTTCCCGACGGAAACCGAAGCAATGTTCCGGAGCACGCTTGATCTGGTCACGGAGATCGGCCTCACCCATCTTCATGTCTTTCCCTATTCCCCGCGCGCTGGCACGCCGGCCGCGCGTATGCCGCAAGTCGCCGGGGCCGAGCAGAAAACCCGTGCGGCGCGCTTGCGCGCAGCCGGTGATGCGGCACTGGCACGGTTTCTGATCAGCCGGGTCGGGATCCGTGAACACGTTTTGATCGAACACGCCGGGTCGGGGCGTACCGAGCATTTCGCAGCAATGACGGTCGAGGGCGATGTGGAACCCGGAATGATCGTCGAGGCCCGTGTTGCGAGGGTTGTTTCCGGCCATCTGACAGGCAGAACGACAGCCAGCCGGCCCCGCACGAGGCCAGCGTGAGCGACACGGCTGGAGCGCCTGCGCGTGGCGGTTGGCTCGCCCGTCTTAAAGCCGGGCTGTCGCGAACCAGTGAAAATCTCACCATTGGCATCGCAGCCCTGTTCACCGACAGGAAGCTCGACAACGCCACTCTCGAAGACCTGGAAGACCTGCTGATCACCGCAGATCTCGGTATTGGCATAGCATCCCGGCTCACGACTGATCTCGGGCGGGAAAAGTTCGATAGAAAAGTCACCGACCTCGAGATTCGCGAAACCTTCGCGGCGACGATTGCCGATGTCCTGGAGCCGGTCGCGCGGCCCCTGGACATCGACCCGTCACATAAACCGCATGTCATTCTGGTCTGCGGCGTCAATGGCAGCGGAAAGACCACAACGATCGGCAAGCTGGCACGGCAATGGACCAACGAAGGCAAGACGGTCTGGCTTGCGGCCGGCGACACATTTCGCGCCGCCGCCATCGAACAACTGCAGGTCTGGGGCGAACGCACTGGTGTTCCTGTCATCGCTCGGCCGCAAGGCACCGATCCGGCCGCCCTAGCCTTTGACGCGGTTTCGCAAGCCCGTGAGGCAGGAGCCGATGTGTTGATGATCGATACCGCCGGCCGATTGCAGAATCGCGCCGAATTGATGGATGAACTTGCGAAAGTGGTCCGTGTGATCGCGAAGCAGATCCCTGGCTCACCACATGACTGCCTACTCGTGCTTGACGGCACTGTCGGCCAGAACGCTCATAGTCAGGTCCGGGTTTTCCGGGACATGGTTGCGATTACGGGGCTCGTCATCACAAAGCTCGACGGGTCGGCACGCGGCGGCATCGTTGTCGGTCTGGCCGATACATTCGGCCTCCCAGTGCATGCGATCGGCGTCGGCGAACAGGCCGAAGATCTTCGGCCGTTCGAGGCCCGCAGCTTTGGGCGTAGCCTGATGGGCCTGGATTGACCCGAAAATGGAGAGAATAGACATGGCCACGACCAGTGATGTCCGCGCCGAATTCTACAAACGGATCGGTATGCGCGGCATGACGCCACTTTGGGAAGTGATGCATGCGCTCGTGACGCCGCAACCGGCCGGATCCTGCGTACCGGCGCTCTGGCGTTACGATGATGTCCACCCGCATGTCATGGAGGCCGGCGATCTGATCACCGCCAGAGAGGCGGAACGGCGCGTTCTCGTCCTGGAAAATCCAGGACTGACCGGCCAGTCCCGCATCACCGGAACCCTCTATGCGGGCTTGCAACTGATCCTGCCCGGCGAATTTGCGGCAGATCACCGGCATAGCCAGACAGCCCTGCGATTTGTGCTTCAGGGCGGCGGCGCCTATACCACGGTCGATGGCGAAAAGACCCTTATGCAACCGGGCGACTTCGTCATTACGCCGCAATGGGCCTGGCATGCGCATGGCAATGACAGCATGGATCCTATGGTCTGGCTCGATGGCCTCGATATCCCCCTCGTGCAGTTCTTCGACGCCGGGTTTGCCGAACGGCCCGAGGCCAACACACCGCTGCCGCCGACCCGGCCGGAAGGTGATTCCCTGGCCCGGTACGGGAGCGGGCTGCTGCCGGTGGATCAATCCGCCGGCGGACCGTCTTCACCTGTGTTCAACTATCCATATGCACGGACCCGGGAGGCGCTTGAGACGATGCGCCGGAACCAAGCCTGGGATCCGTGCCACGGGCTCAAGATGAAATACGTCAATCCCCTGACCGGTGACCATGCCATGCCGACCATGGCGGCGTTCATGCAATTACTGCCCCGCGGATTTGACGGTGCTGTCTACAGGTCGACTGATGCCATGGTCTATGTCTGTGTCGAGGGGTCCGGCGACTCCATCATTGACGATAAAGTCTACAGCTGGGGGCCGCGCGATATCTTTGTCGTCCCGGGTTGGTGCAGACACCAGCACCGGGTTACTAGCGGTGATGCTGTGCTCTTCAGTTTTTCGGATCGTGCAACTCAGCAAAAGCTCGGATTGTGGCGCGAAGACCGAGGCGGCACCTGAGCCGTCAAGGGTCTGGTTCGTCTTGCCGGATTTTGCTGCAGACAGCACTCCAGTCTATCAGCTTAGGGATTCAATTGATGCGGATTATCACCTGGAACATCAACTCCATACGCAAGCGGGAGGCACAGGCCCTGCGGCTTCTTGATGATGTCCGGCCGGATGTTCTGTGCCTGCAGGAAACCAAATGCCCTGATCCGTTGTTCCCGGTCGATGGTTTTGTCGAAGCCGGCTATCCGCATATCGTGACCCGTGGAATGAAGGGCTACAACGGTGTGGCGCTGATCTCGCGCTTTCCTTTCGAGTCGACCGACAGTCTTGATTGGGTGGACCGCCAGGATTGCCGGCATGTTTCGGCGCGGTTGTCAGGTGGCCTTGAAATTCAGAATTTTTATGTCCCCGCCGGCGGTGACGTGCCCGATCCGGACGTTAACGACAAGTTCGACCACAAGCTGAAATTCCTCGACGAGATGGACACCTGGCTTCGCGGCAACCGCCGCGCCAATGCCGAAATCGTACTGGTCGGCGATCTCAACATCGCGCCGCTCAAAAGCGATGTCTGGTCACACAAACAACTCCTCAACACAGTCTGTCACACGCCGGTCGAAGTGGCACGCCTGACAACGGTCCAGAACAGCCTTGGCTGGATCGATACCGTGCGCCATATCACGCCGGAACCGGACCACATCTATACTTGGTGGAGTTATCGCGCCCGCGACTGGGCGGCGTCCAATCGCGGACGGCGGCTCGATCATGTCTGGGTCACGCCGCCGCTAGCCAGCCGCATAGAGTCGGCGTTCGTATTGCGCGAAGTGAGAGGTTGGGACAAGGAACCGTCCGATCACGCGCCAGTCCTCGTCGATTTGACATAGACCCGCCTATGTGACAAACCTGCCGTCAAGTTCGTCGTCGATAAACGCTTGGATTACGGCGGCCATCGATTCATCGCGCATGAATCCCAGCTTCATCGCCTTTCGGGTATCGAACTCCGGTGGCCAACCATCGACGATTTGCTGGATGAAGGCATCGGGCTGCCATTCGATCCGGTCGGCCACGGCCTTGCCGGCAACCGTTTGCAAGGCGTCGGCCATGGCTCCGACAGTCATCGAGAATCCGGGCAGGGTGACCTCGCGTGAGGGGGCCCAGGCGTCCCCCGCCAGATTGTGAGCCCACACGACATTTTCGATGATCGAGCGTGGCGAGGCGAGAAACATCCGGGACTCGGGAGTGACCGGACAGACCACCGTATCGCCCTGCAGAGGTTCGCGAATGATCGAGCTGGCGAAGGTCGAAGCCGCCTTGTTCGGTTTGCCCGGCCGCACCACGACCGTCGGAAACCTGAGCGCCCGGCCATCGACGAAACCCTTGCGGCTGAAATCGTTGACCAGCAATTCGCCGATGACCTTCTGCGTCCCGTAGGAGGTTTGCGGCGTTCGCGCGGTCATGTCCTTGATGACCGTCGGCATATCACCGCCGAAGGCGGCGCAAGAGCTTGCAAAGATGACTTTCGGCACTTTCGCATGGTCGCGACAGATGTCGAGGATTGCCCGGGTCGCATCGAGGTTGACCGCCATGCCGAGATCGAAATCCTCCTCGGCCCCGGCGCTTACGACCGCGGCGAGATGAAACACGCCGTCGGTTTCGGCGGTGATCGCTTGAGCAAGCAGGGACCGGTCGGTGATATCGCCTGTGACGACATTGACCCGTGGGTCATTGACAAGATCCGGCGGCGGGTTGACAACATCCAGCAAAGTCAGCGTTTCGACACTTGCCGACGTGCCGTCCGGTCGTTCCAGCGCATGCGCAGAGAGCAGCCGGTGCGTCAGCTTGCGGCCGAGAAACCCGGCCGCTCCAGTGATTGTCACATTCACGGCTCAACGCCCTTTCATCCAACCGAGCCCGGCAACGGTTCCGCCACGCGGACAATATTCGCATCCGACCCAACCGGTGTAACCGAGTTCGTCCATCTGATCGAACAGATACGGATAGTTCACTTCTCCAATATCGGGTTCGTACCGGCCGGGCGTACCAGCAATCTGCATATGGGCGATCAGATCGAAGCACTCCTTCATGTGCACCGCGAGGTCACCTTCCATGATCTGACAATGATACAGATCAAACTGCAGGCACACATTGCTGGCCCCGACATCCGAGATGATGGACCGCGCCTGCCCTTGGTAATTGAGAAAATAACCCGGAATATCGCGCGTATTGATCGGTTCGAGCAACAACACCTTGCCGCGCGCCGCGGCCACCGGCGCCGCGCGTTTCAGATTGCCAACCAGTGTCGCGCGGAACGCGTCGTGGTCCGCGCCGTCGGGAGCGATTCCGCTCATCGCGTGGATACAGGTGTTACCGAGGACATCGGCATAGTCCAGCGCCTGTTCGACCGCGGCCTCAAACTCGGCCTCCCGGCCCGGTATCGCGGCCAGGCCGCGCCCGCCCTCGTCCCAATTCCCGGGCGACGTATTGAACAGCGTCTGGGTCAACCCGTGGGCGTCTAGCCTGGCGCGAATTTCGGCCGCTGGATAGTCATAGGGAAAAAGGAATTCAACGCCGGTAAAGCCGGCCCGGGCCGCAGCGCCGAAGCGATCGAGAAAGTCGTGCTCGGTGAACATCATCGACAGATTGGCAGCGAATTTTGGCATAGCGTCAGGCGGCCCCCCGATCATGGTCAACGCACCAGAGCCAACGTATCACAAATCCCGTCGAGTCATCAAAGCAGAACGTCAGACGAGGCCGGCTAGCCAACTTTGCCATACAAGGCCCCGAACAGCGGATCCGAATGCGTCCGATTGACACATACGGTTCATATGCCAGGCCCGTTAAAGCAACTCAGATCCAGCCTGTAACACCGGCTTGTCACGAGGTCATGGCTTCAGACTCCGTTTGCCGGAAACGACGGAAGGTGGACAGCGAATCGTCAACCGTTTCAACGGGCAGGATCCGCCAGCAGCGGTCCTTGTCGGTGCCGCCAGAACGTCCGGTTCCACAGGATCCGGTCGCATGGGAGTTGACCCGTCAGCATACGCTGGCCTGTCAATGTTTTCTGGTTCCGGCATCACCGCCGAACCACCACATCCGGTCACGGACAGGGCTGCAGATCGATGGTGTCGTTCCCGTACATCCTGCATGGAGCGAGACATGGGCGATGGGCTCGGTCGTCCCGGTTTCTACACTATCGTTTTAAACAGGTATCATCCATTACGAGAAGCGCGGCCACGGCGATTCCATGCTAAAGTTGAGCATCGGCCGAGCGGCGCTTTGACAACATACAGCGAAGTCATTTTCACAATTTGGCCGGTAAACGAGATTAAATCGCCGGAAAATGGGATTTTCTATCTTTTTTAGCAAGAGTTCATGTTGCCAAACTCCTGTCATGAACTCTCTATTTACAGCGTGGGGTCACCGTGGAAGCGCGGCAGATGGTGGTTTCAAATCGGCAAGCCATAATCTATGGCACGGAAGGCTTCGACAATACAACATACCAAAACAACGCGAGGCCATAGATCTTGAAATTTTTTCCGACCGACTCTGGTAACGAGCAAAAAAGAGAAGCCGGTAAAAGATCTGGCGAGTATCCCGATAGCCCGTATACCTTGGGGTCCACGGCTTCATCATATTGGCAATCGCCAAATTTTCCCGAAACACATAAAGGATATCTTCGTAAGAACGTTCCAGGTGTGTCCTCTGCATCCAACGCTGGAAAACTTTCAGGAACCCCGTCGTCAACATGAATATTGGACGCGATAAAGGAGTTGGAAAGCGTCGATTACAAGATATCCAAGAATAGGATTCCGGAAATCAACATCGTCATAAAAAGGGAAATGGAAAGAGGCGTTGGTGCGCTGAAAAATTTCTTTAACAAGTAATCTATCCCATCCAGAGGAACAAAACCATCATATATTTCAAGGTGCCTTCGGGTTCGGTCTATGTGTCCGTCGAAATAGATGATGGCGGACGCACGGCCTGTCTTTGATATATTGATGGTAAAAATACACATGCGTATTATAGCAATTCATCCGACTTGCCGGATACATTCCTGCATGAATACTTGTAAAGACTGGTGTCAGCGGGTTGGAAGAGCTGGTCGACTGTGGTGGCAAAGGCAAACAAGGTCTCCAGAAGACATATGCAAGGTGACGAGGCGTCCTTGATGGGTTTGGGTCGGGATACTTACCAGTTGCATGTTACTCCAAGCCATCCTTTGTGACAACTGTCCCGGATGGAAAATATCGGGATTTTAAGATATTACCAAAACTGCTTATGCACATAGCTCCGGTTGCGAGAGTTTGCCACCAGATGTTGAGGTTGAGGTTAGGGCGGAGGAGCGGGTAGAATGTTCCCGATACGTTCCTGCCGACGGAGCCCCCACATGAAACAGCTCCCCGATAGCCTCCTCGCTTTCCAGCACATGGTCCCGGACGATGACGCCTGCGCCGCCTGGCTGATCGAAATGCGCTGGCCGGACGGCTTCGTCTGTCCCACGTGCGGCCATGAAAAGGGATGGGCGCTGCGCAGAAAAGCACACACCTTCGAGTGCACCGGCTGCCGCCGGCAGACCTCGGTGACGGCCGGGACGATCCTGCACGCCAGCAAGCTGCCGCTCACCGTCTGGTTCTGGGCCGCCGACCTGATGGCGACCCACTCCAACGGCATCTCTGCCCTGCAGCTCCAGAAACAGCTCGCTATCGGCTCTTATCGCAGCGCCTGGCTGCGCACCCACAAGCTGCGCGCCAGCATGGTCGAGCCCGCGCGCAACCCGTTGTCGGGCCTGGTGGACATCGACGAGGCCAGCCTTCCATTCCGGACCAAAGACGATCCTCCCACCGGAGGGCAAGGACGCAGCCACGACGGCAAGAGGCTCATCGTCGGCGCCATCGAACTCGGGGACGGAAACATCCCAGGCCGCCTGCGGCTGGCCGAAATCTCCTCCTACGGCGCCGCCGACCTCGGACACTTCGTCGAAACCGCCGTCGATCCCGACGCCATCGCGAAAACCGACGGCTGGTCCGGCGACGCTGCGGTCCCCGCCAATCGCCACAATGTCCATGTCGTCGGGAAGACCGCCGCTCACCTCGTCCTGCCGTGGATCCACCAAGTCTTCTCCAACCTCAAAGGATGGGCGCGAGGCGTCGACCACGGGCTGCGCCGCAAGCATCTGCAAGCCTATCTCGATGAGGTCGTCTTTCGCTTCAACCGCCGCAAAACCTGCCACGATTCCTTCCGCTCGCTCTTCCGCCTCGCCACCAATGCACAACCCCTTACCTACAGCATGTTGATCGAACCGGAATCATGTGCATAAGCGGTTTACCAAATTAGAAAAAACAAGTGACTATGTCATAATAGACTCACCTCCATCGCCCAATCCTGTTGCTTCGCTATGGCGTCGAGCTCACGCCGCACGCCCGCGATCGTATCACGGTCCAACCTGATATACAGCGCCTCAAGTGGTGCGCTCCGAGTTCGTGCCATTCCTGTATCTCCGTTTTTCCTTGCTTGAGTGACGTTCGGCAATATGCCAGCGATTCTGCTTCGTGCAACATATCAAGGACAGACGCAAATCATAGTCATGCCGTAATTATTGGCATAACGTATTTTCTCGGATTGCAGCCGCTTCTAGATTTGCTATCCTTCGAGGTGAATAGCGCATGAAAAAAACCTGCCACACGATGCAAGCATGGTGGGTTTTCTTTGTTTAGTGCAGCGGTTCGAATTAGAGCGTTGCCGCTGTGATGATCAGTACGGTCACGGCGGCGTTAAAGTGGCACACACTGTCCAGAATAAACCTGATCATTCGACAACCTCACCGACCAGCATCACCGTTCTCTTGCCGGTCATTGACAAGGGGGAATGCTTGTCACATCTGCCAGCGGATATCAACATTTTGTACATAAACCTCTTCCCGATCATGCGTCATCATGCGAAACTTCTCGCGGCTAGCCGCTTTAAGGCAGGGCATGACCATGGTCGGCAAGCTGATCTGAACACGAAATGCTCCGGTCATTCAGCGTTGTCCAGCCCTCATCACCTCAGCCACAGTCAGGCTGTCCCGCCGGCCGGACTCGCATCTCAACCCGATCCCCGCAAATCTGGGGTATACTGCACCGGACCCTGACCGGAAGAACAATCATGGCTCCCATTCTTGGATGTATCGCGGACGATTTTACCGGCGCCACAGATCTCGCCAACATGCTGGTGAGAGGCCGCTTGCGCACCGTCCAGCTGCTAGGCGTTCCGGCTACCGACGACCCGGTTCCCGATGTCGATGCGATCGTTGTCGCGCTGAAGTCCCGGACCATTCCGGCAGACGACGCGGTCGCGCAATCGCTCGCCACGATGCGCTGGCTGCAAGCTGCCGACACGCGCCGGTTCTTCTTCAAATATTGCTCCACCTTCGATTCCACCGATGCCGGTAATATCGGACCTGTCACGGATGCGCTGATGGATGCGCTCGACACGACGTTCACCATAGCCTGCCCTGCCTTCCCGGCCACCGGCCGTACGATCTACAAGGGACATCTGTTCGTCGGCGACCAGTTGTTGTCGGACAGTTCCATGCGTCATCACCCGCTGACCCCGATGACAGACAGCAATCTGGTCGCCATGCTCGAACGGCAAACCCGGAGATCCGTCGGACTCGTCCGGTGTGACGAGATTGAGTGCGGCAGTGACGCAATCACCGAAGCGTTCGAGACCTTGAAAACAGATGGTAAATCGATCGCCATCGTCGATGCGATCGACGACCGGCAGCTGCATGTCATTGGCAAGGCGTTGATCGGTATGAAACTGATCACCGGAGGATCCGGCATCGCTCTGGGCTTGCCGCAGACCTTTCGAGACGCCGGTCTGCTCGAAGACATAGACCTTGCGGATCAGGTACCCGCGGTCGCAGGCCCGGCGCTGGTGTTGTCGGGCAGTTGTTCCGAGGCGACACTGGGCCAGGTCGAAGTGTTTTCCCGGACCCAGCCGAGTTTTCAGCTTGATCCGATGCGGCTGGCGGCCAGTCCGGCCGCGATTGACGATGCCGTCGCGTGGGCAAGGACTGCCATTGGCGACGGCCCGGCATTGATTTACGCCAGTGCACCGCCCGAAGCAGTGCGCGCGGCACAGGATCAACTCGGACGCAACGAAGCTGGCGCGATCATTGAGCAGGCGATGGCCGCGATCGCCCGGACGCTCGTCGGCGCCGGAGTCCGGCGGCTGGTTGTAGCCGGCGGCGAGACGGCCGGCGCCGTGGTCGAAGCCCTCGGCGTCAAGGGCCTGTTGATCGGGGCCCAGATCGATCCTGGGGTTCCGTGCACGGTCAGCACTGGTGACCCGGCTTTGGCGTTGGCCCTCAAATCGGGCAACTTCGGAGCACCGGACTTTTTCGAGAAAGCCCTGAGCAGAATGCCATGACCCGGTCTCGGTATCGAAACCCATCTGCGCACTTACCCAAGTCATTGCTGCCAGCGACTGCGATAACACATGATGCGAAGGGTGGACGGAATTCCGGAGATGGCACTGTGTGACAGACGCCAGCAAGCGCCTTCCCGAAACAACGCTGTTCATCGTCCGTAACGAAGAGACTGGCGATCTTGATATAGTGCCGGTACCGACGAAGCAAAATGAACCGGCTGCGGCGCCCGGGCTGCCAATACGGCGAAGTCTGCCGATTGCCGTTCTGCTTGGCAGTAGTCTCGGCGCGCTGGTTCTGGTGGCGACCGTCGGGGTGTGGCGATCGGTATCTGGAGCGGATTGCAATCAACCGCCCGCTTGGTCGTGGCCCGCGCAGTCCTCGCCGCCGACAACGTTGAACAACGGCTTGACGACCATCTCTTACCGATCATGAAACAGGTCGCATTCATCCGCGATCTGATTCATGGAATGCTCGACCCGACAGACAAGGATAGTTTACGCCTCGTGTTTACCGGCGCCATCGCGGCAACGCCGCAAGTGGACAGGATCGGGTTTTTCAAGCCGGATCTGATGATTCTGGCGGTGGAACAAAATGGCGCTTGCTTAATTTCAGACATTCTGATCCCATGATTTGATCGGATTGATGGTCCGATGGTTCCAACCCCCGAATTTCCGGGGGTTTTGTTGTTGTCCGGGCACGGATGTCTTTGAAAGTTGGCGTCAAAAGTAAACCTGATTACCACTCAAACCAAGTGTACCTTGAGTAGCCGTTCCGGCATCGGCGGCGTCCTCAGCGCCACGTAGACCAGTCTGGGGATGATGTCAGGCAGATCGAAGCGACGATTGAACCGGTCCACGACCTCTGCCAGATAGCGCTGCGCATACTTGGGTCGAACCGCATGGTAGATACCGCGCAAAGCGTTCTTGATGTTGCCGAGAATCGTGTTCACCCATCGAAATTCGGGGCGCTCGACCGCGGCTTTCCCGCCGCCGGTCACCATCGGCTCATGAACGCAGCCTGCCGCGGTCACGCCATTGAAGCAGGCCAACCCATCGCAGAGCACCTGCGTGCCCGGGCTCAGGTGCTCTGCGCCCGGGCGGCGATTTCGGTGAGACGGAAGCCCTCGACCACGGTGAGCGTCACCCGCTGCGGATGTCCCACCTCATTGGTCTCGACCGCGGCCACGAAAGGGGTCTTGCCCGGTGCCCCACGTCCGCGCTTGCCGCCGCTGCGCTCGCCCCCGAGGGAGGCGTCGTCGAGTTGGATGAACCCGCCGAGCACATGCGCGCGGTCGCGCTCCATCATCACCTGCATCAGCGTGTGGCGCATGCGCCATGCGGCGTTGTCGGAGATGCCGAGTTGGCGGTGCAGCGTCATCGTCGATGCACCTTATCTTGTCCTGGGTCATGAAGGAGATGCCCTGGAACCACACCGTCAGGGGCAGCTTGGTGGCCTCGAAGATGGTGCCGGCGGTAATGGAGGTCTGGCGGTTGCAGCGATAGCACTGCTGGAGCTTGTGTGTGGTCAACTGGCAGTCTCGGTCGTGGCCGCAGTTCGGGCACACGAACCCGTTGGGCCAGCGCCATCGGTACAGGGCATCGAAGCATTGGTTCTCGGTTCCATAGAGCGAGAGAAACTCGTTGAGGCTGATTCCTTTCTGGAACTGCACCGGGTTACGGGCCATGAAATTCTCCTTCTCTATCAATAAATTACATGGCGATATTCTATAGAGACACCGCGAATTCATGGATTCCGACCTCCAGACGCAGAGGTGACCGGGCTCAACCGACCGATCCGGGCTCACCGGACCCTGGGGGCAGGAATTTTGCAAGAGGTTCTATACTAAATACCACTTAGATTCGAGGGGAATCAGGAAAGTAAATAAAGTGCCTCGAACGGGTTTTGCGGTTTCCCCTGCTTGCTTGCACCTTCCTCTGCAATATCCGGACACCATCCTGATCGGCACGTTGTTCGTCATGACGACCGTCGAGGGCGTTACCATCTTTTTTTTGCAATCTCGAACCTGTCGACAGTCATGTCAACAACCGTCCCCGGCAGAGCGAGCTGTCCGAAGCCTTCGGCGTTTTCACTTCCGACAGCCCGTCGGGCCGTTCATCTGTATCGGCGTGAGGGCGCCGCGGGCTTTATCCGACCGCCGCATCACCGCGGCCGCACGGTCGTGACGCTTGCGCTGGCGGCCCGCGCAGCGCAGTTGCAGGCCACTGGCCTGAGCCAGCACGGCATGGCCAGGGCTCTCGGGCTCTCGTTTGCCATCTTGAACGAGAATTGCCGCGCCAGCATCATGGCGCTGCCTGACACCGGTCCGGCAGCAGCTCGGGATCCCGTCTCCGATCTTTCTGCCGCCGGAACCATGACCACCCGCGGTCGTGCGCCGCGTGAGGCCCACGACCGCACAACGCCGATGGGCCGTGCCACGCATGATGCCGAGGGCCGTGTGCCGGCCGGTGCCGGCGCCCTTGAAGACGCAACATCGCAGGTCCTGGAACCGACGAATGCGGTCGCCAATGGCGGCGTTCTCAAGGCCCCGCCGACCGTCTTGAAGGACGGGTAGCTCGACACCACCGCCGGCCTGGTCCAGTGCCGAAGGGGTTTACGGCCTGACCACGATCCTGCTCGTCCTGGTGTTCATGACCTTGGCCCGGGTCCGCAACCCCGAACAGCTGCGCGATCTGGCACCCGGCGAATGGGGGCTGCTGCTTGGCCTCGACCGCTGTCCCGAGGTCAAGACCCTGCGCGAGAAGATCAGGCTGATCGCCGGATCATCGGATACGGTCCATCACCGGCCTGCAACGCCAGCGACAAGGGACGCGCGCCATCCCGGTCCTGGATATGCGCCGGACGGACCTGGGCGGCATCGTCGCCGCATCCCTCGCTGTCCGCTTCGACCGTCGTCACGCTCTGACTGTCGATGATGGCCGCGCTCGGGTCCGCACTACGCCCCAACCGGAGCCGCCCGAGCGTCGTAAAACGGGCGCAAACCTGCTCCGGGACCCCCGACCGGGACCACGCATGGAAATAGGTCTGAACCGTCGTAAACGCCAGACAATCCTTCGGTAATGCCCGCCAACTGCACCCTGTCCAGAGCATGCAGGCGATCGCGTTCACCACATCGCGCAGATCCACCTGACGGGGACGACCAAGCCGGCGCGACGGTGGAAGAAGCGGGTCCAGCAAGGTCTCTACCCGGTATCGGTCAGATCGCTTTCGTAACGCTCAGTCTTACGGCTATACCGCTTCCAGGTCGTCTCGTTCCAAGGCATGATGGGCCCCTATGGTGTGAGTGTTTACCCACGAAGATACACCATGCGGGACCACCCAACTGGTTTTAGGTCAGGCTTTAAGTCGATTGTTCGGCCGATACAACGTTTCGACGCTGGATGGACGAGGCGGCACGGGGTTTGCGCAGGGCTCATTGGCTCGGTCTGGTGTGGTCACCTGTTCTCGAACAGACAGTCACCGTGATTCGCCAGCCGGTTTTCGTCAATGGCATATTCGTCGGCGCGCTAGGCGCCGGGATCGCGATTTCCAAACTGTCCCGTTTTGTTGCTGGCTTCGGATCTGAAACCTTCATCCTGCGTGGAACCGACGGTGTGGTCGCGCATTCCGCGCTGGTCGGTGGCTTCGACGGCGAGGTCTGGCGTTTCGTCTATCGCACCGTGCGTGCTTATAAGCCGGAGCCATGGGTCATCGGAAACCATTCCCGTCAGAGCGATCTTGGCCGCGAATTCCGCCGCCTGACCTGGGCTGGTGCCGTCGGACTCGGCGTTGTGGCTCTTGACGTGCCTGCGACATTCCTAATCGGGCACTTTACCGGTAATTTTGAGTTCGACGGAATCAAGACGCTTGGCCCGTGCCGGCTGCGCGAACTCGATGAAGCAGCCGGTGCCTTCAACCCCATTTTGCGGGGCCTTCTCTGGTTCGAGACCTATGTCCTGCGCGGCTTGCAAGCTGGTACGCCGCCTGGCTGAAGCCGAACGCGACACGGCGTTCCGGTCCGAAGAGCGGGTCGTTAGGGGCCTGTTCACCGACATCGTGGGTTTCATCAACCTCGCCGAAAGCATGACGCCGGCAGAAACGGCGGCATTTCTCAATCGTCACTTCGAACTGATTGCCGAATGCATCAAGGCCGAAGGCGAAACTGTCGGCAAGTATATCGGTGACGCGCTGATGGCGTTCTGGGGCACCCCGAGCAGCAAGATGATCACGCCGTCATGGCCTGCCGCGCCGCTTTGGCGGTTGCCCGCGCCATCACAAAGGACAATCGGACCCGCGCGGCGTCGCGAGCCAAACCGGTCCGGATTCGTGTCGGCCTGTATTCCGGTGCGGTCGTCGTCGAGAATATTGGTGCGCCGGATCGTGTCAACTACACCATCGTCGGCGATACCGTGAATATTTGCCAGCGCATCGAAACGCTTGGCAAAGCCCTTGATCCCGGCGACCGCGATGTGGTCATTCAGCTCGGCGCCGCGACCGGCCGGCTCGTTGATGGGCATTTCGCCCTGACGAAGTGCGGTTTGCACCCTCTGGTCGGAAGGTCGGGCGAGATCGGGATTCTTCGTCTCGGCCAGACTCGTTCACCGGATGGCCGGCCCATGTAAATACCGGCCCGGCTCTAGCGGAGCGATACTGCATCATCGTCGAAACAAACCGGGGCCTTGGTACTCGACATCGGTTTGGCGAAAATTGGCATCACCGCAAAGTTAAACAGGTTTCTCGTGTTGCGGATTCTGTATAGTTTCAGGCGAACTTCAGAGAGGAGCAGGATATGCTGAAAAAATTTCTCGGATCTGTCGTGATCGCAACGATCATGGCATCGCCCGCGGTGGCGGCGATCAAGATCGGCTTCGTGACCACATTGACAACACCCGTTGCCGTAATCGGCAAGGACATGCGCGATGCCGTTGAGCTTGCGATGGAGCATATCGGCGGCAAGATGGGATCGAAAGCCGTCGAGGTCGTTTACGGTGATGACGAGTTCAACTCACAGAAAGGCAAACAGGCCACCGAGCGGCTGGTTCTGCGTGACAATGTCGACATTGTCTCCGGCTATATCTGGTCGAATGTCCTGCTCGCGTCCGCACCTGTGGTCCTGAATGCTGGTAAGATCATTATCAGCGCCAATGCCGGCCCGTCACCACTCGCCGGCAAACGCTGCCACAAGAACTTCTTTAACATCTCATGGCAAAACGACCAGACCCCGATGGCACTCGGCGAATTGCTCAACCAGCAGGGCGTCCAGTCGCTCTATCTGGTCGCGCCGAACTACGCAGCCGGTCAGAACATGGTCGCCGGCGTCGAGCGGACTTTCAAGGGTAAGGTTGTCGGCAAGGACATGACCGTCTGGCCGTCGCAGCGCGACTGGTCCGCCGAACTGACGAAAATCAAGGCAGCAAAGCCCGATGGCGTCTTTACATTCTACCCGGGTCCGGCCGGACCCGCCTTTATAAAGCAGTACCAGCAAGCTGGTCTGGAAGGCAATGTGCCGCTATATTCGGTTTATACTCTCGACTCGATCAGTCTGCCGCTGTTCCAGAAGGCAGGAATGAAAACCGTCCTCGGCACCAAGATGACCCAGTTCTGGGCGCCCGATCTCGACAACCCCCAAAATCACCGTTTCGTGTCCACCTTCCGCGAGAAATATGGGCGTTACCCGTCGTTCTACGCTGCCCAGAGCTATGACTCGATCTTCTTTATCAAGTCTGCGGTCGAGGCTGTCGGCGGCAATATCAACGATACCGACGGCATGCGCGCGGCCCTCGAAAAAGCCGACTTCCCCTCTGTGCGCGGCAATTTCCGGATGGGCCCGAACCATTTCCCGATCCAGAACTTCTATGAACGCACAGTTGTCGAGGATGTTGACGGCAACTGGACGACAGCGGTCGGCCGGGCCGTCCTGGTCGATCATCAGGACACCTATGCCAACAACTGCGCAATGGCCAGATAGTCGCTGAATTCCCCAGGCATGCAGGCGGGCCACCGATGTTGGTTTGCCTGCATGTCCACCTTATGCACACGTAACAGGTTCCGATGAGTTCTATCCTGGTCGTTGAACAGTTTCTGAACGGCTTCCAGCTCGGAATCATCCTGTTTCTCATGGCTGCCGGGCTGACGCTCGTCTTCGGCATTATGGATTTCGTGAACTTGGCGCACGGTTCCATGTTCATGCTTGGCGCATTCGTCGGCGGCACACTGGCGCTTCTTACCGGATCCTTCCTGTTCGGGCTCATTCTGATGATACCGGCAATGCTGCTGATCGGCACTGTCGTGGAGATCATCGCGTTGCGCACATTGTATGCCCGCGATCACCTCGATCAGGTGCTGGCAACCTTCGGCCTGATCCTGTTCTTCAACGAGGCGACACGTCTGATCTGGGGCCCCGAGGGTCTGGTTGTCCCGTTGCCGGATTACCTGGACGGCAGCGTCACCCTCGGTGCCGATTTTATCTATCCGGTCTATCGCATCTTCATTATTGCCACCGGCCTGGTGGTGGCAGGCGGATTATATCTGCTGGTCAACCGAACCCGTACAGGCATGCTGATCCGGGCAGGCGCTTCGAACCGCGTCATGGCAGGGGCCCTCGGTGTCAATATCCCGGCCCTGTTCTCCATCGTGTTCGGCATCGGCGCGGTACTCGCCGGTCTTGCTGGACTGATCATCACGCCCATTACCCAGGCTGCAATCGGCATGGGAGAAGATATCCTGATCCTCGCCTTCGTCGTTATTGTCATCGGCGGGATCGGATCAATTCGCGGCGCGTTCATCGCCGCAATCGTGACCGGTGTGATCGACACCATGGGCCGGTCGTTCCTGGACCTGCTCCTCCTGGTGTTCATGCCGGCAAATGCGGCTGAAGCCGCTGGACCGGCTTTGTCATCGATGCTGATCTACATCCTGATGGCCGCCATCCTGTTCTTCCGGCCCCGGGGCCTGTTCCCGCCGCGTGGTGCGTCATGATCGGCTCCGGTCCGCTGGTCACCCCGGTGAACGGCCTGTCGGCCGTGATTCTTGTGCTTTGCGCCGTTGTACCAGTCCTCGCCCCGGCTCTCGGTGAACCGTTCTATGTCATCGTGTTCGCCCGGATCATGATCTGGGCCATCGCCGCATTGAGCCTGAATCTGATAATGGGATATGGCGGCATGATCAGCTTCGGCCATGCCGTGTATCTCGGAATCGGCGGCTATGCCGTCGGTATTCTGTCGTTTCACGGGATCGACAATGGCTGGATCCAGTGGCCGCTTGCAATCGGCCTCTGCGCGCTCATCGCTCTGATTTTCGGCGCGATCAGCTTGCGGACCCGAGGTGTCTATTTTATCATGATCACTCTGGCGCTGGCGCAGATGATCTTCTTCCTGAGTGTCAGCGCCGAACGTTATGGCAGCGATGACGGGCTCAACATCTTTACCCGCAGTGACTTTGGCCTCGCGATCTACTCCCTCGAAGACAATCTCACCATGTACTACACGATCTTCGCAATGCTGCTCGCCAGCCTGTTCGTGATCTGGCGACTGGTGAATTCGCGTTTTGGAATGGTGATTCGCGCTGCCAGATCAAATGACACCCGTATCCGGTCCGTTGGCCTTTCGGTTTACCGATACCGGTTGACGGCCTTTGTCATCGCTGGCGTGCTGTGCGGGATTGCCGGCTTGCTGCAGGCCAATCTCGAACGCTTCGTATCGCCGGACATGATGAACTGGCCCCGGTCCGGCGAACTGATCTTCATGGTCGTGCTCGGCGGCATGTACACGCTGTTCGGTCCGGTCACTGGCGCCTTTGTCTTTTTGCTCCTCTCGGAAATCCTGTCGACCTTAACGATTCACTGGCACATCCTCTTCGGACCTTTCCTCGTTCTGGTCGTGTTGTTCGCTCGTGGCGGCATCGCCGGTTTGCTGACCCGAAAGCCCGGTGATGGCTGACCCGGCGGCCCATATCTCCCTTGAGGCCCGCGCTTTGCGAAAGACTTTCGGCGGCCTGACGGCCACCGACGATCTTTCCCTCTCGGCAGCCCGCCACCAGATCCATGCGGTGATCGGCCCGAATGGTGCCGGAAAGACCACTCTCATCCACCTCTTGTCCGGTCTGCTGCGGCCGGATTCCGGCCAGATCCTGTTCGATGGCCGTGATATCACTCGGATGCCGGCATCGGCACGGGCGAGATGCGGCCTTGCCCGCTCGTTCCAGATCACCAGTATTTTTCGCGATTTTACCGTGCTCGAGAATGTCATGGTTCCGGTGCTCGCCGAACAGGGGCACGGATTCCGGTTCTGGCGTCCCGTCGCAAGGGACGACAGCCTGATTGCCCCAGCGCGCGAATGCCTTGCGCGGGTCGGACTCGGTGACCGCATGGGTGTTCGTGCCGGCACCCTCGCCCATGGCGAACAGCGGCAGCTGGAAATCGCGATTGTCCTTGCGACCCGGCCGTCATTTCTTCTGCTTGACGAACCGATGGCCGGGATGGGACCAGAGGAAAGCCGCAACATGATACGGCTCCTCAAGACTCTGAAACGCGATTATACGATTCTACTGATCGAACATGATATGGATGCCGTGTTTGCTCTGGCTGATCGAATCACCGTGCTGGTTTACGGCCGGGCCATCGCGACCGGAACGCCGGAGCGGATTCGCAATGATGCGGAGGTCCGCGCCGCTTATCTTGGCGAGGCGGCAGCGTAATGCTCGAACTTCACGGCATCGAAACCGCTTATGGCAGCAGCCAGGTGCTTTTTGGCCTCGATCTCACGGTACGGGACAGCGAAGCGGTGACGTTGCTCGGCAGAAACGGCATGGGCAAGACAACCACCATACGGTCCATTTTCGGCATCGTGCAGCCTCGAACCGGCCAGATAACCTTCAATGGAAAGCGGATTGACGGCCTGCCGCCCTATCGGATCGCACGGGCCGGAATCGGACTGGTTCCAGAGGGCCGGCAGATCTTTCCCAACCTGTCGGTCCGGGAAAATCTTGTCGCGACAGCAAACATGGCCCGGCGCAACGGTCCTGGCTGGTCGCTCGATGTGGTTCTGGATCTGTTTCCGGCGCTGGCAGACCGTCTAGACAGCTCAGGCAACCAGTTGTCCGGCGGCGAACAGCAGATGCTTGCCATTGGCCGCGCCTTGATGACCAATCCGCAGCTATTGATCCTCGACGAGGCGACCGAAGGTCTGGCTCCGCTAGTCCGGGCCGAGATCTGGTCCTGCCTGTCTGAATTGAAGACGTCACGGATGTCGATCCTGCTGATCGACAAGAACATTGCCGACCTCACGCGGATCGCCGACCGCCATTATATCGTCGAAAAGGGACGGATCGTCTGGACGGGTGACTCCCACGCGCTGCGTGGTGATAAGGCATTGCAGGAACGGTATCTCGGCGTCTGACCGCGCTGCGCTGGTTCAAGCGAACAACTGCCGGTACGTTGCCGCCGTGGCGGCATCGAAACAACAAAACACGATATGGTCTGGCAGCAGTGTCCTGGCGGTGACTTCACGGACGGTTTCGACAGCAACACCGCTCGCTGCATCCAGCGGATACCTGTAAACGTCGGTACTGATAGCTGGAAAGCGACCGACTTGCAGTTATGCGCGCAAGCCAGTTGCAGACTGTTGCGGTAATAGCCGGCCAGCAGAGCCGCTTCACCGTAACCGCCGCCGCGCCAAACCGGCCCGACCGTGTGGATCATATACCGGGCAGGCAAGCGTAGCCGGATGTAAGCCGGGCCTCTCCGGTCGGACAGCCGCCGATCTTCCGGCACGTTGCCAGCAAATCCGGCCCGGCTGCCCGGTGGATGGGGCCGTCGACCCCGCCACCGCCAAGCAGGGACTCGTTGGCGGCATTGACAATCGCATCGACATCCAGGCTGGTGATATCGCCTTCGAGAACCTCCAACTGTATTATGCGTCTGCTCCCGATTGTCAGGCTGCCGGCAACCCGGCGTTGCCCAGAACCGTTGCGACCATTATTTTGAGGTCGGCCGCCGGGCGGGCGCCCACATGACTGATGATCTCAGCCGCGGCGATCGCCCCGAGGCGGCCGCAATGCGCCGCCTCCAGGCCACGACAATAGCCGTGCAGAAACCCGGCGGCGTAGAGATCGCCGGCACCGGTGCTGTCAACGACCTCGGCAATCGGCTCGGCTTCGATGGCATGGACCGCATCGCCGGCTAATATTACGGCGCCCTTTTCGCTCCGGGTGATTGCAGTGATGTCGCAAACACCGCGCACCGCCTGCACGGCTGCATCGAAATCCCCGGATTGATACAGTGAGACGATCTCTTTCTCATTGGCAAACAGGATACTGACATGGTTTGACACAAGATCGAGGAAGTCCTCGCGATGCCGGTCGACACAGAACGGATCCGACAATGTCAACGAAATCCGGCCACCGGACGCGCGCGCCACTTCAACCGCTCTGCGGAATGCCTGTTTGGCTCGTGGCGGATCCCACAGATACCCCTCAAGGTAAATGATCTTGCTCGACGCAATCAGGTCTTCGTCGATATCCTCCGGACCGAGCTCGGCGCAGGCACCGAGATATGTGACCATCGACCGCTGGCCATCCGGCGTCACCATGACCAGACAGCGGGCAGTTCCCGGTCCCGCCGAACTTGGAGGTGTCGAGAACCGCACTTTCGATTGTGTAATGTCACTGCGAAAGACCCGGCCAAGGATATCATCCTTGACCTTGCCGATGAACGCGGCACTGCCGCCGAGTTCGGCGAGACCGACGACGGTATTTGCTGCGGAACCGCCACTGATCTCGACAGCCGGGCCGATGCGATCATGCAATGCAGCGGAGCACCCGAAATCGGCCAACGTCATCGCGCCCTTGACGATTCCGTTCTCGGCAAGAAAATCATCTGCTGTCGAAACGATCACATCAACGATCGCGTTGCCAATTCCCGTGACATCGACAATCTTGTTCGCCATGAGTTGCTCCCGTTGTCAAATTCGGCGGAACACTATGCAAGCGCACCGTCAGCGTAAAGAGTGAAACATCGTGGGCGGGACGCCGACGGCGTCCCGCCCACAAGGAGTCCACGATGATTGACGCTCTCGCCAAGGCAGTCGCCCAGTTGCCTCAACACGAACTCCGCCGCGCCGTGATACTCAGCATGGCGGGTGCCCTCATCATGGTCGCCGCCTGCGGTATGTTCGCTTGGCTGGTCCTGAGCCAGATTTCGATCTTCGGCATCGGCTGGATTGACGAATGGATTACCGGATTTGGCACTGCGTTCGTTGTTGCCGGCACGATCCTGTTCTATCCTGCAACCGTCATGCTGGTTGCCGGCTTCTTTCTCGATGGGGTCGCAAACGCCGTCGAAAGACGCTACTACCCGAATCTCCCCGCGCCCCGGAAACAACCTTTCCGGGAAATCTTTGGTTCGGCCCTAGTGTTGCTCATGATTACCGTCGGCATGAATCTCGTATTGTTGCCGATCTATATTGTTACCCTGTTTGTTCCCGGCTTGAATCTGTTGATTTTTTATCTTGTGAATGGCTATTTGCTCGGCTGGGAATTTTTTGTCCAGGTGGCCGGCCGCCGCATGGAGCCAATGGATGCCGCAGCTCTGCGGCATGTCCGGAAATGGACCGTGATGCTGGCCGGCGTCATCATTGCCCTGTTCACCACGATCCCGGTGGTCAATCTCGCGGCACCGATCATGGCGACAGCGTTCATGGTCCATGTTTTCCACAGGTTGCGCCGCTAACAGACGCCGTGATAGCGTTCGATCAAGCAGAGTGCCGCTATAGCATGTCGTCATCCCGACCAGCCGGACAAGTCCGATCACGACGCTGTTTCGCAACACTTCGCTGGAACCCGACCGGCGGCGGCATCCGCAACAAACAATGTGGCCGTGCCTGACAACCTAGTCCGCAGCGCTGGCAGGATTTCCGGAGCGACAATGTCACGATATCTGCCCGAAATTCCCAAACGCCACATCGATCTTCCCGGTGCCCCTCTGCCTGTTGGCGACAATAAAGGAAACCACCTGATTGTTGGTCGCGGAATCTCGCTCAAAGGTGATATAACAGTCTGCAATGCGTTGTTGGTCGAAGGAAATGTCGCGGGGACTCTGGAAAATGCGCGGCAATTTAAAATCGCCGGATCGGGCTCTTTTGAAGGAACGGCGACCGCTGACGAAGCACAAATCTTCGGATTATTCCGCGGAACACTCGTAGCTAACCATATCCTGGTCGTGAAACCGACAGGCCGGATCGAAGGCACCGTGCATTACCGGACGATCGAAATCGAACTCGGTGGGATCATCGACGGGTGTGTCCATGTCTTTACGCCGGCTCCTGAAGAGGATGACGACGCAGCCAATCCGGACAGTGCACAGAGCGAGTAGAATGCCGTAACTGATGGCGATCAGATCTTTGCATCGAAGTTGCAGAGATCGGAAACCGGACAGCTCGCACAATCGGGCTTGCGCGCCTTGCATACATAGCGGCCATGCAGGATCAGCCAGTGATGTGCATGCAGTTTCCACTGCGTCGGAACCCGGCGCTCAAGCGCCAATTCAACCGCCAGCGGTGTCTTGCCGCGGGCAAGGCCTGTCCGGTTCCCGACCCTGAAGATATGGGTATCGACCGCGATGACCGGTTCGCCAAAGGCAATGTTGAGAACGACATTGGCGGTCTTGCGGCCGACACCTGGCAGAGTCTCCAGTGTAGCGCGATCATGCGGCAGTGCATTATCATGATCCCGCACGAGGATTTCCGACAATGCGATAACATTTTTTGCCTTGGTGTTGTACAGCCCGATCGTCCTTATGAAGCCTTTGAGACGATTCTCGCCAAGGTCCAGCATTTTTGCGGGGGTATCAGCGATTTCGAACAACGGGCCGGTGGCCTTGTTTACGCCGACATCAGTCGCCTGGGCCGAAAGCACGACAGCAACCAGCAAAGTATAAGGATTGCGATAATCGAGCTCGCCCCTCGGCTCTGGATTGGCCAATGCCAATCGAGCAAAGAAGTCATCGATATGGGTTTTTTTCATCACTTTCGGCACAACGTTTCTCCGTTCCGTTCCGCTCAACGGCCCTGTCTTGTACATGGGCTAGTGCCTGCCAGACAGGATAGATCAGGCCGTCCTGGTGGGCCGGCCAGCATTATTCCGGCTCTTGCCACACAGGCAATATCCGAACAGACCGGGACCGCAAGACGACTTCGGCAAGCCGCTCTTGGCATCGAGGATCTTCCACCTCTCGCCCACTATGTCAAAATATGCGAAGCTCGGGCCGATCGATATGGCCGTCCGCCGGCGGGTGAAGAGAATCCGATATCGTCCGCCAGTCCTTATAGCAGCGGCTCCGGCAACAATGGCAACGGTATGACCTTTGAAAACAATCGCAAGACAGAGGTCCCCGACACGGAACCGATGGTCTTTGAAACCACGCTTGAGCCGCACTGTAGTCTGCCGCCGAACGGTTTCGCCGCGATCATGATCGTGATCATCGCCATAAGCGCTGCGATCAGTACCGGGTTTTCGCTCCTCGGCGCTTGGCCTGTAATCGGATTTTTCGGGCTCGACATCATCCTCATTGCCGTCGCTTTCCGGATGGGATATCGTGCCGCCCGCCGGCGTGAGTTCGTGCGGCTCTCGGAAAGCCGGCTCGAGATCCTTTCTCTTGATGAATCCGGACACGGCCGGCAGACCGTCATGCAACCATATTGGGCGAAAGTGGAGTTGCAGCACAGGCCGGGCGGGCGGTTGCGGCTCGTGGTGCGGTCGCACGCCCGTGAACTGGAACTCGGGTCATTCCTCGGACCGGACGAGAAGACCGCGCTCGCCGACGCTCTGGCCGATGCGCTCCGCAAATTGCGAAACCGGGTGGTCGGTCGCTGATACCGCGTTGCAGCAGCTGCACCGGACTAGCACCGGCGACGATCAGGTCTTCAATCCAAGGACATCAGCCATGTTGTACAATCCGGGCTCCCGACCAGCACTCCACAACGCAGCCCGTACGGCGCCAGCAGCATAAATATGTCGGCCCGCCGCCCTGTGAGTGATTTCAACACGCTCACCAGCGCCAGCAAAAGTAACCGAATGATCACCGACAATGTCGCCGCCACGCAGGGCAGCAAACCCGATCTTTCCCCGTTCCCGGGCGCCGGTATGACCTTCACGCGACAGGACGGCGGCATCGTCAAAATCCACATTGCGACCTTTTGCCGCCGCCCGTCCGAGACCGAGTGCCGTTCCTGAAGGCGCATCGATCTTCCGGTTATGATGAATCTCAAACACCTCGATATCGAACCCGTCATCGAGGACGCGGGCGACCTGTTCAACCAACCCGAACAGCAGATTGATCCCGAGGCTCATATTCGGCGCAAAGACAACAGGGACCGATCGCGCGGCATCGGCCAATATGGACTCGTCGGCATCGTCCAGCCCCGTCATCCCGACAACCCAGGCGGTACCGGTTTCCTTCGCCGCCGCGGCGTGGTCCGGAATCGCGCCTGGCAACGTAAAATCAATCACCACCGATGATTGCGCAAACAGTTCGCCAGAGACCGCGATCGCCGGCAGCCCGACAGGACCGATGCCGCAGATCGTGCCGATATCGGTGTTCTCTGCGTCGTTGCCGGGCCGCACCGACCCGGCGGCGACTCGGCAACCCGGCGTTTCGGCAATCTGGCGGACCAGCATTGTTCCCATTTGACCGGTTACCCCGGCGACACCGATCTGCAACTCGCCCATGACGACATCCTTTCAGACGGAACGGCCGGGACCACGGCCACGTACCGGATGTTGGTCAGTCTTTCCGGTCACCCCACAGACCCTTGACGCGGTCGAAAAACCCGTTTGATTCTGGACTTGTCGATTCGTTTTGTGTTGCGGCGAAACCCTCAAGGATTTTTTTCTGATGCCTGTCCAAATTCATCGGGGTTTCGACAACCGCAGTGACATACAGGTCACCACGCGCTGCGCTGCGCAGCACCGTCATGCCCTTTCCACGAAGTCGGAACTGCGTACCGGTCTGTGTGCCTGGGCTGATATTGATCCGGGCCCGAGACCCTTCGACGGTCGGGACATCGATCTGTCCACCGAGCGCAGCCGTCGTCATCATCAGTGGGATGCTGCAATAGACATCGGCGCCGTCCCGCCTGAACAGCGGGTGGTCTTCCACCGAGATAAAGATGTAGAGATCGCCCGGCGGCGCGCCCTGCGCACCGGCATCCCCTTCTCCAGACAAACGAATGCGTGTTCCGTCCTCGACTCCGGCCGGAATGTCGACCGACAGTGTTTTCTCTCTCTGGACCCGTCCAGCTCCGCGACAGGCCCGGCACGGTTTCTCGATCACCCGGCCGGCCCCGCCGCAATTGTGGCAGGTCCGTTCAATGGTGAACACACCCTGCTTAGCGCGAACGTTCCCGGCTCCGTGACAGAGTCCGCATGTCTGCGGCTGTGACCCGGCGGCCGCTCCGCTGCCGCCGCAGTCACTGCATTCGGTCGTGCTCGGAACTCGAATTTCTGCCTGACGCCCGGAAAACGCCTCTTCGATCGAGATCGTCATGTTGTAACGAAGGTCGGCGCCTTGCCGACGGTCACGGCCGGACCTGCGGCCACGGCCACCGCCGAACATCTCATCAAAGATATCGGCAAACCCGGCGCCAAACCCTTCAAAACCACTGCTACGCGCGCCCATGCCGCCTTCAAAGGCGTCATGGCCGAAACGGTCATAGGCAGCCCGTTTCTCGGTGTCTTTCAGAATGTCATAGGCTTCGTTGATTTCCTTGAATTTTTTTTCTGCCTCGGTATCGCCGGAATTACGATCGGGATGATAGCGCATTGCTAGTTTACGATAGGCGGATTTCAGGGCAGCGTCACCTGCTCCGCGATTGACCCCCAGAGTTTCGTAATAGTCGCGCTTCGCCATTGCCCCTCAACAACTCTTTGAAGCAGATAGCCGATCCTGCCGCGGCACCCGGCCGGATTGCGGAATCTGCCTTTCTCGTTCAAGCCGACTTGTTGCGGTCGCGGTCGTCGACTTCCTCAAATTCGGCGTCGACCACATCGGCGTCCTTGGGCCCGGTGCCGGATGCCGCGCTATCATCCGGTCCTGCATTCGGGTCAACTTCGTTTTGCTGGGTCGCGTACATGGCTTCGCCGAGCTTCATCGAAGCCTGCTGCAATTCTTCCATCTTGGCGTTTATGGCGGCAATATCCTCGCTTTCCGAAACTGACTTGAGGTCCGCCATCAGCCGTTCGACATTTTCGCGTTCACTTGTACTGATCTTGTCGCCGGCGTCCGACAGCATGCGTTCGGTCGCATGAACCATCTGCTCAGCCTGGTTTCTGGTTTCGACGAGTTCGCGGCGGGCCTTGTCAGCCTCAGCATTCTGTTCGGCTTCCTGGACCATGCGCTCGATCTCGTCATCGGACAGGCCGCCAGAAGCCTGGATGCGGATCTGCTGTTCCTTGGCCGTTGCCTTGTCCTTGGCCGAAACATTGACGATTCCATTTGCATCGATATCGAAGGTAACTTCGATCTGCGGAACACCACGCGGTGCGCCTGGAATGCCAACCAGATCGAATTGGCCAAGCGTCTTGTTATCAGCCGCCATTTCGCGTTCGCCCTGTGAAACCCGAATGGTGACAGCCGTCTGGTTGTCTTCGGCAGTCGAGAACACCTGGCTCTTTTTCGTGGGGATCGTGGTGTTACGGTCGATCAAGCGTGTAAACACGCCGCCCAAGGTCTCAATGCCGAGCGACAAGGGTGTCACGTCAAGCAAAAGAACATCCTTGACATCGCCCTGAAGGACACCGGCTTGAATTGCCGCTCCGGTTGCAACGACTTCGTCGGGATTGACGCCGCGATGCGGCTCGCGACCGAAAAAGTTTTTCACGGTCTCGATAATTTTGGGCATGCGAGTCATGCCGCCGACCAGTATGACCTCATCGATTTCGCCGGCGCTGAGATCGGCATCACGCAATGCGGCCCGGCATGGACTGACGGTACGCTCGACAAGATCGTCGGCCAATACTTCAAGCTTGGCTCGAGTCAGCTTGATCGTAAGATGCTTAGGGCCGGTCTGGTCCGCGGTAATGAAGGGTAGATTGACTTCTGTCTGCATCGAGCTGGACAGTTCGATCTTGGCCTTTTCGGCGGCCTCCTTCAGCCGTTGCAGGGCGAGTCGGTCATCGCGGAGATCAATGCCGTTTTCCTTCTTGAATTCGTCTGCGAGGTAATCGATCACCCGGTGGTCGAAGTCCTCGCCACCCAGGAACGTATCGCCATTGGTCGATTTGACCTCGAAGACACCATCGCCGATTTCCAGAATCGAAACATCGAAGGTACCGCCGCCAAGGTCATAGACAGCGATGACCCCGCTGTTCTTCTTGTCGAGACCGTAGGCGAGCGCCGCCGCGGTCGGCTCGTTGATGATCCGCAGAACCTCAAGTCCGGCGATCCGGCCAGCATCCTTGGTCGCCTGCCGCTGGGCATCGTTGAAATAGGCAGGGACAGTGATAACCGCCTGCTCGACGCTGCCGCCGAGATAAGCTTCCGCGTCTTCCTTCAGTTTGCGCAGGGTGAAGCCGGAAATCTGGCTTGGGCTGTATTTCTCGCCCTTCGCCTCGACCCAGGCATCGCCGTTTTCACCGGGAACCACCTGGTAGGGCATCAGATCCGCAAACTTCCTGGCCGCACTATCGTCGTGGCGCCGCCCGATCAAACGTTTGATCGCGAACAGTGTGTTTTCGGGATTGGTCACGGCCTGGCGTTTGGCCGGTTGTCCGACGAGACGTTCGTCAGTGTCGGTAACCGCGATCATGGAGGGCGTCGTCCGGGCACCTTCCGCGTTTTCGATTACCTTTGCGTCCGAACCGTCCATGAACGCGACACAGGAATTTGTCGTTCCCAGATCGATACCGATTACCTTGGCCATGCTATCCTCTTCCGATCAGCACATGGGGCTGGCCCCGAAGGCACCTCTCCCATTCCCGCAAGTACGGGGTCATTGAACTCTCGCCTATATAGGTTGATGATCCCCGTCCCGCAAGGATCGGGCGTATCGAATATTGGCGGCGTCAGGATGATCCGATTCGACAACGCGTGGCATGGCGGGATCGGGCAACACTCTGCGAACGACAGCAAGCGGGCAGGTTTCGCTGGCTCGTCAGTCGACACCGGACAGACGAAATGATCATTTCCGCGAGCTACAGAACGGACATCCCGGCCTTTTACGGCCGATGGTTCGATCACCGTCTCGAAGCCGGCGAGTGCGCCGTCGACAATCCGTATTCGGGCCGACGTCACCATATTCGTCTGGATCGCGACGCCGTCGACGGGTTCGTTTTCTGGACCCGGCGCGTCCGTCCGTTCATGGCAACCCTGGAACGGCTTCACGGCGATGGCTGGCCATTTCTGGTGCAGTACACCGTTACCGGTTATCCGCGCGCGCTTGAAACCGCATTCGCGGGGTGGCAGCATGCTGTCGACGACATCCAGGCGATCCGGGACCGTTACGGCCCGCAGGTTGCAGTCTGGCGTTACGATCCTATCCTTCTGACCAGCCTGACGCCGCCATCGTTCCACCGAGACCAGATCGACCGGCTTGCCAGCAAACTTTCCGGAGCCACCGATGAGGTCGTCTTGTCCTTCGCTCATTTCTACCGGAAGACACGACGCAATGTCGGACAGGCCGGCCGCCGATCCGGATTCACCTGGCGGGATCCCGAGGCCTGTGAAAAACGTGTCTTGCTCGCCGAACTCGGTGCGATCGCCAGCAAACATGGTCTGCGCCCAGCCCGATCTTCTGACGGCACCGCTCGAGCCGGCACGCTGCATCGATGCGGGCCGTCTGTCGGATATTGCCGGCCACGCAATAACCGCTGCTGCCAAAGGCAACCGGGATGGTTGCCTGTGCTTCCAGTCACGCGACATCGGCGCCTATGACAGCTGCCCGCATGGCTGTGTCTATTGTTACGCTGTCACGGCCGGACCGACCGCCGTTGACCGGTTCCGCCGCCACGACCCCGATGCCGCGGTGCTGGTACCAAAGCCTGCCAGTCCGGTATAACGTATCTCAGGTTTCCGATCCGGTGTCGTCCGGCCCGGACTCCGGCGGGGTCTCGGCAACCGCCTTGGCGACCCCAACCATGGCAGCTCTCAAGACCCGGTCACCAATGGCGTAGCCGGGTTGCAAAACCTGCACAACGGTTCCCGGTTCCTGGTCAGGATCCTCGATTTCAAACATGGCCTGATGGAAGTTGTAGTCGAACTTCTCGCCGGCCGGATCAATCATGCGGATCCCGTGTCTGGCAAAGACAGTTTGCAACTCGCGTTCGGTCATGCGCAGGCCGACAATGAGATTCCGTATGCTCTCATCGGTAATTTCATCATCAGCCGGACATGTCGCAAGGGCCCGGCCCAGATTATCGACAGCTGTCAGAAGTTCTCTCGCAAAATTGCTTATCCCGAACTTGCGGAGCTGACTTATCTCGCGCTCACTGCGCTTTCGCAGATTTTCCTGCTCGGCAACCGCCCGCAGCAGCTGGTCCTTGAGTTCGTCAACCCGGGCTTCAAGTTCTGCTTCCCGGGATATCGGTTCATCCTCGGCGCCCTCGACCTCCGGTTCCGCTCCGGTTTCAACCGCGGGATCATCCAGGGTTTCCGGTTCAGTGCCAGTCGGCGATTTCTCCGAGGTTTCCGGTTCTGCAGCCGGATCAGCCGTTTCCGGCTGCTGCGGCATGGGGGTGTCCTTGTCAATTTCGGGCATTGTCTTCTCAGTCAAAAGCGCGATGGGTCGGTCGGTCCCTCATGTAAGGCGTCGGCGTCGGATTGCAAATCCCTTGTATGGTCATAACTTTCAATCCAGCAAATGGCTAACCAGCTTTGCGGTGTAATCGACCATCGGAATGATGCGGGCGTAGTTCATTCTTGTCGGTCCAATCACTCCGAGGGCACCAACCACCTTCCGATCCCTGTCGTGATAGGGCGCAACGATGACCGAACATCCGGTATGCTCGAACAGACTGGTTTGCGAACCAATGTAGATCTGCACCCCGTCAGCCGCTTCAGCGGCGTCCAGGAGTTGAACTGCACTCTCCTTGCGTTCGAGGGTTTCGAACAATGACCGGATACGCTCAAGATCGCCAATAGCGGTCACATCCTGCAAAAGCTTCGACTGACCGCGCAAGATCAGCGAGCCGCCCTTTGTTCCGCCGGCCCAAAGCGCCAGACCTTCGGCAACAAGCTTGTTAGTCAAGGTGTCAAGTTCGGTTTTCTGTTCTTCGATCTCGGCGAGAATACACGCGCGTGCTTCCTCCATGGTCGAGTCTGCCAGCCGCGTATTCATGTAGTTGGTCGCCTGAAGCAATGACGACGCCGGCAGTCCGGGAGGAAGCTCGATCACCCGATTTTCAACAAGTCCAAGGTCGGTCACCATGACCACCAGCGCCCGATTCCCGGACAACGGAACAAATTCGATCTGTCTCAGGGGTGCATCCATTTTAGGCGATATCACCAGCCCGGCGCATTCAGTCAGGCCGGACAATGCGAGGCTGGCCTCCTCAAGCATTTCTGGAAAGGCGCGCCCGGCCGTCTTGCACTGCCCTTCGAGGCTGGCACGCTCGTCCTGTGTAACATCTCCGCCGATTTCCAGAAGACCGTCGACGAACATTCGCAAACCAATATCTGTCGGCAATCGGCCAGCCGATGTGTACGGTGCAAACAGCAAACCGGCTTCTTCAAGGTCGGCCATGACATTGCGAATAGTAGCCGATGACAGGCGTGCACCCATCCGGCGCGCGATGGTGCGTGACCCGATCGGCTCGCCAGTTTCGACGAAACAGTCAATGATATGCTGAAATACGTCCCGAGACCGGCTGCTCAGGGTAAGGATACCGGAATCTTGCATGGCCTAGTTCTACGGTATTGTTACCGCTATAGTCAATGCGTCCAGAGATGTTTGGCGCGGCGATCCCACGCTAAGGATTGTCTGAACAAGTCGGTTTTCGGGTATACGGGTGTCGTGGCCCGTGGATGAAACGCCAGAGCCCATCGGGGACGTGTTGTCGTGCCAGGAAATGGGGATTTTGATGCCCGAGCCGACCGTCCCCGCCGCCTTGCGGCGGTTGCGGACGGACTCCCCCCACGTCAGGCGGTGGCGCCGCGCCCCGCGATGAGCAGATTTGGTGAACCCGAGCAGCACGGCGATGCGTTGCGTGTTCTTCGCCAGCCCCCGATAGCGCACCTTCGCGTAGCCGAAGTGGCGCTTCACATACAGGAACGGATGTTCCACCTTGGCCCGAACCGACGCCTTGCGCCTCTCCGCCGCCTCCGGGCCCGCCTTGTCCAGCCCCCGGCGCTTGCCGGGCTTCATCGCCACCTCCCAGTCCACGTCCGTGTCCCGGTTCTCCGCGCGCTTGTCCACCCCCTGATAGCCCGCGTCACCCCACACCTGCTCCTCGCCCCCGTGCAACAGCGCGTGCGCCGTCGCCACATCCGAGACATTCGCCGGCGTCGTCTCCACGCTGTGTGTCAAGCCCGACTGCGCATCCACCCCGATGTGCGCCTTCATCCCGAAATGCCACTGATTGCCCTTCTTCGTCTGGTGCATCTCCGGGTCCCGCTCGCCCTTGCGGTTCTTCGTCGACGACGGCGCGGCAATGAGACTCGCGTCCACAATCGTCCCCTTGCTCAAGCGGTGTCCGAGAGAGGCCAGATGTGCGTTGATCTCCTCGAACAGCGTCTCACCCAGACCATGCGTCTCCAGCAAGTGGCGGAAATGCAGGATCGTCGTCTCGTCAGGCAGCGCACCCGAGAGGCGCAGCCCCACAAACCGCCGTACCGACTCCACCTCGTAAAGCAGGTCCTCCATCCCAGGGTCGCTCAGATTGTAGAACAGCTGCACGCAGTGCACCCGCAGCATCACGCTCAGCGGATAAGGCCGCCGACCGCGCCCGGCCTTCGGGTCGAACGGCTCGATGCGCGCCTCCAGCCGCTCCCAGGGAACCAGCCCGTCCATCGTCTCGAGAAACACCTCGCGCCGCGTCCGACGCTTCTTCAGGTCGTGCTCCAGCTCTGCAAACGTCGCTTGCTCCATGGCTCGCACTCCACTCCGTCACCAATGAACCAATTGTACCAAAACCGACTTGTTCAGACAATCCTTAGTGTATTGATTTTAACGTTTAAAACCCTCTTTTTCTTGCGGCGATGATGGTATCGGGATCGGCGGTCTAGACGAAGGGCCTGGCTTCGGTGGTGTTGTGTTCGTCGATGACGCGGCGGATGGCGTCCTGGAGTTCGCGTACGGAACGGAAGACGCCGTATTTGAGACGGCGTCATGTCCGCTTGGCGAAGACGCCTTCGACCGCGTTCAGCCACGCGCTCGAGGTGGGGGTAAAGTGGAAGGTCCAGTGCGGATGGCGTGCAAGCCAGACCCGGACTTCCTTGTGCTTGTGAGTAGCGTCGTTGTCGAGGATGGCATGGACCGGGACGCCGGCGGGTATCGTGCGCGCGATGCGGTTGAAGAATCTCGGGAACTCCTGGTGGCGATGCCGACTGGCATGCTGGCCGATGACCGTGCCGTCGAGCACGGTCAGGGCAGCAAACAGCGTCGTCGTGCCGTTGCGCTTGTAATCATGTGTCATGGTGGCGCCGCGGCCTTTCTTCAGCGGCAGGCCGGGCTGTGTACGGTCGCGGGCCTGACTGTGCGACCTGTCATCGATCGACAGCACGACCGCGTGAGCCGGCGGCGCAACGGAGAGGCCGACGATGTCGGTCAGCGTCTCGAGGCAGGCGGGATCGTTCGAAAGCGTGAACGGCCGCCAGCGGTGCGGCATCAGGCCATGCGCCTGCCAGACCGCCCAGACCCTCGAAGCGGCAACCCCCACAGCCTTCGCCATCGCCCGCAGCGTCCAGTGGGTCGCCGCGTAAGGCGGCGAGGTGTGGGTCAACCCTACGATCTTCGCCTCTGGCTCAGGAGCCAGAGGCGTCTTGCCCGGCGGACGCGTCTTGTCCAGCAGAAGTCCGTCCACACCTTCGTCCATAGAAGCGGTCCTGCCAGCGCCAGACACTGTTCTTCGCCTTGCCGGTCTCTCTCATGATGGCCATCCTGCCGAGCCCATCGTCGCTCAGAAGAACGATGCGCGCCCGCCAGACGTGCTTCTGCGGGCGCTTCGGGTCCGGGACAACCGTTTCAAGGCGATGCCGATCGCCTGAAGTGAGCGTGAATGAAACACCAGGGCGCATCTTGCAGACCTCCGTGATCGACAAATCAGAAGAACATAATAACGGATATATTTGTAACGATCAACCCACTAGATAGTGTCGTCACGAAATGCCAGCCCAGAGCGCCAGACACCGAATCTGCACCGCGGCGAGGAACGATGCGGCATTCCTGGCGTATCGCGTGGCAATCCCACGCCAACGCTTGAGCCACAGAAAGGCGTTCTCCACCAAATGCCGGCGCCGGTAGAGATGGACATCATACGCTCTGGGGTGCTTGCGGTTGCGCTTCGGCGGAACCACTGGAATGACTTCATGCTCCTCACAATAAGACAGGATGGCATTCGTGTCATAGGCCTTGTCCGCCAACAAATACTCGGCATCTATCCCTTCAATCAGCTCGACCGCTTGACTGCAATCTGCTGCCGTCCCCTCGGTCACCAACACCCGCACCGGCATCCCATGCGCGTCCACAGCCAGGTGCAGCGTCGTGTTCAGCCCCCTTTTGTGCGATCCATCGCCTGATTGCCGCCGACCGCACCGCTCGCATGGGGATGGACCTTGAGATGACTGGCGTCCATCACCAGCCACTCATCGTCCGGCTCATCCACCAGATGCTCTAGCAACGCCCCCCAGAGCCCCTTGTCCCGCCAGCGACAGAACTGACGATGGGTATTTTTCCAGCCTCCATAGTCCGGCGGCACATCACGCCAAGGAGCGCCGGTGCGCAGAATCCAGCAAGACCGCATTTAATGAACCGTCGATTATCCTGTGCCACTCCACCCCAACTTCCCGCTCGACCAGGCAGATGAGGCTCCAACAACAGCCAGACCCTGTCCGAAATGTCGTGACGCCGATGAGCCAATCCCATGAGTCGCCTCCAAGAACCATCGAGTGAATTCGACAGATAGGACAGATGAACATCACTCATGACGATACTATAACTAAGTGATTTTGCCATTTTTTCCAGTTGAGCCGATTTTTTCTGGCTTTGTGTGTCCGGATTTCTGACCGTGGCCGGCATGATTTTGGAACATCGGATTTTCAAGGCGCAACCGATCGGTTTCAACCTGTCGGATATCGAGGTTCGTCTGGCTCGTCCCGACGAGCGGGTGGGTCGGGATACTGTGGTCACAGCCTGTCAGTATCCCGGGTTCAAGGGCTTTGCCGGTCGCGGTTTGTGCCATGTGGCCCTGTGGCGCGGCAATGGGTCGCGGGTCGCCGGCTAGCAGACCGCTGCCTTCAACTGTGCGCCGCGGGACCGGTGCATCGGTCGGGCTCCGGCGGAGCAGATCCAGCGTCTTCATCTGATCCGCAACAACACCCGGTTTCTCGTGCCCGGCAAACCGGGCGTATTTCCCGACCTGGCCCGTTTTGCACTGGCGCGGATGACGGAGCGCCTGAGCGCAGACCGGCAGGCGGCGTATGGCCATCCCCCTGTTGCTGGCGAAACGCTTGTGGTCCGAAGTCGTTCTCGGGAACCTTTACGTGGCCCTTGCTGGCGCCTTCCGGGCGCCAGCAAGGGCCACGTGCGCAGCAACGGCCGCTATACCGGATCGCATGGCAACCCCAGGCAGCTTTATGGTCTGCCGTTACGGCGCGACACCTGCCGCCGGTTGCGTGCACCCGACGCGCTTCTGGCGGCATGGGAGTGGGAAGCCGGGGCCTCGAACCGGAACATCGGGCCGTTGCCGTCGATTGACGCAAACGTCGCGCAGATTGACGATATCCGGGGGCGTGGCATGGCCTTCGTGCTGTCGGTGTCGGTGGGTCTGCTGTCCCGTCTGATGGGTCATGCGGACCCGGTGGCCGCGGCCGCGCGCGCGGCCAGCCTCGGTCAGAAGGATCTTGCGGCCATCGGCAGCTGGAAGAACACGGTCACCGGTTGCCATGAGCCGGTCTCCAAATCGACCCTGCATTGGGTCATGCAGGCCCTCGACCCGGAGCAGAGGCAAGCCGTACTTCAACGCCATGGGCAACCGCGTCTGCACATCGCACAAACCCTTGCCGTCGACGGCAACCGCATCCGCGGCGCCAATCGCAACAGCGAGGATCATCATGAAACCGTGACCCTGGTCGACCAGGGCGGTGACATCGCAGCCGTCCGGGCGGTCCTCGGAACCCTCCCGATCGCTGGCCGCGTCATCACCCTCGATGCCCTCCATACCACCCGCGATACCGCCCGGATCATCGTCGGGACACACAAGGTCGACGATCTGTTGACGATCAAGGGCAATGCGCCCGAAACCTGGACCACGCTGACGACATGCGAGTGGCAGACCGAGGCGACGGGGCATTGCCAGGACGAGGTCACCCTCGCGCATGGCCGCATCGAACAGCGCAGCATTGCGGTCTTCACGCCGCCACAGGCAAGGATCAAGTATCCACATGTGAAACAGATCGTTCGGGTGCCCCGTCACAGCATGGACAAGACAACCGAAGACGAATTCACCGAGTCCACCATCGGCATGACCGCCGTCGACGCCAGCCGCGCAACACCGCAAGACCGGCTCGCCTGGATCCGCGGTCACCGGCTGGTCGAGCGCCATCACCCTGTCCGGGACGTCACCTTCAAAGAAGACGATTGGACCGCCCGCACCCGATCCGCACCGTCCAACAGTGCCATCATCAACACCATCGCGATCGCCGTGATCCTGGGGGACAATCGCAAGATCGGCAAACCGAAGAGGGGCTTCGCCGAGAGCCCGCGCGCCTTCAGCTATCGCCGCAAGGACGGCATGAAGGCGCTCTTCACGCCCCTCCGACCGAGACCGCTCTCCCGAAACCACGACACCACCGGTGTGTCCGCCGCCCGCACAACGCGACGGATGTCTCCAGGATCGCCTGACCGACAACACGCCGCCCCGGATCGGCCGGCCGATTCGGGGGCAACGCGCCGTGAAGGCCCAATCCGCGCAGCCGATCACATTATCGGCAGGCATGAGACAAACAGGGCGAACCTGGCATAGGATCGCCCTGTTTGTCTCATGGTACTGGACGTTCCGCTGCCATGCGGTTAGGCTCCGAGCGGCTTCGCGACCCTGACGCAGGAGCAGAAAACAGATGTCCGGCCATTCGCAAAGACCATTCGGACGGGCTCCCGACCAGTTGCGGCCTGTCATCCTTCAACCGGGTTTTTCCAGACACGCCGAGGGATCCTGTCTGGCACGGTTCGGTGATACATACGTGCTTTGCACCGCAAGCATCGAAGATCGGGTTCCGCCATTCATGAGAGGCCGCGGCCGGGGATGGGTCACCGCGGAGTATGGCATGCTGCCACGCTCGACTCATGCCCGGACCGACCGCGAAGCGGTTCGCGGCAAACAAAGCGGCCGAACCATGGAAATCCAGCGTCTGATTGGCCGTTCACTGCGTGCCGTCACCAACGACAAGGCTATGGGCGAACGCCAGATCAGGATTGACTGCGACGTGCTCCAAGCTGATGGCGGCACCCGGACGGCCGCGATTACCGGCGCTTATGTCGCGCTTCACCAAGCGCTTGCACGGCTGGTCGAACTCGGCGCACTGCCCGCTCTCCCGCTCACCGATCATGTCGCTGCAATTTCCTGTGGTCTTGTGAACGGCCATGCCGTGCTCGATCTCGACTATGCCGAAGACTCGAATGCCCAGGTCGACGCCAACTTTGTCATCACCGGGGCTGGCGCCATCGTCGAGATTCAGGCCACCGCGGAAACAGCGCCATTTTCCGGACCCACCTTCGACTCCCTCATGGCTCTGGCGCGGTCCGGCATCACAGATCTCGTGCAACGGCAGAAGGCCGCACTGGCTGCGGACTGAATGTAATGACCCGACGTTTCACCGGATCGCGGCTTGTCGTCGCCAGTCATAACGCCGGAAAAGTCCGGGAGATCGCGGTGCTGCTTGCTCCCGTCGTCACGACCGTTATCGCGGCTGCCGAACTCGGACTGCCGGAACCCGAAGAAACGGCCGACAGCTTCGCCGGAAATGCAGCGCTGAAGGCGGTCGCCGCCGCAACGGCGTCGGGTGAGCCGGCGCTTGCCGATGATTCCGGATTGTCGGTCGACGCCCTCGACGGCAAGCCGGGGATTTATTCGGCGCGCTGGGCTGGTCCGTCACGGGATTTTTCCGCCGCGATGCGCAAGATCAAGACGGCAATTCTCGATATCGAGGCACGGGACGGCAAGCCGGCAAACCGCCGGGCCTGTTTCGTCTGCGCGTTGAGCCTGGCCTGGCTGGATGGGCATGTTGAAACCGTCGAAGGCGAGTGCCCCGGATCGCTGGTCTGGCCGCCGAGAGGCGGCAATGGCTTCGGCTATGATCCGATCTTCGTGCCGGACGGACACAGCTGGACATTTGCTGAATTCAACCCGGAAGCGAAAGCTGCGATCAACCATCGGGCAATCGCCTTCAACCGCATGCTGGCCACGGTCTTCGGCAAAACCTGATGCCGGATCCCGGCGTGCAGGACGGACGCAACGGATTTGGCCTGTACATCCATTGGCCGTTCTGCTTGGCAAAATGCCCGTATTGCGACTTCAACAGCCATGTCACGCAATCAGTCGACCAGCGCCGATGGCTGGCTGCATTGCAAACCGAGCTGACAACCCTCGCTCCGCGGGTCCGGGCGACGCGACTGGACAGCATTTTCCTCGGCGGCGGCACACCCTCCCTGATGTCTCCGGATACCGTTGCCGGCCTCATCGAAACGGCACGCCGCCTGTGGCCGGTCGCGCCGGACTGCGAAATCACCCTGGAGGCCAACCCGACATCGGTCGAGGCCGCCAAACTCCGCGCCTTTCGTGAGGGTGGGGCAAACCGGATATCGCTCGGAGTTCAGGCCCTCGACAATGACGCCTTGCGTTTTCTTGGACGTGGCCATGATAGCGCCGAAGCCATTGCGGCTGTCGAAACCGCCCATGCGCTCTTCGATCAACTCTCTTTCGACCTGATCTATGCCCGCCCCGGACAAGATCTCGACGATTGGAAAAATGAACTCGATCGGGCTCTCTCCATCGCCGGCAGCCATATGTCGCTGTACCAGCTCGTGATAGAACCCGGCACGGTGTTCCATGCCCGTTTCAACCATGGCGAACTCGTGTTGCCGGAAGACGAAACGGCCGGCATGCTCTACGAAATCACGCAGGAAAGAATGGCGGCAGCCGGCATGCCAGCCTACGAAATCTCCAATCATGCGCGCGCTAACGCGGAATGCCGCCATAACCTGATCTATTGGCGGTCTGGAAACTATCTCGGTATCGGTCCAGGCGCGCATGGCCGCCTGACCGACCAGGATGGCCAGCGCCACAGGCTGCGCCTGCACCGCGCCCCGGCAATCTGGCTCGAACGGGTCGAACGGGACGGTCATGCGGTAACCGAAACTGCCATCCTCGATCCAGACGAACAATTTATCGAGCTCGTAATGATGGGGTTACGTCTCACCGAAGGCCTCCCCGTCACCCGCCTGCAGGTAGAAACCGGCCGTGACCTGGAAGCATTGTTTGATCCGGCCTTGATTCGTGATTTGCGCGACGCAGGTTATCTTTCAACCGACCACACCCGACTTCAAGCGACTGCCGCAGGCCGGCAGCGACTTGACAGTGTGATCCGGGTGCTGATCACGTCCCGACTGTCCGGCGGGCATTGACGTCTCAAGACCCCGTATCCGGGAACATTTCCGCGGCCGGATCAATCACCCAGGTCAGATCCGGTTGAATTTCAAGAATCGCCAGGCCGCGCTGATTTGTTCCGTCGGCAAGCAAACGGAAGATCCCGTCGACACCTGCGAATCCGCGGCTGTCCGTCAGCGCATCGATACTGTAATCTGGCCCATCTTCGAGATAGGACAGCGCCACTGCCAGCAACATGGCATCATAGCCTAGGGTTGCGAGGCGCGGTGGTTTGACACCAAAGGCCTGATGATACTTGTCCTCGAACGCCAATCGCACCACCGGCGACGGCGCGGCATACCAACCGCCGAGCAGCGAGGGTTCCGTTCCGAGGCCGGTTTCATCCCAGAGCGCCGTGCCGAGCAGCTTCACGCGAACAGGATCGACATCATAGAACGCGAGAAGCGATGCGATGCGGCGAAGCTCCGCGCCCCCGAACGGAATGATCACGCTGTCAAACGGCAGCTTCCCCAGGGTCTCGCGGTTTGCAAGCCGGCGCAGCGCGCGTTGTGACACCGGATCGGTTCGCCCGGTGAGTGCATTGCGTTGCGCATTCAGCGCAGCCTTGCGCAGATCATAGTTTGCAAAACGGCGTATGACCTGTGAAAGGTCCGTTTTCGCCGGATCGAAGTAAGTCACACGGGCCAAAGACCTGCCTTGCTGCTCGACGGCAGCGCGTGCAGCCTCAACCACCAAGTCGCCGAACCCGGTCGACGGAACCAGCATGGCAAACTCTTTGTAGCCCCGGGACGCTGCAAAAGCCGTGATCCGGCGAACCTGCTGATCAGGCAAAAATCCGAAAACGAAAGTTCCGTCACCGGCAATCTCTCGATTGTTTGAAAAACTCACGACATTGACGCTAGCAGCGGCAGCGACCGGCCGAACGGCGTCCGCCGATGCCCCGAAAAATGGTCCGAGGATCAAACCGGCTTCGCCGTCAACCGCCGCTCTTGCAGCCTCGGCAGCACCATCAGGAGTTCCCCGGGTATCAAGGACAAGCAGGTCGAGATCGTCTTCGGCGGTTTCGAACAACGCCAGCTGCGCCGCGTTCAACAAGGTCACGCCGACATCGGTGTTCCGGCCGGACAGCGGCAGCAGCAGCGCCACCCGGCGGACACGCTCGGGCTGAACGGGTTCCGGCGGTTCCGGTTCCAGCTCGACAACAGCCGGAACGGTAGGCGATTCGACCTGAACGGACTCCACCGCGACGGGCGCAGGACTGACAACGATGGTCGCCGGCGGTGGACCAACGGCATCTAGCTGCTCTACTGTTGCAGCCTGACATCCCGCGATTGCAAGAGTTGCGGCCAAGGCAATCCGCAGCAGCACAGTCCGTCTCTGGACGACCGGATGCGGGTCAGGGAAAACAACCCGGTTTGGTAATGCGTAAAACAGGAAAAAACTCCCCGAAGACCTCGTCATGCGCCAACACTGCTGCAACCCAGGCACTAAGTAAATCACCTGAGCATGGCCAGATTAAGGCAAAATCGCGCCTTGTTCCGGGCCTGACGCTCGTTGCCACGCCGATCGGCAATCTCGGCGATATCGCGACACGGGCCCTGGCAGCCTTCGCCGAAGCGGATCTGGTCTTGTGCGAGGATACACGGGTATCGAAAAAACTGCTCGGTGCCTACGGAATGTCCGTGCGGCTTGCGAGCTATCACGATCACAATGCCGAACGGATCCGGCCAAGAATCCTGTCCCGCCTGCGGCGTGGCGACCGTATTGTTCTTATCAGCGACGCCGGAACTCCGGCCATCGCTGATCCCGGTTACAAGCTGGTTTCCGCCTGTCACGACGAACAGATTGCCGTCTCTACGATTCCCGGGCCGACAGCATTGATTGCCGCCTTGACGATATCCGGACTCCCCACGGACCGGTTTTACTTCGGAGGTTTTCTACCCGCGAAAGCCGGGGCCCGTCGTGCCGCGCTTGAGGCCCTGAAGTCTCTTGTTTCAACACTGGTTCACTATGAAACGCCGCGGCGCCTGGCGGCGACCCTGGCCGACGCTGCAGAAATTCTTCCCGGCCGGTCCGCGGTTGTCGGCCGCGAACTCACCAAACTCCATGAGGAAGTCAGGCGCGGCACTCTGGCTGAATTGCAAGCCCATTACGCGGCGGCAGGCCCCTGCCGGGGCGAAGTGGTTCTCCTGATCGGACCGCCTGCCAAACCGGATCCGGCGATGACGGAAACCGCGATCGACGACGCCCTGACCGCCGCACTCGATTGCGGGACACTCAGGGACGCGGTGCAATCGGTCGCTCGCGCGACCGGCGTTGCACGCAACCAAGTCTATCGGCGGGCCCTGAGACTGGTTGACAAGGTATCCGGCGATGTCTGACAGAATCGGACACTGCGACAGAATTCGCAGATGCCAGTTCGGATTGACAAAAAAGCTCCGGTCTGCATCCGGACCTTTCCGATGACGTATGCCGGGTTTTGGCCTAGTGGATTGATTCCAACGTTTGGACCCCTCTTTTTCTTGCGGCGATGATGGTATCGGGATCGGCGGTCCAGACGAAGGGCTTGGCTTCGGTGGTGTCGTGTTCGTCGATGACGTGGCGGATGGCGTCCTGGAGGTCGCGTCCGGAGCGGCAGACGCCGTATTTGAGACGGCGTCGTGTCAGCTTGGCGAAAACGCCTTCGACCGCGTTCAGCCACGCGCTCGAGGTGGGGGTGACGTGGAAGGTCCAGCGCGGATGGCGTGCGAGCCAGACTTGGGCTTCCTTGTGCTTGTGAGTGGCGTCGTTGTCGAGGATGGCATGGACCGGGACGCCGGCGGGTATCGTGCGCGCGATGCGGTTGCGGCATCTCGGGAACTCCTGGTGGCGATGCCGACTGGCGTGCTGGCCGATGACCGTGCCGTCGAGCACGGTCAGGGCGGCAAACAGCGTCGTCGTGCCGTTGCGCCTGGAATCATGTGTCATGGTGGCGCCGCGGCCTTTCTTCAGCGGCAGGCCGGGCTGTGTGCGGTCGCGGGCCTGACTGTGCGACCTGTCATCGATCGACAGCACGACCGCGTGAGCCGGCGGCGCAACGGAGAGGCCGACGATGTCGGTCAGCGTCTCGACGAAAGCGGGATCGTTCGAAAGCGTGAACGGCCGCCAGCGGTGCGGCATCAGGCCATGCGCCTGCCAGACCGCCCAGACCCTCGAAGCGGTACCCCCACAGCCTTCGCCATCGCCCGCAGCGTCCAGTGGGTCGCCGCGTGAGGCGGCGAGGTGTGGGTCAACTCTACGATCTTCGCCACCGGCTCAGGAGCCAGAGGCGTCTTGCCCGGCGGGCGCGTCTTGTCCCGCAGAAGTCCGTCCACACCGTCTTCCATAGAAGCGGTCCTGCCAGCGCCAGACACTGTTCTTCGCCTTGCCGGTCTCTCTCATGATGGCCATCCTGCCGAGCCCGTCGTCGCTCAGAAGACCGATGCGCGCCCGCCAGACATGCTTCTGCGGGCTCTTCGGGTCCGAGACAACCGTTTCAAGGCGATGCCGATCGCCTGAAGTGAGCGTGAATGAAACACCAGGGCGCATCTTGCAGACCTCCGTGATCGACAAATCAGAAGAACATAATAACGGATATACTTGTAACGATCTATCCACTAGGATGTCCGTCATCACCGCTTCGCAACCTGGAGATTTTGATGCGACTGCCGTGCCATATCGTGCTGGCATGTAGCCTGCTGATTGCCGTAGCCGCCAGCGCGGGACTGACAGCCTGTGCGCCAGCCACCATTCTCGCGGTCGGAGCATCATCCGTTGCGGTCGCGGCAACGAACGAAAACAGCCCGAAGACGATTGGTACGACTGTCGACGACATCAAGATCGACGCCGCGGTCAATCGGCGTCTGTTCGAGACGAATCTGGATCTGTTCAGCGCATTGACCGTCACGGTTGAAAAGGGTCGGGTGTTTCTTACCGGCTCGGTGCAGACTCCAGAGCACCGGATCGAAGCAACTCGTCAGGCTTGGCAGGTCGAAAATGTGCGCGAGGTCGTGAACGAAATTCAGGTTCGCGACACAAGCAGTCTCGTTGATCGGGCCAAGGATATCGTGATCTCGACCCGGCTTCGCGCCGGATTGTTGCTCGACAAGGACGTGAACTCGGTCGGGTTCTCGGTCGATACGATCAATGGCGTGATTTATCTCTTCGGTATCGCCCGCGATGCGGAAGAACGCGAGCGGGTCAACAACCATGCGCGAAATCTCCAGTATGTCGTCGATGTCGTGAATCACATCGTTCTGGCTGACGGTCAATGAAGCCGGAACCCGATATCGAGACCAGACTCCGAGAAGCGGCACAGCGCAGCACAGCACCACTGGATATCGCCGAGATCGCGCTGGCGCTGGCTGCCATCGACAGAAACGGTGTCTCACTGCAACGTTACCGCAATGACCTCGCCGCGATGGTTGACGCCGTCGGCACCTGCTGCCGACTCTTTTCGCCCGCGACTCCAACGGAAGATTGCGCCTGTTGTCTGGGCAAGGTTCTGTCGGGGCGCCTTTGCTATCGGGGCGACTCTGCGACCTATGACGATCTTCAAAACGCCAATCTCATGCGGGTGATGGACCGGCGCAAGGGTCTGCCGGTTACATTGGGAATTCTCTACATTCACGCTGCGCGTGGCCAAGGCTGGGTTGCCGAGGGATTGAACACGCCCGGTCATTTCCTGATCCGGGTCGTGATTGATGGCAAGACCCTGATTCTGGATCCCTTCCATGGCGGCAAAATTGTTGATGCCGCGACAATTCGCGATCTGGTCGAGCGCACGACAGGTGGGCATGCCACCTTGGCGCCGGGCGCCATTGAAGCAGTGTCCGACCTTGGCGTTTTGATGCGTTTGCAGAACAACATAAAGTTGCGCCTGCTGCAGGCCGACCGTCACGCCGAAGCACTTGGAGTCATTGAACGCATGCGGCTGCTTGCTCCGGACGACAATATGTTGTTGCGTGATGCAGGACTGCTCAATGCCGGCCTTGGCAATCTCGGCGCTGCCCGACAGCTGCTTGAGGACTTTCTCGAAAAATCCGCTGCGACCCCCCGACAACGCGAGGAAATCGCGCTGTTTCTTCAGAGGGTGAAAGCCAAACTCAACTGAACCGGGCAGCCGTGCCCGACGATCTATAGCGCAACACCGGAGCGAAACGGTCCGCAACACCTGCGACCGGCCGATTCGGAACGAAATGTCCAGACTCGCCGATCTCTGCCCGCCAACCAGATAGGTGTCGAGGATGTTGCTTCATCAGAACAGGGTATCGGCACCTTGCGGCTTTCCCGCAAGGTGCTGTTTCCGACAGGCCATACAGTATTTTGGCAAGCGAATCCTGGAGCCGATGTTCGCAATATCGTTTGATCGGTTCGACACATGGGTCGACTGCTGGCGATACCAGACCACGCGATTGCTATTTCACGGCAGACCGTTCCTTGCGCGCAGGATTGCGCGCGGGGAAGGCCGGCCCGGCTTTACCTGGGGCGCAGCGTTATGGCGGGATCCGGTGAGTCCGGATCAATGGCCGGGATTTCGGTGTTTTGCGGCGGGGATTGCATCCGGTCATCCGCACAAGCATGATCGCCGCGTCTTTACAGACCGCTGGAGCATGATATTATGGGGTCAATCGCCGCCATACAGATGGACCCGCTCGACAAGCTCGACTTCGGGGGCGATAGCACTGTCGCACTTGCAATCGAAGCTGAACGGCGCGGTCACACCGTACTGCACTACCTGCCAAGACATCTGTCCTTCAGGAATGGCCGGGTCACCGCCCGGGCCCGGCCCATGTCCATCGATCCCGATCGGGACCGCCGCTATACGCTCGGGGCACTGGAAACAATCGATCTCGCGAACGATGTCGATATTGTGCTCATGCGGCAGGACCCACCTTTCGACATGTCCTATATCACGGCAACCCATCTCCTTGAGCATATCCAGCCAGTGACCCTGGTAGTAAACGATCCGGTTCATGTGCGAAACACGCCGGAAAAGCTGTTCGTCACGTATTTCAAGCACTTGATGCCGGAAACCCTGATCACCAACGACGAAACCGAAATCAGGGCCTTCCGCGCCGAACATGATGACATCATCGTCAAACCGCTGTTCGGCAATGGTGGGGCCGGGGTCTTTCACATCACGCCAGGAGATGAAAATCTCGGATCCCTGCTCGAAATCTTCGAGATCTTCTATCGTGAACCGATCATCGTCCAACGTTATCTGCCCGAAGTCCGGCAAGGTGACAAACGTGTCATTCTCGTCGACGGCAAAGCCGTCGGCGCCATAAACCGAATTCCGGCCGCCGGCGAGGCCCGCTCCAACATGCATGTCGGCGGCAAGCCGGTAAAATGCGCGATGACACAGCGCGACCATGAGATATGCGAGACCATCGGTCCGGCACTCAGGGAGCGTGGTCTGATCTTCGTCGGGATCGATGTCATCGGCGACTACCTGACCGAGATCAATGTCACATCGCCGACAGGCATTCGTGAACTTGGACGCTTCGATGACATCAGTGTCGAAACGATGATCTGGGACGCCATCGAGGCACGATTGTAATGCCCTTTCCTGTCCGGACCTTCCGCAACAGGTCTGTCCGTGGGCAACGGCAGCGGCCCGGCAGCAGAGCTTTCGATGCGAATTCGGAACACTTCGTCATCTTTGGCCTTGCGGCTAAGGCGTGTTCATACTAATGCAGTGCCTCGACGATGAGCGCGAAGGTGATGAAGCCGAGGAAGATGACGTCGAGCTTGTCGTAGCGTGTGAAGATGCGCCGGAAGCCCTTGAGCCGTCGGAACAGCCGCTCCACCTCATTGCGGCGTTTGTACAACTGCCGGTCGTACGTATGCACGGTCCATCAGCAGGGACCGGGGTGTCTTCTGGCGCCCCAGACGTTCGAGTAGCTTGCGTCCTTCGGGCGCATTCTGGGCCTGGCCGGCAGACAGCGCGAAGGTCACGGCCGTTCGCTCATCTGCGGCAACCAGATGAACTTTGGTATTCCATCCGCCCCGCGACTTGCCGATGCATTGCGGACCGTTTTTTTCAGCGCCCCGGCGCCATCGGGATGGACCTTCACGCTGGTGCTGTCCAGCGAGACCACAGCGAGCGGCACATGCACCATCCGCTCGCGCTGCAGGTGCTCGAAGACCCGCGCGAGCACGCCGTTCTTCGACCACCGGTTCATCCGGGTGTAAACGGTGTGCCACTTGCCGAAGCGAGGCGGCAGTCCGCGCCACTTGCAGCCATGCTCGACGACATAGAGGAAGGCATTGAGCACCTGGAGGTTGGACACGGCGACGTTGCCGCGTTGGACCGGCAGATGCGGGGCAATGCGTTCGTAATGGGCCTGGCTGAGTTCCATACCGATGACTCGCTGGCGAGGGACCGGCCGCCACGATAGCATCATTGAACATTAGTGTGAACACGCCCTAGCCGGATCCCTCACCAGGCGAGCCGCGGGATGCCTTTTCTGTAAGGCCGGAAACACCCGAACGGTGATCAAGTTCATCCCAGACGTCCTGTGGATCAACGCCGCGATCAGTCCACAACACCAGAAGATGGTAAAGCAGGTCGGCGCTTTCTGCCGTCAGGGTTTTCTTCGAACCTTGCAGGGCCTCGATAACCGTCTCCAAGGATTCCTCGCCCAGTTTGCGGGCAATTGTTGCGGTTCCCGACACCAGCAAACGCGCTGTATAGGATGCATCCGGATCAGCCCCCCGGCGACTCTCGATCACATCGAAGAGGACATCCAGGGAATGCTTGCTCCCTGGTCTGGTCATTTGCCGGGTCTTACCGGCAGACCGGCGCCGGCCATATGAGTCTTCACGTCGGCAATACGCAGTTCGCCGAAATGAAATACCGATGCGGCCAGGACCGCCGACGCGCCGCCAACGCTGATGCCTTCAACGAAATGATCAAGGCCACCCACCCCGCCAGAGGCAACGACCGGGACCGGAACCGCATCTGAGATCACCCGGGTCAAAGTTAGGTCGAAACCTGCCTTCGTGCCATCCCGGTCCATCGAGGTTAGAAGGATTTCGCCGGCGCCTGCTTCAGCCATCCGCCGCGCCCAGACAATGGCGTCCAGACCCGCCTCGCGACGGCCACCATGGGTAAAGACGCCAAATTCATTCTGGCCGGTCCGCTTGGCATCGATCGCAACAACAATACACTGGGCGCCAAAACGCTCCGCTGCCTCGTTCACGAATTCCGGCCGATGCACTGCCGCCGTGTTGATCGAAACCTTGTCGGCACCGGCAATCAGCAGCTTGCGGATATCCTCGACCGTCCGTACGCCGCCACCGACGGTCAACGGCATGAAACACTGCTCTGCCGTCTGCGCCACAACATCAAACAAGGTATCCCGATTGTCACTACTCGCCGTAATATCGAGAAAACAGAGCTCGTCAGCCCCTTCACGATCATAGATGCGAGCCTGTTCGACCGGGTCACCGGCATCGATGAGATCAATGAAATTGACTCCCTTGACGACGCGGCCGTCCTTGACATCCAGGCACGGGATGACACGTACCGTCAGCATGCGGCTGCCTCTATCGGCCGGGCGAGAATTTGCAAGGCCGCCGCCAGATCAAGACGCTGATCGTAGAGCGCCCGGCCACAGATCAGCCCGGCGATCCCGGTATCGGCGCGGGCCTTCAGCGCATGCAGGTCGGTTTCCGACGCCACCCCGCCCGAGGCGATGACGGGAGTCGTGATCGCCTCGGCAAGCGCCGCCGTTGCGGCAACATTGACGCCGGTCAGTGCGCCGTCCCGATTGATGTCGGTAAAAATGATCGCGGCGACGCCACAATCCGCGAACCGTTTGGCAAGGTCGAGCGATGTCATCGAGGTAGTTGTCGTCCAACCCTCGGTTGCGACCATCCCGTCGCGAGCATCAATGCCGACAGCAATCCGGCCAGGAAAATCCCGACAGGCCCGCCGCACCAGAACCGGATCCCGAACCGCTGCGGTTCCGAGAACGACTCTGGCGACACCGCGCTCCAGCCAGTTTTCAACGGTCTGCATGTCACGAATACCGCCGCCAAGCTGAACCGGCAGACCGGCGGAAAGGACAGCCTCCACAGCTGCGGCATTCACCGATCTTGCGGCAAAGGCACCGTCGAGATCGACGACATGAACCCAGTGGCATCCCGCTGCCCGGAACAGGCACGCCTGATCACCCGGATCGGAATTGTAGACCGTCGCGGATCGCATATCGCCCCTGAGAAGCCGGACGCAGGCGCCATCCTTCAGATCAATGGCCGGATACAGAATCACGGCTTTTTCTCTGGACCGGACCCGTCCAGTCGTTTGAAATAAAACTCCCCGGCAATGTCCTGTCCGTCGACCCGGGCGTAATGCGGGTGGATGCCGAACCGGACATAACCCAAGCTCGTGTACAACCGGATGGCGGCGTCCTGCGTCGCCCGTACATCGAGATTGATGATCTGGAAGCCAGCGTCGATGGCATGGCTTTCGGCCAACCCCACCAGTTGTCGTGACAAACCATATTCCCGCGCCCAGGGTGCGACAAAATGGGTCGTCAGATTACACGCGAAACACTGGGCTTCATTATTTCGGGTCGGCCGCAGGATCTGGCACGATCCCGCAATAACCCCGTCAAGGCGGCCGACAAACAGATCACGCTCGGGAATCAGCATCACGCCATACCAGTAGGCCTCCAGCACATCGCGTTGCGGCGGATTGACCCAGCCAAAACCGCCGCCCTGAAGGATGGCCACCTCGGCAGCGTCACACAGGTCGTAGAGATCGGCCGAATTGATAGCCTCAATCTTCTCGACCCGGATGTCCGGGCGTGGTCGCTGTTCATCTGATCCCATATCGACTCTCTCACGGCCGCCAGGCAAGAAAATTCTCGATCAGCTGCAAACCGACTGCCTGACTTTTTTCGGGATGAAACTGGGTACCAATGATGTTGTCTCGGCCAATCGCCGCCGTAACGGTCTGCCCATAATCCACGGTCGCGAGCAGATCACCGTCACACGCCAATGTCATGTGGAAGCTGTGGACAAAATAGACATATCTGTCGTGGCCCAAGTCGTTCAGAACCGGATGGCATCGCGCGGTTGACAACCGGTTCCATCCCATATGCGGAATTTTTAGCGGCTGCCCATCCAGGTTCGGCGCCGGCGTGAGCGCAACGACCTCGCCAGGAATCCAGCCGAACCCCGGGGTCAGACCGTGTTCATGCCCGCTATCAGCGAAAAGCTGCATGCCGACGCAGATTCCGAGAAGCGGCTTCCCATGTCGCACGACCTGCTCTTCCAACGCGTCGTGCATGCCGTCAAGCGTTTCCAGCCCGTGTTTGCAGGCCGCAAAGGCACCGACGCCTGGCAGGACGACATGGTCGGCCCGAACCAGATCCTCGGGTCTGGACGTCAGCAATACGGCCGGCGCCTCGGCGGACCGGTCTGCAGCGCATGCAAACGCCTTGGCCGCCGAACGAAGATTGCCGGACCCATAGTCGATGATTGCGACGGTCCCCATTTATCGCCTCATGTCGAGATGCCGGCGTCGCCAAGTGTTCCCTTGGTCGATGGTATGGCACCGGCCATACGCGGATCGATCGTCAGCGCCTGGCGCAAAGCCAAGGCCAAGGCCTTGTAACAAGATTCCGCAATATGGTGCGTATTCTGCCCGTAGATGTTGTGAACATGCAGGGTTACGCTGGCAGATTGTGCAAAGGCTTGAAACCATTCGCGAAACAGTTCCGTGTCCATGTCGCCCAGCTTCGCCGTCGGCATCAAGACCTGCCATACCAGATAAGGACGTCCGGAGATGTCGAGCGATACCTCGGTTAGGGTTTCGTCCATCGGAACGCGTGCCGTGCCGTAACGCGTGATGCCGGCACGGGTGCCGAGCGCTTGACGCACGGCCTCGCCGACCACATAGCCGGAATCTTCAGTGGTATGATGCGCATCGATATGGAGGTCGCCATCGGCATGAAGCATCAGATCGACCAGCGAATGCCGCGACAGCTGCTCGAGCATGTGATCGAGAAACCCGATCCCGGTCGCGATATCGTACGCCCCGGTCCCATCAAGATCGACCGTACCCTGGATCCTGGTTTCGTTGGTGACCCGCTCGATGGTCGCAATGCGGTGACTTGTCATATCTGGTCTTTCTGCCTTTTGGCTATTCCTGCGGTCATCATGTCAACCGGGCACGACACCCGTAAACACTGCCAGATGCAGATCGGACATGTTTCGTTGACCTGCTTTCGGATGACAACCCTCGACACGGTTTTCACTACCTCCAGGACAGGATGACCCTTATCTCTCCCGCTGTCTCATTCAACAGCCACGGATTCGCCAGTTTACCGAAACCGGCCCGAATCTCCGCGCTATGTATCAGAAAGGCGCAATGCAGGCCAGCCTGACCGCTTGACCGTGGCCCGCAATCTGATATCTCCGTGTCATACGGACATCGTGGCCCCCGCCCGATGATAGCTGGAATGAAATAACCAATGGCCGCAAAAAATTCTGACTGGCACGGAACAACAATCCTTTCGGTCCGCAAGGGCAGTCACGTGGTCATTGCCGGCGATGGCCAGGTCAGCTTGGGAAGCATGGTCCTCAAGAGCCAGGCGAGGAAGGTCCGGCGCCTTGCCGGCGACAGTGTGATCGCCGGCTTTGCCGGCACGACCGCTGACGCCTTCACGCTTTTCGAACGGCTCGAGGCCAAGCTCGAACGGCACCCGAATCAACTCACTCGGGCCTGTGTCGAACTGGCCAAGGATTGGCGTACCGATCGCTATCTGCGTCGCCTGGAAGCCATGATGGCTGTTGCCGATTCCAGCGCGTCGTTGATTTTGTCCGGTAATGGTGATGTGCTGGAGCCTGAAGATGGGTTGATCGGCATCGGGTCGGGCGGCCCTTTCGCCCTTTCGGCGGCGCGCGCCTTGGTCGACCGGGACGACATGGACGCTGAGACTATCGCACGGCGCGCCATGGATATCGCGGCCGGAATCTGTATTTACACCAATACCAATGTAACCCTGGAATCACTCTAGGCAGCTGCAACCGGACACCTTCATGACATCATTCAGCCCCCGTGAGATCGTTTCCGAACTTGACCGGTTCATCATCGGTCAGAAAAACGCCAAGCGGGCTGTCGCCATCGCTTTGCGCAACCGGTGGCGCCGGCAACAACTGCCCGACAACATTCGGGAAGAAGTCCAGCCGAAAAACATCCTGATGATCGGCCCGACCGGCGTCGGCAAGACAGAGATTGCCCGCCGGCTCGCGCGACTTGCCGACGCGCCGTTCCTCAAGGTCGAAGCCACGAAGTTCACGGAAGTCGGCTATGTCGGCCGTGATGTGGAACAGATCGTGCGCGACCTCGTCGAGGTGGCAATCACCATGGTTCGCCAGAGACTGCGGAAGGAAGTTGCAGCCAAAGCCGAACTCGCGGCCGAAGAACGCGTTATCGATGCCCTCGCCGGCGACGGCGCACGCGACGAAACCCGCCAGAAATTCCGTAAACTGCTTCGCGAAGGCCATTTCGACGACAAGGAGATCGAAATCGAGGTTCCGGATACCAGCAACCCAATGCCGTCCTTCGAAATCCCCGGCATGCCCGGTTCACAGATGGGTATGATCAATCTGAACGACATGTTGGGCAAGGCTTTCAATCGTACCAAGAAACGATCCCTGACGGTCGCGCAATCATACGAGTTGCTCGTTGCCGAAGAAGCCGACAAGCTTCTCGACGAAGAAAGTATCGTTGAACAGGCCATTGATGTCGTCGAACAGAACGGCATCGTATTCCTCGACGAAATCGACAAGATCTGTGCCCGGTCCGAACGTTATGGCGCGGATGTCTCGCGCGAGGGCGTGCAACGTGACCTGTTGCCGCTCATCGAAGGCACGACTGTCGCCACCAAACATGGATCGGTCCGGACCGACTACATCCTGTTCATCGCCTCCGGCGCCTTTCACCTCGCCAAGCCGGCCGACTTGTTGCCTGAATTACAGGGTCGCCTACCGAACCGGGTCGAATTGTGGCCTCTGACACGGGATGATTTCAAGCGCATCCTGGTCGAACCCGAAAACAGCCTCATTACCCAGTACACGGCCCTGCTTGCCACGGAGGAAGTTACACTTGAATTCAGGCCCGATGCCATCGAAGCACTTGCCGACCTGGCGGTCGAGGTTAATCGCAATGTCGAGAACATCGGGGCACGGCGTCTGCATACCGTGTTGGAAAAACTTCTCGATGAGATAAGTTTTACCGCATCCGACCAGCAAGGTACAACATTGGTGATCGACGCCGCCTATGTCATGGGTCGGGTCGGCGATCTTGCGCAGGATGCCGACCTCAGCAAGTTCATTCTCTGAATGCACCGTGTTTTCAATGGCTTGGTCCATGGTGATCTGATACATCGCGCAGTTCGGCAAGCAAGGCATCAAATCTCGAATCGTCGATATGTGTTATGGTTTCAGCCAGCCTAATTCGCGAATTCCGTCACCTTCGGACTAAGTATCTAAATCATAATGATATCAATTAGTGACAGTGACTAGCACGCGTCCGAGGCGGCGCATGAGAATACGGCTTAAATAGTATCGTCACGAAATACCAGCCCAGAGCGCCAGACACCGGATCTGCACCGCGGCAAGAAACGATGCGGCATTCTTGGCGTATCGCGTGGCAATCCCACGCCAACGCTTGAGCCACAGAAAAGCGTTCTCCACCCAATGCCGGTGCCGATAGAGATGGACATCATACGCTCTGGGGTGCTGGCGGTTGCGCTTCGGCGGAACCGCCGGAATGACTTCATGCTCCTTACAATAAGACAGGATGGCAGTCGTGTCATAGGCCTTGTCCGCCAACAAGTCCTCGGCATCTATCCCTTCAATCAGCTCGACCGCTTGACTGCAATCTGCTGCCGTCCCCTCGGTCACCAACACCCGCACCGGCATCCCATGCGCGTCCACAGCCAGGTGCAGCGTCGTGTTCAGCCCCCTTTTGTGCGATCCATCGCCTGATTGCCGCCGACCGCACCGCTCGCATGGGGATGGACCTTGAGATGACTAGCGTCAATCATCAGCCACTCATCGTCCGGCTCATCCACCAGAGGCTCCAGCAACGCCCCCCAGAGCCCCTTGTCCCGCCAGCGACAGAACTGACGATGGGTATTTTTCCAGTCTCCATAGTCCGGCGGCACATCACGCCAGGGAGCGCCGGTGCGCAGAATTCAGAAGATCGCATTAATGAACCGTCGATTATCCTGTGCCACCCCACCCCAACGTCCCGCTCGACCAGGCAGATGAGGCTCCAACAACAGCCAGACCCTGTCCGAAATGTCGTGACGCCGATGAGCCATTCCCATGAGTCGCCTCCAGGAACCATCGAGTGAGTTCGACAGATAGGACAGATGAACATCACTCATGACGATACTATCTAGTGGGTTGATCGTTACAAATATATCCGTTATTATGTTCTTCTGATTTGTCGATCACGGAGGTCTGCAAGATGCGCCCTGGTGTTTCATTCACGCTCACTTCGGGCGACCGGCATCGCCTTGAAACGGTTGTCCCGGACCCGAAGCGCCCGCAGAAGCACGTCTGGCGGGCGCGCATCGTTCTTCTGAGCGACGATGGGCTCGGCAGGATGGCCATCATGAGAGAGACCGGCAAGGCGAAGAACAGTGTCTGGCGCTGGCAGGACCGCTTCTATGGACGAAGGTGTGGACGGACTTCTGCGGGACAAGACGCGCCCGCCGGGCAAGACGCCTCTGGCTCCTGAGCCAGAGGCGAAGATCGTAGGGTTGACCCACACCTCGCCGCCTTACGCGGCGACCCACTGGACGCTGCGGGCGATGGCGAAGGCTGTGGGGGTTGCCGCTTCGACGGTATGGGCGGTCTGGCAGCCGCATGGCCTGATGCCGCACCGCTGGCGGCCGTTCACGCTTTCGAACGATCCCGTCTTCGTCGAGACGCTGAGCGACATCGTCGGCCTCTCCGTTGCGCCGTCGGCTCACGCGGTCGTGCTGTCGATCGATGACACGTCGCACAGTCAGGCCCGCGACCGCACACAGCCCGGCCTGCCGCTGAAAAAAGGCCGCGGCGCTACCATGACACATGATTACAAGCGCAACGGCACGACGACGCTGTTTGCCGCCCTGACCGCGCTCGACGGCACGGTCATCGGCCAGCACGCCAGTCGGCATCGCCACCAGGAGTTCCCGAGATGCCGCAACCGCATCGCGCGCACGATACCCGCCGGCGTCCCGGTCCATGCCATCCTCGACAACGACGCCACTCACAAGCACAAGGACGTCCAGGTCTGGCTCGCACGCCATCCGCGCTGGACCTTCCACGTCACCCCCACCTCGAGCGCGTGGCTGAACGCGCTCGAAGGCGTCTTCGCCAAGCGGACACGACGCCGTTTCAAATACGGCGTCTGCCGCTCCGTACGCGAACTCCAGGACGCCATCCGCCGCGTCATCGACGAACACAACACCACCGAAGCCAGGCCCTTCGTCTGGACCGCCGATCCCGATATCATCATCGCCGCAAGAAAAAGAAGGGTTCAAACGTTAAAATCAATACACTAGGCTGCTTCCGGGTCGTCTCGTTCCAAGGCATGATGTGCCCCCATGGTGTGAGTATTCACCCACGAAGATACACCATGCGAGACCACCCAACCAGTTTTAGAGGTGCCCTTAGGTCAGGCTCTCAGACACGCGGTATTGCGGATGCGAAAGATCCGCCAATTTACGCAATGCTTCGGCTTCATCCCATATCAATCCGAAACACGCACAAATCTCGTGCACCATGCGCGGTGACGGCCGGCCGCGCCAGCCATGTTCAAGCGCTGACAGATAGGCTGCCGAAATCGAAAACACCCGGGCCATACGGGTCAGGGTCACGCCCTTTGCCTGACGGAGTTCCCGCAAACGCGCGCCGAATGGCGTCATGTCTTTCGTCTTCGCCGCAACAACACATAAAGTGCGCCGGCGCCGCCATGAGCCGGGATCGCCGGTGAATGTGCCACGACCTTGCCAGCGACCGGTGCTTCTGACAGCCAGACCGGTGCCATACGCCGCAGAATGCCGGCTTCCGGCGACATGAAAGGTACGTCGTGATCACCGGATCGTCGACCCTTGCCCGTAATAACCAGAACGCAGCGTAAGTCACGGGCATAACAATCGCGAATGAACTGCTGCAGCGTGCGATGCGCTGTTTCCTGGATCATACCATGCAAGTCTATCCGGGCATTGATTCCGATCTCGCCGCGCCTGAGCTGCAGCGCAGTGCGTCGATCCAGACCCGGAACCCGGCCCGGATCATGCTCGGCCAGCCGTGCGGGGGTCGTTGAATCAGGCGTGCGGCGGGGGTTGGCTCTGCGGCCGGCGTCCGATATCCTTGGCCGTGTTCCGTGCTGGTACGTCACGGGATCCAGCGGGACCGCTGTGATTGCCGGTCTGTCGCTATCGATCGGTGTCACGTCCCGTAGAGCTTGGTGGAATGTTTCGAGATCGTCGGGACTCAACGCCGGCGGGGTTCGTCTGTTGGACATGACCTGTTACTCCATCGCCAGCCCCCGCAACACCCGGGCACCCTCGCCTAACTCCCGTGACACAATCTCGTCTGGCAGCTGTATCATCGGTGAGGAAAATTCCGTTTCTGGTATTTTGCCGGATGGATTTCACTGACCGGAGCCAGAATAATGCCACCGGTCCGATATTGCAATTATTCAACAGTCGGATGATGATTGTCAGACTCATCCCATCAAATCATCGGTCAGGGTCTTCGGCAACAGGACATAATACCGACCACGGGCTTTCATCGGACCGGCCAAGGCTTCGGCCTGCACGCCCGATCCCCAGAAGATATCGCCCCGGACCGCGCCCTTGATCGCACCGCCGGTATCCTGGGACACCATCAAACGCTCAACGGGCCGGCCGTTCGCGTCCTGATAATCGACTGAAACCCAGACGGGCGCGCCCATGGGGATTACCGTGCCATCGACTGCCAGCGAACGGCCTGGAGTCAAGACCGTACCCTGGCTTCCGATCGGACCATCACCTTCGATCTCGCGAAAGAACACGTATGACGGGTTCCGGTTCATCACCTCATGCATGCGGTCAGGATTGGCCGCCAGCCAAGCTCGGATGGTCTGTAGCGAAACTGCCCCGCGTTCGATCTCTCCCGTCTCGATCAGATAGCGTCCGATCGGATAATAGATATGGCCGTTCTGACCGTCGTAGCCGACCCGCAGAGCAGAACCATCCTCAAGCAGTATTCGGCCAGAGCCCTGGATATGCAGGAAAAATGCATCGACCGGATCGTCAATCCAGGCTAGCGGACTGGCTTTGCCTTCAAGCGCTCCCATCTCGATATCAGCACGCGTGTGATACGGTTTGAGGCGACCCTTTATGACCCGACCAGCAATACGCTTGCCGCGAAGATCCATGCGCCAGTCACTGAGATTGACTTGCACGAGATCGTCTGGACGCTGGTAAAGCGGCACTGTGCCGGGTTGCCTGGTGCCGCTGATCTCGGGCTCATAGTACCCTGTAAACAAACCAAATTCGTCAGGACCCGCCGCCACGAGAAATGGCTGGAAATGGACCTCGATGAAGCTCCGGATGCGGCTTTCGTCTGCGCCAAGGTCCAGAATGCCCCGGCATGCCGATTGCCAGTCGGTGACCCGTCCGCCGATCCTTGTCGATCCGAGCCGTGATTGCGGCGGCCGGGCTAGAATGTGTTTGCAGGACCGGCGCAGGGCCGGCAGTGCGGCGAACAGGGTATCGGTGCCCCATCCCGGCAGGTCCGAAAATGATACCGCGGAAAATTTCGGTTCGTCCGAATGCTTTGTCGACCGTTCGTCACAGGCGCTGAGGATGACACCAGCAAGGGCAAGACAACATAACAACCGGTGGACCGTGAACCTCATGGATTAATTCGCTAGACAGGCCTATTCCGCCGGTTCTCTGGTGCTGACAAGTTGCCAATTTGGGTCACCTGAGCGGATATCGCGCCGAAATGACCAGATATCGGTCAACGTCTCGAAACGATCGGGGTCGCCGTCGATGACAGCGCCGGCTGCATCGCGAACAACCTTGACCTGATCACTGATGAACTCGACGGTAATGGTAATCACCGACTCATGGATTTCGACATCTTCGATCATGGCAGACCTGACGGCCGATACAGTCGTCTCCAAGGTTTCCCCCGCCGCTTCGCGCCGATCAATCGCTTCCTCGAAACGTGCCATGAGCTGCGGGCTCAGAAGGTTTTCGAGTTCGGCCCGGTCGCCACGCGAAAAGACCGCAACAATCCATTCGAACGCAGCCCGGGCGCCCCGGAGGAAATCGCGTTCGTCGTAATCCGGATCCAGCGCTTTCAGTCTCGTATAGGGACTCATTGCCGCTTCGGCCGGTGTCGGATCGTCCTCCGCTGTTTCCGCTGTGTCGGGCCCGGCAATCGTCAGCCGTTCATCATTGTTCGCGGCTTCAGACGGTGGCTTAGATACCGAATTCGGCCGGCGTTGCTGGTGTCCGGTGCGACGGCCCAGAACCCGTCTGAGCTGAAACACGAGATATCCGGCCAGCATCGCGAAGATTATGATGTCGAATAATGCGAAATCGTCGCCCATTCCGCGTTTTCGGTCGGAAGATCGGTAAGATCGCCGTCCGTCCTTTTCCTGGCCGCATCTGACACACCCCCGGCCGCAGAACGCGGAAGATCGGTTGGGATCTCCCTGTCGGCGATAAGCCCCGGGTATACTCTGCCTGCTTGTCCCGAAGATTACCGGGATGACATGATATTTACGACGGGAACATGAAAAGAGCAACCATGGTCATTCTTTTGCTCCTCGGAATATTTGTCGGACTGCCTGCTGCAGAGATTCTGACCTTCGTCGAGGTCGGCAGTCATATCGGCGGATTGGCAACAGTTGCCACCACCGTGGGAACCGCCTTAGCTGGAATGATACTGTTCAGGGTGCAGGGATTTCATATCGTTAAACGGGCGCGGCAAACCCTGGACAGTGGCAGCATGCCGTTTCAGGATATTCTCGACGGGCTTGGACTGCTCTCTGCAGGACTATTGCTGTTCTTGCCCGGATTTATCACCGACATCGCAGGATTCCTCTTGTTCATTCCGCCCCTGCGGATTTACCTCCTCGCGATTGCGCTTCAGGGCTTTCTGCGTCGTGACCATGTCAGTAGCACGGGCGGGCCGCGGGGTGACCACTGGTCAACATCAGTTATCGACAGTGACTACGAAAACGTCAGCGACCGTCCGGACGATCCTGTCCGGATAACCGATAACAATCCAGATGACCCGAAAACTCCAGAGAATCGCCTATAGTCAAGCGCTGTCGGAACTACAGTCTGGTCTGAGCCGCTTCGGCACGAGGGGATGACAGGGCTGCCGGAAACATCGGAAGCGCCGGTTCTGCTTCGGTTGCCGGATCGCGGGAAGCGTGTTACGCCCCGCCCTGCATTGTCAGGAACCAGGATGGTCCGATGTCCGATACCAGCAGTCATGACGGGGCGTCAGATGCGAAACACCCCAACGCATCACCGATCCGAATCGAGGTCCAATACGTCAAGGATCTCTCCTTTGAAAACCCGCAGGCGCCACGAAGCTTGCAGCAAAATTCTAAACAGCCAGGCATCGATATCCAGGTCGATGTCAAGGCGACCAAGCTCGGGGATAACGTCTATGAAGTGGTTTTGACGAGCACCGTAAAGGGTTCGATCGAGGGCGATCCGCTATTCCTGATCGAATTGTCCTACGCCGGTGTTTTTACGCTGGCCGGTGTTCCCGACGAACATCTCCAGCCATTGTTGTTGATCGAATGTCCGCGACTCTTGTTCCCATTCGCCCGCAATATCATTGCGGATGTCACGCGTGATGGTGGTTATCCACCTCTCCTCGTTCAACCGCTTGATTTTTCGGACATTTACCGGCGTTCATTGCAAGACCGATCAGCCGGAGAGGCTACTCCTTCGCCATCACCGGACTGAATCCTCCAGCCTATGACCACCGCCAGACCGGATCCCGGATTTTTTCGTTGAGGAATCGTTCGTGCACCGCCCGTTCTTCCGGCGTTGCCTTGAAAGCGCCGCGGCGTGGTCGGGGCATAGTGACCGTAACCGGATGGTCGCGGATGATTCGCGCTGGTTGAGCAAGGTCCAGTCCCGGTTGACGGCCACCAACAAATTCGAGATAGACCGATGCCAACAAATCGGCGTCGACCAGTGCGCCATGAAGATTCCGATGGGAATTATCGATCTGGAACCTGCGGCACAGAGCATCGAGGCTGGCTTGCGCGCCCGGAAAATGCCGTTTCGCCATGACCAGAGTATCAACGACGCGATCCTTGGCAAGGACCGCATATCCAGCCAGGAGAAATTCCATGTTGAGAAACGCCATATCGAACGGCGCATTATGAATAATGATCTTGTCAATCGCGAGAAACTCAAGGAATTCTGCTGCGATTTCCTCAAAGGCCGGATATTTTTCCAGAAACTCGCGTGATAGCCCGTGAATTGCGAATGCTCCGTAACTGATATCTCGTTGTGGATTGATATAGCGGTGAAATACACGTCCCGTCGGCATGTGATTAATCAATTCCAAGGCGCCGATTTCGACAATCCTGTCACCTTTGTCTGCATAAAGACCGGTGGTTTCGGTATCTAGAACAATTTCTCTCATCACGATTTTCCCCTGCGCTCCTGCGCGATGTAGCAACGAAGCTTGCGGAACGTCCAGCTGTAGCCAAGGCCAGTCGGAACGATGACTGTGCCTCGGCGGCGCTTTTCAGGATCAGGAATCTGTCTGGATAGGAGCGAGGCAAGTTTTTCCAGTGTCATTCCAGGTCGGAAAAGCGCCCGACGGCGCTGCAGGAAACCGGGGGCTGATACGACAATAACAGCATCGCAGGACACATCCCCACCACTTTCAAAAAGCAAGGGGACATCGAGAACGACCATGGGAGTGCGGTTCCGGCGATGTCTTGCCAGAAACCGGTCGCGATCATCCCGGACCAGTGGATGAACAATACCTTCCAGCCTGGCGAGAGCGCCATGATCGCGTAGAAGAATCTGGCTCAACCGGCCCCGGTCGACCCTGTTGTCAACGACTGCGTCAGGAAAGCATTCGGCAATTGGACGAACAGCCCGGCCACCACAAGCATACAACTGATGAACACAAGCATCAGCATCGTGAATGGGCAATCCGAGACGCTTGAGCATCACCGCCGCAGTCGTCTTGCCCATCGCGATCGAACCTGTCAGTCCAAACACCTTCATTGCTCAATTCCCGATCACACCTTGACGCCGTAGAAACCCGAGAAGTGGAAACAACGGCAATCCAAGAACAGTAAAAAAATCTCCTTCAATAAACTCAAAGAGTTGTACGCCAAGGCCTTCGATCTGATACCCGCCGACCGACTGCATCGCATCATCCCCCATGGCGGATAAAAAATGAACGATGACGTTCTGGTCAAGTTTCCGCATGGACAGTGTGGCCTGTTCGTCATGAGCCCATATCACGCGTCCCTTTTTCACGGCAGCAACACCGCAGACCAGACGATGCATTTTTCCCGATAGCGCAACCAACTGATCGAAGGCCTGATCCCGGTTGTCCGGTTTTCCGAACCAGCGCCCATCACATTCCAGGATCTGATCGGAGCCTATAACAAGGTCGGAACCGACACACCGACTGACAACACGGGCCTTCCCGATGGCCAGTGCCAACGCGCAGTCCGCTGCCGATGTCCCGGCTCGTGCCATTCCGTCACGAACCGGCTTTTCATCGAAATCAGGTTTGCACGCGTGAAAGGCAACGCCGGCATTGCGGAGAATGCGGGCCCGGGTCTTGCTCCCCGACCCGAGAATCAGGCGGTCTCTACCCTTTTCCGTCGGCATCGTGGTCAGATTCCCCTTGATCCATGATCGGATCTCGTCCTGATCGACAGAGCGATCCACCCAGAGAGCAAAATTGTGCAAAACGGTAATAACGGCCTGATTGACGCGGGACACCGTTCTTTCATGCTTGTAACCAAAATCCGCTCCACATGATCATTTCTGTGATAAAACCGGGCTGAATATGCGGGGAATCTGTGGATATCCATCCACGTAACTGTTGTCCATTCAACCACCCATCTTTACAGACTTGATTCCATGACAGGATTTCCGTGAACGTAATCGGTATCCGGTATAAGCAACAGATGTCGATGTGGAGAAAACTGAGAATTTTAAATAATCCCGACTTTCCACATCCCTAAACTACAACAACATTATTATTTAGATAAAAAGATATGTATATTGAAGTGACGATGATGCATACAGGGATCGTCTTCGTGAGCACTCCATCCATCGTCCGCGTTCTCAAAGGCTCAACACTGTCGAGACCGCCATTCTGGCTCATGCGCCAAGCTGGCCGTTATCTTCCCGAGTATCGGATATTGAGGCAACAGTCAGGATCCTTCCTGGATCTCTGCCTTGCTCCAAGGCTTGCTATGGAAGTGACACTGCAGCCGGTCCGGCGATTTTGTCCAGATGCCGCAATTCTGTTTTCGGATATTCTGATTGTTCCGTTTGGCCTGGGACAAGCCGTCACTTTCAAGGAAGGACATGGTCCTGTTCTTGATCCGGTCAGGGATGGCAAGGATGTCGCCGCATTGTCGATGGACGCCGTATGGCCGCGAATCGAGGCGACATATGAAACGGTCGAGCGTGTGCGCGGAGGACTGGATCCTGACATCTGTCTGATCGGCTTCGCCGGCGCTCCCTGGACCGTTGCGACCTACATGGTGGAAGGAGGGTCAAGCCGTGATTTTGCCAGAACCAAGCGTTGGGCCTACGAAGACCCTGCGGGATTCGGAGATCTCATCGACCTCGTGACCGAAGCCACGATACGGCATTTATCGGCCCAAATTGGAGCCGGAGCCGATGTTGTCAAACTATTTGATTCCTGGGCTGGCGTTCTTGCGCCTGCGGAATTCCGGCGGTGGTCTATCGAACCGGCTCGAAAGATCTGTCGCGCACTCAGGCAAAAATATCCGGACATCCCAATCATTGGTTTTCCGCGTGGAGCCGGTCCCGGATATATCGAATATGTAATAGCGACCGGAGTTGATGCGGTCGCGCTTGATACGGGGATTTCGACAGTCTGGGCAGCCCGGGAGGTGCAGACAAGATTACCGGTGCAAGGCAATATGGATCCTGTGGCGCTGCTTTGTGGCGGCGAAACGATGATCCGTGCGATTCGGGAGATTTCCCGAAACCTCCAGTCCGGGCCGTTCATCTTCAACCTTGGGCATGGTGTGTTACCGGATACACCGCCGGAACATGTCAGCGCACTTTCGAATTTTCTGCGGTTTCAAAACTGAAAGTTATCGGATCTGATGCTGGAATATTATCTTTGGATCAAGGCCTTTCATGTTATCAGCGTTATTGCTTGGATGGCCGGTATGCTGTATCTGCCGAGATTGTTCGTCTATCATGCGAATGCGGATATCGGGTCTGAACTTTCGGAAACCCTGAAGGTAATGGAGCGACGCCTACTCCGGTTCATTATCAACCCGGCCATGATGGCTACGTTTGTTTTCGGGGTCTGGATGCTTTTTCTGGTTCCGGAGATGATCGAGCAATCTTGGATGCAGTTCAAGATCGTAGCCCTTGTGGGTTTGACCGGGGTCCATGGTGCCCTGTCGAGGTGGCGTCGGTTCTTCGAGCGTGATGACAACCGGTTATCACCAGGTTTCTTTCGAATTACCAACGAATTACCAACGATCCTTATGATTACTATCGTTCTTCTCGTCGTTCTTAAACCGGGTGAATAACCGGATTTTACGTGTGGCGCAGTATTATGCTACGGGAGCAGAACTGTCGAACCCGTCGTGGCTCGTCCTTCCAGGGCTTCATGCGCGGCACGGGCGTCCGACAAGGGGAATGTCTGATCAATACTGATTGTCACCGCGCCGGAGGCAATTACCGCAAACAGGTCATCCGACATTTCCTGGAGACGGTCTGGTGTATCGGCATAATTGAATAATGTTGGTCTCGTAAAGAACAAGGATCCTTTTTGTGCGAAAACGCCAAGGTCGACGGGTGGAATCGGACCGGATGCCTGACCAAAACTTACCATCATGCCACGGGGCCGCAGACAGGCAAGCGAGGCATTGAAGGTATCGCGGCCAATTGAATCATATACGACTGACAACAGCGCGTTGCCGGTGATTTCGGCAACACGTGCCGCGAAATCCTCGCGCGTATAAATTATCGGATGATCGCAACCATTCTTGCGGGCGAGTTCAGCCTTGTCCTCGTTTCCGACCGTGCCGATTACGGTGGCGCCGAGATATTTCGCCCATTGACAGACAATGAGACCAACACCGCCAGCAGCGGCATGAATCAGAATGGTATCATTTGGGCCAACACAGTAGATCTGACGAATCAGGTACTGCGCCGTAAGTCCCTTGAGCATCATTGCCGCAGCGGTCTGGTCATCGACGCGATCCGGAACCTTGACGAGCTTGGTGGCGTCGATAAGCCGTATGTCGGCGTAGGAACCTGGCGGGCCGGCGGCATAAGCGACTCGGTCGCCTATCTCGAAGGCAGTAACGTCTGCGCCGACTGCTTCGATTTGTCCGGCGGCTTCCATGCCGATTCCCGACGGTAGCGGTAGCGGGTAAAGGCCGCTGCGGTGGTAGGTATCGATATAATTCAGACCGACGGCGCGGTGCTGAACCAGGACTTCACCCGGGCCCGGGTCGCTAACGACGACATCCTCGCGGCGCAGAACGGCTGGCCCGCCAGTTTCGTGGAAACGAATTGCGTAGGGCATGGTCACTGATCCAGTCAAGACAGATGGGTTCGAAGGAAGTCGAGTGTACGGCTGTTGGCGAGGGTGGCGGCGGCTTCGTTGTAATGTTCGCCGCCGGCGCGGGCAAACGCATGATCCTGTGCGTCGTAGAAATGCAGTGTCGCCTGTGGATGATCTTGCAGGCATTCACTGATAACGGCTTGGGCTTCCGGCGGCACAAATCCGTCAAGCCGGGCGATGTGGGACAGATAGGGTCGCGTGATGTTCGGTGATTCGTCCATCAATTCGTCGAGACCGACGCCGTAATAGCTGACATTACAGTCGGCGTCTGTTCTCGCCGCCATGAGATAAGCGAGTTTGCCGCCCAGACAATAGCCAACGGAGCCGGCCTTGCCTGTGCACTGAGGCAGGCCGCGAAGGTGCGACAAGGTTGAATCGAGATCGGAAACACCTTTATCGGTGTCGAATTTACCAAACAATTCAAAGGCTTTTTGCCATTCGGCCTCGGTCTGGTCGGTAATATCGACATCAGGTTCGATACGCCAGAAGATGTCGGGACACAGGACGCAGAAACCTTGGGCCGCAAAATCGTCGGCAAGATCCCGCATCACTTTGTTGACACCGAACACTTCCTGAAGCAACACGAGGCCGGGCCAGGCAATACCGCTCGGTGGTGTCGCATGATAGGCCTGAAAACTGCCACCCTCGGCGGTCGACACGGTCACGTAGCTCACAATGATCTCCATTACAGCAGGATATACTGTGCAGCAGGCAATTTATCGCAGCAACTGCGGGCAAGTCTACAACCATTCCGAAGCGGCCGGAGCAGGGGTCAGAAGAGGCGACCCTGACCGGTTTCATGGTCGATCAGGAACTGTTTGGTTTCAGCGCCGCGGCCACCGGAGTAACCGACAAGCCGGCCGTCGGCGCCGACGATCCGATGGCACGGAACGATGATCGGAATCGGATTTTGCCCGCAGGCGACTCCTACGGCCTGGGGATCGGCGTCATGACGCCGGGCGATGTCCCCATAGGTCTCGGTCTTGCCATACGGGATTTTCGACATGTCGCCCCAGACGGCTCGCTGCAACGCCGTTCCAGAGACGGCGACCGGCACCGAGAACACCTGCATCCGGCGATCGAAATAGGCGCGGATTTCATCGGCCGCTGTTCGGCAAACCAGATCGTGATCGTCGGGATACAGGTGTTTCGTCCTGGCCCATTGAAGCCCGGTGACTGCCGCGCCGTCGCTTCGGATGATCAATAGGCCGACAGGGGTATCGACAAGGCGCCGGAATGTCATTTGCAAGTCCGCAGGGCTGCGATACCCGGGAGATCGCGCCCCTCGAGCCATTCGAGAAATGCGCCGCCGGCAGTGGAAAGATACGTGAACTGGTCCTGAACCCCGGCCTTGCTCAACGCCGACACCGTATCGCCACCGCCGGCAACTGACAGAAGGGCACCGCGTCGCGTCAAATCCCCAACCGTGGATGCGAGCGCGCCGGTTGCATTGTCAAAAGGCGGGATCTCGAAGGCGCCAAGAGGTCCATTCCACAAGACCGTGCGGCATCCGCGTAGACATGCTGCGAAGGTTCTGACCGAATCCGGTCCGACATCGAGGATCATCCGGTTATCGGGAACATCGGTCACCGAAACCACTTGACTGAAAACATTCGCGGCCAGGCGTTCCGCAACGACCGCATCGCTTTGCAGAAGAATCTCGCAGCCATGATCAGCGGCGCGGGTTTCGATCTGCCGCGCGGAGTTGGCCAGGGCATGTTCCGCGAGCGATGTCCCGATCGCGATGCCGCGGGCAAGTAGAAAGGTGTTGGCCATACCACCGGCGATAATCAGGTGATCGACCCGGGTGACGAGATTTTCGAGCAAGGCAAGTTTGGTCGAAACCTTGGCGCCGCCAACGATTGCGGCAACCGGCCGTTCTGGTTCGGCGAGAGTCAGAGCCAGGGCATCGAGCTCGGCCTGCATGAGCCGGCCGGCATAGGCTGGCAGCAACCTTGCGAGCCCGTCGACAGAGGCGTGAGCCCGATGTGACACCGAAAACGCCTCGTTTACATAGACATCGCCGAGCTTGCCAAGCGCCCGGCAGAAGTCGGGTGCGTTGTTTTCCTCGGCGGCATGAAATCTGAGATTTTCGAGTATCGCGACATTGCCATCGTCAAGCTTGTCAATGACGGCCTGGGCGGGCGTGCCGACACAGTCGGTGGCAAACCGTACTGTGATGCCGTCAAGAAGGCTCGTCAGTGCTCCGACGACAGGGGCAAGCGACAGGGAAGCCTCGACCCGGCCCCCTGGCCGTCCGAAATGCGACAGCAGGACAATCCTGGCCCCGGAACGGGACAGTTCGGTTATGGACGGCACGATCCGTTCGATCCGGGTCGTGTCGGTGACCTCGCCGCCTTGCGTCGGAACGTTGAGATCGACGCGCATCAGCACCCGAAGGCCTTTCGCGCTGAAGTCGTCGAGGGTCTTGAAGTCTGTCATGGAATAATCTGATCACAGGATGGAGTGAATGTTCAATCACGGAAGCAGAACCCTGCAACTGTTCGATGGGCTTCCAGTGACTGTTTCACGTGAAACATCTCGTTCGCCGTACGGGACGGTCGTCGACCGAGGTTCGAGGATGATCCGGGTCATGATATCATGCGTTGGTCATGCATTTCCGGTATGACCGTTGCGGTGTCCAATTGTGGTTTGCCGGATACAGATCAGACGAGGCGGAATTGTCCTCCTATGAAGATACAATTTTCGCGCCGGCAACAGCCCCCGGGCGCGCAGCAATCGCCATTGTCCGGGTTTCGGGTCCGGATGCAGCGGCTGTGGCCTCGCTGTTCGGCTTTACGATGCCGCCGGACCGGGAGGCGAGGCTTCGGGCCTTGCGGGATGGTGACCGGAACATCGATCGGGCCATGGTGCTGTGGTTCCGCGGTCCCGAAAGTTATACCGGCGAGGATCTGGTCGAATTGCATCTGCATGGCGGCCGAGCGGTTTGTGACGGGGTGCTGGCAGCACTGTCACGGGCGGCGAACTTTCGGTTTGCCATGCCCGGCGAATTCAGCAAGCGGGCGGTTCTGAACGGCCGGCTTGACCTGACAGCTGCGGAAGCTGTGAATGATCTTGTCAATGCGGAAACTGAAGCGCAACGAGTTCAGGCGCTCTGGCAGCTCGAGGGCGGCCTTGCGGCGCAGTTCGATGCCTGGACGACGAAACTGACCCGGAATCGCGCCCATCTCGAAGCTTATATCGATTTTCCCGAAGACGACGTTCCGCTCGAAGTGATGGCCGGGATAGCGGGAGACCTTGCAGAGATCCTGCAATCGATGAAGGCGTTTCTCCATGATAACCGGCGCGGCGAGAGGTTACGCGATGGCTTTCGCGTCGCGGTTGTCGGCCCCCCCAATGCCGGAAAATCATCTTTCGTGAACTGGCTGTCCGAACGCGATGTCGCGATTGTGACCGAACTGGCCGGAACAACACGAGATGTCATCGAGGTTCATCTCGATCTTGGCGGTTTTCCGGTCATTGTTGCCGATACCGCCGGATTGCGCGAAAGCGACGACAGGATCGAGACAATCGGAATGAAACGGGCGCTTGACTGGGCCAGGAGTGCCGATTTGAGAATCCTGTTATGTGACGCGACAGATCTCGACGCGGTATCGGGACAGGATTTCGGGCTGACTGTCCAGGCTCCAGACCTTGTCGTGTTCAACAAGACCGATCTGGTGACATCGGACTGGCGGCCGAAGGCGGGGAGCTTGGCAATGTCGCTTATTGTGGGCGAAGGTCTCGAGGATGTATTACAGCACCTCACTGGCGCCGTCCGCAGCATGCTGGACATGAGCGCCGGTCCGACGATGACCCGGGTGCGTCACCGGGCCGCGCTGGAGGCCGGGATCGATGGCCTCGAAACGGCTCTTGTCAATCTTGGGGATGGCTCCGGCCCCGAAATCATCGCTGAACAGTTACGGTTGGCTGCAGTGGCGCTCGGCGGTGTGACGGGCGCTGCAGGGGTCGAAGAACTTCTCGATGTGGTCTTCCGGGACTTCTGCATCGGAAAATAGCCGGATGACCCGGATCGGCGAAATGGCGGCGTGGTGGCAATGTTTCACGTGAAACATGTTCGGTAGCCGGTATTTCGGCTCAATCTACCGTGAAACGTTGATCTGAAAGGCGCGGCCCGGTAAACAACAGCCAATGATGAAAGGCGGTAACGGACGCATAACGTGAACGTCACCGGCCAGCCAGTGGAACAAGGCCATGGACAAGGCGGTCGATATTATCGTTATAGGCGGTGGTCACGCCGGATGCGAAGCGGCCTCGGCTAGCGCCCGCATGGGCGCCGCGACCGTCCTCATCACGCACAAGGCCGCGACGGTCGGGGAAATGTCCTGCAATCCGGCGATTGGCGGGCTTGGGAAAGGCCATCTGGTTTGCGAGATCGACGCCCTTGACGGAATTATGGGCCGGGCGATTGATGCCGCCGGAATCCAGTTCAGGGTCTTGAACAGCAGCAAGGGTCCGGCAGTCCGCGGCCCGCGCGCGCAGGCCGACCGCAGCCTCTATAAACGCGCCATCCAGACATTGCTGCGTGAACAGGACGGCCTTGAGATTGTCGAGGGTGCGGTCGACGATATCCTTCTCAACAAGTCCGGCCGTGTCCGGGGTGTCTTGATGGCCGACGGGCAGGTCAAGTCCGCGGCGGCCGTGGTCCTGGCCACAGGGACTTTCCTGCGCGGCATGATCTTTTGCGGCGAGAAAAGCACACCGGCTGGCCGGATCGGCGATGCGCCGGCGGTCGGGCTGGCCTTGACGCTGGAGCGGATGGGTTTCGCGCTTGGCCGTCTGAAGACCGGCACACCGCCCCGGCTTGATGGCCGCACCATCGATTACGCCAATCTGACCGTCCAGCGTGGCGACGACCCACCGGTCCCGTTGTCGAGTCTGACAGGCAGAATAACGGTCCCACAGCGGCCCTGTCATATCAGTTATACTACGGTGTCGACCCATACCGTCATTCGGGAGAATCTTCATCGTTCACCGATGTATTCCGGTCAGATCTCAGGCGTGGGGCCGCGATATTGCCCGTCGATCGAGGACAAGGTCGTGCGCTTCGCGGATCGCGGTCAGCACCAGATTTTCCTGGAGCCGGAAGGGCTTGATACCGATCTGGTCTATCCGAACGGAATCTCGACATCATTGCCGGCGGACGTTCAAAAAGGCTTTCTCTCAACAATTCCGGGCTTGGAGAAAGCAGCTATCGTCCGACCGGGCTATGCCGTCGAATATGATCATGTCGATGCCCGATCCCTGAATCGCGCACTTGAGACCCGCGCTGTTCCGGGATTGTTTTTTGCCGGCCAGATCAACGGCACCACCGGATACGAGGAAGCGGCTGCGCAGGGACTTGTTGCCGGCATCAATGCTGCTCAGTGCGCTTCCGGGTCTGATCGCAGATTCATCGTTGATCGGGCGGATGGCTATATCGGTGTCATGATCGATGATCTTGTGACGACCGCCTTGCGGGAACCCTATCGCATGTTTACCTCAAGGGCGGAGTATCGTCTGCGTTTGCGGGCTGACAATTCCGGCCGGCGTCTGACCCCGCTTGGCCTCGATGCCGGTTGTATCGGGCACGTGCGGGCGAGGCATTTTGCAGCCAGCCAGGCCGCGTTCGACGATGCCATCAGTCTGACGCAGAAGTTGAGAGCCTCTCCGGCCCGCCTTGCGGAAGCAGGTATCGCGGCAAAACAGGATGGGGTATTGCGAAGCGCATTCGATCTGCTCGGGCAACTGTCCATCCCACGCGAACGGCTGTTCGCATACTGGCCTGTTTTGCGCGCGGTCGATCCCCGGGTTCTGGAGGAGGTCGCGACCGAAGCGCTCTACGCTAGATATACACAGCGTCAGGAGGCGGAAATTCGAGCCTATCGGCGCGATGACGGACTGTCATTGCCTAGTCACCTCGACTTCGCCACGATTGGCGGCTTGTCGACCGAGGCCCGGGAGACGTTGACGGCAAGCCGGCCGGAAACACTTGGGCAGGCGTCCCGGCTTCCCGGAATGACGCCAGCGGCGGTTTTGGCCTTGATGCGGCATGTCAAGGGCGCCAGACGACACCTGGTGCGGCCGTAGACGATCGCCATGCGTCCAGATTGCATCGAGTTTCAGCGCCAGACAGATGTTTCACGTGAAACATTCGAACAGTTCAGAATCTATGAGCGACTTCTCCGACATTGGCAACGCGCGATCAACCTTGTTGCCCGGGGCACGCTTGACGATCTCTGGCACAGACATTTTCTGGATAGTGCCCAGATCGTCAGGGCTCTTCCGGACACCGCAACATCACTTCTGGATATCGGGTCCGGCGCGGGGTTTCCGGGACTTGTGCTTGCCATGCTGGGTGTCGAGGATGTGCATCTGGTCGAGTCGGACCAGCGCAAATGTCAGTTCTTGCGGACGGCAGTGCGCGAGACTGCGGTTGACGTGACGATTCACAATGTTCGCGTCGAGACCCTGCCGGCACAACCGTTCGACGCTGTCACGGCTCGCGCCTGCGCTCCGCTGACAAGTCTGTTAGGGTTTTCAAGACCATTTCTTCATTCCGGTTCAGTCTCAGTCTTTCCCAAGGGCGCTCGGGTCCAGGAGGAATTGACGGCCGCAGAAGCTCGCTGGATCATGCGTTACACGATCATTCCGAGCATCACAAACCGATCCGGAACGCTCGTCAGGCTGGAGGGCGTGCCCGATGAGGCCACAACAACACGGTCATGACGACGGTACGTCCCCGCGGATTCTTGCAGTGGCCAATCAGAAAGGTGGCGTTGGCAAGACCACCACGACGATCAATCTTGCGACCGCCCTGGTGGCATGCCATCTCAAGGTTCTGATCATCGATCTCGACCCGCAGGGCAATGCCAGCACCGGCCTCGGGATCTCGCGCGGAAATCGCACGCTCGATTCATACGCGGTGTTGACCGGGGATATCGACGTCGCCGATGCGACCGTCGACACCGGAATTCCCGGATTGGCCATATTGCCGAGTTCAGTGCATCTTTCGGGAGCGGAAATCGAGTTGGCGACAGCCCGGAGCCGGGAATACAGGTTGCGTTATGCCTTACGGCATTTTCTTCTGGGGGCTGGTGCGACCTATGACTTTGTTCTGATCGACTGTCCGCCGTCATTGGGATTGCTGACAATCAACGCGCTTGTCGCGGCGGATGCTGTACTCGTGCCCCTGCAATGCGAATTCTATGCGCTGGAGGGGTTGAGCATGCTTCTCAAGACCGTCGAACAGATCCGCCGGGCTCTCAACCCCGAGCTTGACATCCACGGAATCGTTCTGACCATGTTCGACGGTCGCAACAATCTTTCCAGGCAAGTGGTAGACGATGTTCGCGAGCATCTCGGCAAGATGGTCTATCACACGATCATCCCGCGCAATGTGCGGGTTTCCGAGGCGCCGTCGCACGGTCTGCCGGCCCTGATTTACGACATGACTTGTCCGGGGTCCCAAGCCTATATCCGACTTGCCGACGAGGTCATTAAACGGGAACGGAATATGGTCCGGTGAAAACGAACAGCGAACGAGGCGTAAAACGCAAGGCAATGGGACGCGGTCTGTCCGCATTGCTCGGAGACGAGGCTGATCCGGCCCCTGCCGCCGGCAGGATTCGGACAATTCCGGTCGAGTGGATTCAACCGGGCCGTTCGCAACCACGCCAGGCATTTCCCGAGGCGGAACTCCAGGCATTGGCAGCAAGCATCCGCGAGCGCGGCGTGCTGCAGCCCGTCGTGTTGCGCCGTATCAATGGCAGGGACGAAGTCTTCGAGGTCATCGCTGGCGAAAGGCGTTGGCGTGCTGCGCAGATCGCGCAACTTCATGAAATTCCTGCAATAATTCGCGATGCCGATGAACGTGAGGCTCTGGAAATCGCGTTGATCGAAAACATTCAACGGAGCGATCTCGCACCGCTTGAAGAGGCGAAGGGGTTTCAACATCTGATCAACGAATACGGGCATAGTCAGGACGCTGTCGCGCAGACTGTTGGCAAAAGCCGCAGTCATGTCGCCAATACGCTTCGATTGCTGTCCCTGCCGCCCGGCGCACTGGAACATCTTCGGGCCGGACGCCTGACTGCCGGCCATGCCCGCGCCCTTCTCGCCGCTGTGGATCCGGATCGGCTGGCTGACGACGTGGTAGCCAATGGCTTGTCGGTGCGGGAAACCGAGCAGCGGGCACAACAGGCCGCAACCGGTGGCAGTGCGAGCAGGAAGAAGGATGGACAGCGGGCGAAGAAAGATCCTGACATCACGGCACTGGAACTACGCCTCGGTGAAAGCCTCGGTCTTAGCGTCAGTATCACGGTCAAGAGCGCGCAGCGTGGCATGTTGACCATCCAATACCAGTCACTGGATCAACTCGATGGTCTGCTGACGCGATTCGCCAAGCCTGTCGAGCCGGATGCGAATGCTCAACTCATTGATTTCAATAAAAGTTTAAGCCAAGACGACATCTAGAACACACGGTGTTCGTAGCGCAAAACATCGGGGCGTGAAACACATTGCGCAGATGCCGGACCTTGTGTTCCCGCCTGTCTGCCGCTAAGGTAAAGTCTGAACAACCCCATTTTCCGGGTATACGGGTGTCGTGGCCCGTGGGTGAAACGCCGGAGCCCATCGGGAACGTGTTGTCGCGCCAGGAAATGGAGATTTTGATGCCCGAGCCGACCGCCCCCGCCACCTTGCGGCGGTTGCGGACGGACTCCCCCCCCCCCCCCCCCCACGTCAGGCGGTGGCGTCGCGCCCCGCGATGAGCAGATTGGTGAGCCCGAGCAGCACGGCGATGCGTTGCGTGTTCTTCGCCAGCCCCCGATAGCGCACCTTCGCTTAGCCGAAGTGGCGCTTCACATACAGGAACGGATGTTCCACCTTGGCCCAAACCGACGCCTTGCGCCTCTCCGACGCCGCCGCCGGGCCCGCCTTGTCCAGCCCCCGGCGCTTGCCGGGCTTCATCGCCACCTCCCAGTCCACGTCCGTGTCCCGGTTCTCCGCGCGCTTGTCCACCCCCTGATAGCCCGCGTCACCCCACACCTGCTCCTCGCCCCCGTGCAACAGCGCGTGCACCGTCGCCACATCCGAGACATTCGCCGGCGTCGTCTCCACGCTGTGCGTCAAACCCGACTGCGCATCCACCCCGATGTGCGCCTTCATCCCGAAATGCCACTGATTGCCCTTCTTCGTCTGATGCATCTCCGGGTCCCGCTCGCCCTTGCGGTTCTTCGTCGACGACGGCGCGGCAATGAGGCTCGCGTCCACGATCGTCCCCTTGCTCAAGCGGTGTCCGAGAGAGGCCAGATGTGCGTTGATCTCCTCGAACAGCGTCTCGCCCAGACCGTGCGTCTCCAGCAAGTGGCGGAAATGCAGGATCGTCGTCTCGTCAGGCAGCGCACCCGAGAGGCGCAGCCCCACAAACCGCCGTACCGACTCCACCTCGTAGAGCAGGTCCTCCATCCCAGGGTCGCTCAGATTGTAGAACAGCTGCACGCAGTGCACCCGCAGCATCACGCTCAGAGGATAAGGCCGCCGACCGCGCCCGGCCTTCGGTGTAGAACGGCTCGATGTGTGCCTCCAGCCGCTCCCAGGGAACCAGCCCGTCCATCGTCTCGAGAAACACCTCGCGCCGCGTCCGGCGCTTCTTCAGGTCGTGCTCCAGCTCCGCAAACGTCGCTTGCTCCAGAGCTCGCACTCCACTCCGTCATCAATAAACCAATTGTGCCAAAACCGACTTGTTCAGACAATCCCTAAGGCATAAAGACCGCCCAACGGCACACCCGACCCCATCGCGGATATGACAATGCAAGCCGTGTAATGAGAGCGAACAGCGTCTTGGCAATCGGAGTCATGCTGCTGGCGGCATGTCCGGTCGCTCCGTTGACCGATCCCGCGCGGACCCCCCGCAGCCTGAGATTATCCACCGGATCCACAGACCGGTAAGGTGTCCGAAAATAATAATCGTTTACTTGATCGAAAACCCCTGCCTAAGCTTCGATCCAAGGGAAAGATTGTCCCTCATTAAATGTCTCGATTCTCAAGGAGTGAGGAGAAAGTCCCATGACAAAGACGGAACAGACGCAGCTTTTACAACCATCCTCCGGTGTGACACGCCGTGACTTCGTGAAAAAAACCGCTGCGGTCAGCACTGCATTTGCTGCCGCATCGATTTTCGGGGGCAAGCCGCCAGCCTACGCCGCGAGCCGCAAATTGCATTATCTCCAGTGGAGCAGTTTTATCCCGGATGCCGACATCGAGATCAAGCGTCAGGCCGAGGAATTCACTAAGGCGACCGGTGTCGAGGTTACTGTTGAGATGATCAACCAGAACGACATGACCCCGCGTATCACCGCGGCCATCGAAAGTGGTCAGGGCGCGGATGTGATGCTGATGATCAACAACCAGCCGCATCTCTTTGCCAATGGCATGGACGACCACGGCAGCCTGATGGCGGAGTTGGCCGGTGGCGATCTGTATGACTGGGCCGGCGGTGCGGTCACGGTCGACGGTGTGGCGCGCGCGGTACCACTGTTCAACATTGGCAACGCTATCGTGTACCGCAAGGATGTGTTCGACGAACTCGGTCTCGTCGCTCCCAACACTTGGGACGAATATCTCGCCGTCGGCAAGGCACTGAAAAACAACAACTTGCCGGTGGGTCAGACCTTGGGTCACACCTTTGGCGATGCCCCGTCCTTCGCTTATCCGTTGCTCTGGAGTTTCGGCGGAATGGAAGTGGATGAATCCGGCAAGGTTATTGTCGACTCACCCGAAACGCATCAGGCTCTGGCCTTCGCCAGAGAATTCTGGGAAGCGGCCTGTGATCCGGGCGGTCTGGCCTGGGATGACACCAGCAACAACCGCGCCTTTCTCGGTCAGACGATCGGAGCGACCCTGAACGGGGCCAGCATCTATTTCGTTGCCCGGCGCAAGTTCCCCCATCTGGCGGACAAGCTGGCGCATGTAAACAATCCGGAAGGCCCAGGCGGTCGTTTCCACGTCATCGGCCCGCGCAGCCCTGCGATCATGAAATACTCCGAGGAAAAGGACGCCGCGGCCGATTTCATCCGGTTCCTGTTCCAGGAAGACAATTTCAGCCAGTTCATTTCGGTCAACAGCGGCTATGTGCAGGGCCTGGTGCCGAAATGGGAAAGCCATCCGGTGTGGGATTCCGATCCGGCACTGAAGATTTTCAGCACCAACGCCAAATACGGACGCAGTTACGGCCATGCCGGCCCTTGGAACCGGGCTTCTGGCGAAGTGGCGGAAAAATACATTGTCGTGGACATGTTTGCCCGAGCCGTGCAAGGTGAGGATCCCAAAGCCATCGCGGCCTGGGGACAAAAAGAAATGGAGAATGTCTACGGCTAGATCACCGTCGACATGACGGGCTTGCGGCGGCCGAATCCGCCGCAAGCCCTCCTGTAAAGCCTGAATCCGTCCGTTCCCACAAAGGTTTGCCATTCCGCGATGCAATCAACGCAATCAGTGTCTGCGCCTTCCCTCAAGGACAGAATTGTCACCAACCTGGAAGACCAGAGGGTGCTCGGATACGTCCTGATGGCGCCCGCCCTGTTGTTGATCCTGATCTTCATCGCCTATCCGTTCATGCTCGGTGTCTGGATGTCACTCACCGACAAGATTGTCGGGACGTCGGGCTCGTTCATCGGACTGGGTAACTATGAAAAGCTGTTTGCCAGCGATATCTTCTTCACTGCCGCTTGGAACACCGTATTCTTCACTGTGGTTGCCACGGTCTTCAAGGCGGTTTTGGGCATGTGGCTCGCGGTTCTGTTGAATCGCAAATTCCGTTTCGCGAACATCACGCGCGCCGCTGTATTGCTGCCCTTTATCGTGCCGACCGTGCTCAGTACCCTGGCCTGGTTGTGGATGTTCGATGCCACGTTCAGCGTTTTCAATTGGACGCTGCGATGGATGTGGCAGATGGAGATCAATATCTTCGGTCTGGTTCTCAAAGAAAACTGGGGATTTTTCCGGGGTCCGCTGTGGCTTGGCGAACCCGGTCTGGCAATGGCCTCGGTGATTCTGGTTAATGTATGGCGTGGTCTTCCATTTTTTGCCATCTCATTCCTTGCGGGGCTGCAAACGATTCCTCCTGACCTTTACGATGCAGCCGATATCGATGGCGCTACCGGATGGAAAAAGTTCTGGCATGTGACGCTGCCCTTGATCAAACCGGTGGCGATCGTCGTGGTGGTTTTTTCCATCGTTGTAACCTTTGCCGATTTCCAACTGGTCTATATCCTGACCCGCGGCGGTCCCAACAATGAAACCCATCTTCTCGCCACGCTGTCCTATCAGTTGGGCATGGGATCGGGAAATATCGGACAGGGTGCCGCGGTCGCTTTGTTCATGCTGCCCTTGCTGGCTGTCGTCATTACCTTCCAGCTGTGGTACCTGCGACGCGAGGGAGTGCGATAGCCATGAATGCCATGGTCGGTGAAACCTATTTCCGCCGTTTGCTGGTTTTTTATATCCCGCTGTTCCTGTTCGTCTTCGTGATGCTGTTTCCGTTCGCATGGATGCTGATCACGTCCATCAAGCCGGATGCGGAACTGTATAATCCACGTATCTCGCCATTCATTGTGCGCGAACCGACACTGGAACATTGGGAAAGTCTGTTCGGTACCACGCTGTTTGTCAGATGGGCAATCAACACTCTATGGGTAGCGACGGCCTCTACCATCGTGTCATTGTTTGCCGGGGTGCTTGCCGGTTATGCCCTGTCACGCTTGGTGTTCCGGGGTTCGACCATGTTCGGGATCATGATTTTCGTCACCTATCTGGTGCCGCCAACCCTGCTGTTCATCCCGCTCACGGGCGTTGTGACATGGATGGGATTGCAGGATACGACCTGGTCGTTGATATTCACATATCCTACCTTTCTGGTGCCGTTTTGCACGTGGTTGTTGATGGGGTATTTCCAGACCATACCCAAGGAACTTGAGGAATGCGCCCGCATCGACGGTGCGACGCGGTTGCAGGCGATGTGGAAGATCGTCATCCCGCTGGCAATCCCCGGTATCCTGTCGGCGGGCATTTTTGCTTTCACGCTGTCATGGAATGAGTTTCTGTACGCACTGGTCTTCATTCATTCTCCGGAAACCAAGACTATTCCGGTCGGTGTGACCAGCGAATTAATCAAGGGCGATGTGTTTTTCTGGGGCGCCTTGATGGCTGGTGCCCTGTTTGGCTCCGTGCCTGTCGCCATCGTCTATTCATTCTTTGTTGAACACTACGTGTCCGGTATGACCGGTGCTGTGAAAGGGTAAAGGTCGATGGCCCAAATCCTCCTGCGGAACCTTCGCAAGATGTATGACGAGACTGAAGCCGTACGAGGCATTAATCTGAATATCGAACATAATGAGTTCGTCGTTCTGGTGGGCCCGTCCGGTTGCGGAAAGACTACCACCTTGCGCATGATTGCCGGTCTCGAGGAAATCACTGGCGGAGAGATCTTTATCGGAAATCGCCTGATCAACGATGTTCCGCCCAAGGATCGCGATATTGCGATGGTCTTTCAGAATTACGCGCTGTATCCACATATGACGGTCGAGCAGAACATGTCCTTCGGCCTGCGCTTGCGCAAGGTAGCAACTGCGGAGATCAACCGGCGCGTGAAACACGCCGCGGACATTCTCAGTATCGGTGAATTACTGGCTCGGCGCCCGAAACAGCTGTCCGGCGGCCAACGCCAACGCGTGGCCATGGGCCGGGCCATCGTGCGCAATCCGGAGGCCTTTCTGTTCGACGAGCCGCTGTCCAATCTGGATGCCAAGCTGCGTGTGCAGATGCGCACGGAAATCAAGAAGATTCACCAAAGGGTGCAAACCACTGTGGTCTATGTGACGCATGATCAGGTCGAGGCCATGACTCTGGCCGACCGTATCGTGGTCATGAACCACGGGATCATCGAGCAGGTGGGCTCGCCGCAGGAAATGTACGAAGCTCCCGGAACCCGCTTCGTGGCCGGTTTCATCGGATCCCCAGCCATGAATTTCGTACCGTGCAAGATCGTGCAGAGCGGGTCCAGTTTAGGGGTCCGGTTGTCGGAAACCATCATCCTGAACCTGCCTGATGGACAGGAAAAACGCTATCGCGATTATCTCGACAAGGACATGGTGTTTGGCATTCGTCCTGAGCACATCACCGAGCAGCGGCAACATACCAACGAGCAACAGCTGGATTTTTCCTGTACCGTCGAGGTGCTTGAGCCGATGGGTATCGATACCATGGTGTTTGTCGATATCAATGGGGTCGATGTAACTGCAAGAGCGGCTCCCAAGGCGGTCAGAAATATTGGAGAGAACATGATGTTTACAATCGACATGAACAACATGCACCTGATCGACCCTGTTACCGACAAAGTGATCTAGCCGACTTTGCGAACGACAGATCGGGTGACCGCCGGACAGTCAGTTGAATTTTTATCGGGAGTCATGAGTCGGCGTTTACAGTTGCAGAATTATGTCCAGAACTAGATAGTGTCGTCACGAAATACCAGCCCAGAGCGCCAGACACCGAATCTGCACCGCGGCGAGGAACGATGCGGCATTCCTGGCGTATCGCGTGGCAATCCCACGCCAACGCTTGAGCCACAGAAACGCGTTCTCCACCAAATGCCGGTGTCGGTAGAGATGGACATCATACGCTCTGGGGTGCTTGCGGTTGCGCTTCGGCGGAACCGCTGGAATGACTTCATGCTCCTCACAATAAGACAGGATGGCATTCGTGTCATAGGCCTTGTCCGCCAACAAGGACTCGGCATCTATCCCTTCAATCAGCTCGACCGCTTGACTGCAATCTGCTGCCGTCCCCTCGGTCACCAACACCCGCACCGGCATCCCATGCGCGTCCACAGCCAGGTGCAGCGTCGTGTTCAGCCCCCTTTTGTGCGATCCATCGCCCTGATTGCCACCGCTCGCACCGCTCGCATGGGGATGGACCTTGAGATGACTGGCGTCAATCATCAGCCACTCATAGTCCGGCTCATCCACCAGAGGCTCCAGCAACGCCCCCCAGAGCCCCTTGTCCCGCCAGCGACAGAACCGACGATGGGTATTTTTCAGTCTCCATAGTCCGGCGGCACATCACGCCAGGGAGCGCCGGTGCGCAGAATCCAGCAAGACCGCATTAATGAACCGTCGATTATCCTGTGCCACTCCACCCCAACTTCCCGCTCGACCAGGCAGATAAGGCTCCAGCAACAGCCAGACCCTGTCCGAAATGTCGTGACGCCGATGAGCCATTCCCATGAGGCACCTCCAAGAACCATCGAGTGAGGTCGACAGATAGGACAGATGAACATCACTCATGACGACACTATCTAGTGTACATGACCTGATGGTCCCGTCATCTTTCCCGGTCGCGCGGGTATTGTACGGGATTCAAGAGGTTTCTTGGTAACCGCCAATGATACAGAGGGATTTCGGATCGGGATGTCTTGCGTTCGCCGGATGCGAGACATAGACAAGCAAGCTGGATCGTTCCGGCCTCGAGAGCACAGACCTGTACCTGCAAGGTCCAGAAGCCCTGCACGGTACGCAGGCATGACACCGGATGTGGAAGAAGCTGTGGGTTCCGATACTCTGACCGGTACGGTGCGGCCCGGTTGGCAGTGTCATGATCTTTAACCACGCATAACCTGCGCGACGCAGTGACAGATACACTTGCCACGGCCGCATTGGCGGTCATTCGGTCTTGCAATCCAGACACGGCACGGCTTTGCAGAATGCTCGGGCAAAGGAGAGGGCGCCGAGATTTACCCTGGATCGCCTGTCTGGAGGCGCCTACGCACGGCGTCGCCTGGGCTGGGACCGCATAGAAATGCTGATCAGAATCTGGGCGCAGAGCGTCCGGTCGGGAATTCCGGTTGACTTGCACTGGCTCTCGGCCTCATGCAGGCGGTCGAGGCACGATTCCAGTCGCGTCAGTGGCCAGGTCCGGAGCTGCGCCTGAAACTGTGTCTTCCTTTTCCAGAACACCGGCGGCCGCAGGCGTTTCATCGCTGAATCAGCCGGGTCCCCGGCGGCGAGCAGAGCGGCGGTCTGGTGCAGACGCTGAAAGTGCGTCAGGGTGGTCCGAAGGATTCGCACCGGCGTTTCATCATTCGCGGCGGCCCGTTCGAGGGCCCGATCCAGGGCGAGCAGGTCGCCGTCAGCAGTGGCATAGGCAATGTCGTCAATCGCGAGCAAACCACTGTCGCCAATGCTCGATGCGGCGTCATCTAGGCTCAGAATCCCGCCATGGTCGACCATCAGGGCCAGTTTCTCGATCTCGCTGCGGGTTTGCCGGCGATCGGCTCCGAGATGGGTTGACAGGAATTCGAGCGCGTCGTTCTCGACCCGCACACCTAGGGCATGCAGCGCCTTGCGAATGAATGCGGCCAGCGCAGGTCCCTCGTCCCGATAACAGGGCATGGCCCCGAACCCCGGCTTTTCCTCGAAAAACCGGCGTAACGGGGATCGTGCGCCGAGATCACCGGCCTGGACAACGACAACGGCCTCGACATATGTGGTTTTGGCCAGATTTTCGAAAGCGGAGAGAAGGCCGTTCGTTGCGTCGCGAACGCGAACCAGGCGGCTACCGCCACTCAGGGACAAGGCGGTGGCGGCATCGAGAAGAATAGCCGGATCGCGAAGGATGGCCGCTGCGGCAAGGTCATCGACGCGAAACGGATCCGAAGGCATATCGACGATGGCTCCGGCAATAGCATCGGCAGTTTCTCCGATCATGCCGGCATCCTGACCAAAGATGAGAACCGCCTTCAGGTCGGCCGGCCAACGGGCCAGAAGCCGATCAAGAGCCTTGTGCTGAAGCTTCATCGGATGGCCGCCGTTGAGCCTGACGAAAAAACATGCCAAGCTGGATACGCATTTGATTGCTGATTTCCATCGCTGTCCGGGCCCGGGCGCTGGACAACGCGGCAATATTCGCGAATTCGGAATTTACGATCTTGAAAACCGTTGTTGATTCGCTGCGGCCACCGGTAATCGTCTTCCCGGTTGGAAGGGCGATCAGCTTGTAATGCACGGTGACACGCAATTTGGTCAAGTTCGGCGATGTGTCACGTTGGATGGTAATGTCGGACCGTGATTCCGAAAGCGAGACATCAAGCCGGTAAAGGGGCCGGTCAGGTTGTCCCAGCGGTGCAAGACTGTCGCGCAGGGCATTATGCAATTGCTGCCCGACGCGATTTGAAATCGGGCTGATCCGAATCGTATGGAATATCCGGGTCAGATCGGCAGACTCATCCGTACTGTGCCGGAACAGCGGTTGAAAACCGCAAGCGGAGGCACCGGCGCACAGAACCAGGAGAACCGATCGCCGGGTCAGTCCGCCACCAACTGGATCAAACCACGACATTGACGATCCGATTGGGTACCACGATGATCCGGCGGGGATATTGTTCGCCGAGCACCCGTTGAACATTGTTCAGTTTAAGCGCCAGGGACTTTACTTCGTCCTCCACCAGGTCACGCCGGATTTCCAGAGTTCCTCGCAGTTTGCCGTTGACCTGTACGCCGACAGTCACAGTGTCGTCGTTGACCAGAGACTCATCGAATGTCGGCCATGGCATATTGCACAGATAGTCTGTGTAACCCAGTCTGCTCCATGTTTCCTCTGCCAGATGCGGCGTCACCGGTTCGATGAGGCGCAACAGGGTTTCGTACCCGTGACGCAGCATCCACGCTTCCCCCGGCCCGGATGTCCCGGCGGCGCCGAGGGCGTTGCTGAGTTCGCGGATATGGGCAACAGCACTGTTGAAACGCCAGCGCTCGATGCTTTCGCCCACCGCTTTCACGGTCTTGTGGACAACGCGCTCAAGGTCTTCAGCTGCTGCCGACATCTGGCCCGGCCGCGGTGTTGCGGCCGCCGGCAGCTGCAAGGCGGGATCGGTAATCCGGGTCCACAGTCGGTTCAAAAATCGCCAGGCGCCCTCGACCCCGGCTTCCGTCCATTCCAGATCACGTTCCGGAGGCGAATCGGAAAGTACGAAAAGACGGGCAGTATCCGCACCGTAGGACCGAATAATGGCTTCTGGATCAACGACATTTCGTTTTGACTTGCTCATTTTTTCGACGCGGCCGACGGTTACCGGGCAGTTGCCGCTGATTGTCACGTAACGGCCGTCGTCCTGACGTTTGACCTGATCCGGAAATAGCCAGCCCGACTCGTCACGATAGGTCTCGTGACAGACCATGCCCTGGGTCATCAACCCCGCAAAGGGTTCGTCAATGCCGACATAACCGCATTTCCTGAGCGCCCGGACGAAGAACCGCGAGTACAACAGATGCAGCACTGCGTGTTCGACGCCGCCAATATACTGGTCGACCGGCAACCAGTAATCCGCAGCGGGCCGGGCGAAAGCGGTTGTGCCGCGAGGGTCGCAAAACCTTGCGAAGTACCACGATGATTCAAAAAACGTATCAAATGTATCGGTTTCGCGACAAGCCGCCACGCCGCAGGACGGGCAAGGTACATGTTTCCAGGCCGGATGATTGTCAAGCGGGTTCCCGATAGCGTCGAAATCCACATCTTCTGGCAGCGCGACCGGTAACTGTTCATCGGGGACCGGTACGATTCCACAATCCGGGCAATGAATGACCGGTATCGGGCACCCCCAATAGCGCTGGCGGGACACACCCCAGTCCCTGAGCCGGTAAGTGACAGCGCGACGCCCGCAGCTTGCCATTTCAAGGCGGTTCGCAATTTCGGTCTTCGCATCTTCGACCGAAAGACCGTTCAGGAAACCGGAATTGATCAGGGTTCCATCGTCGGTCAGGGCTTTGGTGCCGATCGTGAATGTCACAGCATCGGCGCCGTCGGGAAGCACCACCGGAAGGATTGGAAGCTCATGGGCGCGTGCGAAGTCGAGGTCGCGCTGGTCATGCGCCGGGCATCCGAAGATGGCGCCGGTTCCGTAATCCATGAGTACAAAATTGGCGACGAAAACCGGCAACTCCAGTCCTTCGACAAAGGGGTGCAAGGCCTTAAGGCCAGTATCGTAGCCGCGCTTTTCCGCTGTTTCGATTGCCGCCTCGCTAGTCCCGAGACTGTTACATTCGGCGATGAAGGTTGCAAGCTTCGTGTCCTTTGCCGCAAGTTCGGCGGTCAGCGGATGATTGGCAGCGACGGCGCAGAAGGACGCCCCGAATATGGTGTCGTGCCGTGTTGTAAACACCTGCAGCCGGTCGCTTCGGCCCTTCAGCACGAACGCCATGTATGCGCCTTCGGACTGGCCGATCCAGTTCTTCTGCATGAGGCGGACACGGTCGGGCCAGCGCTCCAGACCTCCGAGGGCCTGAAGAAGGTCTTCGCCAAAGGCTGTGATCTTCAGAAACCATTGAGACAGCAGTTTTTTCTCGACCTGCGCCCCGGAACGCCAGCCCCGGCCTTCGATCACCTGTTCGTTAGCGAGAACCGTATTCTCGACCGGATCCCAATTGACCCAACTTTCCTTGCGATAGGCTAGGCCATGCGCCAGGAATTCCAGAAACATCTTCTGTTCGTGGCGGTAATAGCCCGGATCGCAGGTCGATAATTCGCGGTCCCAGTCGTAGGAAAGGCCCATGCCGCGAAGTTGTTCACGCATTGCGCCGATGTTCTCATTGGTCCATTTCGCAGGATGGACGCGGCGCTCGAAGGCCGCGTTCTCCGCGGGAAGGCCAAAGGCGTCCCAACCCATCGGGTGCAGAACATTGAAGCCGCGTGCGCGTTTGTATCGAGCGACCAGATCACCCAGGGCATAATTGCGGACATGGCCCATATGAATCCGGCCCGAGGGATACGGAAACATCTCCAGGACGTAGTATTTGGGCTTTGAGAAATCCTCGGTGACGGCAAAAATCTTCTCGTCGTCCCAACGCCTCTGCCATTTTGCTTCGGTTTCCTGCGCGTTGTAGCGGGCCATGGGAATAACTCGTCCTGTTACGTTTGCCCAGCACCGGATGCTGGGCCGCATCATGCGGTCCTTGATTCAGAATTCAGCTTACTCTGGACGGGCTGTCCGGATCCGCAGTTGCCGGGCCCGCGTCAGGATAGCGTTTTCCAGGTCGATATCAAGCTTTTGGCTGGATTGAGTGTCGACCCAGTCGCCCTGGTCGGCACGTATCTGCCGCAAGACCTTGGCACGAATTCCATCTGACCGAAGCGTTCGGTCGAGGATGAATATATTGATTTTGAATCGCTCGTTGACAGATTCCGGCGGTGCGTACCAATCGGTGAGAATGACGCCGCCGAACGGGTCGGCCGACTTGATCGGCATGAAGGCGACGGTATCAAGCGATGCTCGCCAGAGGAACGAGTTGACGCCAATGCCGTTGCCTTGGCCCGTACTGTCCTCGTCACCCCGATTCTGGAACAGGATAAGACCGCCTTCTCCGAAAATGCTCTGGGGCTCATCATAGGTTGGCAAGCCATCGGGGCCTCTGCGCGGATACTGGTGTTCGACGTCTACGCCAGAGCAGGCGGCAAGCGCAAAAAGCACTGCGACAAGCGTGCCGGCTATCACAGGTCTGCAGGAGTATTTTATGTCCATTGCCGAATCCTCAGTCTTGCATGGTCAATCTTTTAACGTGTAATTGCGGGTCGAACAATTCGAATGGTCCCCGATTGATGCAATCTTCACGCTCAGCCAGTGCAAATGCGACTCTGGGCACACTGGAAAAGTATCACGACGGCATCAATCTATCGTTTCCCGGAGCGCAACTATCGCGGCCACTGGCGCGAATCGTCGCCGATGTTCAGATGTCGGCCCAAGATCCCTAAGTGCCGCAAGATGGACGGCTGTTCCGTACCCTGCATTGCGCTCCCAACCGTAACCCGGATATCTGCTCGCAAGGTCCGTCATATGGTCGTCGCGGGCGGTTTTTGCGACTATCGAGGCGGCAGCGATCGAGAAAGACAACTGGTCACCACGTACGACAGCGGTCGCAGGGCAAGGCAGGGCCGGGCATCGGTTGCCGTCGACAAGGGCGTGATCAGGGGGTTTGCCCAAGCGCCGGGCCAGATCCGTGATTGCCCGTTGCATCGCCAGAATGGTCGCTTGGAGAATGTTTAGCTCATCGATTTCTTGACGTTCGGCCCATCCGGTACCGACGGCCGCCAACGCTGTCAAACGTTCCGAGACCTCTGTTCGGCGTTGTCTGGAGAGGCGCTTGGAATCGTCGATCGCTGCCAGCAATGCTGGCGGGCAGTGCCGACGATCAAGAACGATCGCTGCAGCGGTGACCGGACCGGCAAGCGACCCTCGGCCTGCTTCATCAATACCGGCGATGTGACCGCCGGGAGTGAGATCGAGAGCGTCTTCAATGCAGAAACTGGGCATTTAACGGCTGTTCCATGCAGGGATACCGGAGTCTGTGCAGTCTGGCGTTGTTTGACAACCGGATCGATTCCGTCACGATGCGTACTTGTTTCCAGACCGCCACGAAATCGGGACGGTTCCGCCGCATCGGACGATATTTGACAAACCAATGGTCCAAGCTGATGCCAAATGATCAAACCCCGGCCGCATGATGCAATCGGCATTTGCACTATATGGGAAAAATCGGATTAGAACAACGAGAGTTGGTCGCCGGGCACCGGTGGTGGCATGAAACGGCTGCAATCGAGATGTTTACCGCGCCGCTCCTGGTTCAGCCCGAAGCGCCGCCTCGATTTGGCAAAGCGCTGGGCGATGAGTGCTGCGACCGGTCCCGTGCCTTTTTGTCGTTCACCCCAGGCTGATTGATAGAGTTCGCCGCTGCGGGTCTGGCGCACCAGCGAGAGGACGCGGCCCGCACGGTCGGGAAAATGCTCTGCAAGCCATTCCTGGAACAGATCCGCGACTTCGTATGGCAGGCGCAACAGGACGTAACCGGCGATCTTTGCACCAGCCCCGGCAACGGCTTCAAGTATACCTTCAATTTCATGGTCGTTGATTGCCGGAATGACCGGCGCAACCAAGGCGCCCGCGGGAACGCCAGCCGCGCTCAGTTGCCTGATTGCGTCAAGCCTGCGGTCCGGTGTTACGGCTCGCGGTTCCATGATCCGCGCAAGGCGCCGGTCGAGCGTGGTTACACTGAGGGTCACGCTGCACAGGTCACGCCGCGCCATTGATGACAGGATGTCGAGATCGCGAAGCACCAGGGTGGATTTGGTAACGATGGTCAACGGATGATTGAACCGGTCGAGAACCTCCAGAAGGGCACGGGTCACGCCGAGATTGCGTTCGACCGGCTGGTAGGGGTCGGTATTCGTGCCGAATGCGATGGGGGCGGCCGTGTAGGCCGGACGGCGCAGTTCCTGTTCGAGAAGAGCAGCGGCGTTCGGTTTTGCAAACAGGCGGCTTTCGAAGTCCAGCCCCGGTGACAGGCCGAGATAGGCATGGCTTGGCCGTGCGTAGCAGTAGATACAGCCATGTTCGCATCCGCGATAGGGATTGATCGAACGGTCGAACGGAATATCGGGTGACGTATTGCGGGTAATGATGCTGCGGCTGGAATCGACACCGATCGTTGTTCTGAATGATGGCGCTTCGAGATCCTCCGTGATCCAGCCATCATCGAAGTCCGATCGTGTTTCGATTTCGAAACGGCCGCTTTCGTTGCTGACCGCACCACGGCCCTTGTGTACGGTAACCCTTGGCAATGCCGCCTCGCCAACGGCCTGATGCAAGTTCGTCTTCATCACATGTTGATATCAATGTTCACAAAACGTTACAAGAACAAATGACATTTGGGTTGGTTTTTTGGGCATGGCGTCACCGAAATTATCCCTGTCTGCCGGCGTAGCGGCGTTCAGTCCAAGGTAAGAGAATCCGGGCCGTGCCATTCGGTTCGTACTACAAGAACCGTCTCGAGATCGACAAATGCCGCCAACCGCCGGCCAACATGGGCCTGGACCTGGGCGCGCAGACCTGTCTGGACCGGCTGATTGCGATAGCGTTCCGCGTACCATTTGCAGCTCCATGTTGTCGACCGCAACCAGGCTAGCCGGCGCATCGGCAACAACCACGGCCGAAGATTGTCGGCCATCGCGCGTGGCAGGGCATCGAGATAGGCTGCGTAGAATGCGCGGATTTCGGAGCGGGAGAGTTCAGCTTGCACCTCCGTATCCCACAGCGTCGAGGTCAGAATTGTGGCATGACCGAGATCAACGGCTGGGGAGCCATACAGCGCCTTTTCGAGATCGGTGAAGCAAACCGATCCATCGGACCGCACCATGAAGTTGCCGGGATGTGTATCCGTCAGACAAAGCCGCGCCGGAGGATGAAGGCCGGCCTTCTCCGCGGCGAACGAACGCGCCCAGGCCATCTCCTCGTCGAGCAGGCGCAGAACGTCCGGATTCCTTGCGGAGTCCGGGATGAATGGCGCTTGCGCTTCGATGAACGCCATGATTCCGGCGACCGGGTCGGCATGATAGGCAAGTGGGGGTCGGTCGGTCGGGGCCGGGACATCGAGGCAATGAACGTGGGCAAAACATTCAGCCATGCCGTTGAGATCACGCGGCAGACTCACGGCGCAGCCTTCGATTTCATCAACGACAAGCGCGCCCATCGGAAGTTCGGTCGATGGTTCGATCCGGTCAATCAGCCGGGGAATATGGCCACTTTGGCTCGCACGCTCGAAACAGGCGGTCTGATATGCCAGATTAGTTTCCGGATCGAGTGCGAACTGACTGAGGAGCGGTACTCGAATCAGCGGACGATGGCCGTCAATGCGGAGGGTCTTGATCCGGATATGGTCATGTGCCAAGCCCTTGTCGGGCAATCGCTCAAGGTCATCGGGCTGCAGCGCGCCGAACATCGGCCGGGTCAAGAGAACGGAATGGAGAATGGAGAGGTCGTCGCGTGTCGTCATCAGATATCATGTGCCGGGTTGTATCGTCCCAGAAGCTGGCGGCCGCGCCGTTACGAGCCAGCTGTGATCACGACAATGGCGGCGCAGACGGCCGATCGTCAAGTATCGAGACGATCAGACGTGTCTCGTTCCGCCGGACGGGATCGGGCTGACCTGATGATGTTGTCGATTATCATTCCGACGCTCAATGCCGCGGCCCAATTGCCGGAGACGATCGCCCGGCTGTCTTCACCAGTACCGGGGCTGACGATCGAGGTTGCGGTAAGTGACGGAGGATCCAATGATCAAACCGTCAAGGTTGCCGAGGCGGCGGGTGCCAAGACGATCATAGCAAGACGCGGTCGCGGTGTCCAACTGATTGCCGGCGCCTGCGCTGCCACCGGCGACTGGTTCCTGTTTCTCCATGCCGACACCAGACTCGGCGAAGGATGGGCTCTTGCAGCCGCGAATTTCATGACCGAACAAGGAAACCGGGATCGGGCCGGGTATTTTGTTTTCGCACTCGACGATCCAGGCCGGGCAGCCCGTCGCCTCGAGCGTATCGTGGCCTGGCGTTCCGACCTGTTCGGACTGCCCTATGGCGATCAGGGCTTGTTGATATCAAGGAATCTGTATCGTCGGATCGGTGGTTATCGGGACTGGCCGCTGTTCGAAGATGTGGATCTGGCCCGGCGGATTGGTCGTTCGCGCCTCACCGGCCTCGCCATACCGGCGGTGACGTCGGCCGCGCGTTACCGCAAGTCGGGATACCTCGCGCGTTCAGCGCGCAACCTTTGTTGCCTGGCACTGTATTTTTTGCATGTGCCGCCGCACTGGATTGCGAAACTCTATGGCTGATCGAACCGCAGGCCGGCGCAACCATCTGATCGTGTTTGCCCGCGAACCGCGTATCGGTCGCGTCAAGAGACGTTTGGCCGCGTCGATCGGAAATGTTGCAGCCGGATTCTGGTATCGCAGGCAACTGTCTGATCTGCTGCGCCGGTTGTCCGGATCAGGAGTCTGGCGCTGTCATCTCCATGTCACGCCGGTCACCGCATTGCGGTCGTCAATCTGGCCGCGGCCCTGGCAGGTTCATGCCCAAAGCAGTGGTGATCTCGGGGTTCGCATGCGCAGGGCGCTGTCGTTGCCGCGACCGGGCCGGGTGGTCCTGATCGGCAGTGACATTCCTGATATCGCGCCGCGGCACATCCGGGCGGCGTTCCGGGCACTCGGCCGTGCCGATATTGTTCTCGGCCCGGCGGCTGACGGCGGTTACTGGCTGGTTGGCGCGCACCGTCGCCGGGCGCCGCCGTCCTTCGCTGCCGTGCGCTGGTCAACGAGTCACGCGCTGGCCGATACGGTCGAGGGGTTACCGCACGGGACAACCGTGCTGTTGCTGGATGACACGCTCGCCGATGTCGATACGGCAACGGATCTGGCCGCGCACAGACTTACCCAGCGCGGCCAAAGGTCTCGTGCTCGCGCAAACGAGGCATGATCTCGACGAAGTTACAGGGCCGAAACCGGATATCAAGCTGATTGCGGAGTATCCCGTCCCAAGCATCACGGCACGCTCCGGTCGACCCGGGCAGCGCGAACAGATATGTCCCGCTGGCGACCCCGGCCAAGGCCCGTGACTGGATCGTCGACGTGCCGATTTTCTGAAAACTGATCCAGCGAAACAACTCGCCGAACCCTTCAATCTCCTTTTCGAAGACTGACCGAAATGCCTCCGGTGTGACATCCCGTCCAGTGACGCCAGTACCCCCGGTGGCAATTACGGCATCAACCTCGGGATCGGAAATCCAGGCGCCAAGCTGTTCAACAATATCCGCCACTTCATCGCTGACGATTGCGCGTGCCGCAAGCCGGTGACCGTCGCTTTCGAGGCGCGAAACCAGTGTGTTGCCGGAATGATCGTCGGCCAGCGTCCGGGTGTCCGAAACGGTGAGGACGGCAATGTTGACCGGAACAAATGTGCGGCCGTTGTCAGTTTCTGACATAGGCGTCCTGAATTTCCTGCCCGGTTTCGGCGTCATAAATCGGCCAGCGTCCGGCGGCAACTTGTTCAAGGCTGGGTGTCGGTTTTCCCAGGCGCAGACGATACATCCAGAGATTCCGAGTCGTGTCTTCCAGAAAGTTACGGGTTTCCGGTGACGGGACCGATTCGATGAACAGCAGCGGATCGTCCTTGTAGTCGACCCTGCGCATCCATTTTCTCAACGTGCTCGGTCCGGCATTGTAGGCGGCGAGCATCTTGAAAAGGTCATTTCCAATCACCTCGGTATCGAAGAGATGCCGGATATAGCGGCTTCCCAACTCGATGTTGATTGCTGGATCATAAAGTACGGCATGATGACTGCTGCCACGCAGCCGCTGTTTCGGATCAACGGCTTTCGCTGTCCGCGGCATGATCTGCATCAGTCCTCTGGCGCCGCGCCCGCTGCGCGCGCGCGTATCGAAATGGCTTTCCTTGCGCGCCACCGAATAGATCAGTGCCGGTCCCACTCCGGGGGCTTCCGGAACCGTCCAGGCCGGCACAGGGAACAGGGCGGCATGGTACGGCCGGTGTCCTTTAGCCCGCAGGATATCGGCGATCCGGACTGCAAGCGCCGGCATGCCATGGCGCACGGCGATTGTCATGAGCACCGGGCGTAACACGTTGGGCAATGACGGATACAGCTTGTGGAACTCCAGCTCGGCGCGCTCCCGATGGCCGATCTGCAGCAGGGCGAAGCCGCGGCGGCCGCCCGGCATTTTCAGAAACCGGTCGAGATGGTCCAGGGTTGTCGGTGGCAGACTGAGGTCGAGCGACATGTCGAGGTTCAGGGCGTGGCGGGCGAGCAGGCCATAAAGTGTGTTCGGCATGGTCGCGGCCTGAGTCAGCCATTTGGCTGCTTCCTGCCGTCGTCCGGTCGCCTGATGCGCGCGCGCAGCCCAGTAGGCTGCGGCGATGCGGGCCGAGGGCGCGGCTTCCAGCCAGCCAGCCAGGGTCTCGAAAAGTTTTCCGGCCGTACTGATCTCACCGAGCCGCCAGGCTGCGAGCCCGCCCGCCCATGCGGCAATCTGAATGGTCCGGTCTGACTCGTCGATGCTTTGTCTGGCCAAGGCCAAAGCTAGTTTGTCCTTGCCGAAGACGAAATATGCATGCGCAATTTTGGCGCGCATCAAGGCGCATTCGACCGGATCGAGAAGTTTCCGGGATTTGGGCGAACGCAGGATTCGATATGCGCGGGTTGGTGCGCGGGACCGTATCAGGTGCAGGATTTTCGACTGGATCTCGGTGACCGCACGGCGCGTTTTCGCGGATCGTTTTCGCGGCGACTTATAGGCTTTCGGCCCGTTCCTTTCGATTAACGGGCCGCTTCTGAGGGCTTTTGGGCCGGTCGGCCGCGATGGTGCTTTCCAACCATCGAGTTGTTTCCGAAGGGCAAGCCGGTAGATCCGCCAAGCCTGAGGATGGCCGGCATAGTGCTGCGTCCATTTCAGGAGTTCCGGAAACTTTGAACGGTATTTCGTCGGGTGCAGGTATTTCTGGGCCTGGACATGGCCAAGCAGGACGGTGTCGTCGAGTTTTTTGATACGGGCCGCGGCCTTGTTCCATTTGCCGTTTTTCTGAAGCGCGAAGATTTCGCGATAGAGCGTGCTGTCGGCGTCCGACAACGGCGTCGGAAGGGCTAGATGATCCGATATCAATGGGCGCTCGAGCGGTAATCCCGGCGGCCCGGCCGGGTAATCGGCCGGCGTGGCCCGGGACGGGGTCGCGGTCAGTGACGCTGCGACCATAACGGCACAAATGAGCAGTTTGTGAAGAATGACCGTCGCTCCATTGTGGACCGGCTTGCAAACATATGGTGAGCCGGTTCAGAGTATCTCATTTTAAACGATATGGCCTCATATTCAAGCACGGCGATCAGCAATTCTCCTTTTGGAGTTATCGGGGGTTTTCAAAGGCTTGGAGATGTGATTCAAGCTGTTGTATGAAGCGTCTTGAACGATATATAGAAGTGGTGGGGAAGCGGTGCGCGGCGTTGCCCGACAAGCGCTCGGGAAGCAACACGCGCTATACCATGAGAGACATCGGGCTTGCGGCGTTTTCGGTGTTTTTCGTGCAGAGCCCGTCGTTTCTGGCGCATCAGCGCCTGCTGTCGGCGCAGCGCGGCGCTTCGAACGCCGGGACGCTGTTCGGCATGGAGCGGGTTCCGTGCGACAGCCATATCCGGCGGATGCTGGATGGGGCGCCGACGGATCATTTCGACGCGGTGTTTCCGGCGCTTGTCGATGACCTGGATGGCGCCGGCGCCTTGTCGGGTCTGCGCTGCCTGGACGATCGGGTGTTGATCGCGCTGGACGGCTCGGAGCATTTCCGTTCCGGCACGATCCACTGCGCGCACTGCTCGACGCGCCGGCGGGGCGAGGAGGTGGAGTATTTCCACAGCTTTGTCGGCGCCGCTCTGGTGGCGCCGGGGCAGCGCCGCGCCTTGCCTCTGGCGCCGGAGTTCGTGCGCCCGCAAGACGGCTCGGCGCAGCAGGACTGCGAGAGCCGCGCGGCGCAGCGCTGGCTGGCCCGCCTGGGGCCTTGTGTGGCCGGGCTGAGACCGGTCTATCTGGGCGACGATCTCTATTCCCGCCAGCCGATCTGCGAGGCGGTGCGCGCCGCGGGCGGGAGCTTCATCTTCGTGTGCAAGCCGTCCAGCCACAAGACGTTGAGCGAATACACCCATGGCGTCGTGCTGGACGAGGTGTGCCAGACCGTGGGCAGGGGCGCGGCCAGGCGCCGCCATCGCTATCGCTGGATGAATGGCGTGCCGCTGCGCGACGGCGCCGACGCGCTCGCCGTCAACTGGCTGGAGGTCGAGATCGCCAGGCCCGACGGCAAGGTGACCTACCGCAACAGCTTCGTCACCGACCTTGCCGTCACGCGAGACACCGCCGCCGCCATCGCCGCCTGCGGGCGTGCCCGCTGGAAGATCGAGAACGAGACCTTCAACGTCCTGAAGACCAACGGCTACAACCTCGAACACAATTTCGGGCATGGCAGCCAGACACTGGCCAGCATCCTGGTCGTGCTCAATCTGCTGGCCTTCGCCCTGCACACGGCCTGCGACCTGATCGAAGCATCCTGGCGGCGGGCGCGGCACGCACTCGGAGCCCGAAGGCGCCTGTTCGAGCACATCCGCACGATCACCGCCTACCATGTCTTCGCGTCATGGGCGGTCCTCATGAAAACCGTCATCACGGGCCTCCCCCCCTCCCGCAAACGCCTGATCCCCGGCCCCCGCGCCAAACCCATCCCTCCAACCGCAAAACCGCCAAAAAAAACCAACACGAAAGGCCGCAATGCAACGAAAAACGCCATAAGGAGAATTGCTGGCAGATGCCAGTTCGGATTGACAAAAAAGCTCCGGTCTGCATCCGGACCTTTCCGATGACGTATGCCGGGTTTTGGCCTAGTGGATTGATTCCAACGCTTGGAACCCTCTTTTTCTTGCGGCGATGATGGTATCGGGATCGGCGATCCAGACGAAGGGCTTGGCTTCGGTGGTGTTGTGTTCGTCGATGACGCGGCGGATGGCGTCCTGGAGTTCGCGTACGGAGCGAAAGACGCCGTATTTGAGACGGCGTCGTGTCCGCTTGGCGAAGACGCCTTCGAGCGCGTTCAGCCACGCGCTCGAGGTGGGGGTGACGTGGAAGGTCCAGCGCGGATGGCGTGCGAGCCAGACCTGGACTTCTTTGTGCTTGTGAGTGGCGTCGTTGTCGAGGATGGCATGGACCGGGACGCTGGCGGGTATCGTGTGCGCGATGCGGTTGAGGCATCTCGGGAACGCTTGGTGGCGATGCCGACTGGCGTGCTGGCCGATGACCGTGCCGTCGAGCACGGTCAGGGCGGCAAACAGCGTCGTCGTGCCGTTGCGCCTGGAATCATGTGTCATGGTGGCGCCGCGGCCTTTCTTCAGCGGCAGGCCGGGCTGTGTACGGTCGCGGGCCTGACTGTGCGACCTGTCATCGATCGACAGCACGACCGCGTGAGCCGGCGGCGCAACGGAGAGGCCGACGATGTCGGTCAGCGTCTCGAGGCAGGCGGGATCGTTCGAAAGCTTGAACTGCCGCCAGCGGTGCGGCATCAGGCCATGCGCCTGCCAGACCGCCCAGACCCTCGAAGCGGCAACCCCCACAGCCTTCGCCATCGCCCGCAGCGTCCAGTGGGTCGCCGCGTGAGGCGGCGAGGTGTGGGTCAACCCGACGATCTTCGCCTCTGGCTCAGGAGCCAGAGGCGTCTTGCCCGGCGGACGCGTCTTGTCCCGCAGAAGTCCGTCCACACCTTCTTCCATAGAAGCGGTCCTGCCAGCGCCAGACACTGTTCTTCGCCTTGCCGGTCTCTCTCATGATGGCCATCGTGCCGAGCCCATCGTTGCTCAGAAGAACGATGCGCGCCCTCCAGACATGCTTCTGCGGGCTCTTCGGGTCCGAGACAACCGTTTCAAGGCGATGCCGATCGCCTGAAGTGAGCGTGAATGAAACACCAAGGCGCATCTTGCAGACCTCCGTGATCGACAAATCAGAAGAACACAATAATGGATATATCTATAACGATCAGTCTATTAGGAGTTTCTGGCGTCGTGCCTTTTCGGTCTCGAGCATTTGTTTTGGGCCGAGCACCATGACCTATGCATAGCATTCATTGACAGACGTAATCAAAGCCGAAGGTACGGAGGCTCGGGCCGCGTGCGGTGCGATAACAGGATGAATGTCCCCGAGTTTCACGGCGCGGAAACGCTGACAGGTCATTTCGACAGCTTTCTTTTCAGTTGTAACAGGTCTTGCCAGGTCTTGCCCTTCTGCAGCGGCGAGCGGAGCAGATAAGCTGGATGCAGGATCGGCAGGACCGGGATTGGTTCGATCCCTTCTTCGGTCTGATAGGTAAACCAGCGGCCGCGAAGCCGCAAAATTCCCTCCTTGTCGCGGCGCAACAATGTCTTGGAGGCGACAGTGCCAACGAGAACCAGGATCTTTGGTGATACCAGCGCGATATGTTGCTGCAGGAACGGGAGACAGACGGCAATTTCACCCGGTGTCGGATTACGATTGCCTGGCGGCCGCCAGGGCAAGACATTAGTGAGATAGATCGAATTTCTGTCGATGCCGATCGAGGCGAACATGCGATCGAGCAACTGCCCGCTCGCGCCGACAAAAGGACGGCCTTGTCTGTCTTCATCGGCTCCTGGCGCTTCGCCAACCAGCATGACATCTGCGGCGGGATTGCCATCGCCAAAGACCAGATTCATCGCCGTGTTCTTCAGGGTGCATCCTTCAAAGGACGCGACTGCCGCTCGCAACGCAGACAGATCGTTGGCCTGCTTTGCGATATCTCGGGCCGTGTCTGCGGTTGAGGGAATCAGCTCATGCCGTGGTGCGGGCGAAGCCGGTGCGGTTTGCCGGTGCCTCGTTTGCGTCTGTTTTGCTGCGCTGTCGGCGAACCGATCGACAGGGTTCTCAAGCAGGATTTCGTCAACGCCGCTGTCGTGATACCATTCAAGCAAACTGACAAGCGCGAATCCCGGACCGGAAGCGGGGCTGACGGCAGATTCGTTCATGTTTTCCTTCCCAATCATCTTGTCGGATCTGCGCCTCTGTGGCAGATATGCCACGAAACATGCTTTCGGGGAAGATGCGCGCCGATGGAACGGGAGTCGATGGAATATGATGTGGTCGTTGTCGGAGCCGGTCCGTCCGGATTGTCCACAGCCATCCGGTTGCGGCAACTGGCGGAAGAGACGGAAACCGAGATGAGCGTCTGCGTCATCGAAAAGGGCTCCGAAGTCGGTGCGCATATCCTGTCTGGCGCGGTCCTCCAGACCAGTGCCCTCGACGAGCTGTTTTCCGACTGGAAGGATCGTGACGCACCGCTGCATACGCCGGTGAGCAAAGACCATTTCCTGTATCTCACGCGGCGCCACAGCGTCCGGCTCCCAACACCGCCACAAATGCACAACCATGGCAACTACATCATCAGCCTTGGCAATCTTTGCCGCTGGCTTGGTGAACAGGCCGAGGCGCTCGGGGTCGAGATCTATCCGGGTTTCGCCGCGGCGGAGATCCTTTATGCCGAAGACGGTTCAGTGCGTGGCATCGCGACCGGCGACATGGGGGTCGGCAAAGATGGTGAGCCGACAGATGCCTACACGCCTGGCATCGAACTGCATGCACGGCAGACGGTGTTTGCCGAAGGCTGCCGGGGATCGCTGACCAAATCGCTGTTCGAACGCTTTTCATTGCGTGACGGTGTCGATCCGCAAACTTACGCCATTGGCATCAAGGAATTGTGGGAAGTCGATCCCGCCGTGCACAAGCCCGGTGTGATTGTTCACACGGTCGGGTGGCCGGTTGACTCGATGACCTATGGCGGATCGTTTCTGTATCATCTCGAGGACAATCAGGTTGCCGTCGGCTACGTGATCGGCCTTGACTACGCCAACCCGCATCTCAGCCCGTTCGATGAATTCCAGCGCTTCAAGACTCATCCGGCGATCAGGCCTTATTTTGCGGGCGGCCGGCGCGTCGCCTATGGTGCCCGGGCCCTGAACGAGGGCGGGTTCCAGTCGATCCCGAAGCTGACGTTTCCTGGCGGCTTGATTGTGGGCTGTGCCGCCGGCTTCCTGAATGTGCCGAAAATCAAGGGTACCCATAATGCGATGAAATCCGGAATGCTGGCGGCTGCGGCGATCGTCGAGGCGCTCGAGGGGTCCGGGGAAGCACCGGCCGGCCTTGAGGCCGACAGCTACCCGGTACGTCTGAAAGCGAGTGAGGTCTGGGACGAATTGTACCGGGTTCGGAACATCCGGCCCGGTTTTCGGGCCGGGCTGTGGCTTGGATTGCTCCATGCCGCTGTTGATACCTATGTGTTCCGGGGAAAGGCGCCGTGGACCCTGCGGCATCACCCGGATCATGACTCCCTGCGCCTGGCCGCGCATTGCGAAAAAATCGACTACCCGAAGCCCGATGGCGAAACCAGCTTCGACAAACTGTCATCGGTGTTCATCTCGAACACCAACCATGTGGAAAACCAGCCGGTTCATCTCACTCTCAGGAATCCCAATGTTCCGGTCCAATTCAATCTTGAGCACTATGACGCACCAGAACAGCGATTTTGTCCGGCCGGCGTTTACGAAATCGTTTTTGACGACGCGGGGGAAAACCCGGCTCTTCAGATCAATGCCCAGAACTGTGTGCACTGCAAGACCTGCGATATCAAGGATATGACACAGAACATCAATTGGGTGGTGCCGGAGGGTGCAGGCGGGCCTAACTACCCGAACATGTGAGGAGAGATGTGTATGCCACACGGCATCGCCATTGCAATTCGTGGTTTTGGCCTCGCCGTGTTGACCTTGATGGCCGGTTGCATGGCGCCGCAGACAATTGTGGAATTGGCACCGGCTCCGCCGATCATAAACTCGACGACTGCGGGCAGTTATCTGATGGCCCGGCAAGCGGCCAAGGTGAGGGATGCGGAGCGGGCGGCAGTCAGTTTCCAGAATGTACTGGCCCGGGATCCCGGAAACCGGACGGTGGTTCGCCAAGCCTTTTTCTCCGAGCTCCAGCGCGGGAATATCCCGGCCGCCGTTGGGCTGGTCAGAGACGGCGAAAAAAACGGTCTCGTGACGCCGTTCATGCATACGGTTCTTGCGCTCGACCGCACCGCCAACATGGCCTGGCCGGAAGCCCAGGCCTACCTTTCCCAAGCCCAGAAATCGCCTTGGAACCAAGCCCTTGTTCCGCTTCTGAGTGGATGGATGTCGGTCGGACAAGGAGACGGCGAAGGAGCGCAAGCGGCCTTCCGGAAAGTCGGATCAATGCCGGGGTTCGAGTATCTCGCGCTCAAACATGTCGGACATGCTGCCCGCCTCTCGGGGGATCTCGCGTCAGCAGACCGGGCCTTTAGGAAGGCGCTGAACAGCAAGGCCAATCCGTCATTGCGGCTCGTCGTTGCCGCGTCATTGCATTTTGCCGCGACCGGGCGTCTGGAGACCGCCCGGGAGGTCGTTGCCTCAAGGCCCAATCTCAACCACGAATTCCCGACATTGTCCAGCCAGCTGGACCGTGCCGCGGCCGGGGCGACCGTGCCGGGTCTGGTGTCTTCCGCAGCCGGCGGGATGTCCGAAGCGCTGTTCGATATTGCGAATGTTCTGAAGCGCGAACCCGGTAACGGGCAGGCGATGATCCTGGCACAGCTCGCTTTGTACATGAATCCGGCATGTTCGGTCGCTCGGCTGCTGGCTGGTGAAATTCTTGATACTCGCGGCCGGCACGCCAGTGCATTGGACCTCTATCGCGCCATTCCGGAAACGTCGATCTACCATTCCGCGGCGCAATTGCGAGAGGCCGCGAGTCTGCACGACCTTGGTCAGACCGATGATGCCATCCGGACTCTCCGGGCTTTGGCCAAGCGGCAACCGACGGTGCCGGGACCGTGGATCCAGATTGGCGACATCGAAAGTCAGAGAAAACGCTGGTCGGAAGCGATTGCCGCCTATGACAATGCCTTCGAGCGCATCGGAGCGACGCAGCAGGGTCATTGGAACCTTTATTTTACACGTGGCATCGCATTTGACCGCGGTAAGCAGTGGGACCGTGCCGAGGCGGATTTTCTGGCGGCTCTCGAACTGTTCCAGGATCAACCTTACGTCATGAACTATCTCGGTTATTCTTGGACGGAACAGGGTGTCAATCTCGACAAGGCCGAAGTGATGATCAAGAAAGCCGCGCAACTGCGTCCCAATGACGGCTACATCATCGACAGTCTCGGCTGGATCCTGTATCGCACCGGCCGATTCGGGAAAGCTGTCGAGAGGCTCGAACATGCGGTGCGCCTGCGTCCCAACGATCCGACGATCAACGATCATCTCGGTGATGCGTACTGGCGGGTCGGGCGACGGGTCGAGGCGCGGTTCCAATGGCGGCGGGTGCTCGGCATGAAACCCGAAGTCGATCTTGTCGGCACCATCGAAACCAAGCTGAAACAGGGCCTGCCGCCGGTGCCGACCGAGGCTGAAGGCCGGAGAACCGGTGACAATGACCAACCCGGCGCTTGACTGCGTCGCGCCGGCAAAACTGAACCTGAGCCTTCGGGTGCTTGGCCGGAGAGCCGACGGTTATCATCTGCTTGACGGTCTAACCGCGTTTTGCCAATTCGGTGACAGGCTGCGTGTCCGATTCGGATGCTGGCGGGACCGGATTGCGGTCACCGGCCGGTTTGCGGCGGCGCTTGACGGTCCGAACATCGTGACTACCGTTCTTGCTCGCTACCGGGCGCTGACCGGTTGGCCCGAGGAGATCGACATAGACATAGACAAGCGCATCCCGGTTGCGGCTGGTCTCGGCGGCGGGTCGGCGGACGCAGCGGCGTTGCTGCGGATTTTACAGGCCCATTCGCCCGATCCGCTTGGCGATGACGCATTGTTTCAGCTGGCGTTGGAAATTGGTGCCGATGTGCCGGCTTGTCTGCGCTCGTGGCCCGTCCGCGTGAGCGGCATCGGGGAGACGTTGCGGCCCGTCGCAGGGCCCGTGCCGGCATGCCATTTGGTGCTGGTCAACACCGGCACGGCGGTGTCGTCGGCATCGGTGTTTCATGGGTTCGCAGGGCCCTATTCGAAGCCTGCAGACGATTGCGGCTGGGCCGATCTGGTGGCGCCGCCGCCGGCCGGTACGAGATCACGCTTGCCGAACGATCTGATTGCGGCAGCGTGTCTTCAGGAACCGGTACTGTCCGAGGTAATGACCCGTCTGGCGCTTGCCCCCGGGCTTAGCCGATTCGGCATGTCTGGTAGCGGTGCGACATGTTTCGGGATTTTCGGGGCAACCGACGCGGTTGCCGCGACGCGGGCTGTCGCCGGGTTTCGGGGACTTGGCTGGTGGTCGATCCGAACGGCGTTCCTGGTTTGACGCGGGCGGGTTGCCGCGATCGTACCTGACGGAAGATTGCAGGCTGGCGGGTTAACCGTCATGGTTATCTCGGAACGAGGGGGCCGGTCGATCCGAACGACGTGTGGAGAAATGGCGTGAACGATCCGGAACCACCGTGGATAGTCGAAGGTGTGGATATCGCCATCCGCAATGCGGCGCACCGTGATGCGGCGGCCGCTGGCATGACAGTCGGCGCCTGGATTGAACGGATAATACTGGCCGAAGTCTGGATAACGCCGCCAGCATCGGACGAGATGTCGAGTCCGGTTATCGATAATCGCATGCTTGATGCGATCCGGGCCGAGTTCGATGCCTCTCAGAACCGTATCGACAGTGCCCTTCGACCAGTTGCGTTGACGTTGCAGGATCTTGCGCAGCGGCTCGCGGCCCGGCCGATCCGGGAAAGCGAACCGGCCCCGAGCGAGGTCGCCGGACCGGAGGCGGTTTCCGAATCAGAGCGGCGCGCCATTCCGCCACCGCCAACGCAGTCATTCAATCCCGATATCGATCTATCGGGGCTTCCGGTTCCGGTGCAACCCCGGCCCGCAAAGGCTCCCGGTGATGACGATCAAGCGACGGGTTCCGGAACCGTTGAACCGCTGCCGCCGTCAGCCGGATTGTCTGTGACCCTTGCGGAGTCTGATTTTGAGGCGCCCACCGGGGCGCCGAAGCCGGCCCCGGTGGGCGCCGCGCCGGATCGACCCGCGCACGACCCCCGGCCGCCGGGCAGAAAGTCCGGCCGGACGCTCGGCAGGGTATCACTGATACTGACTGCCGTTGCGATTGTGGTCTATCTTTTTGCCGAGCCACTGGGCCTGGACAGCGTACGGGCTATTGTCGATGATGCGGTGGCTGTGCGAGCGACCACTGCGTGGCAGACCGTCAGCCAGGCGTCCAGCGAAGCCCGGCAGACGGCGTCGGACTGGTTCTGGTCGACTCGGGCGGCTGGAAAATAGGCGGTTGTCCTGCTTGGTTCCCAGGTCACAAGGCTGATTGAGCATCCGGCGGTGACGCGGTGTCGTCCGGTTCGAGAGTTTCAACCACTTGCGTCACGATTTCGGTGAGTGATCCGGCCAAGGCAAGGATCCTGGCATCGGATTGTTCCAGGCGGTCGCCGATGTAGTGGCGGAGGGCGTCGAGCGAAGCGTCCGACGGCGCCTCGATCGAACGGGGTGAATCGTCGTACCCAGCGGCAACCATAGGGCCTTGAGAGACAGCTCGGCTAAGCCATGCGCCCAGTGCCACACCGTCTTCCGCGGCGGCAGCTGCCGCAGCATGTTGCACTTCCTCGGAGACGCCTTCGATCTCCCAGGGCAGGTTGGTATCGGAACCATTGTCTTCCATCAGAGTCTCGCGGAACTGGCCATCATGAACGTTTATATCCCGGACCACGGCGTTGCGCGTCCAGATTACACCGGAGCTTCGTGTTGTGGATACAGAACCTGCAAGGATGTCTGTAGATGTACGCAAGATACAAACCACAGCTGCGCCCGATCGGGAACAAGCCCCGATCAAGTTCCGACAGCCGTTTTTATGCGACTTGCCGGATCGGCCCAAGTCATATAGTCTCCGGCAGTCGGTGGGGCGTAGCCAAGTGGCCAAGGCAACGGGTTTTGATCCCGTGATCGCAGGTTCGAGTCCTGCCGCCCCAGCCAGTTGAACCAGGACGGTTGGCGCAGAGTCTCGTACAAGCGGGTACGGCGAACTTTCTGGCCCCATGCCGCCGGCCGATGCAAGCGGCATTTCGCCGAAGGCGTTTACGGTCGGCTGGTCCGCGGTACCCGTTCCAGTCGAACCGAACATGGCTGCGGATCCAAGACTCACTTGGCCTGGATGGTGCCGCGTCAAGTCCAGCCTCTTGGTCTCCAGCCTCAGGACGGCCAAAGATTCGAAGACCCGGATGGTCTCCGGGTTGCGCTTCGGGAAACCGTGGACGAAGAATCCAAGCTCATCGCGGCGAAACAGCGAGTAATCACGCTGATAACGAAGCACGGCAGACTGGCCTTGGAGTCTACCCGTTCCGCAAGGACGATGCGGGATCGGTAGACCAACGCAGGATGAAGGGCGTGGAACAACGTTCGACCGTCCGCACACGCAAAATTTCAAAGCCTTCACCGACTTCGGGATTGATCGATTGAGCCGGATCAACCGTTTTGCCGGCAAGACGACGGCGCTCGAAGCGCTGTTACCCTTGTGCGGCGCCGGCAATCCGCAAATGGCGCTCGATGCCCCTGGGGTCCGGGGACTCGATCTGTGCGCGGGTTCGCCAAGACTCGAGACGTTGTGGACGCTGCTATTCGTTGCTCGCAGCAAGACCTAGACCGTGAAAATCGAAGGATGTTACAAGGACCTCGGACAGCCGACGTTGAGCGTTACGCTTGCATCTCCCGACCTTGTCGAAATTCCCCTCGACGGTGACGCGGACTCGTCGGGGTTCGATATATCGAACCGGAGAAAGATTCTGTTTTCGTTCAAGGTCTCCTCGAACCCGCCGGCCGAAGGCCGCGTGCGCATAGCAGACAGACGCCTTCAGGTCGACCGGTCCGCTTTTTTCACGACCACTCCATGTGGTGATTCTGTCATCGCGTATCGAAAATACCCTTGAAGACGTCATGCGTCTTGGCCAACTTCAGAAACGAAAGCAGGAGGAATTTCTGATCAAGGCATTGCGGATTGTAGAACTCGGCCTTCTGAGCATCGAAGAAAATTCGGCAAGAGGAACACCGATGATATAGGGCGTTAGCGGGCGTCCGGACCTCATCCCTTTGACGGTCATAGGCCAAGGAGTGGCGCGAATCGCGAGATTGCTTCTGGCGATCTGGGCGGCACCCAACAGCGTTGTTCTAGCGGGCGAGATCGAGAACGGATTTCATCATTCCGTGTTAAACTGGGTCTGGCCGGCGGTGAATGCCGTGGCTGAACCAAGACACGGATTGTCGCTACGACCCATAATTTCGAGTGAGTGAAAGCAGCCTGTCACGATCTTGACAAAAACAGCGTCCTCCTTCACCTGCTCGATAGCGTTGATAATGCAATTCGGTGTGTCCGCTTTGGCAGTGATGAGCTTGAGGCAGCGATTTCGCACAATCTGGAGATTCGCTCACGAGGGGTCATCTGCGAACATTGAAAAGGCGCAACGATCGCATGTTGAAGGGAGCGGCGGAATTTCTCGAAACCGTCGCGAAACCTATTTGCCTTTGCGCCCTGGTTGGCAACCGCACTCCCTGATGACCTCGATGAGTGGATGGTTGGGGCGCCCGTGACCCGCGCTCCGTTGTCCCTGGACTCGGGCAAGTTCCAGCCAAAGGCTGTATTCGAACGATCCCGGCGGAGACGTGATCCAGTCGAGCCCCGCGGCCATGGTCCGCTCCGACGCACAGCTGCGCATGAAATGACTCGAAAACACCGGGACGGCCCGGCCGCCGGCCATCAGATCCGCAACAACAAGCTGTTCGTTGTAGCCGCGCCAGTCCCAAGCCGCGGAATAAGGGTCGGGCAGGAAGATGTCGTGAATATGAACCAGGACTCCGGCCGGCAGTGTCGGAAGAAGTCGGTTCATGATCCAGTCGACATCGCTGCCCGGCATCGCGATATGGCCGGAATCGAGAAACAGGATACCGCCCACGGCAAGCGTCGACAGATCTTCGGTTTCGACATGCTTGACAGGCTTGTGAAGCAATGTCCGCCGAGCCCGGCAAGGTCGGTGCGCGGAGCCGGATCGACGTAGGTCGTCGAGACGGTCAATCCGCTGTCCCGGGCCGCCCACATCATGAACCGGGCCGAATACCCGGACCCGACTTCGAGAATCTGCCGTAGTTCCGCCTGCCGGACGATGGCGTACGCCGTGGCGCCATCAAGGCCGGGAAACCAGTCCTGGGTCCATCTTGGCTCCGGCGGGGCTCCGTCAAGCGATCTCGGACGTTTGTTGTATCGCGCAATGTCCTCAAGGACGGAACCGAACTGGTTGTCGAGCTGATCGCTGAACCGCTGCTCCAGCCAGCCACACCCGGGTTGCGCGGACCGAATTCGGTTGGCGTAACGATAGGGAATGAAATACCCTATGCGCCGCAGGCCCAGCGCCGTGGCGGGCGCGAACAAGGTGGTTTTTGCAGGCATGTGCAGCATCTTCGATCCCTGTTGCCGCGGCAGGCGCCAGAACGCGATCCTTCCGTCTTCGCCGGGACCGCTTACAGGGCGATCATCATGCCTTCCATGGCGGTAGCGGCCGATGGAAAAATCGCTTGCAGCCTGGCCACGATCTTGTCCATCACGTTATCGTCATGGCCGGGACCGTGATGAAAAAGGATTAGCCGTTCGAGCTTCTTGCAAAATTGCCGGCCCGACCGGTTTTTGCCTTGTCGAGGCTGATTTTGTTGTCGAGGGCCTGAGTCTCGGGGCCACCCCGTGGTATGTTGTGTTTCTACAATAACAAGATACCGAGGAGGTGACCCCGATGACCCTTGGCTCGACCCTATCCGATCTCTGGCACCGATTTCAAGGGGACCTTTTCCCTGCGTTGGCCGAGGCGGTCGGTCCTCTCCTGGAGACGCACAAGCGTTTCGTGACAGCTCTCGATCTCGTCAAGGTGGAGGGCTTCGTCGATGAGGTGTGGACCGGTCCGGGTCGGCCCCGGGAGGATCGCCAGGCGCTGGCCCGTGGCGTCATCGCCAAGGCGGTGTGGGGTCTGCCGACGACCCGCCACCTGATCGACAGGCTCAAGGTGGACCCGACGTTGCGCCGGCTGTGCGGCTGGTCGCGTGTCGCGGAGATCCCGCGTGAAGCGACGTTTTCGCGGGCGTTTGCCGAATTTTCGCAGTCCCGCCTTCCGGAGAGGATGCACGCGGTTCTGGTTGCAGAGACACTGGGCGATGCGCTCATCGGCCACGTGTCGAGGGACTCGACGGCCATCGAGGCCCGGGAGACGCCGGCCCCGAAGCCGAAGGCCAGGACGCCGAACCGCAAGCGCGGCCGGCCCCGCAAGGGCGCGGAGAGGACGAAGGAGCCTGGGCGTCTCGAACAGCAAGCGAACGGGATGGATCTCGATGAGAGGCTCGACGCGCTGCCGAAGGTCTGCGATCACGGGGCAAAGAAGAATGCCAAAGGGGTCATGGAGGCTTGGCGCGGTTACAAGCTGCATATCGACACAGCAGACTGCGGGGTGCCGCTGAGTACCGTTCTCACCTTGGCAACGGCTTGGCCATGTGCCGATCATCGATGTCAATCCGCGCCGGGACAAGGACCTCAAGGAGGAGCGAGACCGGGAGGCCCGGGCCCGGCGTGCAATAGGCCATGTCGATCCCGAGACCGTGCGGTTCCGGATCCGGTCCGGTGTCGAGAGGACCAACGCCCGCCTCAAGGATGAGTGTGGCGGGCGCCATGTCCGCGTCCGTGGACATTCCAGGGTCGCCTGCCATCTCATGTTCGGCATCCTGGCCCTGGCGGCTGACCCGTTGATACGTCTCGCCGTCCCATAGCGCGGCTCCGACAACGCATGCCGACCCTTCGCGGCCCTCTCGAAGAGAGTGGCCCGGAGAGGCGTGTCCCGATGTCCGCAAAGGTCCCTGTTCGGTCTCATCGTCTCTGATGAGACACCGCGAATCCATGGATTCCGACCTCCAGGTGCAGAGGTGACCGGAAGCAACCGACCGATCCGAGCTCACCGGACCCTGGGGGCAGGAATTTTGCAAGAGGTTCAGGCATGAAAGATATCACGTGACACCGGAAAAGCGGCGTTGACGTCAGACGGTCGATTGCCTCGCGAATCGGCGCGTCCCCGGATGTATAGCCGGACCAGAGCCGGAACCGGTTTTGCCGCTGATGGATCGGGGGCGGCAGACCGTACAGATGATCGAAATGTGCATGGGTGAAGAAAAGGTCACCGTCGACTGGCCCGTTGCGGTCAAGGCTCAGGCCAAACGGCCGCAAGCCGCTGCCGGCATCGAAGATCAGCAGGCGGTCGCCACACCGGATCTCGAGATACGGCGTGTTGTCACCACAACGGACCATAGTCAGGCGGTGCTTCCAAGCACCCCAGAACCGGACAAAAGGGCAGAACGACCAGGTAAGTCTTACTCCTGTTCGCAAAAAACCATCAACGCCTTGGCCCAACATCGTTTTAGGTCAAGCCCCGAACCCGGTTCAAGCTGTTCGACCTACCCTATCAGATCGATAATTTCGAGGGCCCGGATTTTTGCAAACTGCCGGAATGACCTTCGGAATCAGGCAATAAGGCGATAACCGTTCGGCTGCGTGACGAGGATGGCGGCATTCGCCGGATCGGATTCGATCTTGCGGCGCAACCGGTAGATATGAGTCTCGAGGGTGTGTGTCGTCAGATCCGCGTTATAACCCCAGACTTGGTCCAGGATGGTGTCGCGGGTCGCCGTGCGGTCGCGGGCGTCATGCAGAAATGTCAGGAGCGCGGCTTCCTTCTCGGTCAACCGAATCCTGCGGCCGCCGGTTCGCTCGACCAGAAGTTTCTCCCCGCGATGAAAATCGTAAGGCCCGATTGTCATCGCGGCTTCGCTGCGAGCGTAACGGTGCCGGAGTTGCGCACGGACCCTGGATAGGAGCGCCGCGATCCGGAACGGTTTTGCAATCCGGTCGTTGGCGCCGCAGTCTGCAGCCGGGTTGCCGTCATCCGCCCCAAGCAGGATGATCGGGGCCTCGAACCCGTGTTGCCGCATCTCGCGGCACAAGTCAGGCCCGTCCATGTCGGCCAGGCCGGTGTCGACAAGAGCGAGGTCGAATATGCCGGTCGCCACGGCGTTCATCGCGTCGGCAGCGTCTTCGGCGGTCTCGGTAACAAATTCGCCGTCGTGTTCCAACTGTTCGCTGAGCACCGAGAGCAGGCCGGCGTCACAATCGATCAGCAGCACTCTTGCCCTACCGCTTGCCGTCATCTGGCGCTGCGCTCCCGAACCGGCATCGGCGCTTCAGTCCGGAGCCGTGAAGTCGGGCGCGAAAATCATGCGCATCATGGCTTCCTGAAGCGGATGAGCCGGATCGGCGAACGCGGCGCAGGCCGAGAAATGATCGCCATCGATAATATCGATCGCCTGGACCGGTTGACGGGCCGAGCGCAGGACTGCAACTAGCTCGTCGCGTTGCCGAAGATATTCGGGGCCTTCGCGGGTTCCGACTGCGGCGATCAGTGCCGGCAAGCCGGGGGCACCCGGCGTCATTGCCAGAACCTGCTCGATCGGGCTCAGGGCCGCCGCCGCCGGCGCGTCGAGCCCGAGGATGTCATTCAGGTAACTGAGCCGGATCGGTTCGAGATCGTGCAGGCCGCTGATCGTGCATCCGCCCCTGACAACAGCTCGGCCGGGCCCGACCGGCCCGCACAGCATCGCTGCGAGATGTCCGCCAGCTGAATGTCCGGCAACATACAGGCGTTTGGAATCGCTGCCACATCTGTCACCATTGTCATGCAGCCAGTGAATCGCAGTGCGAACATCCGCAAGGATATCAACAATACCGGCGTCCGGGCACAAACGATAACCGATACTTGCGAAGGTCACGCCGGAAGCGACATAGAACGGTGCCAGGAAGTGGGCCATCTGCCGATCACGGGACTGCCAGTAACCACCATGAATGAAGGCAAGAATCGGTGCGCCGGACTGCGCTGCCGGAAAGATATCGAGACGCTGGCGGTCGTGCTGTGCATAGGCAATATCGAGGTGACAGGACAGCGAAGCCGCTGCCTGTCTGCCTTCGGCATACCAGCCATCTACGATCCGGCCGGCATCCGGAACCTTGGCGCGATTGTCGTATTCCTGATTGAGGGCGGCTTGGTCATAGGGTCCGTAGATCGCAGTATTTGCCGCCATGGCACTCTCCTAACCGATGCTCCGAAACATGCCCGAGGACGGCCCACAGTGCAAGGTCTCTTGACCCCGGCAGCGCAATGCTGTTCAAGGCAATCATGGAACCCCCGGCCGATGCACCCTGATGACCGAGATTGCAGCCAGTGCCTCTGCGCCCTCCGCAACGCAGATTGCCGTGGACAGGGCGATTTCGGATCTTCGCCGCGGCGGTCTGGTCATCCTGCGCGATCCCGAACACCGGACAGCGGTTATCGTTCAGGCAGCCGAAATGGTCACATCCGATGGTCTGCGCATGCTGCTGCATATGACCGGGTCACAGCCGACGGTTGCAATTACCCGCAACAGGGCCGCGGCGATCCGGCTGGCGACGACCGAGACCAGCGTCGAAAGCGTCGTCCTGCCGGTTGGTATCGACGCCGCCGTGGTCCACCAGATTGCCGATCCGACCTTCAACGATACCGGGCGGGACGACTCCAGCCTTGATCCGGCAGCGTTGACCGTGATCCCCGAACCTGAAAACGGATTGGCCCATATGGCTGTCCAGCTGGTCAAGTTTGCCCGTCTGCTGCCGGCTGTGCTCTTCGCCCGGGCGTCGGCGATCGATGTCGAACGCTTGTCGGCATGGAGTCGTGATGTCGGGTTATTGCTCGTGGAAACCGGTCAGATCCGGGCTTTTCCTGATCTGCGGGCCCGCCGGCTGGTGATGTCGGCCTCGGCCCGAATACCATTGATTGACGCCGAAGACGCCCGTTTCGTGGCGTTTCGTCCACTCGACGGGGGCGAAGAGCATGTTGCCATCGTCATCGGCGAACCGGATACGAGCCAGCCGGTCCTGGTCCGCTTGCACTCGCGATGCCTGACCGGCGATCTGCTTGGCAGTCTGCGCTGCGATTGTGGTGACCAGTTGCGTGGTGCGATTCGCGAAATCACGAATGCCGGGAGCGGTGTCCTCATCTACCTGGCCCAAGAAGGACGCGATATCGGCCTGATCAACAAACTCAAGGCCTATACCCTGCAAGACCTTGGCGTCGACACCGTCGACGCCAATGAACTTCTCGGATTCGACGCTGACGAACGACTCTATGCACCGGCCGCGGAAATTCTGCGGCATCTCGATATAAGCACCGTCCGCGTCATGACCAACAATCTCGACAAGATAACCCAACTCGCTGCGACCGGGGTCAATATTGCTGGCCGGGTATCGCATGTGTTTCCGTCCAACAAGCACAATGAGCGTTATCTCAAAACGAAGGCGAACAGGTCCGGGCATCTGATTTGACGGCTCGGCCATGACAGGGCGTCCGGTCATAAACCCGGCCGGGACAAGCGGATCGGCGGCAGCGGAGCGCGTGGTCAATGATTGTTGTCAGCGCTGAACCGGGCGCGGCCCGTGGTCGCCTCGCCTGTGGTTCGCTTGCGATCCATTGCAGTCTCGGGGTCAATGGTATCACCTGGCGCAAGACGGAAGGTGATGGTTGCACGCCGGCCGGAACGTGGCCGCTGCGCCGAGTCTTTTACCGGCCCGACAAGTCGCTGACGCCTCAAACAGCCCTTCCCCTGGTGCCGATCGACCGCAGTATGGGATGGTCGGACGATCCGGCCGACCCGATCTCCTACAACCGTCTCGTTACCCTGCCCTACCCGTACAGTCATGAGGTCCTGTGGCGCGCCGATGATCTTTACGATGTAATGGTCGAGCTTGGCTACAATGACGCACCACCGGTCCCCGGCCTCGGCAGCGCCATTTTCCTGCATGTCGAGAGTCCCGACCAGGCTCCTACCGCCGGTTGCGTTGCGGTGCCCCTGCCGGTCCTTGCACTTTTGCTGGCCGAAATCCGACTGGCCGCTACGATCACGATCAGTGATGGCCGGGGTCAGCGTTGACCGCGGGTCCCGAAAACCGCGGTGCCAACCCTGACATGGGTCGCCCCGAGTTCGATAGCAGTCTCGAAATCTCCGCTCATCCCCATACTGAGTCCGGTCAGACCGCAGCGCCGCGCAATCTCCCGCAATAACGCGAAATGCAGCGCCGGCTCTTCACCAACAGGCGGCAGACACATCAGCCCGGTGATATTGAGGCCGATTTCATCGCGACACCGGGCGACGAATGCTTCGGCCTCATCCGGCGGGATTCCAGCCTTTTGTTCTTCTTCACCGGTGTTGACCTGGATGTAGCAGGACAGCTGGCGTTGTTGACGAGTCATTTCCCTCTTCATCGTTTCGGCCAGCTTCGGGCGGTCAACTGTCTCGATCACATCGAACAATGCAACAGCGTCCCGGACCTTATTGGTCTGAAGCGGGCCGATCAGATGCAGCGCGAGATCGGGATAGCGCTCGCGCAAGGGTGTCCAGCGTCCGACAGCCTCCTGCACCCGGTTTTCCCCGAAGACTCGGTGGCCGGCGGCGAGCGCCGCCGCAATCCGGCCGGCCGGTTGCATCTTGCTGACCGCAACCAGCGTAACGGCACCCGGGAGGCGACCCACACGATCGGCAGCGCCGGCAATCTGCATGCGTACAGCCGCGATGTTGGACGCGATGGCGCCGTCATCGAAAACCACCGGTTCCGCCATCACACCCTCCCTGAATACCTGTCGGATCGCCCTGTCATTATAGCAGCAGGTCGGGGATCCGTTGGAAGGCCGACGAACCGGATTGCCGCCAACCCACCGGGGTCTCAGACCTTCGGGCGTCCATCCCGTGCGATGTACCCTTGCTTCAGCAGCATTTCGCCATGGGCGTCGACGATCCGGCCAATTTGCTGTTCGGTGAGGATATCGCGATAACCGCCGACCTTGCCGGCCCGGAAAAACTCCTGCTTGGCGTGCGACCGTTCCTTGAAACCGCTTCGTTTTTCCTGCCGTTTAGCCTCTCGAAAATCACTGTTTCTGATCGCGCGGCGCAACCGTTCGGGATTGCGCGGAACGCCAAGAAACCGCATGAACCGGTCGAAGGATTTCATGGGATTCGCAATCATGTCCTCGTAACGCAGCAGCAACGGCGAAAGTCCCTCGACTGCGAACCAGCTGCGGTAATGGTCGCTCCAGCTCGTCAGGATCTGGAAGACCGCCTGTTCTGATGTCACCGTGCGATTGAAAGGCGATGAAATGGCATTGATCGCATCGTCATGGCTCAATCGGTAATGATCCGCGAAGGAGACGACCAGATCGAAAGGATTGCGCAGCAGGTAAACGACACCGGCAACATATTCGAGATAGATTAATGGCGCACCCTCGTGGACTTGCAGGGCGTTGTGGGTCTTGACCAGCATGGTTTCACGGCGCGTCGCGAGAAACTCCTGGGCCGGTTTGCGCAGCTGATGGATCTCGGCATCGGTCATCAGCGCCAGGGGCCGACCTGCGACCTGTTCGTACAATGACCGCATCCCGTCACCGTATCTGACGATGTTGATTTCGTTGATTGGCGCCGGCGCAGTCGTATTGCGAAACAGGTTTTCGATGAAGATCCGCAACCAGGTGTTGCCGGATTTCGGGTATGAGGCGAGCCAGATGATACCGTTCATCGGGATCTTCCATTTTCGTGATCGAACGGCCGAGCGTCGGGCGAGGTCGGGTGCAGCCCTGATCCGGTTTCCTATAAACCGATTCGCGGCAACGTGAAAGCGCCGGTTCAGAGGACGCGAAAGACCGCGGTATCCCGGGTTTCGCGATCTTCGAGCGCCTGTGGCGTGGCAACGACATGGCGCGCGATTTCGCGCACACCGTCCTCCGGTCGGTAGCCGCGGCCGGGATCACCGATCAGAACCAGGGCGCCGGCGCGGGCATGTCGGCGCAGCCAGTCAAGGACCCGTTCGGTCATCGGGCGTTCGTAGCAGACATCGCCGGCGAGCACGACATCCCAGAGCGGTTCACCGTTCCCGACAGTCACCGGTTCGTCGAGCATGTCGCGTTCGATGATCTCGAGATCGGATTCGAGATCGTTAGCATGGGCATTGACGGCAATCGCGGCGGCGGCATAGGGATCGATTTCGTTGGCCGTGACATGCGCGGCGGAAGCCCACAGGGCGGCCAGACCGACAAGGCCGCTGCCGGCCCCAACGTCGAGAACCCGTTTGCCGGCGACTATCGATGGGGTATCGATGATGAAGCGTGCCAAGGCCTGGCCGCCGGCCCAGGCAAAGGCCCAGAAGGGTGGCGGCAGGCCAAGCTGCGCCAGGTCGGCTTCGGTCGCTTCCCAAAGTGTCATTGCGTCGCTTGCAAGATGCAGGACCAGTTCCGGAACGAGTGGCGGCGCCGAAGCAGTGGTGTTCTCGCGGATGAAGACTTCGCGGTCACCGGGCATGTCAGCCGGCGAGGATCGCGATGGTGATGATGATCCCGAACAGCCGATTCGACTGGAACTTGGCGAGACAGTCTTGCGGGTTGTCGATATCGATCTGCCATATCTGCCATGCGAGCTGCAGCGCCGCCAGTGCCAGCCCGGCATGGAACGGCCAGTCGAGACCTGCAATCCAGCCGGTCAGCGCCAGTCCGGCAACCGACAGGCCGTAAAAGGTGCAGAGCCATGCCCGGGTCTTGTCGCGCAGCGCCAGAGCCGAGGATTTGATACCGATCCGCTCGTCGTCCTGCTTGTCCTGGTGAGCATAGATCGTGTCATAGCCGAGAGTCCACAGGATCCCGGCGCCGTAAAGCAGCAGGCAGGTCGCCGCGACCGTGCCGGTTGTCGCCGCCCAACCCATCAAGGCGCCCCAGTTGAAGGTCAGGCCGAGGACGAATTGCGGCCAGTAGGTGATTCGCTTGAACAACGGATATGTCACTACCAGTCCGAGAACGCCGACACCGAGAAACAGGCAGAGCTGGTTCAACTGCATCAAGATCAGCAGTCCGGCCGCCATTTGTGTGGCCAGAAACACCAAGGCCTGGCGGACGCTGATTACGCCGGACGCGATCGGCCGGTCGGCCGTCCGCGCCACCCGGCGGTCGAAATCACGATCCCAGAGATCGTTGATCGTACAGCCCGCGCCGCGCATGATGACGGCGCCGACGCTGAACAGGGCATACAGCCAGATGAGGGTTGAAGGATCGACTGGCGCCGGCCCGGCCCGCCAGCCGAGAGCGAGACCCCACCAACACGGCAGCAGCAGCAGCCAGGTGCCGATCGGTCGGTCGAGACGCATCAGCCGGGCATAGGGCCGCGAAGCCGCCGGCAGGAACCGGGTGACCCAGTGTTTGCTGGAAATATCGCTTGCGGTCGTCACCCGGCCTGCATAAACCCGCAACCGAAGGCTGGCAAGGGCCGGCAGCAACAGAAACGAGCGATCGAACGGCATGACCGCGACCTACGAGACACGGTTGTATGTCCACCAGAATCTTGCGTTGAATGCCGAGATTGTTCTGCAGGACGACCGTTCGCATTATCTTCGGCATGTGCTGCGGCTGCGGCCGGGCAGCCGTATCGCCGTGTTCAACGGCCGCGACGGGGAGTGGCTGTCGGAGATCGGCAGCATGACCCGCCGGTCGGTGACACTCACGGTCCTGACCTGCCTGCGCCGGCAGGCGCAAGTTGCGGAGTCGGACCTCTGGCTCGCCTTCGCGCCATTGAAACGGGCGCGGCTCGACTATGTCGCGCAAAAGGCGACAGAGCTTGGCGTCATCTGTCTGTGGCCGGTGCTGACCCGATTCACGATGGTTCAGCGGGTCAATACCGGCAGACTTGCCGCCAATGCCGTCGAGGCAGCCGAGCAATGCGGCCGGCTGGCAGTTCCCGAGATTCGGCAACCAGTCCAGTTTGCCGATTTGCTTGAGCGCTGGCCGCCGGACCGCTGGCTGTTCTGCTGCGATGAGACCGGTGCCGGCATCCCGATCATCCAGGCTGTTGCCGATCACGGCGCGGGTGCCGCGGGGTTCCTGATTGGTCCCGAAGGCGGCTTCGCCGATACGGAGCTTGACCGGCTGGATAATCTCACCAATGTTTGCCGCGTGAGTCTGGGCGCGCGGATCCTCCGTGCCGATACAGCGGCTGTGGCTGCGCTTGCCTGTTGGCAGGCCGTGGCCGGCGACCGGGCTGGTGGCGATCGACAGGACGAAACACGGTAAACGATGATTCCTGAATCCGCAGACACCCATGAGTCCCGGCATGTCACGTCCGCCCGGTGAGCCCGACGCTCCGATCGAGAGCAAGGCCCAGTTGGTCGAGGATCTGGCATCCGCTTGCAAACCACGCAACCGTTGGCGGATCGGTACGGAACACGAGAAATTCGCGTTCCGACTCTCTGATCATGCCCGCCTGCCCTATGAAGGGCCGGACGGCATCGGTGAAATCTTGTCGCGGCTGACCCGTTTCGGCTGGGAACCGGTATTGGAACGCGGCAAGACCATCGCCCTTGCGATGGATGGCTGTGCCGTGACGCTCGAGCCCGGCGGGCAGTTCGAATTGTCCGGCGCACCGCTGGAGACCGTCCATCAGACCTGCGACGAGGTCCATACGCATTTGCGCCAAGTCAAGGAGGTCTGCGACGAAATCGGCGCCGGTATGCTCGGCATCGGTTTCGATCCGATGTCACGGCGCGGCGAGGTTCCCTGGATGCCGAAAGGACGTTATGCGATCATGCGGCGCTGGATGCAGAAGGTTGGCACGCTCGGGCTCGACATGATGCTGCGAACCTGCACGGTGCAGACCAATCTCGATTTCGAGAATGAAGCCGATATGGTCGAAAAGTATCGGATCAGCCTCGCACTGCAACCGGTTGCAACCGCCCTGTTTGCCAATTCTCCCTTCAGGGAGGGCAGGCCGAGCGGCTTGCTGAGCTTGCGAAGTCATGTCTGGACCGATACCGATCCGGACCGCTGCGGCATGCTGCCCTTCGTGTTTGAGGCCGGGTATGGTTTCGAGCGCCATGTTGACTACATCCTTGATGTGCCGATGTATTTTGTTTACCGTGACGGCGTTTATCATGATGTCGCCGGAGCCCGGTTCCGCGACTTCATGGACGGAAAACTGGACGGATTCGAAGGTCAGATCCCGACCATGAACGACTGGTCTGATCATATGACGACGAATTTCCCGGAGGTTCGGCTCAAGAAGTACCTTGAAATGCGTGGCACCGATGGTGGGCCTTGGCGCAATCTTTGTGCCCTACCGGCCTATTGGGTCGGATTGCTTTATGACAGCAGCGCACAGAACGCCGCCTGGGATCTGGTCAAGGACTGGACTATCGAGGAGCAGGAACGGATGCGCCGCGAGGTTCCGTATCGAGGGTTGGCGACGCCGTTCCGGAACCGAACCGTCAGGGACATCGCCGATGAGACACTGGAGATCGCTGACCGTGGCCTCAAGAGCCGGGCGCAGCGTGATGCCGTCGGTAATGACGAATCCGGGTTTCTTGATACCTTGCGTGATATCGTCGAGCGCGGGCGTACGCCAGCTCACGATCTTCTTGAAGCCTATACGACCCGATGGAACGGATTGGTCGAACCGGTCTATACGGAATTGCGCTACTGACCGGGTTGGGGGTCCGCTTCAGCGGTCCGGTCAGACTTTCGTACCGCCGACCGTGATGCCGCGCATTTTCACCGTTGGCTGACCGACTCCTACCGGAACGCCCTGTCCGTCCTTGCCGCAGGTACCGATTCCCGGGTCGAGCGTCATGTCATTGCCGATCATCGAGATCTTGGTCATCGCGTCGGGCCCGTTGCCGATCAGCGTTGCACCCCTGACCGGCGCCGCGATCCGGCCGTTCTCGATGAGATAAGCCTCGCTGGCGGAGAAAACGAACTTTCCGGAGACAATGTCGACCTGACCGCCGGAAAAGTTCACCGCATAGAGTCCTTTCGTGGTCGATTTGACGATATCTTCGGGGTCATGCAGCCCCGCTGTCATGAAGGTGTTCGTCATGCGCGGCATCGGATGGCAGGCGTAGCTCTCTCGGCGGCCGTTCCCGGTCGCCGGCACGCCCATCAGCCGGGCATTCTGGCGATCCTGCATGTAACCGACAAGAATTCCGTCTTCGATCAGCACATTGCGTTGTGATGGCGTGCCCTCGTCATCGACCGTGAGCGAGCCGCGACGATCGGGAATGGTGCCGTCGTCGATCACGGTGACTCCCGGGGCCGCGACCTGCTGGCCGATCATCCCGGTGAAGATCGATGTCTGCTTGCGGTTGAAGTCACCTTCGAGCCCGTGGCCCACAGCTTCATGCAGCATCACACCAGGCCAACCCGGGCCCAGCACGACTTCCATTTCGCCAGCCGGGGCCGGCACCGCTTCGAGATTGACCAATGCGATCCGGAGCGCCTCTTCGACTTCTGCTTGCCAGCAAGATGGATCGACAAGGCTTTCGTATCCGATCCGGCCGCCAATCCCGCTGCTGCCGCTTTCCATGCGATCGCCATCGCCGACAACGACGGCGACATTCAGACGCACGAGCGGCCGGATATCGGCAACTCTTTCGCCGCCGGCTCGCAGAATCTGCACGGCCTGCCACGACGCCGACAGTGAGGCCGAGACCTGCCGAACCTGTGGATCACGGCTACGGGCATAGGTGTCAATATCCTGCAACAGCCTAGCCTTGTCCGGAAAGGCCAGGCCGGGGATCGGGTTGATATCCGTATACAGCGACTGATTGGTCAACTGCGGCGCCCCGGTGACAGTCCCGTCATGGCCGGCCCGCACGGCCCTGACGGTTGTTGCTGCCCGGCGGATCGCGTCCTCGGACAGTGTGGCAGCATGGGCGTAGCCGCGGGCCTCCCCGGTGACCGCCCGCAGTCCGAAACCCTGATTGGTATCGAAAGACGCGGTCTTCAGGCGGCCGTCATCGAAGGCCAAGGTTTCCGACTGGCGATATTCGAGATAGAGCTCCCCGTCATCGGTGCCGTGTACCGCGTCGTTGACAATCTGCTCGGCCGCGCGCCGGTCGAGGCCGGCGCGCTCGTAAAACAACTGGTCGGTGGTGGCGAGATTCGACATGCGCCTGTCACTCCTGTATTCCGGTCCGGTTCCAGCTTGAACCCGCCATCATAGCTGGTAAATGGCATGGAATACAGCCACAGTTTTCCCTAGAATGGGGTCAGCAGGCGCAAATCCGGCTTGTGAGCGGCGCAGCCTCAGAGTAGGTTCTGCCAATCGTGGCAGGGCCGTTCCCGGAGCATGTCCAGAATACGGGTCAGGCTGTCACGAGGGACAGGATCATAGAGAGTGGTCGAGATGCAGAAAATCCGACAGTACGCTGTCATGTGTGGAAATATTGTCCTGGCTGCGCCGATAGTGCTGGCGACCGTGACAACCGGTGCACTGGCGTCGCAGCCATTGCCATGGCAGCTGGGAAACCAGCCCCCGGTCACATCGTCAGCCGAAGAGATCGTGCTGTTTCACGACTACTTGCTTTGGCTCATCATCGTCATCAGTCTATTCGTCCTGCTGTTGATGGTTTATGTCTGTATCCGGTTCCGGGCCGCAAACAACCCGAATCCGTCAAGGACCACCCACAATACGCTGATCGAGGTTCTGTGGACTGTCGTTCCGGTGATCATCCTCGTGATTGTCGCCGTTCCGTCGTTCCGCGTCCTCTATCTGACGGACCGGATCTATGACCCCGACATGACGATCAAGGTCACGGCGAACCAGTGGTACTGGACCTACGAGTACCCCGACGACGGTATCGTGTTCGACAGTTACATGGTCGAAGAAGACGATATCGACCCGCAGACCCAGACCTATCTGTTGTCGGCCGACAACCCGCTGGTGGTGCCGACGGGCAGGAAGATCCAGGTGCTTGTCACTAGCAATGATGTAATGCATTCCTTCTTCGTTCCGGCCGCGGTTGTGCAGATCTACGGTATCGCTGGACGCATCAACGAAACTTGGATGGAGTTCACGAAGGAGGGCACAGTCTACGGGCAATGCAACCAGATCTGCGGCCGCAATCATTCGGCCATGCCGATCGAGGTCAAGGCGGTCTCCGAGGAGGCTTACGAGGCTTGGGTCGCGGAAGCAAAAACCAGGTTCGCAGCTGCTTCGGCGCCGATCCGGATGGCCAGCGACAGGACTCATGACTCGGCAATGGGGATGACGCCATGAGCGCGATCTACGGACATCGGGACGATCACGCGCACGGCGCGCCGAGGGGCTTCCTGCGGTGGCTGTATTCGACGAACCACAAGGACATCGGAACGATGTACCTGATCTTCGCCGTCATCGCGGGGTTGATCGGGGGCGCGATTTCGATGTACATGCGCGCCGAACTGCAAGAACCAGGCGTCCAGTACATGGAAAATGGCCATGTCTGGAATGTCTACGTGACGGCGCATGGCCTGATCATGGTGTTCTTCGTGGTGATGCCGGCGCTGATCGGCGGTTTCGGAAACTGGTTTGTTCCGCTGATGATCGGCGCCCCGGACATGGCGTTTCCGCGCATGAACAACATCAGCTTTTGGCTGCTGGTCCCGGCCTTTCTGCTGCTCTTCCTGTCGATGTTCGCCGATGGTGGTGCCGGTGTCGGCTGGACCATCTACCCGCCGATGTCGAGCAAACTCGGGACCCCGGGCCCATCAATGGATATGGCGATCCTGTCACTGCATCTGGCAGGCGCCTCGTCGATCCTCGGGGCTGCGAATTTCATTACGACGATTTTCAACATGCGGGCGCCGGGCATGACGCTGCACAGGATGCCGCTGTTTGCCTGGTCGATCCTGGTCACCGCGTTCCTGCTGCTGCTGTCGCTGCCGGTCCTGGCCGGCGCCATCACCATGCTGCTGACCGACCGCAATTTCGGGACCGCGTTCTTCGAGCCGTCCGGCGGCGGTGATCCGATTCTTTTCCTGCATCTGTTCTGGTTTTTCGGTCATCCCGAAGTCTACATCATGATCCTGCCGGCATTCGGCATCGTAAGCCATGTCGTCTCGACCTTCTCGCGCAAGCCGATCTTCGGGTATCTCGGCATGGCCTATGCCATGGTTTCGATCGGTTTTGTCGGATTTATCGTCTGGGCGCATCACATGTACACGGTCGGGCTTGATGTCGACACCAAGGCGTATTTTACCGCGGCGACAATGGTCATCGCGGTGCCGACCGGCGTGAAGATTTTCTCCTGGATTGCAACCATGTGGGGCGGGTCGATCAGCTTCCGGGTGCCGATGATGTGGGCGCTCGGTTTCATTTTCCTGTTCACCGTCGGTGGGGTTACCGGCGTCGTGCTGGCGAATGCTGGCGTCGACTTGATGCTGCACAACACCTATTACGTGATTGCTCATTTCCACTATGTGTTGTCTCTGGGCGCGGTCTTCGGCATTTTCTGCGGGTTCTATTACTGGTTCGCGAAGATGACCGGATACAACTACAACAGCTTCCTGGCGCGCGTTCATTTCTGGCTGACTTTCATCGGCGTGAACGTGACCTTTTTTCCGATGCATTTCCTTGGCCTTGCCGGGATGCCGCGGCGCTACATCGATTATCCGGCTGCGTTGGAGGGGTGGAACGCGGTTGCATCCTACGGCGCCTACATGGCCGGCATCGGCACACTGGTGTTTGTCTGGCTGATCGTCGAGGCCTTCGTGAAACAGCGCCATGCCGAAGACAATCCTTGGGGCGAGGGCGCGAACACGCTGGAATGGACGCTGTCCTCGCCGCCACCGTTCCACACGTTCGAGGATCTTCCCCGGATCAAGTGATCACTGGGCGTTGACAGCGGAGACGCGCGATCATGTCGGATACATCGATCGGTGACCGGACATCGGCCGGTTCGGTGATAGCGGCGCTGGCGGATTTTACAGCGCTGCTGAAACCGCGCGTGATGTCGCTCGTCGTCTTTACCGGTCTGGTCGGGCTGTATCTCGCACCTGGGTCGCTGCATCCGTTGCTTCAGGCAACGGCAATGCTGTGCATCGCGCTCGGGGCCGGAGCCTCTGGCGCTGTGAATATGTGGTACGACCGCGACATTGACGCAATCATGGCGCGAACTCGGCTGCGGCCTATTCCGGCCGGCCGGGTCGGCGCCGAGGAAGCGTTGACCTTCGGAGTGGTTTTGGCCGCTGGTTCGGTGATGCTCATGGGGCTGGCCCTGAACTGGCTGGCTGCGGGACTGTTGGCGCTGACCATCGCATTCTATGTTTTCGTCTATACGATGTGGCTGAAACGCCGAACGCCGCAGAATATTGTCATTGGCGGTGCAGCAGGCGCCTTGCCGCCGGTTATCGGCTGGACTGCGGTATCGGGAACGATAACGCTGGATGCGCTGGTTCTGTTTGCGATTATCTTCCTGTGGACGCCGCCGCATTTCTGGGCCTTGTCGCTATATCGCAGCAGCGACTATGCGAGGGCCGGAATTCCGATGCTGCCGGTGGTCGCGGGGCAGCGGGAAACCCAAAACCAGATCCTGCTCTACAGCCTTGTGCTCGCGCCCAGCGGCATTGCGCCGGCACTGATCGGTACGGTTGGATGGTTGTACGGTGGTATCGCAGCCGTGCTCGGGCTGGTATTCGTCATGGCCGCATGGCGGGTATGGCGGACCGCTTCGGAGCGCAATTGCAAGCAATTGTTCGGCTGGTCCATCCTGCACCTGTTTCTGCTGTTCCTGGCTTTGGCCATTGACCGCATGGCAGTGGCAGGCGCCGGGTGGTGAGCTCATGGCGGACGGCAATGAAAACGCACCCGGCAGCGGTGCAGACCTGCGGCGCCGCAAACGCGGCCGCAATCTGGCCGTATTGCTGGCGATTCTGGCCGCCTGCGCGCTTTTCTACGCGATCACGATTGTCAGGATGGTCTAGGTGATGGCGGATCTCGGACCAGGCGGAACGATACGGTTCGCCAATCGCCGAACTCTGGCCGGGCTGGCCGGGCTGGTGCTGGGTATGGGTGTTCTGGCCTATGCCTCGGTTCCTCTTTACCAGCTGTTTTGCCAGATCACCGGTTACGGCGGCACGACACAGATTGCGGAAACCGTTTCGACTAGCGTGACCGATCGTATCGTCACCATCCGTTTCGACGGCACAGTCAATCCGAGCCTGAACTGGAACTTCGCGCCGGTGCAGCGCTCATTCAAGCTCCGGGTCGGTGAAAACGCGCTGGCGCATTATCAGGCCCGAAATCGCGGCACCGAGGCGATCGTCGGTACTGCGACCTTCAATGTGACGCCGGACAAGGTCGGACAGTATTTCAACAAAGTGGCGTGTTTCTGTTTCACCGAACAGGTCTTGCAGCCGGGTCAGATGGTCGACATGCCGGTGAGTTTCTTCATCGATCCCGAGATCGGCAACGATCCGAATCTTGACGATGTTTCGACCATCACGCTGTCTTACACGTTTTTCGAGGCCGAGGACCAGTCGCTGGCTCTGGCCCGGCGTGATGGAGCGGATCAGCGGAATGATGTCGTTCCGGCAATCGAAGTAACAAATTGAGCTGGCCCGGGCCGCGTAACGGCCTATGAAGAAAGAGGAAGCAATGAGCGGCGGACATTCCCACTCCTATCATCTCGTAGAGCCGAGCCCGTGGCCGGCGACAGGCGCGGCTTCTGCCTTCATCGTGGCCTTTGGCGCGATCATGTACATGCATGACATGCCGTTTGGCGGTCTGGCGATGAGTATCGGCCTCCTGTTGATCCTGTTCACCATGTACATGTGGTGGCGCGACGTGATCCGGGAAGCCGAACATCAGGGCCACCATACTCCGATCGTCCAGCTCGGCATGCGTTACGGGATGATCCTGTTCATTGCGTCTGAAGTGATGTTCTTCGTCGCGTTCTTCTGGGCATTTTTCGATGCCTCGCTGTATCCCGACACCGGAATCTGGCCGCCAGCCGAAGTGGAACCATTCGACGCATTCGATATTCCACTGATCAACACGATGGTTCTGCTGCTCTCGGGCTGCACGGTGACCTGGGCGCATGCGGCTTTGCTGCAGGACGATCGCCGCAATCTGGTGATCGGGCTTGGTCTCACCATCGTTCTTGGCGCGGTGTTCACGGCGCTGCAGGCTTACGAGTATGTCCATGCCGCCTTCGGTTTCACGGACGGCATCTATTCTTCGACCTTCTATATGGCGACCGGATTCCACGGCTTTCATGTCCTGGTCGGAACCTGTTTCCTGATCGTCTGCTGGTTTCGTGCCCGTGCGGGGCATTTCAAGCCGGACCATCATTTCGGCTTTGAGGCGGCGGCCTGGTACTGGCATTTCGTCGATGTGGTCTGGCTGTTCCTGTTCGTGTGCATCTATTGGTGGGGTGGGCGCTGATGGTCAACCGGCTGCGCCGGTTGTGACGGTGACGATGCAAGGACGAGACAACCAGAGAGAGCCGGCGCGATCCTTGATTGCGGCCGCGGCCCGGACCGCAACTCGGGAAGTCAAGGGAGTCCTGTCGATATGTTGGCGCCACGCCGTTTTCGACCGACCTTGTGGCCGACACTGTTCACGGTTCCGGCGCTTGTTGCGCTGATCGGCCTCGGGCTCTGGCAGCTTGACCGCCTGCAGTGGAAATCGGCTCTGATCGAGATGTTCGAGGAGCGAGTGTCGGCGGTTCCGCTGGCGCCGCCCGATGCGATTGGCGACATCACGACATGGCGATACCGTCGGATTGTTGCCGAGGGCGAATTCCTGCATGACAGGGAAGTCCATATCACCGGCAAGCCGTTCGAGGGCAGCGCCGGGTTTCATGTCCTGACCCCGCTCAGGATGCCGGATGACCGCATTCTCATCGTCAATCGGGGCTGGGTGCCGGATAACCGGCGGTCCCGTAGCAGGCGTCCGGAAACGGTACAGGCTGGCCGGGTCATGATCGAAGGTATTTTGCGGGAGGATCGGCGCCGCGGTTATTTTGTGCCGGACAACGAACCGGTCAACGATATCTGGCTTTATATCGATACGGCCGAGATTGCGGCGCATCGCCAGCTTGGTCCTGTCCTGCCGTATTACATCGATGCCATCCGCGATCCTGAGCGCCGCCGTCTGCCGGTTGGTGCGAGTACCGCCATTACGGTCCGCAACGAGCACCTGCAATACGCCATCACGTGGTTTCTTCTGGCAGTGGCCTTGGCGGTGATCTACATCATTTACCATTACCGCCGGCCTGATGAGCCATAAGGCTCCTTTCCGAACGGTAATGCCTGTTGCATTGCCCGGTATCTGAAATTTCCCGACACCTGCTGACATGAGCGCCAGATTCTAATTGATCGTGTCGAACGGGAGTCGCGCGGGTAGATGCAATCAGTCGATCGGGCTGATCGTCAGATTCCGCAGGTCGTCGGCTCTATGATCTGCGACCGCCGCCGGTCTGCCGTCATGGTCGCAGAGCAGGCTGAACTCGATCCAATGCTTGCCGTCGCGGGGATAGCCGAATTACGATAGCTGACCCGCAGACTTCGGAGAGTTATTGCTATATAGCGGATTTATTACCGGTGCGGCAGGGCGGTCAGGGTACACTTTATTGACAGACATCGTCGTTAGCTCGATAGCTTACGACGAAACGATAAAGATGACGATATTGGTCGATAACCTGGGTGGTCACAATGAGAAAAACATTCTTGAGAAACAAAGGAATGCGGTCGGCATCGTACTCAAGATCGTTCCATATTCCGGGTGGCACTTCCATTGATCCGTTACGCACAGGGCAACCTGCTCGAAGTTGATGTTGAGGCCGTGGTTAACACCGTGAATACGTTCGGAATCGTGGGCAAGGGGACTGTTCTGATGTTCAAGGAGCGGTTCCCTGGCAATTTCGAGGCGTATTCACGTACGTGCGAGGCGAACGAGGTTCGTATCGGGAAAACGTCATGGAAAGCAAGGAGCTGTTCTGGCCTCGCTGGATCGTCAATTTTCCGACCAAAACGCACTGGCGTGCCAAGACGAAGATCGAGTGGGTTGAGAAAGATTTGCAGGATTTTGTCCGTGTCATTCGTGAGAAGGATATTCGCTCGGTCTCCATTCCGCCGTTATGATGCGGAAACGGTGGTCTGGATTGGCATGACGTATGCCGCCTCATTGCGTCGACTCTGAACGAACTCAAGAATGTTGACACGATCGTTTATGAGCCCACCGGGCGATACTAGAATGTAACAGAACGGGCCGGCGTCGATAAATTGACACCGGCTTGTGAATTAGTCTCTGAGATGGTGCGTTGTTATTGCCTCCTGGAGATTCTGCTCGATTCTGGCAGGCAGAAACTCGCGTGGTTCATTGAACGTGGGGTCGAACGGTTTCACATGGAAGACATGCTAAGTTTCGGTTTCCAAGCCGATAGATACGGACCATACTCTCACAGCTTGACCAAGTTTCTGGATAGCCCCGATGGAAGCTACCTGCATTGTGATAAACGTTTGGCCGATGCTGGTCCACTAGACCGGATTTCTCACCGAGGGTAGGTGCATCGGGGGTCTGCATGTGAGAACGTTCTTTTGCAACAAAAACTTGTCCGGTTGCAGAGGATCTCCCCGATGCGCACAGAGTGTACCCCGAAGCCGATGCGTTTTTCGCGCCTGAAGGGGCGCGATGTTGTGGCCGATTTCGGCGGCGGTGCGATGACCTAGGACGCGGCGCGCTACTTCTGGGGGCGCCCGACCGGGCGATAGGCCTTGTGGATCGGTTTTCGGATTGTTTTTCGGACGGTCGCTCGGCGGATCGCGTTGTGCACGATGTGGAGGCGCTGGTGGGCCAGCGGGTGTTCGGGATCGCGCTGGGCTACGCGGACCTTCTGGACCAGGACGAGTTGCGCCACGACCCTGTTCTGGGCGCGGTTCTGGGCCGTCTGGAGCACGCGCCGTCTGGAGCACGCGCCGGCGCGCGGCATCGCTATCGCCGCATCGGCCACGACGCCGGCGCGATCGAGGCGCTGTTCGTGGACCTGTTTCTCGACGCCCACGAGCGCGCGCCGGAGCGGCTGGTGCTCGATCTCGACGCCACCGACGCCCCGCTGCACGGACGCCAGGAGGGCCGCTTCTTCCATGGCTATTACGACTGCTACTGCTACCTGCCGCTCTACATCTTCTGCGGCGACCCTCTGCTGGCGGCGACGCTGAGGCGGTCCGACATCGACGCCAGCGCCGGCGCGCGGTCGAGGAAGTCGAGCGGATCGTCGGACAGATCCACGCCCGCTGGCCGGCAGTCGAGATCGTGCTTCGCGCCGACCCAGGCTTCGCCCGCGAGCCGCTGATGGCCTGGTGCGAGGACAACGCTGTCGACGATGTCTTCGGCCTGGCGCGCAACGCGTGGCTCGCGGCCCGCCTGCAGCCGGCCCTGGACCGGGCCGAGGCGCGCTCGCAGGAGAGCGGACAGCCCGCGCGCCTGTTCACCGAGTTCCGCTATCGAACCCTGAAGACATGGTCGCGCCGGCGCCGCGTCGTCGGCAAGGCGGAGTGGCTCCCGGGCCGGGCCAACCCGCGCGTCGTCGTCACCTCGCTGAGCCCGGCTGTCATCGACCGGCGGAACCTCTACGAGACGCTCTACTGCGCCAGAGGCGAGATGGAGAACCGCACCAAGGAGTGCCAGCTCGACCGGTTCGCCGATCGCACCTCCGCAACCGCCATGCGCGCCAACCAGCTCCGCCTCTGGGTCGCTTCCATGGCCTCTGTCCTGCTCGCCGCCCTCAGACGCATCGCGCTCGCCGGAACCCGCCTCGCCAGAGCCACATGCGGCTCCATCCGCCTCAAGCTCCTCAAGATCGGCGCCCAGGTCCGACGCAGCGCAAGGCGTATCCGCATCGCCATGGCGTCCGCCTGTCCCCATGCCGATACCTTCGCACAGGCACACGCCCGATTATGGACCTGACCCCGGCCCCAGGGCCGCGACCGAACCCGCCCGACAACAACAGGAACACAGCCCCCGAACACACCGCGCCACCGGCGCCAGCCCGATCCCTGCGCGCTCAATCAGGCGACGACGCCATGCCAAGCAGCCCAACCAAACCAACTACACAGATCACCGTCCAATATGAACTGGTGAGAAATCCGGGCTAGTGTGAAATCCTGAACAGCATAACGGCGTGTAATGATAATGCGCCATATTGTGAAAACCTTCTCGTAGCTTGAGAGGGAGAAAATAATTTCTGTGTTAGCCGTTGCGAACCCCGAGATTCGGCCACGTGAAGCTCCATGTAAATCAAGGCAAAAATCCACACCGCCGCTTTCGGTGAGACCCACTATACTTTCTGCTTCTTCGAGACTTACCGTGATTGAAACAGAGGCTCGCAGACGATCCTGTTTGAATTTGGCACTATGTGGTCGCGCTGTTCCGTTCGAACCGGCCGGCAAATACACGGTGAGCTGAGAACATGTTGCCCGGATAGCAAAGCTGGTTGCCAGAAGCCGTGCAGATTGCTCGTGCTATCGTCGGCGAATCCCGATGCCAGACTTCCAAAGTTGAATTGAAAAACGACCCTTTTCACGGAGATCAATCCCTGCTACAACTTGGTTGCGAGGGTTTAAACTCAGCATCCGGCGCTCTCGCCAGAACAGACAATTTGCTTTGGCGATAGTTCCGGCCGGCTGCTGTTATTGTGACGTGCTGCCTGCTACCGAGACAACGTTACGGGACATCTCGGGTCAATGATCAGCGGAGAGAGTTTCCCGCACCATTGAAAAGACGGCGCAAAACATCTCCGGCGTCAGGCGTCCGGTATTCGTGTTGTAACGGGAACAATGGTAGGAATCCGCGAGATACAGGCCGTCAGGCAATGAATGACGAACACCATGAACGAACTTCAGCGCCGATTTCCTGAGGCCAACCGCCGACAAGACCGCGGCATGGGCTACGGTACCGAGTGCAAGCAGGATTCGCAGGTTTTCCATGGCTTCGATCTCTCGGCGCAGAAACGTGCCGCAGGCGTTGATTTCGGCCCCGATCGGCTTGTTTTGTGGTGGCACGCAGCGAACTGCATTGGTGATTCGGCAATCGCGCAACCGCAGACCGTCATCAGCCTGCCCGCCATAGCGACCAATACTGAAGCCGAACTGGTCGATGGTCTGATAAAGCAGATCGCCGGCCCAGTCACCGGTGAAGGGGCGAGCGGTCCGGTTGGCGCCGCGCAAGCCTGGAGCCAGACCGATTATGAGCAATCGACCCTCCGGATCGCCGAAAGACTCGACCGGAGCATTGTGCCAACCGGGATAAGCGCCGCGATTGAACTCCCGAAACGCCGCGAGACGCGGGCAGAGCAGACAATCCCGGCCAGGTCCGGCCAGATCTGGTATCGTCAAGGGGTCTGGTTGCGATGGACCACCACCGCTTCATCATTTTCGTGGTAGCCGGTTTCGTCTTGATTGCCATAACGGCCGGCTTGATGGGGCCGTGGCTGCCGGTCCACGCGTTCGCGGGCGATCCGGGACTCGAGATCCTGGAGTTCGACAAAGACATCAGCTTGGCGCCGCAGATCATCGGCAGCCATCGGCGGGTTTGAGCGCATGGTCGAGACCACGGTGACCCGCACGCTCTTGCGTTGCACCGCCTCAATGAGCCTGCGGAAATCGCCGTCACCCGAAAACAGGACAACATGGTCCAGTCGTTCCGCCATCTCCAGCATGTCAATGGCGAGTTCGATCTCCATGTTTCCCTTGATCTTGCGCCGACCATAGGCGTCGGTGAACTCTTTGGCCGGTTTGGTGACCATCGTATAACCGTTGTAGTCAAGCCAGTCGACGAGCGGTCGCAGCGAGAAAAATTCCTGATCTTCGACCATTGCCGTGTAATAGAAAGCCCGGATCAACCGGCCTTGGTCAGACATCAGTTCACGCAGTTTCCGATAATCGATATCGAACCCGAGTGCCCTGGCAGCAGCGAAGAGATTCGCGCCATCGATGAACAGGGCAATGCGATCCTGCGGATAAAAATGCATTCAATACCTTTCCTTCAACAACTGGCGCGCATTGCAGCGCGGACAGGCTCCGCAACACGTGCTGGAACGTCGAAAATCATGTCATGAATTACGATATTCATCAAGCTTTATCAAAAAGCGCAGAATGAAATCACGTCCTTTGTTAAAGGCTCAATTCGTGAATCGTAGGCTCGGTCTAGCCAGAGCCTGCCTCGAGGCAGGCTCTGGGCGTTGGCTGATCGCCGCGTTCGATGAGATGGAACCACCTCAGATAGCTGTCGAGGTTCTTGGTGGGATGCCGCGGAAGCCGCGCAGGACGCCCTTGATCTGGCTGTGGCGGCTATTGACCGTCTGGATGTGCCGCGCGCCCCGGACCCGCTGGCTGGCCGAAGCGTTGATGCTCTCGTGTGGGATGTCGAGCGCCGCCGCAACGGGTGGATAGCAGCGGTTGGCGTCGGAGACGAGCAGCGCATCCGGTGCGACGACCGGCTCCAACCCCTCCTTCACGCTGTCTGCGTTGAGGGCGGGCAGGGTATGGCTGAGGGTCTCGCCCGCACGGTCGGCGGCGACCAGGATTGGCGCCTGCTCGCACGCGAGGCCGGGTTTGCGGCCCGTCCCGTCGCGCCGGCGCGGCGTGCGGTCCAGCTTCCGCTCCCCCTTGCGGCTCTCGAGAACGACGGTCTCGTCAGCCTCGACGATCCCGGCAAGCCGGTCCGGCGCCTGGGGCACCGCCGCCAGAAAGCGGTGGCGCCAGCGAGGCGCCGTGCGCGGCGCAATCCAGCAGCGCTCGGCAGCCTCCCGGATCGTCTCGCCGGCGCCAGGCGAGGCACCAAAGGCCAGCCAGCGCTCTTTGTGGTGCAGGCCCGACAGCGCTGTGCCGGTCAGCGCACCGAACATCTTCCCACAGGCCTTGCACCGGACACGGCGAAGACCGCGCGCCGCGACACCGCCCCGACGGCCGCAATGCCGACACCGCCGCTCGTCATCCACGCCCAGATCGATCGCCGCCAGCGAGGCCGCGCCCTCCGGCGGGTCCGACAGCACCGCCGCCACCGCCTTGCGCGGCGGCGCCTCAACTCATCGACACGCGAGACCCAATCCCGAAACCCTCGTCATCCATCTGTCTGACCGCCAAGGCGAATCGGGCGAGTTTCTATCACGATGACTACAATTCACGAAATCGCTTATGCACGTGGTTCCGGTGGCACACGATGTTGCCCCCCGATGTCGACTATTCCCGGCACGCCAAACGCTACATGTGCGTTTCACCGGAGCCACGTGCATAAGCGGTTTCACGAATTGAGCCTTGTTAAAAGGCCGCAAAGGTCTTCGACGCAGCCGCATCGAAGATTTGCAACGGCGCCCACATGAAACCAGCCCTGCATCCCGGCATTTGTAACGTTCAGAGCCGCGCTGGTGATTCGCCAGCGCCGGGCCTTACATGGCGGTCAAGCGGGTTGCGAGCGCCGGAAAGTCATCGACAATGATGTCGCAGGCCGGGTTTGGCTCGGGATCCGGCGGTCCGGCCGGACCCCATTCGAGAGGTCGGCGAACGAACGCCGTCCGAAACCCGACGTTACGGGCCGCATCAAGATCGAAGTTGTGGCATGCCACCATGCAGATCTCATGTGGCTCCATGACCAGCCACGAGGCCACGGTCCGATAGGCTTCGGGCAACAGTTTGTATTTGCCGATCGCCTCGCAGGAGAACACGGCGTCCCAGGACAATCCGTTGCGTTTTGCGGTATCGACGATGATCCGGAAACTGAGAATTGTGAAGGATGCGCAAATGAAACGCGATCGCAGTTCAGACAGGACTGCGGGAAAATCCGGCCATGTCGCAAAACCGTGTGGCACCTCCCAGGCAATGGCATGCCGGTCGGTTTCGTTGAAGCATTCGAGATCGTATTCTCCGCAAAGTTCGTCCAGAACCATGCGGTGCGCACCATCGAAATTGTGGGCTGGCGGACCATGTTCGCCGAGGTTCAGCATCTTGCCGAGCGAACGCCGACGCAACTCGTTGGCGATCATGGTCCAGTCCCGGTCGAGTCCGTGACGGGCGCCGGTCTCCTGGAGAATCGCCTTGAAGCCGCTATGCCAGTCGAGAATCGTGCCGCCAGTATCGAATGTCAGTGCTTTGATCGGTTCGTCATTCATGAGTCGATGGTCCCTTACCTATTGCAGCGACAGCATAACTCGACGCGCCGCCACAGTGCAGCCCGCAACGTGTCGCGACCGGGATCGGCAGGCATCGCGCATTGCACCCGCTGTTCGGACCCCGCTCCGTCGCTGGCACAGTGGGGTGCCGGGTAACGGGACGATATCGCCGGACGCTCCGGCGTTGCCTACGGTAACGCGGCGCTAGCGGACGGTTCACCGTCGCCGGTCGAGCGTTAGATGGACTGCGAAGCCGAAGACCAGCCCCCAGAATGGTGCTCCGATATTGAACAACGTCACGTCGCTCACTGTGACCGTGAAAGCGACAAGCGGTCCCAGGACTTCGCGGCCTCGAAACGCCGACTGAAAGGCGCCGAGCAGAACCGGCATCATCGCAAGGCCGCCAAGAACCGTGATGAACGCCGGTGGCATCGTCGTCGCGGCCTGCGTGACCAGTGGTGCGGCCAGTCCCACTGTCGCAAACAGGACGCCGAAAACAACCGCCGCCATGTAATGGCGGCCCGGCTGTCCCGTCGAAACCAGGATCGCGTTCGCCGGCCCCGTAACGCAGGCCGGTACCGAGCCGAACAGGCCCATGACAAGTGTGCCGTAACCGCATCCGATCGTCAGAGCATTCACTGGCGCAGCATATCCGGCCTGCCGCAAGACTGTGAAGCCTTGCAGGTTCTGGGTTGCGATGACGGAAACCAGCAACGGCGGGACAAGTTCAAGAAGAGCCTGCAGACTGAAGACCGGTACGATGATCATCGGGCTCGCCAACCAGTCCTGATCAAGCGGAATCCGTGGGCCGGCCCCGATGACGATGGCCGTCAGACATCCGGCGATCAAGGCGCCAAGGACCGGCGGGATGATCCGGCCAAGATGCGGCAAGGCGACGCAGGCGAAGAACGCGCCGATCATCGCGAGGCTCAGAACCGGGCTGTCGCCAACCCCAGCAATCAGGTTCAGGCCGAAGGGAAGAAAGACACCGGCAACCATGGCCATGGCCACCGGCACCGGGATATGGGCCATCATCCGCGCAATCACGCCACTGGCGCCGAGCAGGACCATGATCACGCCGGCAACAAGAAATGCACCGACGGCCTCAGGAAAACTCAGATGGCCGAGGGCCGGAATCAACAGCGCCGCTCCCGGCATGGTCCAGGCGAGCGCCATCGGTATTCGGTAGAGCAGACTGAAGAATACGGTCAGCAATCCGCCCACGAAGAATGCGGCAAAGATCCATGCATCGACAGCAGTCTTGTCGAGGCCGACGGCGGTGGCAACGGTCAGAATCACGGCAACCGGGCCAGTGACCGCAAAAATCGTGGCCACCAGCCCGTTATACCAAACGCAAGTCATATGAACCGATACAGTGAGGCATCGGGATCAGCACGATGGGGCTACGGCCCAGCTGCGCCGGGTCGTATTGGTGATGACGTCGGGCTGGTCGGTCAGCCATTGCCACCCCGTCCAGCAGGCGTCCCTCAGGGCGGAGACATCCTTGAACACGCGGTTGGCGAAGCGGTTCGATTTCAGGAACAGAATGATCTGCTCCATCGGATTGAGTTCCGGACTGTAGGGCGGCAGATGCACGAGCGTCAGGTTGGGGGGAACGAGAAGGTCGCCCGAGCGATGCCAGCCCGCCCCGTCCAGCACAATCACGCCGTGCGCACCCGGCGCCACGGCCGCGCCGATCGCCGCCAGATGCTCGTTCATCGACGCCGTGTTCGCCCTGTCCGCCACGTGGGCGATGCCGACGCCGCGCTCTGCGCAGGTGGCGCCGAACAGATAGACGTAGCCATAGCGATGGTCGCGCAGGATGCGCGGACGCTGCTTCCCATTCGCCCAGACCCGTGTCGTCATCCCCTTCTGGCCGATGCGCGCTTCGTCCTGGAACCAGATTTCTATCGGACCCGCCAGCGCCTCAGAGCTGAGCGCCGACGTCAACTGTGCCTCGAACTCCGCCACGAACGACCTCTGCCGCTCCGCGTCGGCTTTGGGGTGGACCGGCCGCCCCGAGACAAAGCGAAACCCGGCCCTTCGGAGCATCATACGGGCACCGCTCTCCGTATAGATGACCCCGAAGGCCTCCTCGATTTTCCGTACGATGTCCTGAACGCGCCAGCGCGTCACACCGTCCCGCTCAAGCTCGGGACCCGCCTCGATCCAGGCGCCGATCTCGGCGATCTGCGCGTCCGTCAACCGGCCCTCGCTCCCGCCGCGCGGGAGATCCGCGAGGCCGTCGAAGCCCTCCGTGTTGTAGCGCAACACCCAGTCGCGCAGGATTTGAAGCTCCATGCCCTGCGCCCGAGCCGCCTCCGTGCGAGACGCACCCTCCATGATCATGGCGAGCGCACGCGCGCGCGACGCTTGCTTCGCGTCCCCGCAGTGCCTCGAAAGCGCGTGGAGCTCGTCCGCTGTGTGTGCCGTCCAGGTTATCGGCGTTGCCGCACTCATCGTCATCCTCCGGCGCTGGTGAGTCGATCACCACAGTCTATGAAGGTCGTCCGGACCGTCACCCCAACATATTGGGATGGTGAGTCAATTTGGAGCGCGCTTGGTATTAGTCCAGGCGTGACGGTCCGCGGCTTCGGCCATTTCGTGCCGCGACGGAAAGGGCCGGGTCGGGATCTCCAGCATCGGGACCAGGTGACCTAGGCGCGTGGACCGTACGTTCCCGTACCTATTCCGCGGCCCGGGCGGGAGCCTCGCCGACTGCGCCGCTCGCCCATATGGCGTCCAGGTCGCTGCCTTCATACCCCAGCACGTTGCGCAGGATATCGTCGTTGTGTTCACCAAGCAGCGGCGAGCGTGTCACCTCGGCTGGCGAGGCCGAAAGTTTGACCGGACAGCCGACACTCAAATAGGGTCCGCGCTCCGGATGGTCGACTTCGACAACGGTTCCGGTTGCCCGCAAGCCCGGATCGTCCGCGAGTTCCTGCATCGACAAGATCGGGCCAACCGGAATGTCGAGTGGATTGCAGAGTGCCATGACCTCGAATTTGGTCTTGGTCATCGTCCAGTCCTCGATCACAGAAAAAACCTCGTTCAGCCGCGGCAGGCGCGCCTTCGGGGTCGCGTATTCGGGATCCTCCTTCCAGTCCGGTTTGCCGATGAGGTCGCAGATCTTCGGCCAGACGGCAGCCTGGGTTATAAAATAGGTATAGGCATTCGGATCGATCTCCCAGCCCCGGCATTTCAGGATTCGCCCGGGTTGACCGCCGCCGGAATCGTTACCTGCCCGTGGTGTGCTGTTGCCAAAGGATATGCCTTCGCCGAATTGCGAATACTCCTCCAGCGGCCCGGTTGCCAGACGCTGCTGGTCACGCAGCTTGACGCGGCAGAGATTGAGCACGCCGTCCTGCATGGCGGCCAGCACACGCTGGCCCTTTCCGGTCTTCTCGCGGTGGAACAGCGCGGTGACGATTCCGAGGGCGAGATGCAGGCCGGTCCCGCTGTCGCCGATCTGCGCACCGGTGACCAGCGGCGGTCCGTCACGAAACCCGGTCGTCGAGGCGGAACCACCGGCGCATTGGGCAACATTCTCGTAGACCTTGCAGTCTTCGTAAGGCCCCGGTCCGAACCCTTTGACTGAGGCCATGATCATGCGCGGATTCAGATCCTGGATACGGTTCCATCCGAATCCCATCCGGTCGAGCGCACCCGGCGCAAAGTTCTCGACGAGCACATCGCAATACCGGATCAGGCGCTCCAAAACCTCTTTGCCGGTGTCGTTTTTGGTATTCAGGGTCAGCGAGCGCTTATTGTGATTCAGCATGGTGAAGTAGAGGCTGTCAGCGCCCGGCACATCGACCAGCTGTCCTCGTGTCGGGTCGCCTGTGCCGGGCCGCTCCACCTTGATGACATCGGCGCCGAACCACGCCAGCAACTGCGTACAGGTTGGGCCGGACTGCACATGGGTGAAGTCCAGTATCTTGATTCCCTTGAGGGCTTCCATCGCAAGCAGCTTCCATCCTGTTATTTGTACATGGTCTGGGCCTTGGTGCCCGGTGCATATTCGTTGGGGTCGACCCAGACATTGACGACGGCGCATTTGCCGGTCCGGGCAATTGCCGCCCGCGACCGTTCAAGGGCCGGCCGGATTTCCACCGGATCCCGGACTTCTTCACCATGACCACCAAGCATTGTGCCGAAATGCGAGAATTCAACATCGCCAAGCTTGTTGCCGATGCCGCCGCGTTGCGAACCGTATTTGGCGATCTGGCCGTAGCGGATCTGGTTCATCGCCGAGTTGTTGCCGACTACCGCCAGATACGGCGCTCCGAAGCGTTGGGCGGTCTCCATGTCGAAGGCCGTCATGCCGAAGGAGCCGTCGCCATAGAGGCAGACGACCTCCTTGTCCGGATGCGCCAGCTTGGCGGCCATCGAAAAGCCGGTCCCGACCCCGAGCGACCCGAGGGCTCCCGGATCCATCCATTGGCCAGGCGCCTGCGGCCGCACGGCCTGGGCCGAAATGGTGACAATATCGCCGCCGTCGCCGACATAGATCGTGTCCTCGCCCAGGAATTTGTTGATTTCCCAGGCCAGCCGATAAGGATGGATCGGCGTAGTGTCATTCAGAAACATCGGCATCAGTTTTTCGAGTTTGATGGCCTCGATTTCGCGCAAGCGCGCCATCCAGTCCTGCCGTTTCTGCCGAGCGCCCCTGTCGATGCGACCTGACGCCGCATCGGTGACGGCGGACAGGATGGCGCCGGGGTCGCCGACCAAACCTATCGAGATGTCACGGTTCTTGCCGACGGTGGCATAGCTCTGATCGATCTGGACCAGGGTTACGGCCTCGGAGATCCGGCGCCCATATCCCATGCGGAAGTCGAACGGAGTGCCGACAATCAGGATGACATCGGCGTCCCGGAAGGCGTCCGAGCGGGTCCGGTCGAAATGATGCGGATCGCCTTCCGGCAACATGCCGCGGCTGGCACCGTTCATGTAGGCCGGAATGTCGAGGGCGCGGGCGAACGCGATGGCCGCTTCGTGGCTGCCGCTGCTCCAGACCTGTTGCCCGAACAGCACGGCCGGCCGCTCGGATTTGACAAGTATATCGGCGAGGCGCTCGATATCGGCCGGATCACCGATCGATCTGGTCGAAACCCGGTAGCTGCCCGGCGTCGGAATTCGGGCGCGCTTGAGCGGGATCTCGGCATCGAGGATGTCACGTGGAATCTCGAGATAGGCCGGGCCATAAGCGCCGTTGAAACATTCCCGTGCCGCCATCGCGACCATATCGGCAACCCGTTCGGTTGAAAATACGCCGGACGCGAATTTGGTGATTGGCGTCATCATGTCGACATGTGGCAGATCTTGCAGTGATCCCTGCTTGTGCTGCGTCAGCGAACTCTGGCCGCCGATATGGAGTATTGGGCTTTCCGATCTGAAGGCGGTCGCAACGCCTGTAACAGCGTTGGTGCAACCAGGTCCGGCCGTGGTGACGATGCAGCCGAGTTTGCCGGTTTGCCGGGCATAGCCGTCGGCGGCGTGGGCGGCGGTCTGTTCGTGACGAACATCGATAATGCGGATGCCTTCATCGATGCAGCCGTCATAGATGTCGATGATATGACCGCCGCAAAGCGTGAAAATCGTATCTACGCCCTCGTTTTTCAGGGCGCGGGCGACGAGATGGCCGCCGGAAATGACGTCCGCATCACGGCTTTTTCTGGCAAGCGTGTCGTGGGCAGTCGCGGACGGCCGGGGTTTTTCGGTCAAAGTCACTTCAGTCTCCCTTGCTGTTGTCCGCAGGCCCGGCCTGTTCGGGTAAGGTGTCCGGAAGGTCGTTCCAGGTCCAGCGGACATGATCGTAGAGTCCCATGGTGTGAACACGGACGTGTTCGGCGGCGAGATCGGGGTTGCGTTGCTCGATCGCTTCGATGATGTGTCGGTGGTCGACGACCGAGCGGCTGACCCGGTCCGATTCATGCATCGCCCTGCTGCGGACGGCCCGGACATGCACGAACAGCCCTTCCGTGATGTCCTTCAGCATCGGACATTTGCCGAGTTCGAGAATGCGCTGATGGAACTGGATGTTGGCTTCGGAGTATTCGTCGACATGGGCGCGGGCCCGGTCGGTTCCAAAACCGGACGCGTGTTGCCGCAGCGAGGTGATTTCGGTGTCGGTTGCGCGGGTTGAGGCAAGGCGCGCCGCCATGCTCTCGAGCGCGGCCCAGACGGTAATCATTTCGAGGATCTCCTCCCGGGTCTTGCGCAGGATGAACACACCGCGGCGCGGCTGGATCTCCACCAGTCCTTCCTGTGCCAACCGGGCCAGCGCTTCGCGGACCGGTGTTCTGGAGACTCCGAACTGTTCGGCAAGCCGTCTTTCATCAAGGCGCAGGTCGGATACTTCGTCATAGATCCGGACACCGGCGATGGCCTGGCGCAGGGCATTGTAGACATACGTCTTGAGACTGAAGTCCTGCGCGACGGGGGCAAGGTCCAGGCTGTCCGCCACGCGTTGTTTACGGTTTGCCACAGTTGTCATGCACCGGTGCTCCGGCAGTTTCCGGTTATCGATACCATCGTGTGGTATGTGGTATACCAAAAGTCCGGCGATTGCACCCCTTCAATTCGGCGATACGGAGCACCGCGGGCCGTTGGTCAAGGGCGGCAAGATGCGATAGAAGGGTTGCGAACCGGCCCGTTCATCGGTTGGTGGTTCGTCGAAGGGAGAAACAGATGTCAGGCCCGCTCGAAGGTATCCGGATACTTGATGTGACAACGGTCGGATACGGCCCGTATGCGTGTCAGATTCTCGGCGATTACGGTGCCGACATCATCAAGATCGAAGCCCCGGAGGGAGACATAACCCGCGGAATCATGCCGTTCCGCAACAGGGGCATGGGACATTTTTTCCTGATGGCCAACAGGAACAAGCGCAGCATTGTGCTCGACCTGAAGGCGGAGAGTGGCCGGGAGGCGTTTCTGACGCTTGTCGAGCAGATGGACGCGGTCCTGTGCTCGGTCCGGCCGGCGGCCATGGATCGCCTGGGCCTTGGCTACGAGGCTTGCCGCACGGTCAACACCGGGATTGTTCATGTCGCATTGGTGGGATTCGGGCAATCCGGCCCCTATGCCAGCCGTCCGGCCTACGACGACATCATTCAGGGGGTTTCCGGGATGGCGCATATGCAAGGGGGCCGGAGTGGTCCGCCGACCTTCGTCAACGCGTCGATCTGCGACAAGATCTGTTCGCAGGTTGCGGCACACGCCACGCTCGCCGCCCTGTTCGACCGGCAGCGGACCGGCAAGGGGCAGTCGGTGGAAGTCCCGATGTTCGAGTCCATTGTCGGCTTCAATCTGGTCGAGCACCATTCCGGTCAGGCGTTTGACCCCCCGCTGGGTCCGGCCGGCTACGAGCGGTCCCTGGCGGACGACCGCCGGCCCTATGCGACCGCGGACGGCCATGTCTGCGTCCTGCCATACAATACGAAACAATGGCGCGCCTTCTTTGCCATCATGGACCGTCCGGAGATGCGGAACGATCCACGCGTTGCCAATCCCAAAATCCGCAGCGAGAAGATTGGCGAACTCTATTCGATGGTGGCCGACCTAGTGCGACCGTGGTCTACGGCCACACTACTGGTGACACTTCGGGAGGCCGATATCCCGCATGGCGAGGTGACGCGGCTCGATGACCTAGCCGATGATCCGCACATGCAGGCGGTCGGATTTTTCCGGACGGTGGAGCATCCGAGCGAAGGCCACATCCGGTTGACCGAACCGCCAATGCGGTTTTCGGGGACGCCGCCGGAGATTCGCAGTCTGCCGGCGACGCTTGGCGAACACAGTGTTGAAATCCTGCAGGAAGCGGGGTTTTCCGAAACCCGGATTGCCGACATGCTGGCGGCCGGGGTGACCCTTGACGGACGAAGGCAGACCAAAACGCCGTTGGCAGCGGGATCGTAGCGAGTGACCTCACGGTCCGGGCGTTGCCCCGGCCTGGCGGTCGAATGTGGCGCTGAACTCTTCCAGATGTCCGGCCTTCGCCTGTCGTTCCAGTGAACCGGACCGGCTTTGAGTCCGTCTTTCGATCACGTGGACTGGTCGGCGTGCGATGCGGTTGCGTCCGTTGTGTGACGGCCGTGGCCGCGCGCCGGCGAAACCGATACACTCTACCGGGCATCCGGTTCGCATGTCCGGCGGCGCCAAGTCAGGACCGTCGCCGGACCGGATGCTCCGCAGGTCTGTTAAGTCCAGAGCAGGCATGCACGACTTGGTCATTTGCGAAGCGTCGGTAATTGACGGAATCGGCGATGTCGCGTTTGCCGATGGAACTATCATCTCCGCGGGAGGGAAAGCCGGACAGGGACGGCGGGAAATCAATGCGGCCGGAGCGTTGGTGCCCCCTGGGGCTTGTCGACGTGCATACACATTGTGACGGCCAGGCGGTCTGGGACAGCGAACTGGCACACTCAAGTCGGCATGGCGTGACGACGGTGGTCATGGGTAATTGTGGGAACCGCTTATGCACGTAGCTCCGGTTGCGAGAGTTTGCCGCGAGAAGTTGACTCCTACCGGTCCATTTGGACGGTTTTCGATCAACATGTTGATTAAGCCGGAGCCAAGTGCATAAGCGGTTTGTGGGATTAGGTTGCACCGGCCCGCCCCGATGCACGTGATCAACTGATCCGGATGATGGAAGGAGTCGAGAACATACCCGATATGGCGCTCGTCGAGGGCTTGACCTGGGAATGGGAAAGCTTCCCGCAATATCTCGATGCTCTGGCAGCGCGGCCGCGGACGATTGATGTTGCCGTGCAAGTGCCGCATTGCGCTGTTCGCGCTTATGTCAGGGACGACCTCGGTATTGCGAACGAACCCGCTGGACCGGACAATACAAAGGCCATGACGGCCGTCGTGCGCGAGGCGCTGCAGGCCGGCGCCCGGGGCGTGACGACCACACGGACGATCACGCATCTGACCGCCGACAGAGACCGCGTGCCGGGCGCCTTCGCCGAGACAAGCGAATTGTTTGGTCTTGCCGAGGCCGTTGCAGCGGTGGGGAATCGGATCATTGGCTGGATTTCCGATTTTGATGACGAGAACCATGAACTTGGCTTGCTGTATAGGATGGCGGAACGAGTCGGCAGCCGGATCTGGTTGACCATGGTCCAGCGCGACAAACGTCCTGATCAGTGGATGCGAGTGCTGGATTTTCTGACCGGTGCTGCCGATGACGGCGTGCCGCTGTACGGCCAGGTGGCGGCACGTCCGGTCGGGTTGATGCCCGGACTTGACGGTTTGCTTCACCTGTTCTTGACAACGCCGTCATACAGGACGATCGCGAACTGGCCTCTCGCCGAACGCGTCGAGATCCTTCGAGATCCCGTATTTCGTGACCATGTGCTTGGCGAGCGGCGCGATCATCGCAGCCAGCTGATGCGGGAGATGACAGACGGTTTCCACAAAATGTTCAGGCTCGGAGGCCCACCGGATTACGAACCCGTGCCGGAGACGGCGATCCGGACCGAGGCGGAACGAACCGAAGCCGACCCGCGCGGTCTGGTTTTCGATTGCTTGTTGGAGCGTGACGGTCAAGACTTCATTCTTTTCTTTCGTCTACTACAGTCGACTCAATCCCGACGATGTCCGGACCATGATGCGCCATCTGCGTACTGTTCTCAGGCTTGGTAATGGCGGTGCGCATTGCGGACTGATATCGGATGCCAGTATTCCGACTTACGTGTTGACACATTGGGGCCGTGACCGGCGCCGTGATCCCGGTTTGCCGTTACCATGGTTGATCAAGGCGCAGACGGCGGACACCGCGGCACTGTATGGATTCCAGGACCGCGGCCGCATCGAGTCCGGTCTGCACGCTGATCTCAAAATCATCGATTGCGACCGTCTTGCGGTCCGACCGCCGAAAATGGTTCGTGATTTGCCGGCGAGCGGCTGACGCCTTGTCCAGGACGCCGACGGGTATGTGGCAACAAGCTGCGCTGGCTGAATAATCCTTAACCCAAGAACCTCTTGCAAAATTCCTGTCCCCAGGGTCCGGTGAGCCCGGATCGGTCGGTTGAGCCCGGTCACCTCTGCACCTGGAGGTCGGACTCCATGGATTCGCGGTGTCTCATCAGAGATGATGAGAACAAACAGGGACCTTTGCGGACATCGGGACACGCCTCTCCGGGCCACTCTCTTCGAGAGGGCCGCGAAGGGTCGGCATGCGTTGTCGGAGCCGCGCTATGGGACGGCGAGACGTATCAACGGGTCAGCCGCCAGGGCCAGGATGCCGAACATGAGATGGCAGGCGACCTTGGAATGTCCGCGGACGCGGACATGGCGCCCGCCAAACTCATCCTTGAGGCGGGCGTTGGTCCTCTCGACACCGGACCGGATCCGGAACCGCACGTTCCCGGGATCGACATGGCCTATTGCACGCTGGGCCCGGGCCTCCCGGTCTCGCTCCTCCTTGAGGTTCTTGTCCCGGCGCGGATTGACATCGATGATCGGAACATGGCCAAGCCGTTCGCTCATCTGGTAGATCTCCCTGGCATCATAGGCCGCGTCCATGAGGTCGTAGAGATTGGTCACACGCGCGGCGGTCATCATCGCCAGCGGGACCGCGACCTGGCTGTCATGGACGGATGCCGAGGTGAGGACGGTCCTCAGCGGCACCCCGCAGTCTGCTGTGTCGATAGGCAGCTTGTAACCGCGCCAAGCCTCCATGACCCCTTTGGCATTCTTCTTTGCCCCGTGATCACAGACCTTCGGCAGCGCGTCGAGCCTCTCATCGAGATCCATCCCGTTCGCTTGCTGTTCGAGACGCCCAGGCTCCTTCGTCCTCTCCTCGCCCTTGCGGGGCCGGCCGCGCTTGCGGTTCGGCGTCGGGGCCTTCGGCGTCGGGGCCGGCGTCTCCCGGGCCTCGATGGCCGTCGGGTCCCTCGACACGTGGCCGATGAGCGCATCGCCCAGTGTCTCTGCAACCAGAGCCGCGTGCATCCTCTCCGGAAGACGGGACTGCGAAAATTCGGCAAACGCCCGCGAAAACGTCGCTTCACTCGGGATCTCCGCGACACGCGACCAGCCGCACAGTCGGCGCAACGTCGGGTCCACCTTGAGCCTGTCGATCAGGTGGCGGGTCGTCGGCAGATCCCATACCGCCTTGGCGATGAAGCCACGGGCCAGCGCCTGGCGATCCTCCCGGGGCCGACCCGGACCGGTCCACACCCCATCGACGAAGCCCTCCACCTTGACGAGATCGAGAGCTGTCACGAAACGCTTGTGCGTCTCGAGGAGAGGACCGATCGCCTCGGCCAACGCAGGGAAAAGGTCCCCTTGAAATCGGTGCCAGAGATCGGATAGGGTCGAGCCAAGGGTCATCGGGGTCACCTCCTCGGTATCTTGTTATTGTGGAAACACAACAGACCACGAGGTGGCCCCGAAACCCAGGCCCTCGACAACAAAATCAGCCTCGAGAAGGCAAAAAACCGGTCGGGCCGGCAATTTTGCAAGAAGCTCCCAAGTTGGCAGTTTTTTCCACTGCCCGTGCCTGATCGGGGCATGTTTTCGGCCTGAGAACATCACATATTTGGCTCTTCCATCGCCTGAACTTCTATATGATGGATGTGGGTGCCCGGAACTCTTTTGTGGGGCCAGGACCTTGTCATCGCGTCGATATCCCCCTTGCCACGCGCGCCGGCGCGCGTGTCCGGGCAACACATCGCCAACCCTTCGCCCGCGCCCTGTACATCAAGGCCACCAGGACCCACACCGACAAGGACGGCAAGCCCGTGCGAAGCCACAGGCTGATGCTCTCCCAGCGCGTCGGCGACAGGGTGCGCCACAGGACGCTGCTCAATTTCGGCCCCCACGATCCGATCCCGCGCGAGAAGTGGCAAGGAGGTCACAGCCCTCGCCGAGGCGCTGCTCCACACCCGCCCGCCGCTGCTCGAAGCCGTGCCGGCCGTGCCGAAGACATCGTCGCCAGGCTCAGGGCCAGGGGGGCCACAGCGAAGCGGTGCAGGAAGAGGCGCGCCAGCCCGACATCGCCACCATCGACCGCGATACCCTGGAGCACGAGACCCCGCGCACGGTCGACTGCGAGCGCCTGTGCGACCGCCGCGCTTCTTCCGCTGGACGGGCGACCGCAAGACGCTTGAGCGCATCGGCGCCCTTCTCTGGCGCCACCGGGCCGCCATCCAGCGGGAGCTGTTGAACCGTGAGCGCGCGCTGCTCGACCTCCCCGACACCATCGCCTTCTACGATCTCACCAACCTTCACGACCACGGCCACACGCACGGTGAGCGTCCCAGGTTCGGCCGCTCCAGGCAGAAGCGCGACGCTTGTCCCCTGATCACGCTGGCGCCGGCTTCCCGCGCAGGTGCGAGATCCGGCCGGGCACCGCGCACGAGCCGGGCCGGCTGGAGGACGCGCTGGCCAGGCTCGAGGCGGTGTGCGGCGGCACGGCGCCGACGCCCACGGTGGTCATGGACGCGGGCATGGCCAGCGCGGAGAACATCCTGTGGCTGGGCGAGCGGGGCTACGACTGGATCGCCCTCGGCCGGGGCGGCGGCGAGGTCTTGCTGATCACCAGCGCGCATCACGAAGGGCGCGGCTCTCTGTTGTCAGCGAGGGCAAGAAGAAGGCCGGGACCTCGATCCTGGGCCTGACGCGGACCCGCTTCGAGGCGGCGCTGGAAAGGCTCCACAGCGGCCTCCCGGTCAAGGGCCGCCTCAAGCGCTACGACGGGTGCTGGAGAGCATAGGCCGCCTCAAGCAGCGCTTCCCTGCGGTCGCCAGGTCCTACGAGACCACGCTCGAGACGGCTGACACCGGCGCCAACCCGTCTGCCGTGCGCTTCAAGCGCAGGCCGCAATACGACGAGGCCGTGAGGGCGCCGGCGCCGATGGGCTGCGCACCAGCCACGTCGACCGGGATATCGAGACGGTCCCGCGGACCGACTGGCGTATCATCGACATCGAGGCCCCCTTCCGCAGTCTGAAATCCGAGCTCGGCCTTCGCCCGATCTGCCACCAGCGCGACCGTCGCATCGCGGCCCACCTGCGGATCGCCGTGCTGGCCTGTCACGCCGTGCATCTGATCCGTACCCGGCTCGCCGCACGGGCATCCACAAGTGCGGGGCATCGGTCCGCGACGGTCCTGCGGAGCTGGGTGCGGATCACCACGCGTCTGCGCCAGACCGACGCCACGTTGATCGTCAACCGCCAGGACACGCGCCCGGCCGCCGAGGGTGCCGAAATCTCCTCGGCAGCGGCCGTGGAACCCGCCATCCACCGCAGGAGGGCTCGTCTGACGAGCTGACAGAAGCCAACAAAATGTCGGGCCATGTTGCAATCGGCCGAGAAAAATATCGACCTATATCAAAGCGATAAAGACAATAGAACAAAAAAATGCCAACCTGGGTTGAGTCTGGCGAGACAACAGGCACCTTGCCTGATTGCCTGATTGCCTGATTGCCTGACTCCCGTTGGCAGATCGAACGCAAATGGAAGAAGATGGCGCCTCGCAACCGGGACTGCCAGGGGCCCGTCGAGGGCAACATCACGACGCGCCATGCGACAGAGGCCGGTACCGGTAATCTGATCGCGATCCACCGGATGCCTGCCGATGGGGGCGATGTCAGCAGCACTTGCTGCGGTCCATGCGGACGCGCCGCATCCGAAACGGTGGGTCTCCGGCGAACCGGATGTCAGACAAGCGACAATGCGATACCGCCGCAGCCGCAGGCGCAAAGAGTCCGGAAAATCCCCTGACGCCACCAGAGCAACATCATCGCGGCGAGACCTGTCAGTCCAATACTTTCAGGGTCAACACTGCCGAGAACCGGGATCAATAGTGAACCCCCGGGAATATCAATGGGGACGAGGACCGAAAAACTGACATGCAGGCCAAACCACACCGCGAGGTTGAGGACGACGCCGACAACTGCCGCGGTGATACCTGAAAGCATGGCAGCGATGCGGGGATTGCCTCTGAGACGCTCGACATAAGGCGCACCGAGAAAAATCCAGAGGAAACAGGGTGTGAACGTCACCCACAACGTGACACCGGTTCCGAGCACGCCCGACCAGATCGGGTCAATGCCACCGGCATGGCGGTGCGCGCCTAGGAAGCCGACGAACTGGTTGACCAGGATGAGCGGCCCCGGCGTTGTTTCCGCGAGGCCAAGGCCATCGAGCATCTCCGCCGGTGTCATCCAGCCGAACGTATCGACCGCTTGCTGGGCCAAATATGCCAGTACCGCGTAGGCGCCGCCGAATGTCACAACGGCCAGTTTGCTGAAGAAGACAGCTTGTTGAGCCAGAACATGGTCGATACCGAGACCGAGCATCAGGCCCGCGACTGGCGCGAACCAGAGCAAAATGAAAACGGCCAGCAACATGATGGCGCGCCGTGTCGACGGCAGCGTATGACCCAGCAGGCCGTCACGGGCCATCCGGTCGATGACAGTCTCGGCCGCAACAGGCGCCCGCTGCGGGGCGTCGGCAGCGTCCAAAGCGTCGGATGGCAGCGATCCGGTGATGAACCCGATCACGGCAGCTCCTGCGATGATCGCCGGAAACGGCACATCGAAGGCGACGATTGCGATAAATGCGCCGACCGAGACCGCGATCTGGATCTTGTTGACGAGGGCGCGTCGGGCAATCCTTATCACCGCTTCGACGACAATAACCAATACGGCCGCCTTGACGCCGTTGAAGGCGGCATCGACCAACGGCATGTTGGCGAAGAGAACATAGGTGATGCTCAGGGCGAGCATCACAAGCGCGCCCGGCAGAATGAACAGCAATCCAGCGATCAGGCCGCCGCAAGTACGATGCATAAGCCAGCCAATATAGGTTGCAAGCTGCTGTGCCTCGGGGCCGGGCAGCACCATGCAATAGTTGAGGGCATGCAGAAACCGTGCTTCATCGAGCCAGCGTCGTTCCGTCACGACGGTGCGGTGCATCATCGCGATCTGTCCGGCCGCTCCGCCGAAACTCAGAATTCCGATCCGCAGCCAGACCCGAAAGGCGTCGGCGAGGCCCGGCATCGCGCTGTCGTCGTCGGACGTCGCGACTGGTTTGGTCATCTGCAACCCCCGATCGGGTGTGGTTGTATGGTGACGGAGCCGGACCGGCTACCAGCCGGATTTGTCCCGGGCGATCTCGTACAGAGTTCCGGATCATCCGGCAAGCGGATGCGCGGACTAGCAGCAAGAGACTGGGCAGTGTATATGTCTCGCGCACTGCTGCATTCGGGATGTTTCAATGCCTGTTACCGTTGCGATGTACGAAAAGTCGTTCGACTACATCGGGAAAAAACTTGCCGCGCTTGATCTCGATGTCTCGGTTCTCATATTCAACCGGGACGGTCAATTCTTGATTGACGGAACACCGACACCGCCGGATGACATCAGCGTCGATTATCTCTGGTTGAGTACGCATCTGAATGTCGATGGTGTGGCGAAGATGGCTTTCAGGCTCGCGCTCGCCTGCAAGTCGGTGGGTGTATTGCAGACATTCAATGCCGGGCTTGACGACCCGTTTTACAAGGCGGCTGCCGCCAAGGGTATCCGGATCTGCAACAGCAGCGCACAAGGTGTGGCGATTGCGGAATATGTGATGGCGCAGGTGCTGGGTATCCTGCATCCGCTTGATCGGCAACGACAACAGCAACAGGCCGAAACCTGGAAGATCACGCCGTTCCGGGAAATCTCCTGCACCAACTGGCTGATCATCGGGTACGGAGCGATCGGTGAGGCGATCGCCCGGCGGGTCAAGGCTTTTGGAGCCACGACGGCAGTTGTGCGGCGATCACCACGAACGTCGGATCTGGTCGACAAGGCCGGCACACTGGCCGACATGAAACAGTTGTTGCCGGACGCCGACATTATCGTGCTGGCCTGCGCGCTCAACGACGAGACTCGTGACCTTGCCGACGTCGACTTTTTTGGATCGGTGAAGGATGGCGCCATTCTGATCAATGTCGCGCGTGGTGGATTGGTCGACGAAGACACCCTCGTCGCGGCTCTTGACTCCGGACGGCTAGAAGCCGCTGTCCTTGATGTCTTCCGGGAGGAGCCATTGCCGGCCGGTCATCGCCTGTGGTCGCATCCGCGGATTCGTCTGACCCCACATACATCCTTTGCTGGCGATGGCGGATCAGGGCGTTGGGAACGGTTGTTTCTCGACAATATCGGCCGTTTCGTCCGGAATGAGCCTTTGATCCGGGAGGTCGACCCCGCCGATATCTGACCGGAGTCCCACCGCTGCCGGTTGTCATTCCGGCGGGCGATGCCGCGGTGTCTCCATCGGTGCGGTGGAATATCCCACCTCGTTCGCGCGATGCAAAATGAGGAGAGTGATGATGCGTGGGGGTGATGCCCTGGTCGAAACCCTGTTGACGCACGGCGTTGACACTGCATTCACAGTGCCTGGCGAGAGTTTTCTTGCGACGCTCGAGGCTATACGCCAACGCGGGGCGCGGATGCGCCTGATATCGATGCGGCATGAATCCGGCGCCGGTTTCGCGGCTGACGCGTTCGCCCGCCTGACTGGCCGGCCAGCTGCCGTGATGGTCAGCCGGGGGCCGGGCGCGGCCAACGCCTCGATCAGTCTTCATGCCGCGCGTCAGGACAGCGTGCCGATGTTCCTGATGATGGGGCAGGTCAAGCGGGCGGTGATCGGGCGCGAAGCGTTTCAGGAAATCGACCCGGCTAGCGCTTTCGCCAGCATGACCAAGGCAGTTGTGCAGCCGTCGGATACCGGCGCAATTCCGGGTCTGGCCGCCGATGCCCTTCGTATCGCCATGGACGGCCGGCCGGGACCGGTTGTGTTCGTCATGCCGCGTGATGTCGATCAGGGCACTGCCACGACAGCCATTCCGGCGGCGGTTCCCCGTCCGGCACTGGAGCCTGCCGGCGAAACCGTGGCCAGGCTTGCGGCGCTTGTGGCCGGCGCCCGGCGCCCGTTGATCATTGCGGGCGAAGCCGTTCAGCGTGAGGGTGCACAGGCGGCGCTCGCGGTTTTTGCTGAGCGTATCGGCGCGGCGGTCTTTGCGGCCTACCGGCGGCAAGATGTGTTGGACAACCTTCATCCACACTATGCCGGGCATCTGGAGATCAATCGGCTGCCCTATCAGCAGGACGCCTTGCGGACAGCGGATCTGGTGCTTGCGCTCGGAACCCGGCTTGACGGGGTCACAACGATGGAGATGGGGGAGGATATTCTGCCATCGATTGAATGCCTCGCACAGATCTACCCCGATGCCGAGGTACTGGACCGGTTTCCGAACAGCGTGGCGGTTCTGTCCGATGTGGTGCCGGCACTGGCAAAGATCACGGGCTTGGTGGAAGACCGCAGCCGTGACGCCCAGAGTTGGGTCGGGCCCTTGCACGACGCCTACCTGGCATCGAGCTTGCCGGCGGCCCATCCGGCGTACGGCGACATGGATCTCGGGCAAGCCGTCGTCGAGGCCGCCAGGATCACTGGCGAGACGGCGATCACGGTCACCGATGGCGGCAGTTTCGCCCGATGGGTTCACCGGTTTTTGCGGGTGCGTGTTTCAGGAACGATTCTCGGTCCAGCAGTCGGAGCCATGGGTTATGCCGTTCCCGGGGCTGTCGGCGCGGCGGCGGCGCGGCCGGAGCAACGGGTTGTTACCTGGGTTGGTGACGGCGGTTTCATGATGACTGGACAGGAGCTTGCGACCGCGGCTGAACATGGCCTGCGGATCACCGTTATCGTCTGTGATAACAGTGCGCAAGGGTCTATTTTGTCTGGTCAGCAAAGAAACTATGGCGCGGGCGCCGACATTGCCACGCGTTTGCGGAGCCCCGATTTCGCGGCGTTGGGACGGGCCTACGGCGTTCCCGCCTGGACGGTCGAACGGACGGAGATGTTCGGCCCGGCCTTTGCCGATGCGACCGCCCTCGATGGCCCGTCTCTTCTGCACGTGAGGACCGATCAGCGGGATATCGTACCCTACGCGGACTGATGCACCCGGCGGACCGCGCCATCTGGCCCAGGTCATCTCGCGGGTTTGTTCCTTACGGCCAGCATTCCCGCACCTCGACAATCTGCCAACACTGTGCTCGCGCCGCGGACGGGAAATGGGCTTTTCCCGCGCCGTGCCGTTGGCAGTATCCAGATACCCTCAGGATTTACTGGAGGACGGGCAGATGCCGAATCGAATCACCCCTGTTCACATCAAGGGATTCCGATCACTTGCAGACGTCATGGTCGGAGATCTGCCAGATGCGACAGTCCTGGTTGCGGCCAATGGCTCCGGGAAGTCCAACTTTATCCACTTTTCGAAAGGCTCAATTTGCAATTCGTAGGCATACAATCAAGTCTGTAGCCAAACCACGTTCCATGGCGCGGAGGACGGGTAAGTTTTATGGCTTGAGCCGCCCGAGGTGGCTGTCGAGACCGCTGATGGCCATTTCGATCAACCCTTGCAGGAGGCTCGCTTTTCTGGCGTCCGACGTTGATGACCGTAGCCTCCATCAAGGCATGCCTACGATTCACGAATTGAGCCTTTCGAAATGATGCGCTGGATATTGGGGGCTCATCGTCTGGCCGAATTCATCCAGCGACAGGGTGGCGCCGACGATCAGTTGTTCGGGGGCTTCCGGACCAGCCCGTGCATGGACGCCATAGTGACCATTCAGATCGGTCAGGGCCGTAATGACTATCGATTTGCCCTGGATCATGCACATCTGGACCGCCTGATTTTCTGGGAGGAAGTGTTTCGTTCCAACGGGAGACACTACGGCGCTGCGGTATACTGGCAGTGTCTCGGCAGCGGCCATCCAGAAGCAAGAATCGTGTATGCCGCGTAATCACCGGAGCCAGGTGGGGTGACCGGACTGCGGCACGAGATATTGTCGGCGTGCTGGGCGATTGCGCTGTCTACCAGTTCCACAACAGCTCGAACTTCAGAAAGCAATGGGACGCGGAAGACGACAATCATCTGCGCGCCGATGGCTGCAAGCTCGCGGCGGTCCTTTGCCGATTGGAACAACAGGACATCAAGCGCTGCGAGATGATCTGCTCTATGATTGGCCGGATGCGGCAACGCCCCCCAGAGCCCCTTGTCCCGCCAGCGACAGAACCGACGATGGGTATTTTTCCAGTCTCCATAGTCTGGCGGCCAATCACGCCAGAGAGCGCCGGTGCGCAGAATCCAGAAGACAGCATTAATGAACCGTCGATTATCCTGTGCCACCCCACCCCAACGTCCCGCTCGACCAAGCAGATGAGGCTCCAGCAACAGCCAGACCCTGTCCGAAATGTCGTGACGCCGATGAGCCATTCCCATGAGGCACCTCCAGGAACCATCGAGTGAGGTCGACAGATAGGACAGATAAACATCACTCATGACGACACTATCTAGAATCACACCCTTCCACCCGCCGCTGCGGAGCTTCGAACTCCATAGCGACAGAGGCGCCGAATCCGGGCCGGTCTGGATGGATCGACATTGTCGGGCCGTTGTCGCGGACTGCGCGAAACCGAGCTAGAAATGGACTCTGAAATATAACCGCCCAAGTCTGATTACGGGTCCTGCTTCCGGCGGCCTGGTTCACGGCGCGTGGTTGTATGGTGAGCCGCGGACAGTCCATTGTACAAACGTTCATGGTCGGGGCTGTCTTGAGCACCTCGTAGAATGAAACGATGAGCGTTCCGGTGGGATATTCTCGCTGCTCCGCCTGAGGCTGTCGTGGCAGGAGGGGTTTGGCGGAGGCGGAGACACGTGAGCGTGCTGATTATCGGTACCTCGTTCCCGAGTCCAAACGGCTTCCGGCGGTCGGCTCGGCACCCCGTACTATACCCGGCCCCTGGGCGTGAACGCGCGGCAAAGCGAACCACACCCGCTCGGTGGATGCGTGTCTATCCGACCGCTGTCCCGGCCTCTGCCGTGGCGAGACCGCAAGAGGGAGGCAAGCGATGACGACGGAAGGGATGCCTGTCGTCCGCCCCGCACGGCGGGTCTCGATGTGCGCAAGATGGAGATGATCGCGACGGTTCGCCTGTGCGAGGGTGGCGGCGAACCGTTGATGGAGACGCGCGGCTTCGGCACCCTGCCGAGCGGTCTGGAGACGATGATCGCATGGCAGATCGGTCACGGCGTCGAGGCTGCGACGATGGATGGCACAGGGGTGCCCCGGCCGGTGCTCTTCGAGGCCCTGGAGGGGGTCGGGATCGAGGCGATCCTGGTGCATGCGCAGCAGGTGAAGGGGCGCAAGATCGACGTGGCGGACAGCGTGTGGCTGGCCTGCATTTGTCCGTTCGGGCTTTGCACGCCGAGCCATGTGCCGCCTCAGCCGTTCCGGGAGTTGCGCTCGTTGAGCCGGTAGCGCCGGATCCTGGTGGGGCAGCGCTCCACCGTGCGCATCGGCGGCATCCTTTCCGATGTCTTCGGGCTCAACGGCCGACGATCATCGACGCGCTGGCGACGAGATCCTCCGTCCAGTCCATTACGGCGTTTCGGCCTCGACAGCCATCATGGCGGCCAACACCGCAAGACGTTCGCCCGGCGGTAGCGCCGCGTAGCGCCGGCCCCAGTTGGCCGCCTTGCGCTTGATGCGCTGGCGATCGGTGAAGTTCCGGCCCGCGCAGCTCGCCCAGTGCACCCGGTCGGGCGCGAAGTTGAACCACACGACCTCGGTCCGCACCACGCCCTGGGTGACCACCTGCATCTCCAGCCGGCGCCAGCCGGCCAGCGCCGCGTCATACAGCGACGAGGGATGACCCGAGACCATCACCTGACAGGGCAGCCGCTTGAGCCGATCCAGAAGCGCGACATGGTCGGCCCCCGTGTAGTCGAAGCGATAGCGCCGGGCCGGCCGCCGGGTCGCCTGCAGATACGGCGGATCACTGTAGACCAGCTCCCGGCCGGAGAACGGAAACGACGACAGAAAGGCATGCGCACAGCCATGCACCAACTCGACCGGATGGTCACAGACAAAGGCCTCGAGCGCCTGGGCGTCGCGGTCGATGCCGATCGAGCGTCGGGCCGGCGGCTTGCGCATCATCAACGCACCGCCTCCCAGATGACTCTCGACGTAGACATCGTGCGGCGGCATCAGCGCAATCAGCGTCTGGCACAAACCCGCCGTCGCCTTCGATCCGAAATACCTCATCCGCCGCTCCCATCACACGAGAGCGCCACCCATAGACCAGCGATCCTATAACGTCAAGAATAAACAGGGACTCGACGACACCACACCAGCATCCACAATCGTCCCGCCACTGTTCGCAACATGGTACCTGGGCAGTACTCTGAAATTCCGATTTTGGACCTGAAATAGAACTGTTTAATCGATTGTCCCGTATTCTGGATCAAAGTTGTTCTGTTCGGGCCCCGTGGAACCGGCAAATCGACCTGATTGCGCGATCGTCTTCCTGAAGCCTTGTATCTGGATCTGCTTGACTCGGCATCGTATCGCAATCTGAACGCAGACCCGAACGCCTTCGGGAATTACTCGCGGGTTCGCCCGGCAGGACGACCGTGATCATCGACGAGATTCAACCTGTGCCGGATCTGCTCACAGTCGTACACGCTGTCCTGGAGGAGCGACTGTCGATCCGTTTTATCATGACAGGTCCGGGCGTCTGCAAATTGCGTCGCGGCGGAGTCGACTTGCTCGGGTCCGGACCCCTTGTACCGGACCCTGCACTCGTTCATGGCCGCCTTGATCGGGTCTTGTTATAAGAGCTCCTGCCCCTGGTTGTCGTGGCGCCCGACCCGTCAGAGGTTCTCGATGCCTATGCCGGTTTGTATGTCGATCAGGAGGTACGAGCCGAACATTTTACCCGCAATATCGGCAGCTTCAACCGGTTTCTCGAAGCCTTGAGTTTTTCAAATGGCTCGCAGATCAACATCTCGGCTCGGGCTAGGGAGTGCGGGGTCGAACGCAAGGCGATCGCAGGTTGCGTTAGCATTCTGGAGGATCTGTTGCTAGCGTATTCCGTTCCCCGGCCCTCAAGGGCTGCTCGACCAGCATTTCCCGGCGTGGACGGCGAGTCCGAGCTTCAGGTTTTCGAGGTCAAGAATGCGCGTCGGGGCGACCCGCACGATCTGCGCCTGTTGCGGGCGTTTCGCGGCGACTATCCAATGGCGGAAATGGTTATACTCTATCGTGGTCAGGATCGCTTGCGTATTGACGGTATCTGGTTCTTCCGGTTCAGGACTTTCTTCGTCATCTCGTACCGGATCAGGGTTTGATGAACTGGCTTTGATTGGACGGCAAACCATGCCTGGACTTGGCGTCGGCCCAGCAGAACGCTCCATGCGGCAGCACGACATGACATTCGAGCGAGAGTCGGTGCTGTCGGCCGATCATGAATCCGGATCATATCGCAGTTCGACCAAGCGGGACGGCAGGCCGGGCAGCGCCCTTGTCGAGGTCGTGGTGCGGCGGGTGGCCTTCACAGAGTATCGGGTCTGATCCGGGCCGTTGAATCCGGTTCGCTGTTCAAAAGATACCGGCATCGAGTCCTGCTGCCATGATCATGCCAAGCTCAACGCACTGATCGACGAATTCATCACGCCACTCTCCGCAACAGATCAGCGGGTCGCGCACCGCCCGCCAGCGCAGGCCGGTAATGATGGAGTCAACGGCGCGACGTGTTCCCGTGCCATCCATGCCGGCCCGGATATACAGCGCATGCGGCATGCCCTGGCAGCTATCGAGAACCGGATAGTAGGTCCGATCAAAGAAATCCTTCAGGGCACCACTCATATATCCGAGATTCTCGGTCGTCCCCAGAATCACGGCATCGGCCGAGAAGACATCGGCAGGCCCCGCCTCGAAGGGCGTGCGCACCACCAGTCCAACATCCGTGATATCGGGGTGACTGGCGCCCTGGATCACCGCATCGCGGAGCCTAAGGGTGTTCGGCGAGGGGACATGAGCGACGACGAGCAGAGTTTTCAAGTCGGGTCTCCGGAAGCGGCAAACATGATGTGACTCCGCCGCTGCAATACCTGCCAACAATGCGTGGTCGGACGTTTTTCCGCAATTGGCAGGCTGAATTCGCAAGGCTTCCACGCAACTTGGCAAGAGTTCGTCGCCTCGACCCCGGCGGCCGGACTCTCGTGACCGGGTTGTTTCTGATCGTGACCTGGCGCCGGGTTATCCGATGACGACAAGCAGGAGCAAACCCGATTTGCTTGCGGTCTCGTTTGCCGATGCCTATTCTGAGTTACAATATGCGATCGGGTGTGACGTTCCGGTCTCACCCGTCGAGCACACGGTTGTTGGATGGAGGCAAGGATGGAGAGAACAGTATTCACGGATGTCCGTGTTATCGATGGCAGCGGTGCCGATTCTTTCGCAGGCGAAGTTCTGGTCGAAGGTAACCGCATTAGACAGATCACCCGCGACGGTGCACAGGTTTCCCGCGACGGTGCGCGGCAGATTGATGGCGCCGGAATGACTCTGATGCCGGGTCTTATCGAATCTCATATGCACGTGACCTTCTGCGACACCGATACCCTGGAAGGTCTCGGCATGATTCCGCCGGAGGAACACACGCTGATTGCAATGAAGAATGCGCGCAAGTTCCTCGATCAGGGATTTACCTCGGGATTCAGTGCTGCGGCCGCCAAGCCGCGTCTCGACGTCGTGATCCGCAATGCAATCAACAATGGCGATATTCCGGGGCCCCGCATGCTCGCGGCGACACCCGAGCTGACAGTCTCCGGCGGTCTCGGTGACGTCAATCTTTGGCATATGGAACGCGACACTTTCGGGATCGTCTGTGACGGACCGAACGAGTTTCGCCGGACCGCGCGGCAGCTGTGCCGGGAAGGCGTCGACACCATCAAGATCAATCCGTCAGGCGACGAATTCGTCCCGGCGGCGCGCGCTCATCACACCGTCATGACAGAGGAGGAGGTGGCAGCGGTCTGCGAAGTCGCACGGTCTCGCGAAAAACGCGTGGCCGGTCATTGCCGCAGCGCCGAATCCGTCAAGATGTGTCTGCGCAACGGCGTCGAGATCATCTACCACGCGACCCTGCTTGACGAGGAAGCCTGCGATATGCTCGAGGCGGAACGGGACCGCATCTTCGTCGCACCGACGCTCGGGATCCAATATTCAACGCTGTATAATGCAGCGCCCTGGGGTATTACCGAGGAAGTTGCGGTTAATCTTGGCGTTCGCCGGGAACTCGACCGCGGTATCGAATCCATGCAGGAACTGAGACGGCGTGGTGTCAGGGTGTTGCCGGGCGGCGATTACGGGTTCGCCTGGAACCCGATCGGGACAAATGCCCGCGATCTTGAGCATTTCGTCAAACTGATCGGCTTTACCCCGTTGGAAGCGATTGTGGCCGCGACCAAGTCGGGTGGCGAGATCATGATGATGGGCGAAGAACTCGGACAGATCAAGGAAGGCTATCTGGCCGATATCCTGCTGGTTCAGGGTGATCCTCTCGCCGATATCACCATTCTCCAGGATGCCAATGCTCTCGTCGGTGTGATGAAGGACGGGGTATTTCACAAGGACCCCGCCGACTACGAGAATACGGCTCTTATTGCCGCCGAATGACCGTCGATGCCAGATCGTCGCCGTGCCGGGTGATGCGCTACCGGCGCTGAGCCCGGCCTGTCGGTGGTGAATGCACCGACCTTTCAGGCGGCAGATCCGCGCCCGGCACGGTCCTGCACCAACTCGGTGAAGTCTTTCCGGGTGACACAGAAACGCGGATTCTGCGGAAATTGCTCTACCCGCAGCCTCTTCGCCAGGACCAGCTTCAGGGGATCAGCTCGTTCAATTGCCTGAACCGCGACTGTTATTCCGCGTCCTCTATCACCGCCTTCTACGACTTTCTCGCGCCGCCGCCCGCGGGGCGTAGCGCCGAGGGTTCGAACAACAGGACCTGACAGCCGCAATCCGCATACCAACGACATGAGACGCGGCGCGGTCGCCCAAATTCCTAGTAAACGACCGATCTCTTATGATACGATGTGAACAAGACTTTACTGGGGTGTTTGTCTGCATGATGAATGTCAGCACATAGTGCTCCTTGAAGTGGGGTTGGCGAAGACGCTCGGGAGACCGAAGCGCAAGCGCAATCGGCGCCGTCGGCGAACCAGAGCGACCTTCAGGGCGCGGTAGCCGCCTAGGCACAAGCCCAGCGGAAAGCAATAGCGAATGTGCGATATGGCTTGTTTCCCAAGACGGTATTTCAGTGTCAGGATATTGTTTTCGAACAGGCTGGCGGCGTCAACCAGAGCTCCCAGCACAGTCTCCAGGGTGAGCATAGTCTCTCCGGGAGCTACACGCCCATCTTTAGACACAAAACAAAAGGTGATTATATACTTGGCTACGCATCTTTTTGAAATATAATCGCGTCGTAGTTTGATGAAGGGTGTGACGATGGCGGCTCCGGGCAAATCATTCCGCGAAGGTCTATCGCTCATAAAACTCTTCCAGATGTTCCCCGATGATGCCGCCGCCGAACGGTGGTTCGAGATATCGCGTTGGGGTGAGGTTGGGAACCCAGATTATTGCCCGATTTGCGGTGGATCTGAGAAGATCCGTGCGAAATCGAACCGCAAGCCTCTGCCTTATTGGTGCGGTGAGTGCCGCAGGCACTTCTCGGTGCGCGTCGGTACGGTCATGCATCGCTCTCGAATCGGCTTGCAGAAATGGGCTATCGGAATTTATCTTTGGTCGACATCTCTAAAAGGCGTGTCGAGCATGAAGTTGCACCGTGATCTGAACATTACGCAGAAATCGGCTTATTTCATGGCCCAGCGTCTGCGCGAAGCATGGTCTGAGCATGCGTTCACGATGCACGGCCCGGTCGAGGTCGATGAGACGTGTACATGGGCGGGAAGCGCAAGACGCACACGGGGCGCGGCGCGGTAGGCAAGACGGCAGTCGTCGGTGCCAAGGACCGCGACAGCAATCAGGTCATGGCCGAAGTGGTCGAGCACACCGACGCTTCCACACTGCAAGGTTTCGTGCGAGAGAGCGCGAAGCCGGGTGCCACGGTTTACACCGACGAAGCGACCGTCTATGGCGGCCTGAGGCGTGATTTCGAGCACGAAGCGGTCAATCACTCGGTTGGCGAGTCTGTCCGCGACATGGCCCACACGAACGGCATTGGGTCGTTCTGGTCGATGCTCAAGCGCGGCTACCACGGCACTTGTTCACCATATCTCGCCGAAGCATCTGCACCGATATGTGAACGAGTTTTCAACCCGTCACAACCTGCGGCCGAAGGATACTGAGGCCATGATGACGGAAACCGTCGCTCGCATGATCGGCAAGCGGTTGACCTACGGCGCGCTAATCGCCGACTAGGGGAGGGACACGATGACCGCTTTGCCCGCCACCGACGCGCGCCCGGAGCAAATCGCCCGAGCGATTTTTCCGCCGCGGCCGACCGTCGACACCACGCTTGAGGCCGCGCGGTCCGCCCGGAACAAGGGCTGGAAGGGAAACCCTCTGATTCCGTCATGGGTGCAGCCGGAGAAAGTGGATCTTGATCGTTTCTTTACTCGACCCGCGGTTGCGCAAGAGTGCCACCTGGCACTCTTGGACGCGATAGCATCCGACCATGCTGATGCGGCCCGATACAAGTTCGTCGATCCCGCCGCGGGAGACGGCGTGTTCTACGATCTCCTGCCTGTAGATCGTCGCATCGGAATCGAGATCGTGCCGGGCAGAGTGGATCTTAAGGCGCGGGATTATCTCGGCTGGAACCCTCGCGCAAATGGCCATCGCTACGCCGTAATCGGCAATCCGCCATTTGGCTATCGAGCATGGCTTGCGCTCGCGTTTGTTAATCACTCAGCAACCTTCGCCGATTACATTGGCCTGATCCTGCCGATGGCTTTTCAAAGTGACGGCAAGGGGAGGCCGAAGTTCCGTGTCGAGGGCGCGCAGCTGATCCAGTCCGCGCCGCTGCCGCAGGATTCGTTTTTGCTGCCGTCTGGTCGTCCTGCGGCGATCAATGCCCTCTGGCAAGTCTGGCGACGCGGGGTGAACAATCGCGCGACTGCGCCGTCCCCGAGAGAACTGGCGGGAAACGCAACCGGCAAAGTCCGTGGGACATCCGCATTGAGGGAAAGACGTTCGAGCTGAAAACTGCGACTGAAGACGTTAGCGGGTCGTTCCAGTTCAACCACATCCGCTATCACCGCCACTATGAAGCACTGCTGTGCATCGGGATCGCGCCAAGCAACATCCTGATAGGCGCATGGACGAAGGCCGCAGTGGCCACAGGAAAGGCAGGGATACTCGTGAGCATGGAGAAGGGCGGAGCAGTGTCGCACAAGCTGACGAAGAGGTTTTCCGAGTTGGGACCTGTCGAGGGATTCGAGGACGCCATTCTCGACCTGCTTGCCGATCTTGGCGCGTAGTCAAGTATATAATCACCAAACAAAAGGCTCAATTCGCAATTCGTAGGCATAACTCGATCAAGTTTGTAGCCAAACCACGCTCCATGGCGTGGAGGATGGGTAAGTTTCATGGCTTGAGCCGCCCGAGGTGGCTGTCGAGACCGCTGATGGCCATTTCGATCAACCCTTGCAGGGGGCTCGCTTTTCTGGCGTCCGACGTTGATGACCGTAGCCTCCATCAAGGCATGCCTACGAATCACGAATTGAGCCAAACAAAATAGCATGTTGCCCGTGCTGTTCTGCCATCACCGTTAATGAATAGTGGATCCAGTTCAAGCGCCAAAGCACAATAGCAGCAAGAGTGACCTCGTTTTGGCTATCCCATGAACGGTTTACCATGTTGACAAAGTCATCCATCAATGTTTCCACACGATAGTGGTCTGGTAGATTGTATTCGCCGACCGTTACGGCGCGTGGACGATACTCTCCCGCATAGGGATGCAAGCAGGCGATAGCGTGATAGTTGATCGCCTGGATCACCGTTTGGGATAGAAATGATCTGTTGACTGCGAACGCAGCCTCTACGGCAGACTGAGAAAGTTATAGTGTCGCTTACCATTCGCGACTTCCATGGCATGATATGAGGGATTATTCTCGTCCCCTCCAGTCAACTCATGTAGGACCATGCCTCTGCCGTCACATATCCTGTTTCTTGAGAATCGTCTCGATCTTTTCCTTGGTGATGGTATTGTTCATGCTCATCGTTTCCAAGATAAAGGATACCATCTGTTTGTGTTTTTTTCTTGTGTCATTGGCTGCCCAACCGTGGTCTTCAGTGCATCCAGAACATTCATTTCTGTCGATCGAACCGATGCTGGGTCGGATTCTGTCATACCTGAGTCTCCATCAATATCCGGTTGTTTTGAAGTTCCGCAGCTCCGTAACGCCAAGATAGAAATGTCGCGTTATGTGTTGTGCCCCAACGTTTCCTCAACGCAATGAAGCTTCCGCATTTTTCGACGTAACACACCCTTGATTTATCGCGATTGCAGATAAACGCCATACAGATAAGCCGCTGCGATCGCAATGCAGGTCACAACCAGAAGAATCACAAGCACAATTCCTGCCGCCTTCACGACTGCCATGACCGGGACGCCCGGCCGGCACAACGGAATCAGATTGAACGCGAGGCCGCCGATTACCACGAGCACCGCGCCGATACTGAACAGCGGCAGCGAAAACGGTTGAAAAATCAACACCAGAGCCAGAATGCAAAGACCGATGATCGAATATTCGATATTCCGGGCTCTGGTTACGCTGAGACCCGTGGGGGCGTTTTGTTGCGTCATGGAGCGAACCTTTGTTCGTCGCGGCCGAACAGATGCAATCTGTCCGCATCGCATGCGACATGCACCCGATCGCCGGGGTGTGGTCGCGCGCCACGGGGGATAACCACGCGGATTTCAAGATCGCCCGCAGTCAGGTGAAGAAGGGTTTCCGCGCCCATCGGCTCGACGAGATCGACCACCGCCGCCAGCGCACCCGGCACGGCCTCGGATTTCAACATCATGCTGCGCGGGCGGATGCCGAGCGTACAAGACTCACCGGCCTTCAGCGATGTCGGGACTGTGCCGGACGCGGGTGCGAAATCCTGATCGTCGATCCGAAATCCGGCCCGGCTCTCCTGCAGGACAGCTGGTAGCAGATTCATCTGCGGCGTGCCGATGAAGCCAGCGACGAAAAGATTGGCCGGTTCGGCAAACACCTTGTGTGGCGTGTCGCATTGCTCGATCACGCCGTTCCGCATGACGGCAATGCGATCGGCCATGGTCAGAGCTTCAAGCTGATCATGCGTGACGATCATCGTCGCCTTGCTGATACTGACCAGAACTTCCTTGATCTGGCTACGCATGGTCTCACGCAGGTGAACGTCAAGCCGGCTGAGCGGTTCGTCGAACAGAAAGCAGCTCGGATCCCGCACAATCGCCCGCCCGACCGCGGCGCGTTGCTTCTCGCCTTCCGACAGGTGGCCGGGAATCCGGTCCGCAACCCGGTCCAGATGCAGTATATCCATGATACGCTTGACACGCCGGTCAATTTCGCAGCGGTCCAGTCGTTCCGCATAGAGTGGATAGGCGATGTTCTCGGCAACCGATAATGTCGGATACAGGGCGTAGAACTGGAAGACCATGGCGACATCGCGAGCCCGCGCCGCAAGATCGGTTACAATCCGGTCGCCAAGAAACACGTCGCCGGAACTGGCGCCTTCAAGACCGGCGATCATGCGCAGCGTCGTTGTCTTGCCGCAGCCGGACGGCCCGAGCAGACAGACCACTTCACCGGCTGCAACCGACAGGTCGACGTCATTGACCGCGGTCAACGCACCGAAATGTTTGGTCAGTCGCCGGGTTTCAATGGTCGACATCAACCAGGGCCCTAACGTTTGATCGTTCCGAATGTAACCCCACGCAGCAACTGGTTCTGCAGCGCGAATGTCACAATGATGACCGGTATGAGAAACAGCGTCTCGATCGCCGCGAGCAATCCCCAGCGCACCCCGATATCGCCGCCGATGGTCTGGGCCATGGCGACTGGAACGGTGCGGGTCTCGACCCCGGTGAGCAACAGCGCGAACAGGAATTCGTTCCAGGTCAGGATCAGGCCGAAGACTGCGGTTGCGGCCAGGCCGGCCTTGACCTGCGGCAGACAGATGCGCAGAAACACCCGCCTCTCCGAGCCGCCGTCGAGCCGGGCGGCATCTTCGACATCCGGTGACAGTTCATCGAAGAAACTCTTCATCATCCAGATCGCGAATGGCAGGTTGAAAGCCGTGTAAAGCAATATGACGCCAAGATAGGTTCCCGAGAGGCCGGCAATCCGGAACATCAGGAAGATCGGAATGATGACGATGATCGGCGGCAGCATGCGGGTCGTCAGGATGATGAAAAGATAGGTGTCGTTGCCCTTCAGCGGAAAGCGGGAAAAGCCGTAGGCGGCCAGCGTGCCGATCGCAAGCGCCAACACCACGCTGGTGCCGGCGATGAATATGGAGTTGAAGAAAAACAGGTCGAACCCGGTATCGACGGCTGCCGCCCCCTTGATGTAAGCGCGCGAGAATACCGAGATGAAGTTTTCGAGTGTCGGCGTGAACAGGAATTTGGGCGGAATTGCAAGCGCGTCGTTATGGGTCTTGAAGGCTGTCAGGATGATCCAGAGCACCGGAAAGAAATAGATCAGCGCGAAAATCCCAGCGAAAATCGTTCGACCCCATCCGGCCTCCCCGATACCCCGTCGTCTTGCCCCCGGCAACATCGCTCAGGCCTCCGCGCTGCGTTGCTTCACGAAATAGAGGTAGAGATTGGTCAGGACAATGACGGTAAACAGCAAAATATAGGCCAAGGCCGAGGACTGGCTGGTCTTGAAGTACTGAAATGCCATTCGATACACGTAGACCGCAATGGTTTCGGTTGATGTCCCCGGTCCGCCGTCGGTAATCAGGAACACGATATCGAACAGTTTGAACGCCTCGATCGTACGGAACAGCAAGGCCAGCAGCAGCAGGCCGCGAATATAGGGAAAGGTGATTGTGCGAAAGCGCCGGAACCATGAGGCACGATCGATTGCCGCGGCTTCGTAAAGATACTTCGGAACGCTCACCAGGCCGGCAAGAACCAGAAGCATCACGAAGGGCGCCCACATCCAGGCATCGGCAAAGACAATCGCCGCGATGGCGCCGGCCGCTCCGTCCAGCAGGATGAAGGTCTCGCCGGTCACCGCCTTCACCGCCTGGCCGAGCAGGCCGAAGGTCGGCTCATAATAGTAACGGAAGAAGGCGCCGACCGCGACATAGCTCAACATCATCGGGGTCAGAACCAGCATCAGCAAAACACGCCGGCCCGGAAATTCCTTCTCGAATAGCAATGCGAGCAGGAAGCCGACCACCAGTTGCGCCGCCACGGTCAGCACAACCACCAGGGCCGTGGTCTGCAACCGATCCCAGACTGTCGGATCGCTCAGGACTTTCTCGTAGTAGTAGAGGCCGGAAAATCGTGGTGGGGCCAGCCTGTTGGCCCGGTAGTGAAAGAAACTAAGGCCAAAGGACCACATCAGTGGAAAAATATTCATCAGGAACAACAGGGCGAGGGCCGGAGCAACCAGCAATGGTCCGGTATGGCGCCCCCAGGCCCGGGCTACAAGCGCCAGGCAAACCAGCCCGACCATCGTCAGCGCGACCCAGAAGGCGATATCGATCGGGAAGACCAGCACGCTGCCCGGAACGACGATGACGGCCGCGGCCAATGCCAGACGCCAGTTGTCGAAACCCGGGCGCCAGAAATCGGACGCAGGCCGCAGCGTGCCGGTCGACTCCGTCATCGGGGCTCCATCCTGTTGGTGCACGATGCATCCGGCGGCCGCGAAAGCCGCCGGACGCCGTCTGCGCGGTTACTGAATGCGCCCCGCTTCGACCAAGAGATCCTGCTGGAAATCGGCGATCGCATTGAGAGCTTCTTTCGCTGATTTCTGACCGGTGATGGCCTTGTCGAACTCTTCCTGCTGTTGCACCAGAAGCTCGAAGAATTCGGGAATGTGCCAGACATCCTTCTGCCAGTCGAGGCTCGGACCTAAGGCATGGTTCCAGGGCCGGTAGCCGGCATAGTCCGGCGAGTTGATCACGCTCCTGAGGCCGCTCTGACCGCCAAGCTGGGCGAATCGGACCTGAATATCCTCTGACAGCCACCACTTGACGAAATCCAGGGCTTCCCGGACGACGGTATCGGAATTCCACGTGGTCAGGACAAAGGGCTGTCCGCCGATATTCGACCAGCGGGAAATCGAGCCGTCGTCCAGTTTCAGTCCGGGCATGCGGGCGAAGGCCGCTTTGTCAGCCACTTTGGATGTCGCTGCCGTGATTGCCGACTCCGCAAAGCCGATCCATTGGATGATCCAGGCGACCTTCCCTTCGCGGAACAGTTCGTCGACCTTGAAGATGTCCATAGTGCCGGTCTTGACCACCGGCGGCATGTGCCGGAGCAAGGAGAGATAATGCTCGAAGCCCTTTGCCGAATTGCCGGAATTGACGACGCCGACAGCCTGCGCATCCGGCTCACCCGTCTCGTCCCAGATATTGCCGCCATGTTGCCAGATGAATCCGTTGATCTGCATTGACGAGAAGTCGTAGGCCTTGCCCGCCTGATAGGCGATTCCATAGAAATCGTCCGTGACCGGCGAACCGGCAAGTGTGTCGCCGGCACTGCGGCGGAAGAACTCGCCGAAATCGTCAACCATGCTCCAGTCGGCGCCGTTCATTTCTTCCGGGGTGCAGGGCAACGCATAGTTGTACTTCGCCTTGAAGGCGGCCTGCTCGTCGGTATCGCAGAACAGATCCTTGCGATAGTAAACCACCAGAACATCGGGCATCTGCGGGAAACCGTAATAGTTCGGCGATTTATGCGGATAGGTCGAATAGGCATCGACCAGATTGGGATGCAGATCGGAAAATGCTGCCTTGAGGTCCGGATCGGCGTCGATGAACTGGTTGAGCTTCATGAAGTAGCCGCCCTCGATGAAGGCGCCGAGCCACTGACTGTCCGAGACCGCCATCTGGTATTTCTCCTCACCCGAGGTGAGGGACGCGGCCAAGCGTTCGTAATAGTTTGGCCACGGGATGAAATCCGGTTCCAGAACGACATTATTACCGCTTGGCGCGCGATAGAACTTATCGGCGAGGTCTTTCATGATCCGTGTCGGTGGCCAGTCGGGGACCGCCATACGCAATACGATATCTTCGCTGACCGCGGGCTTCGTTCCCCCTGCCAGCATCAGAAGAGCGGCGCCGACAACAGTACAGGTCAGTCTGGACGCAATGGGTAACATGGGTTCTCTCCCTTTCGATTGTGGCCCTGTGACGTCTGCCCCCGGTCCGCCGTTTCTCCCGCGCGGGCCGCTCAACGGATGGCTGTCCCGGTGTCACGTGCAAAGATATGCGTTTGTTCCAGTGCGATTTCGACGCGCAGGGTCTGACCTGGCGGGTAAGATACTGCGCGGTCTTCCGACAGCACCATCTTGAGTGTATGCCCGCTAGGCGTCATCAGATCGAGGATTGTTACATCGCCCAGCGGCTCGACGAGATGGACAATGGCTTCGAAGATCGGGCCACATGGCGGGTCGCCTGCTGGCGCCAGATCATGCGGGCGAATGCCGAACAACAGACTTTCGGTATCGCCAAAGGCCCGAAGCGCCGTTTGCCACGGGCCTTCGCGGATATCGGCAAAAGGTAGCGCGATGGTATCGCTGCGGCAGGAGGCAGGCACCAGGTTGATGGCTGGCGCGCCAACCAGACCGGCAACGAAATCGTTGTCGGGCCGATCGTAAAGCCGGTCCGGCGATCCGGTCTGGACAACCCTCCCGTTCCGGATCACGGCGATACGCTCGCCCATGGTCAGTGCCTCAAGCTGGTCAGGCGTCGCATAAATCATCGTCATGCCGAGTTCCCGGTGCAGGCGTTTGAATTCGGCCCGCATGTCATGGCGAAGCTTGGCATCGAGATTGGTCAGCGGTTCGTCGAGCAGCAGCAGCCGGGGCTGGCGTGTCAGAGCCCGGCCGATCGCGACTCTTTGCTGTTCGCCGCCACTCAGCGTGGCTGGCAGCCGGTCGAGCGTATGGCTGATCCGCAGCATTTCCGAAACATCTTCAATGCGGCGGTTGCGGGCCTTGCGGTCGATACCGGAGATGTCAAGGCCAAAGGCAAGATTGCCCCGCACTGTCAAATGTGGATAAAGGGCGAAAGTCTGGAAAATCATTGCCATCGGCCGGCGCTGAACCGGCGCCGCCGTGATGTCCGCGCCCTCGAACACAATGTGCCCGGCATCGGGCCGTTCGAGGCCGCAAATTGTGCGCAGGGTCGTTGTCTTGCCGGCGGCGGACGGGCCGAGAAGCACAAAGAACTCGCCCGTGTCGACGGTGAAGGTTATGCCGTCGAGTGCGACCTCGGGTCCAAACCGCTGGACAATTCCTTCGAGCGCCAGTTGTCCCAACCGCGTGTCTCCCTGCGCCACTAAGGCTTCGATGATAGAATGCTGTGGTGGGACCGGCAAGGATGGGCTGCCGTGGAGAGATGCTGCCACAAACCCGATCGCGGGAAAAACAGTTCCAGTGATGTCCTGCGCCGCAGTATCGACATTGTCAAACGGGGTGTCGCTGGATCAACTGACGGGCGATGATCAGACGTTGTAGCTCGTTCGTGCCTTCACCGATTGCGAGCAGCGGCGCGTCGCGATAATAGCGCTCGATATCGAATTCTTTTGAGTAGCCATACGCGCCGTGCAGGCGCATCGCTTCCAAGCTATTGTGCAAGGCCGCTTCGCTGGCGGCCAGCTTGGCCATGCCGGCCTCCATGTCGCAGCGTTCGCCCAAGTCATAGGCGCGAGCCGCTTGTTCGGTGAGCAGACGGGCCGCCTCGACCTGGGTGGCCATGTCGGCGAGCTTGAACTGGATCGCCTGGTGTTCGCAGATCGGCTTGCCGAAGGTCTTGCGGACCTGAGCGTATTCGACCGACTTCATTAGGCAGGCCGAAGCGATGCCGACGCCGCGGGCCGCCACATTGATGCGGCCAAGTTCGAGACCGCCGAGGATCTGTTGCAAACCACGCCCCTCGACCCCACCGATGAGGTTTTCACCTGGAACAAAAAGGTCTTCCATGACGAATTCGCCGGTATCGATCCCCTTGTAGCCGAGCTTTTTCATTCGTTTCTCGACCTGGAATTCCGGGCTTTTCTCGACCAGAAACAGGCTCATGCCCTTGTGGCGCGGCTGGGCCTCGGGGTCGGTCTTGGCGAGAATTGCGAGGACTCCGCCCTCGATCGAATTGCTGATCCAGGCCTTGGCTCCATTCAAGGCATAGCCATTGCCGGCTTTGTCCGCCCGAGTCCGGATGCCCTGCAGATCAGTCCCGGCGTCCGGTTCGGTCAGCGCAACCCCGCCACGGAGTTCGCCGCTGGCAAATTTGGGGAGCCATTTCCGCTTCTGCTCTTCGGTTCCGGCCCGTTCGACGGCTGCAGCCATGATCAGATGCGAGTTGAAAATGCCGGACACCGACATCCAGACGACCGAAACCCGCTCGACGATTCGGGCATAGGTGGTGGCCGACAGTCCGAGACCGCCATAAGCCGTGCCGATCGTGGCGCCGAACAACCCGAGGTCGACCATCTTGTCGACGATCTCCTGCGGATAGATGTCGTCGGTCTCGAGATCATGGGCATAAGGCGCGACATCGCGTTCGAGAAACCGGTCGACACTCTCGAGCACCATGCGTTCCTGATCCTCAAGATATTCACGCGAGACATCGTCCGCCAGCGCCATGTCAGAGCTCCCTAGCCATTCACTTCATGCCCGCATCGCGGCACTAGTATCGATCGTTCGAAGGTCATGAAAACGGTCCCGTCGGCCTTCTTGCCGGTCGTTCGGACCGAAACGATCCCTTGGTTCGGTCGTGACCGGGAATCCCGTTTGTCGAGCACTTCGGACTCGGCGTAAATGGTATCCCCGGCGAAGACAGGGGCCGGCAGCCGGATATCGGTCCAGCCGAGATTTGCGATGGCCTTCTGACTGACGTCGCTGACGCTCATGCCGGCGACGATGGAGAGAGTGAGGCAGGAGTTCACCAGCGGTTTCCCGAACACGCTCTGCCGGGCATATTCGACATCGAAATGCAGCGGATGCGTGTTCATCGTCAACAACGTGAACCAGGTATTGTCGGCCTCGCTGATCGTCCGCCCCGGCCGGTGTTCGTAGATATCGCCGACTGTAAAATCCTCGTAACAGCGTCCGATATCCTCCCGAAACCGGCGTTCGCTAGATTCGGTTAGCTTGCTGCCATAGCTCAAGGCCGGCCTCCTCAGTCCTCGCCAGCCAGGCGCAAATCCTGCGATACCGGCGCCGTGAGCGCCAGAACCGGCGGGATCGCGCTTGCCTGCTCAAGACCAAGCACAGCGTCGACCAGCGTATCGCGCTGAGCGTCGTCGAGGTAAGGCGAGACCAGTCCGTCGAATTTTTCGCGGAATTCGGTTGCCATCATGAAATTATCCGGTTCGCCTTTCGGTACCGCCATTTTTTCCTCGAAGAGGCCGCCAGCGGTTTTGACGCGGACAATACCCGACATGTTGGCCGGGTACTCCGCCTCCGCCCAAGGGTCTGTGACGGTGGAGAATTTTCGGGTCAGCGCCAAGGTGTCCTCGTCGCTCAGATGCCGGGCATAATCGTCCCAGCCCATGGTCCCCTGGCGTAGGATGACGGCGCCGCAGAACGGCATCGAAAATTGCCCGTCGACGGGACCGGTCGGATTGCGCTTGATGTCGTCGGTCTCACCGATGATACGCCAGCCGGTATGCGGCAGGCCGACCTCAACCGCCTCGACATCCTCGATCCTTATGTCATGGGTTTTGCGAAGAGTGGCCAGCGCGCCCATCGCGGCATGACTGTAGCGGCATGACGGATAGGGTTTGACTCCGACATTCATGGTCTGCCAGAGGTTGCCGAGTCCATCGATCGCCTTTGCGAAATCGGGATCCGGTGCGTAGGACTGGAGGAAGCCGTCTTTGCCTTCGACCGTGCCGGCTGGTCCGACAAAGCCCTCGCGGGCGAGCGAGGCGGCGAGCAGGCCATTATGGGCAGCGTAACCGACCTGGAAGCGCTTTGTCCAGGCACCATCGAACAGGAAGCGCATGGAGCCCGAGGTCTGGCATCCGGCGATCCCGATCGCGCGCTCGACGGCTTCGGCGCCAAGCCCGAAGACCACGCTCGCCGCCACCGCGGCACCGAAGGCACCACAGGTTGCCGAAGGGTGGTAGCCGCGCTTGTAGTGAGCGCTTGGGTCAAGTGCCAGGCTTAGGCGGATATGCACCTCGAAACCGGCGGCAATCGCGGCAATCACGGTCTTGCCATCCGCTCCGTCCATTTCCGCGGCTGCGAGGGCTGCAGGTACGATCGGGGCACTGGAATGGATCGAGGCGCTGGCATGGGTGTCGTCGAAATCGAGACTGTGCGCGAGTGTGCCATTGATCATCGCAGCGGCTGGAGGCGCAAAGGTTTCGGACGTCCCGAAGACCCGGCTGTTGCCGCCAGCGTAACCGAGCGCCCGGCTGGCCGCCATCAAGGCCACTGTCGACTCGGCATCATGTTGTGCGCGAATTGCGATGCCCACGGTATCCATGACCAGGACCTTGACCCGGTCCGCGACCTCGTGGGGAAGCGTGTCAATGGAGATCGCGGCGGCAAATTCGGCGATCTTTGCGGTTTCTGACATGCACTGTGCTCCCGGAGTCCGTATATTAATTGACCATCAGATTAAGGGGGCAAGCGATTGCCGTCAATTCGCGGATCCCGCTTGCCGGACCGCAATTGCAAAAACCGCCAGATTGATCACGATGACGGTGTACGGGCGGCCGCAGGGCGCGCGGGCTTGCGGAGGGGTCACATCGAATAGCATGTTTGCAAATGAGATATGTCCGGGCGCTGCAGCATTACGGACAGAAACCGGATCGGACTGCGTCCAGGATATGCTAAAGTTTCGATACGTATTGACAAAGATTGACCGGAACCTTGTCCATGATCGACTTCGAGGCGCAACCGCTTCGGTCGTCCGAACAGACAAGGACTGAACGGTCTCTCCAATTCACCGGGAATGCCGGTTCCTATTTCCGAATATGGCTCGTCAATCTTGTGCTCAGCATTGTCACCGTCGGCGTCTATTCGGCCTGGGCGAAGGTCCGCTCCAAGCGCTATTTTCTGGGGCATACGGTAATTCTCGGCGACCGCATGGACTACCATGCGACCGGCTTCATGATCCTGAAAGGCCGTCTGATCGCAGTTGCAATGATTGCGGCCTATGTTGGCCTAGCCTATATGGATCCGCTGGCACAGCCCGTCGCGACCGTCCTGCTGGTTCCGATCTATCCTCTCGTTGTCAATCAGGCCCTGCGATTCAACGCCCGCATGACATCCTGGCGGACCATACGTCTGAACTGGCACGGCACCTATTGGGGTGTTACAAGAATTTTCCTCATCTGGCCGACGCTCGCCGTCCTGACCCTTGGACTGCTGGCGCCCTTGACCGCCCGCATCGGCCGGGAATACATCGCTGGCCATTACGCTCTCGGAACCATGCGGTTTACGGCACAAACAAGAAACGGTCCCTATTGGGGTGCTTATCTGAGCGCAATTCTGCTCGGACTGGCTCTGGCCCTGCTGTCGTTGGCGGGGCTGGCTGTTTTCTTTGCGGTCACCGGACCGTATCAAGGTCTGATAACAATTTACCTGATCGGCATCCCGTTCAGTGTGGTCGTGTGGGGAATCGCGTCGACGTATTTCTGGATCAGCGCCCGCAACATCATGATCAACGGTCTGTCGCTTGGTGATGTCGCCCGGTTCCGCTCCTCCCTCCGGCCGCTGCGATATGTCTGGATCGTGGTGACGAATCTTGTCCTCGCCATCGCTTCCGGACTGTTGTTGTTACCTTGGGCGACCGTCCGGCGGTACCGGTACCAGGCTGAATGCCTGTCGATTGCGGTGCGGGTACCGGACATGGTGTTGATCGACCATCCTGACCTGGCGCCGGGCGCCATCGGTGAGGAGTATGGTGCGCTTGCCGACATCGAGATCGATCTATGAGGGCCACGGGCCATCTTTATGAAGCCGGATCATCAGCACGTATCCAGGCCTCCCTGATCCGCTATGGCAAGCACTATCGCCTGATCGATGTTGTCGGTCTTCCTGACAGCGATGTCCGGATTCGCCACATCAGCCAGCGCCTGTCCGGGGTACCGCAGTTGATTGTCTTCGAGGACGGCAGGCGCTTCGTGCTCCTGGAGGAAGCACCGCAAGGCTTGTTCGACAATGCCGAAACGTCACGGTGGATCGATGCCCTGGAACGGGTCTCCGGCGTCCGGCTGATCGTTGTTGCCATGATTGCCATACTCGGTGTTGCCGCCATCCGGGCCGCGGTTCCGCCTGCTGCGGATTTTGCCGTATCGCTGATCCCACGAGGAATGGAGGCCGGAATTGGGCGCAAGACGCTCGAACGTCTCGATGGTGCCCTTTTTCAGGAAAGCAAGCTGACTGCCGTTCGTAAACGGCAGATCCGTCTAGCGGCACAGGCCCTCGCAGCGCAAAGTGATTTCGAACCGGTTCCGGAAATCCTCTTTCGGGCATCCCGGCACATTGGCCCCAATGCCCTTGCACTGCCCGGCGGACCGGTGCTGTTGACCGATGCGCTTGTCGACTTGCTCGGCGATGACGAAATCCTTGCCGTCATTGCCCACGAATTCGGGCATATCGAGGAACGTCATGGTTTACGTCAACTGGTCCGAGCCAGTCTTCTGCTGCTTGCGGTCACCACGGTCTTCGGCGGCAATGACTCGCTCGTCGAGGAATTGGCGGCCGCAGGGGTGTCGCTGGCAACCCTCGATTACTCCAGGAGCTTCGAACGCGAGGCCGACCAGTACGCAGCAGGCATGCTTGACCGCGCCGGGCGCTCTCCCGGAGACCTTGCGGACGCTCTCCGTAAGTTTGCCGATGTTTGCGGTCAGGCGTGTAGGGAAACCCATTGGTTTTCGACCCATCCGGCGATCGCCGATCGCATCGAAGCCCTGATGCCCCGCCAGGCAGAGCCCAGCCGGTAACCTCCGGGGTTTCCAACCGTGGATTTGTTTCTGTTGCATCGAAAAACCGACTGCGACATCGTATCGAACACCGCTGGCCGTGTTGTGCTGGGACAGCCGTCGGGTAGTCGCAGTTCGAAATCCGTTGAGAAGAGACCTTATGGGAGATGATCACGGAACCTTATCGTCTCATCGGCAGCAATGGCTCGCCCTATTCGCGCAAACTGCGTGCGATCCTCCGCTACCGCAGGCTGCCGTATATCTGGGTCTTGCGCACCGAGCGCAATCAGGCGTCATTCGCGGATCTGCGACCGCCATTGATCCCGGTTCTCGAAACGCCTGACGGCGGACAACGCCTGGTCGACACCACGCCGATCGCCTATATGCTCGAGAAACGGCATCCCGGGCATCGCTCGGTCATGCCGGAGGATCCAGCCCGAGCTTTTCTCAGCCATCTCATCGAAGACATGGCTGACGAGTGGTTGACCAAGGCAATGTTTCACTATCGATGGGCCTATGACGCCGATATTCATTATGCGAGCCACTGGATTGCGGACGATTTCTTTCCTGACCGTTCTGGCGAGGCCCGGAACGCTGCGGCCCGCGATTTTGCCCAGCGCCAGATCGAACGCATGCCGCTGGTCGGCTGCACGCCGGAGAATGCCTCGATCATAGAGGCGAGCTACTATCGGATCATCGAGTGTCTCGAAACCCATGTCGGAGCGTACTGGTTCCTGTTCGGAACCCGCCCGGCGCTGGCGGATTTCGGGTTGTATGGACAGTTGCAGACGCTGGCCACCGATCCGACATCCCAAACCATCATGCGAACCAGTGCACAGCGAACCGAAAGCTGGGTGCGTCAGATGGATGACGGGTCCGGGATCGAGGGCGAATGGTATGCTCCGGATGCTCCGTTGCCGGACGCAACGGCACAGCTGATCCGGTTTTGCGGCGAGGTCTACCTACCGTTCCTGGCGGCGAATGCCCACGCTGCCGAGAACGGCGCACAGGACTTCGGCCTCGAACTGCTTGGCCGTCCGTACCGTCAAGCAACCTTCGGCTACCAGGTCAAATGTCTCGCCGAACTTCGCCGGCAAGTCGCGGCGCTTGATGCAAACGCCGGCGAGCGCGTTCGTGACGCTCTCACAGGAACACCGGGCTGGGGCGTCCTGGACGCTGGCGAGTGTGTCGTGAAACAGTGAGGATTGACGCGGGCGGCATAGACTTCGTGATTCGGCGGCGATGCCAGTTTGCCGCTCAATCACCCGCGGGCGAGCCAGGTCCGAACGTCATGGTCAGCCGGAAGTGCTTCCGGATCGTTGCCGCACGGACAGGGACCTGAATGCGGGGCAGGCATCCGCAGACCAGCGGGCAAATGTCCACGGCGGTCCCTCGCTAAGTGAGTTAACGTGATTTTGCTATTTTTTCCAGTTGTGACGGTTTTTTGCCGGCTTTGTGTGTTCAGATTTGCGACCGCGGTCGGCATGATTTTGAAACATCGGATTTCCGAGACCAACCGTTTGGTTTCGACCAAGTGATTCCACTATGGCATAATATTCTATTTTGCTTCTTAACCCAAGTTGGCAGTTTTTCCCACTGCCCGTGCCTGATCGGGGGATGTTTGCGGTCTGAGAACAGCACATATTTGGCTCTTCCATCGCCTGAACTTCTATATGATGGATGTGGGCGCCCGGAACTCTTTTGTGGGGCCAGGATTTTGTTGTTGCGTCGATATCCCCCTTGCCAGGCGCGCTGGCGCGCGTGTCTGGGCAACACATCACCAACCCTTCGCCCGCGCCATGTACGTCAAGGCTCCCAGGACCCACACCGACAAGGACGGCAAGCCCGTGCGAAGCCACAGGCTGATGCTCTCCCAGCGCGTCGGCGACAGGGTGCGCCACAGGACGCTGCTCCACGGCCGCCCGCCGCTGCTCGAAGCCGCGCCGGCCGTGCTGAGGACATCGTCGCCAGGCTCAGGGCCAGGGGGTTCGCAGCGAAGCGGTGCAGGAAGAGGCGCGCCAGCCCGACATCGCCACCGTCGCCTTCGATACCCTGGAGCACGAGACCCCGCGCACGATCGGCTGCGAGCGCCTGTGCCTCAAGATCCCCGACGATCCCGGCTTTGCCGAAATCCTCCATGACCGGGGCATCAAGGGCCGCGAAGGGCGCATCGCGCGCGTTGATCGTCGCCAGGAGGGTCGTCCCGCCAGCGCGCGCGAGACCAGCCGCTGGCTGCGCCGCGACAGTGCGACCGCCGCGCTTCTTCCGCTGGACGGCGACTGCAAGACGCTTGAGCGCATCGGCGCTCTTCTCTGGCGCCACCGGGCCGCCATCCAGCGGAGGCGGTGTGCGGCGGCACGGCGCCGAAGCCCACGGTGGTCATGGACGCGGGCATCGCCAGCGCGGAGAGCATCCTGTGGCTGGGCGAGCGGGGCTACGACTGGATCGCCCTCGGCCGGGGCGGCGAGGTCTTGCTGATCACCAGCGCGCATCACGAGCGGCGCGCTTGGCGCCGCGCCGCCGAGAATGGCGCGGTGCGGCTCTCTGTCGTCAGTGAGGGCAAGAAGAAGGCCGGGACCTCGTCTTGGGCCTGACGCGGACCCGCTTCGAGGCGGCGCTGGAAAGGCTTCGCAGTGGCCTCCCGGTCAAGGGCCGTCTCAAGCGCTACGACAGGGTGCTGGAGAGCATAGGACGCCTCAAGCAGCGCTTCCCTGCGGTCGCCAGGCCCTAGTGTCCTGATTCCAAAGTTCGTACCGTTATGATGTTGCGGCTGCAGCGGTTTCGAGGGTCCTGAGGCAGAAGCGCTTGATGGACGCCAGGATTTCATCGGCTGTCTTGTGCCAGCGGAAGGGCTTGGGGTCCTCGTTGACGGTGTCGATGTACCCGGTGATCGCCTGCTCCAGCTCGACGGTCGATCGGTGAACCCCGCGCCGGATCTGCTTCTCTGTCAGATCGGCGAAGAAGCGCTCGACTTGGTTGAGCCACGAGGCAGAGGTCGGGGTGAAGTGAACATGCCAGCGCGGTCGCCGGGCGAACCCGTCGCGGATCGTCTTCGTCTTGTGGGTCGAGTAGTTGTCCATGACGATGTGGATCTCGAGGTCGGGCGGCACGTTAGCCTCGACGTGATCCAGGAACTTGCGGAACTCCACGCTGCGGTGGCGCCGATAGCACTGTCCGATGACCTTGCCTGTGGCGACGTCAAGGGCTGCGAAGAGCGAGGTCGTGCCGTTGCGCTTGTAATCGTGAGTGCGCCGCTCGACCTGCCCCGGGCGCAGCGGCAGCAGCGGCTGGGTGCGATCGAGGGCCTGAACCTGCGATTTCTCGTCCACGCAGAGGACCATGGCATGCTGCGGCGGGTCCACGTAGAGCCCCACGATGTCGCGCGTCTTGTCCACGAAGTAGGGGTCTGCCGAGAGCTTGAAGGTCTCGCTCCTGTGCGGCTGAAGGGAAAAGGCTCGCCAGATGCGATTGACCGTCGACGGCGCATACCCCGTCGCCTGCGCCATCGAGCGCGTGCTCCATTGGGTCGCGTCACGAGGCTTCTCCTCAAGCGTCTTGCGCACCACCTCGGCCACGGCGTCGTCATCGATGCGCCGGGGACGGCCGGAGCGCGGCTCGTCGTCAAGCCCGTCAAGACGATGCTCTGCGAAGCGATTGCGCCACTTCCTGGCGGTCTGGCTGGTCACGCCCAGCACGCTCCCAATCTGCACATTGGTAAGCCCTTCGGCCGCCAGCAGCACGATGTGCGCCCGATCGGACAGGCCTCGCCAGACTTTGCGCCCGCGCGCCAGCCGCTCAAGCTCGTTGCGCTCGTCCGCGCTCAGCTTGATCTCCACCGAAAGTCGCATCACCATGCCCCCCGAATCGACACCACCCCCTTAACAATACGAACTTTGCGTACAGGACACTAGATAGTGTCGTCATGAGTGATGTTTATCTGTCCTATCTGTCGAATTCACTCGATGGTTCCTGGAGGCGACTCATGGGATTGGCTCATCGGCGTCACGACATGTCGGACAGGGTCTGGCTGTTGTTGGAGCCTCATCTGCCTGGCCGAGCGGGACGTTGGGGTGGGGTGGCGCAGGATAATCGACGGTTCATTAATGCGATCTTCTGGATTCTGCGCACCGGCGCTCCCTGGCGTGATGTGCCGCCAGACTATGGAGACTGGAAAACTACCCATCGTCGGTTCTGTCGCTGGCGGGACAAGGGGCTCTGGGGGGCGTTGCTGGAGCCTCTGGTGGATGAGCCGGACTATGAGTGGCTGATGATTGACGCCAGTCATCTCAAGGTACATCCCCATGCGAGCGGTGCGGTCGGCGGCAATCAGGCGATGGGTCGCACAAAAGGGGGCTGAACACGACGCTGCACCTGGCTGTGGACGCGCATGGGATGCCGGTGCGGGTGTTGGTGACCGAGGGGACGGCAGCAGATTGCAGTCAAGCGGTCGAGCTGATTGAAGGGATAGATGCCGAGTCCTTGTTGGCGGACAAGGCCTATGACACGAATGCCATCCTGTCTTATTGTGAGGAGCATGAAGTCATTCCAGCGGTTCCGCCGAAGCGGAACCGCAAGCACCCCAGAGCGTATGATGTCCATCTCTACCGGCGCCGGCATTTGGTGGAGAACGCGTTTCTGTGGCTCAAGCGTTGGCGTGGGATTGCCACGCGATACGCCAGGAATGCCGCATCGTTCCTTGCCGCGGTGCAGATTCGGTGTCTGGCGCTCTGGGCTGGTATTTCGTGACGACACTATCTAGGAGATCACGCTCGAGACGGCGGACACCGGCGCCAACCCGTCTGCCGTGCGCTTCAAGCGCAGGCCGCAATACGACGAGGCCGTGAGGGCGCCGGCGCCGATGGGCTGCGCACCAGCCACGTCGACCGGGATATCGAGACGGTCCCGCGGACCGACTGGCGTATCATCGACATCGAGGCCCTCTTCCGCAGTCTGAAATCCGAGCTCGGCCTTCGCCCGATCTGGCACCAGCTCGACCGTCGCATCGCGGCCCACCTGCGGATCGCCGTGCTGGCCTGTCACGCCGTGCATCTGATCCGTACCCGGCTCGCCGCACGGGCATCCACAAGTGCGGGGCATCGGTCCGCGACGGTCCTGCGGAGCTGGGTGCGGATCACCACGCGCCGGCGCCAGACCGACGCCACGTTGATCGTCAACCGCCAGGACACGCGCCCGGCCGCCGAGGGTGCCGAAATCTCCTCGGCAGCGGCCGTGGAACCCGCCATCCACCGCAGGAGGGCCCGTCTGACGAGCTGACAGAAGCCAACAAAATATCGGGCCATGTTGAAATCGGCCGAGAAAAACATCAACCCATATCAAAGCGATAAAGGACAGCGGAACAAAAAATGCCAACCTAGGTTAAGATACGAGAAGGTTTTCACAAACCGCTTATGCACTTGGCTCCGGCTTGATCAACATGTTGATCGAAAACCGTCCAAATGGACCGGTAGGAGTCAACTTCTCGCGGCAAACTCTCGCAACCGGAGCTACGTGCATAAGCGGTTTTCACAATATGGCGCATTATCATTTACACACCGTCACACTGTTCAGGATTTCAGACTAGGCGGCATTGAAGCGACCGGATTTCAACAGGGCCCGGGTGCTCAGGATCCCTTGACCGCCATCAACTGTCCATTGCATCCCCGACCATGTCATCCGCTGCGTGACCGGAACCTTGTTGGCGGCTTCGACGGTCCCGGACCCCACGATCAGGACCCGGGACTGCAACTCATGATAGCCCATGCGGTGATGGTTGCGCTTGAAGAAGGCCAGTTTCCGCTCGAGATCGGCATGGCTGGACGAGACGGTTTTCAGAAGAGCCCCGATCGATGCGAGGACGGCATGAAGGCGCTCTTCACGCCCCTCCGACCGAGACCGCTCTCCCGAAACCACGACACCACCGGTGTGTCCGCCGCCCGCACAACGCGACGGCTGTCTCCAGGATCGCCCGACCGACAACGCGCCGCGCCGCATCGACCGGCCGATCCAGGGCCAACGAACCGTGAATGTCCGATTCGCGCGGTCGATCACATTATCGGCAGGCATGAGAAAAACAGGGGAACCTGGTACAGGATCGCCGTGGGCAAATGTCAGCGCGTTCTTGACGGACATGAAACAATTGTTTAGGTGACGGTGAGTTCAGCAGATCCTGAAAGTCCATGGCTGTTCTTCCCATTCTCTGGGCGCCCGATCCGGTTCTGAAGGCCCGGTGTGATCCGGTACCGGGTATCGATTCCAGAGTCCGCCGGCTGATCGACGACATGATCGACACGATGCATGCCGCCGACGGCATCGGATTGGCCGCACCGCAGGTTGGCGTGAAGAGGCGGATTGCCGTCATTGGTGTGGACCTCGAAACTGGCAAACGCGCCGAACCGTTTTGCATGATCAATCCGGAAATCGTCGTACGATCCGACACGAAGATAATGCATAATGAGGGGTGCCTGTCGCTGCCCGGTCATTACGCCGAGGTGACACGGCCGGCGACAGTCCGGATCCGGTATCAGGATTGCGATGGTGCAGTCCAGGAGCGTGATGCGGAAGGTATGGCCGCGATCTGTACTCAGCATGAAATCGACCATCTCGACGGGATTCTATTCGTTGATCATCTCTCGTCCCTGAAACGCAACATGATCATGCGAAAAATGGTCAAGGCGAAGAAACTGCGGGGCCGCGATAACCGAGGATGAGTGGACTTCCTGTATGACCGAAGCCGCGCAGCCACTGCGTCTCGCCTTCATGGGTACACCGGATTTTGCCGTTCCGGCACTCGCAGCACTGCTCGACGCCGGTCACATGATCGCTGCGGTATACACACAGCCGCAACGGCCGGCCGATCGGGGCTTGCGTGAACGGCGGTCGGCGGTCCACCAGTTTGCAGAGGATCGCAGGCTGACCGTCCGCGCGCCGCATACCTTCAATGACCAGGTCGAGATCCAGACATTCTCCGAACTCGGCGTGGCGGCTGCCGTCGTCGTGGCCTACGGTTTGATCCTGCCGCCGCCAATCCTCTCGGTACCTCGCCTTGGATGCATCAATATTCACGCTTCGCTGCTGCCGCGATGGCGCGGCGCTGCTCCGATCCAGCGTGCAATCATGGCTGGCGACCGTGAAACCGGAATCACGATCATGCAAATGGACGCCGGACTCGATACCGGGCCGGGATTGCTGCGCGAGGCGGTTCCGATCACGGGGGACGCGACTGGTGGCAGCCTTCACGACGCTCTCGCTACGCTTGGCGCCCGTTTGATCGTACAGACGCTGGACGGTTGCGCCACAGGCCGGCTGGCCGCGGTCCCGCAAACGGAGACCGGCATGACCTATGCTGCCAAACTTCGGCAATTCGACTGCCGGCTCGACTGGACACGCTCGGCATCGGACTTGGAATGTCAGGTGCGTGCGCTGTTTCCGGCTCCCGGCGCCTGGTGTAAAATTGGCGGTGCCAGAGTGAAGGTGCTGGAGGCCGAACCCCGGCAGCTCGATGTCCCGACAGGCGCCCCAGGGACAGTCCTTGACGACGCGCTCACTGTCGCTTGCGGTTCCGGCTCCCTTCGCCTGATCCGGATACAGAAGGCGGGCCGGAAGCCAATGGATGCTGCCGCCTATCTGCACGGCAATCCGACTGCTCGCGGAACGCTGCTGAAATAGCGCAGATAGTGGAGCGGACTGCACCACGGCGACCTTGTGTTCAATCGTTCCAAGCTGATCACTGATCGGCGCGGTCGATGCACCTACCGAAACATTCCAATCGGCTGGCAGGGATTTGTCCTGCCCCGAGGCGTCGGGCCTTGAGCTGGTCTCAGAGCTTGTTCCGATCAATCCATAGCGAACGGCCTCACCATGAGGCATTCTGTGCCGGTTCGCACGCCATACACGGAGACTACCATAGTTTGGGACAAAGCCGCTCAAGAGCGGTACTAGCCCGCATCGGTCACCGATTTGGGATTTGGGTTTCATTTTGCTGGTTCGGGACGCGGGTTGGGTCGCGATACGCGTTGTGGGTCGTTCGGCGCTACGCTTGAGGGGTGTTTGGAGCGTTCCAGGAGCGTTTGTTGCCGGTTTCATACCAAGCGCGCTCCAAATTGACTCACCATCCCAATATGTTGGGGTGACGGTCCGGACGACCTTCATAGACTGTGGTGATCGACTCACCAGCGCCGGAGGATGACGATGAGTGCGGCAACGCCGATAACCTGGACGGCACACACAGCGGACGAGCTCCACGCGCTTTCGAGGCACTGCGGGGACGCGAAGCAAGCGTCGCGCGCGCGTGCGCTCGCCATGATCATGGAGGGTGCGTCTCGCACGGAGGCGGCTCGGGCGCAGGGCATGGAGCTTCAAATCCTGCGCGACTGGGTGTTGCGCTACAACACGGAGGGCTTCGACGGCCTCGCGGATCTCCCGCGCGGCGGGAGCGAGGGCCGGTTGACGGACGCGCAGATCGCCGAGATCGGCGCCTGGATCGAGGCGGGTCCCGAGCTTGAGCGGGACGGTGTGACGCGCTGGCGCGTTCAGGACATCGTACGGAAAATCGAGGAGGCCTTCGGGGTCATCTATACGGAGAGCGGTGCCCGTATGATGCTCCGAAGGGCCGGGTTTCGCTTTGTCTCGGGGCGGCCGGTCCACCCCAAAGCCGACGCGGAGCGGCAGAGGTCGTTCGTGGCGGAGTTCGAGGCACAGTTGACGTCGGCGCTCAGCTCTGAGGCGCTGGCGGGTCCGATAGAAATCTGGTTCCAGGACGAAGCGCGCATCGGCCAGAAGGGGATGACGACACGGGTCTGGGCGAATGGGAAGCAGCGTCCGCGCATCCTGCGCGACCATCGCTATGGCTACGTCTATCTGTTCGGCGCCACCTGCGCAGAGCGCGGCGTCGGCATCGCCCACGTGGCGGACAGGGCGAACACGGCGTCGATGAACGAGCATCTGGCGGCGATCGGCGCGGCCGTGGCGCCGGGTGCGCACGGCGTGATTGTGCTGGACGGGGCGGGCTGGCATCGCTCGGGCGACCTTCTCGTTCCCCCCAACCTGACGCTCGTGCATCTGCCGCCCTACAGTCCGGAACTCAATCCGATGGAGCAGATCATTCTGTTCCTGAAATCGAACCGCTTCGCCAACCGCGTGTTCAAGGATGTCTCCGCCCTGAGGGACGCCTGCTGGACGGGGTGGCAATGGCTGACCGACCAGCCCGACGTCATCACCAATACAACCCGGCGCAGCTGGGCCGTAGCCCCATCGTGCTGATCCCGATGCCTCACTGTATCGGTTCATATGACTTGCGTTTGGTATCACAAGGCTACATTGACCTGGATGGCGACCGGCGGGCGTGCGCCGTCCCCGGCGAGGCGCGGGTGTTCGGTCAATGCGGTGCAGAGGTCGTCAAGCTATCCGGGCTCACGCCATAGTGGTTCTCGTTGCAGGTTCGCCAGCCCCTCGGCAAAGACCCTGGCATAGGGATAGGCCCGGGAGAAGGACAGCCACACCCGACGGGCCGTAATGCCGATCCGTGTCCCGACCTTCAACAGCTTGCGCTGCAGGGTGGCGCCCTGAGCGCGGGCCAGCTCGGTGCCCTGGGCGCCGCGTGTTCGAAGTGGCTGCATCCGTACATAGGCGAAGGAGGAGACGTACAGGCGCAGCTGGTTCGCGCGCATCCTTTGCGCGCTGGTGCGGTCGGCGAACAGGTCGAGCTGCGGCTCTTTGATGCGGGTCTCCCTGTCGCCGCGCGCGGGACAGCTTCTCGGACAGGCGCTTGGCAGCGGCCCGACGAGTGGGAAGACGGGTCACCCCGAAGCGCGGGGTCTCGCCCTTGGTCAGATCCTCCGCCTTGCCCACCACGCGTCGGCTGCGGCTCCACGATTTTTGCCTCGCGTCCTCGAAGTCCCGGTATCGGCGGGCCGCCTTGCCCGTGCGACGATGCGCCGCCCGGGCCCCGATCGCGCCCACCAGGCGCTTGTTGCGCGCCAGTCCCAAGACAGAGTCGACGCCGTTGTCCTCGCACCAGCGCAGGATCGGTTCGCGGCAAAAGCCCGAATCACCCCGGATGCCGATGCGCGTGTGGGGCCAGTGACGGCGCACTTGCCCCACGATGCGCGCGAGCTCCTCGACGCGACCCGCCAAGGCCTCCCGGTCCGAAGGGCGCAGCCGCGCGCACAGCAGGGGCGCGCCACAGAAGATAGACAGCGGCAAGTAACAGGAGCACCCGTCGGACCCATGGAAGAACCGACCCTCCCGATGACCGTGTAACGGGTCATCGGTCGCATCGAGGTCGAGCCAGATCGCGCCCGGCGCCCGGCGATGGGACCCCACACACAGCTCGACCAGCAGCTCATCGAGTTCCCCGGGGCGCCCGGCGATGCGTGTGTAGCGACGGCGCGTGGCCTCCCCGGGCTCACCGAAGTCCAGGCGCTTCAGGGTGCTCGCACTGGCCAGGGCGTGGCCCGGTCGCGCGCACCCGCTTGTCCCCTGTCACGTCGGCTTTGCCCACCAGCACCGGGAATAGCGCATCAGGATCGTTGAGGGCTTCGTATCCCAGGGCCATCGCGTCGATGCGTCGGCTCACCAAGTCGTCGACGCCATGTTCGATGCTCGCGCGATTGCGGGAATCCAGGAAACACCTCGACACCCGCGCCGTCACCCCGCCACCGGCGGAACTGATGCGCCCGCCATCAAATCGACCCGTCACCAAGCGCTGCCCCAGGGCGTGAAACTCAAGCTGTTCGCCAGGACACTGTGTCGTCAAGGCTGCTTCCTGTTCGATTGGCACAAGCCCTTGATCGTTCAAACGGTATGCCATGAGAAGCAGCCGTTTCTACCCCCTCGGTGATCTTTTCGGGATAGCGACCTCATGACACGACACAAAACAATCTGACATATGTTGAATGGGCGATCATTGAGCCTCTGTTGCCGAAACCGGGACGCTTGGGGCGGCCTCGCAAGACGGATCTCCGGCAGGTCATTGACACGATCCGGTCCATGCTGGCCTCAGGATGTCAGTGGCGCTTTCCAGCGGATTGTTTTCCAAAGTTTCCACGATCCCGACCTATTGCTATGCCAGGTCGCGAAACGGCGTTCTCAATGCCATGATGGAGGCCGGGCATACCCGAGCCTGCGACGGTCGCTCGGCGCCGCTGCCGGCCGCGATCATTGACAGCCACAGCACCTCGACCACCGGGAGTGGCGGCGCGCCGGGAATGGTGCCGCTTGCGGCCGTTGATCGTCTTGCCGGGGCCTGCGGACCGGCACGGAATGCCTCATGTTGCGGCCGTTCGCTACGCATGGAACAAGCTCTCAGGACTCTCTGGAAAACCTGGCCAGTTGCGCCGGGATGCTGTTGCGCCCGGGCCGCCATAACCCGCGCCGGCGCGCCTCTTCAAGACGGGCCGCGATATCGGCAAGTGCTGCCGGGTTGTGACGCTCGAGAAATCCTGCGACAGCAGGATCTTCGATAAAGGCTTCGAAAACGGCGTCGAAATGATGGTCGCCAACACACCTGGCGGTCGCTGCAAAGGCGAACAGGTAATCGACGGTCGCCGTCATCTCGGAAGCACCCTTGTAGCCGTGACGCATGACCCCGGCGATCCATTTCGGATTGACCACCCGGCCGCGCACGACCCGCGCAATCTGATCCTCGAGGGTGCGAATGCGTGGCGATTCCGGACGGGAATGATCACCGTGATAGAGCGTCGGTTGGGTGCCAGAGAGATGCCGGACCGTGACTGCCAAACCGCCTTCAAATTGGTAGTAATCGTCGGAGTCGAGAATATCGTGTTCGGTGTTGTCCTGGTTGTGCAGCACCGCCTGAATCTGACGCAGGCGATCCTCGAAAAGGCCATGCTCTGCGGTGCCAGCCGCACCGTCGCCATAGGCGTAGCCGCCCCAGCCGATATAGGCGTTTGCAAGGTCGCTGTCGTCATCCCAGATCTGCTCGTCGATAAGCGTCTGCAGGCCGGCGCCATAAGCCCCTGGTTTCGAGCCGAATATCCGGAACCCCGCCCGTCGCCATGCTGTGGCCGGTTGCATCCCGGCGTTTTGCATCGCTCCGGCCTCGCGCCGGACGGCGGCCGCGAGCGGGTTCCGGGATTCGGGTTCGTCCAGCGCCGCGACCGTCCGCAGGGCGGAATCCAGCAGGTCGATCTGCCACGGAAACGCGTCTCGGAAAAAACCGGAAATGCGGAAGGTCACGTCGACGCGAGGTCGGTCGAGAACCGTCAGCGGTAGCACTTCAAAACCGATAACCCGGCCCGAGGACGCTTCCCAGTCCGGCCGGGCGCCTATGAGGGCAAGGGCCTGGGCAATATCGTCTCCGCCGGTCCGCATGTTCGCGGTGCCCCAGGCGGAAAGAGCCAGCCGCCGCGGCCAGTCCCCATGATCTTGACGATAGCGGGCAAGCAGCAAGTCCGTCGCGCGCCAGGCCAGATGCCAGGCCGTCGGTGTCGGGACGGCGCGCGTGTCGAGCGAATAGAAATTGCGCCCGGTCGGCAGCACATCCGGCCGACCCCGGCTTGGCGCTCCCGACGGTCCCGGTTCTACGAAGCGACCGGCGAGGCCGTCGAGCAATCCCTTGAACTCGGCATCGCCGCTGGCTTCCACCGCCGACCGCAAACAGGTCTCGAGCCAAGCGAGGACGGCGCGCGACCGTATCCAGCAAGGGTCCGGCACCAGCCGGCCCGCAACCAGTGCGGCGGCGAGGACTTCAAGCCGTTCCACGGTATCTCCGGTGCTTCGCCAGGGTGCTTCCGGCAATATGGCCGTCAGCGCCGCCGGCCAGGGACCGGTCCATGGTGCGGCCATCGTGCAGTCGAGAGGATCGAAGTCGCCGAACTCGAGATCTGCTGCCAACGCCCGGTGCAGGGACGCCTCACCTCCACGGCCGTCGCCGCGAGGCAATCGCAGCAGAGCGACCAGAAGATCGTTCAGCAAGCGCCCTTTCGGAGCCCTCCCGAAAACATGGAGCCCGTCGCGGATCTGCATTTCCTTGAGCTCGCAAAGCCAACTATCGAGTTTGCGCAGGCGGACACCATCGTCGTCGGTCGCGCCGATGCCGCAATCCCGGTCGATCTTCAACTGTTCTACAAGTTCGAGAATCCGGGTTGCGAGAGGGTCGAGCCGCCTCGGGTCAAGGGTTGCCGCCTCGAAATATTCGTCGACCAGCGCCTCCAGATCCTTCAACGGTCCGTAGGTTTCGGCGCGGGTCAATGGCGGCGTCAGGTGATCGATGATGACCGCTGCGCTGCGGCGTTTGGCCTGGCTGCCCTCCCCGGGATCGTTGACGATGAAGGGATAGAGATTTGGCAACGGGCCGAGCACCGCTTCGGGATAACAGGATTCGGACAACGCGACGGCCTTGCCCGGCAACCATTCGAGATTGCCGTGTTTGCCCATGTGGATCACCGCATGGGCGTCGAAGCCGCGCCGCAACCAGGCATGGAAGGCAAGGTAGCCGTGTGGCGGTACCAGATCGGGATCATGATAGGTGGCCTTGGGGTCGATATTGTAGCCGCGGGCTGGCTGAACCGCGATTGCGACATTACCCAGACAGATCACAGGCAGCACGAAGTCCCCGCCGTGAATGAAGGGGTCGGCCTCGGGCGATTCCCAGCGCACCGCGATCGCCTGCCGGACCGTCGCCGGGAGCGTTTCGAAGAAGGCGCGATAGGCTGCGAGGCTGAAACGAACGCCGCCGGAACCCGAGTTCCGCGGTGCATTGGTCGGGCCGGCAACGAGTCGTTTCATTAGTGCTTCTGCGTCTCCGGGCACATTGTCGAGCCGGTATCCGCTTCCGGCAAGGCGTTGGAGCACAACCACGATACTCGCCGGCGTGTCGAGCCCGACGCCATTGCCGATCCTTGCATCGCGGTTTGGATAGTTGGCGAGGACCAGAACCAGCCGCCGGTCGGCCGGGGCTGAACGGCGCAACCGGACCCAGTTGGCAGCAAGGTCGGCGACAAACGCGATCCGGTCAGCGACGGGCTCGTAGGCGATGATCGGGCATTCGGTTCGAGGGTCAAATCGCGCTTCTGCCTTGAAGGACACCGCCCGTGAGAGCAACCGGCCATCGAATTCCGGCAATGCGACATTCATCGCGATGTCGCGGGCGGACAAGCCGGCCGCTGAGGCCAACCAGCCGGCATGGTTGCTGCCCGAAAAAATCACCTGCAGAACCGGACAGTCCGTTGCTTCGAGTGGGGTTCCAGAATGCGGACTGCCGGGACTGGAAACAGCGAATCCGGTTGCGTTCAGCACGACGGCGCAATCGCTGTCCCGGGCCATGCGGACAACCAGGTCTGCCGAGACCGCATCCTTTAGGCTCGATACGTAGATTGGCAGGGCATTGAGATCACGCTCGGTCAACGCCCTGATCAGGGCGTCGACCGGTTTCAGGTTTCCGGACTGCACAAGGGCGCGGTAGAAGACGATGGCGGCAACCGGGCGGTCGGGCCGCCAGCCGGCTTGCAGCTCGGCAAGGCCCGGCATGTCTTGATCCGGCATGTAAAGGCCGGCTGCCGGCAGGAGAGCCGGTTCGGTCCACTGAATCGTCCGGCCAATCAGACTCGCCGCATAGGCAAGCAGGGCCCGGGCATTTTCGACGCCGCCATGCGTGAAATAGGCGTGGATACGCTGGACATCGTTGACCGGGAGGGTTGAATGATCGCTCAATGCCGGGTCCGGCTTGTCGTCACCCGGAACGACCGCGAGGGAGATCCCGCGTTCGCGGGCCGTTGCGGCAATCTGTTCGATCCCGTACGGCCAGTAGCCGATGCCGCCGATCATTCGCACGATAATCAGCCGAGCCTTGCCGATCACGGTCTCGACATACAGATCGACGGAAAGGTTATGAGCCAGTCCCATCAGGTTCGCGAGGCGTAACCGGGGTGCCGTGTCGTCCTGGCTGGCATGGGCTGCCGACAGGCAGGCGAGATCGGAATCAGCAGCCGACAGGATCACGATGTCGCCTGGGCTCTGATCAAGATCGACCGCCTCGGCCCCGTCGACCGCACGGCCGGGCGTGGCGGCAAGAAGATGCATCATTCGGACTCGTCAGGCAGCGCCGAGCGCCCGCATGATCCGGGCCCTGTCGAGGCCCTGCAAACCGATTACCACGAGGCGTGAACAACGATCGTCATCGGGCCCCCAATCGCGATCGAAATAATATTCGATCCGATCGCCGACGGCCTGCAGGGCTAGGCGCATCGGCTTGCCGGGAACGGACAGGAATCCCTTGATCCGAAGAATATCGTGGTCGGCGATGGTTCGTTCAAGGCGTTTCACCAAGGCATCCGGGTCGTCCACCGGACCCAGGTTCGCGATAAAGCTCTCGAAATCATCATGGTCGTGGGTATCGTCGCCATCGTGATGCGACGGCCGCGAGTCAAGATCGCCCTCCGCTTCAAGCCCGAGCCCGAGCAGCACCGGCGCGTCGATTCTGCCGTAACGCGCCCGCAAGCTCTTGACGGCCGGGCGAAGATGGTGGGCGACGGCGGCGGTGATCCCTGGCCAAGCGTCATCGTCGACGCTGTCGGCCTTGTTGAGGACGACCAGATCGGCGCACTGAATCTGTTCTTCGAACAGTTCTTCCAGCGGCGTTTCGTGGTCCAGTTGTTCATCGGCCTCGCGCTGGACTTTGACCGCTGTCGGATCAGGGGCAAACCGGCCATCTGCGACGGCTTCCGCATCGACGACGGCAATAACTCCGTCAACCGTCGCCCGCGTGCGCACTTCCGGCCAGGCAAAGGCCTTCACCAGAGGTTTTGGAAGGGCAAGGCCGGAGGTTTCGATGATGATATGGTCCGGCGGTTGCGGACGGTCGAGCAACTTTCGCATGGTCGGCAGAAAATCGTCGGCGACGGTACAACAGATGCAGCCATTGGCCAGTTCGACGATGTCATCCTCGGCACAATCGGCAAGACCGCATCCCAGCAGCAGGTCGCGGTCGACGCCGCAATCACCGAATTCATTGATCACGAATGCCAGCCGGCGGCCGGCCGCCGTTGCGATGAGGTGCTGAATCAGGCTGGTCTTGCCGGCACCCAGAAATCCGGTGACGATGGTCGCGGGGATCTTCCCGGTCTTGGGCGCGCCGGAAGAATTCGCCATGCTATCCCTCTCGTTGAGTTTGATCCGCACCTGCCGTGCGCGGTGTTCGGATTCGGGTCATCGGCGGGATTGATACCATTCCCGGTGCTTTGTCGACTCCGGCCGCCTGACTGTCAAGGCGTGCCGTATTCCAAAATCCGCGGCCTTGCACGCATTCAGCGTATGTCACCCGAACATGGAGTGGGCCCTTGGGGCCGGACAGTCGGCTTGAAATGATTTGACCGGTGGGCCGGGCATTCGAAGGATCGCTGCCCATGGCCAAGCACCGTACCCACCGCACCCATAGCATCGCCTTCAAGCGGCTGGGTCGTTCAGGAGTATCTCGCTGGCGAGACCCTCCACGGCCTGGCAAGCCGGCCACGAACTCTCCCGCCCCCTGATCCGGATCCGGGTCGACAAGTACGAGGCCGGCGCCTTCGACGAGGACGCCGAGGCGGCAAGCATGGTCCAGGAATACGAGGCCCGGATCGCGGCGCTCGAGCGCCTGGTCGGCAAGCAGGCCCTGGAGCTCGAGTTTCCAAGGGGGGCTCAGCGGCACGGACGACGGCCGAGAAACGCGCCCATGTCCGTCATCACCGGCCCCAGGGCCTCTCCGTCGCCGAAGGATGCCGAGTGATGGGGACCACGCGTTCTACTTAACTACCGCGCTTCGGGCGGATCGGCAGACGACACCGCCCTGGTGGAGGCCATGCCCGCGATCAAGGAGGAGTTCGAGGCCTACGGATGGCGCCGCCTGCAGGCGGCGCTCAGGCATCGGGGCTGGGTGGTGAACCACAAGAAGATCAAGCGCCTGATGCGCGAGCACGCTTTACATCCGCCGCGCCGGCGCGGTTTCGTCGCCACCACCGACAGCGATCACGACGAGCCCGTCTTCCCCGATCGTTCCAGGGAGCGCGAGGTCGATGGCCCGAACCAGCTCTGGGTCGCCGATCTGACCTACATCGCTATCCTCGGCGGCTTCGTCTATCATGATGGAGAACTTCATGAAGACGCTGAAGGCCGAGGGCGTCTACCCCATGGCCTTCGAGAGCGCGGCGGACGTCGCGGAGCACCGGCCGCGCTTCTTCGACAGCTACAACGAGAGACGCCTACACTCGGCCCTCGGATACCTGAGCCCCAACCGCTTCGAGGAGAAGCAGTCCCGCAAACCGGTCAAAACCGCCGCATGAAACTGTCCAACCCCAAGGGTCCACTCCAATCGATGGTCCAAGTTGAGCAGCTTCGTGTTCTCTGGAGGAACTGCGATCGGGCTAACAGATGGACTCTGAGGCCGGGTTCGAAAAAGGCCGCCATGCGGAGATCAGGCGGGAAGCAGTGTGGGAAAAAACATCGCAGAAGCGCAGGAGAATTCCGGTAAGGTCGGGCGCCGGTGCGCTGGCGAGCAATAGGGGTGACGGATGCGGGGTGAACCAGCCGAGAGCTCGGGCTGAAGGTGTGCGACGATACGGAGACCGGTGCGCCAGACTATGATGCAGATGGCGTTGACTGGATAGACGATCGAAGTCACGGGTATTTCGTGTTAACAATCCTCAATCGAATTGTTAACAGCACCGCGCGTGATACGGACCGTGGTGTCTAAGTGTCTGAATCATAATAATATCAAGTAGTTCCAGTGACCTGCATGCGTCCGAAGCGGCGTATGAGAACACGGCTCAGAGCCAGCAGGAGCCAGGCGAGGGAGCTGGCGATGGATCGCTCGAAGTCTCTGGAGAGGCGCCGACAGCGGCGCAACCATCCGAAGATACGTTCGACCACCCAGCGCCGGGACATGACGACGACCCCCTTGGTGTCCCTGGGTTTTTCGATGACCTCCACGGTGATCGGGCAATTCGCTTCCTTGAGCGCGCTTGCCAGCTTGTCGCCGCCACAGGCGCCGTCAGCAAACACGGTCTGCACCGTGTTCTGACCGGCCTACAACGCCAGCAACAAGGGACGCACGCCATCCCGGTCCTGGATATGCGCCGGATGGATCTGGGCGACAAGCGTTACCTTGCCGTCGACGTCGACGGCAAGGTAACGCTTGCGGCCTTTGATCGTCTTGCCGGCATCATAGCCGCATTCCTCGCTGCCCGCTTCGACCGTCGTCACGCTCTGACTGTCGATGATGGCCGGCACTCCGATACACTATTCCCCATTGGAGGGCCTCACCTGTCACGACCCCCTGGTGCGTTTCGGACTCCGAACCGGGTCTGCAAAAAATCTAGCTCGTAATCGGTGAACATGAGGCTGACGCCGCAGGCCGACACCTCACAAGCCAGCAAGGTCCGCTAGGCGATCACGGTATTGGTGGCGATGGCGTGCTGTAGCCGGTTGGTGGTACTGAAGGCAAGATATTCGGTCTGGCAACTAAATTTGAGCACCCGAAAGTAATCCTCGAGGCGCTGTCTCTGGAAGTAGAAATCGATGACCTCGGATATTGCTTCGAGGCTGTCCACGTCAAGGCTGGTTAGCAAGATCCAGAATACCGCTTTTTCGGCCCGCGACAGGTTGGCTCGACAATGTCCGCGCGCCGGCCTGCAACCGGATCGCCCTTACGGTCTCCGCACGCCTTTTGCTGAGACCCTGACCGATCCGGATGAAGTTCACCCTGTGTAAGCTGACGCCAGACTGGTCGGGTTCTGCAGGGCGTTCGCGTGGTCGCGAATTCACCTCAAGGATCAGATCAATATACCGGCCGGCTGGCACCGCAAAGAGATTGTTCATGGTTGCGCTTGATGCGATGCGCGGGCGACAGGTTTCGGACCTGACTGGCAGCTTTTCCTGCCCGAACTTCGAAAATTATCCTCAAAACCGCGTCATGACAATGACATCAAACATATATGCGATTTAACACATGTGCGAATGTCTCGCATTCGCACATGTGTTGACGGGTCCTGCGAGCCGCGGCAAAAGAATGAGAATGATTCTCATTCACAATCAGGAAATAATCGAAATGGTAACATGGACAGCGTGGTTGACGCTTGTTGCAGTCGCAATATCGAGCGCGTCGGCCCTGAGCCTGGCACCGCGACGACCCGCGACGGCCTCGGACAACCAAGTCAATATCTATTCCTACCGGCAAGAATTCCTGGTCAAGCCGCTGTTCGAGGCTTTCACAGCCGAAACCGGGATCAAGGTCAATGTCGTGTTTGCGAAGAAGGGCATGATCGCGCGTCTCAGGTCTGAAGGCGCCAACAGTCCGGCGGACCTGCTGTTTACCGTTGATGTCGGACGTCTCAACGATGCCTACAGAGCTGGCGTGACCCAGCCGGTCAGATCCCCAGTTCTCGACAAGAACATTCCGTCCAGATACCGTCATCCTGGAGGTCACTGGTACGGTATGACCACCCGGGTCCGTATCATCTACGCCTCGAAGGACCGCGTGCAATCGGGTGAAATCTCGACCTATGAAGACCTTGCCGACCCCGGATGGAAAGGGCGGATTTGCTCACGCAGCGGCAAGAACAGTTACAATGTCGGGCTGATTGCCTCGATGATCGCTCATCATGGCGAAGTGGCAGCGGAGAAATGGCTGGCCGGCGTGCGGGCCAATCTCGCGCGCAAGCCGCAGGGTAACGACCGTGCCCAGGTCAAGGCGATCGCGGAGGGGGAGTGCGACCTTGCCATCGGCAATCATTATTATTACGGCAAGATGCTGCAAAAACCGGACCAGCAGGCTTGGGCGGATTCGGTGTTCCTGATCTTTCCGAACCAGGAAGGTCGTGGTAGCCATGTGAACATCTCGGGTGTCGCCATGACCAAAAGTGCGCCCAATCGGGCCAATGCCCTTGCCCTCATGGAATTCCTGTCCGGCCCGGGTCAGACGCTCTATGCGGCACTGAACTACGAATACCCGGTTCACCCGGAAGTACCATGGCTGCCAGATGTCGCGGCTTGGGGCCGGTTCAAAGCCGACCCTCTTGCCATTGGCGCCATTGCCGAATTGCGGTCGGCAGCTGTCCGGATGGTCGATCGCGTCGATTTTGACGGTTAAGGCTTCCGCCAAAATAAATCATTTGTTTCTAGGAGATTAGATATAGTCAGTTCGCTGTGGAAACTTCTGTGAGCGCGACACCGCAAACCAAGTTCTCTGCACTCGCTTGGTGTCTCGATGAGCGCAGCCGCTGCCGGTGGGCGGCGGTGGAAGCCCGCGGGATCGGGCGCGTTGTGGACGCGACAGATCTGTCGCGCACGACGATCCGGACGGGGCTGAGGGACTTGGATCAATCCCGGCAGGACGACGGCGGCGAGCCGCCGGCGCGGCTTCGTTCGCCCGGGAGCGGGCGCAAGCCGCTGAGCGTCCACGATCCGGAGCTGATTGCAGCCCTTGAGGCGCGTCTCGATCCCGGGACGTGCGGCGACCCGATGGGACCGCTGCGATGGACGAGCAACAGCGCGGGACATCCCGTGAGCGAACACACAATGAACCGGCTGTTGCATGAGGCCGGCTACAGCCTGCAAGCCAACAGCAAGACGCTGGAGGGCTCTGTCAGCCCCCGACCGGAACGCGCAGGTCCGGCGCATCAGCCTCCGTGTGCGGGCGTTTCAAGAGCTCGGCCTGCCCGTTGTCTCCATGGACACGAAAAAGAAAGACCGGCTCAGGCCCTTCCGGAATGGTGGGCGGGACTGGCGCCCAAAGGACGATCCCGCACCGGTTCGGACGTATGACTGTCCCGACAAGGAGCTTGGTAGGGTGATTTCCCATGGGGTGTCCGACATGACCCGCAGCACGGGTCGGGTGCGTGTCGACGTCGACCATGATACGGCGACATTTACGGTCGAGACCTTGCGGCGCCGGTGGACACGGATTGGACGTCCGGCCTATCCGCAGGCACGGCGGCTCTTGATCACCGTCGACGGCGGCGGGTCCGACAGCAACCGCAATCGCCTGTGGAAACTGGAGGTGCAGCGCTTCGCCGGCGATACCGGCCTCAAGGTCTCAGTGTGCTATTTTCCACCCGCAACCAGCAAGTGGAACAAGATCGAGCATCGTATGGTCTGCCACATCACAGGGATCTGGCGCGGACATCCGCTGATCAGCCATGAGACGGTGGTCAATCTGAACGGTCATACGACGACGAAGCGCAGATTGACGATCAGCGCCGAACTGGATAAGAGCACCTGTCCCTTGGGGCAGCAGGGCACCAGCGCACAGCTCGAAAGCCTGACACTCAAACGGGACGGCTTCCATGGCGAATGGAATTATTCCCTCTCATCCAGGGCGAAATGAACAATTTATCTTGGCACGAGCCCTTGGCGCCTTCATGAGGCCTGTATGCCCTGCAGATCGTCGGGTCGATGTCATGCCGGGTACCGGCTGTTCCAATGGCTATTCTCGATAGTCGCGGCCGGCGTTTTATCGCCGGCCCTCTGCCTGGACTCATTGGCAGCCGCCGGTCAGGATGGATCGCGGTCGCGGTGACCATTGCTGCTCTGGTCGTTGCACCCGTGTTGGCAATTGTCTGGATTGCAGCGTTCCCAAGCGAATCGATCTGGCAACACCTTACCGATACAGTGCTGCCGGACTATATCGCGACCACCCTGATATTGATGGCCGGTGTCGGCCTCGGTGTTGCCGTCGTCGGAACCGGAACAGCCTGGTTGGTGGCGATGTGCCACTTTCCCGGTCACCGGCTGTTCTCCTGGGCGCTGATCCTGCCGATGGCAATGCCGGCTTATGTGATTGCTTATACCTATACTGATCTTCTCGAGTTTGCCGGGCCGGTCCAGTCCGCGCTCAGAGTCGTGTTCGGCTGGCAGACCGCCAATGATTACGCCTTCCCGCCAATCCGGAGCACCGGCGGGGCGATCGTGATGCTGAGTCTTGTGCTCTATCCCTATGTCTATCTGTTTGCGCGGGCATCGTTCTACGAACAATCTGTTTGCGCCCTCGAAGCAAGCCGGATCCTCGGCCGCGGCCCGGTTCGCAGTTTCGTTTCGGTCGCGCTGCCGCTGGCCCGGCCGGCCATCGTCGCCGGGATGACGCTGGCGTTGCTGGAATCTCTCAACGACTACGGCACGGTCGACTATTTCGCAGTGCGGACGTTAACGGCTGGCGTGTTCGACATCTGGTTCGAAATGGCCAATGCTGGCGCCGCCGCACAGATCGCTCTGGTCCTGTTGGGCTTCGTTATCGTCCTGATCTGGGTCGAGCGCTTGTCACGCCGCCGTCTCAGGTTTCATCAGACCTCGACCCGGCACCGGGCACCGACAGGCTACGCTCTCAATGGCTGGCTGGCGGTTGCCGCGACTGCAGCCTGTTGTGTGCCGGTGATCGCCGGATTTGTCCTTCCGGCTGCGGTGCTGGGTCACTATGCTACTTTGCGCTTTGCCGACACAGAGATCCTGCCCTATTTCGGATACGCTGGTAACAGCCTGTTGCTTGCTGGCTTGGCAGCCTTCGTTACATTGCTGATCGGCCTTGTTCTCGCCTACGCCAAGCGTTTGTGCCCGGGGCCGGTCGCAAACGTTGCCGCCCGCCTGGCCTGCCTTGGCTACGCGGTGCCCGGCGTAGCCATCGCGATCGGCATCATGATTCCCATGGGCGCGGCCGACAACATGCTTGATGCTGCCATGCGGACGCATTTCGGGATTGCCACCGGGCTTGCCGTCAGCGGCACCGTCATGGCCTTGGTGATTGCCTATGTCGTTCGTTTTCTGGCGATTTCCGTCAATGCCGCCGAGGTCGGCCTCGCCAGGGTCACGCCGAACATCGACATGGCCGCCCGAACCCTCGGTCACGGTCCCCTGGCAACACTTCGCCGGGTCCACTTGCCGCTGATTCGCGGCAGCGTCCTGACCGGCGCGGTTCTGGTGTTCGTCGACACGATGAAAGAATTGCCTGCAACCCTGGTGTTACGGCCGTTCAACTTCGACACGCTGGCGACCTATGTCTATCAATACGCTTCGGACGAACTGCTTGAAGACTGCGCCCCGGCCGCCCTGATCATCGTGATGGCCGGGATTGTTCCGGTGATTCTGTTGAACAGGATGATCACGCTTCGCAAGAACAGACCGGCCAGCCCGAATTCTACATCCGCCTAGCCGATGCACCGGCAGCATAGCGGCCCTGCGGCCGCGTTCGGCCGTCATCTTCGTCAAAAAGATCGGTCAGCTGATTCATCATCGTCCCGCCGAGCTGTTCGGCATCGATGATGGTCACGGCCCGCCGGTAGTACCGGGTCACATCGTGGCCAATTCCGATCGCCAGCAACTCGACTGGTGATCGAGTCTCAATGTAATCGATCACATCGCGCAAATGTTTTTCGAGATAGTTGCCGGGATTGACCGAAAGGGTCGAGTCGTCGACCGGCGCGCCATCCGATATCACCATCATAATACGCCGGTCCTCTGGGCGGGCCATAAGCCGTTGATGGGCCCAGAGCAGGGCTTCGCCGTCGATGTTTTCCTTCAGGGTGCCTTCCCGCAACATCAGGCCAAGCGACTTGCGCGAATGGCGCCACGGCGCCTCGGCCGATTTGTAGATGATGTGCCGGAGGTCGTTGAGGCGTCCGGGATGTTGGGGCTTGCCCTCGCTCATCCACTTTTCTCTTGCCTTGCCGCCTTTCCAGGCCCGGGTCGTGAACCCCAGGATTTCGACCTTGACGCCGCAGCGCTCCAGTGTCCGGGCTAGGATATCGGCGCTCATCGCGGCAATTGTGATCGGCCGGCCGCGCATCGATCCGGAATTGTCGATCAGCAGGCTGACGACCGTATCGCGGAACTCGGTATCCTTCTCGAGCTTGTACGACAACGGATAGAGCGGTTGCGTGACCACGCGGGAGAGCCGGCCGGCGTCGAGAATCCCCTCTTCGAGATCGAACAGCCATGAGCGATTCTGCTTGGCCAGCAGCTTGCGCTGCAAACGGTTGGCGAGTTTGCCGATCAGACCCTGAAGATGGTTGAGTTGCTGGTCGAGCAAAGCGCGCAGCCGGGTGAGTTCGGACGGGTCGCAGAGTTCGGACGCCGGAACCACCTCATCATAATCCAGCGTGTAGGCCCGGTAGATGCTCTTGCGGGCTTCGCTCTCGTTGTGCGTCGACGGTGGGGTTCCCGGATTGGCAGGTTCTTCATCACCGCCGCCGGGCTCCATGTCTTCGCTCTCGTCGCCATCCGCGGATTCATCGCCGGCGTCCATCTCCGATGGCAACATTTCGGAGTCTTCACCGTCCTCACTGGCGCCGCGGGTGCCGGAATCGTTCATCTCATCGGACTCGCCGCCGTCGCTATCGTCTTCCGACTCACTCGGATCGTCGTCCGACAGACTGTCTTCGCCGAGTTCGAGATCAAGCTCCTGGATCATTTGCCGGGCCTGATCGGCGTAGGTTCCCTGGTCCGCGACATGCGCGCCGAGCGCTTGCAGGGTTTGACCGATCTTGCTGTCGATCCACGGCCGCCAGAGATCGACGACGCGGCGGGTTGAAGGCGGCGGCGCTTCGCCGGTCAGGGCCTCGCGGGCGAGCAGCCGGATGACATCGGTCAGGGACGCGTCGTCCTTGTCGCTGATCCGCTCGAAACCGCGGCGCCGGTAGCGATCCTCAAGTGCAACCTCGATGTTCCGGGCAACGCCCGACATGCGCCGGGCGCCGATCGCCTCGACTCGCGCCTGTTCGACCGTCTCGAAGATTTCCCTGGCCATCGCGCCGGTTGGCATTCGCCCTGAATGAACCGCCGGGTCGTGATGGCGCATTCGTAGGGACAGACTGTCAGCCTCGCCGCGCACTTTCGCGACTTCGTAAGGGTCGAGATCACGCGGCGGCAGCGGCAACCGCACCCGATCCTCGGTCCGGCTCGGGGTCTCCGCGCCGTAGCTGACTTCCAGTTCGCCTTCGCCGGACATCGCCCGCACGCAGGCTGCGGTCGCGCGTTTGAAGATCTCGACCGGGTGATCGTCGTCTCGCGTAGGTGCCGCCATGGATTGTTCCGGCGCCCGCAGCCCGACTATGCGGCCTTGACACTGCTCTCGGGAAGCTCGGTCCCGAAACAGCGCTGGAAATATTCACTAACCGTCGGCCTCTCGATCTCGTCACATTTGTTGAGGAAGGTTAACCGGAACGCAAAGCCGACATCGCCGTCGAATATCACGGCGTTTTCGGCCCAGGTAATGACCGTGCGCGGCGACATCACGGTCGAGATATCACCCGCCATGAACCCCTGGCGGGTCAGGTCCGCCAGCGCCACCATCGCCTCGATCTCCTTGCGGCCGTCATCGGTGTTGTAGGAGGGTGATTTCGACAACACGATCCCGGTTTCGGCCTCATGGCCGAGATAATTCAGGGTTGTAACGATATTCCAGCGATCCATCTGACCCTGATTGATCTGCTGGGTGCCGTGATAAAGGCCGGTGGTATCGCCGAGCCCGACCGTATTTGCGGTCGAGAACAGGCGGAAATACTTGTTGGGCGTGATGACCTTGTTGGTGTCAAGCAGCGTCATCCGGCCGTCCTGTTCGAGCACGCGCTGGATAACGAACATGACGTCGGCGCGGCCGGCATCGTACTCGTCGAACACCAACGCGGTCGGATTCTGCAGCGACCAGGGCAGGATGCCTTCACGGAACTCGGTGACCTGCTTGTTATCCCGCAGGACGATGGCGTCCTTGCCGATCAGGTCGATGCGGCTAATATGGCTGTCGAGATTGACCCGGATGCAGGGCCAGTTGAGGCGCGCCGCGACCTGCTCGATATGCGTCGATTTGCCGGTGCCGTGATAACCTTGGATCATGATTCGCCGGTTGTGGGCGAATCCGGCCAGAATCGCGAGCGTGGTATCGTGATCGAACAGATAGGCGTCATCAAGTTGCGGAACATATTCGCTTGGCTCGCTGAATGCCGGCACGGTCATGTCAATGTCTATGTCGAAGGCCTCACGCACCGGGATCACGGTGTCCGGCGCATCAAGATGATGCGCGGGTTTTCGTTCATAGATGCTTGCTGCCGACATGGCCAATTCCACGGCTGTTGGAATGAGGGGCCGGTATTTCCGGACACCGGAACCTAATGATTGTTACTCAGGAAATGAAGCCCTTCAGTGTCGTATAGGCCCCGTTGATCAATTTCAACCTTTCTTCGGCATCGCGGCTACCGTCATGACGATCTGGATGGTTGCGCTTGACAAGGATCTTGTAGCGAGCCTTGAGCGTCTCAAGGTTGACCGGCGGCGTCAGACCCATGACAGCCAGAGCCTGGGCAACCGCGCGTCCGTACCTGCGGCCGGCGTCCTGCGATTGCTGCCTGGAGGCTCCGGAGTCCGCGCCGAAGACCCCGAACATATCGTCGAAACGGTCGCCGAAGACCCTTGCGTCAGGATCTCGCCGAGTTCCGAATGGCCAGCTTGGACGGTCCCAGGTTGTGGCGCGGCGCAGATCGCGCTCAATCGCGGCATCGTCCATGCCAGCGTAATAGTTCCAGGCCTTGTTGTATTCACGGACATGATCAAGGCAGAACCAGTAGTATTCTGTGAGGCGGGAGGGTGATTTCGGCGCCCGATGCTTGCCGTCGGCGGCACAGCCTGGGGAATCACAGTCACGAGTGTTGGCATCGGCAGCACTGGTGGACACCCGATGAATGCCGCCGGTGCGGTCGCGCGGCGGTGCGGCCGGCCCGCCGTCACTGGATGCGACGCTCTTGCGCATGTCCGTCATCACCCCGGCGCATTGCCCGATTTGCAGAACCATGTCATAATTGTATCGCACATCATCCGGGGCGCAAACACAACCCATGTCCGTTGCCGAGACCATCAAGACCAAGCTGACTGCGGCATTCAGTCCGGTCTTGCTTGACGTGATCGACGAATCCGCCCTACATGCTGGCCATGTCGGGGCGCGTCCGGAGGGCGAAACGCATTTTCGTGTCGTCATCCTTGCCGGTTGCTTTTCCGGGCACAGCCGTATCGTGCGGCAGCGCATGGTTCACGATGTCCTTGCCGAGGAACTGACCGGGCCGGTTCATGCGCTCAGTGTCCGGGCCGGAGTTCCTGACGACCGTGCCGGGCCTGGTTGATACCGACAAACTCCTCAGTGTCTGAATCATAATGATATCAATTAGTGACAGTGACCTGCATACGTCCGAGGCGGCGCATGCAGGTCACGGCTCAGAGCCAGCAGGAGCCAGGCGATGGATCGCTCGAAGCCTCTGGAGAGGCGCCGGCAGCGGCACAGCCATCCGAAGATACGTTCGACCACCCAGCGCCGGGACATGACGACGACCCCCTTGGCGTCCTTGGGTTTTCCGATGACCTCCACAGTGATCGGGCAATTCGCTTCCTTGAGCGTGCTTGCCGGCATCGTCTCCGCATTCCTCGCTGCCCGCTTCGACCGTCGGCACGCTCTGACTGTCGATGATGGCCGCGCTCGGGTCCGCACTACGCCCCGACCGGAGCCGCTCAAGCGTCGTAAAACGGGCGCAAACCTGCTCCAGGACCCCGACCGGGACCACGCGTAGAAATAGTTCTGAATTGTCGTAAACGCCGGACAATCCTTCGGTAATGCCCGCCAACTGCATCCTGTCCAGAGCATGTAGGCGATCGCATTCACCACGTCGCGCAGATCCACCTGACGGGGACGACCAAGCCGGTACGACGGTGGAAGAAGCGGGTCCGGCAAGGTCCACCCAGCATCGGTCAGATCGCTTTCGTAACGCTCCGTCTTGCGGCTATACTGCTTCCGGGTGATCTCGTTCCAGGGCATGATGTGCCCCCATGGTGTGAGTGTTCACCCACGAAGATACACCATGCGAGACCACCCAACCAGTTTAGGTCAGGCTCTGAGAGCACCGGTGTAATGGTCGGGCCAGTAGCGGGCGACCACCGGGCTGGTTTCGCCAAAGGCGTGGCAGCTGTTGATCAGGCGGGGCCGCCGGCCCTTGCGGTCCTCGGGTTCAGTCGGATCGTCCTCGACATAGCGGCCGCCGCGCAGAGTTCGGGCGTGGGCCGACTGAATGGTCTGATAGGCCGTGGTTGCGAGCGGTGCGAGAAGTTCAACGAGATGCGTGCAGCCGTGCACACCGCCGATCCGGTTTCTGACCTCGCGGCGCCATCCGGGGCCGATCTTCGCTCCTTTCAGACGGGCGAAATTGACGGTGATGTCCGAGCAGATCGAATAGGGACTGGCGTCGGTGACGGCTTCGATGGCCTGAACGACGAAGTTGTCATCGAGAGTCAGGCGGATCCACATATCATGCACCGGATGGCCCGCTTCGACATGGCCGCGATGTTCATTTTCGAAGCCATAGGTCTTGAGGTCCTTCAGATGGCCTTCAATGTCCCACAGCCCGTCGGCGCGGTAGTATCCGTTACAGATGACTTCACGGACATGCAGGGGGTCGCGGGCAACTGCCGGTGACAGTGGCATGGTCGATCTTCCTCGGGTTGTCGAAAACATCTGTCCGAAACGCTGCGCGGGGCCGGAAGATGAGGGTGCGTCCTGACAAAGAACATAGGTCGGTTCGAATCCGGGTCAACCCCGGTGCTCTCGCAAGAGCTTCCCGCCCTCCGGTCCTGGTGTTGTCCAGGTCACGGTCCCGGCCGGACCATCGTCGGCTGGCCAGACCCGCATTTGCGTGATCTGGTTGCGGCGTCGTCTCATGATCTTGAAACGGAAGCCGTGAATCCGGAACTCCTGACCCACGTCCGGAATTACCCGGGCTTCATGCAGAACGAGCCCGGCGATGGTGGACGCCTCCTCGTCCGGAAGGGACCAGTCAAATTCACGATTCAGGTCGCGAATCGTTACCTTTCCTTCGACCAGACATGAACCATCGGATTGCGGGAGGACGCCGGCAACCTGCACATCATGTTCGTCATCGATATTACCGACGATCTCCTCGAGTATGTCTTCCAGCGTGACCACGCCCTGATAGGTTCCGTATTCGTCGACCACGAGCGCGAAATGCTCGCGGCGGTTCCGGAACGCCTGCAACTGGTCGAAAAGCCTGGTCGACTCCGGGATGAACCAGGGCTCGTTGGCAATCTGTACGATATCAAGGCTGGAGAGATCCTCCCTGTGACCGACGTGAACCGCCCGAAACAGCGCCTTGACGTGAAGAACACCGACAATCTGTTGTTGATCCCCACGAAACAGCGGAACCCGGGTATACGGGCCGTTCATGAGTTCGTCGAGGATCTGTTCCGGCGGGAGATCAGCATCGATCATCACAACCTCCCGCCGATGTTTCATGATCGCTTCGACCGAAACCTCATCAAGGTCGAGAATGCTGCGCAGCATTGCACGTTCTTCGCTGACATCGGTTCCGGGACCGCGGTGCAGATCGATTTGCCCGCGCAGTTCCTCCTCGCGTTCTTCAGGACTGGATTCCGCCGTAATCCGGACCCCGAATGGCCGCAGCATCAGGCGTACAATCGCTCTGACCGCGATGCTGAAAGGCTTGAGCACCCAGACCAGCTGCTGCACGTAACGTGCAACCGCCAATGCAAAACTGTCGGCATTGTTGATCGCGGCAGTCTTGGGCAGAACTTCGGCGAACACCACCAGCAACACCGTCATGGCGACCGTGGCATAAGCGACACCAGCTTCGCCGAACAAGGCAAACAGCACACCGGTAGCAAGGGCCGAGGCACCGATATTGACGATATTGTTGCCGATCAGGATGCTGCTGATCAGAGTTTCATTCTCGGTCCGCAGGCGCAGCACGATTTCCGCCTGACGGTCGCCGCGCTGTTTGAGCTGGTGCAGCCGGGCTTCGGACGCGGCCGTCAGCGCCGTCTCGGAGCCGGAGAAGAAGGCCGACAGGACGATCAGGACAAAGATCGCGGCAAGCGTGATAATCAGCCCGTCGGAAAAGAAATGCGGATCTGGCATGCCTACCTCAGATGCCGTTGCCGTCGGTCCTGGCGAGCGATCGAACCAGAGCTGTGGTTACCGCGGCTTCTGCGACATCAGCGGTCACGAAGGCGTCACCGATCCCGCGGGCGAGCACGAAGCGCATTCTGTCATCGACGACCTTCTTGTCGTGCCGCATATGCTCGACCAAGGTCCGGGCCGACCAGGAGTCGGACCCGCTGACGCCGGCAATGGTGGTCGGCAGGCCGACTGCGGCGAGATGCCGCCGTGCCCGGGCACTGTCCTGACCTGTGCAGAGACCCAGGTCACATGACAGCTGGAATGCCAGACACATGCCGATGGCCACCGCCTCGCCATGCAGCAAACGGCCATCATAACCAGCCTCGGCTTCGAGCGCATGCCCGAAGGTATGACCGAAATTGAGCAGTGCCCGGTCACCAGCCTCGTGTTCATCAGCGACGACGATTCCGGCCTTGGCCCGGCAACTTTCGACGATCGCGGTCTGCCGCGCGGCGTCGTTGCCGCCAATCACGGTGCCGCCATTGCTCTCAAGCCAGTCGAAAAAGTCCCGATTCCCGATCAGACCGTATTTCACAACCTCCGCATAACCGGCCAAAATCTCCCGCTTCGGCAAGCTGTCGAGGACCGTCGTGTCGATCATGACGAGCCGCGGCTGATGAAACCGGCCGACAAGGTTCTTGCCATACCGGGTATTGATCGCAGTCTTGCCGCCCACCGAACTATCCACCTGTGCGAGCAGTGTCGTCGGCACCTGGACGTAGTCGAGACCGCGGAGGGCCACGGCGGCGGCGAAACCGGCGAGATCGCCGATGACCCCGCCACCAAGGGCAAGCACGAGGCCGCGCCGGTCGATGCGCGCCGAGAGCATCCGGTCGAGAACCTGTTCAAGCCAGGAAAACGACTTTGTTGCTTCGCCGCCTGGCAACACCATGGTCTCGGACCGGCAACCGGCCTTTGTCAATGCGATCTCAACGGGCGGCAACCAGTTGCCTGCGACATTCTCGTCCGTGATGATGAAGACACGGCGCCGACCGAAGCGTTCGGTCACAGCGGCACCGATCCCGGCCAGCAGGCCGGCGCCGACACAAATGTCGTAGCTGCGGTCAGCAAGCGGGACCGTGATCATGTCGACGGTGGTCATGGCGTTGCTCGCTTCTGTGCGACGAAACGGTCGAGGACCGCCTCGCGGATTCGCTGCACAGTTGCTCCGAGCGATCCTGGAACTGAATCGACGGTCACATCGGCTTCTGAATACACCGGATAACGTTGTTCCATGAGATCGGCCAGGGTGGCGCGAGGATTGGCGGTTTCGAGCAGCGGCCGTCCGGTCCGCTGCGAAACCCGGTCATACAATGTGTCAAGATCGGCGCGGATCCAGACCGAAAGCCCATCCTTGCGGATTGCCGTGCGGGTGCGTGGCGACATGAAGGCGCCGCCACCAGCCGCGATCACAGAAGGCGGGCCGGTCAGAAGCCGGGCGATCGTCGCTTCTTCCGTGCTGCGGAATGTCTCCTCGCCGTAACGCGTAAAGAAGACAGCTATGCTACAGTTGGCCGCATCTTCGATTTCCTGGTCGGCGTCGATGAAACGAACCCCGAAGTCCGGCGCCAGCAGACGTCCGACACTGCTCTTTCCAGCGCCCATCAACCCGATCAGGACAACGGGGCAGAGGAGCCGGGGAGACAGATTGCCGATGTTGGTCATCGTTGGCGTGATATCGGCGACGGTCACGGGACCCGTCCCACCCAGTTGCGTCGTTGAATCACCTGCCACCACCCATTATCATGCCACAATCGAATCACAGGCTGACACTATCATATTTGCCGCCGCCGTCGCTAGACAGGCGGAAAGGCCGATGAGGACGCCATGAAAACATCCATATTCATTTTCACGGCCATTGTGATCATTCTTGCCGCAGGCGTCGGTTTCCTGTCTCTGTGGGACATACCCTGGTCGTCGACGCCTGTAGAAAAGGTCATCCCGAATGACAGGCTGTTTTACTAGCAACCTGTTGCGCTTGGGGCTCCGCCCGATCCCGATCCTGGCGATTGTGGCGGTCCTGACGCCAGCCTTGGCGCAACAGGCACCGAGGCCCTTGTTACCGGACCGGCCGCTGAATCTGCAAACTGCGCCGGCCCCAGCGCCAGCGGATTCGATGCCGTCGAAACCCGGAACGACCGCCGTCAAGAGCGACATCGCTATCGATGCCCTCGACGCTGTAGCCACCGAAAACGTCGGGGCCCTCGATGCGGCGGCGGGCGGGTTCGATATCGAGCTATGGGCCGACACGCCGCGGCGCATTATCGAGCAATTGATGGTGGGGATTCCCCGCACCATGCCGTCGCCAGCCTTGCGCGATTTGCGGCGACGCCTGCTGCTGTCGGTCGCGCGGATTCCGCCGGCGACATCGCCGGTGACGGGCAGCCTGGTGCTCAAGCGGGCCCGGATCCTGTTCGATGCGGGCGATTTCAGGAGCCTCGAACGTCTGTTTGCCCAGGTTTCGGTGCAGCATCACGAGGAACCGCTGGCGCAGTTGAAAGCCAACATGGCATTGCTTTCCGATGACCTCCCGCATGCGTGCGTGATTGCTGCTGGCTGGCTTGACAGGTCGCAGGACTTTTTCTGGCAAAAGTTGAGAATCTTTTGCGACGCCATGGCCGGTGCTATCGAACGGGTGGATCTCGGCATGCAAATGCTGGGCGAACTCGGGGTGGAAGACGACATGTTCTTCGCACTGATGCCACATCTTGTCGGACGATCCCCCGACCATGCGCCCGTCGTGGCGGGACCGTTGCGTGCTCTCGATATCGCCATCCTGCGCGGTGCCCAGGGCCAGCTTCCGGAACCGGATGACCCGGACGCCCTGCCGCTTGCCTATCTTCCAACCTATCTTCAGGCGTCGTCGGATAGGGCCGCGATCCGGATTGCACTGGCCGAGCGCGGCGAACGTTTCGGCCTGGTTGACGTTGCGGACCTGGCCCGGATCTATCAGCCGGAGGAGACTGGCCCGGCTGGCGGGTCGCGTGCGGCGCGGTATCGTGCGGCGCTTGCCCAGACTTCGATCTTTGGCCAGGCGCAGGCCATAATGGATGCCGGCATGGCCGCGGCTGAGGAGGGCCAAATCGGCCAGACGGCCAGACTTTTTGCGCCATTGATCCGGACCATGCAACCGGAACCGGAACTCGGCTGGTTTTCGCCGATGGCGGCGACCATTCTTCTTGCCGACAACGACCATGTCGGGGCCCGGCACTGGATCGGCCTTGCCAAGCGCGAAGCCCCCTTCGATACCGAGGTCCAGGCCGCCTGGTTTCGTGCCTGGCCATTGGTTCGTCTGGCCGCTGGCGACGCTCTGACCGAATGGGATCCCGCCGGGCTGCAAAACTGGCGCATGCTCATGAAGGAAAGCGATCCCGAGTCCGAACTGGCAAAGACGGTTCTTCTCTACGGTCTGATGGATGCGCTGGGCGACCCGGTCCCGCCGACGGTCTGGCGCACGTTGATCGATCCGGTCCGGCCGCGGTTTGGTCAGACGGCTGATATTGTCACGTTGCGTGCTCTCTCGGCAGCGCGTGACGCCGGCCGCGTCGGGGAAGCGGTCGCGCTGGTCCTGGTCGCGATTGGCGAGTCGGTGCCGCTGTCATCGCCCCCTCTTGTCCTCTGCGACGCGGTTCGGACACTTAAGGGGCTGGGTCTGGAAGACGATGCCCGCCGCCTCGCGTTCGAAATCGCAATTGCGTCCGGGCTGTAGGGGTCATGGCAGGGCGCCAGACATCGGATGCGGCCATCGAGGCGTTCATGGAGATGCTGTTCGCTGAGCGCGGCGTTGCCGCCAATACGGCGCTTGCGTATCGGAGCGACTTGTCCGACTTCGCCGGTTATCTTCGTCGCCGTGATATCGCAGCGGCCGAAACTGTTGATTTGCGTCGTTATCTGACTGCGCTCACTGCAGCCGGCATGTCGGAAAAGACCTCGGCACGGCGCCTTTCGACACTGCGTCAGTTTTATCGATTCATGCATGCCGAAGGTTTGCGCGCCGACGATCCTAGCGCCGGCATAGACATGCCGAAGCAGGGCCGCAGCTTGCCGAAAGTCATTTCGGAATCCGAGATCGATCTGCTGCTGGAGATGGCGCGGACCGAAACCGGACCACAAGGGCGGCGCTTGGTCTGTTTGCTGGAGATCGCATATGCTAGCGGCTTGCGGGTTTCGGAACTGGTCGGATTGCCATTGTCGGCCGTCGCCCGGGGCCAATCGGTGCTGACCGTAAAGGGCAAGGGCGGGAAGGAACGGATCGTGCCGCTGACCCGCGCGGCAGTTGCGGCGATTGCCGATTATCGCGAGCAGCGGGCCTGTTTCCTGAACGACGGGCAAGAGTCGCCCTACTTGTTTCCATCGAAATCGACAGCAGGCCATTTGACCCGCCGACGGCTGGGTCAGTTGCTGAAGGAACTTGCGGCGCGCTGCGGCATGGACCCGGCGAAAGTCTCGCCGCATGTCCTCAGGCATGCCTTTGCCAGCCATCTGCTCGACAATGGCGCCGACTTGCGGAGTGTGCAGGAAATGCTCGGGCATTCAGACATCTCGACGACCCAGATCTACACCCATGTGCTCGGGGAAAGGCTGCGGGCCATTGTCGAGACGCATCATCCGCTGGCCGGCGGTGATGCCTGAGATGAGGTCCGGATTTTCACTTTCAGGTCAGATTGCTACAATCCGTTCGAGCCGGGTTTCCGGTCCAATGCGGTGGCGGGACAGCCGGGAAAGCGCATGAGGGCGTTTCTTGATTTCGAGAAGTCGGTCGCTGATCTTGAGGGCAAGATCGAGGAACTTCGGCATCTGTCGGATGCCGGTGACATCAACATCGCCGAGGAAGTCGGAAAACTGCAGGCCAAGGTCGAGCGACAACTTCGACAGACCTATCTCAAACTCTCGCCCTGGCAGAAAGTGCAGGTCGCGCGGCATCCTGACCGGCCGCATTTCACCGATGTGCTTGATGCGTTGGTGACCGACTTTATGCCGCTGGCTGGCGATCGGGCGTTTGCCGAAGATCGCGCCGTGATTGGCGGAATCGGCCGGTTTCGCGGGTATTCTGCCGTCATTATCGGGACAGAAAAAGGCAGTTCGACGCAGGAACGCCTAAAAACCAATTTTGGCATGGCGCGACCCGAAGGGTATCGCAAGGCGCGCCGGTTGATGAAACTGGCCGAACGATTCGGCCTGCCGGTACTGACCTTCATCGACACCGCCGGCGCCTATCCCGGCCCGGGCGCGGAAGAGCGCGGGCAGGCGGAAGCGATCGCCCGGTCAATCGAGGCCTGTATCGGCCTCAGGGTGCCGATCATCGCCGCCGTCATCGGTGAGGGCGGGTCGGGCGGCGCAGTGGCGCTGGCCACGGCTGACCGGGTCCTGATGTTCGAGCATGCGATTTATTCCGTGATTTCGCCGGAAGGCTGTGCGTCGATTCTCTGGCGCAGCGGCGAACACGCGCGGGACGCCGCCGAGGCCTTGCGGCTGACTGCGCAGGATCTGAAACAGATGCAGGTCATCGACGAAATCGTCGGTGAGCCGCTTGGCGGGGCGCATCGTGAATGCGTGGTGGCGCTTGCCAGCCTTGCCGATTCCATCGAGGCGGTGTTGCGAGACCTTGTCACGGTCAAGGCGACGGATCTTGTTGACCGGCGGCGCGAGAAGTTTCTTGCGATCAGCAGGAACGGTCTTGCCTGAACACCGTTGCGATCCGGCGGTATGTCACGACCGGCCGGCCGGAGCGGCCGTTGTGCCGGCAGGACATCAAGGGATTGCCAGTACCGCGAGCCTGACTCTGAGATCTGCGATGCCGAGGCGTTTTTCCGCGCTTGTCACCGCGATCTCAGGATGCGCGGCCGGGCGTGATTTCAATTCGTCCGCCAGTGCGGCGCAGCGCGCGTCAAGTTCGTCGTGCCCGAGTTTGTCGATCTTGGTCAGGACGACCAGATAGATCACAGCCGCCTCGTCAAGAAGGTCCATCATTTCCCGATCAACCGGTTTGATGCCGTGGCGTGAGTCGACCAGAAGACAGACCTGGCGCAACGGTGCCCGGCCGCGCAGATAAGCTTTAAGTGTTCTGGTCCAGGCGGCGACTTCGGTCTTCGAGACCCGAGCATAGCCATATCCTGGCAGGTCAACCAGAATCAGCCGTTCGTCGAGCGAAAAGAAATTGAGCTGGCGTGTGCGTCCTGGCGTGTTGGATGTCCGGGCCAGGGTCTTGCGCCCAGTCAATGCGTTCAGCAGGCTTGACTTCCCGACATTCGAACGGCCGGCGAACGCAACTTCGGGAAGATCGGCAGGCGGCAGCTGGCCGAGATCGGCGACACCGAGGATAAACCGGCATTCGCGAGCGAACAGACGTCGACCGTGCTCGAACTGACTCTCCGTGTATTCGTTGCGGCCTGTCGGGTTGTCCATGTCGCTGCGGCCGCCGGGGGGATCACTGTACCCCCATTCTCCACATGATAAGTTTCTGCTGAGCGATCGAGAGCAGATTGTTCCAGGTCCAGTAGATTACCAGTCCAGCCGGGAAGGTTCCGAGCAGGAAGGTGAAGAACAATGGCAGGAAGGCGAAGATCTTGGCCTGTATCGGATCGGTTGGTTGCGGATTGAGGCGCTGCTGCAGCCACATTGTCAGTCCCATGAAGACAGGCCATGCGCCGATCAGCAGGAATTCCGGCGGGGTCCAGGGAATCAGCCCGAACGCATTGAAAAGGGAGGTTGGATCGGCCACGGAAAGATCCTTGATCCAACCATAGAATGGCGCATGCCGCATTTCGATATTGACGAAAAGCACCTTGTAGAGCGCGAAAAACACCGGGATCTGCACGACGATTGGCAGGCAGCCGGCGGCAGGATTGACCTTCTCCTGCTTGTAGAGTGCCATCAGTTCCTGGTTCATCCGAACCTTGTCGTCGCCGAATTGCTCGCGCAGGGTTTGCAGTTTCGGTGTCAGGGCCCGCATCTTTGCCATCGATTTGTAGGATTTGTTGGCCAGCGGGTAGAAGGCCGCCTTGACGAAGATGGTGAAAGCAAGGATCGCGAGGCCGAAATTGCCCAGCCACTGATAGAGCCAGGAGATCGCATAGAAGAATGGCTTGGTCAGGAAATAGAACCAGCCGAAGTCGACGGCGAGATCAAAATTGGCAATGCCGAGTTCGTCGCTGTAGCGGTCGAGAAGCTCCACCTCCTTGGCGCCGACGAACAGGTTGCTCGCCAGCGTGATATCCTGACCGGGTCCGAGTCGGGTCTCGCTCCCGAGATAATCGACCTGATAGCGATCATCGGCATCGCGGATCGAATGGACGAAACGGTAGATCATGGAGTTTTTCTGGTTCGGCACCAGGGCCGTCAGCCAGTATTTGTCCGTAATTCCGATCCAGCCGCCGAGCGAGCGTTCCTCGGATTTGCCACTGTCCTGCAAATCGTCATAATCGACTTCGCGTAGCGTTCCGTCGAAGACGCCGAGCGGACCTTCGTGCAGGATATAGAAGCCGAGGGTCTCCGGCGTTCCCGAGCGCGAGATCAACCCGTAGGGAAACAGGCTGACGGATTTGTCCGACGTGTTTCGTACCTGCTGGGTGACGGTCAGCATATAGGCGTCGTCGATGCTGAAACGTTGTTCGAACACCAGCCCTTGACCGTTGTTCCAGTTCAGGGTGACCGGGCTTCGCGGCGTCAACTGCGATCGGTCGGCGGTCCACAAGCTTTCGGCCGAGGGCAGCGCCGCGTCGTCGCCCGAGCCAACCCAGCCGAATTCCGCATAGTAGGACTTGCTGGCGCCGATGGGATTAAGGAGCCGGATCTGGCTGGAGTCCGGGTCGGTCGTCTCCCGGTAGTTCTTCAGCACGATGTCGTCGATCCGCCCGCCTTTTAGCGCAATCGAACCAGTCATGGTCGGGCTGTCGATAGCGATCCGCGGAACGGACGCCAAGGCTTGGTCGCGCTGCGCGGCGGTGCGCGCGGAGGGTGATGCTATCGGGGCCGTATCAGCGCCGGGTGCCGCTGCCGGCGCGGTTCCCGGATCCGGCCGCAGCTGGTCCGTTGGCTGTTGGGCGGCGATCTCTGCCTGACGGGCCCGTTCTTGTTCCATCCGCGGGAATTCGTAGAAGAACTGGAAGCCGAGAAGAATCACCAGCGACAGCGCGATGGCGATCAGCATGTTTTTCTGGTCGCTCATGATTGACGCCGTCCAGGATCCCGGCCGCGATGCGCAGGAACCGGATCAATGCCGGATTCGCCCCACGGATGGCACCGCAGCAGCCGGCGCAAGGTCAGCCAAAGGCCGCCGACCGGGCCATGGCTGTCAAGCGCCTCGAGCGCGTAAGCCGAACAGGTCGGGTGGAACCGGCAGGCGGGCCCGAGAACTGCGGACAGGGTCAGCCGATAGGTCCAGATCGGCGCCTTGATCACCAGAACAGGCAATTGCCGGATATCGCGGGTCATCGACCTGGTCCAGACTTTGGCCCGACCTGCGCAAAGGCCCGGCGCAGATCCTTGATCAGCTCGTCGTAGGGCCGCGTTACGGTTGCCGCACGGGCAATCACGACATAATCCATCCTGTCATCGGCGTGTCCGGCAAACACATCGTTCATGGCCGATTTCAATCGGCGGCGAGCGCGGTTGCGGGCAACCGCATTGCCGACCTTGCGGCTGGCTGTAAATCCAATTCGCGGTCCCTGGCCAACGGTGGCCTTATCCGGTCGCGCAGCCTGAAGGACCAGGCCCGGCATGACCGCCTTGCGGCACTTGCGGGCGACACGCAGATAGTCCCGGCGTTGAGTCAAACGCGCGAGGTGCACCGGGGCCGAGGTTCGCATCGTTGTCCTGTCTTGCAGCGTCGCTGCGCTGTCCCGTCAGGCGGACAATCTTGCCCGCCCCTTGGCTCGGCGTGCCCGAAGAACCCGACGGCCTCCGACAGTCGCCATGCGGCTGCGGAAGCCATGCCGGCGCTTGCGCACCAGTACGCTCGGTTGGTAGGTCCGTTTCACGCTGGATACTCCATCGGAAGAGTTCTATCTCGCCCAAGCGAGTGCGGTGGCGTGTATATCGACTCGGGGCGGACAAGTCAATGTCCTGTCCGGGCTTTGCCGCAGGGTAGTGGCATCGATGTGCCGCCAGGGTTCATGTTGCGGCCATCTTGTCGATCAGGCGTCGTTCTCCGTTTGTGTGTCGAGGTCGAGAACCCGGTAGGCGGCGATGCAGGGATGGCCGCGCCGCCCGCCGATTATTACTGGATGTCTGCGGAACCGGGTCGTCCGAACACCGGGTCGGATCCGGGTTCACTGGCCAGAGTGTCACAGACAACGATATATACGCGGTCAGGTATGGTTAGGCAGATCGGATCGACTTCGGCGACAGGCCGCAGACGAGGCAGGACAATGGTCCAGAGAGTCATCTCCGGGTTGCGACAATCGGTTCCGTGGGACGTGGTTCCAGATCCCAGGGAAAATGAATCCAGGTATCCTGGCTTACTTCGGTAACGAAGGTGTCAACGAAGGTTCGACCAGCCGGCTTGGCATAGAGGGCAGCGAAATGCGCTTGCGGAAACAACGTGCGGACAGTTTTTGCAGTCTCTCCAGTATCGACCAGGTCGTCGATCACAAGCCAGTCAGTTCCGTCCGCACCCATGACCGGCTGCTTGGTAATCATGACTTCGCCACGCTGACGCTGCTCGACCTGCTCGACAGCGTTGTCCACATAGCTGGTGACGCCGACTGTCTCGATGGCCCGGATCTCGAGTTCGCGGGCAATGATGGCGGCCGGAACCAGCCCGCCACGCGTAATTGCGATAATGCCTGAAAATGGACGCCGGTCATAAAGGCGCCAAGCCAGAAGTTTAGCGGTCCGGTGGAGTTCCTCCCAACTAACCGAAAATGACTTCAGATAATTCATCGCTACCGGTTCCGTCATGACGCCTTTCCCGGGGCGCAACTCGCACCGCATTGCGTCCGCACAGGCTGCGAGGCGCCGCATGCGCTGCCAGCGCCGTGCTGAAAAAATGCAGCCGCGCGCCTTTGTGGATCGTGGTCCGGGGTCATGAGCCTGTGGGCAGTGTCAAAAGGGTCAGTGAAGCCGATCGGCCGTCAACGCATGTCAAGGTTGAACGCGCCATCGAAAAACTGCGTTTAACGAAGATAGAGTCTGACCTCGCTGATATTGTCCGGCGATGTCGTTGCCGACAATGCCACACGGCCCGGCGGGAGCCCCATATCGGTCAGCGAACGCAATACCGCTTGGGCATTGCGCCGGGTCGTACTCGCATTCAGGGTCGCTTTTGCCGTCCCACCTTGTATCGCGCTGACCGCCACGAGATCGAAGGATGCACTCGGCTGGCGTTGCAATGCCCGGTTGACAGCGGTGTACAGAGCGTGCTGATAGTCAACATCGGGCCGGTCGAAACGGATTACGATCAGCGGGCGCCGCCCCTCGTCCTTGCCGGCTATTCGTGAGGGTGTCGCCGCAGCAGGCGGGGCTGTTGTCTGGCCGACGGATGCCAGGCTGGCACCGAAATACTCACCATTCTTGATGGCGAGAGCCAGAGTGTTCAGATCGTTGCGTTCATTCGTGACATAGTTGGACTGACGGCGGATATCATCACTTAATTCCGTCAACAGACGGTCGATCACCACCATCATGCGATTGATATCATCCTCCAGCACGGTGAGTTGCTGGTGATCTTCGTCGATGGCGCCTGACAGGTTGAATGAGGCGCGCGTGGATTCCAGAAGATACCCCGACATCGCGGCATCGGAGGCGACGCGATTGGACAGGGCGTTCATCTGACCGATATCGGCGTTGACTGCTTCGAGTTCACTCTGCGACTGATTCCATGCTTCAAGGAGATGTGGATTGCCCGGCGTCGTGCCGAGCTGAAGGCGCGACCTGATACCGGCCACATGCTCGTGGTATCGTCTGGCATTGGCAACGGTCTGCTGACGGATTGTTTGTAGGTCGGCGTTTTCCTTGTTGACGGAGGCCAGCAGCCGTTTCAAATCGTTGCGCAGTGCGATGACCTTCTGACCGACATAGGTACCGGTGGCCTCGCCCGGTTGCGGTGGTGGAACCTTGAAATTCGTGTCGCCCAGCTTCGGTGGCCCGTCCCGGGTCTGTGACGGCGCGGCTGGGGTCTCTTGTGGCGAAATTTCCTCGATTTTCACATCGGAAGACGACCGACTCGGCTGAAGCCGACCCAAATCTGGAGTGGACGAGCAGCCTGCAAGCAAGATTACGATGCTCGAGACAGCGATCAGCGACCGGTCATGTACCATATTGAAGCCATCAACCTGACATTCCTAATTCACGGCCGGGGCCATTATACACCACCTTGCCAGACGGCATCGTCACGTTAGCAAGCCTGTCTGGACCGACCTCACAACTCACTATAGAGTCGCAACATGACGGAGTATAAAAAAAGACGGATTCGGTCGCAAGTCTTTTGCGATCAACAGAATTTTTACTGGTCTCTTGCCATCCGCGATGTATGGACCTAAGTTGACACTTGGTTGCCAGACAAGCTCCGGCACCGTGCGCCCGTAGCTCAATTGGATAGAGTGCCTGACTACGGATCAGGAGGTTGGGGGTTCGAGTCCTCCCGGGCGCGCCAGGATTTCATATTGAATTTCAATCATATCCGATAGTCTTTCGGGTGTCGATGAGTGCTCTTGCGCGACCGGGAGCCAGATACGGATCGTTGTCCGCGATACCACGAACAACAACGGCGGCAGACGGCATGATTGGTTCTGTCGGACCGGATGGCTGGCGGCGGAAATCGAACAGGGCGGGCACCGGTCGGATATTGCCGCCGATTTCGCGCTGCAATATCGAATCGGTCGCACTGGCAACGGCGCGGGCGCGTCATCATGCCCTGAAATTATCGGGACCGGCCTGTCAGGCCGGTCCCGGGATGGTTCCGGCCTGGCGGCCGGACGATCTGGTCCTAGTAGATGTTCTGAGCCGAAACCATCGCGTAAAGCATGGGGATCGACAACATTGTGTTCGTACGAGAGAACAGCATCGCGGTGCGAGCCGACGCGGCCTTGGTCGCAGCGTCCGCCTCGACCATGCCGAGGGCTTTCTGCTGATTCGGCCAGATTACGAACCAGACATTGAACCACATGATGGCGCCGAGCCACATGCCGATACCGATCGCGGTGTGCTTGGCCACACTGTCGGTAATACCCAGTGCGATCGCATCGACCAGATAACCGTTCATCCATGCCAGCAGCAGGCCGGTGATGAGTGTCGCCATGGCGCCCCAGCGGAACCAGAACAGCACGGCCGGCGCGATCACCTTCCCGATTGCGGGTTTTTGTTCGTCGGGGATGTTCGGCATGTTCGGGATCTGCACGAAATTCAGATACCAGAGCAAACCGATCCACATCACGCCGCTGAGCACATGGAGCCAGCGCATAAAGAACGTGAAGTAGGCATGGTCGAAGATCATGCCGTCCCCTACCGTACCGGCAACGATAACGACCATGATAATCGCCAGCACGATCCCGGCAATGATCGTGTTGCGCAAACTTGTGAGAATTGCCGCCATGGAACCTACCTCTCTTCAGGTTTCGTCGTCTCCTCGTGTCCAGGCCCGGACCGTGGTTCCGGACAGGAACTCTGCGTCGATCCTATTTGAATTCGCTTCGGCAGGTAAAGAACGATGTTTTATCGTGTCGGGCCATCCACGTTCATGAGTGATTACTGGCGGTGATGCGCAAGCAACTGCAAGCGTGACCCGCAAACACGATCGTTGCACTGCCCCGACGATCATCGCTGCGGCGTTCCTGTTGTTCTGACGCATCACGGAGGTTTGACCTGGCCCAGCCCGAACGACCTGACAGCGTCACTCGCCGTGCTTAGGTTCAAGCGACAGTGTTTGCAGAATATCCGGCGAACTTCGTCTTCTCAGCCGTTGCGGACGGGATCGCAAGCCGGGCATGACGATGCCCGAAACAGCCGGAATCAGTCTTCGGATCCGGGGAACCATCATGGGCCACGTGAAACGGCTGACGTATTATCCTGGCAGACCACAAGGTGTCCTTTGGATCGTCATGGCGATCCCATGCTAAGTTTGAGCGCCGGTCGACTGGCACTTTGACAACATACAGCGAAGTCATTTTCACAAACCGCTTATGCACGTAGCTCCGGTTGCGAGAGTTTTCCGCGAGAAGTTGACTCCTACCGGTCCATTTGGACGGTTTTCGATCAACATGTTGATCAAGCCGGAGCCAAGTGCATAAGCGGTTAACCTGATTACCACTCAAACCAAGTGTAACTTGAGTAGCCGTTCCGGCATCGGCGGCGTCTTCAGCGCCACGTAGACCAGTCTCGGGATGATGTCGGGCAGATCGAAGCGACGATTGAACCGGTACTCGAACTCCGCCAGATAGCGCTGCGCATACTTGGGTCGAACCGCATGGTAGGTACCGCGCAAAGCGTTCTTGATGGTGCCGAGAATCGTGTTCACCCATCGAAATTCGGGGCGCTCGACCGCGGCTTTCCCGCCGCCGGTCACCATCGGCTCATGAACGCAGCCTGCCGCAGTCACACCATTGAAGCAGGCCAACCCATCGAAGAGCACCTGCGTGCTCGGGCTCAGGTGCTGCTGCGCCCAGGCGGCGATTTCGGTGAGACGGAAGCCTTCGACCACGGTGAGCGTCACCCGCTGCGGATGTCCAGCCTCATGGGTCTCGACCGCGGCCACGAAAGGGGTCTTGCCCGGCGCGCCCCGTCCGCGCTTGCCCCCGCTGCGCTTGCCCCCGAGGTAGGCATCGTCGAGCTGGATGAACCCGCCGAGCGGATGCGCGCGGTCGGAGATGCCGAGTTGGCGGTGCAGCGTCATCGTCGATGCACCTTATCTTGTCCTGGGTCATGAAGGAGATGCCCTGGAACCACACCGTCAGGGGCAGCTTGGTGGCCTCGAAGATGGTGCCGGCGGTAATGGAGGTCTGGCGGTTGCAGCGATAGCACTGCTGGAGCTTGTGTGTGGTCAACTGGCAGTCTCGGTCGTGGCCGCAGTTCGGGCACACGAACCCGTTGGGCCAGCGCCATCGGGACAGGGCGTCGAAGCACTGCTGTTCGGTTCCTATAGAGCGAGAGAAACTCGTTGAGGCTGATTCCTTTCTGGAACTGCACCGGGTTACGGGCCATGAAATTCTCCTTCTCTATCAATAAATTACATGGCGATTTTCTATACTAAATACCACTTAGATTCGAGGGGAATCAGGAACGATTAAATCGCTTGAGAAAACGAGCTTTTCTTTTCGGGCAAGAATTCATGTTGCCAAACTCTTGTCATGGACTCGCTGTTTACAGCGTGGGATCATCGCGTGGACCGTCGACATTCAAACCGTGGTTACGGAAACCTGCTCTGACGCTGTCAACCAACTGCGTTGGTCGCTGATCGGGATGACATCCAGCAGAACCATTCGCGGCCAGAGGATCCGAAGGACATGGAAAATATGAGTACGCGACACTTCGAAGACCATATCCAGTCGGGATTGTTTGCGTCGTCAGACTTGACTACATAATCACATGCATGATGCAATGGGCCTGATTGGAGTTTGATGGATCGACCGCTACGGCACCACTGTTCCGACAGGGACTCGCAAGCGGCACTTCGGTATCTGGCGGGAGGTCAATGACGAGGAGGATCCGGCATGAGCAAGATGCTCGGGCACGCTTCATCGATCGCTGTCGTCGCTGCCACCATGATGTGGGTCATGCCCGTGTCTGCTTCCGCAGGCATGTCAGGCGGCGTGCTGGCGCCGAGTCTGGCACCGTTTGTTTCCGCCCTCGGAGAGATCCAGGCTCTTTCCAAGTGCGGCAGCCCGGAAGCACAAACTCTGCTTGGCACAACGTATGACACTGGCGAAGATGTCCCGGAGGATATGTACGAGCTGTGGAACTGTTCCGCAGCGCAGCGCCACAAGTTTATGCTCCGATCCAGAACAACCTTGGCATGATGTACGAGCAGGGCAAAGGCGTCGCGAAAAATCCTGCGCTGGCGGCGGAATGGTTCCGCAAAGCAGCGGAGCAAGATTTTGTCGCATCGCAGTACAATATCGCCGCAGCCCTGTCAGACGGAGACGGAATACTGCCGAATCGGCCGCAGGCATGGACGTGGTTCGCGCTGGCTGCGGACCGGGGAATTACGGAGGCCGCAAGCGGATTGGACAAGCTGGAGGTCGGCGTGCTCATTGATGAGCATACCGAGGCCCGGCATCTTCTTGCCGAGTGGCGAGAACAATATGGACATTAACGTTCCGGAAGGTATCCTGCCGACCGGGTGGAATGAACCCGAATCGAACACTTGTCGCAATTGCCAACGGATTTGGCGACCGGGACACGCAACGGTGGACAGTCCCGGGTTCGCTGTGTCAACACAGCGCAGATCAACTGGTCAGGACCTCCGATTTACAACGAGCATCCGTTCGGTTGACGGCATGACCGGGTTTCCGGCGGACAGCCATTTCCCCTACTCCGGTTCCGACGACGTGTTTGCCAGACGCGCAAGCCGCAGCGGTCCGGACCATACTGGTTGCACTTGGCTGATGGCTGATTGATAAACGCTTATGTTCGAAGCTGGTTCGGCTGTGATCGTCGTTGGTCCGCCACACCGCCATGACAGTGAGGCGATCCTGAACGTTTCGTATCCGGGCCGGCGTTCACATTGTTCCGTACTGCGTGGTGTCACGCTGGCAGGAGCCAGATAATGTCGGAATTCTTCACCCGACCGCCAGACATTCCCGACGAAGAGTTGAATCGACCACGGGTGATTCCGCCCGAAACAGCGTTTGCCCGCACAATCGCGACGGTGCTGATGATGGTTTGGGCCTATTGGTGGTGGAATGGACGGGACGACGGTGCGTACTGGGTGATTGCGGCAGTGGTGATCTTTGCAACCGGGGAGACGATGTCACACCTCTATCGACCGCTTCTACCTCTTTGGTGGCCGCTTTCATACATTGTGCGGCCAACGGTTTTCGTATTTCTCAAGATCGTCCGAACTCTCATTCCCGAGGCCTATCGCAGGCCGCAAAAGGTTCTTAGGCCACTCAGCCTGAATCAGATCAATACCGCGCTCGACGAAGCCGCTGCTGCTCGCGAGACTTTCCCAGGAAACGACCGGGAGGATGCCGAACCGACGGGTGCCAAGCGGGACCTAGGACCATCTGATCGATGATCGGCTGAAGCGGGCGCCGCCGTCCGGGCATGCGGGATCACTGCCTGTTCGTGACCCATTCAACTTTCGCGGGTGCCGCAGAGGTTCCCAAGAACACAGGTCTGCCGATGCCGAAACTCGCATGGGCTCGACCCCCGGTTCATCGATCACGATACCCGCAATCTTGCTGGTTGCCGGTCGTTCTGAGTCCGTCGTCCGGATGCCGGAGCCTGCCGAGCGCTGCATTCCGTGCGGGAGATCAGACTTTCGCTGGCCTTTCGTCGATACCGCCTGTCCCGCCATAAATCATCGGGATGCCTGGCACAACATTCAGCTGCGTCGTTGGACACGGTCGGCCGAAAGACCTCTGAGTGTGTTCCTTGAACGGTGAATGGTCTGATTATATAGTATTTGTGCCAGTTCGGACTCCAGATATGGAGGTTGCAATGGGTGAAATAACATCGCTCACAACTTATGGAACAAACTCTCAGAGAAGGGGGATCGGCACTTCAGCACCGTTCCGCTCTGCCGACAGATAACCGGCATAGATTGTCGCCACGGCGTCGGCGGCGAGAGCAGAGTCACTTTCTATCGGTCCATCAAGCGCGACCGCCCGATAGAACGCCTCGATCTCTTGCGGGAAACCGGTGATGAAGTCTTCGTCGGGCGCGGTCGGTGCCCAGCCCTGTTTGGTTTCGATCTTCTCGACCACATAGATGTCGCGAAACGCTTCATCGACCGGATTGAATGTCTGCATTGCGGTGTTCGGATTGATGTTGCAGACGGTGCGATGGTTGTTCGCAACGACCTCAAGCCAGTTGTGAATACCGCCCAGTACTACTTCCGAAGCGAAGATCGTTGCGATCGTACCGTCTTCGAAGGTGACATGCTGAATGGAAAAGTCCTCAACATCGAAATAGTCGGTCCGGATATGGCCAGCATCGATATAGTCTGGTAGACGGGTGAGGTCGTGTGTCCGCGCTGTAATGGCAACGGGGCGCACCGGTTTCCCGGTGCGTGCCCGGCCCTCTACCCGCTTCAGATAGAGCGCTGCAGTCAACGGATGACAGCCCTTGCCGATCAGGGCACCACCGCCATTGAACCGCCAGTGTCCATAGAATGGCGAGTGTGAACCCGAATGGGCTTCTTCACCATGGATCCAGAGGATCTGCCCGCCAGTCTTTTCTAGGATTTCCCGTTCCTTCTGAATCGCCGGAACATAGACCCAGTTTTCAGCGTAAAGGATGCGGGCGTTGCTGCCAGCCTCGGCATCGAGCATCCGCTTGACGCTATCAAGCGCCCCGTCGAGCGCTGCCTGACGGGGCATGGCTCGGGCGTCGAAACCCTCCGAACCGTCTCCGAAATACCCGGTGAACGGTTTCTCGACGATCGGTGAGACGCCGCGCTTCAGGGCTGTGACCGCTACGGCTTCGTGAGCGTAGGCGGGGACGCAGACATGGACGACATCGATCTGGTCGAGCAATGCGTCGAGGCTTGCAAAGGCCGTCAGACCACGTGGTTCGGCGAAGGCACGGGCGGTCTCCGGGGACCGCGAGACAACGCCGACAATTTCTGGATCAGTGCCGTGGACCCGATAAGCCGACTCGACATGGAAGCTGGCGGAAAAACGGGCGCCGACAATGCCGGCGCGAATGGGTAGTTTGCGCATGAGCAGGGTGCCTGGAACAGTGTGTGTCGATCATTGAGTCTGAACCGGTTTCCGGGGTTACGAAAGGGCAAAACGACAGGCCATCGGCTTTCCAGCCGGACGACATGCAATAGCGGTCTTGACGGCAGAACGGGACTGGCTTATATGCCGTGCGCAATCCGGTTCGCCCCACTCGGCGGGCAGGATATACTGGATGGGTAAGGAACCAGGTCATGGCCCGGCGTTGTTCAATCACTGGCAAGGGTGTGATGGCTGGCAACAATGTCAGTCATGCCAACAACCGGACGCGGCGCCGGTTCCTGCCAAATCTTCAGCGGACATCGCTGATGAGTGAAGCTTTGGGCCGACCGGTACGCCTGCGGTTGACCACGGCGGCAATTCGCACGATCGAGCACAAAGGCGGCCTGGACGCCTTTCTGAAATCTGCCAAACCGGCCGACCTCGGACCCGAGGCGCGGGCTCTGAAGCGCCGTATAGAAAAGGCATCCATCGCATCCTGAGCGGGTGCCGATACCTGCTGCGTACCGTTTGACGCGCAGTGTGGCGGCAAGCCGCGGGTCTGACCCCCGTCATGGCGTCTAAGCAGCGAGCATGGGGTCAGATCGACTGGATGAATTCGACAACCTCGCGGGTCCGTGTGACCTTACCTTCCCAATGCCGGTCGAATTCCGCGATCAACTCCTTGATCTTGGATGATTGCATGACGGCATTCGCGGCTTCGAGGTCGGGAAACTCATAACAGGCGATATGAACATTCGGATCAAGACGGCTCCAGCCCCGTTTTGCGCTCAAGGGTTGGAAGCAACGGTGAGCGTCAGGCAGGTGCTCATCGCAATACCAGCGATCGAACTGGTCGCGCACCGACGGGTCAACATCGGCTCTCACCATTAGGCATGCGATCATGACACAGGCTCCAATTTGCAGTAACGCTGTGTAATGTAAAGCATTGCGACCCTGGAGAACATCCCTTGAACCTGCCGCAGCGGGACAGAATGCCATTTCATCCAATCCACGATTGCCTCTCCTGCCGAAGCACTTCGGTGCGCGCCGTGGTCTTTGCGCAGTCTGCCATGCCTGCTCGAAATGTTTCCGGATACGCTCCGAATCGCATCGATCTTGCCGGTAAGGGCCATTCGCAACACAGAAATGATCATCCCGTAGATTGCAGGCCTCTGACTGTCAGACCTGCGTACACTGCGGTAGCCAGTTCGCTTCTTCTCGGCCAAACGTCTATTTCCGGGATAAATCCCGGCCAAAGACCATCCGATCGCCGCCCGGACGGCGGCTCACGGACCGACACCTCCTCACTCACCCCGGACGGACGCAAACACCTGTTCGACCACAGGCAGTTGGCGTTCAAAATAGTACTCTCCCGGGGCCAGATACAATATGATATCCTGCGCGTCTTCCAACTGGGCTGCCAAACCACGCCTTGCATGATCAGCCCGCTTTGAATGGTATAGGTAATGTCAAAGTGAAAGCCACGATTGGGACCGAACTGCGCCAGCTTCAAATTCTCCGCTTCGACCTGTTGAGCACCCGGGCGCGTGAGTGTTGTCCCGGTGAGTTCCGTGACGTCTCAGGCGGGCATGCTGTCTTTCGGCTACCCGTTGATCCGGGTAATCGGGTCGCCCGTATTTACCTCCATCAAGAAGTGCAATTCGTTGAGTCCGACGCTATCGATGGTCCAATGGTCTCCGAACGTATAGAAATAGTTCACTTTCACCCACGCCACTCGCGGATGTATGGCGAGACCGGCGCCGACTACAAGGATCAGAATCAGGCATCGCTTCCACATGACACCCTCCCTCAAAATTGTTCGATGTAAAACAGGATCATTTCCCGGTCATCTGCGTCCGGAAGTTCAGTGAGATACATATTCAACTGCAAGCAAGCCGCGGTTTTGTCACCGCCTTTCAGAGCCATGCCATCCTCGGCAACCACGCCACTCACAAGCACAAGGAAGTCCAGGTCTGGCTCGCATGCCATCCGCGCTGGACCTTCCACGTCACCCCACCTCGAGCTCGTAGCTGAACGCGCTCGAAGGCGTCTGCCGCTCCGTACGCGACCTGCAGGACGCCATCCGCCGCGTCATCGACGAACACGACACCACCGAAGCCAGGCCTTTCGTCTGGACCGCCGATCCCGATACCAGCTTCACCGCAAGAAAAAGAGGGGTCCAAACGTTGGGATCAATACACTAGATAGTGTCGTCATGAGTGATGTTCATCTGTCCTATCTGTCGAACTCACTCGATGGTTCTTGGAGGCGACTCATGGGAATGGCTCATCGGCGTCACGACATCTCGGCCAGGGTCTGGCTGTTGCTGGAGCCTCATCTGCCTGGCCGAGCGGGAAGTAGGGGTGGGGTGGCGAATGCGATCTTCTGGATTCTGCGTACCGGCGCTCCCTGGCGTGATGTGCCGCCAGACTATGGAGACTGGAAAAATACCCATCGTCGGTTCTGTCGCTGGCGGGACAAGGGGGTCTGGGAGGCGTTGTTGGAGCCTCTGGTGGATGAGCCGGAGGATGAGTGGCTGATGATTGACGCCAGTCATCTCAAGGTACATCCCCATGCGGCCGGTGCGGTCGGTGGCCATCAGGCGATGGATCGCACAAAAGGGGGCTGAACACGACGCTGCACTTGGCTGTGGACGCGCATGGGATGCCGGTGCGGGTGTTGGTGACCGAGGGGACGGCAGCAGATTGCAGTCAAGCGGTCGAGCTGATTGAAGGGATAGATGCCGAGTCCTTGTTGGCGGACAAGGCCTATGACACGACTGCCATCCTATCTTATTGTGAGGAGCATGGAGTCATTGCGGTGATTCGACCGAAGCGTAACCGCAAGCACCCCGGAGCGTATGATGTCCCTCTCTACCGGCACCGGCATTTGGTGGAGAACGCCTTTCTGTGGCTCAAGCGCTGGCATGGGATTGCCACGCGATACGCCAAGAATGCCGCATCGTTTCTTGCCGCGGTGCAGATTCGGTGTCTGGCGCTCCGGGCTGGCATTTCGTGACGACACTAGAGCTTCTTGCAAAATTGCCGGCCCGACCGGTTTTTTGCCTTGTCGAGGCTGATTTTGTTGTCGAGGGCCTGGGTCCCGGGGCACCCCGTGGTATGTTGTGTTTCTACAATAACAAGATACCGAGGAGGTGACCTCGCTGACCCTTGGTTCGACCCTATCCGACATTTGGCACCGATTTCAAGGGGACCTTTTCCCTGCGTTGACCGAAGCGGTCGGTCCTCTCCTCGAGACGCACAAGCGCTTCGTGACAGCTCTCGATCTCGTCAAGGTGGAGGGCTTCGTCGATGAGGTGTGGACCGGTCCGGGTCGGCCCCGGGAGGATCGCCGGGCGCTGGCCCGTGGCGTCATCGCCAAGGCGGTGTGGGGTCTGCCGACGACCCGCCACCTGATCGACAGGCTCAAGGTGGACCCGGCGTTGCGCCGGCTGTGCGGCTGGTCGCGTGTCTCGGAGATCCCGCGTGAAGCGACGTTTTCGCGGACGTTTGCCGAATTTTCGCAGTCCCGTCTTCCGGAGAGGATGCACGCGGCTCTGGTTGCAGAGACACTGGGCGACGCGCTCATCGGCCACGTGTCGCGGGACTCGACGGCCATCGAGGCCCGGGAGACGCCGGCCCCGACGCCGAAGGCCAGGACGCCGAACCGCAAGCGCGGCCGGCCCCGCAAGGGCGCGGAGAGGACGAAGGAGCCTGGGCGTCTCGAAAAGCAAGCGAACGGGATGGATCTCGATGAGATGCTCGACGCGCTGCCGAAGGTCTGCGATCACGGGGCAAAGAAGAATGCCAAGGGGGTCCTGGAGGCCTGGTGCGGTGACAAGCTGCATATCGACACAGCAGACTGCGGGGTGCCGCTGAGTACCGTTCTCACCTCGGCATCCGTCCATGACAGCCAGGTCGCGATCCCGCTGGCGATGATGACCGCCGGGCTTGTGACCAATCTCTACGATCTCATGGACGCGGCCTATGATGCCGGGGAGATCCACCAGATGAGCGAACGGCTTGGCCATGTGCTGATCATCGATGTCAATCCGCGCCGGGACAAGGATCTCAAGGAGGAGCGAGACCGGGAGGCCCGGGCCCGGCGTGCAGCAGGTCATGTCGATCCCGAGACCGTGCGGTTTCGGATCCGGTCCGGTGTCGAGAGGACCAACGCCCGCCTCAAGGATGAGTTTGGCGGGCGCCATGTCCGCGTCCGTGGATATTCCAAGGTCGCCTGCCATCTCATGGTCGGCATCCTGGCCCTGGCGGCTGACCCGTTGATACGTCTCGCCGCCCCATAGCGCGGCTCCGACAACGCATACCGACCCTTCGCGGCCCTCTCGAAGAGAGGGACCCGGAGAGGCGTGTCCCGATGTCCACAAAGGTCCCTGTTTGTTCTCATCGTCTCTGATGAGACACCGCGAATCCATGGATTCCGACCTCCAGGTGCAGAGGTGACCGGAAGCAACCGATCGATCCGGGATCACCGGACCCTGGGGACAGGAATTTTGCAAGAGGTTCTGTAGACGGGCGGCAATTTCAGACGATCCAATCCGATGGGTCGCCCGCTGCCGTACCGTGGTCTTTCAATCCGGCGACCGGTCGCGACCGAAACTCGCAACCGCGGTACCGCCAAGGGCTTCACCCTGAAGGGCAATAGCCCCATCGGCGAAATCTCCGCCCGCGCGCAGAATCCTCAGGCCTGTTCCGATTGTCTACAGATCTGTGACGACGGTATCGATTTGGGCGATTGTCTTGATCGCAGTCGCAACGTCACCAGCGCTGTGGACCGATCCCCATTTCGGCACCCCGGCGAATTCACACAATACGGGGACAGGAATGGCAATGACGGTTGCCTGAAGACGCAATGTCCGGGCCACCGCAGCTTGCCCGGCATCATCAAGTATGATCACACGCAGCAAGATATTTGTATCGGCAGTGATCTTCACAGCTCTTCCGCCCTTCTCATTGCACAAACAAGCTGAACGTTTGACGGTGTTCCAGGATTTGTCGCGATGTGCCGCAAATCACGCGTCCGTCGGCGTCAGTTGGCGATACGGATGGTGTCATGGTGGAGACGTTGCCACCGTGCCGAATTCTTGAATGGTTTCGCCCGAATCTAGTGACCGGATCGACGGCGGGACCGGACGCTGTCAGCGCTGTCTCTGGGATCCCGACCGGCGCTGCGAGGCTGTCGTTTTTCGCGTTGTGCCGGATCGACAGTTGATGGACGGACCTGTCTCTCCGCGCTCGATCATGCGTTCGGCGACCCGTGTTCCCGTGGCAAGACGGGTGTCGCCTTTCCGGACCACCTGATGGCCCGGCGCCGCATCGTGTTTGCGATCGAGAGAGCAGCCCAGGCTCGCGATCAGCCGGAAGGCGTGGCCAAGCGACATCTGCGCCGGGACCGACCCGTCACCGTCATCCCCCGCGCCGGGCACCGGGATGTCGCGGGTGACCGCAAAATCCGCCAGAACCACACGTTCGACCTTCGGGAGCATGGTCGCGGCCGGTCGTTCGGGCGTATCGCGTCCGAGCCGTGTCAGGATCGCCAGGCCCAGATGATCACGGCATTGATGGTCACGGCGCGCTTGACCCGTTCGGCGGTGATGTGAACGATCTTCTCGACATCGCAGCCGGATGTCAGGATCCTGTGATACTCCTCGATGTGCCAGCGAAGCGCATACAGAGCGACGACCTCCTGCGCCTGTTTGACGGTGCCGACCGGCCATGTCGTGATCAGCAACCATTCGATCCTCTCGCCCCCGCTCGGCGCGGTGTCCTCGCGCAGGTGAACCAGGGTCAGGCGGACCGGCTCGGAGCTGAGTTCCGCCTGCCGGCCTTGCGGGATCGGGAGAGCGAGACTGTTCCAGCGCAGCGCACTGTGTGCCGTACGCGTCTCACGGCCAGCGAAGGCCTTCTGACCCCGCGCGGCCCGGCGCGCAGACGCCCGATCGACCTTGATGTCGATAGGGTTGCGTACCTGCGCCGCGCGCATCGTCTCGAACAGTTTTTCCAGTCGTCGAGACCCGGTCGTGCGTCGCGCAGACCAACAGGTCGGCCCCGCCCTCGTCGCGCTAGTGGATTGATCATTACAAATATATCCATTATTGTGTTCTTCTGATTTGTCGATCACGGAGGTCTGCAAGATGCGCCCTGGTGTTTCATTCACGCTCACTTCAGGCGACTGGCATCGCCTTGAAACGGTTGTCCCGGACCCGAAGAGCCCGCAGAAGCACGTCTGGCGGGCGCGCATCGTTCTTCTGAGCGACGATGGGCTCGGCAGGATGGCCATCATGAGAGAGACCGGTAAGGCGAAGAACAGTGTCTGGCGCTGGCAGGACCGCTTCTATGGAAGACGGTGTGGACGGACTTCTGCGGGACAAGACGCGTCCGCCGGGCAAGACGCCTCTGGCTCCTGAGCAGGTGGCGAAGATCGTAGAGTTGACCCACACTTCGCCGCCTCACGCGGCGACCCACTGGACGCTGCGGGCGATGGCGAAGGCTGTGGAGGGGTTGCCGCTTCGACGGTCTGGGCGGTCTGGCAGGCGCATGGCCTGATGCCGCACCGCTGGCGGCCGTTCACGCTTTCGAACGATCCCGCCTGCCTCGAGACGCTGACCGACATCGTCGGCCTCTCCGTTGCGCCGCCGGCTCACGCGGTCGTGCTGTCGATCGATGACAGGTCGCCCATTCACGCACTTGACCGCACACAGCCCGGCCTGCCTCTGAAGAAAGGCCGAGGCGCCACCATGACACATGATTCCAGGCGCAACGGCACGACGACGCTGTTTGCCGCCCTGACCGTTCTCGACGGCACGGTCATCGGCCAACACGCCAGTCGGCATCGCCGCCAGGAGTTCCTGAGATTCCTCAACCGCATCGCGCACACGATACCCGCCGGCGTCCCGGTCCATGCCATCCTCGACAACGACGCTACTCACAAGCACAAGGACGTCCAGGTCTGGCTCGCACGCCATCCGCGCTGGACCTTCCACGTCACCCCCACCTCGAGCTCGTGGCTGAACGCGCTCGAAGGCGTCTTCGCCAAGCGGACACGAACTCCAGGACGCCATCCGCCGCGTCATCGACGAACACAACACCACAGAAGCCAAGCCCTTCGTCTGGACCGCCGATCCCGATACCATCATCGCCGCAAGAAAAAGAGGGGTTCAAGCGTTGGAATCAATCAACTAGTCTGCCCTCGGCCCTGATCGAATGAAGCGGGCGGGGTCGGTTTCGGAGAAACCCGCATCAACGCCACCATATGATGGGATCACGCTCCGGCAACATAATTGCGAGCAATAAAGGGGTGCGTTCATGACCAGCTATGATGTGACGATTGTCGGTGGTGGGGTGATCGGTAGCGCCATCGCCTATTTTCTGATGGCTAGTCCCGAGTTTGACGGACGGGTTGCCGTCATCGAGGCCGATCCCACCTATCGCACCGCCTCGACGCCCTATTCCTGCGGTGGCGTAAGGCAACAGTTCTCCAATCCCGAGAATATCGAAATCGGCCTGTTCGCATACCACTTCGTCACCCATGCCGAACACTATCTCTCCATTGACGGCACAGCGCCCGACCTTTCTTGGCGCGAAGGAGGTTATTTATTCCTGTCGAGCGCCGATGGCATCGCCGCGCTGCACGACAACCATCGCATCCAGACAAACCTCGGAGCTGATATCGAACTGCTCGATCCGTCAGGGCTTGCCCAGCGCTTTCCATGGCTGAATGTCGAAGATCTCGCTGGCGGCACATACGGGCGATCCGGTGAAGGCTGGCTCGATCCCAATTCCCTGCTACAGGCGTTCCGGGCCAAGGCGCGTCATCTCGGCGCCAGCTATCTGACCGGCACCGTCACCGACCTCGAACATGACGGCCATCGGATGACGGGGCTGACTCTCGCGGACGGAACGGCAATCGCTTGCGGCACGGTCGTCAATGCCGCCGGCGCCCGGGCCGGTCAGGTCGCCGCGCTCGCTGGTATCGAACTGCCGGTGGCGCCGCGGAAGCGGTCCGTCTATGTCATCGATTGTCGCGAAGACCTGACGCCGCCGCTGCCACTCACCATTGATACGACCGGCGTGTTCATCAGGCCTGAAGGCGGCGGCTACATTTGCGGCGTATCGCCGCCCGAAGACCGGGACCCGGATGCCTGGGACGATATGGATGTCGATTATCACTGGTACGACGATATCGTATGGCCGGCGCTCGCCCACCGTATTCCGGCCTTCGAAGCCATCAAGATGACCGGGGCATGGGCCGGATGGTACGACTACAACGAAGCGGACCAGAACGGCATCGTCGGCCGTCATCCGGAGATCGGAAATTTTCTGTTTGCGAACGGTTTTTCCGGTCATGGACTACAACAGTCGCCGGCAGTCGGGCGCGCCGTGACCGAGTTGATCACCACCAACGCATTCCAGACCATCGATCTGACCAGATTCGCCTTTGAGCGGCTTGCCAAAGGGCGTCTGGTGCTGGAAGTCAATGTCGTCTGACGACAGGTCCGGTTATCAGATATCGAGATTGGCGACTTTCAGCGCATTATCCTGGATAAAGCCTCGCCGTGGTTCGACAAGATCCCCCATCAGCGTCGAGAAAACTTCGGCCGCCGTTTCACTGTGATTGACCCGGACCTGCAGCAGGGTGCGCTGGTTCGGGTCGAGCGTGGTTTCCCAGAGCTGTTCCGGGTTCATCTCGCCAAGACCCTTGTAACGATTGATCGCAAGTCCCTTGCGCCCGAAATCCTGCACCGTCTGGGCCAGCGCCACCGGCCCGCTGACCGGATGGTCCTCACCACGACTCTCGAGAACCGCCGGCCCGAAATAGGTTGCCTGCAGGTCTGCTGTCATTGCATCGAGTCGGCGGGCCTCCGGCGTGCGGATAAGCATCGCGTCGATATGGTACCGTTCGGTGACACCGCGCAGCGTGCGCTCGAACCGCAACTCCTCCCGGTCGGCATCGAAAATTCCCGTCCAGCCACGCTCGATATCCTGTGACAGGTGATCGAGCCGTTCTGCGATTTCCGGTGCCGCGGTGTCGGCATTCGCAAATCCCCGCGGTCCCATCACGCCGGCGATGGCGCATTGCTCGACGACTAGACGCGATCCGGCCCGGCGCACCAGGACATCGATGAGGCGGCGCGCATCGAAGGCCCGCTCGACCGTGGCAACGAGGTCGGCACCAACGATTTGCACGCTGTCAGCAAGCCGCAATGTCGTACCGTCGACACCATTCTCGGTCAGATAGCGCTCCATCGCCTTGTCATCCTTGAGATATGTCTCGGACTGGCCGCGCTTGGCCCGATAGAGTGGCGGCTGAGCGATATAGAGATAACCGGCTTCGACGATCTCCGGCATCTGCCGAAAAAAGAAGGTCAGCATCAGGGTCCGGATGTGCGATCCATCAACATCGGCATCCGTCATTATGATGATCTTGTGGTAGCGGATTTTCGAAAGATCGAACTCCTCGCGGCCGATGCCGGTGCCAAGCGCCGTGATCATGGTGCCGATTTCCTGGCTTGAGAGCATCTTGTCGAACCGGGCGCGCTCGACATTCAGGATCTTGCCGCGCAGCGGCAGAATGGCCTGGGTGCGACGATCCCGGCCCTGTTTCGCGGATCCGCCGGCCGAATCGCCCTCGACCAGGAACAGTTCGGCGAGTTGCGGGTCGCGCTCCTGACAGTCGGCGAGCTTACCGGGCAGATTCGAGATGTCCAGCGCGCCCTTGCGCCGGGTCAGTTCCCGTGCCTTGCGCGCGGCTTCGCGAGCTGCAGCCGCTTCATAAGCCTTCGAGACAACCTTGCGGGCATCGCCCGGATTCTCTTCAAGCCATTGCTGCAGCCGATCAGCAACCGCGGTTTCGACCGCCGGACGAACTTCCGAGGATACCAGCTTGTCCTTGGTCTGCGAGGAAAACTTCGGATCGGGAACCTTGACCGACAACACGCAAGTCAGGCCCTCACGCGCATCGTCGCCGGTAAGCTGAGTCTTCTCCCTTTTCGCGATCCCGCTTTCGGTCGCATAGGTGTTGATCGTCCGGGTCAACGCCGCCCGGAAACCCGCAAGATGCGTGCCCCCGTCGCGCTGCGGAATATTGTTCGTAAAACACAGCATTGTGCCGTGGTAACTGTCCGTCCACTGCATCGCCAGTTCAACGGTAATGCCGTCACGCTCGACATCCATCTGGATCGGCGCATGCAAAGCCTGGTGACTGCGGTCAAGATATTCGACGAACGCCTTCAGACCGCCATCGTAAACGAGGTCGATGACTCTGGGTTCAGCTTCCCGGTCATCTCGCAGCATGATATGGGCGCCAGAATTGAGGAAAGCGAGTTCGCGCAGGCGGTGTTCGAGATCGGCAAACTCGAAATCGACATTGGTAAATGTTTCGGTCGACGGCGTGAAGGTGATTTCGGTACCGGTCCGCGCACCGCATTCGCCGATGATCGCGAGCGGTTCTTCCGGCTCGCCATGAGAGAATCGCATGTAGTGTTCATGGCCATCACGCCAAATCCGCAATTCCAGACTGGCGGACAAGGCATTGACCACCGAAACCCCGACGCCATGCAGGCCGCCTGACACCTTGTAGGAATTCTGGTCGAACTTTCCACCGGCGTGGAGCTGGGTCATGATGACTTCAGCCGCCGAAACCCCTTCCTCATGATGGATATCGACCGGAATGCCCCGGCCGTTGTCACGAATGGTGACCGACGCATCACCGTTGAGAATGACCTCGACAAGATCGCAATACCCGGCCAGAGCCTCGTCGATGGCGTTGTCGACCGCCTCATAGACCATATGGTGCAGGCCCGAGCCATCATCTGTATCGCCGATATACATGCCCGGACGTTTGCGGACCGCATCAAGACCGCGCAGGACCTTGATCGATCCGGCATCATATTCGGTCTCGGGACTCGACTCGTAAACCGGTATGTCTGACATGAACTTGCCTGTTCCTGAAATTGAGCCGGACTGCGTCAGTGCTGTGTCAGTGTACCGTCGGAGACAACAAAAAACTGGGCACCGGCGGCGAACGGTGCAAACAGGGCGGCGTCGGTGCCGGTCATCCAGACCTGACTGCGCAGCGCGGTCAGATGGACACCAAGCGCGGTCCGCCGTTCCTCATCAAGATGGGCCACGACCTCGTCGAGCAGCATCAACGGCGCAGCCCCGAATTCCGCTCGCCGCAACCGGGCGTGGGCAATCAGAATTGCAATAAGCAGCGCCTTCTGTTCACCTGTCGAGCAGTATAGCGCAAACATCGATTTTTTGGAATGCCGAACGATCAGATCACTGCGATGCGGCCCGGGACTCACTCCGGCCTCGCCGCTTGCCAGAGACCTGCCAGCGGCAAGCGCGGCACGGAATCGATCCTCCACCACAAGCGCCGGGTCATCATCAAGCCAAGCCTCGATCTCACCGTCGATCTCCAGCAGAGCCCCCGGGAACGGTCCGCAGTCAGCAGCAGCCTCGGGTGCCAAGCGCTCAACCAGTTCGCGGCGCGCCGCCGCGATGGCAACGCCAACCGTCGTCAATTGATCTTCCAGGGCCCGTTGCCAAGCTTCGTCGGCATGTCCTTGCCGGAGCAATCTCATGCGTTCCCGCAAGACATGGGAATACCGATTCACGCGACCGGCATGATGCGGATCGAAGGCATGAACCAGACGGTCGAGGAATCGCCGCCGGCCACTCGCACCATCGGTGAACAAACGGTCCATTTGCGGTGTCAGCCAAGACACGGCGAGATGGTCGGCCAGAGCCGACTGGGACTTTGCCGGTGCGCCATCGATCCGCACCAATCGCCGATCCCGTCCCGTAGCTTCGGGATCACGTCCGGTCCCGATGGTGGTGGTGCCGACGGCGCCGTCGAGCTCGACCGACATGGTCCAGTGCGTGGTTTCATCGGACGCGAGCATGTCGACATCCGCCAGCCGGGCACGCCGAAGGCCGCGGCCCGGCGCCAGGAACGACAGCGCTTCCAGAAGATTGGTCTTGCCGCTGCCGTTAGCCCCGGTCAGCACCACCGGGGTATCATTCAGGGTCAGACGCAACATCGCGTAATTGCGGAAATGCGACAGTATCAACCGGCGTACCGCCGGGAAGCTGCCTGCCGTCATTTCGGCGGCGGCCGGATCGAACCTGCGGGCTGGCGCGGTCATCCGGTCACCGAAAATCGTCGGCAACGATCCCGCACTCACACCCTCATGGGCATGAGGATGTAAAGCGAACTCTCGTCATCAGCGTCACGGACAATTGCCGGCGAGCCGGAATCGGCCAGTTGAAACACCGTTCCGTCACCGTCAACCTGATTGACGATATCGAGAAGGTAGCGGGCGTTGAAGCCGATCTCCATGGCATCATCACCATAACTGACCTCGACTTCCTCTTGCGCTGTGCCGCCTTCCTGACTGCTAGCGCTGAGCACGAGATTGCCGTCGGTCAGTTCCAGTTTCACGGAACGGTTCCTTTCAGATGCGACCGTCGAAACCCGGTCAACCGCATCAGCGAGCGCCTTGCTGTTGATCAGCATGACCCGGTCGTTGCCGGCCGGAATGACCCGGTTGTATTCAGGGAAGGTTCCTTCGATCAGTTTCGTCGTGAGCACCGAGGCTCCGCAATCACATGTCAGCATGTTATCGGACAGCGACACCGTGACCTCGCCATCCGTATCATCCAGCAACTTGCGAAACTCACCGACCGCCTTGCGCGGCACGATGACGCCCGGCATGTTCCCAGCCCCGTCCGGCAACGGAATTTCGACCCGCGCCATCCGATGTCCGTCGGTCGCAACAACCCGCATCACCGGGACTTCGCCGACTTGCGTGGCATGCAGGAAAATACCGTTCAGGTAACGGCGGGTTTCCTCATTGGCGATCGCGAAGCGCGTCCGGTCAATAATCGAACGGAAATCGGCGGCCTGAAGCACGAAACGGTATGGCAGGTCCTGGTTCGGCATTTTCGGAAAATCCCCGGATGGCAGGCTCGGCAGCCTGAAGGTCGCGCGGCCGGCGGTCACCAGCACCTGCGCATTCTCTTCGTCCTGCTCAAGGCGGATTTCCGACCCTTCGGGGAGCTTGCGGACAATGTCGTACAGGGTCTGCGCCGATATCGTTACCGCACCATCGGCAGCGACATTACAACCCACCGACTCGACGATCTGCAAATCCATATCGGTCGCGGTCAGGTCAAGGCCGCCACCTTGCGCCTGTAGCATCACATTCAGAAGAATCGGGATCGTATTACGCCGCTCTATAACCGACTGGACATGTCCGAGCGGACGGAGAAGCGTTGTGCGATCAATCATCAATTGCATGGGACTGCCGTTTCACGGATCCTGTAAGCGATATCCTAGCCGCTTGCTCACTGAACGCCACGACCGGCCAGAACTGCCTTTACGCTATACCTAGCACGGAGGTCGCCCGGAGAGCAATCTTCGGGCTGCACTCCAAGCTTAGCCGCGACACCATCGCTCAGGAATTGAGCATGCGGAACAGGAGCTCGACCGCCTGGTCGAATTCCGGATCGACCAAACGCAACTCATTGACCTTTTTCACCGCGTGAATCACGGTTGTATGGTCGCGACCGCCAAAGCGCCGCCCGATATCAGGCAGGGATTGCTGTGTCAACTGCTTGGCCAGATACATCGCAACCTGACGGGGCCGGGCGACCGACCGGGACCGGCGTGGCGAAAACATGTCGTCCAGGCGAATCTGGTAGTGGCTGGCGACCCGCCGCTGAATTTCCTCGACCGTGATCCGACGATCGTTGACCCGTAACAGGTCATGCAGGACTTCCTGCACGGACTCAAGCGTGATGTCCCGGCCGACCAGGGTCGAATGCGCAGCGACGCGGTTGAGAGCGCCTTCGAGTTCACGCACATTCGACGTGATCTTGTAAGCTAAAAATTCCATGACATTGACTGGGAAGGCGACGCCGAGCTTCTCGACCTTCGCTTGCACGATGCCGAGACGTAACTCGTAGGTTGTGGGATGGATGTCAGCAACCAGCCCCGAGCCAAGCCGTGAGCGCAGGTGCTCCTGCAAGCCATCGATATCGACAGGCATCTTGTTGGCCGAAATCACCACCTGCTGGGCCTGATCAACCAGCGCGTTCAGCGTATGAAAGAATTCCTCCTGCGTCGCCTCCTTGCTGCCCATGTACTGAATGTCGTCAACCATAAGGGCATTAACTGACCGGAACTGGTCCTTGAACTTGACCGTGTCCTTGGATCGCAAGGCGCGGATGAACTGATACATGAATTTCTCGGCCGAAAGATAAACCACCTGCCGAGACGGGTCGCGCTCGCGAATTTCGTGGGAAATCGCATGCATGAGATGGGTCTTGCCAAGACCAACCCCGCCACAGAGAAAAAGCGGATTCAACGTACTCGAATATCGTTCCGCAACCCGTCGGGCCGCGGCATAGGCGAATTCGTTGGGCTGGCCAACGATAAAGTTATCGAAGGTGAATCTGTCATCGGGCGTCCAGTTGCCCCGTTGCGCAGCAGGCAAGGCCAGCACCGAAGCACCTGCAACGCCTGCTGCCCGGTCGTCCGGGCCGGCGGCAAGGCACGATCGGGGAACGATAATCTCGATATCGATGATGGCGTCGTTGCTTGCCTGTATCCAGGCGTCGCGCAGACGGTCACCAAACTGCCGGGCGATGTGGTCGCGCATGAAGGATGTCGGCGCGACAATGACCGCACGATTGCCATCAATCCGCTCCAGAGCCAGCGGCCGCAGCCAGTTGCGATGAACGGTATCGCCAAGCTCCTGGAGCAGGCTGCGCTGGACCCTTCCCCAGACACGTTCGGTATCAATATCGCGGTCGCGCGACCCGGTCATCGACCGGTCCCGCACGGCATTCGGTAACCACTTGATGTTTTCATGATTTCGGCATCCCAAACGCACGACCCTTGGTCGATTTCCGGCCCAAATGGATCTGAACGCCCATCCGTAACCCCCTCTCGCGGCTGCATTAACAGCCGCGTTCGGTGTAATTTTCTTTACTTGGCAAAGTTTGCACAGACAAGTATTCGGTAACGGTCGACCAAGACCGTATCTAGCACTCAACCCGATCCGGCGCTTCTACCACGCTTTTATGCTGAATAAATTGTGCAAATATCTTGACGTTTTTGCACAATTACAAGCGTAATCCAACAATATCCGGAACTATAAGGAATTTTCTTGGTTCTATTGTTGTTTTTGTTCTTTAATCACCCCTCGCTGTTCGTGTTCGTAGGTTAGCCGCCGGCCCGATTCGGTGCAACCATTCTGACCCAAAAAGTTCAAATTTTTTTCAACCGGAGGTGATGCACGAATAATTCCGGCGAAAGTCAAAACTTTGTTGTCGTAACTGCCCAAGTCCCATGTTGCTGACGATGGCGGGACGATTGCAGGTTCTGGGGTAGTGCTGAGTCCCTATTTTTTATTCATGGAACCTCTTGCAAAATTCCTGCCCCAGGGTCCGGTAAGCCCGGATCGGTCGGTTGCTTCCGTTCACCTCTGCACCTGGAGATCGGAATCCATGGATTCGCGGTGTCTCATCAGAGATGATGAGAACAAACAGGGACCTTTGTGAACATCGGGACACGCCTCTCCGGGTCCCTCTCTTCGAGAGGGCCGCGAAGGGTCGGTATGCGTTGTCGGAGCCGCGCTATGGGGCGGCGAGACGTATCAACTGGTCAGCCGCCAGGGCCAGGATGCCGAACATGAGATGGCAGGCGACCTTGGAATATCCACGGACGCGGACATGGCGCCCGCCAAACTCATCCTTGAGGCGGGCGTTGGTCCTCTCGACACCGGACCGGATCCGGACCCGCACGGTCTCGGGATCGACATGGCCTATTGCACGCCGGGCCCGGGCCTCCCGGTCTCGCTCCTCCTTGAGGTCCTTGTCCCGGCGCGGATTGACATCGATGATCGGAACATGGCCAAGCCGTTCGCTCATCTGGTAGATCTCCCTGGCATCATAGGCCGCGTCCATGAGATCGTAGAGATTGGTCACACGCCCGGCGGTCATCATCGCCAGCGGGATCGCGACCTGGCTGTCATGGACGGATGCCGAGGTGAGGATGGCCCTCAGCGGCACCCCGCAGTCTGCTGTGTCGATATGCAGCTTGTAACCGCGCCAAGCCTCCATGACCCCTTTGGCATTCTTCTTTGCCCCGTGATCGCAGACCTTCGGCATCGCGTCGAGCCTCTCATCGAGATCCATCCCGTTCGCTTGCTGTTCGAGACGCCTAGGCTCCTTCGTCCTCTCCTCGCCCTTGCGGGGCCGGCCGCGCTTGCGGTTCGGCGTCCCGGCCTTCGGCGTCGGGGCCGGCGTCTCCCGGGCCTCGATGGCCGTCGGGTCCCTCGACACGTGGCCGATGAGCGTGTCGCCCAGTGTCTCTGCAACCAGAGCCGCGTGCATCCTCTCCGGAAGACGGGATTGCGAAAATTCGGCAAACGCCCGCGAAAACGTCGCTTCACTCGGGATCTCCGCGACACGCGACCAGCCGCACAGTCGGCGCAACGTCGGGTCCACCTTGAGCCTGTCGATCAGATGGCGGGTCGTCGGCAGACCCCACACCGCCTTGGCGATGACGCCACGGGCCAGCGCCCGGCGATCTTCCCGGGGCCGACCCGGACCGGTCCACACCCCATCGACGAAGCCCTCCACCTTGACGAGATCGAGAGCTGTCACGAAACGCTTGTGCGTCTCGAGGAGAGGACCGACCGCCTCGGCCAACGCAGGGAAAAGGTCCCCTTGAAATTGGTGCCAGGGATCGGATAGGGTCGAGCCAAGGGTCATCGGGGTCACCTCCTCGGTATCTTGTTGTTGTGGAAACACAACAGACCACGAGGTGGCCCCGAAACCCAGGCCCTCGACAACAAAATCAGCCTCGAGAAGGCAAAAAACCGGTCGGGCCGGCAATTTCGCAAGAAGCTCCATGGTCATAGAATCACCGATCTATGGGTAGTGCTCACGTGTGACGGGAGCAGCGGCTGGGGTCTTTCGGATCGAAGGCGACGGCGAGTTTGTGTCAGACGCTGATTGCGCGGATGCCGCCGTATGATGTCGACATCGAGAGCCATCCGGGGGCGGTGCGTTGATGATGCGCAAACCGCCGTCCCTGCGCTCGATCGGCATCGACTGCGACATCCAGGCGATCAAGGCCTTTGTCTGTGACCATCCGCTCGAGCTGGTGGATGGCCGTGCGCATACCTTTCTGTCGTCGTTTCCGTTCTCCTGCCGGGAACTGATCTACAGCAATCCGCCGTATCTCCAGGCGACTCGGCGCTATCTCTTCGACGACACGAAGACCAACTCTGTCGCACTTCTGGATCTGTTCAAGCAGCTGCCTTGTCAGGTGATGGTCTCGGGTCATGCTTCGGCGCTATATGACGCGACGCTAGTGTCCTGATTCCAAAGTTCGTACCGTTATGATGTTGCGGCTGCAGCGGTTTCGAGGGTCCTGAGGCAGAAGCGCTTGATGGACGCCAGGATTTCATCGGCTGTCTTGTGCCAGCGGAAGGGCTTGGGGTCCTCGTTGACGGTGTCGATGTACCCGGTGATCGCCTGCTCCAGCTCGACGGTCGATCGGTGAACCCCGCGCCGGATCTGCTTCTCTGTCAGATCGGCGAAGAAGCGCTCGACTTGGTTGAGCCACGAGGCAGAGGTCGGGGTGAAGTGAACATGCCAGCGCGGTCGCCGGGCGAACCAGTCGCGGATCGTCTTCGTCTTGTGGGTCGAGTAGTTGTCCATGACGATGTGGATCTCGAGGTCGGGCGGCACGTTAGCCTCGACGTGATCCAGGAACTTGCGGAACTCCACGCTGCGGTGGCGCCGATAGCACTGTCCGATGACCTTGCCTGTGGCGACGTCAAGGGCTGCGAAGAGCGAGGTCGTGCCGTTGCGCTTGTAATCGTGAGTGCGCCGCTCGACCTGCCCCGGGCGCAGCGGCAGCAGCGGCTGGGTGCGATCGAGGGCCTGAACCTGCGATTTCTCGTCCACGCAGAGGACCATGGCATGCTGCGGCGGGTCCACGTAGAGCCCCACGATGTCGCGCGTCTTGTCCACGAAGTAGGGGTCTGCCGAGAGCTTGAAGGTCTCGCTCCTGTGCGGCTGAAGGGAAAAGGCTCGCCAGATGCGATTGACCGTCGACGGCGCATACCCCGTCGCCTGCGCCATCGAGCGCGTGCTCCATTGGGTCGCGTCACGAGGCTTCTCCTCAAGCGTCTTGCGCACCACCTCGGCCACGGCGTCGTCATCGATGCGCCGGGGACGGCCGGAGCGCGGCTCGTCGTCAAGCCCGTCAAGACGATGCTCTGCGAAGCGATTGCGCCACTTCCTGGCGGTCTGGCTGGTCACGCCCAGCACGCTCCCAATCTGCACATTGGTAAGCCCTTCGGCCGCCAGCAGCACGATGTGCGCCCGATCGGACAGGCCTCGCCAGACTTTGCGCCCGCGCGCCAGCCGCTCAAGCTCGTTGCGCTCGTCCGCGCTCAGCTTGATCTCCACCGAAAGTCGCATCACCATGCCCCCCGAATCGACACCACCCCCTTAACAATACGAACTTTGCGTACAGGACACTAGTGTCCTAATTCCGAAGTTCGCACAGTTATGAGTGAGTTGGCGCGAGTTCGCGGGTTCTCAGTCAGAAGCGCTTGATGGCGGCGAGGATTTCGCCGGCCGACTTGTGCCGTCGGAACGGCTTGGGGTCCTCGTTGACCGCCTCGATATACTCGGTGATCGCCTGCTCGAGCTCAACGGTCGAGCGGTGCACCCCGCACCTGATCTGCTTCTCCGTCAGATTGGCGAAGAACCTCTCCACCTGGTTGAGCCATGAGGCAGATGTCGGGGTGAAGTGCACGTGCCAGCAAGGCCGCTTGGCGAACCCGTCGCGGACTTCCTTCGTCTTGTGCGTCGAGTAGTTGTCCATGACGATGTGGATGTCGAGATCCTCGGGCACGTTGGCCTCGACGTGGTCCAGGAACCTGCGGAACTCCCGGCTTCGGTGGCGGCGGAAGCACTTGCCGATGACCGCGCCGGTGGCGATGTCGAGGGCGGCGAACAGCGAGGTCGTGCCGTTGCGCTTGTCGTCATGGGTGCGTCGCTCGACCTGGCCAGGGCGCAGCGGCAGCAGTGGCTGTGTGCGATCAAGGGCCTGAACCTGGGATTTCTCGTCCAGACAGAGCACCATGGCATGCTGCGGCGGGTCCACGTAGAGCCCGACGATGTCGCGCACCTTGTCCACGAAGTAGGGGTCCGCAGACAGCTTGAAAGTCTCGCGCCGGTGCGGCTGCAGCGAAAAGGCCTGCCAGATACGGTGGATCGTCGACGGCGCGTAGCCCGTTTCGCGGGCCATCGAGCGCGTGCTCCAGTGCGTCGCATCCCGAGGCTTCTCTTCAAGCGTCTTGCGCACCACCTCGGCCACGGCGTCATCATCGATGCACCGCGGGCGGCCGGGCCGCGGCTCGTCTTCGAGCCCGTCCATGCCCTGTTCGGCAAAACGGTTGCGCCACTTCCTGGCGGGGAGATTGTTGATGTCGAGCGCGTTGGCGATTTGCACGTTGGTCAGCCCCTCGGCTGCCAGAAGCACAATGTGCACCCGATCCGACAGGGACCGCCAGACCTTTCGGCCCCGTGCAAGCCGTTCCAGCTCGCTACGCTCAACTTCACCCAGCTTGATCTCCGCCGACCGTCGCATCACAGTGCCCCCGCATCGCAAACCCCCTCAGAATTGTACGAATTACGAGAACGGGACACTAGAATAGTGTCGTCACGAAATACCAGCCCAGAGCGCCAGACACCGAATCTGCACCGCGGCAAGGAACGATGCGGCATTCTTGGCGTATCGCGTGGCAATCCCACGCCAACGCTTGAGCCACAGAAAGGCGTTCTCCACCAAATGCCGGCGCCGGTAGAGATGGACATCATACGCTCTGGGGTGCTTGCGGTTGCGCTTCGGCGGAACCGCTGGAATAACTTCATGCTCCTCACAATAAGACAGGATGGCATTCGTGTCATAGGCCTTGTCCGCCAACAAATACTCGGCATCTATCCCTTCAATCAGCTCGACCGCTTGACTGCAATCTGCTGCCGTCCCCTCGGTCACCAACACCCGCACCGGCATCCCATGCGCGTCCACAGCCAGGTGCAGCGTCGTGTTCAGCCCCCTTTTGTGCGATCCATCGCCTGATTGCCGCCGACCGCACCGCTCGCATGGGGATGGACCTTGAGATGACTGGTGTCAATCATCAGCCACTCATCGTCCGGCTCATCCACCAGAGGCTCCAGCAACGCCCCCCAGAGCCCCTTGTCCCGCCAGCGACAGAACCGACGATGGGTATTTTTCCAGTCTCCATAGTCTGGCGGCACATCACGCCAGGGAGCGCCGGTACGCAGAATCCAGAAGATCGCATTAATGAACCGTCGATTATCCTGCGCCACCCCACCCCAACGTCCCGCTCGGCCAGGCAGATGAGGCTCCAACAACAGCCAGACCCTGTCCGAAATGTCGTGACGCCGATGAGCCATTCCCATGAGTCGCCTCCAGGAACCATCGAGTGAGTTCGACAGATAGTACAGATAAACATCACTCATGACGACACTATCTAGTTGAGGGGATTTTGCCGGAGGTAGCGTAGCAGGGTTTTGTACTTGTCGGCATGGCGATGGTTGTATCGCCATTCGGTTTCCTGGAGGTGCAGGTGGAAGGTGTGTCTGGGCAATCCCTTGAACTTTGCCAGCCGGACCTTTGCTAACCCCCAGAAGCCCTCGATGCCGTTGATGTGGACGGTGCCATTTGCAAACTCGTCCTTGGAATGTTCGACGCGGAAGTGACCGTAGCCGAGATCGACCAGCCCGTTGTAGCCGCCCCAGCCATCGGAGTTGATGACGGTACGGGGGTCCACCCGGCCGCGGAGATGCCCTGCAGGGTCGGGCGGGAGCAGTCAGGCACGATCTCGGTGTAGACTTGGCCCTGGCGCTCGAAGATGCCGAAGACGACGGTCTTGCCGTAGGCGCCGCGCCCGCGCCTGCCCTTGACCCGGCGCGCCCCGAAGAAGCTCTCGTCGACCTCGACGATCCCGAACAGCGGACGCTGGGCCTCGCAGGCAGCCAGGATGCGTTCCCGCAAGCTGCGGTAGAACCGGTTCACGGTGTTGCGGTTCAGACCGCTCAGCGTCGCCGCCTGGAGGGCTGTCAGATCGGCGGCGAAGTAACGAACCAGCTCGCGGACCTTGCCCTCAGAAATCCTCGAACGCCTCGCGTACTTGTTCTTCATTGCCATGCCTAGGCTTAGCACACATCACAAGACACTCAGCTAGGGAATGTCTGAACAAGTCGGTTTTTTCGTGTATACGGGTGTCGTGGCCCGTGGATGAAACGCCAGAGCCCATCGGGGACGTGTTGTCGTGCCAGGAAATGGGGATTTTGATGCCCGAGCCGACCGTCCCCACGTCAGGCGGTGGCGTCGCGCCCCGCGATGAGCAGATTGGTGAACCCGAGCAGCACGGCGATGCGTTGCGTGGTCTTCGCCAGCCCCCGATAGCGCACCTTCGCGTAGCCGAAGTGGCGCTTCACATACAGGAACGGATGTTCCACCCTCGCCCGAACCGACGCCTTGCGCCTCTCCGACGCCGCCGCCGGGCCCGCCTTGTCCAGCCCCCGGCGCTTGCCGGGCTTCATCGCCACCTCCCAGTCCACGTCCGTGTCCCGGTTCTCCGCGCGCTTGTCCACCCCCTGATAGCCCGCGTCACCCCACACCTGCTCCTCGCCCCCGTGCAACAGCGCGTGCGCCGTCGCCACATCCGAGACATTCGCCGGCGTCGTCTCCACGCTGTGCGTCAAGCCCGACTGCGCATCCACCCCGATGTGCGCCTTCATCCCAAAATGCCACTGATTGCCCTTCTTCGTCTGATGCATCTCCGGGTCCCGCTCGCCCTTGCGGTTCTTCGTCGACGACGGCGCGGCAATGAGACTCGCGTCCACGATCGTCCCCTTGCTCAAGCGGTGTCCGAGAGAGGCCAGATGCGCGTTGATCTCCTCGAACAGCGTCTCACCCAGACCATGCGTCTCCAGCAAGTGGCGGAAATGCAGGATCGTCGTCTCATCAGGCAACGCACCCGAGAGGCGCAGCCCCACAAACCGCCGTACCGACTCCACCTCGTAAAGCAGGTCCTCCATCCCAGGGTCGCTCAGATTGTAGAACAGCTGCACGCAGTGCACCCGCAGCATCACGCTCAACGGATAGGGCCGCCGACCGCGCCCGGCCTTCGGGTCGAACGGCTCGATGCGGGCCTCCAGCCGCTCCCAGGGAACCCGCCCGTCCATCGTCTCGAGAAACACCTCGCGCCGCGTCCGGCGCGTCTTCAGGTCGTGCTCCAGCTCCGCAAACGTCGCTTGCTCCAGGGCTCGCACTCCACTCCGTCACCAAGAAACCAATTGTGACAGAGCCGACTTGTTCAGACAATCCCTAGGCAAGACCCAAATGATTATCAGCAGAGCTTCTTGCAAAATTGCCGGCCCGACCGGTTTTTTGCCTTCTCGAGGCTGATTTTGTTGTCGAGGGCCTGGGTTTCGGGGCCACCTCGTGGTCTGTTGTGTTTCCACAACAACAAGATACCGAGGAGGTGACCCCGATGACCCTTGGCTCGACCCTATCCGATCCCTGGCACCAATTTCAAGGGGACCTTTTCCCTGCGTTGGCCGAGGCGGTCGGTCCTCTCCTCGAGACGCACAAGCGTTTCGTGACAGCTCTCGATCTCGTCAAGGTGGAGGGCTTCGTCGATGGGGTGTGGACCGGTCCGGGTCGGCCCCGGGAAGATCGCCGGGCGCTGGCCCGTGGCGTCATCGCCAAGGCGGTGTGGGGTCTGCCGACGACCCGCCATCTGATCGACAGGCTCAAGGTGGACCCGACGTTGCGCCGACTGTGCGGCTGGTCGCGTGTCGCGGAGATCCCGAGTGAAGCGACGTTTTCGCGGGCGTTTGCCGAATTTTCGCAATCCCGTCTTCCGGAGAGGATGCACGCGGCTCTGGTTGCAGAGACACTGGGCGATGCGCTCATCGGCCACGTGTCGAGGGACCCGACGGCCATCGAGGCCCGGGAGACGCCGGCCCCGACGCCGAAGGCCGGGACGCCGAACCGCAAGCGCGGCCGGCCCCGCAAGGGCGAGGAGAGGACGAAGGAGCCTAGGCGTCTCGAACAGCAAGCGAACGGGATGGATCTCGATGAGAGGCTCGACGCGATGCCGAAGGTCTGCGATCACGGGGCAAAGAAGAATGCCAAAGGGGTCATGGAGGCTTGGCGCGGTTACAAGCTGCATATCGACACAGCAGACTGCGGGGTGCCGCTGAGGGCCATCCTCACCTCGGCATCCGTCCATGACAGCCAGGTCGCGATCCCGCTGGCGATGATGACCGCCGGGCGTGTGACCAATCTCTACGATCTCATGGACGCGGCCTATGATGCCAGGGAGATCTACCAGATGAGCGAACGGCTTGGCCATGTTCCGATCATCGATGTCAATCCGCGCCGGGACAAGGACCTCAAGGAGGAGCGAGACCGGGAGGCCCGGGCCCGGCGTGCAATAGGCCATGTCGATCCCAAGACCGTGCGGGTCCGGATCCGGTCCGGTGTCGAGAGGACCAACGCCCGCCTCAAGGATGAGTTTGGCGGGCGCCATGTCCGCGTCCGTGGATATTCCAAGGTCGCCTGCCATCTCATGTTCGGCATCCTGGCCCTGGCGGCTGACCAGTTGATACGTCTCGCCGTCCCATAGCGCGGCTCCGACAACGCATACCGACCCTTCGCGGCCCTCTCGCAGAGAGGGACCCGGAGAGGTGTGTCCCGATGTCCGCAAAGGTCCCTGTTTGTTCTCATCGTCTCTGATGAGACACCGCGAATCCATGGATTCCGACCTCCAGGTGCAGAGGTGAACGGAAGCAACCGACCGATCCGGGCTCACCGGACCCTGGGGACAGGAATTTTGCAAGAGGTTCAGCATTTCATGAACTCGTCAACACGACCTAGTGGATAGATCGTTACAAGTATATCCGTTATTATGTTCTTCTGATTTATCGATCACGGAGGTCTACAAGATGCGCCCTGGTGTTTCATTCACGCTCACTTCGGACGACCGGCGTCGCCTTGAAACGGTTGTCTCGGACCCGAAGAGCCCGCAGACGCACGTCTGGCGGGCGCGCATCGTTCTTCTGAGCGATGATGGGATCGGCAGGATGGCCATCATGAGAGAGACCGGCAAGGCGAAGAACAGTGTCTGGCGCTGGCAGGACCGCTTCTATGGAAGACGGTGTGGACGGACTTCTGCGGGACAAGACGCGTCCGCCGGGCAAGACGCCTCCGGCTCCTGAGCCGGTGGCGAAGATCGTAGAGTTGACCCACACCTCGCCGCCTCACGCGGCGACCCACTGGACGCTGCGGGCGATGGCGAAGGCTGTGGGGGTGCCGCTTCGAGGGTCTGGGCGGTCTGGCAGGCGCATGGCCTGATGTCACACCGCTGGCGGCCGTTCACGCTTTCGAACGATCCCGCCTGCCTCGAGACGCTGACCGACATCGTCGGTCTCTCCGTTGCGCCGCCGGCTCACGCGGTCGTGCTGTCGATCGATGACAGGTCGTACAGTCAGGCCCGCGACCGCACACAGCCCGGTCTGCCGCTGAAGAAAGGCCGCGGCGCCACCATGACACATGATTCCAGGCGCAACGGCACGACGACGCTGTTTGCCGCCCTGACCGTGCTCGACGGCACGGTCATCGGCCAGCACGCCAGTCGGCATCGCCACCAGGAGTTCCCGAGATGCCGCAACCGCATCGAGTGCACGATACCCGCCGGCGTCCCGGTCCATGCCATCCTCGACACCGACGCCACTCACAAGCACAAGGACGTCCAGGTCTGGCTCGCACGCCATCCGCGCTGGACCTTCCACGTCACCCCACCTCGAGCGCGTGGCTGAACGCGCTCGAAGGCGTTTTCGCCAAGCTGACACGACGCCGTCTCAAATACGGCGTCTTTCGCTCCGTACACGAACTCCAGGACGCCATCCGCCGCGTCAGCGACGAACACAACACCACCGAAGCCAAGCCCTTCGTCTGGACCGCCGATCCCGATACCATCATCGCCGCAAGAAAAAGAGGGTTCCAAATGTTGGAATCAATCCACTAGCTATCGAGCCGCTGCAATCCGGCCGGAGGGTTTCGGAACTCTTGCCCGACATCCCGGGCCGCGGTCTCGACCGCGGCCCGGGATGTCGAAGTCATTGTCGCCAGACTCAGGCTGATATCGCCTTGATACGCTTTGTCAACCTCGACAGCTTCCGTGCCACCGTATTCCGGTGTAACACACCGCGGCTCACACCACGATGCATTTCCGGTTGCGCCCTCCGGAACGCCGCTATGGCTTCGGCGCCGTCACCGGAAGCGATCGCCGTCTCGACACGTTTGATGAACGTGCGGACCCGGGCGATGCGCGTATGGTTGATCCGACGGCGTTTATCATTGCGCCGAACGCGCTTTTTTGCCGATTGATGATGAGGCATGGCTGACTATCCGGGTTCGTCCGATATTTGCGTGAGCGCAGATTATAGACAGGCCGCGTTCAACCGTCAATGCGATTTGCAATCGTTATCGATTGGTGAAATTCGGTGGCCGTTTTTCAGCAAACGCTGCCATACCTTCCTTCTGGTCGGTCGTCGCAAAGGTCGAGTGGAAAAGCCGCCGTTCGAAATGAATGCCCTCGGCAAGGGTTGTCTCGAAGGCCCGGTTGACCGAGTCCTTCGTCATCATCACCGATGGCCGTGACAGGTCCGCAATTTTTTTTGCCGTCTTCATCGCTTCGTCCATCAATGAAACGAGCGGCACGATTCGACTGACAAGGCCGGCGCGTTCGGCCTCCTCGGCATCCATCATGCGGCCGGTCAGGCACATCTCCATGGCCTTGGCCTTGCCGACAAAACGCGGTAATCGCTGCGTTCCGCCCATGCCCGGAATCGTCGCGAGGGTGATCTCCGGTTGACCGAATCGGGCATTGTCAGCGGCAATAATGAAGTCGCACATCATCGCGACTTCACATCCGCCGCCAAGGGCGTAGCCGGCGACCGCGGCAATAATCGGTTTCCGATTTTTCGCGCCCTGTTCCCATCCCGCGGTAATGAAGTCCTCGAAATATACGTCCATATAGTCCTTGGATTGCATCTCCTTGATGTCGGCGCCGGCCGCAAATGCCTTGTCGCTTCCGGTGATGATCAGACAACCGATCTGGTCGTCGGCCTCAAGGTCGACCAGGGCTTGCTGAAGTTCAGTCATCAACGCACTCGACAGCGCGTTCAGGGCCTTCGGACGGTTCAGGGTGATCACGCCGACCGCTTCCACGCGGTCGACAATGATGTTTTCGTACGTCATGTCGAATCTCCTCCATGCCGGCCGCGGCCAGCCTATTCCGGGGTGAGGGAAAAACGAACGATCATGTCCGTTCCGTCCGGCAGAAAGTCCAGAGTGAGGCGTTCGCCCTCACGCAGGAACATGCCGTCAGACTGCCGCCGCCAGCCGAGCTGCGTCAGGGTACCGGCGTAGAATGCGTTGATGGCTTTCCCGGACACCCGCCCGCGCACGAACGCGACGACGATACGGCCACTAGTCGCATCGAAAGCCATAACGGCGCCCGGAACTTCCGTCATGCCAGGCATCAACGGCAGGTCCGCAAAACCAGTCACGAACCGGCCATCGGTACCTGCGACCGGTGCGGTCATCAAGATCAGGAGAACGGCGGCGACAGCAGGGCGTAAAAGGCAGGCCAAGGTCATGACACACCGCTTCTACATCAGCGCTGACAGCGAGCACAATAGAAAGTCGAACGCCCGGACTGCACGATACGGCGGACCCGTCCCTGACAACCGGGTTTCGGGCACAGAGCGCCCTCATGATCATAAACCTGGAAGTGATGCTGGAAATAACCGAGTTCGCCAGACGGCTGAACATGGTCGCGGAGGGTCGAACCGCCGGAATCGATGGCTGCGATCAGCACGTCACGAATGGCGCTGACGAGACGGTCACAGCGTTTGACACTGATGGAAGCAGCCCGGCGCAACGGTGAAACCCCGCTCACGTGCAGGGCCTCACAGCCATAGATGTTGCCGAGTCCGGCAACCACGCGCTGATCGAGAAGGGCGGACTTGATCGGCGTGTTCCGGCCGGCAATCGCTCTGACGAGACAAGGGCCGTTGAATGCGTTGCCCAGCGGTTCCGGTCCCAAGCCGGCAAGTTGAGGATGATTGTCGAGATCGTCCTGAGGCCACAGGTCAGCCATGCCGAAACGGCGAGCGTCGTTGAAACGAATGACGGTTCCCGAATCTGTTGTAAAAACGATGTGGTCGTGGCGGTCGAGCGTGTCCGGCCGGGCATCACTCACCAGGATCCGGCCAGACATGCCGAGATGCAGGACCAGAACCATGCCGTCGTCGAGGACGGCGAGAAGATATTTGGCGCGGCGGCGCAGCGCGGTAATCCGGCGCCCCGTCAGGCGTTCGGCAAAGCCGTCCGGAAGCGGCCGGCGCAGATCGGGCCGGCGCTGCTCGACACGGATCAGGGTGTGATCCTCAAGGGCCGGCAACAGGCCGCGGCGTACGGTCTCGACCTCCGGTAGTTCCGGCATGACAGTTGGTCCTAGTCCTCGATACAGGATCGGCATCATGATCGGTGGATTGCCGCATTGCAATCTGCCGCGGAACTGTCGTCACCTAGCACAGGCCGCTGCCTGCGCGATTGCGGTGGACCGGATCGGACCATTACATTTGCGCCAACCTTGTGGCAGCATGGGCGGAACTTCTGTCTGGGACTGTGGTGTGATGGTGATACCAGGGCCACGGGCTGGCATGACGGATTTCGGGTTCCGCCAGGTGCCGGCCGCGGAAAAAACGGGCCTAGTGCGTGGCGTCTTCGATTCCGTGGCCCACCGTTACGATCTCATGAACGATCTGATGAGCTTCGGCGCACATCGGCGGTGGAAGGCCGCCTTGCTCGACTGGCTGGCGCCACGCCCGGACATGCGCTTGCTTGATGTCGCCGGCGGAACCGGTGATATCGCCACCGGTTACCGGGCCCGCGGCGGTGGTCCGGCGGTGGTCTGCGACATCAATCTGACGATGATCGAAGCTGGCCGTGCCCGTGTCGCACGACGCAGCGCGGCCGGAATCGCCTGGATTTGCGGCGATGCGGAAGCCTTGCCACTCCTCGACCGGTCGGTTGATGCGGTTACAGTCGCGTTCGGCTTACGTAACATCACGCGAATCGATGCAGCGCTGGCCGAGGCCGGGCGGGTGCTTCGGCCCGGCGGACGGTTTCTTTGCCTTGAATTCAGCCGGCCGGCCGTCGCAGCTCTGGAGCCGCTCTATGACCGCTACTCCAGCCATGTCCTGCCCGAAATCGGCCGTTGGGTGGCCGGCGACCGCGACGCCTATGTCTATCTTGTTGAAAGCATCCGGAAATTCCCCGATCAGGAAGATCTGGCGCAGCAGATGACGGCGGCAGGCCTCGATCGGGTCAGATACCGCAATCTTGCGGGCGGCATCGTTGCCCTTCACTCCGCTTGGCGCCTTTAGGAGAGAGGCATGTGGCGGGCGGCCAGAAACCTTGCGCGCCTGACCCGGATCGGCTGGATCCTGATCCGTCACGGGGCGCTGTTTCCTCTGGAGCATTTCCCCCAGGCGCCGGCCCTCGGCGTCCTGGTCCGGTTGAGCCGGCTGCTGCAGAGGCATCGGTACCGCGCCTTGCGGCCGGGCGAACGCCTTACAGCAGCCCTGGTCGCGCTCGGGCCAAGTTTCATCAAGCTCGGCCAATCGCTGGCCACCCGCTCGGATCTTGTCGGCGAGACGGTCGCCGAAGATCTTTCGCGGCTACAGGACAATCTGCCACCATTTCCGTTCGAACAGGCGCGGCGGACCATCGAAACCGAACTCGCCGCGCCGCTGGCAGAGACGTTCACGCGGTTCGAGGAAATTGCTGTCGCCGCAGCTTCGATCTCACAGGTCCATTATGCCGTTACAGCTGACGGCGCCGAGGTCGCGGTCAAGGTTCTGCGGCCGGGCATTGAGGCCTCGTTCGCGCGCGATATCGATCTGTTCCGCTGGATCGCCGCCGGTCTGGAGCAGTTCCTGCCACGGACCCGCCGGTTACGGCCGGTAGAGGTCGTGGCCCTGTTCGCCGACACCGTCACCATCGAGATGGACATGCGAATGGAGGCGGCGGCAGCCGCGGAACTCGCGGAAAACTTCGCCGGCGACCCGGATTTCAAGGTGCCGTCGGTGGATTGGCAGCGCACCACCCGGCGGGTTCTGACGCTGGAACGTCTGTACGGGTTGCGACCGGACGATGTCGCAGGGTTGCAAGCGGTGGGGCATGATCCGACCGGGATCCTGGAAAAATGCGCCTGCGCCTGTTTCAATCAGATTTTCCGGGACGGTTTCTTTCACGCCGACATGCATCCCGGCAATTTGTTCATTCTGGACGACGGCCGGATCGCACCGGTCGACTTCGGCATCATGGGCCGGCTTGATCTCAAGACCCGCCATTTCCTTGCGGACATGCTGACGGGGTTTCTGACGGGCGATTATCAGCACGTGGCCGAGGTCCATTTCCGGGCCGGCTATGTCCCGGCGCACAAGTCGCTGCAGGCGTTCACTCAAGCCTGCCGGTCGATCGGCGAGCCGATCCAGGGGCGTCCTTCGGCGGAAATTTCACTGGCCGGGTTGCTGGCCCAGCTGTTTCGCATTACCGAGCAGTTCGAGATGGAGACCCAACCGCAGTTGTTGCTGCTCCAGAAAACCATGCTGATGGCCGAAGGGGTCGGGCGGCGGGTCAATGACCAGGTCAACATATGGGAGCTTGCCCGTCCCCTGATCGAGCAATGGATGATGGAAAATCGATCACCGCAGGCACGTTTGCGTCAGACCGCAGCCGAGGCTGTGCAAGTGATTGAACGCCTGCCAACCCTGACCGAACGGGTCGAACGCATAATCGACGAATTTTCCAATGACGGGCTGCGGCTTCACCCGGAGACGGTCCGGCGCTTCGGCCAGTATCGGAACCGGTGGCAATGGCACCGGTCGCCGCTCTGGCTGGCGGTCCTGGCGCTCATCGTGATCCTGATAGCAGACTGACTGGCATTATGTTATCAGAGCAGGATGCCGAGCCGCCTGTTCCGGCGGAGTGTAATCCATGTCATGCGCAGCAGCAACCAGCTTGCATGTTACCGCGCCGCCGATCAGGTTGAGTCCGTTCATCAGGTGCCGGTCTTCAGCCCAGGGCGTGGCGGCAGCCCTTGTCGGCCAGCGCGTGAATGAATGGCAGGGTCGCGTTGCCAAGAGCAGAGGTCGAGATCGGGCGACGCCGCTCGGCATGTTGGCCACACGATACTGTACGATACCGTCGACATCGAGTGTTGGCTGATCATGCGTGGTGGGCCGGGAGGTCGCGAAACACCCGCCCTGGTCGATCGCAACATCGACCATAACCGAGCCGGAGCGCATCCGCCCGACCGCTGCGCCCGGCGCCAACACGGCGCCGACCACCAGATCCGCACCGAAGACACAGTCCTCAATCGTGCCCGGGGTTGCATGGACGGTACTGATCCGGGCTCCAGACTGTTCATCAAGCGCAGTCAGACGTTGCAATGACCGGTCGAGCACTGTCATCCTGGCTCCAAGTCCCGATGCGATGCGGGTCGCATTGCTCTCGACAACGCCGCCGCCGATAAACACCACATCACCGGCCGGAACTCCGGGCACGCCGCTGAGCAGGACTCCGCTACCGCCCTAGATAGTGTCGTCACGAAATACCAGCCCAGAGCGCCAGACACCGAATCTGCACCGCGGCAAGGAACGATGCGGCATTCTTGGCGTATCGCGTGGCAATCCCACGCCAACGCTTGAGCCACAGAAAGGCGTTCTCCACCAAATGCCGGCGCCGGTAGAGATGGACATCATACGCTCTGGGGTGCTTGCGGTTGCGCTTCGGCGGAACCGCTGGAATAACTTCATGCTCCTCACAATAAGACAGGATGGCATTCGTGTCATAGGCCTTGTCCGCCAACAAGGACTCGGCATCTATCCCTTCAATCAGCTCGACCGCTTGACTGCAATCTGCTGCCGTCCCCTCGGTCACCAACACCCGCACCGGCATCCCATGCGCGTCCACAGCCAGGTGCAGCGTCGTGTTCAGCCCCCTTTTGTGCGATCCATCGCCTGATTGCCGCCGACCGCACCGCTCGCATGGGGATGGACCTTGAGATGACTGGTGTCAATCATCAGCCACTCATCGTCCGGCTCATCCACCAGATGCTCCAGCAACGCCCCCAGAGCCCCTTGTCCCGCCAGCGACAGAACCGACGATGGGTAGTTTTCCAGTCTCCATAGTCTGGCGGCACATCACGCCAGGGAGCGCCGGTACGCAGAATCCAGCAAGACCGCATTTAATGAACCGTCGATTATCCTGTGCCACTCCACCCCAACGTCCCGCTCGACCAGGCAGATGAGGCTCCAACAACAGCCAGACCCTGTCCGAAATGTCGTGACGCCGATGAGCCAATCCCATGAGTCGCCTCCAAGAACCATCGAGTGAGTTCGACAGATAGGACAGATGAACATCACTCATGACGACACTATCTAGGATTTTCCCAGGCAATGCGCACCGACCTGCACCGCCAGCCGGCCAGCGATCCGGCTCATCGGCGCCAGAAACGGCAGGCTACCGCGGTTGCCGGTGACGGTTTCATACGCGATTGCGATACAGCCGCTCTCCCGCAGCGCCCGAGTCCGGACCGGGTCGGGCGCCAGATGCAAGTAGGCGAAGATGATCTGGTTTTCGCAAATCCAGCTGAACTCCTCCGGCTGCGGTTTCTTCACCTTCACGATCATGTCAGCCGTTGCAAAGACCTCCTCGGCCACGATCGCGACGCCGGCAGCCTCGTAATCCCGGTCGCCGTGACCAGCGGCCCGGCCGGCCGCAGATTCGATAATCACCGCATGCCCGTTTCGCACCAGATCCCGTATGTCGCCGGGAACCAGGCCAACCCGGTTTTCATGGGATTCGATCTTTTTCGGGACTCCGATCTTCATCGCCGTAGCCTATATCTTTGTGAGACCTTGCTGCCGGGACAGGCGGACATGCTGCAAAAATAATGCGGGCGGTCTGGCGGCCCAATCATTTCCATCGTTGCGCCCCAGGCGATTTCAGGGACATCGCGTTGAGACTGGCGTCCCGCCGTTCTGCCTGCTAATCAACATCCATGTTTAAAACCTTGCTCATCGCCAACCGCGGCGAGATCGCCTGTCGCATCGCCCGTACCGCGCGCGCCATGGGGCTGCGGACCGTTGCAATCCATTCCGACGCCGACGCCGACGCGCTGCATGTGTCAGCCTGCGACGCCGCAATTGCCATCGGTCCGGCGCCGGTCGCGGACTCCTATCTTCGCGGCGATACCATCATCCAGGCGGCGCTGGCCAGCGCCGCCGAGGCGATACATCCCGGCTACGGGTTCCTTTCGGAAAATGCCGGTTTTGCTTCGGCCTGCGCGGCACACGGCCTGATCTTTGTCGGCCCGTCGGCATCGGCGATTGCGGCGATGGGATCGAAAGCCGCAGCCAAGGCGTTGATGGAAACGGCAGGCGTGCCGCTGGTTCCGGGATATCACGGTGACGATCAGAGCGACGCGACTCTCGCCGCGGCCGCGGCCGACATCGGTTTTCCGGTCCTTCTCAAAGCCAGTACTGGCGGCGGCGGCCGCGGCATGCGCGTCGTCGACGCCGCGGTGGATCTCGAACCGGCGCTCGCGGCCGCGCGGCGGGAGGCGGTGGCAGCGTTCGGCGATGGCCGGATGCTGGTCGAGAAGTATCTGATCCGCCCGCGCCATGTCGAACTGCAGGTCTTCGGTGACCAGCATGGCAACGTCATGCATCTGTTCGAGCGGGACTGCTCGGTGCAGCGGCGCCATCAGAAAGTGGTCGAAGAGGCGCCGGCGCCGAACCTTGACCAGGACACCCGGCACGCGCTTGGCGAAGCGGCTGTTACGGCGGCACGGGCCATCGGGTACGCCGGCGCCGGGACCGTGGAATTCATCCTCGACGACAGCGGGTTCTATTTCATCGAGATGAACACCCGGCTGCAGGTCGAGCATCCGGTGACGGAAATGGTTACCGGAATTGATCTTGTCGAATGGCAACTGCGGGTTGCCGCCGGCGAGGCCTTGCCGATGCGCCAGGACGAGATCACCCTTGACGGCCATGCCTTCGAGGCGCGGCTCTACGCGGAAGATCCGGTCGATTTCCGTCCGCAGACCGGCCGTATCCACTATCTGCACCTGCCGGCCGTACCAGCCCGCGTCGATACCGGCGTGCGGGAAGGTGATACCGTATCGGTCCATTATGATTCAATGATCGCCAAACTGATCGTCCACGGCCGCGACCGCGACGCGGCGTTGATGCGTCTTGCTGCCGCTCTTGACGAGATCAGGGTCGCGGGGGTCAAGACCAATCAGCCGTTTTTAGCCCGACTGGCAAGGCATCCCGATTTCGTCGCCGGACGGGTCCATACCGGCCTTATCGAAGAGCATACGGAAACCCTGGCGCCAACGCCTGCACCGGTCGGTACCGAAACACTGGCGCTGGCAGGACTTGTCTTCCTCGACCAGGCCAGCCGCACCGCGTCAGAACGACGGGCGGCCTCCGGCGACCCGACCTCGCCGTGGGACGACAGCACGGGCTGGCGTCTAAACGAACCGGCGGTCCTGCCCATGACTCTCGCCGCGGCCGGCGAGCAATGTGACATTGTCCTTTCGACAACCGCTTCAGGTTACAGTATGGACGGCACCGGGATTCATCTGAGCGGGCGGATCGACCAGGGGCGGCAGCTTCGCGCGACCGTAGCGGGACATGACGTCACGATTGACGCCGCGCTTGACGGTGATGCGGTAACGCTGTTTCTGCAGGATGGCCCGGTGGTCGTGACCCGCGTCGACCGGCTCGCGGCATCGGAAAGCCAGCATGGCGTCACTGGACGAATGACGGCGCCGATGCCGGGCCGGATTACAGCATTGAATGTCACGGCCGGCGATTATGTGGTCCGCGGCGCTGCTCTGGTGGTCCTTGATGCGATGAAGATGGAACACTCGATTACAGCGCCCGAAGCCGGCCTTGTTACAGCCGTTCACTACGCGCTGGGAGATCTAGTTGATGAAGGCGCCGATCTTCTCGATTTTGAAACGGCTACTGGCGGGTAAGATTGCAAGTCCGGTTGCAAACGGTTGGCTGAAGCTACCCTGATGACTGTTCATCTACTCAAACTTTGTGTCGGGATTGACACGGTTCGCCAGCTCGAAGATGTACAGGCCGGGCGGCGCGAACGCTTGCAAGCGGAGGGCCGAGAGCCGCTGAACGTCCATATTACGCGCAACACGCCGCGCCGCGCCGACGAAATCGTCAATGGCGGTTCTCTGTATTGGGTCATTCGGCGGCGGATTCAGGTGCGTCAGAAGATTCTCAGAATTGATGCATTGCGCGACCTCGACGGGAGACCTCGTTGCGGGCTTGTCCTTGATCCCGGCCTGGTTCGGGTCGAGCCACGACCCTGTCGAGCATTTCAGGGTTGGCGCTATCTTGATATCGCGGATGCGCCCGGTGACAGAGCAGCCGCAAATGATGATGCTGATGATAACATGCCGGAGGAGATGCATCGCGAATTGCAGGCATTGGGCCTGATTTGATTGGGGTGTTGTTCTGGCATGGTGAAGACAGAATTACGCCCATTTGAGTTTGAAGTGCGGCACGGTCGGGACCATTCTTTATTCTGATCCGCACCGCCGGGTGGAGTGCGTGAAGCGAATTTCCCGGCCCTTCGGTTTTCGTTGTGCCGATCTGACATCGCGAAAACATGATTCACGACGCTGAAATCCGGCATCTGCATCATCCATGATCGGTGCTGCGGTTACGCCTGCCTGTTTGCCGGCGGTGTCCGTGACCACACTGGCAACAGCCGGTTATATCTGTTCCCGGGCCAACACCAGCGAGATGAACCGGCGTCCCCGCATGATCCCGGCTGCCGTACAACCCGGTCATCATGCTGCCCTGATCCTCGATGGCGCCGGCTGGCATCATTCGAAACCCTCTTCGCTTGTCTCGAAACAACATTTCCGCCAACCGGGAATTGCCGAACACCGAAGCTGTGCCGGAAGCGATCCGGCAAGCCCGGACCATCCCGGCAGCCTGACACAAGCGGATCAGCCCCATCGTCTCCGGAAGGGGACGCTAATATCGAACCATCCGAACCGGATAAACACCGGATTAACAGATCGTCGAATACAATGCTAATATCCTGTACCGCTTATGCACGTGGCTCCGGTGGCACACGATGTTGCCCCCGATGTCGACTATTCCCGGCACGCCAAACGCTACATGTACGTTTCACCGGAGCCACGTGCATAAGCGGTTATCCTGTTTATGTCGCCGACGGAGCACACCGATGAGCAAGACCATGGAAGACGCGCTGGGCGACCTCTCGGCGCTCAAGCGCCTGATAAGCGCCAGCGATTTCGATCTGGTCGTGGCAGTCTCGCCGGAAAATGTCCGCTATGGCAGCGATGTCTTCATTTCGACGCAGGTCGACATCCGTGACCGGCTCGCGCTATTGGTCTGGGACGGCGTCCGTGACCCGGTCTTCGTACTGTGCCAGGTCGAAGAAGGGTTAGCGCGACAGGAATCCTGGGTCCGGGACATTCGCGTCTACAAGGAATTCGTGACCTCACCAGTCGACCTGCTTGCCGATGTCATCGAGGACCTCGGCTGCGCCAGCGGCCGCATCGGTCTCGAGTACGACTACCTTCCTGCAGCCGGTTTCGAGCGCCTGCGCCAACGGCTGCCGAATGCGCGCTTCGGGCCCTGCGACCCGATTTTCACACGCGCCCGCATGACCAAGACGCCACGCGAGCGCGATCTGCTCGCCAACGCGTTCCGCGGCACCGAACGCGCCCTTAAGGAAACGTTCCTCGCAACCCGGCCGGGCGATACCGAGCGTGACATGTGCTTCCGGCTGGCCGACGGTATCTTGCGTTACGGTGCGGAATCCGTTGCCTTCACCCATATCAACGCCGGACCGAATACCGGGTTTCCGCATATGGACCCGTCGAAATATCGCGCCCGCCGCGGCGATATCCTCAAGGCCGACGCTGGCGGACGATACAACCGGTATTATTCCAATGTCGGGCGCACCGCAAAACTTGGCCCGTTGACCGGCGAAGACCGTTCCTGGTGGTCACGCCTGCGGCAGATTCACCACGCTCTCATCGAGATGGTACGACCGGGCTACAGCGGCCGGGACCTCTTCGAGCAGGCGACCTGGCTGCACCGACATCATGATATCCCGTTCCCCTACGCCCATAACGGACATGGACTCGGTCTGCTGGTCCACGAAGCCCCCCTGATCAGCCCACATGACGAGACGGTCCTCGAACCGGGCATGATGGTCACCGTTGAAACCCGGGTGCGCTGGGTCGGAAAATGTGGTTATCATATGGAAGATCTGATTGAAGTCACGGACGCAAACCCTGTTATTCGTTCGGATTTCTTCGACAATGAGGACATTCTCGTTGTCGACGCCTGACCCGGATCCGCGCCGGCAAGGCCGTACCCGCTTGTAATCCCGGTCTCACGACTGCGGATGAATCCACGACAAGACAGATACAGGAGAACAGGATGTTGATAAGAATTGTGGCCGTCGCCGTCGCCCTTGTCGCGATGACCTTCGGCGCCCGGGCCGACTATCCGGAAAAACCGATCACGCTGGTCGTACCCTACAAGGCGGGCGGCACGACCCATACGATGTCGATGGTGCTCTCGAAGGCGCTTGGCCGCGAGCTTGGCGATACCGTGGTGGTCAGAACCCGGCCGGGCGGCGGCAGCGCCGTTGGCGCAACCTTCGTGGCAAAGGCGAAGCCGGACGGCTATACCATAATGTATACCGATCTCGGTAATCTCATCTGGAATCCGCTGACCATGCGGGACGTTCAGTTCGGGATGGACGACTTTCGCGTGATCGCCGGAGTCAGCGAATACCAGGTCGCGCTTGTGGCGACCCCGGACAAACCGTTCAAAACACTGCCCGAACTGCTGGAATATACCCGCACCCATCCACTCAATGTCGCCGATATGGGCGGCATGTCGAAAACATTCCTGAACTACATCGCTCGCAAGGAAAATGTGAAATGGACCGCGATTCCGACCCGGGGCGGCGGCGAAATGGTGCCTTTCCTGCTTGGCGGCAAAGTCGACTTTGCCTATAGCGGCGGCATCCACCAGAAGCACGGTGAGAAGATGATCGTGCTCGCCTCGTTCCTGAACGAACGCCTGCCGACGGCGCCGCACGCGCCATCAACACAGGAACTCTACGGTATCTCCATGCCCGGCAACTCGGTCGTTGTGGCGCCCGCCGGACTGCCGGACGATATCGCCGCCAAACTTGAGGCTGCGGTCAAGGCCTCCATGGACGATCCGGATTTCACCCGGGTTCTCAAGAACATACAGTTTCCGAAGAAGTTCATACCGTCGTCCGAACTCGCCGCCTTTGTTGCCAACACAACGAAGGGCCTGCACGAGGTTCTCGCTGCGACGAAGTAACATGGGCGGTGACGGGCGGGACGCCCACAAGGCGCCCCGTCCGTGCTCCATCTCTGGCTTCCGGTACCAGAAACTGCGCTCTTGAAAAGAACTCACATCTGGGCGGGCATTCTGCTCGCGGCGCTGTCAGCGTTCTGTCTTCTGTGGGTCATTCCAGAGAACACGGCGCCAGCGCAAAGCGATCTTGATCTCTCGCCGGCGCTGATGCCGTCGGTCGCGGTTGGACTGTGCCTCGTGCTGTCGCTGGTCATGCTGGTCCACGCCTTGCGTGCTGGAGTCAGCGAAGCCGCCGATCTCGACGAGGAGTTCGGCGAAGAGGCCAGCGGCACCGACTTGCAGGTGCTCGGAAACCTGTTGATCTGGGCCGTTGTCTCGGTGGTCTCGCTTCTGATCATGGAGCATGTCGGCTTCGAACCGGCAATGACAGTGTTTCTGGCCAGCGCCATGCTGTTCGTCGGCGCCCGCAATCCGTGGAGCATCGGGTTGATTGCCGTGCTCGCTCCGATCGGACTGTCCCAGCTGGTCTTTCATGTCTTCACAACCGAGCTCCCGGCCATCTGGCGCTGAACGGATTGATCGATGGACATTCTCGCAAACATGATGGCCGGGTTCGAAGCCGCCTTTACTCTGACCAACATGCTTTACATATGTGTCGGGATCGTGCTCGGGATCATCTTCGGAGTTCTGCCAGGCATGGGCAGCGTCACGGCCCTCGCCGTCCTGATTCCAATAACCTTCTATTTCTCACCGCTCTCGGCCATCGCCTTCCTGCTCGGCATCAACAAGGGCGGAACATCCGGCGGCGCGATACCGGCAATCCTCATCAATGCTCCGGGCACGCCGGAGGCAGCAGCAACGGCAATGGACGGCTACCCGCTGGCCCGGCAGGGCAAACCGGAAAAAGCAATGAAGACGGCGCTTTACTCATCCGTCTTTGGTGACACATTCTCCGACATCATCCTGATTCTGATGGCGGCTCCCTTCGCAGCGATTGCGCTCAAATTCGGCCCCAACGAATTCACCACGATCATCCTGTTCTCGTTCACGATGATCGCCGCGTTGGCCGGCCGATCACTGGTAAAGGGCTTCATCGCCGCCGGACTCGGTGTTTTCCTGAGTACCTGGGGGCTTGACCCGGTCGACAGCACGACGCGCATGACCTTCGGCACACTTTATCTCTATGACGGCGTCCCGATCCTGCCATTTGCGATCGGGACGCTCGCATTGAGTTCGGTTCTCTCGCAGCTCTATGACCTCAGGCGCGATCGCCACAAGCTGGCGACACCGCTGCCGCTCGCCGCCGAATTCAAGGCAGAAAACCGCATTTCTCCAGCGGAATTCTGGGGAAACTGGAAGACGCTGCTGCGATCGGCCTGTATCGGCACCGGGGTCGGGATCCTGCCCGGCCTCGGCGTGACACTGGCAGCGTTCCTCGGTTACGGCGCCGCCCGGCGGGCATCGCTGCGCGGTGACAGATTCGGCACTGGCGAGATCGAGGGCATCCAGGCGACCGAGGCGGCAAACAGCGCTGTGGTCGGCTCGAACCTGATTCCAACCATCGCTCTCGGTATTCCCGGCAACGTTGCCGCGGCACTCCTGATCGGCGCCTTCATGATTCACGGCGTCGTGCCCGGTCCGCTGATGATGGTGAACCACGCCGAACTGATCTACAGCATCTTCGCCTCGATGCTCATGGCGAATCTCGCGCATCTCGTTATCGGTCGCCTTGGCATCCGCGTCTGGGTACAGTTTGTACGAATTCCCAAGCATGTCGTGTTACCGATCGTCGTGCTGCTCTGCGTTGTCGGGGTTTACATTCCGACGAACTCGATGTTTGACATCGCCCTTCTCTTCGTATTCGCGGGTCTCGGCTACCTGATGCGCAAGTCCGGGTTCTCGCTGGTCTGTCTGGTCATAGGCTTTCTGCTCGGCAGCAATTTCGAGATCTATCTCCGCCAGACCATCCTGATCAACAAGGCGGACCTGACCGTTCTCCTGACCAGCCCGATCTCGCTGACCTTCCTGATCCTGACTCTGGTGTTCCTGTGGCACTTCGGATTCCGGTCACCGGCCCGCCGCAAGCGCGCAGCCGGCGTCAGGCCTGTCGGTATCGAAGATGACGGATAAGGCAGGGCATTGCCGGATGTGCGACGGTCGACCGGAACGCGCCACCTTGCGGCAAACCGGTCGGCAAGCCGCCGGACCCGGCAACGGATGCACGACGATCAATTCTCCAGCGAGGCGCCATGTCTGATCGACCGAATATCCTGTTCATGACCTCGGACCAGCAACGGGCCGACTGTTATGGCTTCGCCGGGCGCCGGGTGTCCACACCGCATCTCGACCGCCTTGCCGGGGAAGGCACGCATTTCGATCGTTGCATCACACCCAATCTGGTCTGCCAGCCGTCACGCGCGTCCATCCTGACGGGCCTGCTGCCACTCAGTCATGGCGTCATCGACAACGGGATCGATCTGCGGCCGGAGGTCGGCAATACCGGCTTCGCCGCGGCCCTATCGGCCAGCGGTTACGACACGGCGTTCCTCGGCAAGGCGCATTTTTCAACCTGCAACACCTTCGCACCGACCGGGACACCGGAATGTGTTCGCAGCAGCCCGGCCTATCAGCCAGCATGGTCCGGACCCTATATGGGGTTCCGGCATGTCGAACTCATTGTGCTTGGGCATTGGTTCAAGAACCGCAGGGACAATGTTGCTCCGCCCTGCGGGCAGCATTATGAACGCTGGGCTTTCGAAGAAACCGGTTTCGCCGATGTTTTCGAACTCTGGGCGGCCGAGACCATGCCCGGAGCCGGTGCGGCCCAGACCTGGAGTTCGGGCCTGCCGCCGGCCCTGCACAGCAGTACCTGGTGCGCGGACCGGACGGTCGAGTGGTTGCGCAGCCGCGCCGCGGACACGCCGTTTTGCGCCTGGGTGTCGTTTCCGGACCCGCACCATCCGTTCGATTGCCCGGAGCCCTGGAGCCGGCTCCATCACCCTGATGCAGTCGACCTGCCAGTGGCCGGCGAAAAAGATCTCGACCGGCGTCCGTGGTGGCATCGCGCCTCACTCGAACGGGAGCCGGCTCTCGACGATCCGCTGCTCAGGTCGTTTCGCGCCGGGCTTTCCAGGGTTCCGGACCAGTCGGAACGGCAATTGCGGGAAATGACGGCCAACTACTACGGAATGATCTCGCTGATCGATCATTCCGTCGGCCGTATTCTCGTTGAACTCGACCAACTTGGCCTGCGGAACAACACGATTGTCATCTATTCGACCGACCATGGCGATCTGCTGGGCGATCACGGCCTCTATCTCAAGGGACCGACTCCTTACGAAGCGCTGCTCCGGGTCGGGCTGATCGCACGCGGCCCAAACATACCCGCCGGCCGGATCGTGCGCGACCCGGTTTCGACGCTGGATCTTGCGGCGACCATCTGCGATTATGCCGGCACGACACTCGCAACCGACACTCAGTCGCGCAGTCTGCGTGATCTTCTTGAAGCCACCTCTTCGGCCAGCCGCGACATGGCATACAGCGAATGGAACGTGAATGCGAGCCGCTGCGGCGTGCCGCTGGAACTGCGGACAGTGCGAACGGCGACGGCAAAACTGACACTCGAGTGCGTTTCACAAGCCGGCGAATTCTACGATCTTGCGAATGATCCGCATGAGATGGACAATCGTTTCGGCGATCCTGGCGTGGCTGCCTTGCAGCGCGAGCTTGAAGACATGATCGCGGGCCGGCCGGGCCCCGTGCGCGAGACATTCGACACACCGGTCGGGATGGCATGACGGAGGCCGGGACAATGGCAAGACAAGTTCTCAACGACCCGACTGTGGTCGATCCGGACATGATCGCGGAGGTCTGGAGCGATGCTAGGCCGTCGGAAGACCCGGTGCTTTACGGTCACGTCGCAATGGACCCTTCGGGCCCGGTGCCGGCGCGCAGCGTACAGACCCTACGCATCGTGTATACCGTTGGCCGGCATGGTATGGACGATACCGGCAGCCTGCGTGTGGTGCTGCGGTCGGTTGGCGACAGCGGTCGCCTGCAGGTGCATGACCCCGCAGCGCCGAATTTCGTGACAGCCGACGCGAGCAATGGTGCGGGGCTGCATGTTGCCTATCTTCCGACCGGCGGCTGGAGGCCGCGCAACAAATGCCTGCAGGTCACGGTCGTCAAGGGCTGTCTGCGAGAGGGCGACACCATTACCGTGACGATCGGCGACACCTCGGGCGGCTCGCCTGGCGCGTTCATGCAATCGCATTGCGAGACCAATTTCGAATACAAGGTCGTGGTCGATGTCTGCGCCACCGGCCATTATCTACCGCTGACACAGGTTCCGTCGGTTTCGATCGTGCCCGGCCCGCCGGTGCGGTGGAAGGCCGTGCTGCCGACCCTGCGCCGTCCCGGTGAACAGTTCCAGCTGGGCCTCAAGGCCGAGGACCTCTGGGGCAATCCGACCGATCAGGCAGAGGGCCAACTCCACATCCGGGCCAGCTTGCCGGTCCGGAATCTGCCCGAGCAGTTTGCCTATCCACGCGGTGAGCGCGCAGTGATGTTCGAAAACCTTTCGATCAATGGACCGGGCCTGCTCGAAATCGTGATCGAATCCGAGGACGGCGAAGAGCTTGCGCGCGCCAATCCGCTGGTTATCCAGGCCGGGCCTCATGGTGGATACTGGGCCGATCTGCACGGCCAGAGCGGCGAGTCGGTCGGCCTCAACACGAGTTATCAATATTTCCAGTTCGCGCGCGACTGCGCATTTCTCGATGCCACGAGCCATCAGGCCAATGACTTCCAAGTCAACAACGCTTTCTGGTCCTATATCAACGAACTCACTATGCGGTTCCATGAAGATGACCGCTTCGTCACTTTCCCGGGCTATGAGTGGTCCGGCAATACGGCTGTGGGAGGTGACCGCAACGTCTTCTTCCGCCACGAAGGACGGCAGATTCACCGATCTTCACACGCCCTGCTTCCCGATCGCTCCGACATCGATACCGATGCCAACGACGTGGCAGCGCTGTTCGAGGTTCTGGCTGATGAGGACTGTGTGGTGTTCGCCCATGTCGGCGGCCGCTACGCCGACATCGCCTTCGCGCATGACGGCCAGCTCGAACGGTCCATGGAACTGCATTCGGCTTGGGGCACATTCGAATGGCTGATTGAAGACTGTTTCCGGCTCGGCCACCGGGTCGGCGTGGTCGCAAACTCCGATGGCCACAAGGGACGTCCCGGAGCCAGCTATCCCGGTGCCTCGACCTTCGGGGCCTATGGCGGCCTCACCTGTTTCCTTGCCGAATCCCTGACCCGCGACGGATTGTTCGAATCGCTGCGCAAGCGTCGCCACTACGCGACAACCGGCAACCGGCTACATCTGCAAATGGATCTAACCTTGCCCGATCCCGGCCAACGCTTTGACGAAGACCCGAAAGTCTTTCCGGATGCCGGATCGGACACCGTCTCGTCGCTGATGATGGGCGACATCGCCCGCTGTACCAGTGATGTCGTGTCGTTGAACGTGCGAGCAATCGCCACCACCCCGATCGAGCGTATCGAAATCCGCAATGCCGCAACAGTTGTTGAGACGGTTCGCGGCTTCGGTGAAGAGTGTCTCGGCGAGCGTTTCCGCATTGTCTGGAGCGGCGCCGAATATCGCGGCCGCGGCCGCGAGACGCAGTGGCGGGGAACCTTGCGTTTCGACGGCCGCCGCATTCGCCGGATGGTCAAGATCAATGCCTGGAACCATGAGCGGGAAATCGTCTGTACGGACGAGTCGACGGTGACCTTCAATGCCATTACGACCGGCAATTTCGGGGGTGTCGATATCTGGCTCGACGGCACGGGCGGTAACCTCGACATCGCGTCCAATCTGGTCAATGCATGTCTGCCGCTGGCAGACATCGGCCTTGACGACACTGTCTTCGAAGCTGGCGGACTGCACCGGCAGATTAAGGTCTACCGCATGCCGGAACAGCAGGATTCGTGCGAGATTAATGCAAGTGTTCCGATCAAGGTGACACCCGGCGCGGACGATGCCATCTGGATCAGCCTGTACACCGAGGACGGATTTCAGGCCTGGTCCAGCCCGATCTACCTGATCCCCTGAACATCGCCGATATCAGGACTCTCTCCGAACGCCTCAAAATCTGGTTGACCGTCCCGGCACGTTCGGTACCATTCGCATCGTGAGGCAAAGATGGGCCGCCCGCATCTTCAGGCTGGCCGAGACAAAGGAAGATGCTCAATGCGCCATGCTGCCGGGATCATGGCACTCGCGCTGGCAACGCTCCTGGCTGTCGTGCTGGCGGCCAAAGGCAGCGATCCTCTGTTCCAGGCCCATGCCTGGATACTGGCAATCTGTCTTGGTGCTGCCACTATTGTCTGTCTGCGCCGGATCAATTTTGCACCGACCGCGGCGAGCCTGGTCAGCGATTATCTCGACTCGGTTGTCCGGTATGGCGCGATCGCCACGGTTTTCTGGGGCCTCGCCGGCTTCCTGGTTGGCATTGTCATCGCAGCCCAACTGGCCTGGCCAGATCTGAACATCGCACCTTGGTTCACTTTTGGCCGGCTGCGTCCCCTTCATACTTCAGCCGTGGTATTCGCCTTCGGTGGCAATGCGTTGATCTGCACGAGTTTCTATGTCGTGCAACGGACCTGCCGGGCCCGGCTTGCGTTCGGCAATCTCGCATGGTTCGTGTTCTGGGGGTACCAGTTGTTCATCGTGATGGCTGCAACCGGTTATCTACTCGGTATCACCCAGTCTAAGGAATATGCCGAACCGGAATGGTATGTCGATCTTTGGCTCACCCTGGTCTGGGTCGCCTATCTGCTGGTGTTTCTCGGCACCATCCTGCGGCGGCGGGAACCCCATATCTATGTTGCGAACTGGTTCTACCTGTCCTTCATTGTCACGGTAGCGATGCTCCACGTCGTGAACAACCTGGCCTTGCCAGTCTCCTTTGCCGGCTCCAAGAGCTACACCGTATTTGCCGGGGTGCAGGATGCGCTGACCCAATGGTGGTACGGTCACAATGCCGTCGGATTCTTCCTGACCGCCGGATTCCTCGGCATGATGTATTACTTTGTCCCGAAACAGGCCGAGCGGCCGGTCTATTCCTACCGTCTGTCCGTCGTTCATTTCTGGTCGCTGATCTTTCTCTATATCTGGGCCGGACCACACCATCTTCACTACACGGCTCTGCCCGACTGGGCGCAGACGCTCGGCATGGTGTTCTCGGTCATGTTGTGGATGCCGTCCTGGGGTGGCATGATCAACGGCCTCATGACGCTTTCGGGTGTCTGGGACAAGTTGCGGACCGATCCGATCATCCGGATGATGGTGCTCGCGCTCGCCTTCTACGGCATGTCGACATTCGAAGGCCCCGTGATGTCGATCAAGGCGGTCAACTCGCTCAGCCACTACACCGACTGGACCATCGGCCATGTCCACTCCGGCGCCCTCGGCTGGGTCGGGATGGTATCATTCGCCGCATTGTATTTCATGGTGCCGCGGCTTTGGGGACAGGACCGACTTTACAGCCTGAGGATGATCAACTGGCATTTCTGGCTGGCGACCCTTGGAATCGTGGTCTACGCCGCGGTGATGTGGGTCTCCGGCATTCAACAGGGCCTGATGTGGCGCGGATATGACGACCAGGGCTTCCTTGTCTATTCCTTCGCCGAGAGCGTTGCCGCGATGCACCCCTACTATGTCGTGCGCACGATCGGCGGCCTGCTCTATCTTGCCGGCGCCATCGTCATGACCTGGAATCTCGTAATGACGATCCGCGGCCGAGTCCGCAACGAGCAGCCGATGGACATGACCGGCGGCGCGCCCGTCGCCCAGGCCATGGGCTGACGGGAGGAAAAGCCGATGTCCTTCCTGCTGAACCACGCAAGGCTTGAGCGCAACGCCATCCTGCTGCTCGTGATCAGTCTGTTGGTCGTCTCGGTCGGCGGCATCGTCGAGATCGCACCGCTGTTTTATCTCGACAACACGATCGAAAAAGTGAAAGGCATGCGCCCCTACACGCCACTGGAACTGGCAGGGCGCAATATCTATGTCCGCGAAGGCTGCTACGTTTGTCACAGCCAGATGATCAGACCGTTTCGAGACGAAGTTGAACGCTACGGACACTATTCCCTGGCAGCGGAATCAATGTACGATCATCCATTCCAGTGGGGCTCGAAGAGAACTGGACCGGATCTCGCCCGGATTGGTGGGCGCTATTCCGACGAATGGCATGTTCAGCACATGATCGCACCGCGGTCAGTGGTTCCCGAATCCGTGATGCCGGCCTACCCAACCCTGTTGCGTGACACCCTTAGAATCGGTGATGCGGCTGCGCATCTGAAGGCCAACGCCGCACTGGGCGTCCCCTATTCCGCCGACATGATCGACAATGCCCGTATCGATCTGCAGATGCAAGCGGATCCGGAGGCCGATACCGACGGGCTGATTGCACGTTACGGCTCTGTCCTAGTCCGCGACTTCGACGGTCAACCTGGTCGTTTGACGGAAATGGACGCGCTGGTCGCCTATCTCCAGATGCTGGGCACACTTGTCGATTTCACGGCATTCCGCCCGAAGGAAAACGAACGCTGAGGCACGATCATGGACTATGAGAGCCTTCGCCAATTCGCCGACAGCTGGGGTCTGGTCTATCTGATGCTTCTGTTTGTCGGCATCGTGCTGTTCGTCTGGTTGCGCCCTGGCGCCCGCAAGATTGCCGAGGAGGCCGCCCGCATTCCCTTGAAAGAGGATAACGGCGATGGCTGAGCAGGACAGCGCCGTCGGGACCACCGGCCATGACTGGGACGGAATCACCGAACTGAACACTCCACTGCCACGCTGGTGGCTGTGGACCTTTTACCTCACCATCATCTGGGGGATCGGCTACTGCATCGCCTATCCGGCGATTCCGCTGATCGACGGAGCGAGCCGCGGATTGCTCGGATATTCGAGCCGTGGCGAACTGGCTGAAACCATGTCGGATGTCGCCCGGTCGCGCCAGAATGTTCTCGACTTGATCGCGCAGGCCGATGTCGCCGCCATTCATGCCGACGAGACACTCGCTGCCTTCGCGGTCGGCGGCGGCGCTTCAGCCTTCAAGGTGCATTGCGTCCAATGTCACGGCTCCGGCGCGGCCGGGTCGGCGGGCTACCCCAATCTCAACGATGACGACTGGATCTGGGGCGGATCGCTCGATGCGATCTACCAGACGATCAGTCACGGCGTCCGTGACGAAGCCAGTAACGAGACCCGATATTCGGAAATGCCGGCCTTCGGTACCGAAGGTCTCCTCGACTCCGGGGACATCCGCGACACCACCGCCTTCGTACTGAGCCTTGGCGGCCGGGCGGCCGGGTTCGGGGACCGCGCCGCGGGCGCCACCCTGTTCGCGGAAAACTGCGCGTCCTGCCATGGCGACACCGGTGAAGGGATGCGCGAACTCGGCGCGCCAAGCCTGACCGACCCGATCTGGCTCTACGGTGCCGAGGCCGAAACCATCCGCTCGCAGATCGCCTCGCCTTCGCATGGTGTCATGCCGGGTTGGCGGCAGCGTCTCGGCGACTCTCTGGTCAAACAGCTTACGCTTTACGTTCACAGTCTCGGCGGCGGCGAATAGCGCCGCAAGAACACCATGACCCAAGATCAGGGGACCGAGCATTTCGATGTCGCCGCGGTCGATCATCACCGCGCCGGGCCGCTCTACGCCCCCCGCACCCGCATTCATCCGAAACGTGCGCGCGGCACGTTCCGGCGGTTCAAATGGTGGATCATGGCGATCACGCTCACGATCTACTATGTCACGCCCTGGGTGCGGTGGGACCGCGGCGTCCATGTGTCCGACCAGGCTGTGTTGGTGGATCTCGCCAACCACCGGTTTTTCTTTTTCTTCATCGAAATCTGGCCTCACGAATTCTATTTTGTCGCTGGTCTTCTGGTCATGGCGGGGATCGGCCTGTTTCTGGTCACCTCGACGGTCGGGCGGGCCTGGTGTGGCTATGCTTGTCCGCAAACCGTCTGGGTCGATCTCTTTCTGGTTGTCGAACGGTTTTTCGAGGGCGACCGGAACGCCCGTATCCGCCTCGATGACACTCCATGGTCCCTGGACAAGATCCGGAAACGCGTGTCCAAACATGCGGTCTGGATCGTCATTTCAGTCGCGACCGGAGGCGCCTGGATTTTCTATTTTGCCGATGCGCCGCGTCTGGCCGCGGATTTCCTGCGCGGCGAGGCGCCAGGCATCGCCTATGCGACCGTCGCGATCCTGACCGCCACGACCTACATCCTCGGTGGCCATCTGCGGGAACAGGTCTGCGTCTACATGTGCCCGTGGCCGCGTATCCAGGGCGCCATGCTCGATGAGGATTCGCTAACCGTCACTTACAACGCCTGGCGCGGCGAACCACGGTCCCGCCATGTCCGCAGAAATCGGAGCGAGGGTCGCGAGACCGGTGATTGCGTCGATTGCAATGCCTGTGTCGCCGTCTGCCCGACCGGGATCGACATCCGAAACGGTCAGCAGCTCGAATGCATTACATGCGCCCTTTGCATCGACGCCTGCGACGGAGTCATGCAGCGGCTTGGCCAGCCGAAAGGACTGATATCCTATGCGACCCTGCGTGACTACGAGGCGAACATGGCGCTAGCCCGGGGGCCGGACGGCAACATTGAACCGCACCGGGTTCGCGACGCGGACGGCGGCCTGCATGAAGCCGTGCGTAGCATCTCGCCGGCCTCGCTGCTGCGGCTGCGCACACTCGCCTATGCCGCCGCGTGGACCGCGGTCGGCCTCATGTTACTGGGCCTTCTCCTGACCCGGGACCATCTCGAATTGCATGTTGTCCATGACAGAAACCCGGTGTTCGTGCGCCTGACCAACGGAACGATCCGAAACGGCTACACGGTCAAGATCCTCAACATGCATCCCGAGCCACGCGCATTTCGTCTCGCGATCGAAGACCTGCCGGGAGCCCGGCTGCGGGTTGCCGGAGACACCGCAAAGCCGACACCGGATCTTTCGATCACGGTCCGACCCGACGCGCTCCGGTCGACCCGGGTCTATGTCCATCTTCCGGCTGCCGAGCAAGCCGGCCCGCATACCCCGTTCAATTTCCACGTCGAAGCCATCAACGATGGTGAAACCGCCCGTTACGAAGCGGTATTCGAGGGACCGGGACACCGATGATCATGACAAAACGCCCGGAGACAGAACGAGTCACGCTGACCGGATTTCATGTGGCGCTGATGTTCGCCGGATTTTTCGGTGTGGTGATCGCCGTCAATCTCGGGCTGGCGGCCGTTGCGGGATTGAGCTGGACCGGCCTGGTCGTGGAAAACAGCTATGTCGAAAGCCAGCGTTACAACACCCGCATCGCCGCCGCGCGCGAACAGGCGGCACGCGGCTGGCGTGCGACGCTCGCCACGCATGACCGCCGCCTGACCTTCGAGCTGCGGCGCCAGGACGGGATCCCGATCGCCCTGACCTCGGCGAGGCTCACGCTTCAGCGTCCGGTTGGAACAGCCGACGATAGGATGGTCGCCATGCGTATCAGCGGACATCGAGCGACATTCGAAGATCCGCTCGCGCCCGGGACCTGGAATGCCAGCATCAAGGCGGTTACTGCGGCCGGCGCCGACTTTCGGCTGGATCAACGGATTGAGCTGAATGAACGTCAATGATGCCATATCCACGGGCCAGACTCCGGGAACAACCGGTCCACGAGGCGGGAATGCGGTTCGGTCCATCGATCAGGCCACAACCGATCTCGGTAATGGACTGCGCGAACTCGTGCTGTCGGTGCCGGGTGTCCATTGCGGGGCCTGCATCCGGGTGATCGAGACCGGCCTCGGCGCGCTATCTGGGATTTCCGTGGCGCGCGTGAATCTCTCGCAGCGACGGATCCGGGTCATCTGGAACGCCAGCGAGACATCGGGCGATTTCATTCTCGCACGGCTGGAAGAGTTGGGATTCAAGGCCCACCTGCCGGACACGAACCGCGAAGATGCGGCCGACGATGCACGGTATCGTGGCCTCCTGCTGGCCCTCGCGGTCTCCGGATTTGCCGCCGGCAACATCATGCTGCTGTCGATATCGGTCTGGTCGGGCGCCGACGCCAGTACCCGCGACCTCTTCCACTGGATCTCCGCACTGATCGCGATACCGGCGGTCGCCGTCGCTGGCCGGCCATTTTTCAGCAGCGCTGGCGCAGCACTCGTGGCGCGGCGGCTCAACATGGATGTGCCGATCTCCCTGGCTGTCATTCTTGCCCTGACCCTGTCGGTCTTCGAGACCAGCCGCGGCGGTCCGCATGCCTATTTCGATGCAGTTGTCACCTTGCTGTTCTTCCTGTTGATTGGCCGCACGCTCAACCACCTGATGCGCCGCCGATCCCGCGGCGCGGCGGCGCAGTTGTCACGGCTTGCACCGCACGACGCCATTCTTCTTCAATCAGACGGAACCCGCACCGAGATTGCGGTCAGCGCGCTGCGGGTCGGGGACCGCGTCCTGATTCGCTCCGGCGACCGGGTTCCGGTTGACGGCATTACCCTCGATACCCCGGTGATCGTCGATGCCGCCATGGTCAGCGGTGAGTCGGCGCCGATCTCGCTTGCTGACGGCGAGCCGTTGATCGCCGGGATGCTCAATCGCGGCACCGCGTTCCACATGCAGGCCACGGCCATCGCATCCGACAGTTTTATCGCGGAGATCACGCGCCTCATGGAGGCGGTCGAGGGTGCGAAGACCCGCTATCGCCGCCTGTCGGACCGGGCCGCCGGCATCTACGCCCCCACAGTGCACATTGTTGCCGGCCTCACGTTTCTGTTCTGGTGGCTGACCTCTGGAGATCTGCATCGTGCCGCCTATACGGCGATCGCCGTCCTGATCATAACCTGCCCTTGCGCGCTGGCACTCGCTATCCCGACTGTGCAGGCCGCGGCGTCAAACCGGTTGTTCCGCATCGGCGTGCTGCTCAAGGACGGCGACGCGCTCGAACGTCTGTCGGACATTGACCATGTCGTTCTCGACAAGACAGGAACCCTGACTGACCAACGGCAGATCATTGCCAATTCTGCCGACATCGATGACATGGCGCTTGCCCTTGCCGCGGCATTGGCTGCCGCCAGCGCCCATCCGCGGGCGCAGGCCATCCGGGATCTGGCGTCTGCCCGCGGGCTCGCGGCGCCAATACACGCGGTGCCGCGGGAATATCCGGGATACGGTCTAGAACTTGTAGATGGCGATCGCATCCTGCGCCTGGGACGGGCTGACTGGGCCGTTGACGCAGTCACCAACGATGCTGCTGGCGATACGATCCTCGCCGTTGACGGCATGCAACGCGCAACATTCCGTTTTGTGGAAGTGCTGCGCCCCGGCGCCCGGATGATCGCCGCGGATCTGGCCACGCGAGGACTGGATGTCGAAATGCTGTCCGGCGATCACCAGACTCCGGTCCGGCGCATGGCGGACACGCTCGGGATACCGGATTGTCGAGCCGGCATGTCGCCGGCCGGCAAGCTCGCCCGTCTTGACGAGATTGCGGAATCCGGCCGCAAGGCACTGATGGTCGGAGACGGACTGAATGACGGCCTCGCACTCAGCGCAGCGCACGCGTCGATAGCGCCATCGGAGGCGTCGGATGTCGGACGCAGCGCGGCCGACCTGGTGTTTCTCGGAAGTTCGCTTGGAGCAGTTACAGAAGCGATCGACATCGCTCGCAAGGCGCGGGCGCTGATGCGGCAGAATCTCGTCCTGACGCTGACTTATAATCTGGTTGCGGTGCCCATCGCCGTTACCGGCCTGGCCACGCCGCTCGTCGCAGCAATCGCCATGTCACTGTCATCAGTCGTTGTAACGGCAAACGCCATGCGGCTTGCCTTGATGCCCGTGCCCACGGAACGCGGGGATGGATCCTGATGGACGTATTGCTGATCCTTCTGCCGGCAGCCCTGTTACTCGGCGGTCTTGGACTTGCCGCCTTCATATGGGCTCTGAAGAACCGACAATTCGACGATCCCGCCGGCGCTGCCGAACGCATTTTGGAAGACGACCGGGAATCGCAGTGAGACCGGCTCTGATTGCGCGGTGACGCTTTTTACAGGCCGTCAGACCTGACGCTGATGAACCGGAGTGATCGCAGCGGACGCCGTCACTTAAGGCGCCAGAAACACCCGTAATGACAGGGAGTCAGGGTTCATCAGGCTCCCCTCCGCCTGCGTGGTTTCTCCGAGCAATCGCTGCACCTGCCGCTGCCTGTGCAACCACCCGGCCGCGGCCCGAAATCGGGAGTTGCCCATAGCCAATAGACCCAAATTGAGCTTCGCGAAGCGCATCCGCACCGCCCACCCCTACGACCGATACCAGATACACGACGACGCGGTCACCCGCCTGTGCCTGCGCGTCTCTCCGGGCAGGGCGCGCACTTTCGTGCTCAGCTGCATGGTGCGCGGACGCGGGCGCTACGTCACCGTCGGCAGTGCCGGCGCCATGACCGTTCCCGAGGCGCACGCCAAAGCCCGCAGGCTGACCGCCACCTTCACTGACATGGCGAAGACGGACGGTGCTCCCCGGACGCCTGGACATCCGATGACGGCGTTCGTCGGCGTATTCCTCGACCGCCAAGCGCGCCACTGGAAGCTCCGAACCCTGCAGACCAATACCTACTTGGTCCGTAACGTCATCCTGCCCGCCTTCGGCCAGCTGACTGCGGATGCAATCGCGGTCGAGCATGTCAGGGACAGGTTCGCCGTCATGGCCGACCGACCCGGCATCGCCAACCGGGCCATGCCCATGCTCTCGACGATGATGCGCATGGCCTAGCTCCGGTGCTACCGCGCCCACAACTCCAACCCGTGCAGGAGCGCCCGGCGCGACCGGATGCCACCGAAAGAGCGCTTTCTGACGGGGCCCGGCTCAACTCCGTGCTCACCCGCGACGAGTTCTATTGCCCACCAACTGATGCTCACCAGATATCGCCGCGGCAAGGGGTTCGGGCTGTGCTGGCGCGACATCGGAGCCGACGCGATCAGCCGGTCAGACGGCAGCAAGACCGGTCCGCGCGCGGTGCCGCTCGGCGAAACCACCAGGGCACACATCGACGCACTGCCCGGGACAGGGAAACCGGACGACATCCTGTTCCCACGTTACGCCAAAAGCCGCCGTCAGGACAATCTGATTACCTGCTGACGGGCGATTTGCGCCGCGGCCGAGTTCCGCCAGCTGCGTCTTCTTGACCTGCGGCACACCATGGCCAGCCAGGCCGTCATGTCTGGCGAGAACCTACCCCTGGTTGGCAGATTGCTCGGCCATCGGCGCCATCGCACCTTGTCGAAGCGGCAGAGACGGTCGAAGGCGTCATCGCAACGGCAATGAGAAGCGCATAATGTCCAGGCAATCGTCCCGCCGGAAGCGGGTGTGCGTCCGAGCAGGACGATCGGGGGCATGGGCTCAGAAGCGCAAACTGCCCCGGAGGGTGAGCGACAACTCGTCGGTGCCGGTCTCGCAGGCTGCTCATTGTCATTTTCTCTCTGTGCGTATTGCCTTTAGAATGGACTTTTAGGGCCATTGTCCATGAATCGCTCCATCGTCCGTGTTCCGATGGTGAGGTGGGTATACCCTTCCCGGACGATCTGATGGCCAGGCGGCGCGTCGGCCTTGAGGTTGAGATATCCCCCGAGCCTTGCGATCAGCATGACCGCGCGGCCGAGGGACAGGGGCGTGTGTTCGGCCCGGTCCGCCGCGACGCCGTTCTGGCTTATGGCATCGTCGTGCAGCAGGTTGATTTCGGTTTCGGACAACATGGTTGCGGTCGGCCGTTCCGGGGTCTCGCGTCCGAGCAGGGTCGGGGTCGCGAGCCGCCAGGCAATGACGGCGTTGATGGTCACGACGCCCTTGATCCGTTCGACGGTGGTATGGGCGATCTTCTCGACAGCGCAGCCGGATGTCAGGGTCCTGTGATACTCCTCGATGCGCCAGCGCAGTGCATAGAGATCGACGACCTCCTGCGCCTGTTTGACGGTGCCGACCGGCAGCGTCGTGATCAGCATCCATTCGATCCTCTCGCTGCCTTTCGGTACTGCGTCCTCGCGCAGGTGAACCAGGGTCAGCGTCACCGGGTCAGCTCCGACCGCCGACGTTTCGGGATCGGCAGGTCGACCGTCTGCCAGCGCCGGGCGCACTGCGACAGATGCGCCCGGCGCCCGCCGAAGGCCGTCTGGCCCCGCGCCGAGGCACGATCGACCCGTGTGCCGGCGCCGCACGCATCGTTTCGAACAGGGTCGTCTCCTCGGCAAGACCCCGGTCATGCGTCCCCGGACCAACAGGTCAGCCCCGCCCTCGTCGTGCCAGGCGCAGAACAGGTCGATGACATCGCTCTCCCGGTCCATCACCGCGATCACCCGGGTGTTGGCCAGACCAGCCGTCAGCCGGCTAGTGTCGCGCCGACCCTGCAGCCAGCGCTGCATTTTCTTGTCCACCTGACCGTCCGGCACCTCGAACGCGATGTGCGGAAGGCCCAGCGGCACGCCGTCGGCGTTGACTGCAAAGGTCGTATGCATGCGCAGGCCCAGCGTCCCGGCAGACCCCCTGGTCTTCGCGATCACGCCAAGACCCTTGCAGGCCTGGTGCGTCGCAACATTCAGGTCGCTGCCGTCCTGGATCGCCAAAACCGTCGACTGTGCGCGCATGCGGTGTGGCGTCCGCGCCCGGTGCGGCGCCAGCATGGCCTCCGGTGTCAGAGACGGGTCGTCGGGACAGTCGATCATCCGACAAGACCCCTGCACCGCCGCCGCATCGCCGCAGGTGGCCGTAAAGACTGTCTTCATCGGCGCCGTCGCCCGGATCCGCGCGCTGGCCACCAGGCGCCTGGCCAGCGCCGCGTTGCCGACCGGCACCCCACCGAATTCAGTCTGCGCCCAATGGTCCCTGTCAAGCCCTCGCCCGGCGCCAGCCGCCAGGCCGGTGGGGCGGCAGCGACACGGCCGGCCCGGCCACCCCCAGGCGTCGCCGCCAATCGCGCACCAGCGGATACATCCGGATCCCCTTCGCCGGCACTTGCGCCCCCGCGGCGCTCCGCCGCCCGCGCCCGCCCGTCCTGCCCTGGAACGCGTGAACGGTCGCCGCGAATGCGCGGTCGATATGCCGGAGCTGGGGATCCCCGTTGCCGAGCCTGATGACGGTTCCGTTCCCGAGACGCAAGCGAATGCCATCCCGGTCGATGGAGTCCACCGTCGCGGTCTCGCCGTTCGTTAACCCCGAGGCGGGGTCGTTGCGCGTGAAACGCACCCGGTCGCGCCGGCGAAGCTCCATCCCTTCGCGGCGGCGAGACGGCCCGGCTGCCACAGCACCGCGTTGCCCCTTGCGTCCTCCAGACGCACGTTGCCCCAGGTCCGGTTGATGCCCGTGACCCCGCGCTCGTCGCCCTTCTCGACCCCGAGCGTCTTGTAGGGGCGGGTGAAGATCGCCGTGTCGCCGACGCTGTAGTTGGAGGCGCACGCCATCTCCGCACGGGTGAGATCGCGAGAAACCAGCTTCTCGCCCTGCATCGCCGGTCCCGAGATCGCGCCCTTGGCGACCAAGCCCTCGCGGATGGTGGCGTTGATCTCGTCGCGCAAAGCACGTGTCGGGGTAATCACACCGGTCGCCTCGCGCTGTTCGGGAGGGAGATTCAGCCATTGCAGCGCGGTCTCGACGCCGAGACCCTCGCGGTCCACCTGACGGATGTTGTCGCCGAGCCTGGCGAACGCGGTCTTCACGTCGCCGGTGAGGCTTGCCCGCCTCGACCGCGCCGAGCTGCTTCTCGTCGCCGACCAACACCACGCGGGGAAGCCTGAGCGTCGTCGCGATCCGCAGGAGGTTCCTCATTTGCTCGCTTGACGTGTAGAGAGGACTCGTCCACCACCAGGATGGTCTTCGCGTGCGCGGCGCGGAGCTTGCGAAGTCCCTCCGCCGTGCCCCGCCCGTACGCGATCCCGTCATGGAGCGCGAGGAAGCGTTGCAAGGTCTCCGAGTCGATGCCCGACTCGCTCGCCAGCGTCTTCGCCGCAGACGCCGAGGGCGCGAGCCCGATGGTCCCCCCGGCTCTTGGCGAGCATCCTGAGATGCTTGAGCATCGTCGTCTTGCCCGTCCCGTCGTAATCATCCTTCGACGAGAGGATCGTCTTGATCGCCTCTTTCTGGCCCTCGTTGAGACGGCCCCGGTGAAGCTTCGTCTCCGCGACCCAGCGGCGCGTGACGATCTTCTCAGCCCCCGGCCCGCACGCATCAGCGCGATGGTCTCGGACTCGCGCGCCAACGCCACATCGATGGTCCAGTGCCTGCCGTGGTCGAGGCCGCGCTCGGCATTGAGAGAGCCGTCGCGTTCGAGCGCCGCAATGGCGCGCTCCGCCGCATCGACGGTGACCACGCCCAGCTCACGGGCGAGGGTTGCGGCGAGCAGGTCGGCATGGCCGAACACCGACTGGCGCTCGGAAAGGTGTCCGACCGCCCAGACCGGGCCGGCGAACAGGTCCGGCCCGAGGAGTCCGCGCTCCGCCTTGCGGGCTTGGGCGCGAACCTTGCTCACCAAGAAGCCGAGAGCGGCGGCCTGCCACTCCCAGGACCGGCGGAGCTCGTCCCGGTCGATGTCCTGCTTGGCCGCCCGCGTCATCAGCGCGGCGCGGTCCGCCAGATGCGGGCTGTCCTTCGACTCCCCCATGCCGCGTTCGGCCATCGCCGCCGCGATCGCCACCCGCCGTGTCGAGAACCCTTCGTTCAATCGAAGGCAGGCGTGGACAGGGGGTGACAATAGTAGCGTATTTACAATGCCTTCGGAGATATCACCGTCGCCATACACCGCCAGACGGTGGCTCCGCTACGCTCCAATTCCTTTTCTAGGGTTGACTTATGGGGTGACTATCCGGGCGCAAGAAATACGATCGCTCCATGAATCAGCACTCCGCAAAACGGGTCGCCAAGGTGAAGCTGACCCTCACCAAACGCACCGCCGACGCGCTGGAGCCCGCCAACAAGCCGTGGATCGCATGGGACGACAGGCTCGTCGGGTTCGGATGCCGCGTGTAGCCCTCCGGCACCAAGTCGTTCGTCGTCAATTACCGCGCCGGCGAAGGCGGGCGCAATGCGCCCAACAAGCGGGTCGTCGTCGGACGCTACGGCCGCGTCGCCCCCGACCAGGCCCGGCGAGCGCGCCGCCGCCCGAGCGCTGCCGACGCTGGGCGAGGCCTGCGACGACTACATCGAGACCGGCCGCGGGCGGGCCGATTCGACGCAGAAGTCCTACCGCCGCTATACCGACCTCTATCTGGGTGACTGGCGATCGCGTCCGCTTGATGCGATCGCCCGGCGCGACATCGAGGCCCGCTTCCACCTCATCACCGAACAGCGCGACCCGATGCCGGCCAATCAGACGATGTCGTTCCTGCGCTCGGTCTTCCGCAGGCCCTGCGTGGACCACGAGGGCCTGCGCAATCCGGTCGAGCTTTGGCGGGCGGCGGGCGCTACCACCGCACGCCCCGGAAGCGGATTTCCTCGCCGGCGGAGGTTCTGCCGAAATGGCGTGCGGGCATCGATGCAGCGGTGCGCAATCTGGTGCACCGGGACGTGTTCCTGTTCGGCCTCTACACCGGTATGCGCCGGGGCGAGATCTTCCCCCTGCGCTGGGAGCGGGTGGATCTGGAGACGGGGTTGTTCCGGGTCGATGAGACCAAGACGGGGATGCCGCTGGAGCTGCCGATCACGCGCCAGCTCGGGGATATCCTCGCGCGCCGCCGGGCCGGCGGCGCGAAGTTCCGGTTCCACGCGCTGCGCAACTGCTTCGTCACGGTGGCGGAGCGCGAGCTCATGTTACCGCGCTCGCTGACCAAGCGGCTTGTCAACCATGCACAGCTGCAGGACGTGACCGAGAGCTACGCCGCCGACTGGACCGTCGGACAGCTCCGGGAGCCGGCGCAGCGGATCGCCGACCGGATAGATGAGCTGATGGAGCGTTGAGGATCCGACGCTCGGCCGGAATCGTCACGCAGGTCGCATTCCCACACTGCTCCACGGGGCTTCCTCGCGCGCTTGCCTACCGCTTGTCGGGAAGCGGGGGCGACCGAAAATGGATCCTGCTTATCCGTGAGACTCATCCTGCGATGAGGGTGGGGTAGGGCACCGGGTTGGTTCGTGCGGCGCTGTGGACGAAGCGCGGGATCATGGTCTGGAGCTGATAGCGCCGATTGTAGCGCCAGGCGAAACTGGCGAGGTAGCGCTCGGCATGGTTTGGGCCGATCTTGCGATAGGTTCCGGTGATCGCACACTTGATGTTGCTGAGCGCCGTATTGACCCATTTGAAAGATGCCGCGCGGCCGGCCTTGGGTCCCGAGCCGGTGAGGACTGGGCGATGGGCACAGGCACCCTCACCGAGCGCCCTCCAACAGCCGAAGCCATCGGTGACGACCTCGCTCCCCGGCGCCAGCCAGCGCGGGGCACAGCGCACGATCTCCCGCTTGCGAAAACTCCTGACGGGAGCCAGCTTCACCTTGCGCGGGCGTCCCTCGGAACCCGTCGAGACCGCAGCAACGAAGGGTGTCTTGCCTGCGGCACCGCGGCCGCGCCTGCCGGAACGCTTGCCGCCGAGACAGGCGTCGTCCATCTCCACCCGCCCGCCGAGCCGCCTCTTGCCTTCGCGCCGGGCCATCACCGCCATGATCTTGTGCTTCATGGCCCAGGCCGTCGGCTGCTTGACCCCGAGCCGGCGGCCGAGTTCCACCGACGAGACGCCGTTCTTCGCCGTCACGATCAGGTGGATGGCTGCGAACCAGAGTGTCAGTGGCAGCTTGGTTGCATGAAAGATCGTGCCCACCGTGGGCGATGTCTGCTTCTTGCAGCGGTTGCACTGGTAGAGCCCCCGGCCTGCCAGCTCGCAATGCCCGCGATGGCCGCAGGAGGGACAGACGAAGCCGTCCGGCCAGCGCAGCCGGACCAGCACCGCGCGACACTACTCCTCCGTGCCGAAGGCCTTGCGAAACCCCTCGTCGCTCATCCCGAGCACGCGTGACGCCACCTTGACAGCCATATCCGTGACCTCCCCATCAAGAACATACCGCATTTCCATGCGGAGCGTCACGGATAAGCAGAAAATGGATTGAACCCTCGAACCTGCAAGTTGACCACTTGGTCGGAACAAGGCTCGCGAATATGACCTCCCTGCGGCGCGCAAGGAAGGAAATCGGTCACGGCGTCAACGTGTAGAGTCGTCAGTAGCAGATAGCGCCACCATCGATCTTGGCGCCCAAGGTTAGGCGTCAGCTCTTCCCATGTGCCGTGCAAGAATGTCCGGAATATCGGCAGGTGCTGTCGATACGTCCCAGGACCAGCGCCCGAAGCCGCCATGGGCGTTGACGGCGCGCACCCATTCGCCGAGGAACCGCCGCTTGGTTCGGTCCCGATCGCTTTTATAGCCCTTGGTTTCCAGCACCAGTATTTCGCCCGTTGTGAGTCGAATCAGAAAATCCGGACGGAACTTCCGCACCGTGCCGCGATGGACGTAGAAAACCTCGAAGCCGAGATGGTCGTTCTTGACCCAGGCTACCACCTCGGGCGCATGGTCGAGGGCAAAGGCCTCCGACGCCTCCCATGTGCTGTCATAGACGCAGAAGTTGATGTGGCTGCGATCGGCAGGCCCACAGGGCTTGCTCGTGTACCAGGTGCGCATGTCGCCGGTGGCGCGGATCGGCCGGTCCCGGTCGAACACCGGCTCCAGCTTCTCGGCGTTCTCGCAGCGGATCGCTTCCCAGATGTGCTGCACCACCTTGGTCATGTTGAGTGTGACGATGAGTCTGCGCCTGAGGTCGTCGTTGCCAAACAGCGCAGGGGTGATGTCGATCCTGTCGGACCGAATGAATTGCTCGACGAGCCGCACCAGTTGCGCCAGCAGGAACGCCCGGTCGCCCGGCCAGCCCGCCTGCATCTGGTCGTACACGTCCCGCGCCGTCTCGAAGACAATGCGCTGGGTTCGAAACTCGCGCGCCAGTTTCTCCAGGTCTATTGAGTCGATTTTCGTCATGTCCGGCTTGCCGTCGACGACAGGGGCGAGTTCCGCGAGTTGAACGGTTTGCCCGGCATCGAGAACGAGGGGTTCCACGCGTTCCCAGTCGAGCGACAGGCGCGGGCGGTAGCTGTGGTCGATGCGGACCACGTTGGGCCACGAAATCTCGAAAGCCGCCTTGTCCGCCACCGGCCCGATGGCCGTCTTCGGTTTCGGCAGCGGGGGAGGTCCGTTCTCGTTGCCCTCGTGAGGCAGAAAGGTGAAAGGCACACCGAAGACGTTGACGTAGTCCGGCTGAAGCAGGCCGGTGTCGGGGGCCGCGTCATAGGACGTGCGACGCAGCCCGCGTCCCACCACCTGCTCGCACAGAAGCTGACTGGTGAAGGCGCGCAGGCCCATGATGTGGGTGACGGTCTTCGCATCCCATCCTTCCGACAGCATCCCGACGGAGATCACGTTCTGGATGGGTGCGCCCTCCTTGCCGGGCTGGCCCACGGTGTCCACCCGCCGGCGCAGCAATTCGGCCTGCTGCTTCTTTGTCTTCTTCGTCAATTTTCGCGGACCTTTGTCAGTGTCCTCCCCGGCATCGTCGAATCCGATATCGACGACAGGTTCAGCTGCCGCCTCGGCGGTTTCGAGAACCTTGGAGTCGATATGGAGCGTCCGTTCCGGGTCGCAGAGCTCGTCGATACGGATCCGCTTGCGGTCGAAGGCGTGCTTGATCCGCGCGGCGGTCTCGGTGCGGTTGGCGACAGTAATCATCACAGGCGGGGTGGTGTTCTGCTGCGCAGACCACTCCCTGGCGGTTTCGCGCCAGTCGTAGCCGAGCAGGTAGTAGCCGTTCGTCACCAGGTCCGGCAGCGGTTCCTCGGGCCTGGCGCGGCGGTTCAGGTCGTCCTTGACTTCGGGGTCGTTGTAGATGTGGTAGAGGCGGGACTTGTAGCTCTTGGCGTCGGGCACCGCGTCGTCGCGGATCACCACCCGCGGCGTCTTGACCAAGCCGGACTCGATGGCGTCGTTCAGGCCGAAATCGCTCACGATCCAGCCGAACAGCGCCTCTTCCGAACTCTGCCTGCCGGAAGGCGCGAAGGGTGTGGCGGAGAAGTCGTAGCAGGCGAGAATGCCGCGCGCCCGGTGGATGCGGTCCAGCCCGCCGACCCATTTGGTCGCTTCCTCGATGTCGCCCCTGGCGACGCCGCGGATCCTTGCGCCGGCGGGGACGCGCCAGGCGTGATGCGCCTCGTCGTTGACGACCAGCACGTTCCTCGCGCGCGCCATGTCGCCGAGCACGTTGCGGACATAGGTTTCGTCGCTCTTGGCTCCGCGCTTGTCGACGCCGCGTTTTCTGGCAATCTGCTCCTCGGTCTCCCAGTTGAACACGTGCCAGTTGCGCACCGCGACCTTGCCCCGGCGCAGCTTGTCGAGCAGGGCCGGTGGCACGACGCGGAAAGCCTCGTAGTAGTTTTCGGGGTGGGACGGCTGAAGAACGGCGAGGCGGTTCTTCACCGTAAGGCCGGGCGCGACGATCAGGACGTGCCTGGAGAACCGCGTATCGCGCGGGTTCGCGACCTTGTTGAGAACATGCCAGGCGATGACCATGGCCATGACGACGGTCTTGCCGGAACCGGTTGCCATCTTGGCGCACAGCCTCTCGAATGTTGCGCCGTCGGACGGAATATCGACGCCCACCCTATCGGCCGCCGGCGCCTCGGCGAGCCAGATGAGCGTTTCTGCAGCCTCGATCTGGCAGAAGAAGAACCGCCGCGTCTCGAATTCCTCCGGATCGTTCCAGTGTTCCAGCAGGCGCTTCGTGATCCCTGTGACGCCCGGATAGCCTGCCGCGCGCCACGCCCCCACGCGCTCGCGGATTCGGTTGACGAGGGGAATCTCGACGAACGTGCCAGGATCGTCAAAATCCTTGGAGTCCGGTGAAGCGACGACATACCCGGCCGGCCTGCGGCCGTCGGCGAGATCGAAGAGCCGCGTCTTCCGGTCGTAGCGCCAGTGCCGCTCCGGCTCCTCCCAGGGCGAATTGACGATCAGGCGGTCAATGGCCGCTCGCGCCACTAATCCATCTCCGGCGGTGGGCCGAGCCTCGCTCGGACAGCCTGTTCGAGTAGAATGATCAGTTCCGGCAGGTCCTCCCGCACCGTTTTCCAGACGATATCGAGGTTGATATCGAAATACGCATGTACCAGTCGGTTGCGCATCCCGACAATCCGCTCCCACGGCATCTCCGGCAAACGCTGACGTGTAGGCTCCGTAACCTGGTTTGCTGCTTCGCCAACAATCTCGATATCCTTGACTAACGCGAGGACCAACTGACGATCCGTATCCAAGTCGCCACGCGTCCGCCCCTCCGCGAAGGATAGCGCTTCGCTTGCGGCGTCCAGCATATGCCGTAAACGGATCTCGTCATCCATGCGCATACTGGACGACTGCCGTATCAAGAACATCCTGGCGGAAATAACGGCTCAGGTCCTCCGGGGTTCGCAGGTCCACCTTGCGGCCGCCGAACAGCGCCGACAGCTCCATCTCCATTCCGGCGATGCCCAGCAGACCCGGAGCACGGTCCGGTGCAAACTCGACGAGCAGGTCGATATCGCTATCGGGACCAAAATCCGCTCGCAGCGCCGAGCCGAAAATCGCAAGCCGCCGTATGCCATGTGCCTGGCAGAAAGCAGCCAGATCGGTCTTCGGGATTGACAATTGCGGCGTCATGCTCCAAACACTCGGTTGGCGTCTATCTGAAATCCGGCACCCTTCAGTTCTTGAACTAGTTTTATCTTCCAGCCGCCTGCATCGTCCAAGTTGGTATAAACGACCCCATCGTAGTCCGAGGGTGCCTCAATATCGCCTTTAACAAGGGAGCAGACCTGCTGCCGACCGAGCTTTCCGAGGAAGAAGCCCAATTCAAGGACAACATTCTGCCGTGCACGGGGTTTAAGTTGGTGCCTCTCATTCTTTAGCCCGCCCACATCGTCCGGGGTTAGCAGGACTACCGCATAAGCGACATCCGAGTGGCGTTCGATCTTTTCGATTATCGTGCGGCCCTTGTTCGCCTGTTCGTGCAAGATGATTGGATCGAGTTTCAATCTCTCCATAAACCTTGCGACCGTTTCGCGCGTTGCTTCGTCCCGGCCATGGATGACAAAGACCTTCTTGCTTTCCGATCTCTTGTCACATCCGTCGAGGGCGTGCGCTGAAAATTCCCTCTGATCCATGGAATGCATCACGGATTCTCCGCCGTCATCCTGCCAAAAAGCTTCGACATTTGCGAGGCTGGACTCGACTTGAGAAATCAGTTGCTTCAAATATTCTCGAATCCCGGATGGGGTTGTTTCGTATCCGCCAGGGAGTCCCGAATATTCATGACTATCCTCACCAAATATGTAACGGAATGAATCATAGACACCGCTTGTCCAGTTGTGGAATTCTTGAGACTGGTCATCTTCCGGATTCAGTCCTGAGGCTTCTTCTGCCAGCTCTTTCAATCGCTGGATCGCTTTATCTTTTCTCACTTGTTTCATCGCTCAAGTTCCAAGATTTTCAGGCTCTCGATGCCTCGATCATCCACGATCTTGACTGCGGCGCGGTCGTGCTTTCCAGACTCGAAAGGTAGGGAGATTGTGCCACGGTAGGCTTTGATTAGAGCAGCGTCAATCTCTGCCTTGAGGCTTTTGGCTAGCTTCGCCCAATCGTCCTTGGGGCCTGTCATGGGAAAAAAGACTTGGCGTGGGAACAGGCTGCGGCCGTCATAGTCCGGGTCAAGCATCCACAGGGCGATCCGGTCCGCGCCACCGGATTCCACATTGCCGGTCTTGGTATTGTAATAGTCGAAGCCTTGGACAGAAACACGAAACTTGCCTTCGTGTTCGCCCTTGGCGATGCGGTCGAGCGCCAAGTCGGGCTGACCGATAAGCCAGAAGCTCTCGTTGCTCGTGCGCTTCTTCTTGAGGTCTTCGGTCAGGAGGTCGGCGTTCATCTGCGCCTTCAACAGGGTGACGCCGGGCCATTGGGTCTCGTCGATGTCCTTGGACGCCTCGGGATCGAACTGGAAAGCGGCGAAGACGACGATCTTCGGCTTCGGGACGAGACGCTGCGCTTCCTCAAGGGCGTGCGCGACCTGGCGCTGCTCCAGCGGTGCGTGGTCCGGCCCGAACGAAACTACGAAGCGGACGGGCTCCCAGGCAGTAGCGGGCTCGTGGAAGCCGTCCGTCCCCCTGTCGTCGGGCCGCGTCTCTCCGTCGGCGTGCAGCCACCGGGTTCCGGGCAGGGGCTCCAGACGCGCGAAGGAAATACGCTGTCCTGACTTGCCGCGTATGCCGGTCTTGAGAAGCTCGTCGCGCCAGTCGCCTTGTCGCACGGTCGCGCCTGAGCGCGCCACGGAATTGTCCGCCGGCAATGTTTCCGGCTCCTCGATATCGTCGAGCGGCCTGACCGCCGGCGCGGGAACCGCCTCCACGGTGAACGGGCCGGTGACGCGGGCCTTCCCGGCGTCGCGCAACGGCTGGTCGTAGAGGAAGGTTTCCCTGGCCGGCTCGTCGTAGCCCAGGGTCCGGGCGGACACGGTGGCGACGTTGCGATAGCGGAAGCCGGAGCCGACGCCCTCGTCGGGACGGGCAAGCGCGTAATAGTCGAAACTCGCGGTCATCAGCCGCTGGCGGGCGACCGCGAGGGCCACGCGCGAGGTGTCGCAGGCGATCCAGCGCCGGCCCCATTGCTCCGCGACATGAGCGGTCGTGCCGCTGCCGCAGGTGGGGTCTAACACCAGGTCGCCGGGGTCAGTGGTCATCAGGATGCAGCGCTGGATGACCTTCTCGGCAGTTTGGACCACATAACGTTTGTCCTTGGCCGACATCGGCGCAGCCCAGATGTTGTTGATCCTCCGGCCAGGAACCTCGTCCTCGTATCGCTTCCACATCAGGGAGGATTGCATTTCCAACGCTTCCAGCCTGTTCAGTTCGGCCAGTCGATTCATTCCTTCGGCCGAGACCGCCCAATGCCGCTCCGCGCCGCAACGAAAGACACGTCCGTTGAACTTGTATGGTTCGGAGCGGCCGGTCTTGGATACGCCCTGGGAATCGAGCGGCATCCGCCGGTAGACGCGCGCGCCTTTCGGCAGATGTTCGTCGGGATCGAAGCATTCTTCCGGCGTGGGCTTGCGGCATTGACCGTCAGGCAGTTCGATCATCACGTGCCAACTGAAGGATTCGATGATTTGCGCCCGCGTCAGCGGCTCGTAAAGCTGCCGGTATTTCGTCCGGCTCCTGTCCTTGCCGTACCACAGAAGATAGTCGGCGACTTGCGGCAGGGTATTCGCCGAGCTTCCGCCGGTCGTTGCGTAGGAGATGGTTGCCATCCGGTTCCCAGCTCCGAATATTTCGTCCATCAGCACGCCGACGCGATGGACGTTCTCGTCGCCGATCTGCACGAAGCAGCTTCCGCTCTCGTGCAGAAGCTCGCGCGCCAGCAGAAGGCGGTCGCGCAGATAGGTCAGGTAGGAGTGGATGCCGAGCTCCCAGGTGTCCCGGAAAGCGCGGATCTGCTCCGGCTCGCCGGTCAGGTCGTCGTCCTTGCCGTCGGTCACCTCCTTCCGGTTGACGAAGGGCTGGAAGTTCGAGCCGTAGCGGATGCCGTAGGGCGGGTCGATATAGACCGTCTGCACCTGCCCGCCGAGGCCCTCCTTCTCCAGCAGGCTGTTCATGATCAACAGGCTGTCGCCGGCCATCAGCCGGTTGGTCCAGTTGTGGCGGTGCTTGTAGAACTCGATGGCGTAGCGGAGCGGCGGGTTCTCCTCCGGCGCGGCGAACAGCGATGGCTGCGGGTCCGGGACTCGCCTTTTGCGCACCGCTTCGATGATGGTTCGCGGGTCGATGCGCTCGTGGACATGCAGCGAGACCGTCGGCACCTCGAACGACGTGTGTTCCGCCTTGCCCGACCATGAGAGTTGTGGGTCGAGATGCGGATCGTGAGTGTAGGTTCTTCGTCCGGCATCCCGGTCGGTCTCGGGCGTGACTAGGCCGACAGGCGGGTTGTTGACGCGTTCCTTGTCGGCGTGCGCGTAGGTTTCGATGTCTCGTCCGGCCGTGTTGCCGCGCCGCGCCATGGACTACCCTCGCATACTGTATATTCGCCCATACCATCGAGTGTCGGCCAGAATGAAGCGAACCGCCCATCGATTTGTAAACACGCAGGTCCTCGCGCCCATCTTGGCCATATGCCCAGCTAACCACCTGCTCGGGCAGACTGGTCCATTGTAGCACGACACCGTCGGCGGCCATTCACCGACCGACTGCAACTTGAGGTGTTCGTTTCTTGTTCTCAAGCCTCCGAGTGCCTATCCCGGGAGGTATGAACACGCCGAATCCGCCAGGACCTCCGGCAGCCGGAACACGTTTGCGATGGTAGCCTTGATCGGCGCGATCGCCTCGCCGGTGCAAGGCGCGGGGTATTTCGAGCGCGACGGCTACTACGCGAAGGACGATCCGGCGCACAGGGAGGCGAGCGCCTGGGCCGGCAAGGGCGCGGAGGCGGTCGGTCGGTCCGGTCCGGTGGACTCGGACGCCTTCAGAGCGATTCTCGAGGGCAAGGTGCCGGACGGTCCGCATCTGGGCAGGCGCGGCAGGGACGGAGAGATCCATCACCGCCCCGGCCGCGACGTGACCATGTCCGCGCCGAAGTCGGTATCCTTGATGGCGCTGATCAGCGGAGACGAGCGGATCGTCGCGGCGCACGACCGGGCGGTGAGGACGACGATCGGCTGGATCGAGAAGAACGCGGTGCTCACCCGGTTACAGGGAAACTCGGGCGCAATGGTCCACGCCGGAGACCAGAAGACCGCAGTAGTGGATTGATCGTTACAAATATATCCATTATTGTGTTCTTCTGATTTGTCGATCACGGAGGTCTGCAAGATGCGCCCTGGTGTTTCATTCACGCTCACTTCAGGCGACCGGCGTCGCCTTGAAACGGTTGTCTCTGACCCGAAGAGCCCGCAGAAGCACGTCTGGCGGGCGCGCATCGTTCTTCTGAGCGACGACGGGCTCGGCAGGATGGCCATCATGAGAGAGACCGGCCAGGCGAAGAACAGTGTCTGGCGCTGGCAGGACCGCTTCTATGGAAGACGGTGTGGACGGACTTCTGCGGGACAAGACGCGTCCGTCGGGCAAGACGCCTCTGGCTCCTGAGCCGGTGGCGAAGATCGTAGAGTTGACCCACACCTCGCCGCCTCACGCGGCGACCCACTGGACGCTGCGGGCGATGGCGAAGGCTGTGGGGGTGCCGCTTCGAGGGTCTGGGCGGTCTGGCAGGCGCATGGCCTGATGCCGCACCGCTGGCGGCCGTTCACGCTTTCGAACGATCCCGCCTGCCTCGAGACGCTGACCGACATCGTCGGCCTCTCCGTTGCGCCGTCGGCTCACGCGGTCGTGCTGTCGATCGATGACAGGTCGCACAGTCAGGCCCGCGACCGCACACAGCCCGGCCTGCCGCTGAAGAAAGGCCGCGGCGCCACCATGACACATGATTACAAGCGCAACGGCACGACGACGCTGTTTGCCGCCCTGACCGTGCTCGACGGCACGGTCATCGGCCAGCATGCCAGCCGGCATCGCCACCAGGAGTTCCCGAGATGCCTCAACCGCATCGCGCACACGATACCCGCCGGCATCCCGGTCCATGCCATCCTCGACAACGACGCCACTCACAAGCACAAGGACGTCCAGGTCTGGCTCGCACGCCATCCGCGCTGGACCTTCCACGTCACCCCACCTCGAGCGCGTGGCTGAACGCGCTCGAAGGCGTCTCCGCCAAGCGGACACGACGCCGTTTTAAATACGGCGTCTTCCGCTCCGTACGCGAACTCCAGGACGCCATCCGCCGCTTCATCGACGAACACAACACCACCGAAGCCAAGCCCTTCGTCTGGACCGCCGATCCCGATACCATCATCGCCGCAAGAAAAAGAGGGGTTCAAACGTTGAAATCAATCCACTAGGAAGGTGGATGCCGTGTTGCCGGGAACCGCGATTGCTGCATTCATCGTGCCGTGGCGTCCCGCAGCTTGATCAATGTAGCACCGGGTGCTATATCGTGCGGCATGATGGAAGGCGCGCGAGGGGCACGGATTGCCACGTTCAAGACCAAGCCTTTCGCGCGCTTCGCCCATCGCGAGGGAATCGCGGACGAAGCACTGTGCGATGCGGTGAAGCGCGCCGCGAGGGGCCTGGTCGGCGGCGTCATCAAGCAGCGCATCGCCCGGCGCGAACAGGGCCGGTCCGGCGGGTTCCGCACGATCAAGGTGTTTCGCCGGGGAGTGCGCGCGTTCTTCGTGCACGGGTTCGCCAAGAGCGCACGGGAGAACCTCCGGCGCCGCGAGTTCGGGGCGTTGCGGGCGCTGGCGGAGGAAATGCTCGGGCTGGACGGTCCCCGCCTGGAAGCGATGCTGGCGAACGGAACGATTAGCGAGGTGAACTGCGATGGCCAGGCAGTACGGGAGCGAAGTGCTGGCGTCGGTGCACAAGACCGCGCTCGGCCTGGCCGAAGCCGGCGTGATGTCCAAACGGACGATGAAGGAGTTCGACCGGATGTGCCTGACACCGGTCAAGGACCTGGCGCCGGAGGAGATCCGCGAGATCCGACTGCGCGAGAATGCGAGCCAAGCGGTGTTCGCGCGCTACCTCAACGTGACCAGGGGTCTGGTGAGCCAGTGGGAGCGCGGCGAGAAGCGCCCGCGCGGCGCCTCGCTGAAGCTCCTGACGCTGGTGGCGAAGAACGGTCTCGGAGCGGTCGCCTGACGGCCGTCCGCCGGTGGGCCGTCGTGTTGCGATGGTGTTGACTCCTATCTGGAAAGCTCCAGCGCTTCAGAGAAAAATAAACGATTACAGCACTCTATAGACCAGGAAACCGCTTATCGAATGTTTGAGAAGGCATCGATGACTTCGCGCGGAACGCCCTCGATCTCGAACCGCCCGTCCGCGTGAGTCTTCTCGATCCGGTAGCCGAGGTCCCCGAGGCCCGCACCAACTCCGCCCGGTAACTCGCACCGATGGTCATTTTGTTGCGGTAGAGACCGTCGTTGACCATCGTCCACCACTTCCCGACCCCGTCTTGGACTATGTTCGCGATGACGGCGTGGGTATGGAGCTGGGGCTGAGGTTCCTTGACGTGTCATGGCGGAAAGTCGAGGCGACCATCTTCTGGCTGTCCGCGTGGACCATCGCCCCGGTCGCCTTGTTCTGCATCCGGGTGAGGATGGCGTTCTTCTCGATTCAGCCGAGCGTCGTCCTCACCGCCCGGTCGTGCGCCTCGACGATCCGCTCGTCGCCGCCCACCATCGCCATGAGGGATACCGATTTGGGGGCGGACATCGTTACGTCCCGGCCGAGACGGTGCTTTATCTCCCCGTCCTTTCCGCGCTTGCCCAAATGCGGCCCGTCCGGCACCCGGCCTTCGAGGATCGCCTTGAAGGTGTCGGAGTCCACCGGGCCGGAGAGCCCGAGCTCCGCCACGCCCCGGTCCGCCCAGGCGCTCGCTTCCTTATGCGCCGGATCGTCGCGCGCGTAGTAGCCATCCTTTGCGAAATAGCTCGCGCCCTGCGACGGCGAGGCGATCATGCCGATGGAGGCTACCACCGGGCTCGTCTTCCGGCTGGCGGCCGGTACGGGGAATGTCGCGTGTCCATGCCGCCCACATACGGGTTTCTGGGCGTGAGAACAAGAGCCGAACATCCGTCTTCACAGCCCTGCCGGCCAGCGGCGGCAATTGTCGTCTCGGCAACGGCCCGCCCCAGCAACCGCCGCGAGTCAGGCGGTAGCGGGCCGATTATCTACGACGGACAAGCAACGGTCGTTGCCGCATCCCGCAATTCGGCTTAGGCCCATTCTTCGCGAAAGGCGTTCAGACGCATGGGTGGAGGGCGGAGCGAGCGCGCGTCGCTCTGGCGGTGGATCCGGGCGGGAAAGGGCTGTCACTTCGACGACGAGAGCCTGAAGACAGTAAGGGCGTCGTTCAAGTCGGCGTCGGGCGCCTGCGATATCCGGTACGGGAAATGGGCAACGATCGAAAACGGGAAACGGGCACCGAGGAAGTTGGGGATCCGGGCCACGTCGGCGGGGCCGTCTGCGAATACTCAATCAAGACCCTCGCCTACGAATAGGCGGTTCGGGAGCCGGCCGGTGGTCGGAACCGGGGATCGCGCCCGGGCACTACACCACCGCCACGCCGAACAACGCGGCGTGAAAGCGTGTCAGCAGACCGGCGGCGGCGAGGCCGACGAGCACCGCGGCCACGTCCATCGTCAGCCGCGGCGTCTTGCCGGCGCCGAGTTGCCTGCCGCGCGCCGCGGCGCCAATGATCGCCAGCACCGCATAGCCGGCGAGGCCGCCGAACAGCACGACCGAGCGCAGGTCGCCGTTGGCCGTGAGGTGGGCGAGGGCCCACAGCAGCAGCCCAAGGAGCATCGGATGCCGGAGGACAGTGCGCAGATGCGTGGGCAAGTAAGCCGCCGCGAACAGCACCAGCGCGGCCGGCGCCGCAAACAGCGCTGCCCGGCGTCCCCAGTCCGACGGTTCGTAAACCAGCTCGATCGGCGCCCCCGAGAAGCCCCATCCCGCCATCAGAAGGCCGGCCAGCGCGAGGATTGCGAACGCTCCCCGATAGGCCATCTCGCCCAGACGCGCCACCAGAGCGGCGCGCAACGGCGGAACGCACGGAATCAGATGGACGGCGACGAACAGCCCGAGGCCGGCGGCAAGAAGGTTCAACGGCGATACTCCTCAATGGAACGTATCACACCATGGTCCACCGGGAAAATCCGGCTGGCCTGGATGAGCAATGCTGGATATGTAACACCATTGGCGCCATAGCACAAATGCTATGGAATGCTGCCCCATGACTTGGCGCGTCGAGACCCTGAACGATATCGTGGATCGGGAGCTCGACGCATCGCGCGCCGGCATGCGGGCGCCGTTCGCGCGCATCTGCGGGTTGATCGCCGCGGTCGGCCTTCAACAGATGGCGCACCGCATGTCAGGCACCTCACCGGCCCGCTGTGGGAGATACGTCTCGGCGGCCGGGGCGGGATTGCGCGGTCGCTCTACGTCGCCGCCACGGGGCGGCGGGTTGTGGCGGCTCGCGCGTTCGTGAATGAAGACCTGGCGCACGCCGCGCCGGGGAGGGATTGCAATGAACACGCTTTCAGAACTGCACGAGCGTTGGAGCCAGGATGCGGACTACCGCGAAGCCTATGGGCGGTTGGGATCCGAGTTCGAAGTGGTCTGCGCGCTGATCGAGGCGCGCACCCGCGCGGAGTTCACGCAGGCGGAGTTGGCCGCGCGGATGAAGACGACGCAGTCGGCAGTGGTACGGCTGGAGAGCGGGCGGGCGCCGCCGTCCACGCGGACATTGGAGAAAGTCGCCAAGGCGACAGGCACCCGGCTGCGCATTCGGTTCGAGCGTGCGTAAGGCCAACATTCGCGCGCTTGGCTTGGAAAAATCTCGGTGCCCATGCGATACCCGGCAATGCCAGCCCATCACGCCGGATCAGATGCAACCATCTATATTTGCTTGATAAACTATATTCCTCGCGATGGTAGGTTAAGACGCCTTAAACGAAGTTTGCCGATCATCGGCAGGCTTTCGCCGACCAGCAGCCCGCCGCTGGCGAAGGCATGGCGCAGATCGTGGACGCGCACATTGTCGAGCCCGGCGCGCGCCCGGATGCGCCGCCAGGGGTGTTGCAGATCGGTGAGGTGGCTCCCGGTTTGCGCCCCGCGATCACCCAAGGATTATCCTCCCGCCTGTCCATGCCGCGCAAGATCGCGATAACCGGCTCGCCGAGATGCACCACCTTGGCGCCGGTCTTGGTCTCGGGCAAGCGTAGCTCTCCTGCGTCCACGTCGACATGCTCCTACCGTAGCTTCTGAAGCTCCGACAGCCGGCACCCTGTCAGCACCAGAAGGCGGAAGGCCGCGATAGCAGCCGACGTCTCCGAGCCGTCGCGCTCGACCTTCTTCAGAGCTTCGCCAAGGCGGCGGTATTCCTCGTCCGACAGGAACCGCTCGCGCCTTGTATGACCCGCCTTAAGTTCTTTGAACAAAGGGTTATCCACAGTTGTTGTGGCTGCGAATTCTGTGGAAAACCGCCGCTCTACGGCGACCGACGCCACGTCTTGGCCCGGTCACCTGAGTACGGTTTGGGACTGCTGCGGCTCCGTCGTTAGATGGAAAAGCAGTGCGGGGAAAGCAGCCGCTTTCCCCGCAGGGAGGCGTCGGACCGTCTACGCGCCATGGACACGGGTCCAGAGTGGAGCTTGGTCGGCTCCTTCCTTGTTCGTTCCGTGCGTCCTGAACGGATGCGTGGGTGTGAAACCCGGATTGAGTTGCAAGGACAAGGGGTCACGGGACATGAACCAAGAAAAGGTAGTCGCCGGCATCGATGTCAGCAAGGCCACTCTCGACGTCTACATCGCCCTTCGGGCGCGGCGCGGCAGTTCCAGAACGATGCCGGCGGCCGCCGCGGCCTTCGCAAGATGCTGCACAAAGCGAAGGTCGATCTCGTCGTCGAAGCCACGGGGCGCTATCACAGGCCGGTGCACATCAGCCTCGACGATGCAGGCTTCCGCGTCGCCGTGGTCAGCCCGCTACAGGCTCGGCGTTTCGCCCAGGCCCTCGGCCAACTGGCGAAGACCGACCCCATCGATGCCGCCATGTTGGCACGCCTTGGCCAGGCGATGGACCCGGATGCGACGCCGCCACGCAGCGGCGCTCACGTCCGGCTCGGCGACCTCGCCCGGGCGCGGGCGCAGTTGGTCAAGACCAAGACCGCGCTCTCCAACTCCATCAAGGAATACGAAACGCCGGAAACCGTCGCTGCGTTCAAGCAGCTGGTCAATGACACCAATCGGGAGATCAGCCGACTCGGGGCCGCGATCCGCGTCGTCATCGTCGACGATCCCGAGCATGCTCGGCGCGACCGCATCGATACCCGGCATCGGCCCTGTCACCGCCGCCGTGCTCTGTGCCGAGATGCCCGAGCTCGGCACGCTCGGCCGCCGCCAGGCCGCTTCCCTGGTGAGTGTCGCTCCGTTCCCGGACGACAGCGGAAAGAGGGTCGGAAAGCGATACTGCAAGGGGCCCGAGCCGTTCCTCGAAACCTCCTCTTCATGGCCGAGATGACAGCCAGCATGTACAACGCCGAGATGAAGCAGCTCTACGAACGCCTGACCGAAGAGGGCAAGCCGCACAAGGTTGCGGTGGTGGCCGTCATGTGCAAGCTCGTCATCCTCGCCAACGTGCGTGTGCGCGACGACCGCGAGGGGGTGCCGTCCGCTCCCGCTCCGGTCGCTGCATGATTGTCGGGCCTGTGGAGAAATCAGTGAACGCTCTTGGATGAAACGCCAGTAGACCCGTATCAGCCCCCCGATTCCGGGTTGACTACAAACACGGATGCTCCGCTCCTGGAACCGCTTGACGTGTCGGCACGGGTTCGAGCCGTCCGGCCGCAGGCCCCAGAGCTCGGCAAGATTGAAGATTTTGGATAGCACCCCGAGCGTCCGGTTGGCCTGATAGGGCGTCTCCCGCATGTCGTGATGCAGCGCCGCGATGTCGCTGCGCTGGATGTCCGGGACCCGGTGTTTGCCGATCCGGGTTCGATGAACAGTTGCACCGGACGGCGGTATTCCTCCGCCATGCTCGGCTTGCAGTGCGAGGGGACATACTCTTCGAGGAGTCGCTGTCCCAGCTCGCGCATGGTCGGTGCCTTGGCGTCCGGCCTGTTCCACCCCGCCGGGTCTTTCCCGGCCCTGGCGTCGGACATGATCTCGGCGGCCCGCGTTCGCGCCTCTGCCGGCGCGACCACGCCGTGCGGTCCGATGGTGACTTTCACAGGCCGGCCGCGATAGCGCGTCTTGACGATGTAGACCCTGCGTCCGGTCGGATGAACGCGCACACCGAAGCCCTTCAGGTCGTCGTCCCAGACCACGCGCTCACGCTCTCCCGACTCCAGGGCATCGACGGTCCGCTTGGTGATCCTGGCCATGGCGACTTGCCTCTTGCAATTCGATGTCCGGGACCTTACAGGTACCTGAAGAGAATAAATCAAGGTGCGTTGGAGTGCGCTGGAGCGCTGGAAGGTCTTCCATAACTGACTGTTTTATAACACTATAGTGAAGATAGGCGCATCGGTTTCGACCATATTGCAATCAAACTCATAACCTGAAGGTCACAGGTTCGAATCCTACCCCCGCAACCACCGAGACCGACATCTCTGGCATGGAGATGTCGGTCTTCGTGTTTCCGCGCCCGTTTCCGGCCCATTCGAGAATAGTCCCGAGATCGCCGTGCAGCACGGCGTCCATCTCAGCCCATTTCTCGCTCGGGGTGAGCACGATGCGCTCGATCAGTCCGCGGATGGCCGATGCCGCCGCGTCGCGGTCCTCCGGATGGTCCAGCGTCTCGGCCAGCCGCGCCACCTTGCGCCGGTAGATGTCCGCGATGTTGGGATGGACGTCCGGCAGGTCGGCGGGCGACGCTGAGAGACGTTCGTTCAGTTCGTCCTGGCGCGCTTCCAGCTCGCGTAGCCGGTCCACCATGCCCCGGACATAGCCGCCGTCCTCGATGACGGCGATCATGGCAGCGATCTTCTTCTCGACCTCGGCCAGCTCCTTCCGCTCGCTCGCGCCCGAGGCGCGGCGCTCGCGGTTGATCCGGTTGGTTTCCTCGGCATAGGCCCGCATCGCCTAGGCGGCCGCCTCCGGCGCCATCAGCCGGTCCTTCAGTCCGGACAGCACCCGCTCCTCGATGACCGTGCGGCGGATGCCTCGTCCGTTCGAGCAGCTGTCGTTCATCACATGGTTGGAGCAGCCATAGCGGTCCTGGCCGCGCATGGAATAGGGGCCGCCGCAGACGCCGCATTCGAGCAGGCCCGAGAGCAGGTGGCGGGGCCGGTGGGCGTCGTTCAGCCGGTTGGCGCGAGCGGACTGTGTCGCCTCGATGACGGTGGCGTATTGCTCCGTGATTTCCCCCTGGCGGTGCTTGACTGCCTTCCACAGCGCGTCGTCGACGATGCGGAGCTCGGGGACCTCGGTGACGATCCACTCCTCCGACGGGTTGATCCGCGACACCCGCTTGCCGGTTTCCGGGTTCTTGACGTAACGTAGACGGTTCCAGACCAGCCGGCCGATGTAGAGCTCGTTGTTGATCAGACCCGTGCCCCGCTTCGCGTGGCCCCGGATGGTGGAGTCGGTCCAGAGCTTGCCCGAGGGGCCGGGGATGCCTTCCCCATTCAGCCGCCGGGCGATCGCGCGCGGGCTCGCGCCGTCGGCGAACTCCCGGAACACCCGGCGCACGACTTCGGCCTCCGTTTCTGTTGATCGTGCGCCCGCCGCGCACGGGATCGCCCGAGCCGTCGAGCGACTTCACCACGTCATATCCGTAGCAGAGCCCGCCGCCCGAGCGGCCCTGCTCGACCCGGCCCCTGAGCCCCCGATGCGTCTTCGCCGCGAGGTCCTTCAGGAACAGCGCGTTCATCATCCCCTTGAGACCGACATGGAGCTCGTTGATTTCGCCTTCCGACAGGGTGACGATCATCACGCCCGCGAACTTCAGGTGCTTGTAGAGCGTCGCCACGTCCGCCTGGTCGCGGCTCACCCGGTCGAGCGCCTCGGCGACCACAAATTCGAACAGGCCGCGCCTTGCGTCCTCCAGCAGCGACTGGATGCCGGGACGCAGGATCATGCTGGCGCCGGAGACGGCGGAGTCCTTGTACGCGCCGGCGATCTTCCAGCCCTCGCACTCGGCGCGTTCGCGGCAGACCCGGAACTGGTCCTCGATTGACGCTGCCCGCTGCTGGTCGGACGAGTAGCGGGCGTAGAGCGCGCAGCGCAGGGTCATGGCTTCCGGTCTCCTATTTTCCGCCGGTATCCTTCGCCGGCGCGTTGTCGTTGGCGGCGTCGAACCTGTCCAGTTCCTCGCGCGATGCGCCGGCCGATGAGCCGGGCCAGCGTCATCACGGCGGCATCGATCCGCGCCTCCGCTTCGCCGCCTGCCCCGGACCCCGATCCGGGGTTGTCGTTCGCCGCCACGCCGCGAATGGCGATATTCCCGCGATCCTCGCTCTCCGGCATCCCCTCGCGCCTCCCGCAACACTACGCTCCCGGGAGCCCATTTGGCCCTGAAATTCGGCCATGTCAAACGGGACAGGTAGGGGATTTCCTGCATGGAATCATGCGCTTGTGTAGCTCAGGGGACGCAAGGAGGGACATGCGGTGCCTGACGTATGATCGAAAAAATTGGCCGTTCACGCGACTCATGACCCTTCCCGATCGAAGAGCGGAATATCCATGGCGCGCGCGACATCGTTCATCCGTCGGTCGTAGCTCGCGAGTTCCACGTCCTGACCCTGATCGGCCAGATACACGCATGACGCCAGATGCAGGGCATCGAGGGTCCGCAGCGGCCCCGGACCGGGAAAGGCGTCCAGCGCCCGCGCCAGAACCCTCGGGCTCAGCTCCAGCAGCGCGACCCGTCCGACGAGCCCGCGCGCCGCCTCGCCGTGCGAGTCCGCAAGCCCGCGCGGGTGCAGTGCCGTCCATATCTCGTATTCGAGGAGGCGGCTGTAGACCAGCGCCCCGTCCCAGAACGACGCTGGAGGCTGGCGGTCCTCGGTCAGCAGCCAAGCCAGCGCGACGGACGTGTCGAGATAGATCACCGGTCGCGCCGGCTCTCGTCGAGCTCGGCTAGAACCTCGTCTAAGCTGGCGACCGGGGCGGGCCTGGGCAGCGCTCCCGATCCCGCCAGCGCCGGCGGCGCGAGCACGCCGGACCGCACCGCCTCGGCGAGGACCGGGCTCCGGCTCTCCCGCAGCGGGCCAAGTTCCGCCACGACGCGGTCGCGGTCGGTCACCAGTATCGTCTCGCCCGACGCCGCAAGCCGAACGTACTCGCTCAACCGGTTGTTCAGCGTCTTGATCCCGACCGATCTCATGCGTCTAAGGTAGCTACTAGGGCGTGTTGACGAATGATCGAAGCATAATCCATGCTGAGACAATGTGGACAAACGCGAGGACCGTCCGAGCGAGCTTGTCATAACGTGTGGCAATGCGACGGAATTGTTTGAGCTTGTTGAAGAATCGCTCGACCTGCTGGCGCCGCTTGTAGTTTTCTTGATCGTGATGAATCGTCTCAGTCCGGTTCGACCGGGCGGGAATCACGGCTTCGACGCCCTGGTCGGCCAGCGCCTGGCGAATGTCCTTGCTGTCATACGCCTTGTCCATGACCGCAGCCTCCGGTGCGGGAGATCTGGGCAAAGCCTTCCACAGCAGCTCGCATCCCACGCCATCATGGCGCTCGCCACCCGTCAACACGACGGACACACCGGTTGTTTCGTTGGCACAGGCCACGTGCAGCTTGGTGGAGAACCCACCCCGGGAGCGGCCGAGAGCCTGGGCCTCCTGGCCACCGTTTTTTTTACCGCGCCGGCGGCGTGTTGATGAGCGCGCAGGATGGTCGAATCGATGAACACTTCCTTGAGTGGTTCATCATCTACCTGTTGTATCTGTTGCCAGAGCCGCGCCCAGAGGTGGCGCTTCTCCCAACGGCGAAACCGCTGATAAACGGCATTCCAATGGCCGAATTCGTCGGGCAGGTCGCGCCAGGGGGTTCCGGTCCGCGCCTGGTAGAGGACGGCTTCGATGAACATTCGATCGCTGAGCCGTGGCGGGGCGCCGGCGGCGTGTTTGCTCTCACGCAGTAGCGGCTCGAGTGTGTCGAGCAGATAGCATCCGTGATGAGCAGGCGTAACGCCATGATAAGTCCCCGGAAAGTGTCATTGATGGAGAATGATTATCAGCATTTCATGAATTCATCAACACGCCCTAGTCTCCAACCCCCTGTGACACGCGGTCACGGCAAGCCGATTTCGACATTGACCATGGAGAATTTGGCTTTGATCCGCCGAGTCAGATCGTCGCGGACCTGACGATAAGCTGCCAATCGCATTTCCCGGCTGCCTTCAATGATGGTGGCGTCCAGCGTCGGCCAGTATTCGATATCGCAAGCCATGGTCCACGTCATCTCGGCAGCCCGGTGATGTGCTTCGGGAGACAGCGAGATGATCAGGTCGAAGAAATGATCCTCCATGTCATCGAATGTCTTCGGCCGGTGTCTGGCGAGGCTGATATCAATCTCCTGCAGAACCTCGACGGCCATCGGATCAAGATCGCCTTCGCGCACGCCGCAGGAATCAACATAGATCGTCGTGCCATGCAGATATTTGAGAATGGCTTCCGCCATCGGCGAACGCACGGCATTCTTGAAGCACGCAAACAACACTGCGCCTGGCCGTTCGATCGTGGTCGTGAAGGGATGAAGCGGACCGGTGCCGAGCATCACGCGTCCCCGGCTAACCCCGCATGTGAAGCACGCAGATCAGGGTGAACAGGCGTCGCGCGGTCTTGAAGTCCATGTCCACACGCCCCTGCAACCGTTCGATCAACAGCTGCGAACCCTCGTCGTGCAACCCTCTCCGCCCCATGTCGATCGTCTCGATCTGCAACGGTGTCAGCCGCTTGATCGCGTCGTAATAGCTTTCACAAATCATGAAATACTCACGGATCACCCGACGAAACGAGGACATTGACAATGTAATACGGTCAAGCGGTGCATCCGCACTGTCATGAATATCAAAAGTCAGACGGTTTTCCTCGACCGACAGATGCAAGCGAAATGACCCCTCGGCGAACCCCGTCGGCGTGAAGGAATTTTCTTCAATCAGGTCGTAGATTGCGATCGCCCGTTCCTGTTCGACTTCTGCACTGCGTCTCGGAACCGTTCGTTCATCGAGCTCAATGTGCACGATTCTGCCGACAGCGTTCTGGTTCGACGGAGCAGGAACAGTCTCGATATGGGTTCCATGTTGCGCCATCAGGCGCCTCCGTCGATTGTAGCGGAGCCATTCCTTGGGGCCCAGGCTCCAAGATCGCACTTTCTGATCCGGTAGGCAAACAATGCCGGCCCCCTAGTGTCCGCGTCCACGGCAAACCACCCGAGCACAATCTGCCGTCCCGGCGGCGGGCAGCCCCGGCATCCATGCTCGGACTGGTCCGGTGCCGGATTGATTCGGTCGGCACTCCGGGTAGATTCGACAACAGATAATCGTAGTCGTACCGGCCCCGAAGCAGTCCTGATGTTGCTGCGTCGGAGATCCGGCAGGAGAACGAACAGCTGATCAGGAAGCGTGTCCCGTAATGTGAAAAAGACGGTGGGGCAAGCTGCGGGAGCGCGTGATTTCATGCTGACTTGGCTGGAGACGTTTCATGGGTTGGCAGAGGATATACGGTGTCGGGTAAGTGGAATCCGTCTGGTTCCGGGCGCCGCCAGCCGTTGATAACACCCGATCAAAGGGCCCGGTTCAGTCTCGCCCGGCCACAGATCCCGGGACAGTTGCCTCACACACAGGCCTCGCCCCAGCCGGCAAGCGGTGTCCTGGAAGTCTTGCACAATCCGCGGCAACGCCCGCCCCAGACAAAATCCGCAATTCCAGGCTGAAAATCCGGTTCGCCGGTCAATGATTTGCGATCCCGACGATTTCGCAAAACGCTCCGAGGCCAGAGACCATGCAAGACGCTGGTTATCAATATCTACCGGAGCAAGAATCTTTAGGATTGATCCATTTGTCGATCCGTGAAACCCTTGCCAAACTTTTTTTGGGGAGGCGTTTAATGCATCGCCTGTTGTTCGTTCTGGCAATCTTGGTCTTCACGACCTCCTGCAACACAACACCCAATACCAGCAAGGACCTGGTCGGGCGGACGCTCAAGTTTTCGCCTTGGAAAACGATTCCCGCACACGGCATTCTGGTCAATATTAGGGATCTTGACGGGTCCATACAGGGATATGCTCGACAAAGATCCAACAAAAGAAACACCATTCAACAATACATAAACTTTGATGACGAAATGTCTCATCTATGGGTCGAACATGTTGAAAAATTGTACAGTAATACAACGTTCAGGTATCTGAACGAGATCGAATCGTCCAGGAAAATTGCACAAAAATGGTACGCAGAAGGAAGCTTGACATATAATGCAACAAGGAAGATATACCAAAGACATTCGGTTGGCGGTTATGTGCATCGGATTACCGCCAGACCGAAAAATTCTCCCGAAGGCACATTGACAGAATGCATCGTCGCGATGATCGGATTTCTGAGTGACGTGTCGAAACACCCGAATGATGATCTTCGCGATACGAGCCTGGAATTTTATGATGCGAGTCTGGAATACAACGATTGCAGCGGCACGCGCACGCTCGGTGAAATCGAGGCCTATCTGAAAAACATCTCGATTGTTTCGCCGGAATACAACCGCGAAAAACTGTAGCAAGATCTGGTGATATCGTACCGGTCCCGCGTTCGCCAAGGGGGTATCCTAACTGTTCTCATCCTGTCCGTTGATACGAATCTCAACCGACCGGGCATGGGCATCCAGGCCTTCGACCCGAGCCAGGGTCATCGCTGCCGGACCAACCCTGGCGAGACTGTCAGCATCGCAGCGCACCCAGGTCGTGCGCTTGAGAAAATCAGTGACCGACAAGCCGGAGGAAAATCGCGCCGTCCGCGCCGTCGGAAGAACATGGTTGGGGCCGGCGACATAGTCACCGATCGCTTCCGGCGTATGCCGTCCCAGGAACATGGCGCCGGCATGCCGGATCTCTCGCGCCATGACATCCGGTTGAAAGACCGCCAGCTCAAGATGCTCCGGCGCCAACCTGTTGACAAGCGCGGGTGCCTCGTCGAGCGCCGCGACGAGGATGATCGCACCGTGATCGCACCAACTTGCCGCTGCAATGCCAGACCGGGGCAGGCGGGCGAGCGCATGGTCGATCTCGGCCCTGACACGGGAGGCAAAGGCCCTGTCGTCGGTAATCAGGATTGCTTGGGCGGTACGGTCGTGTTCGGCCTGCGATAGCAAATCAATCGCGATCCAGGCGGGATCATTTGTAGCGTCAGCAACAACCAGAATCTCGGAGGGGCCTGCGATCGAATCAATACCGACAGTCCCGAATACCAGCCGTTTCGCTGCCGCGATATAAGCATTCCCCGGCCCGACGATCTTGTCGACCGATGCGATCGTTTCGGTGCCATAGGCCAGCGCGGCGATCGCCTGCGCGCCGCCGACGCGATAGACCTCATGCACCCCGGCAAGTTCGGCGGCCGCGAGGACCAGAGGATTGATGACGCCACCGGGCGCCGGTACCGTCATCACCCGGCGTTCGACTCCGGCTACCTTTGCCGGGATCGCGTTCATCAGGACCGAACTCGGATAAGCGGCAGTACCGCCCGGGACATAGAGGCCGACAGCCTCGATTGGCCGCCACTGCAACCCAAGTCCGACCCCAAGGTCGTCGACATAGTCAAGCGATGCAGGCAGCTGTGCCTTGTGAAAGTCTTCTATCCGCCGCGCGGCAAACTCCAGGGCCCGCAAGACTTGAGGGTCGCAGGAGGCAACGGCGGTCGCAATTTCCGATGCATCGATCCTGAGAGTCCCTGCTTCAAGTGACAAGCGGTCAAATCTTCTGGTTAACGCCAGCAAAGCCGCATCGCCCCGGGTTCGGACCTTGGCAATAATATCCGCCGCCGCCGCGGCGACCTCGTGGTCAGAGTCCCGTCTGGCGTTAACCAGGTCCGAGAAAGCGGATGCGAAATCGGGATCCGCCGAATTCAGTTCAAGCGGCACGGCTCGCATCCCGAAACCGTTCAATCCACATGTTCACGAGGCCTGGCCGGGTCTTGAGCGCCGCGCGGTTGACCGCAAGGCGAGCCGATACCTCGGCAATCCGTTCGACCTCGACCAGCCCGTTCGCTTTCAAGGTCGATCCGGTCTGCACCAGGTCGACGATCCGGCGGCACAATCCGAGGCGCGGCGCGAGTTCCATGGCGCCATTCAACTTGATGCATTCCGCCTGCACGCCGCGCGCGGCAAAATGCCGGCGCGTGACATTCGGGTATTTGGTAGCGATGCGCAGATGGCTCCACAAGCGGGGATCTTCACGGGCCGCCAGAGCCTCGGGCTCGGCAACCGAGAGGCGGCAATGACCGACGCCCAGATCAACCGGCGCATAAATTTCCGGATGATCGAATTCCATCAGTACATCACTGCCGCAAATCGCGAGATGAGCAGCGCCAAAAGCCGTGAAGGTCGCCGTATCAAAGCTTCGCACGCGAATGATTTCAAGGCCGGGATCGCTGGTTTTGAACTGCAGACGGCGTGACGACTCCCTGTAGAAATCTTCCTCCGGCGCGATCCCGGTCAGCGCCATCAGTGGTGCGATCGCGTCCAGGATCCGTCCTTTCGGAATCGCGAGGATCAAGGGGGCGTCCGCAATCATGGCGCCTCATCCGAATGGTTCGGAAAGAATGTCGTTGGCCAGGGTTCGCCAATGTCCTCGGCGCGGCAGTCGAAATCCGTGACCGAAAGCCGGATCGTCTTCTTGCCGGCAAAAGCGAGATCGACGCGGCCATCGCCGAGATGAATGGACAAAAGTTCGAGCATCTGGCCTCGATCCGAAAGGTCGATGCCATGGCTGCGCACGGCCCGCACCGATTGAAACCGGAGCGCGCACAAGACCCGTTCGTAACATTGGTCCGTGGCATCCGTCCCGGTTTCGCCGCCGGTCAATTCCCAGCGAAAACGCTGCGTCATCAAGATAAATCGCCCGGAGGCCGGATCGAATACGGTCTCGGAAATCGGCACGACAGCGTCCTGCAGCATCGAAGAGACAATCTCTAGGTCTTCGACAGTCTCACCGCGAACACGGAATGACCGGTTTCGCGTGATCGCGGCAATATCGCGCGACCCGGTCATCAGGCAATCTGATCCTGCACCATCGCACTATCGACAACCCGTTCGATCACGGCACCGCAATTCCGAAGCTTTCCGAACAAACGCTCATAACCGCGGTCAAGATGGTATATGCGATTGACCATGGTTTCCCCGTTTGCGACCAGACCGGCAAGGACCAGACTGACCGACGCCCTGATATCGGTCGCCATCACCGGAGCACCGGTCAGGGCGGGAACCCCGCGAACCAGCGCGGACGCGTGATGCACAGTGATATCAGCTCCCAACCGGCGCAGTTCCGGCACATGCATGAACCGGTTCTCGAATATCGTTTCCGTGATCATCGAAGCCCCGTTCGCTTGAACCATGTAGACCATCATCTGGGCCTGCAAATCGGTTGGAAACCCGGGGAAGGGTTCGGTCATGACGTCGGCCGGCTGCGGTCCGTCGGCGGGACCGATCACCCGAACGCCCTTTTCGGTAGGCTTGATCACCGCGCCGGTTTCACGCAGCTTGTCGAAGAAGACTTCCAGCAAATCGGCTCTTGCGCCGATCAATTCGAGATCGCCGCCAGTCATGCAGGCCGCAATGGCATAGGTTCCGGTCTCGATCCGGTCCGGGGTCACACGATGCGTCGCGCCACGCAAACAGTCGGAACCTTGGATGCGAATCCGGTCGGTCCCGCACCCCTCGATTTCGACCCCCATCGCTTCCAAACATTTACCAAGATCGACAATCTCCGGCTCACGCGCAACATTTATCAGTTCGGTTTCGCCACGGGCCAGTGCCGCAGCCATCATGATGTTTTCGGTCGCACCCACAGAGATTGACGGAAACGTGATCCTGGCGCCCGACAACCGGCCACTAGCCGGTGCTCGAGCCTTGACATAGCCGCCGCTGAAGTCGACCACCGCACCCATATCCTGCAGGCCGCGAAGGTGCAGGTCGACCGGACGATTGCCGATGACACATCCTCCTGGCAACGATACGCGCGCTTCCCCGCAGCGGGCAAGCAGCGGCCCAAGAACCAGGATCGAGGCCCGCATCTTTCGAACGATGTCGTATGGCGCTTCCGTGTTGGTGATCCTGACACTTTCGAGGTCCAGGTCCGGTCCCTGCCCGGTCCATTTCGTGCCAAGCACGGACAACAGAGCCTGCATCGAATCGACATCGGCGAGCTGCGGGACATTCCGGAGACACAGTGGCTGGTCGGACAACAGGCTGGCTGCCATCAAGGGTAGTGCCGCGTTCTTGGCGCCGCTGATCGGAATCTTGCCGGCGAGCCGGTTGCCGCCGCGAATTCTCGCCTTGTCCATAATCTGTCCCGGTCCCTGTTGGCGGCTTTTTTACTGAAACACCCAATCCCTCACAACCCCGGCAACAGTATTGCGCTGGCGCTAGTTTTCCGGGGCTGTCTCCTTCTCGCTCGCCTGCCGATTACGCGTCTGCGCCTTGCGGCGGTGAAGATTTGCCCGCAAGGCTTCAGCACGACGTTGCTCTCGAAGCGCCTTTTGCTTCACCACCCTTGCGGGTTTGTCGGCATCACACTCAGTCAGGGATTTTCTCCATCGGACCCAGATTTCCAGATTGCCCGAAATCAGGCTTCGCGGTCAATGCGGCACGCAAATTTGCTTGCCTCCCGCATTGCCGCTGTGCCAATGTCCGCCGACTTTCAGGCGATAATTAACGATCGTGGTCAATACCGGTCGCTGCCGTAGCTCAGGGGTAGAGCACTCCCTTGGTAAGGGAGAGGTCGTGAGTTCAAATCTCACCGGCAGCACCAGTCAATACCGATCTGCCCGGCACGATCAGGTCGCCCAGCAGAGCACCTTCACGACAGTCAGGTCATGGCGCAGAGCCCGCCCGACAGATTGAAACGTATCGGTGCCGATGATGTCCGCCTGCCTTGCCCGATCCTTACCAGGCACGGCAATTCGAACCTGCTGCAGTATGTCACGCAAACCTGCCGGCGCCGTCGTGTAGATGCGGCCGCGACGCTGCGAACCAGCAACCGTTACGCCGATCACGGTGCCCTCGGCATCGACTACAGGACCGCCGCTGATCCCGCCGAGCGCGCCCGAAAACCGAGGATGACGGATATTTTCGGCCCAGGCGACAACCGGCTCGCGGCGCCGCTCACCATTGGCAGGTATGATGTTCATGCGTCCCAGAAGCGTGGAGTAGACCTCGGCGGCCCGGCCCTGCGGGTAGCCGAAATGATAACCGCCCTGACCTCTTCGCATGGCGGCCGATGCAAAGCCAAGCGCAGGCGCCGATCGCTCCGTCCGGAACACCGCGAGATCGTGCCGCGGGCTCAGGACCGCATCGAATCCCATTTCAACGGTCTTGCGCCCGGCCACAATCCCGAAGCGCTGGCAGTGGCGCAAGACGTGGCGAGCGGTCATCCAGACACCATCACCGATCGAAAAAGCGGTCCCGGTGCTGTTGCCTTTAGCGCCAGGCATGATCTTGACGGCCGGATCGCTGGCTGATATTGGGGGCAGCCGGTCGGAGGGATGCGACGGGGGCGGACGCCGGATCTGCGCTGGCGAGCCCGGATCCGGCCAGCGTCGCGAGATATCCGCATCACCGCGCCGGCTCGCGCCATCGCCAAGGCCTTCGAGAAGAATAGCCAGAACAAAGATCAGGCAGAAGCCGACAATCCCGATATGCGGACGGCGCATTCTCAGATGGACCTTTTCCTGGAACGAAACACCGCGCCATTGCGATTCCTGTTCCCGCCGATCTCTGCAGGATCCCAGCCTACTAATGGCACCAAAGTCGTCATCCTGCCTGAATGCGATACAATATACTAAGGATTGTCTGAACAAGTCGGTTCTGTCACTAATTGGTTTCTTGGTGACGGAGTGGAGTGCGAGCCTTGGAGCAAGCGACGTTTGCGGAGCTGGAGCACGACCTGAAGACGCGTCGGACGCGGCGCGAGGTGTTTCTCGAGACGATGGACGGGCTGGTTCCCTGGGAGCGACTGGAGGCCCGCATCGAGCCGTTCTACCCGAAGGCCGGGCGCGGTCGGCGGCCTTATCCGCTGAGCGTGATGCTGCGGGTGCACTGCGTGCAGCTGTTCTACACTCTGAGCGACCCTGGGATGGAGGACCTGCTCTACGAGGTGAAGTCGGTACAGCGGTTTGTGGGGTTGCGCCTCTCGGGTGCGCTGCCTGACGAGACGACGATCCTGCATTTCCGCCACTTGCTGGAGACGCACGGTCTGGGCGAGACGCTGTTCGAGGAGATCAACGCACATCTGGCCTCTCTCGGACACCGTTTGAGCGAGGGGACGATCGTGGACGCGAGCCTCATTGCCGCGCCGTCGTCGACGAAGAACCGCAAGGGCGAGCGGGACCCGGAGATGCATCAGACGAAGAAGGGCAATCAGTGGCATTTCGGGATGAAGGCGCACATCGGGGTGGATGCGCAGTCGGGCTTGACGCACAGCGTGGAGACGACGCCGGCGACCGTCTCGGATGTGGCGACGGCGCACGCGCTGTTGCACGGGGGCGAGGAGCAGGTGTGGGGTGACGCGGGCTATCAGGGGGTGGACAAGCGCGCGGAGAACCGGGACACGGACGTGGACTGGGAGGTGGCGCTGAAGCCCGGCAAGCGCCGGGGGCTGGACAAGGCGGGCCCGGCGGCGGCGGCGGAGAGGCGCAAGGCGTCGGTTCGGGCCAAGGTGGAGCATCCGTTCCTGTATGTAAAGCGCCACTTCGGCTACGCGAAGGTGCGCTATCGGGGGCTGGCGAAGACCACGCAACGCATCGCCGTGCTGCTCGGGTTCACCAAATCTGCTCATCGCGGGGCGCGACGCGACCGCCTGACGTGGGGACGGTCGGCTCGGGCATCAAAATCCCCATTTCCTGGCACGACAACACGTCCCCGATGGGCTCTGGCGTTTCATCCACGGGCCACGACACCCGTATACTCGAAAAAACCGACTTGTTCAGACCTTACCTAACGCACCGATCCGCGATAATTCCGCGCCGGGGATCGTGTCGCAGCTGCGCGTCAGGTCAGTGTTGCGCCGATTATGATGAAGCCAAACGCGGACCATGAGAGCGAAGTTCGGCATCGCGGGCAGAGTCCCGGCGCAGTACCAGGAGGCCAATCCGCCCCTTCGAGCTTCGACTGGCATGTCTGCGCGCGCACCCCCGGGATCGAGAACGATTTCGATCATTGCCTCCTCAAGTCCCGATTCGGGCCAGTTTCCCGAAGATGTCACGTTTCAAGGCTTCACAATTTCTTTGCTCGGCTCGAAATCCGACGCGGCGAACGGCCAGATCAATGGACGCCCCCAATCAGGACTTGAAGCGAATGACCAGCTTGGCCATTGTTCGATCTTGTCCGGCTGGCCGGAAGACGAGGAGCGCCATGTCAGATAATGCGATCTACAATGCAGCTGTCGACCTTATCGACAGAAATCTCGAAGCTAGCCGCTGTGACAAAACCGCCTTCATCGATCGTTCCGGGCGCCACAGTTATGCCGAACTGGCAGCGAAGGCCGGGCGTTTCGCCAATACGCTGACCAGACTTGGTATAGCCCGCGAATCCCGGCTTGTTCTCGTCATGCTGGATTCGGTCGATATCGTCGCCTGCTTTCTCGGCGCCATCAAGGCGGGGGTCGTGCCGATCCCGGTCAATACCCGGCTGACCTCCCGTGATTACGCCTATATCGTCGCCGATAGCGACGCTGCCGGGCTGGTCGTCTCGCAATCCCTGATGGATACCGTGCTCGCGGATGCCGTCCCGCCGGATGTAATTCTGGTGGACGGCGAGGATGGCGCCGGCCACGTCAAGCTCTCTGACGCGACGGAAGGCATATCCCCCGATCATGAGACCGCACCGACACGCGCCGATGACATGTGCTTCTGGCTCTATACCTCCGGCACGACAGGTGCACCCAAGGGTGTCGTCCATCTTCATTCCCATCTCATTGCAACCGCTGATCTTTATGCCCGGCCGATCCTTGGCCTTTCGGAAACCGATGTCGTGTTCTCGGCCGCAAAACTGTACTTCGCCTACGGCCTCGGTAACGCACTGACTTTTCCCCTGGCTGTCGGCGCGACCGCCATACTTCTTGCCGGACCGCCGGAATCTCAGGCCATCTGCGACATCGTCCGGCAGGAACGGCCGACAGTATTCTTTGGCGTACCCACGCTCTATGCGATGTTGCTTGCCAGTGACGGATTGCCGGGGCCGGGCGACCACATGCTCCGGCTGTGCGTCTCGGCCGGCGAACCCTTGCCCCCAGACTTGTTAAACCGTTGGCGCGAGCGGACCGGCACCGATGTTCTCGACGGCATCGGCACGACGGAAATGCTGCACATCTTCATATCCAACCGGGCCGGAGCCGTTGTGCCCGGCGCGACAGGCCATCCGGTTCCGGGATATGACGTACGCTTGGTCAATGAGGAGGGTGGCGTTTGCGCCGCCGGCGAGATAGGTGTGCTCGAAGTTTCCGGGCCGACAGCCGCCCTCATGTACTGGGCGCAGCGGGACAAGACTAAGGACACCTTTCGCGGTCCGTGGACTCGGACTGGCGATAACTTCATCATGGACGACACCGGACTGCTCACCTATTACGGCCGCAACGACGACATGCTGAAGGTCGGCGGCATTTATGTCTCGCCTTTTGAAGTTGAGGCGGCTCTTGTCAGGCACGAACAGGTTCTTGAAGCTGCCGTTGTGGGTCATCCTGACCAAGACGACCTGATCAAACCCAAAGCTTTCGTGGTTCTGAATGACGCCGGTGCCGCATCAGACACTCTGGCGCAAGCATTGAAGGATTTTGTTCGGCAGGAACTGGCAGCATACAAGTTTCCGCGCTGGATAGAATTCGTCGACGACCTGCCAAAGACGGCGACCGGCAAGATCCAACGATTCAAGCTTCGGGTCGGGGCATGATCGTCGACACTGGTGTTGTCAGCGCGACGATTGATGGTGTCGCGCTCGAAGTCACCTGTCACGCACCCGGAACACCGTCTACGCCAACCCTTGTTTTCCTGCATGAAGGTTTGGGCAGCGTGTCGCTGTGGCGCGACTTTCCGCAACGTCTGGTAGCAGCTAGCGGTTGCGGTGCCTTGGTTTATTCGCGGCGCGGATACGGGAACTCCGCTTCATTGCAAAACCGGTTCGAGACGGATTACATGCACCGTGAGGCGCTTGAAACGCTGCCGGCCCTGCTTGATCACTTTGGGATCGCCGATCCAGTGCTCTATGGCCATAGCGATGGTGCATCAATCGCGCTGATCCATGCGGGCCAATCCGGACGCGCGGTCCGCGGCCTTGTGGTCGAGGCGCCGCATGTCTTCGTCGAAGGGATATCCTTGGCTGGCGTCGAAGCGGCTCGTGCGGCGTTCGAAGCCGGCGACTTGGGAACCCTGGCCCGGCATCATCAGGATGCAGACCGGATTTTTCGGGCCTGGAACGATGTCTGGCGCGATCCCGAGTTTCGGAACTGGTCCATCGAAGACTGTCTGCCCGCAATCCGGATCCCGGTGCTGATGATACAGGGCAGTAATGACGCATACGGAACGCTGGCTCAGCTCGATGCGATCGCAGCCAGTGTCACGGGCTGTTGCGGACGCCTGGTGCTCCCCAATTGCGGACACAGTCCGCACCGCGAGGCCGCGGACTGTGTCCTGGATCGGGTTGTGACGTTCATGAACGGTCTCTAGACGCGAGAAGTGGAAGCGTCGGAGACTTAGACGACGCGACCGGGCTTGACGGTCACGCCGTTCCGCAACGACTTGATATCGATCTGCGGGCGCCTGTACTCGCTGAACCAGCCAAAAACGTGAACCAGAAGATCCCGGTAAGCCTGGGCCCTCAATTTCCGGCCGCGGATCATCGCTTGTTCAATAACCTCCGGGGTCAGTTCGGCAACCGGATACAGCGGATCGCTACGATATTGATACATAGCCTGCCTCCAACAGGAATTGCATTGATGGGAAAATGGGAAACGGCAAGCTTGGCAAAAATAGCAACCTATGGAATGGTTTTATTGCCGAATTTGCACGTATTGAGGGCAGCTATGCAAAATAATTATGCCTTTTTAGCATATATCGATGGACATTGAGCAATGGCTCCCGGCTTGCTGGGCTCTTGCGGCCACTGTAACCGTGATGGTGATGGGAAAGACTGCGCTGGTCTTGCGCCGGACCCGCTGACCGTCCTTGACGTTTGGGTTGATTCCTGCGCGGCATACGACAATCGTGATGAAGCTTTGGCGCGGCCCAGCCGTTGACCAGAGTCCTGACGCATGGCGTTCGGTGAGGTTTCTTCAAGGCGTCAGAACCGGACCGGCGCATGCGCAAGCGTTCGACGGCGCTGCTGAAGAGATACTCGACAAATCATTGACATAAGAACCTCTTGCAAAATTCCTGCCCCCAGGGTCCGGTGAGCCCGGATCGGTCGGTTGCTTCCGGTCACCTCTGCACCTGGAGGTCGGAATCCATGGATTCGCGGTGTCTCATCAGAGACGATGAGACCAAATAGGGACCTTTGTGGACATCGGGACACGCATCTCCGGGCCACTCTCTTCGAGAGGGCTGCGAAGGGTCGGCATGCGTTGTCGGAGCCGCCCTATGGGGCGACGAGACGTATCAACGGGTCAGCCGCCAGGGCCAGGATGCCGAACATGAGATGGCAGGCGACCCTGGAATGTCCGCGGACGCGGACATGGCGCCCGCCACACTCATCCTTGAGGCGGGCGTTGGTCCTCTCGACACCGGACCGGATCCGGAACCGCACGGTCTCGGGATCGACATGGCCTATTGCACGCCGGGCCCGGGCCTCCCGGTCTCGCTCCTCCTTGAGGTCCTTGTCCCGGCGCGGATTGACATCGATGATCGGCACATGGCCAAGCCGTTCGCTCATCTGGTAGATCTCCCTGGCATCATAGGCCGCGTCCATGAGATCGTAGAGATTGGTCACACGCCCGGCGGTCATCATCGCCAGCGGGATCGCGACCTGGCTGTCATGGACGGATGCCGAGGTGAGGACGGTCCTCAGCGGCACCCCGCAGTCTGCTGTGTCGATAGGCAGCTTGTCACCGCGCCAGGCCTCCAGGACCCCCTTGGCAGTCTTCTTTGCCCCGTGATCGCAGACCTTCGGCAGCGCGTCGAGCATCTCATCGCCCTTGCGGGGCCGGCGTTTCCCGGGCCTCGATGGCCGTCGGGTCCCGCGACACGTGGCCGATGAGCGCATCGCCCAGTGTCTCTGCAACCAGAGCCGCGTGCATCCGCTCCGGAAGACGGGACTGCGACCATTCGGCAAACGCCCGCGAAAATGTCGCTTCACTCGGGATCTCCGAGACACGCGACCCGCCGCACAGTCGGCGCAACGTCGGGTCCACCTTGAGCCTGTCGATCAGGTGGCGGGTCGTCGGCAGATCCCATACCGCCTTGGCGATGACGCCACGGGCCAGCGCCCGGCGATCCTCCCGGGGTCGACCCGGACCGGTTCACACCTCATCGACGAAGCCCTCCACCTTGACGAGATCGAGAGCTGTCACGAAGCGCTTGTGCATCTCCAGGAGAGGACCGACCGCCTCGGCCAACGCAGGGAAAAGGTCCCCTTGAAATCGGCGCCAGAGATCGGATAGGGTCGAGCCAAGGGTCATCGGGGTCACCTCCTCGGTATCTTGTTGTTGTGGAAACACAACATACCACGAGGTGGCCCCGAAACCCAGGCCCTCGACAAGGCAAAAAACCGGTCGAGCCGGCAATTTTGCAAGAAGCTCATAATGTAAACAAATGTGCGACATGACAGCCCGTGATACCTGATGAACGATAGACACGGTGGCTCCGTGATCCGGTACATGGGCTGATCATATTTGGCCAAACCGCTTATGCACGTAGCTCCGGTTGCGAGAGTTTGCCGCGAGAAATTGACTCCTACCGGTCCATTTGGACGGTTTTCGATCAACATGTTGATCAAGCCGGAGCCAAGTGCATAAGTGGTTTGGCCAAAACCGCGACTTCGACAAGGTTGAGACGGACCGCATCGCTTGGGATCTGATCAACACACCAGAATTCCACGGCTGCGTCATATCTGCCAATTGGGCTTCTCTGATCTAGATAGTGTCGTCATGAGTGATGTTTATCTGTCCTATCTGTCGAACTCACTCGATGGTTCCTGGAGGCGACTCATGGGATTGGCTCATCGGCGTCACGACATTTCGGACAGGGTCTGGCTGTTGTTGGAGCCTCATCTGCCTGGTCGAGCGGGACGTTGGGGTGGCGCAGGATAATCGACGGTTCATTAATGCGATCTTCTGGATTCTGCGTACCGGCGCTCCCTGGCGTGATGTGCCGCCAGACTATGGAGACTGGAAAAATACCCATCGTCGGTTCTGTCGCTGGCGGGACAAGGGGCTCTGGGGGGCGTTGCTGGAGCCTCTGGTGGATGAGCCGGACGATGAGTGGCTGATGATTGACGCCAGTCATCTCAAGGTCCATCCCCATGCGAGCGGTGCGGTCGGCGGCAATCAGGCGATGGGTCGCACAAAAGGGGGCTGAACACGACGCTGCACCTGGCTGTGGACGCACATGGGATGCCGGTGCGGGTGTTGGTGACCGAGGGGACGGCAGCAGATTGCAGTCAAGCGGTCGAGCTGATTGAAGGGATAGATGCCGAGTCCTTGTTGGCGGACAAGGCCTATGACACGAATGCCATCCTGTCTTATTGTGAGGAGCATGAAGTCATTTCGGCGGTTCCGCCGAAGCGCAACCGCAAGCACCCCAGAGCGTATGATGTCCATCTCTACCGGCGCCGGCATTTGGTGGAGAACGCCTTTCTGTGGCTCAAGCGCTGGCGTGGGATTGCCACGCGATACGCCAAGAATGCCGCATCGTTTCTTGCTGCGGTGCAGATTCGGTGTCTGGCGCTCTGGGCTGGTATTTCGTGACGACACTATCTAGTTTCCCGGGCGCGACACACACATGACTTGCCCACTCGATTGACGTCTATCACACTGCCTGACGGCTGATTGATATCATCACCAACCAACTGAAAGCCGAGACTCGGGATCCTGATCACGAACGCATTGCACTTCTTTCAGCTCTCTTGAACGACATTGGCCATAGACCGTTCAGTCACGCGTTCGATGTGGTCGCTGCAGCTGCGGGCCAGCCCGGCGACACGAAGACTGGAGTGCAGAAGTCGTCCTGGGCGAGACGGCGGTCAACACGGGATTGCGGTCTGCCGACCAGAAACTACCGGAGAAAATCGCTGGATTCCTGAAGGACAGTGAGCCAGAGGACATATACGTCACAACCGTTTCCAGCCAATTTGACGCAGACAGAATCGACTATGTTGAGCGAAACCGGATGGCTACAGGCGTCGAATTCGACCATGTTGACCGGGATTTGCTATTCGATTGTCTTGAGGTCGGAACTGTGACCATCGGCAGTGAGGGGCCACGCGAAACAGCATGTCTTTGTCTCGGCCCCAAAGGCCTTCCTGATTACCCTCGAATCTAAGCAGTATTTAATATCGAATACTGCCATGTAACTTGATGATAGAAAGCGGACATTCACATGGCGCGCAACCAGTGCAGTTCCAGAAAGGAATCAGCCTCAACGCGTTCCTCTCCCTCTACGGCAACGAAGACCAGTGCTGCGACGCCCTCTTTCAATGGCGATGGCCGAACGGCTTTCTGTGCCCACATTGCGCCCATGACCGGTGCTGTCAGTTGAACACCCGAAAGCTCCAGCAGTACAACCGCTGCCATCACCAGACTTTCATCACCGCCGGGACCATCTTCGAGACCACCAAGCTCCCGCTCACGGTGTGGTTCCAGGGCCTCTACTTCATGACCCAGGACAAGAAAGGTGCATCGACGATGCCTGCCTCGGCGGCAAGCGCGGACGGGGGCACCGGGCAAGACCCCGTTCGTCGCTGCGGTCGAGACCAATGAGCAGGGACATCCGCAGCGAGTGACGCTCACCGTGGTCGAGGGCTTCCGTCTCACCGAAATCGCCGCCTGGGCGCAGCAGCACCTGGGTCCGGGCACGCAAGTGCTCTGCGATGGGCTTGACCTGCTTCAATGGCGTGACCGCGGCAGGCTGCGTGCATGAGCCGATGGTGACCGGCGGCGGGAAAGCCGCGGTCTGAGTGTCCCGAGTTTCGTTGGGTGAACACGATTCTCGGCAATATCAAGAGCGCCTTGCGTGGCACCTGTCATGCGATTCGTCCCAAGTATGCCCAGCGTGTTATCTCGCGGAGATCGTGGACCGGGTCAATCGTCGCTTCAACCTGCCCGAGATCATCCCCGGACTGGTCTACGTGGCGCTGCGGACACCGCCGATGCCGAAGCGGCTACTCAAGTTGAGCTTAGCTTGAATGGGAATCAAGGAAGGTCTTTCGGTGGCTGAGGAATATCTTGAAGCACGGTTCCGGCTCTGCAGGATGGTCTATATGCACAAGACCACAAGGGCGACCGAGAAAACTCTGGGAACCATTTTAGGCGGTATCGTTTCTGATACGACAAACCGCAAGCTCGCGTATCAGGAACCGGTATCGCGTTATCTGGCGGCGGAAGACCAGACCCTCGATCTCTATCTTGCTCTTGATGACTCCGCAGTTTGGTCCGCCTTTGCATTCTACCGGAAGTTTGCAAGCCAACAGGTATCGGATTTGGCATGACGGCTGCGTGACCGTGTCCTCTACAAATGTGTCGATATCGATACTACGATAGGCTAGGCGGCAATCTGTACGGCCAAAGTCCAGTACACACTGAACACATTCTTTCTGACATGGAGAAGCGAAATTCTGTTCGATGATGCATCCGCTCTGAACAAGATCTTGATAAAAATGCAGGACAATACCAGCGAACCGACTGACATCATTGCGATATCAGATATCGTAAAGACGTTTCGAGATGAAATTCGTATCCAGCGTATTTATATACCTGAACGGAGGCAAACCAAAGAACTGGAAATACTCAAAGAAAGGTTAATACAATGAAGAAAGACGACAGCGTCATCGGATTGATTGCGTCGCATGGCGGTGAACTGATCAGCAGGACCCGTTTGCAAAAAGAGATCTGTCTTCCGGATCGTTGTGATGCGAATTTCAAGTTGCGATACACTTATCATCATTATGGACGATATTCATTAGATCTTGTAGGGATATGCGCCGATGCAGAAGCCGACGGACAGATAAGGATCGAGGAACCGGTTGGTCGACATGGTGTGCCTTATGCCGTTTTCAGTCTCGGAAAAGAGACTAGGCAACCAGAGCGGTTCGGAGACGTGCCTGCCGCGACCACAGTTTCATTTCTGGAAAAGATGAAAAATGTGTCCGATATCGTTCTTGAGTTCGCCGCCACCATCGTTTTCTGTGCCACGAATGGAACTATTACGGCAATGGCAGGATCGGTGCGACTGAGTAAACGACAATCAGAAAGCTTTTGAAAGCAATAGAGGAACGCCTCACCAAAGCAATTGGTCTGTTGCAGGATCTTAATTTCATAGATCAGGACGTTGCCGGAAATTCGTGAGAAATTTGAACGTCATTCCCATGGCCTTACCGGGTGAAAAATCGGAAACCGTCGTGAAGTAAAGGACAGGCATCTGTGAGTTTTCTGTGCAACAGCCCCGGTTCAGGGCCCGTTTCTCCTGCCAAGAGACAAAAGTCCATCCAAAAAATTCCGAGTTTTTATCAAGATTTCTGCGATCGGCATCAACCGTGTCAACGCGGTAATCGTCGACATGTTTCCGAATTCGATGACACAAGAAGTGGAACATTGCGGATTCCGATACATTTGACCATGTCGGATTGCCAGATTGATGCCGGAATTGGCATCTCGTTCCGTCTCTCCACCGGCAGATGTCCCGGCGGATTGGGTAGAATTTCGACGGCGGGAACCCGGCAAATTTCAACAAATTCTTCAATACGTTGAAATATAATGTAAACCGCTTATGCACGTGGCTCCGGTGGCACACGATGTTGCCCCCAATGTCGACTATTTCCAGCACGCCAAACGCTACATGTGCGTTTCACCGGAGCCACGTGTATAAGCGGTTAATGTAAAATTAACCCGACGCGTCAGACCGGTTGGAGGGAACATTTGTTGTCAAGTCGCACCGCATATATGCGCATTCTGTTAGAGATTTGGTCAAACCGCTACGCCGGTGTTGCACTGAACCTACGTCATGGTTGCTGATGCCGATAATGGTCGTCTGGCAATACTGGTACTGCCCCTGCTTTTTTGGATCGGAACAACTAAGGCACCGGCTTGGCTTTCGACATCAGCCACTCTCGCACTCAATCGCTATTCAATCACAGGAGACTTGGCTGGCCGGCTTTCCGTCTTGGCGGTCCAGAGCACCACTTCATGCACCAGATCCGGCAATCCGGCAATTGTGTTTCGGGGTGATGACCGCGTATCTAGGATTTTCGGCCGGGTGTTGTCTGAATTTGCTGGAATACTCCGACGCCGCAAAGCGGCTTCGTTCAATGTACGAGGCTCAATTCGTGAATTGTAGTCATCGTGATAGAAACTCGCCCGATTCGCCTTGGCGGTCAGACAGATGGATGACGAGGGTTTCGGGATTGGGTCTCGCGTGTCGATGAGTTGAGGCGCCGCCGCGCAAGGCGGTGGCGGCGGTGCTGTCGGACCCGCCGGAGGGCGCGGCCTCGCTGGCGGCGATCGATCTGGGCGTGGATGACGAGCGGCGCTGTCGGCATTGCGGCCGGCGGGGCGGTGTCGCGGCGCGCGGTCTTCGCCGTGTCCGGTGCAAGGCCTGTGGGAAGACGTTCGGTGCGCTGACCGGCACAGCGCTGTCGGGCCTGCACCACAAGGAGCGCTGGCTGGCCTTTGGCGCCTCGCCTGGCGCCGGCGAGACGATCCGGGAGGCTGCTGAGCGCTGCTGGATTGCGCCGCGCACGGCGCCGCGCTGGCGCCACCGCTTTCTGGCGGCGGTGCGCCAGGCGCCGGACCGGCTTGCCGGGATCGTCGAGGCTGACGAGACCGTCGTTCTCGAGAGCCGCAAGGGGGAGCGGAAGCTGGACCGCACGCCGCGCCGGCGCGGCGGGACGGCCCGCAAACCCGGCCTCTCGCGCGAGCAGGGGCTGGAGCCGGTCGTCGCACCGGATGCGCTGCTCGTCTCCGACGCCAACCGCTGCTATCCGCCCGTTGCGGCGGCGCTCGACATCCCGCACGAGAGCATCACCGCTTCTGCCAGCCAACGGGTCCGGGGCGCGCGGCCCATCCAGACGGTCAATAGCCGCCACAGCCAGATCAAGGGCGTCCTGCGCGGCTCCGCGGCATCCCACCAAGAACCTCGACAGCTATCTGAGGTGGTTCCATCTCATCGAACGCGGCGATCAGCCATCGCCCAGAGCCTGCCTCGAGGCAGGCTCTGGCTAGCTGTGATCTTTCAATAGGTTGTCCATCCGGGATTGATACTCGGAAGCTGATGGGTAACGAAGCCTGTCAACGAACCGAGAAGCGAGCCCCGGATGAACGTCCATAAGAATGCAAAACTGACACCGCGCGGTCGCGCCGAGATCGTGGGACGGGTTATCGACCAAGGGCAGACCTCGAAGGCACCGTGCGTAAGTGGGCCCAGCGCTACCAGGCCGAAAGCGTCGAAGGCCTGCAGGATCGCTCGTCGCGACCGCATAAACTGCGCCGGTGGTCCGCCAGATCGCCGCGCTACGCCGGAGCCGGCGCACCGGCGAGCTCATCCACATCGACATCAAGAAGCTCGGCCGCTTCGACCGCCCGGGCCATCGCGTCACCGGCGACCGCACCGGCCACAGCAACAGACGCGGCATCGGCTGGGAGTTCCCTGCACCTGTGCATCGACGACCACTCCCGCATCGCCTTCAGCCAGATCATGCCCGACGAGAAGAAGGAAAGCGCCATAGCCTTCCTCAACGCCGCCCTCGCCTACTATAAAAGCCTCGGCGTCACCGTCAGCCGCGTCATGACCGACAACGGCGCCTGCTACAAGGCCTTCGCCTTCCACGACGCGTGCCGAACCCTCGGCCTCAAGCACATCCGAACCAAACCCTACACGCCAAAGACCAACGGAAAGGCCGAGCGCTTCATCCAGACCGCCCTGCGCGAATGGGCCTACGCACGCGCCTACCAAAACTCAGGCCAACGCGCACACCACCTTCCGTACTGGCTCCACCGATACAATTGCCACCGGCCGCATGGTAGCCTAAAGGCAAATACACCCATCAGCCGACTCAGACTGACCGAGAACAACCTGTTGAGGCTCCACAACTAAACCGAGCCTACGAGGCACGAATTGAGCCATGTACGACTGATCACGGAACACACAACATTTTCGGCTCCGATCATGGAATGGTCTTGTCCCGAACCGGTGCCGGAACACGTTCAGTTCGACATCGATGTAAAGAAACAGCCAGCAATGGCTGGTGCCAGGACAATGCGAGGAGACTGGCGGTGTCGGTGTCGTATGGTTATCGTCTTCCTAGCCTGCCCGTTCAGGCTAGCACAGACAGTAGCAAAGCGCGAGACCATGGCAAAACAGAACTCCCGAAACAATCCCGGCCAGCCGTCCGGCTCATCGTCGGCCGGCGGGATTGAACATCCGGAACCGGGCCCGCAATACGGGCTTCAGCCGTTGACCGGCGTCCGCATCCTGGCCGTCGAACAATACGGCGCCGGCCCGTTCGGCACTCTTTATCTCGCTAACCAAGGTGCGGAAGTGATCAAGATCGAAAATCCGCGCGACGGCGGTGACATGGCCCGTGCTGTCGGACCCTATTTCCTGGGGCCGGAAGACAGCGAGTTCTTTCACAGCTTCAATGCCAATAAATGCAGCGTGACCCTTGACCTCCAGAACCCGGAAGGCCGGGCGGTCTTCCGCGACCTCGTCCAGACCGCCGACGCGGTCTGCAACAATCTGCGCGGCGATGTCGCAGAGAAACTCGGCATCGACTACACATCCCTCAAACTCGTCAATCCGTCAATTGTCTGTGCCCATCTGACCGCCTATGGCCGCACCGGCCCACGCCGCACCTGGCCTGGCTACGACTATCTCATGCAGGCCGAAACCGGCTGGTTGTCGGTCACCGGAGAGCCCGGCGCCCCGCCAACGCGATTCGGGTTGTCGGTCGTCGACATGATGACCGGCCTCGCCATGGCCTTTGCACTGGTTTCGGCCATGGTTGCAGCTCGGGCGACCGGCGAAGGCCGCGACATGGACGTCTCGCTGTTTGACCTTGCGCTTCATAACACTAGTTATCTTTCGACCTGGTATCTTAACGACGGCGTCGTGACGGGGCGGTTGCCACGTTCCGCACATCCATCTCTCACACCCTGTCAACTCTATCGTACAGCCGACGGATGGATATTTCTGATGTGCAACAAGGAAAAATTCTGGCCCGCCCTCTGCCGGAAACTCGGCCGAAGCGATTGGGCCGACGATTCCAGATTTCTGACCTTCCGCGACCGCCTTCAACATCGAGACCTTATCCAGGAGATGCTGGACGAAGCCCTCTCGGCGCGCGCGACCGCCGATTGGCTGGACATTCTTGCCGGTGAAGTTCCCGGCTCGCCCATCTATGACATCGGCGAGGCCATGACCAATCCCTACGTTGCCGAGGGTGGCCGAATTCATGAATTTCCGAATCCCGCTGCACCAGGCAAAACGTTCCGCATGGTCGCACACCCGGTACGGTCCGGTGGTTCGGAATCCCTGACCGCGCCGGCACCAGCTCTTGGCGCCGACACCGAGCGCGTCCTTGGCGCCATCGGTTACAATTCCAACCGTCTTGCCGCACTACGCCGCAAGAGCGTCATCTGACAACTGTTACAACTGCATGCCAATCTGCCGGCGTTCGCAAGGACAGCAAAGCGGCCCGGGGCCGATTGGTGCCCGCCATCGACCGACACAGGAGACACGCGTGATTGTCTGGTTGCACCTAACGGCAGCCCTGGTTGCCTTCGCCCTCGGGACGTCGAATCTTGTTCTCGCCAAGGGAACGTTGCGGCATCGCGCCGTCGGCTGGACCTGGATCGCCATCATGCTGGCCATGGTTCTGTCGTCCTTCGCCATCCGCGATCTGAACAATGGCACGTTCAGCTGGATCCACGGCCTTTCAGTCGTCACCCTCCTGAGCTTGTTTCTTGCCATTATCTCCATTCGCAAGGGCCGGATCCACACCCATGCCGGTTTCATGATCGGAACCATGGCTGGAGTTGTCATTGCTGGTGTGTTGACGCTGGCGCCAGGGCGCTTCATCAGCCGTTTACTTGGCTACTGACAGCAAGACGACAAGTCCGGTGGGTTTCACGCACGGCCGTACGGGGCGCCGACCTGAAGTACATGCCGCCAAATGAGCGGACGTGGCTGGTGCCGGTTTGCTTGAGCATTCCGAAATTCAGCCTTAAGCCATGCCTGACGTCACTGGCTGAACTTGCGACAGGCACGATCGCGGCCCAGTTTGACATGGCTGCTAACGCTGAACACCTGTTTTTCGACCTGGATCATACAACGTCATGCAAAGCGTTGAAGGCCAATCTGGTCGCTCGATACGATGTGAATCCGGCATGCAGCGAACTGAACAGATTACGAAGCGATTGGGGCGTCATCTTCAAGCCCGAACACGCCGTCCGGAATCCACTAGCAGCCATCAACCTCTATGCCGGCGTTGCAATGTTCGCGCGGCTGCACAATGAGTCCACCGTTCGAAATGATAATCGGCACATGCAACGCAGACTGCGATCACTGTCACGAGTCACGAACCTTCCGGGCGGCACCGACAAGGATGGCCGTACCTGCTTGTTCATTCGACGGTCTGTTGGGCGAACACCGGGCGGCGATGGGACCAAAGCTGATAATGGAGCCTGACCAGTAAGCTGGACGGATAACCCGTTCCGGGTCCCGCCGGTCAACGGTCCGGGCGCGCCAAAACGCCAGACCGCAAACAGATCTGAGCAACGGGAACCCGCCGGCAGCTAGATCGGCCGACCCGTAAATACCGAAACCGACATGGTCCTTTGGTCTTGCCGTGATTTGCGGCAGACTGAACATGTCTTGTCCCCGGACCCGGAAACCGAAGGAGTCCAGTCATGCAAAAACTCAAGAAGTGTGTCATGCAGATGGTCGAAGACGCCCGGCGCGACATCGAAGAGGTCGAGCCGGGCGACGCCATCTCGGAATCACAGGCACCCGATACCCTGATCATCGATATCCGCGATATCCGCGAACGCAAGCGTGAGGGTTACATCCCCGACAGCTTCCATTGCCCGCGGGGCATGATCGAGTTCTGGATCGACCCGGAAAGTCCCTACTACAAGACCGTGTTCAGCGAAAAGAAACGATTCCTTTTCCATTGCGCTCTCGACTGGCGTTCAGCACTCACGGTCAAGACGGTTTCGGACATGGGCGTGGAGAACGCAGCCCATATCAAGGGCGGATTAAAGGGTTGGCGAGACGCCGGAGGCCCGGTCGTCAGGGACGAGACCTGATCCATGGCCAAATCCGTCGGAGATCCGGTCCCTGATTGCAACGACGAGCATGCGGCCGGTTTTCAGGCACGCGCCGAAGCGATCGTACCGGTCATTCGCGCCGCTCATGCCCAGATTGATGCCGAAAGGGCACTCCCGCCGGATGTTCTTGATCCAATGCATAGCGCCGCGCTGTGGCGAATGGCGCTCCCACGCAGCCTTGGCGGCGCCGAACTCGCACCGCATCGTCTCGCCCGGGTCACCGAGACCATCGCCAGGGCCGATGCCAGCGCCGCCTGGTGCCTCGGGCAGGGTACCGGATGCGCGATGGCCGCGGCTTTCCTTGATGACGAGCCGGCCCGAACGGTTTTCGGAGCGAACAATGCCGTTCTCGCCTGGGGCGCCGGGCAGATGGGTGCGGCAACAGCCTGTCCCGGAGGGTACCAGGTCACCGGAACCTGGCGGTTCGCGAGTGGCAGCCACCATGCCACCTGGCTCGGCGGCCATTGCAGGGTTTTCGAAGCCGATGGCCGCCCGCGCCTGACCACGGACGGCCGTCAGGCCGACCGGACCGTGCTGTTCCCGCGTGACCAGGCCGAGATTCACGATGACTGGTATGTGATGGGGCTCTCCGGCACCCGAAGCGAGAGTTACACGGTCACCGACATGGTCGTCGCGGAGGCCTTCACGCTCGACCGTGACACCCAGGCAGAATGCCGGAGCAGTGCACCGCTCTACAAGTTCCCCACGACACTGGTCTATGCCGGATGCTTTTCGGGAGTCGCGCTCGGCATCGGTCGCGGTGCGCTCGACGACCTGATTGCGCTCGCGATGACCAAGACACAACGTTCTGCCCTTACCTCAATGCGCGACAGCCCGGTGTTCCAGACCCGGATTGCCGAACTCGAGGCCCAATGGCAGGCAGCCTGCGCCTATCAGCAGACCACGCTGCGAACGGTCTGGGACGCGGTTGTCGAAACCGGCGGACTATCGACCGAAAATCGCGCCCGGATCCGGCTCGCGTGTACTTATGCGATCAATCAGGTGACCGATGTCGTGCATCAGGTCTATCGCCTGGCCGGCTCGTCGGCGATCTTCGAGACTCTGCCATTCGAACGGCGTTTCCGTGACATGCATGCGGTTTCGCAGCAGATGCAGGCCCGGCATAGTCACTACGAAACCGTCGGGCGTCAGATCATGGGCCTTGATAGCAGCAGCCCGCATATGTAACCGGCACTCGCCCGCGAGCCATCGGCCGGTGTAATCTCCTGTAGGTTCGCTTATCCAGACAAGGGAAACGACAATGTCGAGAGTTCATGTCATTGCGGTGATTATCGCAAAACCGGGAAAACGTGACGAAGTCCTGGCGAATTTCAATGCCAATGTCCCGGCCGTGCACGCCGAGGACGGCTGTATCGAATATGGCGCCGTGGTTGACTGTGCGGATGCCGGTTTTGCGGAAGCATACGGTCCTGACACCTTCGTGGTCATCGAGAAATGGGCAAGCCTCGATCATCTCAAGGCCCATGGCACCGCGCCGCACATGAAAGCCTATGCCGAGAAGAACAAGGATCTTCTTGCCGGCCGCAAGATCCATGTCATGTCGGACGCCTGACCTCCGCTTCATTCCGCAGCTGTCGGAAAATTGTCACGCCGCCGCGTTTCGATTTTCCGTCAAGCACCATTGGACAGCGGCGCTTCCGGTTAGAACGGGGCCGTCCCCTTGACCACGGTGCGGTGCAATACCCGTGCATGGGCAGACATGTCGTAATTGCGGTCGGCCCGATGCAACAGGCTGCGATTGTCCCAGATCACCAAGTCCCCGGTCTGCCACCGGTGGCGGTAGACATACGCGGGCACTGTCGCCCGTTGAAGCAGATCGGCCAGAAGGGTCTGTCCTTCGCTTTCCGGCAAGCCTTCGATGTGACTGACATGCATGCCGAAATAAAGTGATTTCCGGCCAGTCACCGGATGCGTCCGCACCAGCGGATGACTGACCGGCGGCCGTTCCCGTTTCTGCTCTTCGGTAGCCGGCTTGTTGCCGGTGTTGCGCCGGCTCGCCTCCCAGCTGTGAACCGCGCGCAATCCCTGCAACGCCCGGCGTTCATCAGCGGGCAGCGCCTCACAAACCATGTGCATGTTGGCAAACAGGGTATCGCCGCCCGATGGCGGCACCTGTACGGCGTGCAACAGGGTCATCAGCGACGGCACCGCATGATAGGATTTGTCGGTGTGCCAGAAGTAGTTGCCATGCGTGGCCGGCGTCGGCGTCGGCTTGCCGGTCCCGGCGTCGATATTGGTCACTGTATGAACCAGCGGATACCGGGATCCGTCCGGTAAACGTCCGACATGCGTCTCGGGTTCCCCGAAGGTCTTCGTGAACGCAAGCTGCTGGTCCTTCGTGAGAGTCTGGTTCCGGAACACAAGAACATGATGCGCCACAAAGGCCTCGACAATCGCATCCCGGATCTCGTCGGTAACCGGTTCCGAAAGATCGAGATCAAGGATCTCGGCCCCCGCCACCCCGGAAAGCGGATTGACGGCGAACCGCGACGACGCAGGTCGCGCCTGATCCTGATCAGAACGTGAAAGAACGGTCATCGATGGTCCCCAATGATAAAATCATCCCGCTTGTAACAGAGCGTCCAGCAAAACATGATAGATCAGATGGCCGGGCGCAACCATGACCTTGTCAGCCGATCGCGCGAGACGAACCGGGCTCAGGCATCGAGGTCCGGCGCGACTAACGGTTCGCAGTCATCGGCAATGGTGATCGCGGCCCCGGTCCGCACGCGCAGCTCCTCGCTGCCGACATCCGGACGCAACGCTCGCGCGACAAATCCGTCGCCCGTGATCTCGACCACCGTGACATCCGTGTAGATCCGTTTGACACAGCCAGTCGCCGTTAACGGCAGCGTGCAGACCCGCCGCAGACGTGGTGCGCCGTCACGGGTATTGTGCTGCATGACTATCCAGGTCGCCCCGGCACAACTTGCCAGATCCATGGCGCCGCCCACGAGTGGACCACGATCCGGCACCCGCGCATCCCAGTTGGCAAGATCGCCGTTTTCCGCGACCTCGAAGGCGCCAAGTATCGTCACGTCGATATGGCCGCCGCGAATCATCGCAAAAGAACTTGCCGAGTCGACGATAGAAGCACCGGGCCGCAGGGTGATGCGCCGACTGCCGGCATCGACCAAATTGCGGTCTTTGTCTGCCTCCGCGGCTTCCGGGCCAACCCCGAGAATGCCGTTTTCCGATTGCAGAAAAATATCACGGCCCTCGGGCAGGTAATTGGAAACCAGAACCGGAATCCCGAGACCGAGATTGACAACGCTGCCATCCAGCAAATCCTGAGCCGCCCGCCACGCCATCTGGTTGCGGTTCAGGGCACTCATGGTTCACCGCCGACAGCCACGACATGATCGACATAGACGCCGGGGATCTGCACCGCATGCCAAGGGAGCGGCTCGTCCAGGGCCTCGCGTACTTCGGCCACCGTAACCATGCATGCAGTCGCCATTGCCGGACCGAAATTCATCTGTGCATACCGAAAACTGATATTCCCGTACCGATCGCCGCGGTCACCGCGGATCAGGGCGAGATCGCCGGTCAGGGCCGTCTCGAGAATATGCGGCCGGCCGTTGAACGTGCGGACTTCCTTGTCAGCGCCGAGTTCGGTGCCATAGGCGACCGGCGTATAGAACGCCGGAATCCCGGCGCCGCCAGCACGGATTCGTTCGGAGAAATTCCCCTGCGGTACGCATTCGAGCGCAATACGTCCGTCGCGCCAGAGCTCCTCGAACGCCGACAACTCCCGGCCGCGGCCGCGCGCTGCGGTGACAATGACTTTTTCGACCATGCCGGCCTCGATCAGAAGATGGGTCAGCGAATAGACATGGGTTGCCGAATTCGCCACCAGGGTCAGACCACGCCGGCCTGTATCACGCAAGGCCTGAAGCAGAACATTTGGAAACCCGGCGCTGCCGAACCCTGACACCATGACAGTGGCACCATCGGACATGCCCGCGAGTGCTTGTTCCCCCGACCGCCTGTGTTTGTCAACCGCCATTATCACGCACCCGCACAGGCCCGGATTGCCGTCTCGAAGCGATCCCGGGCCGAGCCGCCTCGCGCGAAGGGACTGATGATCGGCAGGTCAATCCCCGAATCCCGATAGGCCGCGAGTCGCTCGCGGCACTGCGCCGGCGTTCCGGCAACACCGGTCGCATCGATCATCGCATCGGTGACGGCCGCCGAGGCCGCGTTCATGTCGCCGCGCTTGAAGGCGGCAGCAATCGCTCCGGCTTCCTCCACAAATCCATAGCTTGCGATCAGCTTGTTGTAGCGTGGAAAGAAACCGGCATACAGCGCGAGACTTGGACGCATCATCGCCATGGCCTCGTCCCGGGTCTCAGCCACGGCTGTCGGTAACAGCGAAGTGACAACGATGCTTGCCGGATCACGGCCCGCTATGCGCGCGCCCTCAGCGAGAGTCTTGCGGATCTCGGCAGCGGTAACGAGCGTGCTCCGGGTCAGGATGATGCCATCGGCAAGTTCACCGCAAACCCTGACCATCTTCGGGAACAAACTGGCAACATAGATTGGCAAGACCGGCCTGTGGGGTTTGAACCAGAGATCGAATTTCTTGATGCTGACAGTCTCGCCGGTATAACTCGCCTTGCCTTCGGAAAGCAGCTGACGCACGATGTTGACGGTGTCCTGGACCCGCTCGATCGGCCGGCTGAATTCGACACCGTGTTCGGGCTCGACCTGAATCTTGTGGCTCGACCCTAGTCCGAGGATGAACCGGCCGCCAGACAGGTCGTCAACTGTTGCCGCTGCCATTGCGATGGTCGGTGCGGATCGGACGAACACGCTGCTGATGGCCGTGCCAAGGCTGATTGTCGCGGTCGTCACTGCGCAGCCCGCGAGGACCGCGAACTGATCGCCGCCATGACCTTCGGCAACCCATGCCGATTGATATCCCAGCGATTCCGCAAGGCTGACACAGTCGACAATGTCCGATGCGGTCGGACCACCGGAAAACGCGACACCGAGAGGTGGATCACTTGCTGCCATCGAATCCTCCCGACGATGCTCGTCCATGCGGCGATAATCGGCTGAAAATGACCACCGGCCCTTGTTCCGCCGCGGGCAGCGCTTGCCCCATGATCTCCGGGCGCAATCCCTTACGCTGTTTCCACATCCTATCGCACGACCGTTGCAACCACCAAGCCCTACCCTGTCGCCCCAAGTTCGTCCGAACCAGTTGTCCCACTCCCCGAACCCGGCCGCGATCCGGCGAAAGTCGGGTAGCCTTGCATGCGAAATGACGATGGGGCAGGCCAAGCCCGCCGCGACGCTCGACCTCGATCGGAGATCCCAGCGCATTCGCCATCGACATGCGGCACGGTGCCGTTGCTAGGATTGCCACCTCATTGCACTCCACATTCAGATTCCAGTTCAGACCCGAAAGCAACGCCGAACGGGCGATGATCATCAGGGCAGGCCCGTTCTTCGCAGAGCATGTCTCCGTGCTCGACAGCAGACTGCCCCGGTCCCATGCGCTTGGTGCAGCGTCGGTTATGGCCCGCAACTCTTTCGCGCGGGTCGCGATGTCGCGTCTGCGTTGTTCGCGTTCAAGGTGTTTGCGCAGGGCGACTGTGATTGCGCCTGTCACGGTCTCACCGGTCAACTGCGATAGTTCGCTGGCAGGCAGGCACGTCTCGTCGCTCTCGATAATGAGACTCATCGCACATCCTCGGTAAAATGGACCTTAGATGCATTTTCCGTAATCATTTACCCGACCATCTGTGAGATGGACGGCTATTGATTGGCGGGACACATGACCCTTTGGCACCTTCCGGAGATCATGCGGTGATCCGGAAACGTCGTTCAGGATCGAAGCCTGCGGCCTGTGGGAGGCGTTTCGGGTTCTGTTATACTCCTCCAGCTGTTCCTCGCGGACCATTTGCCTTCGCTTCAACGTCGAGAGCAGATAAACGCCGTGGTAGATGAGCTCGATCTCAGCCATAATTGGCCTGCATGCGGCCGTTTCCCCGCCCGATCCCGCCAACGCAGGCTGTTGCATCCCGTTTATGATCCCGCACAACTGGAGTCAGGTAGCCGATGTGTCCGTCAGCATCCCGGCAAGTTCGGCAAAGTCCTTGACGATCAGGTCGGGTTGATACGGCGACTGCCCGAACGGCCGGTGGCGGCGGTCGATGTAGACCGTCCGCATGCCCCACGCCTTGGCACCAATGCAATCGAAGGGATGATTGGCGACGAACAGCATTCCGCTCCGTTCGATATGGGGATAAGCGGCACGGATGATGTCCTCGGCCTTGGCATAAGTTCGCCAGTCGGGCTTGAAGACACCGGCCTCCTGTACCGAAACCGTCAGGTCGAACTCATAACCGATATGCGGTTTGGCCGCAGCCAGCATGTCCCGGTCGCCATTCGACAGGATCACCAGTCGGTAATGCCGGTGCAGGCGCACCAGCGCCGCGGACACATCGGGAAACGGTTTCAGCAGTTCGATTCTCGCCACCAGCCATTCGACCTCAGCCTGGGTGTGGGCGATCCCGGCCCGGTCCAGCACCTGGCTTACCGCCCGGTGACCGATCTGCCGATAGGGCGTATGACCGCGGCCGATCAGCGAGTCGATCATCGAATCTTCAAAATGGGTCCGCCGCCACCAAGTGACGAACTGATACGGTGTTCCGGACCAGCCTTTTTGTTTCAGGAACGGAGTCACGGCCTCCGTCAGGCCGGTCTGCATGTCGACCACCGTGCCGTATTGGTCAAAAACTAGAGCTTTGATCTCGCGTTTCAGGACATCGACGATCTGCACGGTCATCAATTCGCCTCCACTCGCTACCGGACGGTCAGAATGCTGTCGGACAATCATCACGTCATTGTCTGGCCGTTTACAACGTTTTCTTGGCGCCACGCGGTATCGCCCGTCATCTTTGCCAGTGCCGACTCCAGGACGCCCGGGACATTTTTCGCAGATCACTCTTGCCGCGACCGGTCGGTCGGGGCAAGGTTTCGACATGAGCATCCTGTCATATGACAACCGAACTGGTGGTCCGATTCACAAGCGGATTCCGCCTGATGACGCGCTTGAACGCCTGGTTTGCGACGAGTGCGGGTTCATCAACTACGTCAATCCTAAGATTGTCGTCGGTTCGGTCTGCGTGCTTGACGGCCGCTTCCTGCTTTGCAAACGCGCGATCGACCCACGCAAGGGTTACTGGACGATTCCGGCCGGCTATATGGAAGAGCGCGAAACCACGATCGAGGGCGCGATGCGCGAAGCCCGAGAAGAGGCCTGCGCCGAAATCCGTATCGACGCTTTGCTCGGTGTCTACAGCATTCCCCGAATCAGTCAGGTTCAGTTGATCTATCGCGCTGAACTGTTGTCGCCCGACATCGCCGCCGGGCCGGAATCCGAGGCGGTCGGCCTGTTCGCATGGCACGAAATCCCGTGGGAAGATCTTGCTTTTCCGAGTGTCCACTGGGCGCTGCATCATTACCATGAAGCGGAGAGTCGCGACGATTTCGCGCCGCAGCCGGAAGCGCCTATGGGTTTGTGATGCGCGTGACGGGGGATAGACGTGGAGTCGTCCCTGCGGAATGTCGGGCGGGTCGGCAAGATGCATTGCCGACCATGCGGTCATGGTCTAGTCGCTGATGACGCGGCGCCAGGACACAGCAGTTGTGCCACCAGCGGTGCGATCCGAGCCGCCAGGACCTCGCTGTCGGACTTGACACCGGTGCCAATATCCATATGGGCAAGCGCAACGGCACCGGACAGGGTTTCTACCGCGCGCGGCAAGGTGGCCAGAAAATCACCCTCGAACAAGTGGGCAGCATCAGGAATGCAGTCCGGGTGCGCAGCGACCTGTCACTCAAAGACGTAAACGTCGCGCTTCGAGAGTATTTCCCGCAGATGGTCATAGGTGCAGCCGTTACCGAGTCCGAACTCGAGAACCGACCCGGGGACGTCGGCAATCATGCGAGCCGCCAAGTCGAGCGCATCGCGCTGCGCTGTCAACCGGCGGATGGCGCCGTGCAGCCGGCTCACCGGATCGCCTTGCCGATCACGTGGTCATCCGCCATGTCAGGCAATCTTGCCGCTCGACGCATCACGCAACTGGGTGCTGATTCGCTCCAGCCGGGCCGTAAGTTCGCGCATGATCTCGACTGCGATCTCGGGAAATTCGGTTACCAGATTGAAAAACCGTTCCTTTGTGATCTTCAGTGTAATCAGCGAGTCCTTGGCCTGCACGGTTGCGGTTCGCGGCACATCGCACAGTATCGCGATTTCGCCCACGACATCGCCCTTCTTCAACCGGGCGGCCTCGATCTGGCTAGTTCCGGTGTCAATCAGGATCGCCGCGGCACCATTGATGATGATGTAGGCTGCATCGCCACTGTCGCCTTCATTGAACAGGAACTGCTCCTCCTGATAGGATAATCGTTCCAACGTGAAGGCGAGCAGTCTCAGCTTCGAGGCCTTGATCCGCGAGAACAGCGGGATATTCCTCAGAAGTTCGACTTCTTCGTTCAGACTCATCCTGTTTTTCCTGTTGGTTTGTCCCGAAGCGAACGGGCCGGAATCATTCTTCGTCGAGCAATGTCTTCGAAGCCCCGTCTTCGCGCCCGCACAAGTCGGCGAAGGCTCCAGACTCGACGATCCTCCCGCTACGCAGCACCAGTATCCGGTCGAAGCCGGCGGCCAGTCTGGCCCGCTGCAACGTCCAAACCAACCCGCAGCCACCGGTTTTCGCGAACACGTTCGCCATGACGCACGACTCTGATCCCGAATCGAGCACCGATGTCGCTTCATTGAATATCAGGATATCGGGCCACCGCGACCTTCTGGCGCTAGCCATGCGACAGCCGGGTGCCGGCAACGCCGACCTCTATCCCGAAAAGATCACCAAGGGGGTAGAAACGGCTGTTTCTCATGGCATACCGTTTGAACGATCAAGGGCTTGTGCCAATCGAAGAGGAAACAGCCCTGAAGACACAGTGTCCTGGCGAACAGCTTGAGTTTCACGCCCTGGGGCAGCGCTTGGTGACGGGTCGATTTGATGGCGGGCGCATCAGTTCCGCCGGTGGCGGGGTGACGGCGCGGGTGTCGAGGTGTTTCCTGGATTCCCGCAATCGCGCGAGCATCGAACATGGCGTCGACGACTTGGTGAGCCGACGCATCGACGCGATGGCCCTGGGATACGAAGCCCTCAACGATCCTGATGCGCTATTCCCGGTGCTGGTGGGCAAAGCCGACGTGACAGGGGACAAGCGGGTGCGCGCGACCGGGCCACGCCCTGGCCAGTGCGAGCACCCTGAAGCGCCTGGACTTCGGTGAGCCCGGGGAGGCCGCGCGCCGTCGCTACACACGCATCGCCGGGCGCCCCGGGGAACTCGATGAGCTGCTGGTCGAGCTGTGTGTGTGGTCCTATCGCCGGGCGCCGGGCGCGATCTGGCTCGACCTCGATGCGACCGATGACCCGTTACACGGTCATCGGGAGGGTCGGTTCTTCCATGGGTCCGACGGGTGCTCCTGTTACTTGCCGCTGTCTATCTTCTGTGGCGCGCCCCTGCTGTGCGCGCGGCTGCGCCCTTCGGACCGGGAGGCCTTGGCGGGTCGCGTCGAGGAGCTCGCGCGCATCGTGGGGCAAGTGCGCCGTCACTGGCCCCACACGCGCATCGGCATCCGGGGTGATTCGGGCTTTTGCCGCGAACCGATCCTGCGCTGGTGCGAGGACAACGGCGTCGACTCTGTCTTGGGACTGGCGCGCAACAAGCGCCTGGTGGGCGCGATCGGGGCCCGGGCGGCGCATCGTCGCACGGGCAAGGCGGCCCGCCGATACCGGGACTTCGAGGACATGAGGCAAAAATCGTGGAGCCGCAGCCGACGCGTGGTGGGCAAGGCGGAGGATCTGACCAAGGGCGAGACCCCGCGCTTCGGGGTGACCCGTCTTCCCACTCGTCGGGCCGCTGCCAAGCGCCTGTCCGAGAAGCTGTCCTGCGCGCGCGGCGACAGGGAGACCCGCATCAAAGAGCAGCAGCTCGACCTGTTCGCCGACCGCACCAGCGCGCAAAGGATGCGCGCGAACCAGCTGCGCCTGTACGTCTCCTCCTTCGCCTATGTACGGATGCAGCCACTTCGAACACGCGGCGCCCAGGGCACCGAGCTGGCCCGCGCTCAGGGCGCCACCCTGCAGCGCAAGCTGTTGAAGGTCGGGACACGGATCGGCATTACGGCCCGTCGGGTGTGGCTGTCCTTCTCCCAGGCCTATCCCTATGCCAGGGTCTTTGCCGAGGGGCTGGCGAGCCTGCAACGAGAACCGCTCTGGCGTGAGCCCGGATAGCTTGACGACCTCTGCACCGCATTGACCGAACACCGGCGCCGCGCCGGGGACGGCGCACGCCCGCCGGTCGCCATCCAGGTCAATGTAGCCTTGTGAAACCGGCAACAAACGCTCCTGGAACGCTCCAAACACCCCTCAAGCGTAGCGCCGAACGACCCACAACGCGTATCGCGACCCAACCCGCGTCCCGAACCAGCAAAATGAACCCCAAATCCCAAATCGGTGACCGATGCGGGCTAAATCGAGACCGGTCTCGATTACAGGCTGCTTCAGCCCTTCGGCCTCGATCACTTCAGCAAGAATCCGGCCGATCAGGAGAGCTGTATCAGCCTGACCATATAAGACCTTGCCAAACAGGATATTGTTCTGAAGCGATGCCGCGGCGTTTTACTGCTCGGCCGAGAAGAATTCGACGGCGCTACGCAGATTGTCAGGTAGGCCTTCGGCAAAGACCTCGCGCGCGGCAAGTTAATGTGGGTCCATTTCAGTGTCGATCAGGCCGAGACAGTGGTGAGCTGGCACCAGCTGAAAGGACAGCGACATGAAGCGGTCACGGTCTTCCGTCGCCATGCCGTCGAGGCCGAGGCGGCCGGCGCGGCCCACGAGAATCTGGTAATCCGACAAACCGCTCATGCACGTGGCTCCGGTGAAACGTACATGTAGCGTTTGGCGTGTCGGGAATAGTCGACATCGGGGGCAACATCGTGTGCCACCGGAGCCACGTGCATAAGCGGTTCCGACAATTCGTCCGACGAAATGAAGGAATATTGCGAAACGAACTCATGATCCGGCGGCAGATCGGCAAACGGATCGATCATGATGCCTGCAAGGTCACGGCCGATCCGAACGAAGGCCTTATTCAGCCCGGTTTTGGCCAAGATCGCCCGGACATACGCATTCTCGGCGATCCTTGCGAGACCGAAACTGGCGTTCACCGGCGTCCGGAACAACAAGTTCTCGGCCACTGTCGCATTCGTGTTGCAATGGACATTGTCGAAAAATTCGACGAGGTCCGATAGACCGGATGCGTTCAGTTTCCCGCGCAAGACGTGTTGCGCCGATAGATCCTTTTAGGCGGCCAGAACGGCAACCAGCGCACCGAAGGTCAGGTCGCCCATGATCGCGAGATAACCACAGATCGCATAGAAGAAAACGGGGTAAGCTGGACAATGAAATTATTGAGAAATTTGATAAAGAACTTGCGCCGGTAAATCGCATACCGAATATCATGCCCGGTTCGGAGTCCGAAACGCAACACGGGGTCGTGACAGGTGAGGCCCTACATTCTCCTCACCGAACTGTTTCCGTTCAGGCGCCGGCAGTTTCGGTTCGAACTGCCGCCCCTGCTTGATCGGGCGCGATCAGCCGCATGGCGCCCGGTGATCGTCTGCTCAATGCGCGACATCCTCGTCATCAAACCGCGCCATGATCGAAATCTCGAGATCGTCGAGACCTACTACGACCGGATTCTCATACATGGCGATACCGACATCATCACCTTGGCGAAAACCTTTCCGCTACACCACCGTATCTGTGACCGTCTGACCTACCGGTTATGTGGTCACGCCGATAGACTTTGGCGGCCACGATAGCGGACACAGCGATGAAATCATCGTTTCGGCTGGAGGCGGCACGGTCGGACACGTAACCGTTCCGAAGATCTTTGTCATGCGCAAGAGTCTGGCACTGGGTGACCGGCCCGCATATGCCGTCGTGCATTCTTTCCGACCTCGATACCAGGGCCGGTCCGGGTGTGATTGTCGAGTGCAACAGACCCGATCTGCCGGCGCTTGTCGCTCGCGCCGCGCTTTCGATCTCGCAAGCCGGTTACAATACAGTGGCCGAACTGCTGATGACCAGGACACCGTCGGTTGTCGTTCCGTTCGAAGGTGGTATCGAAACCGAACATTGCTGGCGCGCCGACCTGCTTGCCGAACGCGGCCATCTCGAAGCGGTGCCCGAGGCCGACTGGACACCGAACCATCTCGACCGGGCGATGCAGGCTGCGCTCGTCCAAGGTCGCCGGTCACCTGGCGGTATCCGGCTCGACGGCAGCGCCCGTAGCGCCGCCATCCTGCGCGACATGGCGGACAGTCGATGAGCGGGTGTGCGACCTTGATCCGGGAAATGGATCTCTGGGCGCAAGATGGCCAGACGGTGCAGCTGTGGCGGCGCGACGATGATCTCGCATCGCCAACCCCGCATCTTGAACCGATGTTGGCAACGGCCAACCGTCCGGATCTGGTTCCACCGCTCGCAGTGGTGTCGGCACCGGCCGTGCCCGAACTGCCGGATCGTCTGACCGGTTATCGGGTCGAGACCGCGGTGCGCGACCATCGTCATGTCAATCATGAACACGCGGATGCGAAGAAATCGGAGTTCGGGTTAACCCGGTCGCTGTTCAGCCGTATCGCCGATGTCGCAGCTGAGCGCCAGTGACTTGTCGGCCTGTTCGGTCCCCGTGCCGGCTTATGTTTCGCGCCGCCGTGGAATCGGATGACCTATGATCTGGTTGTGCCCTCCCGAAGCTGGGATTTACCGCGCTGTCGCGGTTTGCAGTGCGGAACCTGCGCCCGCTGGTCCCGATCTGCAGCAGATCGACACCCATGTCGATCTCGTTGACTGGCGCGGCAACCGCCGTTTCATCGGCCCGGATGTCATGGCTGAACGACTCACCATATGTCTGGCCGGCCGCCGGACCGGACCTGGTGACGTTAACGAACCAATCGGTATCCTGTTCCATCACCGGATGATGGGAGAATCGGACTGGCGGGACTTCGCGGTAGTCTGTGCCAAAATGATGGCCCATTCGGCAGTCAACATGGTAGGCTTTGCTCGAGTTGCGGACAATACCGGGGCAACATCGTGATTTGTCATTATCCTGTGAAAACGCTGATTGGCGATTATCTCAGGGGCGGCATCGGTCTTGCAGCCACTGGTGGGCTCGTCGGTTTCGCATCGATGATCACGGTCATCCAGTACATTATTGCCGCCGCCGCCATCATGTTCGCAGGTTTTCTGCTGCGAACCTGGCAGCGGCATCGCACCCATTATGTGCTTGACGATATTGGAGTTCAGGCGATCGGGCCGTTTGGCCGGGCGATCCGCTGGTCCGACATTTCCGGTCTCGGATTGCGGTATTTTTCCACGCGCCGTGATCGCAAGGATGGTTGGTTCCAACTGACGATTCGCGGTGGATTCACTAAAATGTCCATAGATTCCAACCTCGATGGGTTTGACGAGGTCTTGCGTCGTTGCGCGATCGCGTCTCACAACAACGGTCTCGAACTCAAGGATGGAACTGTCGAGAATTTCGCAGCAGCAGGCTTTCCGGTCAGAGATGCGGCACCGGATCAACCGGTTAGGGCGTGTTGACACTAACGCAGTGCCTCGACGATGAGCGCGAAGGTGATGAAGCCGAGGAAGATGACGTCGAGCTTGTCGTAGCGTGTGAAGATGCGCCGGAAGCCCTTGAGCCGTCGGAACAGCCGCTCCACCTCATTGCGGCGTTTGTACAACTGCCGGTCGTATTCCCAGGGCGCGGTACGAGTCCTGAGCGGCGGCACCACAGGCACAAACCCCAGCGCTGACGCCAACCGCCGTGTCGCGTCGCCTTCGTATGCACGGTCCATCAGCAGGGACCGGGGTGTCTTCTGGCGCCCCAGACGTTCGAGTAGCTTGCGTCCTTCGGGCGCATCCTGGGCCTGGCCGGCAGACAGCGCGAAGGTCACGGCCGTTCGCTCATCTGCGGCAACCAGATGAACTTTGGTATTCCATCCGCCCCGCGACTTGCCGATGCATTGCGGACCGTTTTTTTCAGCGCCCCGGCGCCATCGGGATGGACCTTCACGCTGGTGCTGTCCAGCGAGACCACAGCGAGCGGCACATGCACCATCCGCTCGCGCTGCAGGTGCTCGAAGACCCGCGCGAGCACGCCGTTCTTCGACCACCGGTTCATCCGGGTGTAAACGGTGTGCCACTTGCCGAAGCGAGGCGGCAGTCCGCGCCACTTGCAGCCATGCTCGACGACATAGAGGAAGGCATTGAGCACCTGGAGGTTGGACACGGCGACGTTGCCGCGTTGGACCGGCAGATGCGGGGCGATGCGTTCGTACTGGGCTTGGCTGAGTTCCATACCGATGACTCGCTGACGAGGAACCAGCCAACATGATAGCATCATTGAACATTAGTGTGAACACGCCCTAGTCGGGCAGCCACATGAACGAAACCCCGCCGCTATTGCAGGCTGCCCATTGGGCTTTTTCTTTGAACCTGAGATTCCGGACCCGCTATGGCGGGGTCATGAACGCACAAAACTGATCCGCCGCACGCTGTCCCCGAAGGTGGGACGGTGCATATTGGCGGCGTTGCCGGCGCCCGGGACCGTTCCGGGGCGCATGGCGTTCGTCCGCGAGATCTGCACGACTTTCGGGTTTTGCGATCTCCTCGGCCATCTGCATGAAGCGGACTGTCTGGCGGCGTTTCGTGATCTTGCGCATGTGGGTGCTCTGACATTGCCACTGGCCCGTCGCTGGCGTTGACCGCGCTGTCCGGGGTCTGGCCGCTGCGGTTCCGCCGCCGGTCGGGGGTCCGGATCGCGTCGACCCTGTCGAGGGTCCGGTCGTGACGCTGGCCGAGACCGGCAGGGAGCTTCGGCGGCTGGGTACGGTGCTGGACGCCGAGCATCCGCTGGGGGCCGGTCTGCATGTCGGGCGGCCGCTGCGGTATCTGGTCGGCTCGGCGGTTGCGTGGTTGCAGCCTCGGCCCTGGTCCTGAAGCCGCGCGACCGGTGGATCGGCTGGGATGCGGCCGGCTGGGAGCCCCATCTCGACCGGTTGGTCGGACTGGCACGGTTTCTCATCCGTCCCGGTCTGGCCTGCCGAACCCTGGCCTCGACGGTGCTCGGCCTATCTCGGCCGCCTGCTGCCCATTAGTCATTTTTTCTCTGTGCGTATTGCCTGTAGATATGGACTTTTGGGGGACGATATCCTGGCGATCTCATCTGTTCTTTCCGGCTGCGGACGGCACCCTGTTCCTGCTTGGCATCGACCGTCCGGGCGCGACCTGCTCTCGCGGATCGTCTACGGAACCCGCATCTCGCTGACCGTCGGGCTCGTCGGCATCACGATCAGTTTCGTAATCGGGATCATTGTCGGCGGGTTGGCCGGGTATTATGGCGGATGGCTCGACTCGCTGACACAACGGGTCATCGAGATCATACGTTCGTTTCTGGAACTATCGTTATGGATGGCGTTGTCGGTGGCCGTGCCGGTCACCTGGAGTTCGATCCTGATCTATTTCGGGATCACGCTTTCTGGGCATGCTCGAATGGATCGGGCTGGCCCGGGCCATGCGCTCCAAACTGCTTTCGCTTCGCGAGAAAGATTACGTCCTGGCAGCCCCGTTAATGGGCACCAAACCGCGTCGAATCATCGGTCGTCATCTGTTGCCGGGTTTCATGAGTCATCTGATTTCTTCGGCGACGCTTTCCGTCCCATCGATGATTCTCGGCGAGATCGCGCTCTGTGTCCTCGGCCCCGGTTTGCGCTTGCCGTAACCTCCTGGGGAGGCTTGATGGCGGAAGCCCAGAATATCAATGCTGTCGAGCTCTATCCTTGGATCATAACGCCGGTCATTCCGGTGATCATCGTGGTCCTTGCATTTAATTTCTTCGGTGACGGTCTGCGCGATGCCGCCGACCCGTACAGTTAGGGATTGTCTGAACAAGTCGGTTTTTTCGTGTATACGGGTGTCGTGGCCCGTGGATGAAACGCCAGAGCCCATCGGGGACGTGTTGTCGTGCCAGGAAATGGGGATTTTGACGCCCGAGCCGACCGTCCCCGCCGCCTTGCGGCGGTTGCGGACGGACTCCCCCCCCACGTCAGGCGGTGGCGTCGCGCCCCGCGATGAGCAGATTTGGTGAACCCGAGCAGCACGGCGATGCGTTGCGTGGTCTTCGCCAGCCCCCGATAGCGCACCTTCGCGTAGCCGAAGTGGCGCTTCACATACAGGAACGGATGTTCCACCCTCGCCCGAACCGACGCCTTGCGCCTCTCCGCCGCCGCCTCCGGGCCCGCCTGGTCCAGCCCCCGGCGCTTGCCGGGCTTCAGCGCCACCTCCCAGTCCACGTCCGTGTCCCGGTTCTCCGCGCGCTTGTCCACCCCCTGATAGCCCGCGTCACCCCACACCTGCTCCTCGCCCCCGTGCAACAGCGCGTGCGCCGTCGCCACATCCGAGACGTTCGCTGGCGTCGTCTCCACGCTGTGCGTCAAGCCCGACTGCGCATCCACCCCGATGTGCGCCTTCATCCCGAAATGCCACTGATTGCCTTTCTTCGTCTGGTGCATCTCCGGGTCCCGCTCGCCCTTGCGGTTCTTCGTCGACGACGGCGCGGCAATGAGACTCGCGTCCACGATCGTCCCCTTGCTCAAGCGGTGTCCGAGAGAGGCCAGATGTGCGTTGATCTCCTCGAACAGCGTCTCACCCAGGCCATGCGTCTCCAGCAAGTGGCGGAAATGCAGGATCGTCGTCTCATCAGGCAACGCACCCGAGAGGCGCAGCCCCACAAACCGCCGTACCGACTCCACCTCGTAAAGCAGGTCCTCCATCCCAGGGTCGCTCAGATTGTAGAACAGCTGCACGCAGTGCACCCGCAGCATCACGCTCAGCGGATAGGATCGCCGACCGCGCCCAGCCTTCGGGTCGAACGGCTCGATGCGCGCCTCCAGCCGCTCCCAGGGAACCAGCCCGTCCATCGTCTCGAGAAACACCTCGCGCCGCGTCCGGCGCTTCTTCAGGTCGTGCTCCAGCTCCGCAAACGTCGCTTGCTCCAGGGCTCGCACTCCACTCCGTCACCAAGAAACCAATTGTGACAGAGCCGACTTGTTCAGACAATCCTTAGAGGTCCAGACTCAATGTCACAGGAGTTCGAATTCGGCACGACAAGGCAGGAGACCGTGGTAACCCGTTCCAGAAGGCCTGCGTAATCGGACAAACCTGTTCTGGCACGAATGGTTTCCGGTTCGTGGGCCCTGTCTGATCGCTATTGCGTTGGGTAGAGCAGCCCTGCCTGGCGGGCCTTGAGCGTCAACAAGGCAAGAATCTGATCAATCACCGGGGATTTCAATCCGGCTTCCGCGGCAAACCGGCTGACAATGGCGACGATACTGTCGATTTCCATGGGACGTTGCGCATCCCAGTCCTGCAGCATCGACGGCCGGTGATCGACGCGCCAGGCGGCATTGAGCAGCGATGGCCAGTCCAGATCGAGTCTGATATCGTGGGCTCGTGCGACGGCTTCCGCTTCCGCGATCATCGCCCGGGATATCTCCGATATCCCGGGCTGCCGCGCGAGCTGCAATTCCGACGCGCCGGTCAGGACGGCAAGCGGCGAACGAGACAGATTGACGACCAGTTTGGCCCATACCGCTTTGCGAATAGTGTCACTGACCGGCGCCGCCAGACCGGCCTCCTCCATTGACCGGGACAACCGCAAGACCCGACCGTCAAGCCGGCCGTCGGGTTCGCCAAGAGTGAATCGTCCAGGTCCTGCGACATTGCAGATCACGACACCGGGTTCCGGAACTCTGGCCGGGCAGTCGACAACACAGCCAATTGCGCGGTCGGCCCCGACATTCCGCTTCAATGAACCGGTCGGATCGAGCAATTCCGGAATCGCAGCCGAACTGCTTCTCCGACCATGATTATACCACCACGGAATCCCGTTCATGGCAAAGACGACTGGCGTCTCTGCACCAAGCAGCGGCGTGATCCTGTCGCCAACCGCCGCCAAGGCCGGTCCCTTTACAGTGACGAACACGACATCGACGTTGCCGATCCGGTCAGGCTCGCTGTCACAGACCGGATGGACGGTAAAATCCGTCTCACCGTGGCGCAGGGTGAGGCCGCGCGACCGCAATGCCAAAAGGTTGGCGCCACGCGCAACCAGCGATACCGAGTGACCGGCAAGCGCCAGATACGCGGCGATGAAACCACCAATCGCGCCGGCACCAAATACACAAACCTTCATCGAACGGTCCTCACAGCCGGAGTTGCAAGCGGCTGTGCCAGCTAGCGGATATGCTGCCGATTCACACCGCAATCGGTATAACGATCAATACTAGATAATCCGTGTGACCGGCTATCAGCACATCGTTACTGTTGCAACAGTGCCGCATGATCCGACGAGAGGAAAGAACGGCACAGGACTCGCACGCTCGGTCATGAATGACAAACCAGATCAAACGATATGGAACTCGCCGTCCGGGCAGCGCCCTTACCAACTATCAATTACTTCTGCCGTTTGTACAACACGGGTGAAGCAACGAACGAGATCAACAGAAAATTCCGCTTCTCCTTCATCGATTGCAAGCGCAAGAGTTCACAATCACCCGTGACTGTCACCTGTCATCCGGCTTGTCTGACGACGGAGATATTTCCATGCTCGACAAGTGTCCATTGATCGCAAGATTGAGGCCAATACCATGATCTTCTGTCTTGTTCGTCATCACCTTTCTTGCGCTAGTGGCCTGGCACCGGACGGCGTCTCCCCGAATTCGGCATGACCTGACAGGGCTACAGAACAGGCACGGTCCGAAAATCCCATCAACGGATTATCGCCATCCTGCACGATGGTTCTGTGCATGACCATCGTGCCACCGAGCTTTTGCATAAGAAGCTTTTGGCTCCACTTGTCGAGGGTTTGCTCGGTCCGCCACGTCCGGAACAGATCGGCATGGGTGAAATACAGAAAAGCGGTACGCTTCCGAAAAGGAAGCGGAACGTTCGCATCAAGGATGACAACGAAGCGATCCGAGACGTGTGTCAGGAAGTATCAAACTCTTGACCATGGCACGCGAGCTGGTCGGGCGCAGCAGTTCGCGCGGCGTCTCGCCACATTGTGCCGGCATGAGGTCAATATACGTGACATGCCGGTTCAAGCCTGCTGGGGTGAAGTATCCTGCCCGACAAAGATGGTCTCTGGATGGCCGTTGAACAAATCGAGTAAAGATGTCCGGCGGTCATCTCTGGTGGTAAGAAATCCCGCACTTGACACCTGCGCCTGTAATCTGGGGTGCTTGGAAGGGGAATTATATAGTTGACTATGCGCGGGCCATCATCTAGTGTCCTGATTCCAAAGTTCGTACCGTTATGATGTTGCGGCTGCAGCGGTTTCGAGGGTCCTGAGGCAGAAGCGCTTGATGGACGCCAGGATTTCATCGGCTGTCTTGTGCCAGCGGAAGGGCTTGGGGTCCTCGTTGACGGTGTCGATGTACCCGGTGATCGCCTGCTCCAGCTCGACGGTCGATCGGTGAACCCCGTGCCGGATCTGCTTCTCTGTCAGATCGGCGAAGAAGCGCTCGACTTGGTTGAGCCACGAGGCAGAGGTCGGGGTGAAGTGAACATGCCAGCGCGGTCGCCGGGCGAACCAGTCGCGGATCGTCTTCGTCTTGTGGGTCGAGTAGTTGTCCATGACGATGTGGATCTCGAGGTCGGGCGGCACGTTGGCCTCGACGTGATCCAGGAACTTGCGGAACTCCACGCTGCGGTGGCGCCGATAGCACTGTCCGATGACCTTGCCTGTGGCGACGTCAAGGGCTGCGAAGAGCGAGGTCGTGCCGTTGCGCTTGTAATCGTGAGTGCGCCGCTCGACCTGCCCCGGGCGCAGCGGCAGCAGCGGCTGGGTGCGATCGAGGGCCTGAACCTGCGATTTCTCGTCCACGCAGAGGACCATGGCATGCTGCGGCGGGTCCACGTAGAGCCCCACGATGTCGCGCGTCTTGTCCACGAAGTAGGGGTCTGCCGAGAGCTTGAAGGTCTCGCTCCTGTGCGGCTGAAGGGAAAAGGCTCGCCAGATGCGATTGACCGTCGACGGCGCATACCCCGTCGCCTGCGCCATCGAGCGCGTGCTCCATTGGGTCGCGTCACGAGGCTTCTCCTCAAGCGTCTTGCGCACCACCTCGGCCACGGCGTCGTCATCGATGCGCCGGGGACGGCCGGAGCGCGGCTCGTCGTCAAGCCCGTCAAGACGATGCTCTGCGAAGCGATTGCGCCACTTCCTGGCGGTCTGGCTGGTCACGCCCAGCACGCTCCCAATCTGCACATTGGTAAGCCCTTCGGCCGCCAGCAGCACGATGTGCGCCCGATCGGACAGGCCTCGCCAGACTTTGCGCCCGCGCGCCAGCCGCTCAAGCTCGTTGCGCTCGTCCGCGCTCAGCTTGATCTCCACCGAAAGTCGCATCACCATGCCCCCCGAATCGACACCACCCCCTTAACAATACGAACTTTGCGTACAGGACACTAGGCGGTCGTCTCGGCCTCGCCTTCAGGCTTCAACCGAAATAGCGCCTGAGCGATTTCTTCGGGGGGTCGCGTCGACAGGCGGGAGGGTGACGTTGGACGAGGGTTTGTCGGCCTCTTTGGACCCGTGAGGGCTGTGGGGCAGCTTTTCAGGCATGTCTCACCATGGGCGGTAGACGCATTCTTGTCGGACCGCATGATTTTGTATATATTGCAGAATGCTACGGAGATTCGTAGCGGCCCCAGAAATGACGAAGGCCGGGTGCCAGCCCAGCCTTCGACCTTGTTGGGGTCTGCCTTGTTGGGGTCTGGTGAAGCACTGGAGGGTGCACCGGATAGATTTGTGTGAGAGCGCTGTGATCGTACCGACTCCCGCGAATCTGTCAAGCGTTCGCCCTCCGCCAATTGAGCGGAGGCTCAAATGTATTGGCGATGAGTGGTGCCCGTTCGGCGGGCTCGACTTGGCCAAAGTAACCGAACATGGAGTCTACATCGTCTGGCATGGAGGCACCGCCCCTCACACCGCTTACGTCGGGCAAGGTGACGTGGCAGACCGCATTGCAGATCACCGCAATGACCCGACGATCACAAGGCATGCTCAAAAGGGCGCCCTTTACGTCACGTGGGCATCTGTACCTGTTGCTCAGCGCGACGGGATCGAGCGGTATCTAGCCGACAAACATTCTCCCCTTGAGGGAGACTGGCATCCTGAGGTGGCGCCTCTGGCTGTAAACAGCCCGTGGAAGTAACTGACCGGGTTCCTGCTGCAAGCGAATCCACAGCTTCAACGAGCTGCATCAAGCGGTAGTATGTCCAAGGCGGCTCCGCTCCTGAGCGGAGCCGTTCCTGCGCCCAAGCCTTCGCGGTCTCAAGCGCCCATTCCGGTGCACCCATCCTCTTGCCCGCTGTATCCGCAGCCTAGCCGGCTACCAGTTCCCGATACATTAGCCGTTTCCCGACCATCCGGGCAACGGTCTCGGCCATCATGGCGTCCGTATCACGCGATCTCATGTTGTGCCGGGTCGCGAACTCATTGACATGGCGGTGCAGATGCTTGGGCGAAATGTGGTGGAAAGTCCCGTGATATCCCCGCTTCAAGGTGGCCCAGAAGCTCTCGATCCCGTTAGTGTGCGCCTGATCCCGGACATACTCGCTGACGGAGTGATTGACGGTCTCGTGATCGAAGTTCATGCCCTTGTAGCCGGCCGCCTGATCCGTATAGACCTTGGCTCCCTCGCCCGCCCGCGAAGCGACGAAACCCTGTAGCGAAGCGGCGTCGGTACTTTCGACAATCGCGGCACTGATGGTGTTCGTGGCGCGATCCCGAACACCAGCAACGGTGGTCTTGCCCACGGCGCCGCGTCCGGCCCGCAACTTCTTGTTTCCGTGCTTGTTCTTCTCCTTGCCACCGACATGGGTCTCATCGACCTCGACCGGACCAGCCATGCCGCCATGCCCCTCGGTCCACGCCTCGCGCAACCGCTGGGCCATGAAGTAGGCCGACTTCTGCGTGATCTTCAGGTCGCGATGCAGCCGCATGGACGATACGCCCTTGAGCGACACTGACCACAGGTAGATTGCGATGGCCCATTTCTGGAGGCCGATCTTCGAGCGGTCCATCACAGTGCCAGTCTTGACGCTGAAATTGCGCCGGCATTCACCGCACCAGTAGGGCAGAGGCTTGCGGGAAGGAACGGGCCGCACTTTCTCGGTGCCGCCGCACATCGGACAATGAGAGGGCTTACCAGCCGCGCCCCAGCGCTGTTCCTCGAACCACCGTTCGGCGGTGGCGTCATCGGGAAACCGCCCGAACAGCTCTATCAGGATGATCCCCTCGCGATGGCTCTTTCCGGGTGCTTTCTGTGCCATGTCCTATCCACTCTGACATTGATTTGGGGACAGACGGCTGCATATTCAAGTATATAATCCCCCAAATTTGCCGGACGAAACTGCGTCCCGGTGTGCACCTACATTCTCGAAATGCCGATGTTCAACGCCAGCATGTATCCCAACGGAATGATCAACATTTACATGGATTTTCTGCTACGTACGGAAAATGAAGCACAGTCAACCTTCGATCTCGGCCACAAAATATGGCACTTCCTGGAAAGGCCTTAGATAGTGAACCTCTTGCAAAATTCCTGCCCCCAGGGTCCGGTGATCCCGGATCGGTCGGTTGCTTCCGGTCACCTCTGCACCTGGAGGTCGGAATCCATGGATTCGCGGTGTCTCATCAGAGACGATGAGACCAAACAGGGACCTTTGCGGACATCGGGACACGCCTCTCCGGGCCCCTCTCCTCGAGAGGGCCGTGAAGGGTCGGCATGCGTTGTCGGAGCGCGCTATGGGACGGCGAGACGTATCAACGGGTCAGCCGCCAGGGCCAGGATGCCGAACATGAGATGGCAGGCGACCTTGGAATATCCACGGACGCGGACATGGCGCCCGCCACACTCATCCTTGATGCGGGCGTTGGTCCTCTCGACACCGGACCGGATCCGGACCCGTACGGTCTCGGGATCGACATGGCCTACTGCACGCCGGGCCCGGGCCTCCCGGTCTCGCTCCTCCTTGAGGTCCTTGTCCCGGCGCCGATTGACATCGATGATCGGCACATGGCCAAGCCGTTCGCTCATCTGGTAGATCTCCCTGGCATCATAGGTCGCGTCCATGAGATCGTAGAGATTGGTCACACGCCCGGCGGTCATCATCGCCAGCGGGAGCGCGGCCTGGCTGTCATGGACGGATGCCGCGGTGAGAACGGTCCTCAGCGGCACCCCGCAGTCTGCTGTGTCGATAGGCAGCTTGTCACCGCGCCAAGCCTCCAGGACCCCCTTGGCAGTCTTCTTTGCCCCGTGATCGCAGACCTTCGGCAGCGCGGCGAGCCTCTCATCGAGATCCATCCCGTTCGCTTGCCGTTCGAGACGCCCAGGCTCCTTCGTCCTCTCCTCGCCCTTGCGGGGCCGGCCGCGCTTGCGGTTCGGCGTCGGGGCCGGCGTCTCCCGGGCCTCGATGGCCGTCGAGTCCCTCGACACGTGGCCGATGAGCGCATCGCCCAGTGTCTCTGCAACCAGAGCCGCGTGCATCCTCTCCGGAAGACGGGACTGCGACCATTCGGCAAACGCCCGCGAAAACGTCGCTTCACGCGGGATCTCCGAGACACGCGACCCGCCGCACAGCCGGCGCAACGTCGGGTCCACCTTGAGCCTGTCGATCAGGTGGCGGGTCGTCGGCAGATCCCACACCGCCTTGACGATGAAGCCACGGGCCAGCGCCCGGCGATCCTCCCGGGGCCGACCCGGACCGGTCCACACCTCATCGACGAAGCCCTCCACCTTGACGAGATCGAGAGCTGTCACGAAGCGCTTGTGCGTCTCGAGGAGAGGACCGACCGCCTCGGCCAACGCAGGGAAAAGTTCCCCTTGAAATCGGTGCCGGATATCGGACAGGGTCGAGCCAGGGGTCATCGGGGCCACCTCCTCGGTATCTTGTTATTGTGGAAACACAACAGACCACGGGGTGGCCCCGGGACCTAGTGTCCTGATTCCAAAGTTCGTACCGTTATGATGTTGCGGCTGCAGCGGTTTCGAGGGTCCTGAGGCAGAAGCGCTTGATGGACGCCAGGATTTCATCGGCTGTCTTGTGCCAGCGGAAGGGCTTGGGGTCCTCGTTGACGGTGTCGATGTACCCGGTGATCGCCTGCTCCAGCTCGACGGTCGATCGGTGAACCCCGCGCCGGATCTGCTTCTCTGTCAGATCGGCGAAGAAGCGCTCGACTTGGTTGAGCCACGAGGCAGAGGTCGGGGTGACGTGAACATGCCAGCGCGGTCGCCGGGCGAACCCGTCGCGGATCGTCTTCGTCTTGTGGGTCGAGTAGTTGTCCATGACGATGTGGATCTCGAGGTCGGGCGGCACGTTGGCCTCGACGTGATCCAGGAACTTGCGGAACTCCACGCTGCGGTGGCGCCGATAGCACTGTCCGATGACCTTGCCTGTGGCGACGTCAAGGGCTGCGAAGAGCGAGGTCGTGCCGTTGCGCTTGTAATCGTGAGTGCGCCGCTCGACCTGCCCCGGGCGCAGCGGCAGCAGCGGCTGGGTGCGATCGAGGGCCTGAACCTGCGATTTCTCGTCCACGCAGAGGACCATGGCATGCTGCGGCGGGTCCACGTAGAGCCCCACGATGTCGCGCGTCTTGTCCACGAAGTAGGGGTCTGCCGAGAGCTTGAAGGTCTCGCTCCTGTGCGGCTGAAGGGAAAAGGCTCGCCAGATGCGATTGACCGTCGACGGCGCATACCCCGTCGCCTGCGCCATCGAGCGCGTGCTCCATTGGGTCGCGTCACGAGGCTTCTCCTCAAGCGTCTTGCGCACCACCTCGGCCACGGCGTCGTCATCGATGCGCCGGGGACGGCCGGAGCGCGGCTCGTCGTCAAGCCCGTCAAGACGATGCTCTGCGAAGCGATTGCGCCACTTCCTGGCGGTCTGGCTGGTCACGCCCAGCACGCTCCCAATCTGCACATTGGTAAGCCCTTCGGCCGCCAGCAGCACGATGTGCGCCCGATCGGACAGGCCTCGCCAGACTTTGCGCCCGCGCGCCAGCCGCTCAAGCTCGTTGCGCTCGTCCGCGCTCAGCTTGATCTCCACCGAAAGTCGCATCACCATGCCCCCCGAATCGACACCACCCCCTTAACAATACGAACTTTGCGTACAGGACACTAGGTCGTGTTGACGAATTCATGAAATGCTGATAATCATTCTCCATCAATGACACTTTCCGGGGACTTATCATGGCGTTACGCCTGCTCATCACGGATGCTGTCTGGTCGACACTCGAGCCGCTACTGCGTGAGAGCAAACACGCCGCCGGCGCGGTAAAAAACGGTGGCCAGGAGTTCCAGGCTCTCGGCCGCTCCCGGGGTGGGTTCTCCACCAAGCTGCACGTCGCCTGTGCCAACGAAACAACCGGTGTGTCCTTCGTGTTGACGGGTGGCGAGCGCCATGATGGCGTGAGATTCGAGCTGCTGTGGAAGGCTTTGCCCAGCTCTCCCGCACCGGAGGCTGCGGTCATGGACAAGGCGTATGACAGCAAGGACATTCGCCAGGCGCTGGCCGACCAGGGCGTCGAAGCCGTGATACCCGCCCGGTCGAACCGGACTGAGACGATTCATCACGATCAAGAAAAGTACAAGCGGCGCCAGCAGGTCGAGCGATTCTTCAACAAGCTCAAACAATTCCGTCGCATTGCCACATGCTATGACAAGCTCGCTCGGACGGTCCTCGCGTTTGTTCACGTTGTCTCAGCATGGAGTATGCTTCGTTCATTCGTCAACACGGCCTAGTGTCTTGTCATGCATCAAGTGTCGGATAGGGTCGTTTCAGTTTCACACGGGCATCGTCCGTGGTGAACTGCCAGTTGACCGTGCCCTTCACGCGGTCACGGGACACCTGCCAAGCCGCGACCTCGTCGCGCAGGATCTCAATGGAGGCGATACGGCGGTTGAGGCACTGACGGATCATGACGTTGATCTCGACCTCGGCGACGTTGAGCCAACTGCCGTGCTTAGGCGTGTAGACGAACTCGAAGCGGTCCCACAGAGCTTTCGCCTCGGCCGGCGGAAAGACCTCATAGAGGGCACCGGGGCGGTGGATGTTCAGGTTGTCCATCACCCGTGTGATCCTCTTGGCGTCGGGATAGCGCTCGGCGATGTCGTTGAGGAAGTGCGCCCAGTCGGCATTGGTTCTGCGCGCTGTCACCTTGGTCATGCGCCATCCGGCCAGAGGTTCCGTGGCCATAAACACGTTGCAGCTTCCGCAGCGCCGGTCCTCGTAGTCTTCGCGCGCTGGCCGACCCGGCGCCGCCGAGACCGGTTCGCGTATCTCGCTGATCAGTTGCCGGGGCGTCTCGTCCATGCACACCACCGGAAAGGCCGCATCGTAGGGGCGCCGGTAGACATCGAGAATCGTCTCCATCGCCGCCGCGAAGTCCGCGTTGCCCTGTGGAGGAATCACCCAGCCGACACGCCGCCACGGCTTGAGCGCGTTTTTTTAGAACCCGCCGTACTGTCTCGTGCGACACGCTGTCGATGTGTCCGAGTTCCACGACGCGGTCGGCCAGCAACCGCAGCGACCACTGCGAGTGACCCTCCGGCGGCTCGGCGCAACGCAGCGCCACCAAATGCGCCTCGAACGCGCCGTCGGCCTTGCGAACGTAGTTGAAACGCCGACCCTGTCGGCTGCCGAGAGCCATCTCCATGCCCTCCTCGACGAATCGCTTCTTGACCCGGTCCACCTTGCGCGCACTGACGCGCAGGACCTCGGCAATGGCCTCCCCGTGCACCCGGTTGTCGTTGAATTCGCCTTCGTCGCAGTTGAGCAGAACCAGTGCATTGATCACCTTCCGCGATTGATGCGAGCCCTTGCGCGTGATCTCCGAGAGCGTGTCCCGCTCCTCCTTCTCCAAGGTCACTACGTAACGCTTCATGCCAACCCCCTCGTCGCCGTTGGACGACGAGGAAGTTACCACGGAGTATGCGACATATCATGCGTGACATGACACTAGATAGTGTCGTCATGAGTGATGTTTATCTGTCCTATCTGTCGAATTCACTCGATGGTTCTTGGAGGCGACTCATGGGATTGGTTCATCGGCGTCACGACATTTCGGACAGGGTCTGGCTGTTGTTGGAGCCTCATCTGCCTGGCCGAGCGGGACGTTGGGGTGGGGTGGCGCAGGATAATCGACGGTTCATAATGCGATCTTCTGGATTCTGCGTACCGGCGCTCCCTGGCGTGATGTGCCGCCAGACTATGGAGACTGGAAAACTACCCATCGTCGGTTCTGTCGCTGGCGGGACAAGGGGCTCTGGGGGGCGTTGCTAGAGCATCTGGTGGATGAGCCGGACTATGAGTGGCTGATGATTGACGCCAGTCATCTCAAGGTCCATCCCCATGCGAGCGGTGCGGTCGGCGGCAATCAGGCGATGGATCGCACAAAAGGGGGCTGAACACGACGCTGCACCTGGCTGTGGACGCGCATGGGATGCCGGTGCGGGTGTTGGGTGACCGAGGGGACGGCAGCAGATTGCAGTCAAGCAGTCGAGCTGATTGAAGGGATAGATGCCGAGTATTTGTTGGCGGACAAGGCCTATGACACGAATGCCATCCTGTCTTATTGTGAGGAGCATGAAGTCATTCCAGTGGTTCCGCCGAAGCGCAACCGCAAGCACCCCAGAGCGTATGATGTCCCTCTCTACCGGCGCCGGCATTTGGTGGAGAACGCGTTTCTGTGGCTCAAGCGTTGGCGTGGGATTGCCACGCGATACGCCAAGAATGCCGCATCGTTCCTTGCCGCGGTGCAGATTCGGTGTCTGGCGCTCTGGGCTGGTATTTCGTGACGACACTATCTAGCCGATTTGGCCGATGCATCCGTCGGCTACGACATCTGTCTGGATTGCCGTCGAGGCGAGCACCATTGATAATGGGCGCCTGCAAATGATACCTGGCAGCCATGCGGTGCGGGAAATCGACGATCACTTCTCCGACAACAGTGTCGAAAGTGCGATCATGACGACCGGAACAACCGGTTGCGTGCTTTTGCCGACCAGTATGGGTCGGCGCACCATACCCTGCCATTGATGTTGTTGAGGGGACAGACCGGTACGGGTGTAACATTTTCAGACCGGGCATCCGGCTGCTGCATGAAGTCAGGGGTCGACTCTGTCAAGGCGCAACAGCCGCCCGTCGCGCGCATCGGTCAGAATATAGACATGGCCGTCGGGCCCCTGGCGAACATCCCTGATCCGCTCGCGCAGGCCGGTCAGTAGGCGCTCTTCGCCGACAACTGTGTTACCCGCCAGTATCAAACGCACCAGCAAACGCGCCTTGAGGGCGCCAATCAGCAGGTTGCCTCGCCATTTCGGGAAGACATCACCGGTATAGAAGGTCATGCCGGACGGTGCGATCGAGGGATCCCAGTAATGGATCGGCTGTACCATGTCGGGTGCGGTGTGACCGATGCCGATTTTGCCGCCCCAATAATGCCGGCCATAGGAAATCACCGGCCAGCCATAATTGACACCTGGTTTGATGATGTTGATTTCGTCACCCCCACGCGCACCGTGTTCGTGGATCCACAGAGCTCCACCGTCAGGATGCAAGGTGGCGCCTTGCGGATTGCGGTGGCCGAACGACCAGATTTCCGGCCGGACATCGCGCCGGCCGACAAAGGGGTTGTCTGCCGGCACCGCGCCATCGGTGCCAATGCGGACCACTTGCCCAAGATTGTCCGTCAGATCCTGAGCTTGCTCACGCTGCCCGCGTTCACCAACTGTCACGAACAGTGTTCCGTCCGGATTGATGGCGATGCGGGAGCCGAAATGCCGTCCGCCGGAAGTTTTCGGGATCTGCCGGAAGATGATCTGCAGATCACGCAGACCGGCAGTCGTAAGCGCAGCGCGCCCCACTGCGGTGCCGGTCCCCCGCGGGCCAGACTCGGAAAAGGAGAAATAGACCCGTCGATTTCGCTCGAACGCCGGGTCGACCGCAATGTCGAGCAGGCCGCCTTGGCCACCGGCGGCAATCTCTGGCAGGCCGGCGACTGGCTTGGAGACCTCGCCGTTGGGACGGACGACACGCAGCATGCCCGGTCTTTCTGTTATCAGCATTCTACCGTCTGGTAGCCAGGCGAGTGCCCAAGGTTGCTCGAGGCCGTCTGCGACGGTGATGGCCTTGACCAGGTAGTGTTCGGTCTCGAAGATCTCGGCCAGCGTGGCTTGTGTGCCCACCATGCACGAGAGGGCAACCAAGGCGATCCTCAGGATGCCGGCCATGGCGCCCTCCGTCCCGGGCAGGTCACAGACACGGCTTTGACCGGTCGATCAGTCATCGGGTCAGCCCGGCGACAGGCCGCGCAGACGCTCGCTGCGCCGACGCAGCAGTTCAACCACAGTGAGCAGCGCAATCGAAATGCAAACAAGAATCGTCGCGACCGCGAGAATGGTCGGCCGGATTTCCTCTCGGATACCAGAGAACATCTTCCAGGGAATGGTCCGTTGCTCGACCGAGCCGACGAACAGCACCACGACCACTTCATCGAATGAGGTGATAAAGGCAAACAGGGCACCCGAAATCACGCCTGGCAGGATCAACGGCACCGTCACCTTGAAGAATGTACGGACGGGGCCGGCGCCGAGACTTGCAGACGCCCGAGTCAGCGTCTGGTCGAAGCCGACCAGCGTCGCCGTGACCGTGATCACCACAAACGGTGTGCCGAGCGCGGCATGGGCGATGATGACTCCGAGAAATGTCGAGGACAGCCCGACCCGGGTATAGAAGAAATACATGCCGGCTGCCGAAATGATGAGCGGCACGATCATTGGCGAGATCAGGATCGCCATTATCGTCGAGCGAAACGGCATGACAGGCTGGCTGAGACCAAGGGCTGCAAGCGTGCCGAGCGTCGTTGCCAGCAGAGTCGCGAAGATCGCAATGAAGAAGCTGCTTCGTACTGCGTCCTGCCATGACTCTTCGGTGAAGAACTCGACATACCAGCGGGTGCTATAGCCGGCCGGATCGAGCGCCAGCATTTGCGGTGTAAAGGTGAAATAGGGCAGATCGTTGAAACTGAGCGGGATGACGACAAAGATCGGGCCGATCAGGAAAACGAAAATCGCGGCACAAAGAATGCGATAACTGTAGTACCAGAGGCGTTCGCCAGTCGATGCGTGCGCGGGCAAGGCCATCGCCTTTTCCTCAGCCGAGCTTCATGTTGTCAATACCGACAATCTTATCGTAGAGCAGATAAAGAGCCAGAACCAGCGCCAGCAACATCACGCCCAACGCTGCCGCCAGCCCCCAATTCAGGGTCGTGCTGACATGGTTGGCGATGAAGTTGGAGATAAACGTGCCAGTCCGGCCGCCGACCAAGGCCGGGGTAATATAGTATCCGATCGACAGGATGAAGACAAGAATGCTGCCGGCACCAACGCCAGCCACGGTATTGGGCATGTAGACCCGGACAAAGGCGGTAAAAGGCGTCGCGCCAAGCGATCGTGCCGCGCGCAAATACGATGGGGGTATCGTCTTCATGACCGAGTAGATCGGCAGAATCATGAATGGCAGCAAGATATGCGTCATTGCAACGAAGGTGCCGATCTTGTTGTGGATCATCTGCAAACGCTCGTCATCAGACAGGAGGCCGACTGCGACAAGAAGGTCGTTGAGCACGCCCTGAGTCTGCAACAGCGCAATCCACGCGGTGGTCCGTACCAGAAGCGATGTCCAGAACGGCAACAGCACCAGAATCATCAACAGATTGCTGGTTCGCAGGGGCAGCGTTGCCAGAAGATAGGAGACAGGATAGCCGAGCAGCAGACATAACACCGTGATCAGCCCGCTCATCCACAATGTTCGGAAGAAGAGCGTGATATAGATTTGCCGTTCTTCCGGTTGCCAGGTCACGATCCCGAGATCGTTGAGACGCATATCGACCGAAGCAAGAAAATAGGTCGGCGTGAGCGCGTCGGATTCACGCTTGATCAAACGCCAGACATTGATATCCCGCCAGCGTTCATCTATGGCGGCGAGTTGATCGAGATACGGCCCTTGCGTGATCGTGCGAACCCGTCGGCCGGATTTCCGGAGCAGGCTCGATATGCCGGGTTTTTCGTAGTTCAGGCGCCGGCCAACCCGGCCCAACGTCTTGGTCTTGTAGGCCGCCTTGATGTCGGCGACCACAGCCGCGAACACAGGTTCTGGCGGCAGCGTATCGCTGGTGTCGTCCCAATTCGCAATGGCGTCAATGGTTGCCGGCAGGGTATCGGCGACGATCTGGTTTTCGACGCTGCGGTAGAGCATGTCACCAATCGGCAGCATGAACGCGAAGACCAGGAAACCGAGCAGCGGTGTCACCAGAAGAAATGCGCGGGCCCGGTTACGCCGCTGGGTGCGCTGAAGACTTTGCTTCAACGGTCTGCCATCGGCCGTTGTCAGAATCATGGCAGCGGACTCAGCCATGGGCCAGTTCTTCCCGGGTCAGACTTGTCTGGGGCATGTCCAGGATGTCCGGAACACTGCGGAGAGGATCGTTCGATCCTCTCCGCTTGCCGGTGTCCTATTTGGCCAGCCAGGCGTTGAACCGCTCGTCGATCTCCGCGCGGTTGTCAGCCCACCAGACATAGTCGAAATTGACCAGAGTCTTCGCGTTCTCGGCATTTGTCGGCATGTGCGGCTTCATGTCGATACCAAGGTCGGCGTGTTTGCCGACAAGCGGTCCGGATGAATACCGGGCCGGGCCGTAGGATATGAACTTGGCCTGATCCGCCAGCCGCTGCGTATCGGTTGCGAAGTACAGATACTTCCTGATCTCGTCCATGTTCTGCGCACCCTTCGGCACGACCCAGCCGTCGAGATCGAATACCTGGTAGTCCCACAGCATGGCAATCGGCTGATTTTTCTCGACGATTGCCGAGAACAGGCGACCGTTATAGGCCGATGAGATGACCACCTCGCCGTCGGCGAGGAGCTGCGGCGGTTGTGCCCCTTTGGTCCACCAGACGACACTGTCCTTAATCGTGTCGAGCTTGGCAAAGGCACGATCCATGCCCTCCGCGGTGGCCAGTACGTCGTAAACATCTTCAAGCGCCACGCCGTCGGCGAGCAAAGCCCATTCGAGATTGTTGATCGGCTTTTTCTCGAGGGCCCGTTTGCCGGGGAATTTCTCGAGATCGAAGACATCGGCGATGGTCGAGGGCTGGTCACCCTCGAAAGCATCGGTGCGATAGCCGAACGTCGTCGAATAGACGATCTGCGGAATGAAACAATTGGTCCCGCCGGGCGTCAGCGTGCCTGCGAAAAAGTCCTTCGATGCCGGTGTGCCATCCGGTGAGGGAGCCAGCCATGTATCAGGGTCGATTTCTTCGACAAGGCCTTCGTCACAGGCCGTGATCGCCTCGGATGCGACCATGTCGACGAGATCCCATGTCACGTTTCCGGTCTCGACCTGGGCCCGAAGTTTGGCCAGTCCCTCTGCGGCCGAATCATCGTTGATGATCTTCACGCCCGGATTATTCGCGACATAGGGATCGTGATAGGCATTCTGCTGGCTGGCCGTATAAGCTCCGCCCCAGGATACAATTGTCAAATCGACGGCAAAGGCCGATCCGGTGCCGAGCACGACACTGACCGCCAGCGCCGTGGATGCAAGCAGTGATTTCTTCATTAGTGTTCTCCCCCAGTTGCTGTTTTCACTATCTTTGCCCGTTATGGACAGTTTCAAACATCTGGAATTGTACAGGCATCACGACCGGGCCGGCACAGTTTCAGCCCGGTGCATCGCCAGCGCCGCGCGCATCAAGTGCCCGGCAATCCGATGTCGTCCAGCCCAGCGTGACCGTGCGACCTGTTTCAAGATCGGCATGGCCGTGTGCATTCGGAACCTTGACGATAAACTCGTCGTTTCCCGCGACTGTCAGCCGGGCGCGCATATGATCTCCCAGATAGATCGATTCTTCAACCCTCCCGCTGATTTCGTTGTCGGGTGTGTCCGGGGTCGGCGCGATCTGCACCCGTTCCGGCCGAAGCGACAGGGTGGTTCGTTCATTGACGCCGTCGACATTGACTTTCAGGGCGCGGATCGTCTGGCCATCATCCAGTCGCACCGTGCAAACGGATCCGTCGATCTCTGTCACCGTACCGTGCAGACGGTTGTTCTCACCGATAAACTGGGCCACGAAGGCGTTTTCCGGCTCCTCATAAAGAGTGCTCGGGGTGGCGAGTTGCTGAATGATTCCATCATCGAAAACCGCGATCCGGCTTGACATGGTCAAGGCTTCGGACTGGTCATGGGTCACATAAACCATCGTCACGCCGAGATGTTCGTGAATATGTTTGATCTCGTACTGCATTTCTTCGCGGAGACTCTTGTCAAGCGCGCCAAGTGGCTCGTCCATCAGGACAAGATCCGGTTCGAACACCAGGGCGCGAGCCACGGCAACCCGTTGTTGCTGACCGCCTGACAGCTGTGCCGGTCGGCGGTTGCCGAATTGCGGCATGCGCACCATGTCGAGCGCGCGCTGGACCTTGTCCTCGCATTCACTTTTCGACAAGCCCCGGACTTCAAGCGGAAATTTCAGATTCTCGACAACCGTCATATGCGGGAACAAGGCGTAATTCTGGAATACCATCCCGATGCCGCGCTTGTGCGGCGGTACCCGGTTGAGTTCCGTACCGTTGAGCATAATGGTTCCGTGCGTCGGCGTCTCGAACCCTGCGAGCATCATCAGACAGGTCGTCTTCCCCGACCCCGACGGGCCGAGCATGGTGACAAACTCACCCGTTTCAATGTCCAGATTTAGATTCTTGACGACAAGACTCTCACCATCATAGGTCTTCTGCACGCCTACAAATTGCACAAGTGGCTTGCCAGCAGCCATCAGGAAATCTCTTTTCTGCCCAGATTTTCGTCAACCTTCACCCATGTTTTGCACATGTCAGCCAATAAATCAAGTGCGTCGGCGAGTTGATCCCGCGGCGCTGCATTTGGCCGGTATCGTCCCGCTAGACGAATGATTTGGGTACACCTGATCAATACTCGCCCGCTGTCATTATCGTCCGATCCACGCCGGTTCCGCACTTCGTGGTCAGCGCGTCTGGCGTGTTTGATCACGGCGCGGCGGGCTGACCGCTTCTGTTGAATGCCGGGCGGCCTCTGGTGCAAGGTCAGAACCGGTTCGACCGGTGTTCAGGGCACTGTTTGGCACGGGCAATTTCACGCATACTGTGGAATTGGCGCAGACGGGGAGGCAATCATGAATTCTCATGCACGGGTTGTGGTGATCGGGGGTGGAGTCATTGGCGTCAGCGTCTTGTATCATCTCGCCAGCAAAGGCTGGACGGATGTAACCCTGCTGGAGCGCACGGAATTGACGGCCGGCTCGACGTGGCATGCGGCCGGCCTGCTTCCACTGTTCAACATGAGTTATTCGATCGGACAACTGCACCAGTACACGGTCGAACTCTACAAGCAGCTTGAGGAAGAAACCGGACAGGCGGTCGGTTTCCATGGCAACGGCAATTTGCGTCTGGCCTGCAACCGCGACCGGATGGACGAGTATCGCAACTATCAGTGCACGGCCGAAACGGTCGGTGTCGAATGCCATCTGATTGGTGTCGACGAAATCAGGGCGCTTTGGCCATTGGCCAGCATGGACGGGCTGGTCGGTGCGCTGTGGCATCCGACAGACGGGCACATTGCGCCGGTCGACGTGACCATGGCGATGGCCCGGGGCGCCCGCATGCACGGCGCCACGATCAATCAGCAGACTGCGGTGACTGGCATTGAACGGAATGCAAGCCGAGAATGGGTGGTGAAGACCACGAACGGCGAGATTGTCTGCGAACACGTCGTCTGCACAACCGGCAACTATGCCCGAACGACCGCAGCCATGGTTGGGCTGGAGATTCCGGTCATCCCCGTGGAGCATCAGTATATTGTCACCGATGTCGACCCGGTGCTGAAAGACTACCGCGAGAGATGCCGGACCGAACTCCCGGTCCTGCGGGAATCCGATTCGTCCTATTATCTCCGCGAAGAGCGGTTGGGCTGGATTCTTGGACCCTACGAAAAAGGCGCGCCGGCCTGCTTTGTCGATGGGGTGCCGGCAAGTTTCGAAAAAGATCTGTTTCCTGGCGAACTGGAACGGCTGATGCCGCATGTCGAGGCCGCGATGCGGCGGGTGCCATCGTTCGCGGCGGCCGGAATCAAGGACATCGTCAACGGTCCGATCGCCTATACGCCCGATGGTAATCCGATGGTCGGTCCGGCCTTTGGGCTGGAAAACTTCTGGGTCTCGGAGGGTCACAGTTTCGGCGTGACAGCGGCCGGCGGCGCCGGCTGGCAATTGGCGGAATGGATTGTCGAGGGCGCGCCGACGGTTGACATGATCGGCGCCGACCCGCGCCGTTTCGGCGTGGTATCGAAGGCGTTTGCCAAACTCAAGAACGAAGAAGCCTATGCCCATGTCTTCGTCAATCACTATCCGATGGAAGAGCGACCGGTGGCCCGGCCCGCCAAGATGGTACCGGTTCACGACCGGCTGGACCGGGCCGGCGCCGTATGGGGCGCGCGGTTCGGCTGGGAACGTCCGAACTGGTTTGCCCCGAAGGGCACCCCGCGTGCGGATGTTTATTCCTATCGCCGTTCGAACTGGTTCGCCCATGTCGGCAATGAAGTGCGTGCCATGCGCAACAATGTCGGACTGATGGAACTATCGTCTTTCGCAAAATACGAGGTCGAGGGTCCCGGGGCGCGGGACTGGCTGGACGGCATGGTCGCCAATGTCATACCGAAGGCGGTCGGCCGGATGAGTCTGGCGCATGCCTTGAACCGGTCCGGTTCGGTTCGGTCTGAGTTCACCATCACCCGCATGAGTGACGGATGGCTGGGTGAGCGTTTTTTCCTGGTCGGCCCGGGCGCCGCGCACGACCATGATCTCGACAATCTCGGAAAGGCGTTCCCGCGGGACGGTTCGGTGAATCTGCGTGATGTGACCAACCGGTTTGGCGTCTTCGTGCTCGCCGGGCCCAATGCGCGCCGGGTGCTGGAGAAAATCGCCGATGCCGATGTGTCCAATGGCGCCTTCCCATGGCTGACCATGCAGGAAATCCCTGTCGGATTCTGTCCAGATGTCCGCGCCCTTCGGGTCAATTTTGTCGGTTCGTTGGGCTGGGAACTGCACCATCCGATCGAATACCAGTGTCATCTCTTCGAGGCCTTGCAGGACGCGGGCGCGGCGTTCGGGATTGCCAATGTCGGGATGCGGGCGATGGACTCGATGCGGTTGGAGAAATCCTATCGCCTCTGGGGCACGGATCTGAATGCGGAAAATTCGATCCTAGAGGCAGGCCTTGGCCGTTTCGTGCGGTTGAACAAGGGTGAATTCACCGGGCGCGAGACACTGGTCCGGCAACAGCAGCAGGGCATCCCGCAAATGCACTGCACGATCGAGGTCGATGCCGACGATGCCGATGCCTTTGGCAACGAACCGGTTCTTGTCGATGGCGTGGTGGTCGGACGGGGGACCGCCGGCGGCTACGGTCACTCTGTGGGAAAGTCGCTGATGCTCGGCTATGTCAAGGCTGAATACGCGAAGATCGGTCAGGAATGTCAGGTCCGTTTACTTGATCAGCTGCGTCCTGCACGGATCATCGCGGAAAGTCCGTATGACCCGGAAAATCAGGCGTTGCGCTCGTGACTGGCTGATCCGGCGATATCGCGCCCAGTCAGTCTTCACGATGGATGTGGCAGGATCGGACAATGACGGGCCGTCATTGTCACGTGGTCGATGCCATCATCCGGCCGTCCGTTTCATGACTTCTCGGTCGGGCAAGTTTCAGACGGAAGTGTGAACCGGTCGCAGCAATGAGATAGGTCATGCCGGTCCGGCGTTTCCGGGGCCCGGCATGTTCTTCGCCACGCAGGGCGATGGTCGCCCGCATCGTGCCGTGCTGCCCTGGGTGGGTCAGAACGGCGGGAATGGTTCTTTCCGGAGGTCGGCCGTGGCCCGGCCTACGACCCGGTTCGGCTTCTCTATGGTGCGAGGTGCCGGTGGTAGATGGCGGTTGGCGTGTATTGTCGGGCCGGTTCCATGTTGGAAAGCGTCCGGTATTCAGGGTGGTAATGGCTATCGCAGGGGCCTGTCCGGCGGATCCGGCGCTACTTGCGGTCGGGCCGCAAGAGACATTCCGAATCCCGCTTGATCCATGGGATCTGCGAACAGTCTTCGAGGTTTGCGGGAAACACGGGGCGAGCGATCCGAACGTTGCCTGACCTTGTGGCCCTATTCGGTGGCGTGCCCAACTACTGGCGGCACTTCGCCGGAATTGACAGCTTGGATGATATAGCGGATTGGATGATAGAGTTGCGCGCGCGGCTGTTTCTGCGTTCCGATGTTATCCGCGTGATGAAGGCGAAAGCCTGCTGGGCCGTGAGTTGCGCCGAACACACCTTGCCATCCTCCGCATGTGGGCGGAACAGCGAGTGTGTACGCACGCAGACCTGAATGAAGCGTTTCCCGAACAGACAAGTCTCGAGCCTTGTCTGAACCCAAGTTGGCACTTTTCTGATGTCTATGCCCTTTATCATGCTGATACAACAAGATAATTCTCTCGGCCGATTCCAACATGGCACTCCATTTTGTGAGATTCTGTCAGCTCGTCAGGCGAGTCCTCGTGCGGTGGATGGCGGGTTCCACGCCCGCCGCCGAGGAGATGTCGGCACCCTCGGCGGCCGGGCGCGTGTCCTGGCGGTTGACGATCAACGTGCCGTCAGTCTGGCGCAGGCGCGTGGTGATCCGCACCCAGGTCCGCAGGACCGTCGCGGACCGATGCCCAGCCCTTGTGGATGCCCCGCACGGCCAGCCGGGTGCGGATCAGATGCACGGCGTGGTAGGCCAGCACGGTGATCAGCAGGTGAGCCGCGATGCGACGGTCGAGCTGGTGCCAGATCGGGCGAAGGCCGAGCTCGGATTTCAGGCTTTTGAACGTCGCCTCGATATCCGTGATCCGCCAGTACGTCCGCAGGACCGTCTCGATATCCCAGTCGATGTGGCTGGTGCGCAGCACATAGGCGCCCGCGCCCTCATCGGCCTCGTCGTACTGCGGCCTGCGCTTGAAGCGGACGGCGGCGGCGTTGGGGCCGGCGTCCGCCTTCTCGACCGTGATCTCGTAGTGTCTGGCGACCGCAGAGAAGCGCTGCTTGAGGCGGCCTACGCTCTCCAGCACCCTGTCGTAGCGCTTGAGGCGACCCTTGACCGGGAGGCTGCCGTGGAGCCTTTCCAGCGCCGCCTCGAAGCGGTTCCGCTTCAGGCCCAGGATCGAGGTCTCGGCCTTCTTCTTGCCCTCGCTGACGACGTAGAGCCGCGCCTCGCCGTCCTCGCTGGCAAGCCGCCAGGCGCGCACCTCGTGGCGCGCGCTGGTGATCAGCAGGACCTCGGGCCCGCCCTCGGGCGGCGCAGGCCTGGCGCCGCGGCTGACCGCGATCCAGTCGTAGCCCTGCTCGCCCAGCCAGACGATGTTCTCCTCGGTGGCGATGCCCGCATCCATGACCACCGTGGGCTTCGCCGCCGCGTCGCCGCACACCGCCTCGAGCCGCGCCAGCGCCTCGTGCAGCGTGCCCGGCTCGCTCACGTTGCCCGGCAGGATCTCGCAACTGCGCGGGAAGCCTGCGCCGTCGAGTGCCAGCGCCAGCGTGATCAGCGGACAGTCGTCGCGCTTCTGCCTGGAGCGCCCGAACCTGGGACGCTCGCCGTGCGCGTGGCCGTGGTCGTGAACGTTGGTGAGATCGTAGAAGGCGATGGTGTCGGGGATGTCGAGCAGCGAGCGCTCACGGTTGAACAGCTCCCGCTGGATGGCGGCGCGGTGGCGCCAGAGAAGGTCGCCGATGCGGTAGAGCGTCTTGCGGTCGCCGTCCAGCTCGAGAAGCGCGGCGGTCGCACTGTCGCGGCGCAGCCAGCGGCTGGTCTCGCGCTCGCTGGCGGGATGGACCATCCTGGCGACGATCAGCGCGCTCGCGATGCGCCCTTCGCGGCCCTTGATGCCCAGGTCGTGGAGGATGTCGGCGAAGCCGAGATCGTCGAGGGCCTTGAGGCACAGGCGCTCGCAGCCGACCGTGCGCGGGGTCTCGTGCTCCAGGGTATCGAGGTCGACGGTGGCGGCTTCGGGCTTGCGCGCCTCTTCCTGCATCGCCTCGACGCGGAACCCCCTGGCCCTGAGCCTGGCGACGATGTCCTCGGCTGCGGCCTGCACGTCCGGCGCGGCTGCGAGCAGCGGCGGGCGGCCGTTGAGCAGCGCCTCGGCGCGTTCGGCAACTTCGCGCCATTTCTCCTTCGGCACCGGATCGTCGGCGCCGAGGTTGAGGAGCGTGCGCTGCCTGACATTGTCGCCGATGCGCTGCGAGAGCACGAGGCGATGACTGCGGACGGGCTTGCCGTCGGTGGTGTGGGTTTTGGTTGCCCTGATGAACATGTTGCCCGTCGCGAGATTGTTGCGAGGGGCCAAGATTTGTCGTCTTGGGGACTGGGGTCAAGGGGCAATCGTCAATACCTCGAATTTACTGGCACTACAATGCGGCTTCAAGACGGAAATCACAAATATAGAAGTGCGGCCTCCACGCCGTCTCTATATCTGGTATGCCAACCGGAAGAATCTGACCAAGTCGGCCCCGATAAGCCGGAAAAAGTGCTAACTTGGGTGAAGACGCTGATCCGGGACTTGCGGCTGATCGACAGGGAACTCCGGGCATTTGCCGGCGAGTCCGAATGCGCGATACGTGGTTGCCGGCCCGTCCCTCCGCTCCTGGCTTGCCGTGCTCCAACCCGCCTGCCAAGCCGCGCGTATCTTGCCGTTCCCGAGGTTACCGGGCGCCTTTTCTCCCGCTCGAAATCCTGGAAGAGCATGCCTTCGAGCGTATGGTCAGGAGTGCAACCGAGGAATTGTCGCGCCCGGGGTGATGATAACCCTGCGGCGCCGCGCAGCCGGACACCTGCAGCTCGGCCCCGGAGACTCGTGAACGTGATCAGACCATCACCCGGTCGCACCGGCGAGTCGGCGCCAACCCGTCAATACATGTGCTGGCCGCCGTTGATCGACAATGTCGATCCGGTGACGAAGCCGGCATCGTCATCAACCAGAAAAATCACGCCGCGGGCGATCTCGGAGGCATGGCCAAGGCGGCCGACCGGGATCTGGGCGACGATCTTGTCAAGCACCGTCTCCGGCACGGCGGCGACCATGTCAGTGTCAATATAGCCCGGAGCGATGGCGTTCACGGTGACATTGTAGCGTGCGCCCTCTTGCGCCAGCGCTTTCGTGAAACCGTGTATGCCGGACTTGGCGGCGGCATAGTTGACCTGACCGTACTGACCGCCCTGGCCGTTGATCGAACCAACATTGACAATGCGGCCAAACCGGCGGTTTCGCATGGTTTCGATGACCGCGCGACTCATGTTGAAACAGGATCCGAGATTGGTATCGATCACCTGTTGCCACATGCCGTGATCCATCTTGTGCAGGGTCCCGTCACGGGTGATACCGGCATTGTTGACCAGAATATCGACCGGACCGAAGCCGTCCTCGACACCTCTGACGCCTTCGACACACGCATCGAAATCCGACACATTCCATTTCCTTGATGGAATACCGATCTGTTCCGTGAACTCGCTTGCACGCCGGTCATTGCCGCCGTAGTTGGCCACGACGGTATAGCCCTTGTCCTTCAACGCAATGCAGATGGCCCTCCCGATACCCCGGGTGCCACCGGTTACCAACGCCACACGTGCCATACTCCTGTCCAGCCCTTTCAGTTCGCCTTCTTTCCGGCAATTCAGTCCCGCTCAACGCAAAGCGCGACACCCATGCCGCCGCCGATACACAGCGTCGCAAGACCCTTCTTCGCATCACGCCTTCGCATCTCGTGAAGCAGGGTGATCAGGACCCGCGCTCCGGATGCGCCGATCGGATGCCCGAGCGCAATTGCGCCGCCATTCACATTGACCTTGTCGATGTCCCAGCCGAGATCCTTGTTGACCGCACAGGCCTGCGCGGCGAACGCTTCATTGGCTTCGATCAGATCAAGATCGTCGATGCTCCATCCCGCCTTGGCGAGTGCTGCCCGGCTCGCCGGAATCGGTCCGGTTCCCATGATCGCAGGATCAACACCCATAGTAGCAAAGGAGACAATGCGTGCCATGGGTGCCATACCGCGCCGGGCGGCTTCATCGGCCGCCATCAGCACGACTGCGGCGGCACCATCATTGATTCCGGATGCATTGCCCGCTGTAACCGTTCCGTCTTTGGCGAAAGCCGGGCGCAGTTTGGCCAATGCCTCGATCGTGGTGCCGTGGCGCGGATGTTCATCGGTATCGATTACGGTCTCTCTCTTGCGCGTGGTGACGGTAACCGGGACGATTTCGTCAACGAACTGGCCCGCTTTTTGCGCTGCTTCGGCCTTGTTTTGCGACGCAAGCGCGAATTCGTCCTGCTGCTCGCGCGTGATCTGCCACTGTTCAGCAACGTTCTCGGCGGTGGTTCCCATGTGATAGCCGTTGAAATGATCCCACAATCCATCCCGGATCATGGTGTCAATCATCGCGACATCGCCCATTTTGTGGCCATTGCGGAGGTTTTGAGCATGTGGCGCGGAACTCATGCTCTCCTGACCGCCCGCGACCACGGCGACCGAATCACCTGCGCGGATGGCCTGGGCACCGAGACCGACAGCGCGCAGACCCGAGCCGCAAACCTGATTGATCGTGAGTGCCGTGCGTTCTTTCGGAATGCCGACAGCAATCGCAGCCTGACGGGCCGGGTTCATTCCATTGGCGGCGGTCAGAACCTGACCCAGAATGACTTCATCCACATCGTCGCCGGGCAGACCAGCGCGCATCAAGGCCTCGCGGATCGCAATTTCTCCAAGCTGCGCGGCGGTCAAGGCGCTCAGGCCGCCACCAAAAGCCCCGATAGGGGTTCGAGCCGCTCCGACAATGGCAACATCCGTCATGATGTTCTCCTCTGCAATTCACTGTTCAATTCGCTGACTGGTCGCGCTCAGCATTTCGGGCGGTAGATAGCGCAGATCGGTGCGGAATGACATCGAATAATGATGCAGTGCACAAAGTTTTGCACCGCATCAACGACTGGCGGCTGTCACCTGGCCGAAGCATTGAATCAGCTCGTCAAACTGCCGTCGGCAAGAAGCGGCAAGGCACTGGTCACATGCGGGCTGTCGACTGGAGGTGCCGGACAGAGTTGACTGGCCTCAATGGCACCATACCCGGTGGCGCCGAGCAGACCAAGAGCCAGACGGGTTTCTTCTTCCAGAAGCTCGAGCATCCGGGTGACCCCGTCGCTGCCGGCTGCTGCCAGTCCGTAACACAGCATGCGGCCGAGACCGACCATATCGGCCCCAAGTGCCATCGCCTTCACGATATCCGTTCCCCTGGCGAAACCGCCATCTACCGCCACGGCGCAACGGCTGGCCACCGCGTCGACGACTTCAGGCAAGATCTCGATAGCGCCCCGACCGTGGTCAAGCTGACGACCGCCATGATTGGAGACATAGACCATGTTCACACCGTGCTCGATGGCGATCCTGGCATCTTCAGCCGTTGCAATCCCCTTCAGGATGAGAGGCAGGCGGTGACGGGCCTTGTAGCGCTCGATATCTTTCCAGTTGAGTGCGGCCTGCCAGTTGGCCCCCTCACCGGTTCGCCAGGGTTTGACGAATCGGTTGGCAATGTCACGCTCACGGCGGCTGTAGGTTGCACTGTCGACGGTAAGGCAAAACGCGTCATATCCGGCCTCAACCGACCGGTTGACGTAATCATCCAGGAATTCGTCGCCGCCACGCTTGTAGAGCATGGCGATCCTGAACCCGGCGCCAGCCTGAGCCACCGCCTCCAGACTGATCGTGCTGACCGAACTCAGCATCAGGGCGCAACCGAACCGGCTGGCAGCGCGCATTGCCGCAATCCCGCCCTTGGGGTCGAAACTTTCGAGCGAACCGATCGGAGCCAGACAGACCGGCAGACGCAGGTCATGGCCGAGCACGGTGGCACCGGTATCGACATTGCGCACATCGCGCAGCACCCGTGGCCGAAAGGCGATCGAATCGAGTGCCATACGGTTGCGTTTAAGGGTCGTCTCGGTTTCGGCGCCACCCTGCAGATAATCAAGGATGTTGCGGTTGAGCCGGGCCTGTCCGGCCGCAACGATCTCATGCAATGTCTGGAAGCGGGCGCGCGTGTTCTGGCCCCCGCCAGCCTCTGTCTGTGTCTCGGTCATGATGCTTTCTCATTTAGCCAGTCGACCATTGGCGCCCAGGCCCGTGTGCGCGCCTGTCCACTGACGACCATGCCGATATGGCCGAGTGGCGTATACAGCGCCGTTGAATCCGGCAAGATTGCCGACAACGCTGCCGCGGAGGCCGGCGGAACGATCCGATCATGCGACGGGATGAGTGACAGGCTTGGAAGAGTCACATCGGCCGGCTCGACGGGCTGGCCGGCAACATGCCAGGCACCGCAGCTGGGCGTGTTTTCGCCATACCAGCCAAAAACCGCTTCGCGGGCAACCGGGCCGGCGAGTGGTACGCCGTCGTTGATCCAGTCTTCCAGTGCGACAAACACCGCAGTTTCGGGATCTTTCATATCCATTTCAGCGAATCTCATGAACTTGCGAACGACCAGCAACGGGTCAAGAGCACAGAACATCGACTGGATGATGTCGGTGGGGAGAACACCGGTCGTGTCGATGATAGCTTCAAGAGCCGGCCTCGATGCGGGCAGCACCGCCGGAAGAGTCCCGGCGCTGGTGGAAAAATCCCAGGGCGTGGCCATCAACATCAAGGCAACGATATCATGCCGGCGGCGCTGAGCCAATGCCAGCGCCAGCAGACCGCCCATGCAATATCCGATCACGGCGGGCCGTTTGCCCGTCAGACCCAATATGGCGTCGAGCGCCTGGTCGAGCCGGTCGGTGATGTAGTCGGTAAGGCTGAACGTCTGTTCAGCGTCCCCGGGGAGGGCCCAGTCGATCACATAGGGCGCGAAACCTGTCCGGTCCAGATGATCGAGAAGACTACGTCCGGGGGCAAGATCAAGCACATGGTAACGGTTTATCAATGACGGAATGATCAGTAGCGGCTGACCGTCATCATTGCCATGTCGGCGCAGCCGGGTCGTCCCTATCTGCCAGACCACTGGCCGGCAGGTAGGGATTCGCCGGTAAGGATGCCGGCGGTAGGCAAGAATGCCGTCGATCAACATTGTCAGACGGGCACTGATCTCCGCATCGAGCGCCGACTGGAAGTCGATCCATTCCGCGATCCGGCCGGAAACAGGTCCGGCGGGGCTTGAATTACTCGGGCTGATCGACCCGGCGAGCGCCGTCAGAGCCTCTTGCATGCGTGCAACTGGCCCCTGCGACTCCATTTTCCATGGCGGAAAGCCGTTCCTCAAGCTCTCGGACGCGGCGCGCGATCTCGTCCATGTCAGGATCGCCGCACCGAGATGCAGCGGCAGTGGCCGCGGGCCGGGACGGTGGCGGTTCTGCTCGACCGTCATCATGAATGGGTGAACTGGCAGCAGTGCGGTTCGCAGAATTGCCGGTCATCCAGAAGGACATCCAGCGCTGGACCGCTGCCGTCATCTCGGTATCCTGCGCCATCGCGCTGATCTGGTCTTGCCAAAGGTCGACAAATCGTTGCGCAAGATCCTCCATATCGTTTCGTTCGGCCATACACCAATCCGTTCCCAGCATCCCGGACACACTGTCGAAGTCTGCCTTCCCGGCGGCGTTTCCGCAATGCGGAATTTCCTTGAAATTTGTGGCCCGAAATTGCAAAGCAACGCGATCACGGTCAGGTGCCGTGCGGTGGCGGCTACGTTTGATACTGCCGCTGTCCTGAAACGCATCGGCAAGCGTGAGTGATCGGACAGGGCCATGACATCCTCCGAAAAATCGGCGAAAGTGAAACCGGCGACACAACACGAAACTCTTGATGACGTACCGGACGATGCGACCGTCATCAAGAAATACGCGAACCGTCGCCTGTACAACACGGCGACAAGCAGTTATGTCACCCTCAGTACACTGTGCCGCATGGTCAAGGACGGTGAAAATTTCGTGGTGTTTGACGCTAGGACCGGTGCCGATATCACGCGCAGTGTGCTGACCCAGATCATTGTCGAAGAAGAGGCCAAGGGCCGCAATCTCCTGCCGGTCGGCTTTCTGCGCCAGTTGATCGGTTTTTATGGCGACAGCCTGCAGATGGTTGTTCCGCGCTATCTCGATCAGACAATGACGACCTTCGCCGAACATCAGGACGCAACGCGGTCACGCATGCAGGAATCGTTGGGCGAGATGTTTCCAATCAGCCAGTTTCAGGAGATGAGCAGTCAGAACATGGCGATGTTCGAAAACGCCTTGAAGATGTTCACGCCCCTTGTCCCTGGCGACTTGCCGCAGGCATCTGCCGATGTTCGGCCCGAATCCGGCTCCGACAACCGGTCATCCGGCGTTCCGGACGATGCTCTCAAATCAATCCAGGATCAGTTGAACAGGCTGCAGAAAGAACTGCAGGCCCTCGGCGACGGCCGATCGAAAGACAGTTCCTGACCGCGGGTTCGCCTATTTCTGAAGAATATTGGTGATTTCGCGTAACTGGGTGCGGGCGCGCAGCAGATAAAAGCCAAGCGAAGCAAGGTGGCTCGGGCGTATCACGGCGTCTGGTGCGCCATTGATCACCACCAGTGGCGACAGCCCGGAGGCCTGGTGCAGGGAGTCGAGCATCCGTGCCCATGAGGCTGAGAGTTCGCGGTCGCTGATGACGTTGTCGAAGTCTCGCCCGAGTTCCCGAAGCAGGAGATAGTAGCCATAGAGACGGCCCTTGGTGGCATAGAAGACATTGTCGGCTCTGGTATCGAAAGCCCAATCGCTGGCCTCGGCGAGTTGCTGGTCAATCACTGCCGATCGGGATCCGAGGTCAGCTGTGAATCGCAGCAGCGTGGTCTGAAGATTGTCGGCCCGGCGTTCATAGGTTGCCGCCCCGGCACCGAGGCGTTCGTTATAGGCTAGGAGGGCCTTGCGGGCGGCGCGGTACTGCGATTCCGACGACGCGGTCGGAGCAAGTGACGTCGAGAAATCGAATATCCAGACCGTACCGGGATATTTGAGCAGGCCGGCGGCCTTGTCGAGATCCCTGTCGACTTCACTCGAGCCGCGGGTCCGGCCCAGTTGATCCGACATCTCAAGCCCGAAACGCGACAGGGCATAGAACATCCCGATCTGGAAATTCCGCATGTTGTCGAGTAGATACCCCGGCAGGAAGAACGGATCGTTGGCGACCCATCGATTGATATTGACCTCACGATGGATCAGGGAAGCTGTTATTGAAACGGCACGGCTGGCTCCAGGCGATGTGACGGGTGCGTCGAATTCCAGGTCATCCTGGATATTGTGCACGACAGCCATACCGACGAGATAATAGAGGATGACGAAGACGATCAGACCAACAACGCTGATGCCGCCAATCCGGGCAATCCGCGGCGCCAACCGACGCTTGGTCGCGCTGTATTCGTCCTGCCAATCGAGTTCGTGCCGAGTCATCCACCGAGATCCTGTTCAATTCCCTGACTATATAGGGAGACACGGGGTGCGCAACCATAGGTTGAAATCCAAATGTCTGAACGGAAGGTGTTGGTTCCCGGACCAGATCGGCCCGGGAGTCGGGAGATCAATTCGGTCCGGGTCGTCCAGACTTCCAGCCTGCTGCAGAGAGTTGGCCGGGCTGTTGTCAATCGTGGGGTCCCGTCGTGCCGGGAATCTTGTGTCGTCCCGTAAAGGGAGATGGTTCGCCTGGCCGGTGGTCGCGCACATCCGTTACCCTTCCTGTCCGAACCCTATTGCTGGTGGCTGTTCGCCGATGCGTCATGGCGCCTGCTGGCGTATGCCCGGACACACGATCCCGGCTTCGTTGTTCAGTCTGAAAACGAAAACCGATCTGGAACCGGCCACACCAATCGACTGGAACCCGTTGGCGCCGCGCCGGAAATCGCTACATGATCGCGCTACCAGCGCTATATCGCCGTCTGGCATAGGCTCTGCAGGCATCGCCAAAGGCCTCGAAGATTTTTCGGTTATACCCGGTGATCGGACGGGGCCATTCGGGGTGCCATTGTACACCGACGGCAAAGCCGGGCGCGGCCTCAACGCTGATCGCCTCAATGATGCCATCCGGTGCCACGGCTTCGATTTGAATCCCTTCGCCAAGACGGTCAAGACCTTGACTGTGCAGTGAATTGACCAGAATTTCCGTCTCATCGAGCAATTGATGAAGCTGGCCGCCCGGCGTCAAATGAACGCTGTGTGCAGGCCGATATCGTTGCTCGTGGTCGTCGACATCGCGTCGCATCCGGTGGTCGAATCTGTCTGTCATGGCAACAATCTGCTGATGCAGACTCCCGCCAAGGGCGACGTTGATTTCTTGAATCCCGAGACACAGACCCAGAACCGGCACGCCACGCGTCAGGCAATGGCGGATCAGAGGCAGCATCGATTGGTCGCGATGAGGGTCATGTTGTCTACCCTCCACACTTGCCGGCCCGCCATAGTGACGGGGCTCGACATTGGCGGCACCGCCGGTCAACAGAAGACCGTCGATCTGTTCGGCATGGATTTCGGCAATCGCGGGATCGGCCAGAACCGGCAGGATCATTGGTATGCAACTGGTCGGGTCGATCACGGCCTGAAGATATTTTTCGCTGCAACGATGTGACGGATGGTTGCCGTCTGTGCTGCGACAGGCTGAAACGCCGACCAGCGGGCTCGGCGGCGAGGTGGACATGGGTGTCAGTTTCCGGTTACTGATGGCCAGACAAAACTAAGTCTGCCATATCTCCAGAATGAATGACATCACGCAAGTCGTGCTGGAGTACAAGGGCCTGGTCGTCGGCATCTGGCTTGCCGTGTTGCTGCTTGGCGAGCGCATTGTGCCAGCGGTCGCCCGACGGGGTGGCTGGACCCGGATCCTCCGCAACGCCGGACTTTGGGCAGGCAATATCGCGCTGTCAATCGTGATTGTCGTGCCATTGTCGAGCTGGGCGGCCCAGGCCGGGCTCGCCTGGCGGCCGGACTGGTTCGACGGCTGGACCGGCCTCGCCATCGATATCGTTCTTCTGGATTTCCTGATTTATTGGTGGCACCGGGTCAATCACGCCGCGCCGCTGTTCTGGCGGTTCCACGAAATTCACCATCTCGACGAGTTCCTGGATGTCAGTTCGTCGGTGCGGTTCCATTTTGGCGAAGTGCTGCTGTCGGCTTGTTTCCGTGCCCTGATCGTCCTCACCCTCGACATGCCGCTATTGTCGATCCTGGTATTCGAAGCCGCGGTCCTGATTGCCGCTTCGTTTCAACACTCCAATCTGAGATTGCCGGCAAAGCTCGAGCGCAGCCTGGCGCTCCTGATCATCACGCCGTCGATTCACTGGGTGCATCATCACGCCATACGAAGCGATACCGACTCCAACTACGGAACCATTCTGAGCCTGTGGGATACCGCTTTCGGTTCGCGCAGTCCGACGCCGCGGTCACCCGAACTCACGATAGGCGTCGAGGCGCAACACGACACCGGGTTCGTCCGGCTTCTCGTGAAACCTTTCCTGCGTCGCGGCCGGATAGCGGAATAACCGCTGCTTTACCCGGGTTTTTGCCGACACCGGTTCCGCTATCGGTGGTCAGGCTGTTCGAACAGGTACGGGTCGACCCGGAATAGCGCGGGTTCAAGATCGACGCCACGTTCGAAGCTGAGCAATGACACCGTCACTTCAACGCCACGGGCATCCCGAATACGCCAGCTCTTGAGCGCGAGCGGGCGATCAGCAAACAGAAAGCGGATGGAGCCCTGATCAGGATCGTCCTTCATGGTCAGTGTGACGGCAATGGTGCCGGTCGCCCGCTCCAGCGCGACGATCTCATGGTCCGCTGTGAGGAGAATCTCGTCCTCCAACAGGATTCCGACGGGGGTCGAGTTGATTGGTAAACGGCTGATCTGCTCCAGTTCGTGATCGACATAGACCAGGAAAATGCCATCTGCGACCAGCAGGATCGGTGACGGGTCATCGTATTCGAAGCGCAAGTGGCCCGGACGTGAAACATAAAGAGTGCCATAGGCATACGCGCCGTCACTCGAAGTCTGTAGCGTGCGCGACCGCAGCGTCGTGATGTCGTTCAGATAGGCCTCGATACGCCGGATGTCAGCACGGTCGTCGCCGTCGTCGAGAGGGACGGCGTCCGCTGACACGGTTGCCAAGCATGACAGCATAACAAGGGCGACTGCGAGATGTTTCATGACGATCCGGATTGATAGCGGATGATCTGCGCAACAGGAGTATGGCGCGGGCCCGGTCGGTATGGCGCGGTTATTGATCGGAATGGTCGTCCACTAGCACTTCGCGCTTGCCGACGTGGTTGGCTTTGCTGACCACACCTTCAGTTTCCATACGCTCAATGATCAACGCGGCCCTGTTGTAACCGATCTTGAACTGTCTCTGGATGAAACTCGTCGACGCCTTGCGCTCGCGTGCGACGATGGCAACAGCTTGGTCATAAAGATCGTTACTGTCATCCGAACTGCCGCTGCCCAGCCCGAAAGCGCTGAACGGATCACCAACCTCGTCTTCTTCGGTGACTGTCTCATCATATTCGGGTTGGCCCTGAGCACGAAGATGCCGGACGATTTCCTCGACCTCTCCATCCGAAACGAACGGCCCGTGAATGCGTGTAGTCCGGCCGCCCCCGGCCATGTGCAGCATGTCGCCCTGGCCGAGAAGCTGTTCTGCGCCCTGTTCACCGAGAATGGTCCGGCTGTCGATCTTGGACGTCACTTGGAAACTGATCCGGGTCGGGAAGTTCGCCTTGATCGTGCCGGTGATGACATCGACCGACGGCCGCTGGGTGGCCATGATGACGTGGATCCCCGCCGCTCGTGCCATCTGGGCCAAGCGTTGGACTGCACCTTCAATATCCTTGCCAGCCACCAACATGAGATCCGCGACCTCGTCGATCACGACGACGATAAGCGGCAACGGTGACAGGTCGAGAACTTCGTCCTCGAATACCGGATTGCCGGTTTCGGAATCGAAACCGGTCTGAACCCGTCGTTTCACGACTTCGCCTCTCCCGCGGGCTTCGGCGAGCCGTACATTGTATCCATCGATGTTCCGGACCCCGAGTTTGGACATTGCGCGATAGCGGCTTTCCATTTCGCGTACCGTCCATTTCAGGGCCACGATAGCTTTCCGAGGGTCCGTAACGACGGGGCTGAGGAGATGGGGAATACCGTCATAAATCGACAGTTCGAGCATCTTCGGATCGATCATGATCATTCGGCATCGTTCGGGGGTCATGCGGTAGAGCAACGACAGGATCATGGTGTTGACGGCCACCGATTTGCCGGACCCCGTCGTGCCGGCGATGAGAAGATGCGGCATGGTTGCCAGATCAACCACGATCGGCGCACCGCTGATGTCCTTGCCCAGCGCAATCGGAAGTTTGGCGTTGGACTTCCTGTAGACATCGGCTTCGAAGATTTCCCGCAGCAGCACCATTTCACGGCAGCTGTTGGGTAATTCGATACCGATCACGTTGCGTCCGGGCACGACGGCGACCCTGACCGAAATTGCACTCATCGAACGCGCGATGTCGTCTGCGAGTCCGATCACCCTGGCCGACTTGAGGCCCGGTGCCGGTTCCAGTTCGTAGAGCGTGACGACTGGACCGCTCCGAATCTTGATGATCTCACCCTGGATCTTGAAATCCTGCAACACGGCTTCCAGCATTCGGGCGTTGGCTGCGAGGGTGTCCTTGTCGGGGCCTGTGCCCACACCGGCCGTCGGGGCCGGTGCCAACAACAACAACGACGGCAGTTGGTAGTCACCCGATGGCTCATCCAGATCGAGAGAGGCTTGTGCCGGGGTTTTCTGCCGCACGGCGCGTTTGCGGCTCTCTTCTGCCTTGACGGCTGCAGTGTCCAGAGTGACAATTTCTACTGTGGATTGCGAGTCGTTGAAGACAGGCTCGACGCGCTGTCTCGCCGGCACCATGCTGCGCTTTGCGTAACATGTGGTTGTTCGAATCAAGTCGCCGGCATGCCGGATGCCGGTCGCGAGACCACGGCCGCCGGCAGCGGCAACGTGCCAGACACGGCTTGGCCGATAGCGCAGCAGGGACCGCCATTCGGACCAGCTTGCGCCGTGGCACCAGATGACCAGCAACAAACCGAAAGCGCCCACCGTGGCGCCGACAATGCCGAGATGCTGATTGATGTCCGCATGGATCCGGAGGACCGGATCGACCAGCAGCATTCCGACGGCGCCACCCGGTCCGGCCCGCAAAGGCCATGACTCGATCGGCGCTACGACAGCGAGCGCGAAGGTCAGTGCCAGTATCGCAATCGGCAGCACGGCGAGGCGGGACAAGAAGCGGTCAATACCGAGATGTAGAAGGAATCGGAGCCCCCAGGCCGCCATGACGGTGACAAGAACAGCACTGGCGAGACCGATCGATTGCAGCAGAATATCCGAAATCCTGGCACCTGGAGGGCCAAGCAGGTTGCCGACAGATGTCGCGCCAGTCGTGCTGAGGGACGGGTCGGACGCGTCGTGGGTGAGAAGAGCAACAGCCAGGACAAAGGCGAATGAGAGTACTGCCGCACCGATCAGTTCGGCGCCGCGCCTTTTGAGAAAGGTCACGGCATTCAGGGACCCGAGGGTTGCATCGTCCAGTTTTTCGCTTGCCGCCATGGTTCGTATCCCGTTTGAAATCGTGTTCGGCAGCCCGAATCACTTGCCATAAAGCGTTTCGGCGAGCCGTGTCAGGCCGCGTTCGATTGTTTCGGCATCGTAAACCAGTGCAACCCGAAGATAGGGATCGCCAGGATTTCGTCCATCCGGACCGGTTCGCGCCATCAATGATCCTGGAAGTGTCTTGATTGCAGCCTGCCGCCATAATGTCCGGGCCGCAGCCATGCCGTCGCCGACATCAAGCCACAGGAAGAATCCGCCCTCCGGGATGTGAATATCGGTCCGCGGCGCCAGAATGCGGGCAGCCAGGCGGATGTTCTCCGTATAATAGGCTCGGGTTTCCGTCACATGAGCATCATCGTTCCAGAGAGCTGTCGAGGCATGCAGAACCGGTAGTGGAAGCGGTGCGCCACCAAATGTCACGAATTGACCGTACCGTTCGATGAGTCTCGGGTCGCCGGCCAGGAAGCCCGATCTCAGCCCCGGCGCGCTCGAGCGTTTTGACAGGGAATTGAACGAGATAACGTTCTCCAGGCTCCCGTCAAGCGCCGCGCAGGCCTCAAGGCCTCCTGCTGGCGGCGTGCCGCGATAGATTTCGCAATAGCATTCGTCGAGAGCGACAAAGAAATCATGCTTGCGGGCCAGTCCGATGAGGCGTTTAAGATAGTCGAAGCTGGCCGTCGTCCCCTGCGGATTGGCTGGGGTGCAAAGATAGAACAGCGCCGTGCGGTCGAGCAGATCCTCAGACAGGTCGTCGAGGACGGGAAGAAAATCATGCTCTGCATGGGCCGGCAGATAAACTGCTTCGCCGCCGCCGACTGTCGCGGCGCCTTGATAGACGTGATAGAACGGGTTCGGCATCAGCACGGCCGGCCGTTGGCCGGCTTTCTCCGGCGGCGTGCACAGGAAGCCGGCCTGATACAGCGGTTCGCGTGTTCCGGGGACCGGGATGATGTTCTCGTCGGCATCGACAAGGCCGTGCGGCAGATTGTAGCGCCGCTCCAGCCATTGTTTCGCGGCTTGCCGAAAGGCCTCGTCGCCATTCGGTGGCGGATACCGGTTCCACAGATCATGATGGGCGTTGATGGTCGCGGCGAGCAGTGGCGGCGGGTCTTTTCTGGGTTCGCCGATCGACAGCAGAATCGGCGGTTCGTTCGGACATGGCGTGATGTCGGCCAGAACTTCGTTCAAGCGTGCAAAGGTATAGTGCTCGAAAGGCGCCAGATTCGGATTCAGCATGACCTTCGTCTTGTTCGGATACTCCGACCTTACCCATAATTCAGGATCTGTTCTCTTAGAGCCTGACCTAAAACTGGTTGGGTGGTCTCGCATGGTGTTCTTCATGGGTGGACAACCACCCCATGGGGGCACATCATGCCCTGGAACGAGACCACCCGGAAGCAGTATAGCCGTAAGATGGAGCGTTACGAAAGCGATTTGACCGATGCCGGGTGGACCTTGCCGGACCCGCTTCTTCCACCGTCGCGCCGGCTTGGTCGTCCCCGTCAAGTGGACCTGCGCGACGTGGTGAACGTAATCGCCTGCATGCTCTGGACAGGGTGCAGTTGGCGGTCATTACCGAAGGATTGTCAGGCGTTTACGACGGTTCAGACCTATTTCTACGCGTGGTCCCGGTCGGGGGTCCTGGAGCAGGTTTACGCCCGCTTTACGACGCTTGAGCGGCTCCGGTTGGGGCTTAGTGCGGACCCGAGCGCGGCCATCATCGACAGTCAGAGCGTGACGACGGTCGAAGCGCGCAGCGAGGAATGCGGTGACGATGCCGGCAAGGTAACACTTGCGGCCCAGGTCCATCCGGCGCATATCCAGGACCGGGATGGTGCGCGTCCCTTGTTGCTGGCGGTGCAGGCCGGTCAGAACACGGTGCAGATCGTGTTTGCCGACGGCGCCTGTGGCGGCGACAAGCTGGTAGGCGCGCTCAAGGAAGCGAATTGCTCGATCACTGTGGAGGTCACCGGAAAATCCAGGGACGCCAAGGGATTCGTCGTCATGTCCCGGCGCTGGGTGGTCGAACGCAACTTCGGATGGCTGCGCCGCTTTCGGCGCCTCTTCAGAGACTTCGAGCGATCCATCGCCAGCGCCCTCGCCTGGCTCCTGCTGGTTCTGAGCCGTGTTCTCATGCGCCGCCTCGGACGCATGCAAGTCACTGTCACTAATTGATATCATTATGAGTCAGATACTTATACATGACGAACGATTATACGGTAAGCTTAATGTAATTTCGCAAGAAGATTTCGCGCGTTCCGGAAAATGCGATCCGGCGCCAGCCAAATCGCCGCATCGGCCTGACGACGCTGTCCGCAGATTCTGTCACCGCTGCCTCCGGGGTCCGGCAAGCGTCCATCCGGCCGTGATCCGGTGTGGTGCGAGTGGTGCTCGGGTTGCAATGAAACTCCGGCGCTAATGCGACTCACGCAAGACCGGCGTACCGCTTCGGCCGACGAGAAAATCGAGATCGGCACCCTTGTCGGCCTGATTGACATGTTCGACGAAGATCTTGGTGTACCCCCGATCATAGGGCGATTCGAACCCGTTCCAGGCGCGTTTGCGCCGTTCCAGTTCGTAGTTGGCGATGTCGAGGGTCAACCGGCGGTTCGGCACGTCGAGTTCGATCATGTCGCCGTTCTGCACGAAGGCAAGTGGTCCGCCGGCAGCCGCCTCGGGCGCCGTGTGCAGCACGACGGTGCCGTAGGCGGTCCCGCTCATGCGGGCATCGGAAATCCGGACCATGTCGGTGATACCTTTTTTGAGAATCTTGGACGGCAGGCCCATGTTTCCGACTTCCGCCATGCCGGGATAGCCTTTGGGGCCGCAGTATTTGAGGACCATGACGCAGGTTTCGTCGATGTCGAGATTCGGGTCGTCGACACGGGCGTGATAGTCCTCGATGTCATCGAAAACGACCGCGCGACCGCGATGCACCATGAGTTCGGGGGAGGCTGCCGACGGTTTGATGATGGCACCGTCGGGCGCGAGATTGCCACGCAGGACGGCGAGCCCGCCATTCGGCTTGTAGGGTTCGGAGAGCGGGAAGATGACATCGCGGTTATGGCACTCCGCGTCTCCGCAATTCTCCCAGATGGTGTTGCCGTTCGCGGTCATGGCGTCCTTGTGGATGTAATCGCCGAGTTCGCGAATGACGGCTGGCAGGCCGCCAGCGTAAAAGAAGTCCTCCATCAGATATTCACCCGATGGCATCAGATTGACCAGGCATGGGACGGCCTGGCCAAGCCGGTCCCAGTCATCAAGCGTGATATTGATTCCCATGCGGCCGGCGATCGCCAGCAAATGGATGACGGCATTGGTCGACCCGCCGATGGCGCCGTTGACGATTATCGCGTTCTCGAAATTCTCGCGTTTCAGCAGCTTTGACATGGTGATATCGCCGCGCACCATATCGACGATCCTGCGCCCGGCCATCTGCGCCAAAACATAGCGACGTGAATCGACTGCCGGGATCGCGGCATTGGCATGCAATGCGATACCGATGGATTCGGCCATGCTGGCCATGGTCGAGGCCGTGCCCATAGTCATGCAATGCCCCGCCGACCGGGCGTTGTCCTGTTCGGCCGACATGAAATCTTCGAGCGTCATCTCGCCGGCCTTGACCATTTCGGAGAATTTCCAGACATGGGTGCCGGAGCCGATGAGCTGTCCCTTGTAATGGCCGTTCAGCATGGGGCCGCCGGAGACTACAATGGTCGGCAGGTCGCATGAGGCGGCGCCCATCATCAGGGCCGGGGTGGTCTTGTCGCACCCGACCAACAGCACCACGCCATCCATTGGCAGGCCGCGGATAGACTCCTCGACATCCATCGAGGCCAGATTGCGGTAGAGCATGGCGGTCGGCCGGAGCTGACTCTCGGAATTCGAGAATACCGGGAATTCGACCGGAGTGCCGCCGGCCTCGTAGACGCCGCGTTTGACGCGTTCAGCGATATCGCGGAAATGCGCATTGCAGGGGTTGAATTCGGACCAGGTGTTGCAGATTCCGATCACGGGCCGGCCATCGAACTGGTCGGCCGGCATGCCGCGGTTTTTCATCCAGGATCGATGCGCATAGCCGTCCTTGTCCGGTTTGCCGTACCACTGGGAGGATCGGCGCTGGCCTTTTCGCGGGTCACGGGCGTTGTCGTCGGGCATCGGGGCCTCCGGGATTTTCGCAAAGCGGCTGGACCGGGGCAGGCCAGCCACTTTGCGATTGTGCGTTCATGCCTGCGCGGGCGCAAGGGCGTTGGGCGATCGGTGCCGGTCCCGTGCTGGTCGAAGCTGCAACGTGCCGGCAATCGAGGTGGTGTTAGCATGACACCGGGGTGCGCAGGTTCGGTGCCGAGTACGGATCGGTCGGGACATGCGGCATCCGATCATGTCTGTCTGCCGGGTTGCGAGTTGCAAAATTAGAATTTTCACTGCAAATCAAAAGGGTAGATACTCCCATTCCGTTACAGATGCAGCATACCAGACTGAATTGAAGCTTGATACGCACACAGTCTGGACGGAGGGTTGGTTCGTCCTCAGCTTCAGTATCGACAACACGGACTTTCTGCTGGCGTTGGGAGTCTATGTTGATACTGATCGGGTGGAATTGGCGCTTTCTTTCTGGAACCAGGATCTCTCGGAGGATCATACGACCGGATACAACTTCGGCGATGACTGATCACAGAAGCGCGACAAAGAACAACGGGCTTGGAGAAAAAAGCGCATCGCACCAATTCCGGACGATGGGAGTATCGACCTTAACCCCGCTTCACAAGGCGGCTGCAGATGCTCTGACGCCGTAAGCATGTGCCTTTGAGATAATCACTTGTCGCCCGGTATCTAGCTGGCGTTCAGATCGAGGGACTTGCGTTCCCTGTTTCTGAATGTCGGTTAGATGGCCGCAGGTTGGCGGATGCGTGGTGCCATCGCCAATTGCAATTGGATGGACCGGATCGTCGGTTCGACACCGGAACCCACATTTCGTTTGGCTCAATTCGTGACTCGTAGGCGCGGTTTAACCATCGCCGCCTCGAGGCATGCTCTGGGCGATGGCCGATCGCCGGGTTCGATGAGATGGAACCACCTCAGATAGCTGTCCAAGTCCTTGGTGGGATGCCGCGGAAGCCGCGCAGGACGCCCTTGATCTGGCTGTGGCGGCTATTGACCGTCTGGATGGGCCGCGCGCCCCGGACCCGTTGGCTGGCAGAAGCGGTGATGCTCTCGTGCGGGATGTCGAGCGCCGCCGCAACGGGCGGATAGCAGCGGTTGGCGTCGGAGACGAGCAGCGCATCCGGTGCGACGACCGGCTCCAACCCCTCCTTCACGCTGTCTGCGTTGAGGGCGGGCAGGGTATGGCTGAGGGTCTCGCCCGCACGGTCGGCGGCGACCAGGATCGGCCCCGGCTCGGGCGCGAGCCGGGTTTGCGGGCCGTCCCGCCGAGCCGGCGCGGCGGGCGGTCCAGCTTCCGCTCCCCCTTGCGGCTCTCGAGAACGACGGTCTCGTCAGCCTCCCGGATCGTCTCGCCGGTGCCAGGCGAGGCGCCAAAGGCCAGCCAGCGCTCCTTGTGGTGCAGGCCCGACAGCGCTGTGCCGGTCAGCGCACCGAACGTCTTTACCACAGGCCTTGCACCGGACACGGCGAAGACCGCGCACTGTGCCCCGCGACACCGCCCCGCCGGCGCCGCAATGCCGACAGCACCGCCATGCGCTGCGCCGTCTCAACTCATCGACACGAGAGACCCAATCCCGAAACCCTCGTGATCCATCTGTCTGACCGCCAAGGCGAATCGGGCGAGTTTCTATCACGATGACTACGATTCACGAATTGAGCCTTGCGTTTTGTCTCTTGATGGGCAAAAGTCATTCCGGTCCTAGGGTAACGTTTCCGAGACAGATCCCGGGCGACGACCTGTCGTCAGGTCTTGCACTTCGCCAAGCATGAAACAACCAGACGGCGATCAAAAAGGTCGATACCGCGCCCGCCTGGTGGGCAGCTGCCAGATCGATCGGCACCGCCGCCAGAAGGGTCGCAATTCCCAGCACTGCCTGAACGAGCACGGCGACCATCAGAAAATCGACTGGCAGTCTGGCCGCTGTCGGCAGTGCGGAACGAACAACACAACACCACAACGACGAGACGGCCAGAACCGTCAACAAAGCCAGGATCCGGTGATGCAGTTGAACGGCGACCGGATTTTCGAGCGTGTTCGACCAGAACGGTCTCTCGGAAAGGTAATCCGGAGGGACAATATGGCCGCTCATCAGCGGGAATGTGTTGTGGATCAGTCCGGCATCGAGGCCGGCGACAAGCGCGCCAGTGATAATTGTCAAGCTGATCGTCGCCAGGGCCAGTCCGGCAAGGCGATACAGGGCCGGGGGCACCGTCCAGGCAGCATGGGATCCAACCAGATCGAGGCCGGTCCAGAACAGCAGGCCGAGAATTGCGAATGCCAGGACAAGATGTACGGCAAGCCGATAATGACTGACGGCCGGGGTGCCGACCAGGCCGCTCTGGACCATCCACCAGCCGATGCCGCCCTGAATCGTCCCGAGAATAAAGAGCGCCACGAGGCATCGTCTCAGTCTGCCCGGAACCATGCGCCGCAGCAGAAACCACAGGAATGGCACGACAAAAGCCAGGCCGATCAGACGTCCCCAAAGCCGGTGGACATACTCCCACCAGAAGATCCGGCGAAAATCGTCGATGCTCATCCAGCTGTTGAGGAAGAGGAACTCCGGTGATTTCTGGTAAAGCCCGTAGACGTGGGCCCACTGCTCCTGAGACAACGGTGGAAGCCAGCCGATCAGCGGTCGCCATTCGACCATCGAAAGACCGGAACCAGTCAGTCGCGTGACCCCCCCGACAAGGATCATGGCCGCAACCATGGCAACCAGCACAAACAGCCACACCGCGATTGCACGATCGGAACGGACAGGTGAAACAATACCGGACAACAACACCTCCAGGCCAGAGTGGCGAGCAAACATGACGGTGCCGCTGTGTCGGGTCAACGGGATCAAATCATGGTGATCGGCAATGCGGGTGTGATCCCCGACAGTCATACAGTGCCTGCAAAAGGGGTGGTTGTCTGCAACAGGTTTCCGCGGCGCGCTGACGGATGCGCGCCGCCATTCTCGCCGCCGCGGATCAGATCCGTAACCACTCTCGGGCAAGAAAACCCAATGATGCAGGTCTTCGGTTTCTCACGGTGCCGGTTGAACCCGCCCACCAGCCCCTGGCAGCGGACCGTACCGGATGGCGGGCCGGCAGCATACCGCGCCGTCGACAGGGTTGGGGCATTGATCCTGTTGCCCGGATTCGGTGGCCGCGACGACGGTCAGGCCGCCCGCCGGTGCAAATGTCAGAAGTCGGACGCATCCCCCTTCGCTGTCTGATATCATGCAAGACTTTTTGGATATCGGCGCGACATGGGCATGTCGCGCGGCAAGGTAAGGGCAAGTCGTACGGACTGCCGATGCAAGGTCTTGCGTTGTGATGTAGCACACGGCATGTTCTGCTTAATTCTGCGTGCGCCAAGCTTGCGCCGGCTGTCTTGATCCGCCTGGAGCCCGACGCATGAAAATCGGTATCGTCAGCGAGCGACGTCCACACGAAAAACGCGTCGCGGCGTCGGCTGATACAGTCAAGCGGTTTGTCGGCTTGGGACTGGATGTCCTGGTTGAAGCCGGTGCCGGCGTGTCTGCAGCGATCCGCGATGGCGACTATGTCGCTGCCGGTGCCTCGGTGACTGAATCCGCCGCCGATGTCCTCGGTTCAGCCGATATCGTTCTCAAGGTCCGGAAGCCGATCGGCCCCGGTGCCGAGGTTGCCGGTGCGGCCGACGAAGTTGCGCTGATGAAACCCGGTGCGGTTCTGGTCAGTCTGATGGAGCCCTATCGCGATCGCCTCCTGTTCGAAGCGATCGCGGCTCGTGGCATCATCTGTTTCGCGATGGAACTAGTGCCGCGAATTACCCGGGCGCAGTCCATGGATGTTCTGTCCTCGCAGTCCAATCTGGCTGGCTACCGTTCGGTACTTGAAGCCGGTGCCGCATTCGGTCGCTCCTTCCCGATGATGATGACCGCGGCCGGTACCATCGCACCGGCGAAATGCCTGGTCATGGGAGCGGGCGTTGCCGGACTGCAGGCCATTGCGACGGCCCGCCGTCTCGGTGCAGTCGTTTCGGCGACCGACGTGCGGCCTGCGGTCAAGCAACAGGTCGAAAGTCTGGGCGCGAGCTTTGTCGCCGTCGAGGACGAAGAATTCAAGGCAGCCGAAACCGAGACGGGTTACGCGCGGGAAATGAGCAGTGCCTATCGGGAAAAACAGGCCGCATTAATCGCCTCGACCATACCGAAGCAGGATATCGTGATCTGTACGGCGCTGATCCCTGGCCGGCCGGCTCCGGTGCTGGTTTCCGACAGCATGGTCCGGGAAATGAAACCGGGTTCAGTGATCGTCGACCTTGCCGTTGAACAGGGTGGAAACTGTCCTCTTTCCGAACTTGGGCAGATCGTTGTCAGGCAAGGCGTGACTATCATCGGCCATGCCAACATGCCGAGCCGGATCGCCGTCGACGCGTCCGCGCTTTACGCGCGCAATCTTCTGAGCTTCGTCACGCCGATGCTTGATATGGAGGCTGGCGCCGTCAAGATCGGTCTCGAGGATGAAATCGTGAAGGGATCGCTGGTTACGCAGGACGGCAAGGTCGTGCATCCTGCGGTTCAGCAGATTGCCTTGGAGTCGTCGAAACGATCCGGCAAGCCCGTCGGGTTGGCGCGTCCGGCGGTAAAGGCCAGGGACAGCGGGGAAAATCAGGAAAGGTCATGAACGCAGAACACGTGCTTGATCGGGCAAGAGAACTTGCCGGCGATGCCGGACGCCTTGCTGACGACCTTGCCCGACTGGTTGAAACCGGAGTGTCGACGCCAGGCGAAAATGTGCCGGCCGCAACGAACGTTGACCCATTCGTTTTTGGTCTGACCGTCCTCGTTCTTGCCTGTTTCGTGGGCTACTATGTTGTCTGGCGGGTTACGCCAGCCCTGCACTCACCTCTGATGAGCGTGACGAATGCGATCTCGTCGGTGATCATCGTCGGCGCGTTGATTGCTGCCGGTCCGATAGATGCCAGTTTTTCCCAGGTCATGGGCTTCTGCGCGGTGCTGTTGGCGTCCGTGAATATCTTTGGCGGGTTTATCGTTACACAGCGCATGCTTTCGATGTTCAGGAAAAAACGGTGAACCGGAGCTGTGCCCGATGACCGACAACATTGCCGCCATTCTTTATCTGATTTCGGGCGTCTGCTTTATCGTGGCGCTGCGTGGATTGAGTTCTCCGGACACGGCGCGGCAAGGGAATGTCTTCGGCATGGTCGGGATGGCCGTCGCGGTCGGAACCACGCTGGCGCTTCCCAGTGTCCTCAGTTACGAAATGATCATCGCCGGCATCGTGCTTGGCGGTGCGGTGGGCACGTTTATTGCGCGCAGGATCGAGATGACGGCCTTGCCGCAACTGGTGGCGGCCTTTCACAGCCTTGTCGGCCTCGCGGCCTGTTTTGTCGCTGCGGCTGCGTTCTACCGGCCGGAAGCCTATGGAATCGGCAACTTTCTCGAGATCCATCCCGCGAGCCTTGTCGAGATGTCTCTGGGGTTGGCAATCGGCGCTGTGACGTTCACCGGGTCGATCATCGCATTCGGCAAGCTTCAGGGGATCATTACCGGCGCACCGCTGGTATTCCCGGGACAGCATTTGCTGAACGCCTTGCTCGGTCTGGGTCTGGTGGCGCTGATTGTCTGGATCGTGCGTGATCAGACCGAGATGGCGTTCTGGGCGATTCTCGGGTTATCGCTCCTGATCGGGATTCTTATCATCGTGCCGATCGGCGGCGCCGACATGCCGGTCGTGATCTCCATGCTCAATTCCTATTCCGGTTGGGCTGCTTGCGGGATCGGCTTCACGCTGAGCAACAGCCTTCTCATCGTCACGGGCGCACTGGTCGGATCCTCCGGCGCGATCCTGTCCTACATCATGTGCAAGGGCATGAATCGTTCGTTCTTCAGCGTCATTCTTGGTGGTTTTGGGGGCGAGAGTGACGCGGCGGCGCAGGTGCATGGTGACCGCGGCGTTAATTCCGGTAGCGCCGAAGACGCCGCATTCATCATGGAGAATGCCGCGTCAATCATCATCGTACCTGGTTACGGCATGGCGGTGGCTCAGGCGCAGCATGCGTTGCGGGAGATGGGTGATCTTCTGGAAGCGCGCGGGGTCACCGTCCGCTATGCGATCCACCCGGTCGCCGGCCGCATGCCCGGACATATGAATGTACTGCTTGCTGAAGCCAATGTTCCGTATGAACAGGTTCTGGAGCTTGAGGAGATAAACCGCGACTTTGCGCAGACTGATGTCGCCTTCGTGATCGGCGCTAACGATGTCGTCAATCCTGCGGCGAAGACCGATCCGGCGAGTCCGATCTATGGCATGCCAATTCTTGATGCGGAAAAAGCGAAGACAGTCTTCATCGTCAAACGCTCGATGGCTTCGGGATATGCCGGCGTCGACAACGAACTGTTCTTCCGTGACAACACGATGATGCTGTTTTCCGATGCCAAGAAGGTTTGCGAGGAGATTGTTCAGGCACTTGACTAGGCTGGCCGGCGTTTTGCCACGGGTCGCGTACGGCGAGCCTTACCAGGGATTGGCATCAGCGGTTTCGCCCGCCTCGGTACCACTTACAGCCGATCTCCCTGCCGATTGTTCGTCCGGGATTGAATTTCGATGACATTGGGATGGCTTTCATCCTCGTCCAGAGTCTCGACTTCGGGCAGGACGCCCTCCGCCGGTGGTGATTCTTGCAGACGCGTGACGCGTGGCGGCGTTTTCCAGGCAATCAGTGCAAAGCCACCGCAATTGCCGCAAAGTGGCTCCCAGGCAGCTCCAACGGCGCCACAGGATCCACATGTCCATGATGGATCTGGTGGCGCATTGTCAGCCTGATCGCGCCAGCGTCGTGCCGCATCGGTATCGCCGTGTTCCTCTTCTTCAAGCCGGGCCAGGAGCCGGAAGGCGTGCACGCTCCGGTCGGACTCATCAATGAGTGCGAGATTGCGGCGGGCCTCGCTCCAGATCTTGGCATCAAGCGCGGCGCTCGCAAGGAACAGCCGGCTCGTCGGATCGTCGAATTTTTCGGCAATCAGATTCTGCAGCCGCCGGAATCGCTCAAGGTTCCGTTCATCGGGCCAGAGATCAAGATAGGCCGCGGCGATGTCAGGGTGTTGCGAATGAGTCCAGGCCTGTTCGAGCCCGCGTGCAGCCTTTCTGACCCGGGCCAGGCGGGTCAGCGCTTTGGCGCGTAGAACGGCCGCGGGGACCGCGCCGGACGATGTCGCAATTGCCTTGTCAGCCCAGTCCATGACGTCTTTGGTCTGACCCTTCAGGTCCGCTTCGAGCGCACGCGCCGTGAAGATGGCCAGACGCTGCGGCAACGCCTCGGATTCGGTCAGAAGGCCGCGGCGTACTGCGCTGAACAGCGTCGACTGGGCATCAGCCCAATGGCCTCGCCGGGTCTGGAGATCGAACAGGATTTCGACGACGGAGCCCGATTGCGGGCGAATCCGGTGAGCTTGTTCGGCCAGCGCCAATGTCCGGTCGTCGTCCTTTTCACGCATGGCCTGGCGCATCAGGCCGGTCAGGCCGAGAAAGGCGGTTTCCTGATTGGCGCTGAGTGCGTTGAAATACCGCCGAGCCGCAGCTTCATCGCCGTTCAGGGATGCCGCTTGCGCGGACAGCAGCCGCGTCAGATCGGGATCCTGCAGCAGGGCGTCGGCCCGTTGCGCCATCTGTTTCGCTTCATCCCTGTCGCCGACCGCGACCGCCGCCATACCTAGGGTGAGCGCGCGATAACCCGCTTCACGCCGGCGCATGCGCCGGCGTGACAGGAAGCTGCCCGGCACCCCTGCCAACCCGCGCAACAATCGGAACAGGCTGACGACCACCAGCGCGGCGAGTCCGGCAAGAACCAGCAATACCCCGAAATAGGTTTCGATGTGATAGCCGAGCCATTCGATTTCGACATGGCCGGGATTGTTGCTCAGCCAGACGGCGACGCCGATCAGTACGGCCAGTTCGACAAGATAGATCAGGGCGCGGCGCATGATGAACTATCCGGCAGTTGCAAGCGCAGCAAGCGCCAGAGCCTGAAGTTCCGACAATGCGTTACCGACGGCAAGCCGTGCCCGTGCTTCGCCAAGCCAGGGCGCGATTGCGTCTGCTTCGGGGCCGTCCAGTGTTTCCAGGGTCGAGACCACGGTTTCCAGATCACCGGATGCCAGTGCCCGCTCCGCCGTGACAAGCGCAGCATCGACTGTGCCGGTCCCGGTGTTTTCGATCTTGCGGATCGTGAACAGGGACGCGACCTGCGTGATCGCCATGCTGAGCTGGTCATCTGCGGCACCGACGTCCCGGCTCCTGATGACTGCTGAAGCCGCCACGCCGAATCTGCTTTTCAGGAGACTGAGGCTGGGTGCGCCGGTATCGGCATGCGACGCCAGACGCTGCATGGGCTCAACCCATGCCTTCTCCTCCAGAGTGACCGAATGCAATGCATCGAACTGGTTTCTGTACGGGCCCGGCCCGGCTGTTGCGACGGCCAGCTGGCTGACTCCGAGCAGGACGAGTGCGGCACGGTCGCGTTCGGGCCGGGGCGTGGTGACGGTGTCGGTCAGCGCTGCGACCTGTCGGTCGAGTTCAGCGATCTGCGGTTTGAGCGCATCGGTCTCGTCACGAAGCTTGACGAAGACGTCAGGACTGACGGACTCCGTGGTCTCGAGCGTGGACACCCGTTCAGCTAGGGAAACAATCGTTCCGATCATTCCCGACAAATCCGGTGCTGGTGCTGGTGCTGGCGCAGGGGTCGGGGGAGTGGGCTTGTCATGGATCTCAAGCGCCGCAACCCGCGCCAAGAGATCGCGCAAGGCGTCATCAATGCGGTCGATGGGGGCGGTCTCGCCGGCCGCAGAGCGGAGCTCCAGTATTTCGGCCTCAACCGCTCCGGTCTTCTCCGACAGGCCGGTGAAACGCTGTTCGATTGCCATAATCCGGTTTTCGGCGGCATCGGTTCGGGCCATCAGCGCAGCCAGGGTTTGCCGGGTCTTGGCAAGTTCGGCTACTGGATCGTAGGCAGGATCTTTTGCCGTATGCCGCGGCGTCTGCAACCCTGTCGCAGTCGAGATTGTCTCATCGTCCGGCCGTCCGTTTCCCGGGCCGGGCCGCAATATCGAAGGGTTGAGCCCGAGACCGGCGATCAGATGCGACGCCGTGCTGCGCCAGTAAGGGTATGTCGCGGCGGCAGTCATCAATCCGACGCCCGCGATCAGGCCGATAATCAGATAAGGTCTTGCCTGGCGCAGGCGGTCAGGCTTGTCTGCTGGTTTGTCAGACCCGATTTCTGTCGCAACGGCGCCCGTATTCCCGGGGTCGTCGACTTGTTGTCCGGCATTATCGGGGCGTTTGTCCGGGCTGGTCGGCATGGAGCGTTACCAAGGCAATTGCAGATCGTACAATAACACTCTGCAGGCGGCTTGTGTCAGGATTTGGGTAATAAGGCCAGAAGGTCCGTCTGGGTCGGCCGAGCCGCGACAACAATTGCCTGCCAGTCCGGTGCCGCTGCCGCAACCGCGTCGCTGATGCAATATGCCGTCATTGAGCGGGTAGCCCATCCGAGACCGGCCCGTTTGAGCAAAGACGCGAAGAGTCGCGCCGATCGAGGTGAATAAAGCAGAACACCGTCGACCGCTCGCGCCGCAAAATATCCGGCTGCGACCGGATCAAGAGCCGGCATCGGTTCGGCTCGATAGACGACCTGGCGCTGAACGGTAAAGCCTTTGGCGGTCAGCAGGCCGGTGAGGTCACCGGTTACCGGATCCCCGGAAAGGTACAGCAGCGATCCGGCCCCCGGCGCCAAGGCATCGGCAGTCAGCTGAGCCAGATCCCGGACAGCACCGGCAGCGGAACGAACATCGCGATAGCCGGCGGCCCTTGCAAGTGTGGTGGTTGCATCGCCGACACACAAGACCGGCAAGGTCCGATCGGCATTCCAGGTCGTCATGGCTTCGACGGCGTTGCCGCTGGTCAGGAGAATTGCCTGGTGCCCCGATATTTCGGCCGGATGTACGGGCAGGTGAACGATTTTAACGACGGGTGTGATGACGCAACGGAAGCCTCGATCAAGGAGAATTGCGGCGAGGCGTTCCGATTCGTCGCGTGCTCTGGTCAGAGCAAGTCGCATTGTCCTGTCGTTGCTGGTTGTGGCCGTCGCAAATGCCGACGGCTGAGACATCTGCGACTGATCCATGATCTTCGGCCTAGTGCAGGCGATGGCCCTCCTCCGTGGTGGCGGTGAGGATTCGCTGTCCGACACGGTCGATCGAGGCATGCTCGGCAACCGGGACTTGGAGGCTGCCGCCATGACAGCTCGGCAGCGCGCGTTCCCCGCCGTCCTGTCGAGTGCCGTCGACAGGGCTGGCGACCACGATCCATCCACTGGATACGAGCGTCGACCTGATGATCCGACAACGGGCATCGCACATTTGTCGTGTCCTGTCGGATTGCCAGCGGCAGGATTGCGGGCGCGACCATGCAATCAACTTGGTCGGAAAAGACTGTCCACATATCGGTATTGCCGTGAAACAATGCCGTCTGGATGACTGGGTGCTTGTGCCTGACCAACGCTACGCGCCGGACCGAAGACGCGCCAGTGACCGCGTTGGCCGGGAGGCCATCGAGATATTCTATCCGGCCTGACAAAAAGGCAATGTTTGGCAAGAGGCAGCCGATTCCGATTTCGGGCAACCGGTTGATTTCAATGCTTTTCAGGGAATGGATCGCGAGACTTGCACAACTGGCAATCAGGGTTCTATCGATTTTTTTCAACAGGCCCTTGCGGCTGATATCGACGAGCGGATGATCGCGCAAGGGCCCGGTCGTTGTGCTCATGACGGTTTTGATAGTGTTCGTGGCCCGCCATGCCAAATGTTCGGCTGCAAAATGTTGCGTCGTCCCGGCGGTTCGGGCAACCGCGGCCCGGGAGCCGGGCATGCCGATCGGGATCACGCAGATGCCTTTGGTCTGGTCTTCCATGACGTCCCTGTGTAGACCTGTGAATGGCAAACAAAAAGGGTGAAACCGACCATGAGCCAATCATCGCGACCAGTGATCGTGCTCGGCATCGAATCAAGCTGCGATGAAACCGCTGCTGCCATTGTTGACGGCAACCGGACCATTCGTTCCAATATCGTGTTGATACAGCTTGACGAACATCGTCCGTTCGGTGGTGTGGTTCCCGAACTTGCGGCCCGCGCTCATATCGCGCATCTTGATGGCGTCATCGGCCGGGCGATGTCCGAAGCCGGAATCGGTTATGATGCGCTCGACGGGGTTGCGGCGACCGGCGGCCCGGGTCTTATCGGCGGCGTTCTGGTCGGCGCGACCATGGCCAAGAGCATTGCCTTGGCAACCGGTGCTCCGTTCATTGCTGTCAATCATCTTGAAGGCCATGCCTTGACGGCGCGCCTGACGCACGATATCGGCTTTCCTTTCCTCCTGCTTCTGGTTTCGGGTGGTCACTGTCAGTTGCTGGCGGTGGAAGGTGTTGGCCGATATCGATTTTACGGCATGACCGTCGACGATGCGGTCGGTGAGGCCTTCGACAAGACGGCAAAACTTCTCGAACTCGGCTATCCGGGCGGTCCGGCGCTCGAAGCGGCTGCGCGATCCGGAGACCCGCAACGATTTCCACTGCCTCGTCCCATGGCCGGCCGGCCGGGTTGCGAATTCTCGTTTTCGGGGCTCAAGACCGCGGTCCGACAGATCGTGGACCGTAACCGGCCGTTATCCGGCCGCGATGTGGCGGACCTGGCGGCATCATTTCAGGCTGCCGTGGCGGCGTGCCTGTCGGACCGTTCCGTCAATGCGATCGAAATATTCCGCGACCAGTTTGGTAACGGCCACCCCTTTGTCGTTGCCGGCGGTGTCGCGGCGAATCAGACCTTGCGTGCGGTCTTGCATCTTAGAGCTGACGAGGCCGGAATGCGTTTGGTTGCGCCGCCGCCGGTGCTGTGTACCGACAATGCCGCGATGATTGCCTGGGCCGGAATTGAGCGTCTCCAGACCGGGTGGGTGGATTCCCCGGACTTTGCGCCGCGGCCCCGGTGGCCTCTCACTTCCGCTGTGGCGGCGTCCGGAGCCGCGGTGTGATCGTGGCTCGAATCGGCGTTCTGGGAGGCGGTTCCTGGGGAACTGCGCTGGCTCATCTTGCCGCGCGGGCCGGCCAGGCGCCAGTACTGTGGGCGCGCAACCGCGAGGTTGTTGCGGCACTCAACAGCAGCCACCGGCATCCCCGTTTTCTGGTGGGCATCGACCTTGATCCGGCAATAAACGCCACGGCGGATCTTGGCGAGGCATGCCACTCTGATGTGGTCCTCCTGGTCGTTCCTGCCCAGGCGGTGCGGGACATTGCGAACAGGATGGTCGCGCTATTGCCACCAGGCGTGCCGGTAATCTGCTGTTCCAAAGGTCTTGAGATTGAATCCGGCGCGCTCTTGTCTGAAATCCTCAGGGCCAGATTGCCGGAACACCCGATTGGTTGTCTTTCGGGACCGACTTTTGCGGCGGAAGCTGTCGCCGGCATGCCTACGGCCGTGACCTTGGCATTCGACGATACGGCACTTGCAAGCGGCCTCGCACAGGATCTCGGATCCGCGACATTTCGGCCCTATGTCTCTAACGATGTTATCGGTACCGAAGTCGCCGGAGCGATAAAGAATGTCCTGGCGATCGCCTGCGGTATCGCGTCTGGCCAGGGTTTCGGGGAAAACACCCGCGCGGCTCTGATTACCCGCGGTCTGGCGGAAGCCATCCGGTTCGCCGTGGCCCTCGGCGGCCAGCCGAAAACCCTTGCGGGACTCTCCGGTATCGGTGACCTGGCGATGAGCTGCGCGAGCCGGCAATCCCGGAATTTTCGTTTTGGTGAAGCGTTGGGTGCGGGTGCTGCGATCTCTGCCGCGCTGGCGGATTCGGGTGGCGTCGTGGAAGGCCATTACAGCGCCGCGCCCGTGCTCGCGCGGGCCGAAGCATTGTCGGTCGAACTGCCGATATGCTCGGCTGTCAATGCGATCCTGAATTGCGGGGTTGCGGTGCAAGACGTTATTGATGGTCTGATGCATCGCCCTCTGCGCAACGAACAGGAATACTGACCAACGACGGCGGCATGACCGATACGCCGAATCCGGGAGACATTTCATGGCATACTGGCTTTTCAAATCGGAACCTGGCGCTTGGTCGTGGGCGGATCAGGTCAGGGAAGGTGAAAAGGGCGCTGGTTGGGACGGGGTCCGCAATCATCAAGCCTCGAACAACATGAAGGCGATGAAGATCGGCGACCTTGGATTCTTCTATCATTCCGTCAATGAACGCCAGATCGTGGGCATCGTCGAGGTGGTCGCCGAGTACCATCCGGACGAGACCGACAGTTCCGGTCGTTTTGGCATGGTTGACGTGAAGGCTGTACGGCCGGTCACCAGGCCGGCCACCCTCGCGGATATTAAGGCTGACGAAAGATTGAGCGATTTCGCGCTGGTTCGGCAATCCCGCTTGTCCGTGGTTCCGGTCACACCGGAGCAATGGCAGATCATCTGCAACATGGCCGAGACCGACGCCTGATCGCGGAGCCGCGGCATTTTGCCGAAACCTGTATCATGTGCATCCCGTTCATCGGCGGCGGAGCGTCGGATAGCATTTGAAGACGGAAGGCCGACGCGAGATTACGCAGGCGATCCACGGGCGCGAAAAACCTCCGGTCTCATTCCATCCAAAGCTTGTCGCGGCGTTCCGGAATGACTATGGTCCGCGCATCCCTAAGGTACAGCAAGGATGGGTCATGGCCGAGAGTTCTGAAGTCGCCGCCATGCCGCTGCGATCCTATATCGAACGTATCGAGCGGCTGGAAGAAGAGAAAGCGGCTTTGGCCGCCGATATTCGGGAAGTCTATCTCGAGGCCAAGGGAACCGGTTTTGACGTAAAGACCATGCGGCAAGTCGTACGGCTTCGAAGACTCGACCGTGCCGACCGACTTGAGCAGGAAGAACTACTGCAACTCTACCAGAATGCGCTGGGAATGGAATGATGGCCAAGGCCTTCCCGGTCCATGGCAAGCATTATCTCCGGCATTAAGCCGAGTGCCGCCGGGCACTTCGATCGATGACGGCCAAGCCCCGGTTCTAGTGGATTGATTCCAACGTTTAAACCCCTCTTTTTCTTGCGGCGATGATGGTATCGGGATCGGCGGTCCAGACGAAGGGCCTGGCTTCTGTGGTGTTGTGTTCGTCGATGAATCGGCGGATGGCGTCCTGGAGGTCGCGTTGAGAGCGGCAGACGCCGTATTTGAGACGGCGTCGTGTCAGCTTGGCGAAGACGCCTTCGAGCGCGTTCAGCCACGCGCTCGAGGTGGGGGTGACGTGGAAGGTCCAGCGCGGATGGCGTGCGAGCCAGACCTGGACGTCCTTGTGCTTGTGAGTGGCGTCGTTGTCGAGGATGGCATGGACCGGGACGCCGGCGGGTATCGTGCGCGCGATGCGGTTGCGGCATCTCGGGAACGCCTGGTGGCGATGCCGACTGGCGTGCTGGCCGATGACCATGCCGTCGAGCACGGTCAGGGCGGTAAACAGCGTCGTCGTGCCGGTGCGCTTGGAATCATGTGTCATGGTGGCGCTGCGGCCTTTCTTCAGCGGCAGGCCGGGCTGTGTGCGGTCGCGGGCCTGACTGTGCGACGTGTCATCGATCGACAGCACGACCGCGTGAGCCGACGGCGCAACGGAGAGGCCGACGATGTCGGTCAGCGTCTCGAGGCAGGCGGGATCGTTCGAAAGCGTGAACGGCCGCCAGCGGTGCGGCATCAGGCCATGCGCCTGCCAGACCGCCCAGACCGTCGAAGCGGCACCCCCACAGCCTTCGCCATCGCCCGCAGCGTCCAGTGGGTCGCCGCGTGAGGCGGCGAGGTGTGAGTCAACTCTACGGTCTTCGCCACCGGCTCAGGAGCCGGAGGCGTCTTGCCCGGCGGACGCGTCTTGTCCCGCAGAAGTCCGTCCACACCGTCTTCCATAGAAGCGGTCCTGCCAGCGCCAGACACTGTTCTTCGCCTTGCCGGTCTCTCTCATGATGGCCATCGTGCCGAGCCCATCGTCGCTCAGAAGAACGATGCGCGCCCGCCAGACGTGCTTCTGCGGGCTCTTCGGGTCCGGGACAACCGTTTCAAGGCGATGCCGGTCGCCTGAAGTGAGCGTGAATGAAACACCAGGGCGCATCTTGCAGACCTCCGTGATCGACAAATCAGAAGAACACAATAACGGATATATCTGTAACGATCAATTCACCAGGCACGGGGAACCGAAAGGGATGCAGCAGTGAGGGACTGCAGCAATATCTCCTGAACGGCGGCCGGGATCTGGCGTGTGGTCTTGCCGTTTGCAGATCGCGGGTCCGCATTATCACGCCCGGGGTCAGGACAAGGTTGCGCGTTGGCCCGGCGGTGTTGTCGGTCGGTCGCCGCTGGAGGCGATGACCATTGCAATCGGACCCGGTGCGGTGGCAACTCGTGACCAGGGAGTGGCAGGGTTGTTCGCTAGGCCCCATGCCTGTGATGGCCCCAGAAAATGGCGGTCGTGGGTAACTGCCCAGGTACCATGTTGCTGACGGTGGCGGGACGATTGCAGGTTCTGGTGTGGTGTGGTGTCGTCGAGTCCCTGTTTTTCTTGACGCTACAGAAGCGTCGGTCTATGGGGCGCGCTCTCGTGTGACGGGAGCGGCGGATAGGGTCTTTCGGATCGAAGACGACGGCGGGTTTGTGTCGGACGCTGATTGCGCTGATGCCGGCACACGATATCGACATCGAGAATCATCCGGGCAGCGATGCTTGATGATTCGCAAGCCGCCGCCCCTGCGCTATCGCTTCGACTCCACGGAGGCCGACCCTGTCGGCCTCCAGATCGACTCAAGCGGCAACCCTGTCAGGTGATGGTCTCGGGTCATCCCTCGGCACTGTATGACGCGATGCTGGCCGGCTGGTGCTGGCTGGCGCTGCAGGTGGTCACTCAGAGCGTGATGCGGACCGAGGTCATGTGGTTCACCTTCGCGCCCGACCGGGTGCTTTGCGCGCGCTGCGCGGGCCGGACCTTCATCGACCGCCAGCGCATCAAGCGCAGGGCGGCCAACCGGAGCCGGTGCTCCGCGGCGCTGCCGTCGGGCGAACGTCTTGCGGTGTTGGCCACCATGATGGCTGTCGATGTCGAGACGCCGCAATGGATTGGACGGAGAATCTCGCCGCCTATGCCGAGGCCTTCGCAGGCTTGGGATTTTCCCCATCCGGGATATCCATGATCATCGAGGACGGGGGTCGGGGGCTGTTGCGCCTGACCGCACGGCGCTCGTCGAGACGATTGCGGCGCTTGAGCCGGACGAGACCGCGCTCGAGCGGAAGACCTCGGTCCTGCGGGACCGCATCGCCGCGTTCGAACGCTGTGCGATGCTCGACAACACCACCAGCAGCAAACCGCCGTCCCGTTATGGTCTGAACAAGAAGACCACAACACCGAAGTGCATCCGGAGCCAGCGCGGACCGTCCGCGAAGCCGAGCGGCAGCCAGCCGGGCCGCACGGGACCGACCCTGAGACCGACCGCGACCCCGGACAGGTCGTGGATTACGACCCGTCCGCCTGTGCCGGGTGCGGCGGCGCGCTGACGGAAACCGACCGTCACGGCGCGCCGGTCTGCCGGCAGGTCTTCGACCGGCCCGAACTGCAACCACTGGAGATCACCGAACACCGCGCCCATCGCTGGCTCTGCGACACCGTGACCGGCGCGATCTTCCCGATGGGCGTGACCGCCCCGGTCCATTACGGTCCCCGTATCACGGCATGGGTGAGCGATCTACTGCATATCCAGTTCAGTCCCGAGAAAAGACTGGCCGACTTGATGAGCGACCGGTTCGCCATGCAGATCTCCGCAGCCACGATCGCCGCCATGAGCCGGCGCAATGCACAGCGCTTCGAGGACATCGTCGACCGGATCCGAACCGTGGCTCCGGTCAAACATCTCGACGAAACCGGATCCCGCATCGAAGGCCGCACCCCTTGGCTCTACCTGCTGTGCACCTCGTTCCTGACCGTCCTGCGTATCGGCACCGGACGCGGCGATGTCGACCGGGACGTCACGGGCAACCTCGTTCATGACGATGATGCCCGTGACGTTACCCTCGAGGGTGTGGGTCACGCGGCCTGCAATGCCCATCACCGGCGCGACCTCCAGGCTCAACCGACATCGGGAAGGAAGACGGGGCCCACAGCATGCACCGCCTCCTCGAACGCGCCCGCAGGGCCGCGCATATCGCACGCGAGACCGACCGGGACATGCTTGATCCCGGGTCGATCTCATCGGCAAAGCCCATGATCGCAGCCTCGAACCGGGCCATCGCTTTCCACGACGTGCAGCCGCCGCGCTCCAGAGCGGCAAGCGCGGACGAAAAACGCCGCGCCGGGCACACCCTCGCTCTCCGTCTCCGGATACACAAGGACGGAGGCCTGCTGGTTCTCAACCGACTTGCGAACGCCCTTCACGAAGAATGAGGCAGAGCGTGATCTGCAAATGGTGAAGCTGCGTCGGAAGATCTCCGACGGCTTCCGCTCCGAACAGGGCGCCCGCGACTTCGCCACCCTGCGCGCCGTCATTGCCACAGCCCGCAAGCAGGGCTGGACGATCCTCGAAACCCTGGCACACCCCGACCCGATGCTGTTGATCTCCAGACGGCGGCTCTGAACCCCCCTCCCGGACACCGAAATCCGTCACACGGACAGAGCCGATGCGTGCCGCCGCTGGTGCGGCTCACCATACAACCATGCGCCGGGAACCAGGCCGCCGGGAACAGAACCCGTAATCAAACCTGGCAGCTACGGTCGTGAGGCCATTCGGGCTGCCGAACGTGGAGCCGGGGCGATGGGGCGGTGTATGGCTTCCCGGTTTCGATGCGTGACATGCCGAATTTGACCAATTGGCTTCGGGTATCGCGAAGCTGAGATCGGTACTGGTGCTGCCGCTCTCCATGGTGATCCCACAGTAAACAGCGAGTCCATGACAAGAGTTTGGCGACATGAATTCTTGCCCGTTTTCTCCGGTGATTTAATCTCGTTTACGGACCAAATTGTGAAAATGATTTCGCTGTATGTTGTCAAAGTGCCGCTCGATCAGCGTTCAAATTTAGTATGGGATCGCCGTGGCTGCTCCCCAGCAATTCTCCTTATGGCGTTTTTCGTTGCATTGCGGCCTTTCGTGTTGGTTTTTTTGGCGGTTTTGCGGTTGGAGGGATGGGCTTGGCGCGGGGGCCGGGGATCAGGCGTTTGCGGGAGGCGGGATGCCCGTGATGACGGTTCTCATGAGGACCGCCCATGACGCGAAGACATGGTAGGCGGTGATCGTGCGGATGTGCTCGAACAGGCGCCTTCGGGCTCCGAGTGCGTGCCGCGCCCGCCGCCAGGATGCTTCGATCAGGTCGCAGGCCGTGTGCAGGGCGAAGGCCAGCAGATTGAGCACGACCAGGATGCTGGCCAGTGTCTGGCTGCCATGCCCGAAATTGTGTTCGAGGTTGTAGCCATTGGTCTTCAGGACGTTGAAGGTCTCGTTCTCGATCTTCCAGCGGGCACGCCCGCAGGCGGCGATGGCGGCGGCGGTGTCTCGCGTGACGGCAAGGTCGGTGACGAAGCTGTTGCGGTAGGTCACCTTGCCGTCGGGCTTGGCGATCTCGACCTCCAGCCAGTTGACGGCGAGCGCGTCGGCGCCGTCGCGCAGCGGCACGCCATTCATCCAGCGATAGCGATGGCGGCGCCTGGCCGCGCCCCTGCCCACGGTCTGGCACACCTTGTCCAGCACGACGCCATGGGTGTATTCGCTCAACGTCTTGTGGCTGGACGGCTTGCACACGAAGATGAAGCTCCCGCCCGCGGCGCGCACCGCCTCGCAGATCGGCTGGCGGGAATAGAGATCGTCGCCCAGATAGACCGGTCTCAGCCCGGCCACACAAGGCCCCAGGCGGGCCAGCCAGCGCTGCGCCGCGCGGCTCTCGCAGTCCTGCTTCGCCGAGCCGTCTTGCGGGCGCACGAACTCCGGCGCCAGAGGCAAGGCGCGGCGCTGCCCCGGCGCCACCAGAGCGGCGCCGACAAAGCTGTGGAAATACTCCACCTCCTCGCCCCGCCGGCGCGTCGAGCAGTGCGCGCAGTGGATCGTGCCGGAACGGAAAGGCTCCGAGCCGTCCAGCGCGATCAACACCCGATCGTCCAGGCAGCGCAGACCCGACAAGGCGCCGGCACCATCCAGGTCATCGACAAGCGCCGAAAACACCGCGTCGAAATGATCCGTCGGCGCCCCATCCAGCATCCGCCGGATATGGCTGTCGCACGGAACCCGCTCCATGCCGAACAGCGTCCCGGCGCATCAGCGCCGCGCTGCGCCGACAGCAGGCGCTGATGCGCCAGAAACGACGGGCTCTGCATGAAAAACACCGAAAACGCCGCAAGCCCGATGTCTCTCATGGCATAGCGCGTGTTGCGTCCCGAGCGCTTGTCGGGCAACGCCGCGCACCGCTTCCCCAGCACATCCATGTATCGTTCAAGACGCTTCATACAACAGCTTGAATCACATCTCCAAGCCTTTGAAAACCCCTGATAACTCCAAAAGGAGAATTGCTGGCTGCTCCCGCAAGCTCTTGTCAGACCCGCTGGTCTCGCCTAGAAGGAGCGGTATTTTCACCGATCAGGGCCGCGCTATGTCCTCTCGCATGACTTCGAAGGAGAAATTGCGCCCGATCAGCGGGTTTCCGGAACTCCTCCCGGAGTATCGGATTGTTGAACTCGAATGGATTGACCAGCTTCGGGGCGTCTTCGAAAGCTACGGCTTCACCTCGATTGAGCCGCGCTCGGTCGAACCGGTCGATGTCCTGCTCAAACAGGGTGATACCGACAAGGAAATCTATGCGATCGGCCGCCTTCAGGCTGATCTGGAGGACAAGAAGGAACTTGCATACGCGCTTCATTACGACATGACGGTCCCGATGGCCCGGTATGTCGCCGCCAACATGAATGCGCTGACATTCCCGTTCAAACGTTATCAGATCCAGAAGGCGTGGCGTGGCGAACGGCCTCAGGAAGGCCGGTTCCGGGAGTTCCTGCAATGCGACATCGATGTTGTCGACACACGCGAAATCCCGCTGCATTTCGACGTTGAAATTCCGATCATCATGCATGAAGCAATCGACGCGATCGGGGCTGGTCCGCTGACCACAAGGATTAACAATCGCAAGGTGCTGGAGGGATATTATGTCGGTCTCGGCATTACCGATACGGCGAATGCGATCCGTATTATCGACAAGCTCGACAAGGTCGGCCCGAAGGGCGTCGGTACGATGCTGGCCGCTGAGCTTGGCCTTTCCGAAGCAACAATCGCCAGAGTTCTTGATCTGGCTGAAATTCAGGGGAACGACGCCACTGTCGTTCGGCGCGTCCGCGCGCTGGGCGTGCGCTCCGAACTTCTGGACCATGGTCTTGATGAACTGGATTTTGTCATGCGCGGGCTTGACGGTGTTGCCGACGGCGCCTTTGTCGCGGACCTCTCGATCGGTCGCGGCCTCGCATACTATACCGGAACGGTTTATGAGGCGAAATTCGCGGATTTTCCTGATTTTCCAACAGTTTGCGGTGGCGGGCGCTACGACAATCTGGTCGGCGACCTAGTCAATCGGCGGGTGCCGGGAATTGGCATTTCGATTGGCCTCACCCGAATCTTCGCCAAACTGATGCAGGAAGGCCGTATCAAGGTCGGGCGAAAAACGCCCACGGATATTCTTGTCGTCCACACTCGTGATGCGCCCTATGATCTGGTTCGCGCGACAGCGCGGGCGTTGCGCGCACGCGGCTTGAAGGTCGAACAGTATCATGAGGACCGGAAACTAAACGCACAGCTCAAATATGCGTCCGACAAGAGAATTCCCTGGATCTGGTTCCCCCCGGCCGTCGAGAGTGGTGATCATCAAGTAAAGAATTCCGAGACACGGGAACAGGTCGTCGCCGATCCGACTATCTGGCTGCCGGCAGATTGACGATCTGCTTGTCACCAAAGGCGCGGTCCGGTACTAAGGATTGTCTGAACAAGTCGGTTTTGTCACAATTGGTTTCTTGGTGACGGAGTGGAGTGCGAGCCTTGGAGTAAGCGACGTTTGCGGAGCTGGAGCACGACCTGAAGAAGCGTCGGACGCGGCGCGAGGTCTTTCTCGAGACGATGGACGGGCTGGTTCCCTGGGAGCGACTGGAGGCGCGCATCGAGCCGTTCGACCCGAAGGCCGGGCGCGGTCGGCGGCCCTATCCGCTGAGCGTGATGCTGCGGGTGCACTGCGTGCAGCTGTTCTACAATCTGAGTGACCCTGGGATGGAGGACCTGCTCTACGAGGTGGAGTCGGTACGGCGGTTTGTGGGGTTGCGCCTCTCGGGTGCGCTGCCTGACGAGACGACGATCCTGCATTTCCGCCACTTGCTGGAGACGCATGGTCTGGGTGAGACGCTGTTCGAGGAGATCAACGCACATCTGGCCTCTCTCGGACACCGCTTGAGCAAGGGGACGGTCGTGGACGCGAGTCTCATTGCCGCGCCGTCGTCGACGAAGAACCGCAAGGGCGAGCGGGACCCGGAGATGCATCAGACGAAGAAGGGCAATCAGTGGCATTTCGGGATGAAGGCGCACATCGGGGTGGATGCGCAGTCGGGCTTGACGCACAGCGTGGAGACGACGCACGCGCTGTTGCACGGGGGCGAGGAGCAGGTGTGGGGTGATGCGGGCTATCAGGGGGTGGACAAGCGCGCGGAGAACCGGGACACGGACGTGGACTGGGAGGTGGCGCTGAAGCCCGGCAAGCGCCGGGGGCTGGACAAGGCGGGCCCGGAGGCGGCGGCGGAGAGGCGCAAGGCGTCGGTTCGGGCCAAGGTGGAACATCCGTTCCTGTATGTGAAGCGCCACTTCGGCTACGCGAAGGTGCGTTATCGAGGGCTGGCGAAGACCACGCAACGCATCGCCGTGCTGCTCGGGTTCACCAATCTGCTCATCGCGGGGCGCGACACCACCGCCTGACGTGGGGGGAGTCCGTCCGCAACCGCCGCAAGGCGGCGGGGACGGTCGGCTCGGGCATCGAAATTCCCATTTCCTGGCACGACAGCACGTCCCCGATGGGCTCTGGCGTTTCATCCACGGGCCACGACACCCGTATACCCGAAACCGCTTATGCACGTAGCTCCGGTTGCGAGAGTTTGTCGCGAGAAGTTGACTCCTACCGATCCATTTGGACGGTTTTCGATCAACATGTTGATCAAGCCGGAGCCAAGTGCATAAGCGGTTACCCGAAAAAACCGACTTGTTCAGACAATCCCTAGATAGTGTCGTCATGAGTGATGTTTATCTGTCCTATCTGTCGAACTCACTCGATGGTTCCTGGAAGGACTCATGGGAATGGCTCATCGGCGTCACGACATTTCGGACAGGGTCTGGCTGTTGTTGGAGCCTCATCTGCTTGGTCGAGCGGGACGTTGGGGTGGGGTGGCACAGGATAATCGACGGTTCATAATGCGATCTTCTGGATTCTGCGCACTGGCGCTCCCTGGCGTGATGTGCCGCCAGACTATGGAGACTGGAAAAATACCCATCGTCGGTTCTGTCGCTGGCGGGACAAGGGGCTCTGGGGGGCGTTGCTGGAGCATCTGGGGGATGAGCCGGACTATGAGTGGCTGATGATTGATGCCAGTCATCTCAAGGTCCATCCCCATGCGAGCGGTGCGGTCGGTGGCAATCAGGCGATGGGTCGCACAAAAGGGGGCTGAACACGAAGCTGCATCTGGCTGTGGACGCGCATGGGATGCCGGTGCGAGTGTTGGTGACCGAGGGGACGGCAGCAGATTGCAGTCAAGCGGTCGAGCTGATTGAAGGGATAGATGCCGAGTCCTTGTTGGCGGACAAGGCCTATGACACGAATGCCATCCTGTCTTATTGTGAGGAGCATGAAGTCATTCCAGTGGTTCCGCCGAAGCGCAACCACAACCACCCCAGAGCGTATGATGTCCCTCTCTACCGGCACCGGCATTTGGTGGAGAACGCCTTTCTGTGGCTCAAGCGCTGGCGTGGGATTGCCACGCGATACGCCAGGAATGCCGCATCGTTCCTCGCCGCGGTGCAGATTCGGTGTCTGGCGCTCTGGGCTGGTATTTCGTGACGATACTATCTAACGCGCGGCGTCCATATGGATCGGCGACAGCCACGCATCGCACGTGGTCAGGGAAACTATGCAATATCGTTTCGATGCGACAGGATCGCATGGCGTTTGGCGGAGCGGTTCGGGATTAAAGAACGGGGTGTCGCTTAAACGTCAACTGCTCCATGATTCCGCCGTCGATATTGTCGTATCCCATATTGCAAGCACTTGAGTATCGATGTGCAAGTCCGGGTTTCTTTGTGTTGGTTCAGGGCATCCCAAGTGCTGTGAGACTGATGCCACGAAGCTGAACTGTTCGAGGATCGTGCACGCATCTCATCCACGCGAGTTCATGTGACCAATCCGCCGGGGACAATGCACATCTGGCCTCGTCTCCGGTGGGACAAATAAGGCTTGTCTTACGAGAATTGACATGGAAAACGATTCACCGTCTGGTTTCCGATTGTCGGTAATTTGGTTTTGAAACCTCGTCTCACCGAACCGGGCCATGAAACTGGTAGCATTCTTCCAGTGTAAGCGCAATGTATCACGGTGTCTCGGATGATTGCGCCGAGACAGTCATGCGGCGGCTCCTTCAAGGCACCTGATCCGGACAAGCTTCAGATCTTGTACGGATTGTACGGTTTGAAGGCGGAGCCGTCGTGTCGGACGATCCATCACGATCGGAGCTCGAAACATCCCAAATCGGCTGCAGACCAGCTGCCGGGGCGTTTGCACAGGATCGTTAGTCCTTCGGAATGGGGGCTTTTTTCCGTCCCGCTGCGAGACGTGCGTCTGCTCCAGTCTCCACCTGATCGTAACCGTTCGGGTTCCGTGAGATCTTAGGCTTCCACGGATTTTCTGACTGATAACTATTCCGCGCATGTGCTACCGTCTCGCGCATGGCGGATTTCGGCACCGACCTGACGCCGGTCGAGGGCGACGACACCCTGTGGTCGCTTCCCATTGTGGCGCCGGTGTGCGAGCCGCTCGATTGGGCGTCTTTGCTTGAAGAGGCAGAGGCGCGCGTCAAGGAGGAACTGCGCCGCGAGGACCTGCGCCGGTCGGAGAGGGATGCCCGATCGCTCGCGAGCTAGCTGACGAGGTAGCTCGAGTCTGCCGGTTCAAGATCAAGGTAGCCCGCACCGAAGACCGCGTTGTGGTCCACGAAGGCGTTGGAGTGCAGGGTGTCGGGTCCCAGGACGCCGAGATCTCCGATCTTCGCATCATGTTGCGCAGGTCTCACGAGCACCAGGAGCAGGCCGAGGCGCGCCACAAGGCCGAGATCAACTGGCTGAAGCAGGACATCGACCGAGGGTGTTCGGAGATTGTGAAGGTGTCCCGCAAGGGCGAGCGCGTCGCCGGGTCGCTGCGCAAGCAGTTCAACCGGCAGCGCGCGGCGGCCAGGCGCTTGGTGGGAGACCTGGGAGGGCACGATCGCGTGGCTGCGGGAGCGCAACGGCCGGCTGCGGGCGGTGATCGTGCGGGCCACGGAACTGATCGCTTCGCTGCGTGAGAAGCATGCCCGGCTGCGTGCCGAGGTGCGGGATCTGAAGTGCGAGACCGCAGCGCTAGCCCGGATTTCTCACCAGTTCATATTGGACGGTGATCTGTGTAGTGGTTTGGTTGGGCTGCCTGGCATGGCGGCGTCGCCTGATTGAGCGCGCAGGGATCGGGCTGGCGCCGGTGGCGCGGTGTGTTTCGGGGGCTGTGTTCCTGTTGTTGTCGGGCGGGTTCGGTTGCGGTCCTGGGGCCGGGGTCAGGTTCATAATCGGGCGTGTGCTTGTGCGAAGGTATCGGCATGGGGACAGGCGGACGCCATGGCGATGCGGATACGCCTTGCGCTGCGTCGGAGCTGGGCGCCGCTCTTGAGGAGCTTGAGGCGGATGGAGCCGCATGTGGCTCTGGCGAGGCGGGTTCCGGCGCGCGCGATGCGTCTGAGGGCGGTGAGCAGGACAGAGGCCATGGAAGCGGAGCTGGTTGGCGCGCTTGGCGGTTGCGGAGGTGCGATCGGCGAACCGGTCGAGCTGGCACTCCTTGATGCGGGTCTCCATCTCGCATCTGGCGCAGTAGAGCGTCTCGTAGAGGTTCCGCCGGTCGATGACGGCCGGGCTCAGCGAGGTGACGACGACGCGCGGGTTGGCCCGGCCCGGGAGCCACTCCGCCTTGCCGACGACGCGGCGCCGGCGCGACCATGTCTTCAGGGTTCGATAGCGGAACTCGGTGAACAGGCGCGCGGGCTGTCCGCTCTCCCGCGAGCGCGCCGCGGCCCGGTCCAGGGCCGGCTGCAGGCGGGCCGCGAGCCGCGCGTTGCGCGCCAGGCCGAAGACATCGTCGACAGCGTTGTCCTCGCACCAGGCCATCATCGGCTCGCGGGCGAAGCCTGAGTCGGCGCGGAGCACGGTCTCGACCGCCGGCCAGCGGGCGTGGATCTGTCCGACGATCCGCTCGACTTCCTCGACCGCGCCGGCGCTGGCGTCGATGTCGGACCGCCTCAGCGTCGCCGCCAGCAGAGGGTCGCCGCAGAAGATGTAGAGCGGCAGGTAGCAATAGCAGTCGTAATAGCCATGGAAGAAGCGGCCCTCCTGGCGTCCGTGCAGCGGGTCGTCGGTGGCGTCGAGATCGAGCACCAGCCGCTCCGGCGCGCGCTCGTGGGCGTCGAGAAACAGGTCCACGAACAGCGCCTCGATCGCGCCGGCGTCGTGGCCGACGCGGCGATAGCGATGCGCGCGCGCCGGCGCGTGCTCCAGACGGTTCAGCGTCAACTTGCCCGCCAGCGGCGCACACTCCCGCCGGCGCGCCTCCAGACGGCCCAGAACCGCGCCCAGAACAGGGTCGTGGCGCAACTCGTCCTGGTCCAGAAGGTCCGCGTAGCCCAGCGCGATCCCGAACACCCGCTGGCCCACCAGCGCCTCCACATCGTGCACAACGCGATCCGCCGGGCGCCCGTCCGAAAAACAATCCGAAAACCGATCCACAAGGCCTATTGCCCGGTCGGGCGCCTCCAGAAGCAGCGTGCCGGCGTCCGAGGTCATCGCACCGCCGCCGAAATCGGCCACAACATCGCGCCCCTTCAGGCGTGCAAAACGCATCGGCTTCGGGGTACACTCTGTGCGCATCGGGGAGAACCTCTGCAACCGGACAAGTTTTTGTTGCAAAAGAACGTTCTCACATGCAGACCCCCGATGCACCTACCCTCGGTGAGAAATCCGGGCTAGCTGAGCGCGTCGAGACGCTGCAAGCCCGGCTCGACAAGCTGCGCTCGACCCGGAGCGTCCTGTCGAAGGCGCTTTACGGCAGCAAGAGCGAGCGGCAGAAGATGCCGGGCACCGGGCGCAAGCGCGGCCAGCAGCGCGGCGCCGCCGGACACGGGCGCACCCAGCGCCCCGGGCTCAGGGAGAAGAAGGAAACGCGCGATCCGCCGGAGGACGCGCGCGTCTGTCCGCGCTGCGGCAAGCTCTATGCCGCCAACGGCGAGCGGTGCACCACTCTCTTCGAGATCGATGTCGAGGCCTGCGAGAACACCATCGTCCGGTCCCGCTGGCGCCGGAGTTGCGAGTGCGCGTCCTCGCCGCGGGACGTGACCGCGCTGCCGGTGGCGCGGCTGTTCGACACCACGCCCTACGGGATCAGTGTCTGGGCGTGCATGCTCTACGAACGCTTCGTCTGCTGCCGTCCCCTGCATCGGGTCGCGGCCTGGCTCGCCGACATGGGGCTGGCGATCTCGCCGGGGACGCTGGCCGACAGCATCAAGCGCTTCGTGCCGCTGTTCAAGCCGCTCGCCAAGGCGATCCTCGCGCACCGGAACACCGCGTCGCTGCGCTACGCCGACGAGACGACATGGCGCGTTCAGGCGTATCGCGAGAAGGGGCGCTCGAGCCGGGCCTGGCTGTGGATCTCGGTGAGCAGGGACGCGCTCTACGACCACATCGAGCCCTCGCGCAGTGCTGAGGTCGCGAAGCTCCTGGTCGGTTCGACCGAAGGCACCGTGGTTCTGGTCTGCGATCACCTCTCGACCTGCAAGAGATTGGCCCGCGCGCTCGACGGCAAGGTGGTCCTGCAATGGTGTTGGCCGCATCAAAGGCGCTCGTTCATCGACCGTGCCGTCGGCCATGTGCGGCTCAGGCGCTGGCGCCAGAGATGGATCGAGCGGACCGCGGAGATCGACCGGCTGAACGATGCGCGGCTGGAGCCTTGCAACCCCGCTCTCCCTCTCGAACGCCAGATGCCGACGTTCGATGTCGCGCACGCCAGGCTGAAGAAGGCGCTCGACGCGCTGTTCGCAGCCGCCGAAGCGGACCTGGCCGGCCTGACGGACAGGGCGCGCAGGGCCAAGCCGCTGCACTCGCTTCTCAAACACCGCGAGGGATTATGCGTCTTCGTCGACAAGCCCTTCGTGTCCATGGACAACAACCGCGGTTATTCCAGATCTGGAATAACCGCGGTTATCCCCGATCACGGATTATTCCCGATTCCTCGCCGGCCCCGCCGATACGCGCGCCATCGAGCGCAAGATGCCGGAATAATCACAAGCTGTCTTCTCCCGCTGGCTCGCTCGCCAGCCATGTTGATAATTTTGCGGATTAGCTCGCGCATCAGGGCTACGCGCGGAAGACCGGACGCCGGAAGCTTCGACTGGTCGGCCAGTTCAGCCGCTGGCTGGGGGAGCAGGGGCTCGACCTTCCGGGCTGGACGAGGGGCAACTCGAACAATTTCGTAGCTTCCGAGCACGCCTCGGCAAGTACACGGCCAACGTCATGTCCGACGGTCGGGAGCTGTTGACGTGGCTGCGCGAGACCGGCTGTCTGGTGCCGATCGGGGCCGAACCGTCGTGCGACGACCCGGTTGTGGGCACCGTAGACCGGTATGAGCGCTTCCTTTTCGGCGAACGCGGCGCAAGCCTGAACACGGTACAGGCTTATCTGTCGACCGTTCGAACCTTTCTCGGCGAGCGTTTCGAGTCCAGGCCTGCTGAGCTTGGCTCTCTGGCTCTCCAGGACATCAACGGGTTCATTCTGCACTCGTGCCAGAGCCACAGCCCGGCGACGACACGGGTCCATGTTGCGGCTTTGCGCAGTTTCACGGGGTATCTGTATCAATCCGGGATCATGGCCACGGATATCGCCGACGGAATCGCCGGTGTCAGAACCTGGCGCCTGTCGAGCTTGCCCAAGGGGCTGGAGCCGGATCAGGTCGAAGCGGTACTCGCCAGTTGCGACCGCAGCACGGTCACTGGCCGGCGCGATTACGGCGTTCTGCTGTTGCTGGCGCTCCTCGGATTGCGGGCCTGCGAGGTCGTGCGCCTGACCCTGGACGACATCGACTGGGGCAACGCCGAGATTGCCGTGGTTGGCAAGGGTCGCCGACGCGATGTTCTGCCCCTGCCCCACGAGGTCGGCGAAGCTCTCGTCGCGTATCTGCAAGCCGGTCGGCCGACTTGTGCGACACGCCGTCTGTTTGTGGGGCGCTATGCCCCTGTTCACGGCTTTCAGTCCTCGGCTGCGGTCGGTCATATCGTTCGTCGTGCGCTTGCACAGGCCGGAATCGAACGACCGGGCAGGGGCGCGGCCCATCTGCTTCGTCATTCACTGGCAACCAGAATGCTGCGCAACGGAGCCTCGCTCGAGGAGATCGGGCAGATCCTGCGGCACCACAGTCCCGACAGCACGCGGATCTACGCCAAGGTCGATCTTGACGCCCTTCGCCCCCTGGCCCAGGCGTGGCCGGGAGGTGCGGCATGACAAGCCTTCGGACCCTGTGTGAGGACTATCTCGCGTTCCGCCGCTCCCTGGGGGCCAAGCTCATGATGACGCGCGGGCTCCTGTTCCAGTTCATCGCGTTTCTGGCACAGCGCGAGGCCCCGTTCATCACCGCCGCGCTGGCGCTCGAGTGGCCAGCAAGCCGGAAGGCGTCCAGCAGCATTGGCGCGCGCGTCGCCTGTCTGAAGTCCGTCAGTTCGCCCGCTATGTTCACGCGGTCGATCCGCGCCACGAGGTCCCGCCTCAGCGGCTCCTGCCCTATCGGCGCCAGCGCCCCCAGCCCTACATCTACAGTGACGGCGAGATCGAAGACCTGATCGGTGCCGCACGTGATCTGTCCGGGCGTCTCCGCCCGCGGACCTGCTCGACGATGCTGGGCCTGCTGGCGGTGACCGGCATGCGCAGCGGCGAAGTGGTCCGTCTCGACCGCGACGATGTCGATCTCCGGCAGGGCATCCTGACCATCCGCGAGAGCAAGTTCGGCAAGTCGCGCCTCAACCTCTGCCATGACACGACCATGCAGGCCCTGGGCGGCTACGCTGCCTGGCGGGACGAACGCTATCCTCGTCCGCAATCCCCCGCCTTCTTCCTGAACGAACGCGCGAAGCGGATCGACAAGGCAACCTTCCGCAAGACGTTCAAGATCCTGACGTGTCAGACCGGTTTGCGGGACACCGCGGCTTCCCGTGGACCCCGCCTTCATGATCTGCGTCACACCTTCTCCGTAAGAACTCTGATTCGGTGGCACTGCGACGGCGTTGACATCGACCGCCACCTGCCACGTCTCTCCACCTGGCTCGGCCATAGCTGCATTGCCGATTCCTATTGGTATCTCACCGTAGTCCCCGAACTCATGGCGCTTTCCGCCCGACGTCTCGATGAACGGCAGGGGAGGCACAGCTCATGAGTGCGATCGCCGACTTTGCCAAGCTGCTGACCCTGTTCTTCTCCAGGTACCTCATGCAGCAACGTCAGGTGAGCCCCAACACCATCGCCAGCTACCGCGACACGTTCCGGCTTCTCGTCAACCATGCCAACAAGGTCCTCGGCAAGCCGTCACAGGACCTGTCTTTCGAGGATCTCGACGCCGACTTCATCAGCGACTTTCTCAATCATCTCGAGCACGAGCGCGGCAACGACGTCCGTACCCGCAATGCCCGCCTGGCTGCAATCCGGTCTCTGTTCGCTTAGGTCGCCCTGCACGAACCGCACCATGCAGCCCTGGCACAACGGGTCCTGGCCATACCGACCAAACGCTATACCCGACGAGAGGTCGACTTCCTCAACCGCGCGGAGAGCGAGGCTCTCCTGCGGGCACCGGATCGGACCAGTTGGGTCGGGCGGCGCGACTACTGCTTGTTGTTGGTGGCGCTGCAGACCGGCATGCGGAGCTCGGAGATCATCGCCCTGCGCCGCACCGATGTCCGCCTTGGTGACGGCGCTCATGTCCGCTGTCACGGCAAGGGGCGGAAGGAGCGCTCGATCCCGTTGCGCCGGGACTCGGTGGCAGCCCTCCGCGCGTGGTTGAAAGAGCGCGGCGGCGAGCCCTATGACCGGATCTTCCCGAACCAGCGCAGCAGACCGCTCACGCATGGCAGTTTCGACTATCTCCTGGCTCGGAACCTCGCCGTCGCGCGGGCGGCCTGCACGTCGCTGGCGGACAAACGGGTCACGCCCCATACCCTGCGCCACAGCGCCGCCATGGAACTGCTTCAGGCTGGCGTTGACCGTGCCACCATCGCGTTGTGGCTCGGGTATGAACCCGTCGAGACCACCTACGTCTATTTACATGCCGATCTCGAACTGAAGGAGCGGGCAATGGCCAGAACGACCCCTGCCGGGACCCCAATGAGAAGGTACGAACCGCAGGACAGTTCCTGGCGTTCCTGAACAGCTTGTGATTATTCCGGCATCTTGCGCTCGATGGCGCGCGTATCGGCGGGGCCGGCGAGGAATCGGGAATAATCCGTGATCGGGGATAACCGCGCCGAGCTCGCGCTCAGGAGTGCGGTCACAGGACGAGCCCTCTCGTTCGGGTCCAACAGCGAGAAGGACGCCGACTTCACTGCCATGATGTACTCCGTGGCCTGCACGCTGGCGATCAATGGCATCGACGTCCGGCGCTGGCTCAGGGAATGGCTGACCGCGTGCGCGGAGAACGGCGGCAAGCCGCCGGACGACCTGTCGCCCTGGCTGCCGTGGTCGATGAGCGAGGCGCGCCGGCGCGAGCTCACGGCGTCGGGATGACCGGCGCGGTTGAGTGCCGCGACTACGGCCGAGACTTCACCGCCGGGGACATGGCGCTGCTGCGCGCGCTCATCGCCGGTCCCTGTCGATCGAGGTCTGCCGGCGCATCGGATGGCGCAAGCCCGACGGCGGACTCAAGGACATGATGGCCCGCGTCACCATGCTCGCCATGCACCGCGACGGCCGCATCGAACTGCCGCCGCCCAGATGGCACGGGGCCGGCCCAAGCCCATCGTCTTCGAACCCGACACCGAGCCGCCGCTGTTCCCCGCGCTACGACGCTCGACGAGGTCCGCCCGCTCGACTTCCGCGCCGTCGTGCACAGCACCCGGGAAGGCCGGCCCTGGAACGAGTGCGTCGCCCGCTACCACGACCTCGGAGACAAGACCCTGGTCGGCGCCCGGATGCGCTACGCCGTCCACGACCGCAACGGCTGGCCCGTCGCCATGCTCGGCTTCTCCACCGCCGCCTGGAAGCGCGCCCCGCACGACACCTTCATCGGATGGACGCCCGAGAAGCGTGAGAATACCCTCCCGCTCGTGGTCGACAATCCGAGGGTCCTGATCTTGCCCTGGGTCGAGATCCCCAACCTCGGCTCGCACATCCTCGCCATCGTGCGTCGGCGCCTGCCCACGGACTGGACCGAGCGCTACGGCGCCACCCCCGTGCTGATCGAAACCTTCGTCGAGACACCGCGAGATACCGGCGCCGTCTGCCGCGCCTCCGGTTGGACCAATGTCGGGACCACCCAGGGTCGGGGCGCTACGACAGGCATACCAAACCAGCCTAGCCCAAAAAGGACATCTGGCGACGCACCCTCAATCGGTAGAATCCCTCCAAGGTGGGATCGGTTCCGGTGAGCAAGCCAACAAGCGGATAACCATCTCTTCATACCCCGGAACCCGAACGGTTACACCTGATTCAAAGTGCAATCCACTCCGGACGACGCCAAACTGGATCGGCGAAGACCCGTGACCGCACTTTGCCAGACTGGCTGTGCTCGGAAAACGAAACGCGCCTCACGCCATCACAAGGCGTCCCGGATTCCGTAGCCTCGACGTCAACGGTCCGGACCTTGCGCAGGTCGTGGCAGCCGGCGGCTGATTTGGACAGATGTCTGAATTCTTGTCTGGCCGTCATTCTACGGCATCAGACGGTCCGTTATCGACGCCTTCCTCCAGAGACAAGCAGGCTTGCCAGAAAAATTCCACTCGCGACCAGTACGATCGCCGGCCCGGCCGGGATATCCCATTCCAGAGAAACGAACAGTCCCGTGCCAACGGCGACAACACCGATTACGGTCGAAGCCACAGCCATTTGTTCCGGTGTTGCCGTGACCTGGCGCGCGGCGGCGGCAGGAATGATGACAAGCGCCACGACGAGTAGCATTCCGATGATCTTCATGCCAACGGCAATGACCGCAGCCAACAGGAATACGAGCAGCAGGCGTGTCTGTTCCACCGGCACGCCTTCCACCGCGGCAAGATCACGATTCACCGTCATCGCGAGAAGATTGCGCCATTGCCATACAACAAGGGTGAGGGTTCCGGCGGCGGTTGCAAGAATAAGATACAGATCAATGGTGCTCACCGATAGAATGTCGCCGAATAGATAACCAATGAGATCGACTCGCACATGTTCCATGAAGGCGATCACGACCAATCCGGCTGCAAAAGCCATGTGCGCGAGAACACCGAGCAGTGTGTCGAGCGATACCAGCCGTTGACGTTCGAGACTCACCAGACATCCCGCGAACAGAAGGCAGAGCGCAAAGACGGCGAGCGTCGGTTCGATGTTCAGCAACAGAGCAAGGGCGACACCAAGCAATACCGTATGGGCAAGCGCCGCGCCAAAATATGCCATGCGGCGCCACACCACGAAGCAGCCGACCGGGCCGGATGCAAGCGCGACGCCGATTCCCCCGGCGACAGCGCGCAGGAAAAAGTCTTCCATCATGGTTGCAGGTCAGACGCCATGGGCACAGGGTCGTCCAGCGCGTCATGATGGTGATCGTGGGAATGTGGATAGATGGCCAACGCCTCAGATATATGAGGACCAAACAACGAGATGAAAGCCGGGTCGTGAAGTGTCGTTCTTGGATGCCCGGTGCAGCAAACGTGCCGGTTGAGGCATACCACCGTGTCCGTTGCGGCCATCACGAGGTGCAGGTCGTGCGAGACCAGTAAGACCCCACAGCGATAGCGGTCGCGAATTCTGCCCATGAGGCGATACAGCGCATTCTGACTGGCGATATCGATGCCCGCAAAAGGTTCGTCCAGAACAAGGAGCCCAGGCTTGCGCAGCATCGCTCGCGCAAGCAGAACGCGGTGCAGTTCGCCGCCGGAAATCTCCGTCATAGGGTGGTCGAGAATGTCACCGGCCCCGACTTCGTCCAGTAGTGATTCAAGCCGGTCCTGCGTTGCCCGCGCGCCCAAAGTCAGAAAGCGCCGCACCGATATCGGCAGGATCGGGTCGCGGTACACATGTTGTGGCGAATAGCCGATGCGCAAACCGGGGGCACGCACGACCTCTCCGCTATTCGGGCGGATCAGCCCGAGCATGACCCGTACCAACGTTGATTTGCCGGCCCCGTTGAGGCCGACCAAGGTTACGATTTCACCAGCATGAACAGTCAGATCCACCGATTCCAGCACATTTCTCTGCCCGAGGCGAACACTGACCGCACGGGCCTCGACAAGCGTCGCCGCTCGGGGATTGTCTTCGGTCACGATGTGGCTCATGGAACATCCAGCCGAAACGTTCTGTTGATGCGGGTTTTGTCGTTGCGCCTGAACGCAGAGATACGGTTCGATTAACATGCTGCGGGCGAAATTACTATAACGGGAGCTTCTTGCAAAATTGCCGGCCCGACCGGTTTTTTGCCTTGTCGAGGCTGATTTTGTTGTCGAGGGCCTGGGGCCCGGGGGCACCTCGTGGTATGTTGTGTTTCTACAATACCAAGATACCGAGGAGGTGACCCCGATGACCCTTGGCTCGACCCTATCCGATCTCTGGCACCGATTTCAAGGGGACCTTTTCCCTGCGTTGGCCGAGGCGGTCGGTCCTCTCCTCGAGACGCACAAGCGCTTCGTGACAGCTTTCGATCTCGTCAAGGTGGAGGGCTTCGTCGATGAGGTGTGGACCGGTCCGGGTCGGCCCCGGGAGGATCGCCGGGCGCTGGCCCGTGGCGTCATCGCCGAGGCGGTGTGGGGTCTGCCGACGACCCGCCACCTGATCGACAGGCTCAAGGTGGACCCGACGTTGCGCCGGCTGTGCGGCTGGTCGCGTGTCGCGGAGATCCCGCGTGAAGCGACGTTTTCGCGGGCGCTTGCCGAATGGTCGCAGTCCCGTCTTCCGGAGAGGATGCACGCGGCTCTGGTTGCAGAGACACTGGGCGACGCGCTCATCGGCCACGTGTCGAGGGCCTCGACGGCTATCGAGGCCCGGGAGACGCCGGCCCCGACGCCGAAGGCCCCGACGCTGAACCGCAAGCGCGGCCGGCCCCGCAAGGGCGAGGAGAGGACGAGGGAGCCTGGGCGTCTCGAACGGCAAGCGAACGGGATGGATCTCGATGAGAGGCTCGACGCGCTGCCGAAGGTCTGCGATCACGGGGCAAAGAAGACTGCCAGGGGGTCCTGGAGGCTTGGCGCGGTTACAAGCTGCCTATCGACACAGCAGACTGCGGGGTGCCGCTGAGGACCGTTCTCACCTCGGCATCCGTCCATGACAGCCAGGTCGCGGTCCCGCTGGCGATGATGACCGCCGGGCGTGTGACCAATCTCTACGATCTCATGGACGCGGCCTATGATGCCAGGGAGATCTACCAGATGAGTGAACGGCTTGGCCATGTGCCGATCATCGATGTCAATCCGCGCCGGGACAAGGACCTCAAGGAGGCGCGAGACCGGGAGGCCCGGGACCGGCGTGCAATAGGCCATGTCGATCCCGAGACCGTGCGGGTCCGGATCCGGTCCGGTGTCGAGAGGACCAACGCCCGCCTCAAGGATGAGTGTGGCGGGCGCCATGTCCGCGTCCGCGGACATTCCAGGGTCGCCTGCCATCTCATGGTCGGCATCCTGGCCCTGGCGGCTGACCAGTTGATACGTCTCGCCGTCCCATAGCGCGGCTCCGACAACGCATGCCGACCCTTCACGGCCCTCTCGAAGAGAGTGGCCCGGAGATGCGTGTCCCGATGTCCACAAAGGTCCCTGTTTGGTCTCATCGTCTCTGATGAGACACCGCGAATCCATGGATTCCGACCTCCAGGTGCAGAGGTGACCGGAAGCAACCGACCGATCCGGGCTCACCGGACCCTGGGGGCAGGAATTTTGCAAGAGGTTCACGGGCAATGCGAGTGCAGGGATCGTTGCATCCCCGTAACATGCGCAACGGTTCCCTTACAGACATCGGATGGTACGGCTCTTGTTGCAGGGACAGAGATATGATTGATTGCGCCGGATGGACTGATTTCCATATCGTCAGATCGCGGCTGCTGCGGGCAGTGCAGTTGACAGAACTGGTAAGCTTGTTGCCGTCACGATTACCAAACTCTGGAATCCTGTCATGTTGCGATTATTGTTCTGTACTGTTCTTGCTGTCCTCACGAGTGCTGTCCCGGCTCATGCTGGCTCCATCCCTGTCGTGGTCGCAAGCATCAAGCCTATTCATTCCCTTGTTGCTGGCGTGATGGGCGCTGTTGGCGAACCCCGACTGCTGGTCGCCGGCACGGCATCTCCCCACATCTATCAAATGCGTCCTTCCGATGCAGAAGCCTTGCGCCGAGCGGACCTGATTGTCTGGATCGGTGAATCACTGGAAATTTTTCTCGACCGGCCGATTTCGGTGATTGGGGCCGGGGCCAAGGTCATAACGTTGCACGAGGCAGCTGGAATGCACCTTCTGCCCAACCGCAAAGCCGGGCTCTGGGCTGGAGCAGAGACGGAGGTCCACCGGGATGACCATGGTCACGACCATGATACTTACGACATGCATATTTGGCTTGATCCCGGCAATGCCGATCGAATTGTCGATGTCATTGCTCGGGCGCTGGCTCGGATCGACCCGAATCGCGCTGAAATCTATCTGAACAACGCAATGGCGATGCAGGAGCGAATGAAGACCGAGACAGAGATATTGCGGCAGTATCTGACACCGGTGCGTGATCGCGCCTTTATCGTATTTCACGACGGTTACCGGTATTTCGAGCAGGCGTTCGGGTTGAATGGAGTTGGTGCGGTCGCCGTGAATCCGGCGAGGCCGCCGGGTGCGAAGCGACTCACTGAATTGCGCCGGAACCTGATCAGGCTGGATGTTCGTTGCGTGTTTACCGAACCGCAATTCGAACCGGACCTGGTTCATACCGTGATTGAGGGAACCGGGGTCCGATCGGCATCGCTTGATCCGCTCGGGGCCGATCTGGACCCTGGCGTAGACGCCTGGTTCCAGATCATGCGCGGACTCGGTAATGCCTTCGTGGATTGTCTCGGTACACAATGACGTCGCTGAGCAAGCGTGGATGTTCTGCACGAACTCGTATGCGTTGCCGTAGCTTGCGGAGCCGGCCGCCGCAGTGATAGCCATCGTCGGCACCATTCTGCTGGAAGAGCGATCAGCGGTTCGATGTTTTCGAACGAAAAGGCCGCCGTGCCGGTCGGCGCCCGGGCTTCAGATCACCGGGCCGCCGACGATGCCACGGTCGTGGAGGTCGGCGATTGCGTGGTCGGGCAGCCGCAAAGCCTCTGCGAGTACGGCATCGGTATCCGCGCCGAGAATCGGTGCGGGGGCGACCGGCCGGCTGGAAATCGCCGAAAACCGCAGCGGCAGTCCGGCTGCGAGATGTGCGCCAATGCCGGGTTGCGAGACATGCTCCATCATCGGGTTGGTCGTGGAGCACCGGGGATCATCGCGCAGCAGTTCCGTGAAGGTCTGATACGGTCCCCAAAGGACGCCGGCCGTCTGCATTGACCGTCGTACATTATCCAGATCCCGCGTGGCAATCCATGGTTCGATCAATGTCACGATGGCATCGCGGGCCAGATACCTGTCGCCTTCGGCATCGCAATCGAGTCCCCGCTCGGCTTCCAGCCGCGCCACGGCGTCTTCAATTCCGACGGCTTTCTTGAGGCGCTGCCATTGTGCGCGGGTCAGCGCCGTGAGCATCACTCTCCGGCCGTCCGATGTTCTGAAATCATGGCCGAACGCGCCGTAGACATTGTTCCCGTCTGCGGCCCGGTTTCGTCCGAGCAATTCGGCCTCGGCGATGTGGCCGAGGGCGCTGGCGACCCAGAGCGCAACATCGGACAGGGCGAGGTGGATGAGTTCGCCCTTGCCCTCACGGCCGCGCCGGCGTTCTGCCGCAAGGACCCCCGTTGCCGCCATGCTGCCGGTAATCAGATCCCAGGCCGGCAACAGGTGATTGACCGGTCGGTCGGAATTGCGGGGTCCGGTGGCAAACGGGAATCCCATCGCGCAGTTGATAGTGTAGTCGACCGCGCCGGATCTGTCATGGTTACCAAGAATGTTCAGCATGATCAGATCTTCGCGCAGCGGTGTCAGATGGTCGTAACCGAAGGGGCCGCCGGGAGGATGATTGGTCAGAAAAACGCCGCGGTCGGGACCGGACTCACAGATCAGCGCGCGAACAAGATCACGTCCCTCTTCGGACCTGGTATTCACAGCGATTGATTTCTTGCCCTTGTTGAGCCCCGCCCAATAGAGACTTCGACCGTGATCGTCGATCGGCCAACGGCGATGATCCATGCCGCCTTCAACAGGATCGAAGCGAATGACCTCGGCTCCAAGTTGTGCGAGTGTCATGCCACCGAGTGGCGCGGCGACGAAGGCGGATCCTTCGATGACCCGAAGGCCTTTGAGAAGATCGTACATGGAGGTGTTCGTTCCCGATCTGATGATGTTGCGCCCGCGTCCCCGATAATGCGCAAGATGCCGTTGATTGTCAGTACCGGGACTATGGCAGGCGGGACTTGAACCACTGTCAATACGATGTTGCTGACGGCAGACCGATACACGGAGTTACTTGTTGCAGGGATCTGGTTGCAAACCGACCGTTGGTGGTGCTGAACGGTCGGGTCGCCCGGCTGCTTCATCACTACTCTGGCGTGCGGTCTGTACCAGATTGAGTGCGCCTGAAGGGCGAAACAGGCGCGCACGGTCCTTGCGATCCGAGATCCTTACAGTGAGACGGATATCGTTCAGGCCACAATCGGACTTCGGTGTTCTCAGGTGTTCCATTGGTTTGTCACAGGGATTCATATCGCCAAATGAAACCAATGGGTGCCTGGCGTGGACTCACTGTAAAATGTAGCGTTCAGTCGGTGCCCAGATCAGGATGGATCCCGTCCGGCAGGTCTATCGATGAAGGTGCCGTTCTCTCGGATAGTTCGCCCGTCTGCCCGGAGCAGAAGACCTCATCTCGTTCGACGCAATGGCCTGTTACAGGTTCCGTTGGACAGAGAATGTCAATACGCGTGCCAACTTGCCAGTGAACAAGACGCTTTTAAGGCCAAGCATCCGATCGTCAATCATCGCGACGATGTTGGTTTCAGATGATGCCGGGACACGACGAAAATGATCGTGGGAATTGCAGAGGTGACCATGATCATCAAGTCATTGATGCCGTGAGAACTGATGTTTCGTAACGGTTTCCTGCGTTCGTGCCGTCCCGAACGCCGTTCCAGATATCAAAAATAGGAAAAAGCGCGGTCTTCCTGCCTGACTTGTCGTGCGGCCCCTTATCCATGTCGGCAGGCAGCGGTCGGGGAACATTCCTGACCGTGTCTGGAAATTTTACGACCAGTTTCGCGATCGTACAGTGCTTCCCTTGTAGTGATTCCGGATCAAAGATTCGGGAATGAAGGCATTTCTCCCTTCACGGTACCAGGTTTCATGCTACGGCGTACTGGGAGCATGCGGTATCTGCGACAATTGCGCACCTGTCAGCACACCGTATTTGTCGATAACCTAGTGTCCTGTACGCAAAGTTCGTATTGTTAAGGGGGTGGTGTCGATTCGGGGGGCATGGTGATGCGACTTTCGGTGGAGATCAAGCTGAGCGCGGACGAGCGCAACGAGCTTGAGCGGCTGGCGCGCGGGCGCAAAGTCTGGCGAGGCCTGTCCGATCGGGCGCACATCGTGCTGCTGGCGGCCGAAGGGCTTACCAATGTGCAGATTGGGAGCGTGCTGGGCGTGACCAGCCAGACCGCCAGGAAGTGGCGCAATCGCTTCGCAGAGCATCGTCTTGACGGGCTTGACGACGAGCCGCGCTCCGGCCGTCCCCGGCGCATCGATGACGACGCCGTGGCCGAGGTGGTGCGCAAGACGCTTGAGGAGAAGCCTCGTGACGCGACCCAATGGAGCACGCGCTCGATGGCGCAGGCGACGGGGTATGCGCCGTCGACGGTCAATCGCATCTGGCGAGCCTTTTCCCTTCAGCCGCACAGGAGCGAGACCTTCAAGCTCTCGGCAGACCCCTACTTCGTGGACAAGACGCGCGACATCGTGGGGCTCTACGTGGACCCGCCGCAGCATGCCATGGTCCTCTGCGTGGACGAGAAATCGCAGGTTCAGGCCCTCGATCGCACCCAGCCGCTGCTGCCGCTGCGCCCGGGGCAGGTCGAGCGGCGCACTGATTACAAGCGCAACGGCACGACCTCGCTCTTCGCAGCCCTTGACGTCGCCACAGGCAAGGTCATCGGACAGTGCTATCGGCGCCACCACAGCGTGGAGTTCCGCAAGTTCCTGGATCACGTCGAGGCCAACGTGCCGCCCGACCTCGAGATCCACATCGTCATGGACAACTACTCGACCCACAAGACGAAGACGATCCGCGACTGGTTCGCCCGGCGACCGCGCTGGCATGTTCACTTCACCCCGACCTCTGCCTCGTGGCTCAACCAAGTCGAGCGCTTCTTCGCCGATCTGACAGAGAAGCAGATCCGGCGCGGGGTTCACCGATCGACCGTCGAGCTGGAGCAGGCGATCACCGGGTACATCGACACCGTCAACGAGGACCCCAAGCCCTTCCGCTGGCACAAGACAGCCGATGAAATCCTGGCGTCCATCAAGCGCTTCTGCCTCAGGACCCTCGAAACCGCTGCAGCCGCAACATCATAACGGTACGAACTTTGGAATCAGGACACTAGTCGACCAGATCACTCTCGAATTCGTCCAGATTGGCCGGATGGCCGCGTAGCTCGTTAACCGGATTTGCCCTGTAGGCATTGAACGCGCGATAGACAACCGGCACAATCGGGCCAAGCATCCAGCCATAGCTGATGTCGACAAGCTTGATAATTTGCAACGGCGTCAACGATCCGGTCGTGTTGGCCGTTCACTCGATCAAACTGTACGCAACTGCCGTGGCATCATGACGTCGCGTCACTTGGTACATTATCGGCTTCCCCTCGTGCTTGCGCAATCTCGTAACGAGCCTGCATCCGAATCCAGTGATCGGCGGTGCACCAGCCGATATCCTCTAAGGCTATCGCCACGCTTTCGGATGTCCTCGCCTTGCCGTTCAACAGGCACGACAGCGTTCCTCGCTCACAGCTCAGGTGCACCGCTGTATCGGTCACGGTCCATCCAACATCGTCCATGCTCTCACGGATCAGTTCTCCCAAGCATGGCGGGTTCAGCATCGGGCCAACAAGATCGTTCGCAATATCGTTCATCGCCAGCGCCCCAATCCGGTCAATGATAGTCGATCAGGTTCACATGGGTGCGATTCCACTATGGTGTCGTCATTTCTTTGATGATTTCGTAATAGCTCTATTTTTTGTTACGCCCATTTAAATTCGAGGCGCAACACGTCTGATAGAGGTTAAAGATCCTGTATCCGCAGCATGTTAGTGGCGGTCAAGTGATGGTGATACTCTCCAAAGTGGATACAAAGGAGGGATATCATGCCCTCAGGATACCATCACCTGACCTTCGAGCAACGATGCCGGATCGAGGCGCTTCCTGAAAGGGGCGCTGCGCTGCGCACGATGGCCCGGGCACCTGGCTGCCATGTCTCGACGATCGGCCGGGAGGTGAAGCGGAATACCGGTCGGCGGGGATACCGGATTAAGCAGGCGCATCGCCTGGCGACCGGACGCGGCCTGATCCCGAACCGGGTCGATATCCGCGAGCACCCTGCGGTGGTCGACGAAAAGACCCGGACTGGCGACCGGGAGGTCGATCCGATCATCGGATCCCGGCACCGGGGTGCGGTGGTGTCTGACGTCGTTTGCGCCGCTGGTGCACACGCTGACGGCAGATAACGGCAAGGTATTTGCCGGCGATCAGGCCCTCTCCGAAGACCTGTCAGCGGGATTTTTCTTCGCCACGCCTTACCATTCCCGGGACCGCGGCCTGAACGCGCATACGAATGGCCTGGTTCGGCAGTACTTTGACAAAACGATCGATTTCCGCACTGTTGAAGCGTCGGCGGTGCATGATGTCGAGCATCAGCTCAAGACCCGGCCGCGCCGGGTTCCGGGCGACCGGACGCCGGCGGCCGTGTTCGGTGACGCGCTTCGGGGTATCGGAGTATTGCTGACACGGTGAGTGCTGCCGGGCCTGCCTGCTCCTGTGTCAGGTGAGACCCTGTCTCGCCTCGGCCACAGGACCGCCACCCAGGGACAGGTCTGGAACCGCCGCAGGACCACGCATGACGCAGCCGGACATGCGGCACACAACACCGTTTCAGGGTTTGCTTCTCCATCACCAGTGACGGGTCTTGACGCCTCTCCTGCGGGCGCCTGTGAACGGTCATGACCGAACGACCGGTACCCGGGACCCAATCAAAGCCAGCCGCTTGAGGCGCGAAACCATCCCCGGAAAAATCAGTCCGGGGGCCAGCCACTCCGATACACTATTCCCCATTGGAGGGCCTCACCTGTCACGACCCCTTGTTGCCGTTTCGGACTCCGAACCGGGTTACTTTTCTCCCTCTTGAGCTACGAGAATGTTTTCACAATATGGTGCATTATCATTACGCGCCGTCATGCTGTTCAGGACTTCAAACCAGACGGCATTGAAGCGGCCGGACTTCAGCAGGGCCCGGATGCCCAGGATCCCTTGACTACCGAGCTTCTTGCAAAATTGCCGGCCCGACCGGTTTTTTGCCTTCTCGAGGCTGATTTTGTTGTCGAGGGCCTGGGTTTCGGGGCCACCCGTGGTCTGTTGTGTTTCCACAATAACAAGATACCGAGGAGGTGACCCCGATGACCCTTGGCTCGACCCTATCCGATCTCTGGCACCGATTTCAAGGGGACCTTTTCCCTGCGTTGGCTGAGGCGGTCGGTCCTCTCCTCGAGACGCACAAGCGTTTCGTGACAGCTCTCGATCTCGTCAAGGTGGAGGGCTTCGTCGATGAGGTGTGGACCGGTCCGGGTCGGCCCCGGGAGGATCGCCGGGCGCTGGCCCGTGGCTTCATCGCCAAGGCAGTATGGGATCTGCCGACGACCCGCCACCTGATCGACAGGCTCAAGGTGGACCCGACGTTGCGCCGACTGTGCGGCTGGTCGCGTGTCGCGGAGATCCCGAGTGAAGCGACGTTTTCGCGGGCGTTCGCCGAATGGTCGCAGTCCCGTCTTCCGGAGAGGATGCACGCGGCTCTGGTTGCAGAGACACTGGGCGATGCGCTCATCGGCCACGTGTCGAGGGACCCGACGGCCATCGAGGCCCGGGAGACGCCGGCCCCGACGCCGAAGGCCAGGACGCCGAACCGCAAGCGCGGCCGGCCCCGCAAGGGCGAGGAGAGGACGAAGGAGCCTGGGCGTCTCGAACAGCAAGCGAACGGGATGGATCTCGATGAGAGGCTCGACGCGCTGCCGAAGGTCTGCGATCACGGGGCAAAGAAGAATGCCAAGGGGGTCATGGAGGCTTGGCGCGGTTACAAGCTGCATATCGACACAGCAGACTGCGGGGTGCCGCTGAGTACCGTTCTCACCTCGGCATCCGTCCATGACAGCCAGGTCGCGATCCCGCTGGCGATGATGACCGCCGGGCGTGTGACCAATCTCTACGATCTCATGGACGCGGCCTATGATGCCAGGGAGATCTACCAGATGAGCGAACGGCTTGGCCATGTGCCGATCATCGATGTCAATCCGCGCCGGGACAAGGACCTCAAGGAGGAGCGAGACCGGGAGGCCCGGGCCCGGCGTGCAATAGGCCATGTCGATCCCGAGACCGTGCGGTTCCGGATCCGGTCCGGTGTCGAGAGGACCAACGCCCGCCTCAAGGATGAGTTTGGCGGGCGCCATGTCCGCGTCCGTGGACATTCCAGGGTCGCCTGCCATCTCATGGTCGGCATCCTGGCCCTGGCGGCTGACCCGTTGATACGTCTCGCCGTCCCATAGCGCGGCTCCGACAACGCATGCCGACCCTTCACGGCCCTCTCGAAGAGAGTGGCCCGGAGAGGCGTATCCTGATGTCCACAAAGGTCCCTGTTTGTTCTCATCATCTCTGATGAGACACCGCGAATCCATGGATTCCGACCTCCAGGTGCAGAGGTGACCGGAAGCAACCGACCGATCCGGGCTCACCGGACCCTGGGGACAGGAATTTTGCAAGAGGTTCTGTCGCTAATTGATATCATTATGATTCAGACACTAAGACATCCCGCGAACAGCAATTCTCCTTATGGCGTTTTTCGTTGCATTGCGGCCTTTCGTGTTGGTTTTTTTGGCGGTTTTGCGGTTGGAGGGATGGGCTTGGCGCGGGGGCCGGGGATCAAGCGTTTGCGGGAGGCGGGATGCCCGTGATGACGGTTCTCATGAGGACCGCCCATGACGCGAAGACATGGTAGGCGGTGATCGCGCGGATGTGCTCGAACAGGCGCCTTCGGGCTCCGAGTGCGTGCCGCGCCCGCCGCCAGGATGCTTCGATCAGGTCGCAGGCCGTGTGCAGGGCGAAGGCCAGCAGATTGAGCACGACCAGGATGCTGGCCAGTGTCTGGCTGCCATGCCCGAAATTGTGTTCGAGGTTGTAGCCGTTGGTCTTCAGGACGTTGAAGGTCTCGTTCTCGATCTTCCAGCGGGCACGCCCGCAGGCGGCGATGTCGGCGGCGGTGTCTCGCGTGACGGCAAGGTCGGTGACGAAGCTGTTGCGGTAGGTCACCTTGCCGTCGGGCTTGGCGATCTCGACCTCCAGCCAGTTGACGACGAGCGCGTCGGCGCCGTCGCGCAGCGGCACGCCATTCATCCAGCGATAGCGATGGCGGCGCCTGGCCGCGCCCCTGCCCACGGTCTGGCACACCTTGTCCAGCACGACGCCATGGGTGTATTCGCTCAACGTCTTGTGGCTGGACGGCTTGCACACGAAGATGAAGCTCCCGCCCGCAGCGCGCACCGCCTCGCAGATCGGCTGGCGGGACTAGAGATCGTCGCCCAGATAGACCGGTCTCAGCCCGGCCACACAAGGCCCCAGGCGGGCCAGCCAGCGCTGCGCCGCGCGGCTCTCGCAGTCCTGCTTCGCCGAGCCGTCTTGCGGGCGCACGAACTCCGGCGCCAGAGGCAAGGCGCGGCGCTGCCCCGGCGCCACCAGAGCGGCGCCGACAAAGCTGTGGAAATACTCCACATCCTCGCCCCGCCGGCGCGTCGAGCAGTGCGCGCAGTGGATCGTGCCGGAACGGAAAGGCTCCGAGCCGTCCAGCGCGATCAACACCCGATCGTCCAGGCAGCGCAGACCCGACAAGGCGCCGGCACCATCCAGGTCATCGACAAGCGCCGAAAACACCGCGTCGAAATGATCCGTCGGCGCCCCATCCAGCATCCGCCGGATATGGCTGTCGCACGGAACCCGCTCCATGCCGAACAGCGTCCCGGCGTTCGAAGCGCCGCGCTGCGCCGACAGCAGGCGCTGATGCGCCAGAAACGACGGGCTCTGCATGAAAAACACCGAAAACGCCGCAAGCCCGATGTCTCTCATGGCATAGCGCGTGTTGCGTCCCGAGCGCTTGTCGGGCAACGCCGCGCACCGCTTCCCCAGCACATCCATGTATCGTTCAAGACGCTTCATACAACAACTTGAATCACATCTCCAAGCCTTTGAAAACCCCTGATAACTCCAAAAGGAGAATTGCTGTCCCGCGAAGGCCTTCAGATGTAGTTTCTCGCCCTGCAAGTAGGTCCAGAGATTAGCGAATCGCCTCCCGGCCAAAGATACAATCTCCATGCAATACGGTCGCTGCGCGTTCCGGCATCCGTGATCAACACGCAGATCCGGCTTCGGACGAACCGGATTGTGAAAGCTCGGTCCTGGATCTGCTGCGATGGCTGGTTCGACACTGTATTGTCCTGTCGCGCAATGACTGGCACCGTGTCAGCCTTATCCATCGCCCGTCGTAAGGCGAAATCGCGGAAGATCGTCTGCGAGATGCAGCCATGGCATCTGCTCGGACGTGAACACATGGAAGGATGGGCTGTAAGCCGCCGGGTCGTCGAGGCTCGTAGCATAGAGATGGACTTCGTCCGGAAACCGGTCGGCTTCGTAAGCCATCGGCGTACCGCAGGTCCGGCAAAACCGGCGGCGTACGCCAAGCGATGAACTGAACAACGCCGGCGCCTCGCCGGTCCAGCGCAAGGCTGAGTCCGGCACGCCCAGAAAACTCGCCATCGGTGCCGATGTCTGCCGCCGGCAACTCTCGCAATGGCAGTGGCCGGCCCAGTTGACCGGACCGTCGAAACTGTATGTGACGCGGCCGCAAAGACAGCGGCCCGAGGTCGAGATTGTCGTCATGCTGATCATTGCCTCCTGTTATCAGGGTTTGTTCGCCGTGCCAGACGCCAACAGCGAGCATCAGCTGGTCTGTGGTGGTACAACGATATGTGATGCTGCTCCTGCAATCCATGCGTCCCGAGTTTAATCCCGGTCCTGCAATTCCGGGAACGCCTGCGGCCAGCGCAACGGGTTACCCCGCTGATATTGTACCGGCCACGCTGCCTCTCCGCCGAGTTCATGGGCGGTCCGCCAAGTCCAGCGTGGCTCGTAGAGGAAGCCACGTGCGATGGCCACCATGTCGCAGGTTCCGTTGGCGACGAGACGATCGGCCATGGCCGGATCCCGGATCATTCCGACCGCCATGGTCGCAACCCCGGTCGCCTGCCGGACCGCGGCGGCAAACGCGGCCTGGTAGGCGGGGCCCACCGGTGACTGCATCATGCTATTGCCGCCACCGGACACATCAAAGAAATCACAATGCCATGCCTTCAGCGCCGATGCGAAGGCGATGGCATCCTCCTGCGTCAGGCCGTTGTTGTCCCAATCGATTCCATTGAACCGTACGCCCATCGGCTTGTCGGTTGGCCAGACCGCCCGCATGGCCTCAAAGACCTCAAGCGGAAATCGCATGCGGTTGGCAATCGACCCGCCATAGACATCGTTGCGCCGGTTCGCGAGCGGTGACAGGAACTCGCTCATCAGATAGCCATGCGCGGCATGCAGTTCGATGGCGTCAAAACCGATACGGTCAGCGCGTTCAACGGCCTGGACATGGGCTGCGATGACCTCGTCCATCAACGACCGGTCCATTTCACGCGGCCGGTGCCAGGTATTGGCGAAGGGAATGGCCGACGGTGCCACGGTCTCCCATGCGCCTTCGTCAACCGTCAGCGGCGCTCCGCCTTTCTGCGGCGGCCAGGCTGAAGCCTTGCGTCCGGCATGACCAAGCTGGATTGCTAAAGGCGTATTACCGTATTCGCGGCACGCCCGGACCACATGAGCCAGTGCCGTCTCGGTCGCATCGTCATAGAGACCGAGACATTGATGCGTGATCCGGCCGCGGGGCTCGACGCCCGACGCTTCGACGACAAGGAGGCCCGATCCCGATTGTGCCAACTGGCCAAGATGGATCAGATGCCAGTATAGCCCGGCCTTCGACCGCGCTATACTGGCACATCGGTGCGATGATGATCCGGTTTGGCAGGGTCAGGCTGCGCAGTTCGATCGGCGTGAAGAGGGATGATGTCATTGTGATTGGAATCGATTTTGGATGGTGGATGGTTTCAGACGGCAAGTCGCCGCGCTTCCTCGTCCATGACAAGCGCGACCCTGCCGGTCGCCTTGCGCTTGAGCACCGTTGTCATCGCCGCCTGGAAGTCGTTCAGGCTGAAGACATGCGACACCCGCGGATTGAGATGGCCCTGCCCAAACCATGAAAACAGGGTCTTCATGCTGTGTTTCATCTGCGATGCGTAGGCAATGCGCATATCACGCGGACTCCAGCCAAAATAATAGCCCAGATTGAGGCCGCAAACGGTAATGTTCTTGACCAACAGGATATTGGCGGGAATCTGCTGGATCATTCCAGCCGCGAATCCGACCGGCATGATTCGGCCTTCCGGCGCGATACAGCGCAACGACTCGGCAAAGACATTACCGCCGACCGGATCGTATATGACTGCGGCGCCGAGGCCGTCAGTGAGGGTGAGGACCGTGTCACGGAAACCGCCCTCGCGGTAATTGATCGAATGATCGGCACCGTGTTCGGTGACGATTGCCCGTTTTTCCTCGGATCCAACCGTTGCGATGACGGTTGCGTCCTTGACCTTGGCGATTTCGATTGCCGCGATTCCGACTCCGCCGGCGGCGCCGTGTATCAGCACCGTCTGGCCGGCCTTGATCTGCAGCAGATGTGGCCAGATCAATGCGGCATAGGACGTCAGATAGGAATTGGTGAAACAGATCGCACGGTGGAATTCGAGGCTGTCGGGCAGTTTGAAGACATTGACCGCATGAGCCGCCGTCTCTTCCGCAAGGCCGCCCCAGTCGAGGACCGCACAGACCCGGTCGCCGATCGCAAACCCTTCGACATTGCCACCGACCTCGGTGACAAAGCCGGCACATTCGGTTCCGGGAACGAATGGCAAGGGTGGCTTGCGCTGATAACGGCCCGACACGACAAGGCTGGTTGCGAAACTGACTCCGGCAGCCTGAACGGCAATCCGGACATGGTCCGGTTTCAGATCCGGGCGCGGGAATTCGTCCAGCGTCAGGTTCTTGAAGTCGGTGTATTGTTTCACAACGACGCCGCGCATCAGGTGATCCTCCCGAAGTCCCGGATTGGCAGATTGGTTGTCCGTGTCGCATGACCCGGCCAGCACACTTTACGAAAACTGGCGCGCCTGCGCGACCCCGCAATCCCGTGCAAGGGTTGATCGGTCCCACGGAGATCCGGACGACGGTCCCTGGCTGCCCACGGTCATGCGTCATCGTCATCCCGAGCCGGGGATGCGACTATGGAGACACGGTAAATTCGTTCTGATTTTTGTCTCTGGTTCGGGGGCCTTCAATTGCGGATTTGGCTGCCATCGCGCCGCGCTATAGCGATCCGCCTGGACGCGCGAGGCGAGGACGGTGTGATCCGGGGATGACCACTCGCCCCCGTGTGGCGAGGGTTGGGTTGGCGAGGAGGGGATGGGCGCGGCCCGGAGGAGCGGTCAGCCAAGTGCTGGTTGCGGGGCGGCGTTGTTGGTCATTTTCAGGAAGTCGAGGCCGCGGGCCTTGATGAGGCCGATGGCGAAGCGCCGCAGCCGGGTCATGGTCTCCGGGCCGTTCCCGGTGCGGATGCGTCTTCGATCCTCCTCGAAGCTCCCGTCGAGGATGTGGTGCATCGCCTCGATCGTCCAGAGCCCGCGATTGAGGGTGAGGAGGCGTTCCGGGGATGCGGCCTGCGCACTCAGCCTGGTGACCCCGTAGGCCGTCTCGCGGCGGCGCTTGCCGGACGTGACCGCGACGGTTTCGCGGCGCAGGGCGAAGACCTGTCCGACGCCGGGGAAGTTGAGGTCGCTGGAGACCTGGATGGAGCGCCGCTCGCGGCGACCGTGCTCGGGCTTTGGGCTCTGGTCCGTGACGTCCGGTACGTGCCGGACGGTGGTCTCGTCGCGCCGGAGGCGGATATCGTCATGCAGGTTCGGCTGGTTGCCTTTGACGGTGAACAGAGAGTCGGCGCCGCGGCCGAGCAGATCCTTGGCCAGCGTGCGTTGGGTTAGCAGGGCCTCGGCGGTGACGGTGCGGCCCGCGATGTCGGGCACCGTCTCGAGCCGGGGGATGATGGTGCCGATCTCGTTGGTGCGCTTCTCCCCTTCGTCGGCGTCGGGCCTCATGCCGACTTTTTGCCCCCAGGGCGCTTTGGTGTCGTGACCTGTAATGCCGGGCACATGAGCCTGTTTGCCATCGTCATCGATGGCGCCGCGGAGGGTCTTGCCGTCGATGGCCAGGGCACTGTCGTCTAAGTCATGGGCCTGGTGCCGGGCCCTCAGGGCGGCGTCGAGCTGGAGCGGATCGACGCGGATCAGCAGGCGGCGCATCACCGAGAGGCTGGGCGGGCGGTATTGGCCGTCGCAGCGGCACACGCGGAAGCGCTGCAGCAGCCTGGGGCTGAGATCGTCGACCCCTTCGCTGATCGCCTTGTCGCCGCGCATGCCGCACAGGGTCGCGGCGCTGGCCAAGGCCAGCACCGTGGGCAGGGTATGGCGGCGGCGGGGATCGTCGATGCCCTGGAAGACCACGGGGAGGGATCGCATCTGTGCGGTGCTCAGCGTCATCTTGGGCACTCCATGTCACAGGCGGGGGTCGAGATCGGCGGCGCGCAACCGGGACCGCGCGCGCCGGCACAGGGGGTGAAGGAACACCAGCCTGGGCCGCGCCTGCGTGCTGTAGCCGTGGCCCTTGCGGCCGAAGCCGCGGGGCGCCCGACCTGGATCCAGTTGGCGGCACGGTAGATCGTGCCCCGGAAGCGCGCCGGGTCGACGAAGGTCTCCACCAGGAGCACGTCGTGACCGAAGCGGGCCGGCCAGTCGCTCACCAGACGGCGCGCGCAACAACGAGAGCACCCGCGAGCCGAGGTTACGCTCACCGCCGGGGAGGATCAGGACGCGCGCGGTGGTGGTGACAAGGTGCAGACGGCCGAACGGGACACCACGGCTCCAGCCGATCCAGCGGGCGCGCGCCCCGCACTTCAGCGCTGGCGCCGAGAACACCACAAGCGCCTGCCATCGCCCTCGGTGGTGCGCGACATAGCGCACGGTCTCGCCCATCCCAGACACCGCGCCAAGGTCGTGGTGCGCCTGCGTCACGTCGCGGAAGCGGGCCTCGTCCTGTGCCGCCACGATGTCGACGGCCACATCCGAAAGAACTACCACGGCGCCCTCGCCCCAACGGTTGCCTCACAACTCTCATATCAGGACGTGGGGAAGAACTCGACTATCTCAGGCAACTCCCTGGCAAAGCCGGCAAAAGGTCGAAATACAAATCCGCCCTGACTATGGAGATTTCTGGAATATTAGCCAAACAGGTTATGCTGTATGCTAGACTGAATCCGGTTGCTTGTCTGACAGGATTGTACGTGTACAGTTCCCTCCATGTCGCAAAACTATCCGACCCATCTGATCGGCAAACGGCCGAATTTTTACGGCTTCAGCGGCCTCAACCGCTCAGCCCATATCCGGGAAGAGGATGGATGGCTCGACCGTCTGATGGATCTCCCGGAAACCCGGTTCGTCGCGGTCTGGCGATCGCGGTCATTGATTGCTGACGATGACTCCGGTACGCCGGGTGCGGTGCTACTGTCGGCGGTGCGATACCGTTGGCTTGTCGAGCAGGCCGAGTTTGTCGCATTTCTCGGTGAAAAGAACCAGACTCCCTATATCGCCCTCGACCTGTCGCCGCTTGAGGAATCCCGACTTCGCGATATCTTCACGGATATCGGCATGTTTACCGATCTCCGTCAGATCGGACCGCTGCTCGACCGGTTCGAGGGCTCTGTCCTCGCTTATGCCCGCGGCCTGATGTACTGGCACCAGCGGCATCGTTACTGCGGTGTCTGCGGGAGCCCGAGCATTCCGATAAAAGGCGGTCACCAGCGCAATTGCAGTAAAACCGCCTGCAGTGAACCGTCTTTTCCGCGCACCGATCCGGCGGTCATCATGCTGGTTCACAACGGCGATGAAGCCCTGTTGGGACGTCAGCAGGTCTGGAAGCCGGGTCTGTATTCGACACTCGCCGGATTTGTCGAACCGGGCGAGACCCTGGAAGAAGCGGTCGCCCGTGAGGTCTGGGAAGAAACCAATATTGATGTCGAGGATGTCCAGTATCATTCTTCGCAACCATGGCCGTTTCCAGCCTCGATCATGCTCGGTTTCCATGCCCGTGCCCGATCGACGGAGATTCGCCGTAACGATGCCGAAGTGGAGGATGCCCGCTGGTTCACGCTTACCGAATTGCGTGATTTCGGACGGATGGGCAATTTGCTGCCGCGCACCGATTCGATTGCCCGGTGCCTGATCGAAGACTGGATGGCCGAGCAGGACCGCCAAGCCTGAACGTCGCTCAGACGACCCTTGCGAAGATCAGTCTTGTCGCACCGTAACGCCGTTCATCGGCCAGCGTCAGCCAGTCCGGCAAGACGCATTGTTCATCGGCAGCCAACTGCAGCACAACCAGCGTTCCGGCCGCGGTCCAGCCATGATGATGCAAGGCCGCGAGGCACGGGCCGGACAAGCCGGACCGGTAAGGCGGATCGAGCATGATTAGACCGGTTGGTGTCGGGGCGGGCCGATGCAACAACGTTGCATCATCCGGGAACACCGTAACCAACTGCTGAAAACCCAAGGCATCGATGTTCCGCTGCAGGACCAGGCGGGCAACAGCAGCATATTCGATGAACACCGCGTGTTCCGCGCCGCGCGACAGCGCTTCTAGGCCCAAGGCGCCGGTGCCGGCAAAAGCATCGACAATTAGGCGGTTGCGATAGGATTCATCGAACCGGCCGCCGTCCAGAATGTTGAACAGGGCCTCACGAATTCGGGCGGAAGTCGGACGGGTAACCCGACCCGGCGGTGTTGCGAGTCTGGACATCTTATGGCTTCCGGCGACGATTCGCACGAGATTTTCCGGATGTTGTTCGCTTCGGGGCTGATGTCGATCCAACAGCGGCGCCGAGTTGCTCCTTGAGGGTTCGTTGCCGAATCTCGTCCACCGCGCCGGCCGCGAGGTTGCCGAGCTGGAACGGCCCGAAGGATGTCCGGATAAGCCGGTTTACCGGGAGGCCGACATGATCCATCAGGTGACGGATCTCGCGGTTTCGGCCTTCGCGCAGGCCGATCGTGATCCACGCGTTGCTCGAACCCTGATGGTCGAGGGCGATATCGACCGGGCGATACCGGACACCATCGACAACGACGCCGGGTTTCAAGTGTTCGAGTTGTCCGGGCTGCGGCCGACCATAGACCCGGACGCGGTAGCGCCGAACCCAACCGGTGGAGGGGAGTTCGAGCATGCGCGCGAGGTCGCCGTCATTGGTCAGCAGCAACAGACCTTCGGACTCGAAGTCGAGCCGGCCCACGGTAACAACGCGGGGCAACTCCGTCGGCAGATCGTCGAAGATCGTCAGCCGGCCGCGGGTATCGCGATTGCTGGTTATGCGTCCTCGGGTCTTATGATAGCGCCAGAGCCGCGGCGGCTCGATCGGTGCGAGCGGCTGGCCATCGACCTTGATGCGACTGATGTTATCGACCGTGACTGCCGGGCCTTCGAGGATCTTGCCGTCGACGGATACCCGTCCGTCCTGGATCCAGCGTTCGGCGTCGCGGCGCGAACAGAGCCCGGCCCGGGCAAGGCGCTTGGCGACCCGTTCCGGACCGGTGGAGTCTTCGAATATGGCTCGAAAATCCGTTGTCATGCCTTGCCTGCCTGTTGCCGTTTGGCCTTGCGGATCCAGGCCGGCGATCCGAATACCGGTACCGGCATCGCCTTGCCGCTGCCGGGCTGAACGGGCCGCGAGCTGAACCGGCCATGCGTCAGCAGGCGGTCATACATGACAAGCGCGCCAGCCAGGCCGACATTGATCGAAAACCGTGTTGGGATCCGGACCACATGATCGCAGCGCGCCAGCATCGCGCCGGACAGGATGCCGCGCTCCGGTCCGAGCACATAGGCAGCACATCGCGGATGGCGGAAACTTGGCAGATCGACGGCATCCGCGGTGATCTCGACTCCGACCAGGGAGCATCCTGCTGGTAACATCATGTCGTCGGCACTGTCGAACCGATAGAACGGAACGCTTTCGGTTGCGTCTGACGTGTCGGCCTTGCTGAGTTCCCGTAGTGGCGTCGCGGCCGCTACGCTGAAGACGAAACTGGCTTCGAAGGCGTGAGCGGTACGAGCGATGGCGCCGAGGTTCATTGGCTTACTTATCCCCTCGACACCTATTCCAAAATACCCCCGCATGGTGCCGGACTCTTGCATGGAAAGGTTTCGACGACAAGGTTCATGTCATAGATACTGTGGCTATCGGAACAGTTTTGTTGTGACAACGCGTGGCATGCAAATAGCCAGCGCGAGGGACATAGTTAGGTCGGTTGGACCGCTTCGCAAACGATCAGAGAAAGACATCGATCAAAAAAGGGCGTGGAGTTGATTGCGAATCGGATAAATTCGTGCGTGGCGCTAGGCGGTAGAACGCTTGGCAGCAGGATCATTTGACGGGTCTTGGTGTCGAAGTTCATTCATTGCCGCCGGAGGCGCAATAATACTCTCATTGTGCATGTGGTATAATTATCTCGCTCGTTGCGGATTCCCCCAGTCACGATGCCGGTGTCGATCCCAAGGCTGCCCACATTCCACTGACTCGCCTGATTCGTACGCGCAAACCCTGACAGGCATGAGCGTCAGGTGTGTTCCGGAATGAGGCTGTTCAGCGTGAACGGTCTGCCCGGAGCTCAACCTCGTCCCCGCGAACAGTTCCGTCTTCGTCGAAAAATCGTACGGAATGCCCATCCACGCGGCGCAGAAATTTCTGTGCAGTTTCGTGGAATAGATCGAACCAGAGGTTATCCAGAAGGTCGTAACGCAGAGCTGCGCCGAGGCTAGTGTCCTGCTCCATAGGTTCGTACTATTGTGTTGTTGATGGAAGCAAGGAGGTTCATTCCGTGGCGAGAACAGCGGTGGACATTACCCTGACAGATGAGGAGCGCAAGAAGCTGGGTCGGCTGAGCCGGAGCCGCAAGTCGTGGCAGGCCTTGGCGCTGAGGGCACGGATCGTGTTGGCGGCGGACGGGCTGTCCAACAAGGAAATCGCGGCCTTGTTGGAGGTCACGGAGTTGACTGTCGGCAAGTGGCGCCGCCGCTTCGCCGAAGACCGCCTCGACGGTCTGCATGACGCGCCGCGTTCGGGTGCGCCCCGGCGCATCGGCGACGACGAGGTTGCCGAGGTCGTTCGCATGACGCTGGAGGACACACCGCCCGACGCCACTCACTGGAGCCTGCGCTCGATGGCGCGCGCCACCGGGTACGGCGCCTCGACCATCCATCGCATCTGGCAGGCCTTTTCCCTGCAGCCGCACCGCAGCGAGACCTTCAAGCTGTCGGCGGACCCGTACTTCGTGGACAAGACGCGCGACATCGTCGGCCTCTACGTGGACCCGCCGCAGCATGCCATGGTTCTCTGTGTGGACGAGAAGTCCCAGGTTCAGGCCCTCGACCGCACCCAGCCCTTGCTGCCGCTGCGGCCGGGCCAGGCCGAGCGGTGCAGCCATGACGACAAGCGCAACGGCACGACCTCGTTGTTCGCCGCCCTCGACGTCGCCACCGGCGAGGTCATCGGCAAGTGTTTCCGCCGTCACCGAAGCCGGGAGTTCCGCAAGGTCCTGGACTATATCGAGGCCAACGTGCCCGAGGATCTCGACATCCATATCGTCATCGACAACTACTCGACGCACAAGACGAAGGAAGTCCGCGCCTGGTTCGCAAAGCGGCCTCGCTGGCATGTCCACGTCACGCCGACCTCGGCGTCGTGGCTCAACCAGGTGGAGCGGTGCTTCTCCGATCTGACGGAGAAGCAGATCCGTCGCGGGGGTCACCGCTCGACCGTCGAGTTGGAGCAGGCGATCACCGCGTATATCGAGGCGGTCAACGAGGACCCCAAGCCGTTCCGCTGGCACAAGTCCGCCGACGAAACCCTGGCGTCCATCAAGCGCTTCTGCCTGAGAACCCTCGAACTCGCGCCAACTCAATCATAGCTATGCGAACTTCAGAATCAGGACACTAGGCTGTTCGTTTTCACTAAACAATTGAGTCGTCGTCGAAAGATGTTGTCGGAAAATATTTTCGAAACCGCTTATGCAGGTGGCTCCGGTGGCACACGATGTTGCCCCCGATGTCGACTATTCCCGGCACGCCAAACGCTACATGTGCGTTTCACCGGAGCCACGTGCATAAGCGGTTTTTCGAAAATGAGAACGATTCCGGGTTTCACAAAAACCGTCTTTGCATTTTGAACTGTCCTTTCATCACCCGTTTTCTATGGCGATTTAATGTCGTTTACGGACCATATTGTGAAAATAACCTCGCTGTATTGTCAAGGTGCCGCTCAACCGACGCTCAAATTTAGAATGGAATCACCGTACTCCGCGACCGCGAAGATTGATCCCTACGCACTGAAAGCCTAGTGCTGGCAGGGTCTTGTGAATCCAAATGGAGTGCGACCGGAGGGGATTTACAAGCGAGGTTCGGCCACGGTAGATGTTCGCAACAAGATGACGGGACCAAGTTGATCCGGAGATGACTAGCGGCCAGTCAAGGAGTCTCCGGCCAAACATGGGATCCCGCTCGTGACCGAGCAGCATCTGCCGGAAAATACATCTCGATGGAGCGGCCTTGCGGTTCGACGATGGACGACTGGTGAGCGGTCTGACCTCGGCGTAAAACCGTATCGATAACGTCTGGATTCTGCCTGCCGGCATTTGGACAAGGGCAATGCCTGCGTCGATGATATGCCTCTTCGCAACGTGGGAGGCGTACGATCAGTCTGATAGAGGCCCTGATACCGCAAACGGCTTGGGAGACGGGATCCACCCAGGGCCATCCAACGCCCATGGCTGTCATGACTCTGGCCAATATGCTCGAACCGCTTATGCACGTGGCTCCGGTGACACACGATGTTGCCCCCGATGTCGACTATTCCCGGCACACCAAACGCTACATGTGCGTTTCACCGGAGCCACGTGCATAAGCGGTATGCTCGAAATTCATCCGACGATTGGCGCGACCAAATTCCGGTACGAACAGCAGAACCACCGGCTGTTGTCGCAGTTTGCCGGAATCTGCGACGTCCGGTGGCATGAGGTCGCGGCTCGACGAATAAGCGACGATAGTACATGGGGCCGAAACGCTAGGGATTGTCTGAACAAGTCGGCTCTGGCACAATTGGTTTTTTGGTGACGGAGTGGAGTGCGAGCCTTGGAGCAAGCGACGTTTGCGGAGCTGGAGCACGACCTGAAGACGCGCCGGACGCGGCGCGAGGTGTTTCTCGAGACGATGGACGGGCTGGTTCCCTGGGAGCGGCTGGAGGCACGCATTGAGCCGTTCTACCCGAAGGCCGGGCGCGGTCGGCGGCCCTATCCGCTGAGCGTGATGCTGCGGGTGCACTGGGTTGCAGCTGTTCTACACTCTGAGCGACCCTGGGATGGAGGACCTGCTCTACGAGGTGAAGTCGGTACGGCGGTTTGTGGGGTTGCGCCTCTCGGGTGCGCTGCCTGACGAGACGACGATCCTGCATTTCCGCCACTTGCTGGAGACGCATGGTCTGGGTGAGACGCTGTTCGAGGAGATCAACGCACATCTGGCCTCTCTCGGACACCGTTTGAGCAAGGGGACGATCGTGGACGCGAGTCTCATTGCCGCGCCGTCGTCGACGAAGAACCGCAAGGGCGAGCGGGACCCGGAGATGCATCAGACGAAGAAGGGCAATCAGTGGCATTTCGGGATGAAGGCGCACATCGGGGTGGATGCGCAGTCGGGCTTGACGCACAGCGTGGAGACGACGCCGGCGAACGTCTCGGATGTGGCGACGACGCACGCGCTGTTGCACGGGGGCGAGGAGCAGGTGTGGGGTGACGCGGGCTATCAGGGGGTGGACAAGCGCGCGGAGAACCGGGACACGGACGTGGACTGGGAGATGGCGATGAAGCCCGGCAAGCGCCGGGGGCTGGACAAGGCAGGCCCGGAGGCAGCGGCGGAGAGGCGCAAGGCGTCGGTTCGGGCCAAGGTGGAACATCCGTTCCTGTATGTGAAGCGCCACTTCGGCTACGCAAAGGTGCGCTATCGGGGGCTGGCGAAGACCACGCAACGCATCGCCGTGCTGCTCGGGTTCACCAATCTGCTCATCGCTGGGCGCGACGCCACCGCCTGACGTGGGGGGAGTCCGTCCGCAGCCGCCGCAAGGCGGCGGGGACGGTCGGCTCGGGCATCAAAATCTCCATATTCCTGGCACGACAACACGTCCCCGATGGGCTCTGGCGTTTCATCCACGGGCCACGACACCCGTATACCCGGGAAACGGGGTTGTTCAGACTTTCCCTAACAGATGACGTTCGGCATCTACAGAATGACACGTCGCCAGACCTTTGATATGGTCGCCGTGGTTGACATCTGCTCAGGAAAATCGCAATGCCGTTTGACGATCTCACGCCGATCACACGACCCGAAACAATCGGCTTTTCGGCCGAGCGCCTTGCCCGGATTGGCAGGTTGACACGGTCCTATGTCGATTCCGGTAAGCTGCCCTTTGCCGGAATCACGGTCATGCGAAAAGGCGAAGTCGCCTATTCCGATTTGTATGGCATGCGCGATGTCGAACAAGGGCTGCCTGCGATTGCCGATGGCCTCTACCGAATCTATTCGATGACCAAACCGGTGACGACCGTTGCGGCCATGACGCTATTCGAGGAAGGGCTTTTGCAGCTTGACGATCCGGTCGCCAAGTTTCTTCCGGAACTGGCCGGTCAGAACGTCTATGTCTCTGGTCCTTTCGAAAACATGACGCTGGTCGCACCCGAATCGCTGCCGACCGTCGGGCAGCTGATGACCCACACGGCTGGATTTACTTATGGACTGTTCGACCCGACCCCGGTTGGCCGTGCGATGCGCCGGGCTAAGGCCGATTTTGCCAATTACGGTGACACTCTGGAGACTATCGTGGGGCGCTTGAGCGTGGTGCCACTGTGTTTTCATCCGGGCAGCAGGTGGAATTACGGGGTTGCGACGGATGTGCTCGGACGTGTCGTCGAGGTCATTGCCGGCAAGCCTCTGGAGCAGGTGTTCCGGGAACGGATCTTCGAGCCGATGAACATGCAGGATACGTTTTTCGGAGTGCCTGAAGACAAGATGCCGCGCTTCTGTTCGCTGTACACCAAGACCGACAATGTCCCGCTGAAGCTTGTCGAAAACGCCGACAATAGCCGGTTCCGGGCACCGGCGCTGATGCATTCCGGCGGTGGCGGCTTGGTGTCGTCGGTGGCCGATTACTTGCGGTTCTGTGAAATGCTGCGGTGCGGCGGCGCCTTGGACGGTGTCGATGTACTCGGCCGTAAGACCGTCGCGCTGATGATGCGAAACCACCTGCCCGGCGACATGGAGTCGATGGGGCAGGCCATATTCAGCGAGATGCCGATGACCGGTATCGGTTTCGGTCTCGGCGGCGCTGTGCTGCTTGATCCGGTGCGGGCGCATATCCCGAGTTCGCCCGGGGAATTTGCCTGGGGCGGCATGGCCAGTACGGCCTTCTGGATAGACAGGGACGAAGACCTTTCGGTCGTGTTCATGACGCAGTTGATTCCGTCGTCCAGCTATCCGATCCGGCGCGCGTTGCGGGTTCTGGTCTATCAGGCGCTCATTGGCTGAGCGACAACCAAGGGATTGACGTTGCGCGCAATCGTTGAACACGCGGTCGTCTTTACCGGGAAGATCAAATGTTTCCCTGGCAGGTATAATCTGCTTTGTCGAGCTTCTTGCAAAATTGCCGGCCCGACCGGTTTTTTGCCTTCTCGAGGCTGATTTTGTTGTCGAGGGCCTGGGTTTCGGGGGAGGGGCACCCCGTGGTATGTTGTGTTTCCACAATAACAAGATACCGAAGAGGTGACCTCGATGACCCTTGGTTCGACCCTATCCGATCTCTGGCACCGATTTCAAGGGGACCTTTTCCCTGCGTTGGCCGAGGCGGTCGGTCCTCTCCTCGAGACGCACAAGCGTTTCGTGACAGCTCTCGATCTCGTCAAGGTGGAGGGCTTCGTCGATGGGGTGTGGACCGGTCCGGGTCGGCCCCGGGAGGATCGCCGGGCACTGGCCCGTGGCGTCATCGCCAAGGCGGTGTGGGGTCTGCCGACGACCCGTCACCTGATCGACAGGCTCAAGGTGGACCCGACGTTGCGCCGGCTGTGCGGCTGGTCGCGTGTCGCGGAGATCCCGCGTGAAGCGACGTTTTCGCGGGCGTTTGCCGAATTTTCGCAGTCCCGTCTTCCGGAGAGGATGCACGCGGCTCTGGTTGCAGAGACACTGGGCGACGCGCTCATCGGCCACGTGTCGCGGGACCCGACGGCCATCGAGGCCCGGGAGACGCCGGCCCCGAAGCCGAAGGCCAGGACGCCGAACCGCAAGCGCGGCCGGCCCCGCAAGGGCGCGGAGAGGACGAAGGAGCCTGGGCGTCTCGAACAGCAAGCGAACGGGATGGATCTCGATGAGAGGCTCGACGCGCTGCCGAAGGTCTGCGATCACGGGGCAAAGAAGACTGCCAAGGGGGGCTTGGAGGCCTGGCGCGGTGACAAGCTGCCTATCGACACAGCAGACTGCGGGGTGCCGCTGAGGACCGTCCTCACCGCGGCATCCGTTCATGACAGTCAGGTCGCGATCCCGCTGGCGATGATGACCGCCGGGCGTGTGACCAATCTCTACGATCTCATGGACGCGGCCTATGATGCCAGGGAGATCTACCAGATGAGCGAACGGCTTGGCCATGTGCCGATCATCGATGTCAATCCGCGCCGGGACAAGGACCTCAAGGAGGAGCGAGACCGGGAGGCCCGGGCCCGGCGTGCAATAGGCCATGTCGATCCCGAGACCGTGCGGTTCCGGATCCGGTCCGGTGTCGAGAGGACCAACGCCCGCCTCAAGGATGAGTGTGGCGGGCGCCATGTCCGCGTCCGTGGACATTCCAGGGTCGCCTGCCATCTCATGGTCGGCATCCTGGCCCTGGCGGCTGACCCGTTGATACGTCTCGCCGCCCCATAGCGCGGCTCCGACAACGCATACCGACCCTTCGCGGCCCTCTCGCAGAGATGGCCCGGAGAGGCGTGTCCCGATGTCCACAAAGGTCCCTGTTTGGTCTCATCGTCTCTGATGAGACACCGCGAATCCATGGCTTCCGACCTCCAGGTGCAGAGGTGACCGGGATCAACCGACCGATCCGGGCTCACCGGACCCTGGGCAGGAATTTTGCAAGAGGTTCTGTCTATTTTGCATTTAGTTCAATGATATTTGACCCAATCTAACCAGGAGAATGTGCCATGACAGTTCGACGCCAGCCACTGCCGTTTCTGAAGCTAGGGAATGTCTGAACAAGTCGGTTTTTCGGGTATACGGGTGTCGTGGCCCATGGGTGAAACGCCAGAGCCCATCGGGGACGTGTTGTCGTGCCAGGAAATGGGGATTTCGATGCCCGAGCCGACCGTCCCCGCCGCCTTGCGGCGGTTGCGGACGGACTCCCCCACGTCAGGCGGTGGCGTCGCGCCCCGCGATGAGCAGATTGGTGAACCCGAGCAGCACGGCGATGCGTTGCGTGGTCTTCGCCAGCCCCCGATAGCGCACCTTTGCGTAGCCGAAGTGGCGCTTCACATACAGGAACGGATGTTCCACCTTGGCCCGAACCGACGCCTTGCGCCTCTCCGCCGCCGCCTCCGGGCCCGCCTTGTCCAGCCCCCGGCGCTTGCCGGGCTTCATCGCCACCTCCCAGTCCACGTCCGTGTCCCGGTTCTCCGCGCGCTTGTCCACCCCCTGATAGCCCGCGTCACCCCACACCTGCTCCTCGCCCCCGTGCAACAGCGCGTGCGCCGTCGCCACATCCGAGACATTCGCCGGCGTCGTCTCCACGCTGTGCGTCAAGCCCGACTGCGCATCCACCCCGATGTGCGCCTTCATCCCGAAATGCCACTGATTGCCCTTCTTCGTCTGATGCATCTCCGGGTCCCGCTCGCCCTTACGGTTCTTCGTCGACGACGGCGCGGCAATGAGACTCGCGTCCACGACCGTCCCCTTGCTCAAACGGTGTCCGAGCGAGGCCAGATGTGCGTTGATCTCCTCGAACAGCGTCTCACCCAGACCATGCGTTTCCAGCAAGTGGCGGAAATGCAGGATCGTCGTCTCGTCAGGCAGCGCACCCGAGAGGCGCAACCCCACAAACCGCCGTACCGACTTCACCTCGTAGAGCAGGTCCTCCATCCCAGGGTCGCTCAGATTGTAGAACAGCTGCACGCAGTGCACCCGCAGCATCACGCTCAGCGAATAGGGCCGCCGACCGCGCCCGGCCTTCGGGTCGAACGGCTCGATGCGGGCCTCCAGCCGCTCCTAGATAGTGTCGTCATGAGTGATGTTTATCTGTCCTATCTGTCGAATTCACTCGATGGTTCCTGGAGGCGACTCATGGGATTGGCTCATCGGCGTCACGACATTTCGGACAGGGTCTGGCTGTTGCTGGAGCCTCATCTGCCTGGCCGAGCGGGAAGTTGGGGTGGGGTGGCGCAGGATAATCGACGGTTCATTAATGCTGTCTTCTGGATTCTGCGTACCGGCGCTCCCTGGCGTGATGTGCCGCCAGACTATGGAGACTGGAAAAATACCCATCGTCGGTTCTGTCGCTGGCGGGACAAGGGGGTCTGGGGGGCGTTGCTAGAGCCTCTGGTGGATGAGCCGGACGATGAGTGGCTGATGATTGACGCCAGTCATCTCAAGGTCCATCCCCATGCGAGCGGTGCGATCGGTGGCAATCAGGCGATGGGTCGCACAAAAGGGGGCTGAACACGACGCTGCACCTGGCTGTGGACGCGCATGGGATGCCGGTGCGAGTGTTGGTGACCGAGGGGACGGCAGCAGATTGCAGTCAAGCGGTCGAGCTGATTGAAGGGATAGATGCCGAGTCCTTGTTGGCGGACAAGGCCTATGACACGAATGCCATCCTGTCTTATTGTGAGGAGCATGAAGTCATTCCAGTGGTTCCGCCGAAGCGCAACCACAACCACCCCAGAGCGTATGATGTCCCTCTCTACCGGCACCGGCATTTGGTGGAGAACGCCTTTCTGTGGCTCAAGCGCTGGCGTGGGATTGCCACGCGATACGCCAGGAATGCCGCATCGTTCCTCGCCGCGGTGCAGATCCGGTGTCTGGCGCTCTGGGCTGGCATTTCGTGACGACACTATCTGGGGAACCAGCCCGTCCATCGTCTCGAGAAAGACCTCACGCCGCGTCCAACGCTTCTTCAGGTCGTGCTCCAGCTCCGCAAACGTCGCTTGCTCCAAGGCTTGCACTCCACTCCGTACCAAGAAACCAATTATGACAGAGCCGACTTTTTCAGACAATCCCTAGGGCACTGAGTTCGCGCAAATTGGCGGGTGAGACCCTCTCGAAAGCCGCTGCTGAGGGAACCAAACGCCCTGCAGACCATTCCGCCGCTCGCCGAAACAAAACCAGGACTGCAAGTCTTTCGCGCCAAGTCACCCGGGCCGCGCAGGTGTTAATGTTGGAATTGTCGCGAAGATCTTCAGATCTGTCTCTGCGGCAGATGTGCCCCGCGCGCTGAGTTCAGATATTCTGCTGCCGCACGGGGGTCAACGGGACATCGAGCCTTACCTGATCGTACCGCATCCGTGGGACAAGAGTGTCGTGTCTCCTCTTTTCAGTTCGACAAGGTCGTATCGCGACATCGTCTTCAGGGTACGCGACAGGTTCGATTTATTTCGGCCTGCAAGCGTCGCAAGTTCGGTGAACGAGGCCGGTTTCTCTCGGGCAATCAATGCCAGAAGCTCTCGATTCCGTTGCGACAACACTTTCGAGTGACGTGAACCAGGCGGCCACGGTGAACCCACGCTGTAAACAGCGAGTCCATGACAAGAGTTTGGCGATATGAATTCTTGCCAAAAAAGACAGAAAAGCCCGTTTTCTTCGGCCGCCCATTTAATCTCGTTTACGGACCAAATTGTGAAAATGACTTCGCTATATGTTGTCAAGGTGCCGCTCGACCGGCGCTCAAATTCAGCATGGAATCGCCGTGCCAGACGGTAGGTTCGCCTTTTACGCACGGCGATCCTACGTTAAGTTCGTCCTGTTTTTCTCATGCCTGCCGATAATGTGATCGACCGCGCAAATCGGGCATTCATGGCGCATTGGCCCCGGATTGGTCGGTCGATGCAGCGCGACGCGTTGTCGGTCGGGCGATCCTGGAGACAGTCGTCGTGTTGTGTGGGCAGCGGACACACCGGTGGTGTCGTGGTTTCGGGAGAACGGTCTTGGTCAGAAGGGCGTGAAGAGCACCTTCAGAATATCCTTGCGTCGATAGCTGAAGGCGCGCAAACTCTCGACGAAGCTCCTGTTCGGTTTGCCGATCTTGCGGTTGTCCCCTCGGATCACGGCGGTCGCGATAGTGTTGATGATTGCGCTGTTGGACGGTGCGTATCGGGTATAGGCAGTGCAATCGTCTTCTTTGAAGGCGTAACTGCCAGGTAGCACGTTGTTGACTGGCGAGACGACCGTGGGTTCTGGTGTGGTGTGGTGTCGTTGAGTCCTTATTTTTATTCCCGGTTCGGAGTCCGAAGTGATTTTCATAAGAAGCTGCTTGTCACCGGGGAGGTTTAAAAAGAGGAAACATGACGCTTAGAGTCTATGTCATTGCTGGCGAACCATCGGGCGATGCGCTTGGTGCGCGCTTGATCGCGGGATTGCGGGATGGCGGTCCGCTTGAGGTCGCGGGCATCGGCGGTGGACATATGGCGGCCGAAGGCGTCACGAGCCTGTTTCCTTTGGAGGAAATTGCGGTAATGGGGCTAGTGGAGATTTTGCCCAGAGCATCATGTATCCTGCGTCTTATGGACCGAACCGCAGCCAACATTTTGGATTGGCACCCAGACGCCGTGATTACTATAGATTCGGCCGGATTTAATAAAGGTATCGCTCGCCGACTGATCAAGGCCGGCTTCGGTGCGCCACGAATCCATTACGTGGCGCCGATGGTCTGGGTCTGGTGGCCAGGGCGGGCGCGCAAGATGGCGCGCCTGTTCGATCATCTGTTAGTTCTCTGGCCGTTCGAACTCGAGTACTTCGAGCGGGAAGGGTTGGCTACAAGTGTTGTCGGGCATCCTGTGATTGAGGCGCCAACCGGTGACGGTGTCGCATTTCGTGAGCGTCACGGCATTGCCGCCGAGACACCGGTTGTGGCATTGCTGCCAGGCAGCCGGACCGATGAAATCCGCCGTCTGTTGCCGGTCTTCCGTAAAACAATCAAGCGACTGGCAGCATATTATCCAGATTTCCACCTCGTTGTACCGACCGTCTCGACGGTTGCAGAACACATCAAGTCCGGGGTTGGCAACTGGCCTTGGCCAGCAACATTCATTCAGACCGACAGCGAAAAGCATGACGCATTTGCCGCGAGCCGCGCGGCACTCGGGACTTCAGGCACGATAGCGCTTGAACTCGCGCTTGCCGGGGTGCCGCAGATAACGGCCTACCGAGTCTCGCCGATTTCTGCCTTCATTGGCCTTCGGATGGCCATGGTGAAGCGATTTTCTTTGGTAAATCTACTAACTGACATGGATATTATTCCAGAGTTCATACAATCCGACTGCCGGCCGGACCGGTTGGCAGCAGCACTTGTACCGTTGATGGCTAACGGTCCTGAGCGTCAAGCACAGTTAACGGGTTACGCCAGACTTCAACAGTGTCTGCTCCAGATTAGTTCACGGCCCAGCAAGCGGGCTGCAGAAGTTGTGCGGCAGATCATCAAGGACGAACCGCCGTAATGAAAATGAAACTCGCAACCAGTACTAAGCCCTGTCCGCTCGCCGGACTAGGGAAACCCATGGCGATAGGAGATTGACCAATGGCCGAAATACACCCTACTGATGAACTAATTCACGATTCCAGTGGCGATCATGATAATCCGTGCGATTTTGAAATCGTGGCCTCTCGACGTTATTTTTTGCAAGGTGCAGCAGCAGTGGGCACGCTCGTCGCGGCTGGCGGGCTGTTGCCGAAACCGGCTGCCGCGGAAGCCTCATGGCTGAAGTTCCAGCCAGTCACCGCGAACACTCTGGATACTGTGACCGTGCCAAACGGCTTCTCGTGGTATCCGGTGATCCGTTGGGGAGACCCGCTTTGGTCCGACGCACCGAAGTTCGATCATGCAAACCGGGGAACCGGCAGCAGTCAGGAGCGTAGTTTCGGCGACAACAATGATGGCATGTCGTTGTTCATGCGAGACGGCAAGAGCATTCTTGTGGTTAACAACGAGTATGTGAACCGGAAGATTTTCCATGGGAACCGGGAGTCGAAGGGCCCTGAGACCGCGGATGACATACGCAAGAGCAAGGCCGGACACGGTGTCAGTGTTCTTGAGATCGACCTCCGCGATGGACGATGGGGTCCGATTATCGACTCGCCACTCAATCGCCGGATCACAGCCGATACACCGATGGAAATTACTGGCCCGGCCCGTGGGCACGCGTTCCTGAAGACAGCCTCCGACCCGTCCGGCACGCAATCACTCGGAACCTGGAACAATTGCGCCAATGGGCGTACACCGTGGAATACGTATCTCGCCTGTGAGGAGAACTTCAACGGATATTTCTCTTCAAGCGACCCGAACTACGAACCTTCACCTGCTTTACAGCGCTATGGCGTCAAGCTCCAGGATCGGGGTTACAAGTGGTCCATGACCGACGAGCGGTTTGACATCTCGAAGCACCCGAATGAACCGAACCGGGCAGGTTATGTCGTCGAGATTGACCCGCTTGATCCAAGCTCGACACCAAAGAAGCGAACAGCTCTTGGCCGTATGAAACACGAGAATGCCGAGATCGTGGTTGCTGCAAACAGTCATGTCGTCGCGTATATGGGCGACGACGAGCGTGGCGAATTCCTGTACCGATTCATTTCCAACAGGAAATATGTCGAGGGCGGTGACAATCGGGATTTGTTGGAAAGCGGCTCGTTGTCTGTTGCGAAGTTCGACGAGGATGGTAGTGGACGCTGGATAGCACTTACGCCTGATGCAACCGGCATGGCGTCAGCCGGGGAGATTGCTGTGCATACCCGCATCGCCGCTTCGGCTGTTGGTGCGACGACCATGGACCGGCCGGAATGGGTTGCGAGTAATCCAAAACGAGCAGAGGTTTACTGTTGTCTGACCAACAACAAGAATCGCGGAAAGAAACCAAATGCCGGCGGCGATCCGACGCCGGTCGGCGGGCCCAATCCTCGGGCGGAGAATCTGTACGGACAGATTCTCCGCTGGCTGCCGGTTGATGGCGACCACACGGCTGAAGGTTTCACGTGGGATCTTTTCGTGGTTGCCGGTAACCCAGCGGTTCACGACGATGACCGTTCGGGTTCGGACAACGTCAACGAAGCCAACATGTTCAATTCGCCCGACGGCCTTGCGTTCGACAGCAAGGGTGGATTGTGGATTCAAACGGACGGAAAATACACTAACGAGGGCGATTTTGCGGGCCAAGGCAATAACCAGATGTTGCACGCTGATCCGGCCAGCGGCACGATCGCACGGTTTATGGTCGGTCCGAAGGAGTGTGAGGTGACCGGACTTTGCTGGTCGGAGGATCAGAATACCATGTTTGTCGGGTTGCAGCATCCGGGTGAGAAGGGCAACAGCCATTTTCCGGACGGTGGCGACAGTGTGCCACGCTCGACCGTGATTGCCGTTATCAGGGATGACGGCGGGCCAATCGGTTGAGGATGCGCAAGGACCCTACTAGGGCGTGTTGATGAATTCATGAAATGCTGATAATCATTCTCCATCAATGACACTTTCCGGGGACTTATCATGGCGTTACGCCTGCTCATCCCGGATGCTGTCTGCTCGACACTCGAGCCGCTACTGCGTGAGAGCAAACACGCCGCCGGCGCCCCGCCACGGCTCAGCGACCGAATGTTCATCGAAGCCGTCCTCTACCAGGCGCGGACCGGAACCCCCTGGCGCGACCTGCCCGACGAATTCGGCCATTGGAATGCCGTTTATCAGCGGTTTCGCCGTTGGGAGAAGCGCCACCTCTGGGCGCGGCTCTGGCAACAGATACAACAGGTAGATGATGAACCACTCAAGGAAGTGTTCATCGATTCGACCATCGTGCGCGCTCATCAACACGCAGCCGGCGCGGTAAAAAAAAAACGGTGGCCAAGAGGCCCAGGCTCTCGGCCGCTCCCGGGGTGGGTTCTCCACCAGGCTGCACGTCGCCTGTGCCAACGAAACAACCGGTGTGTCCTTCGTGTTGACGGGTGGCGAGCGCCATGATGGTGTGGGATTCGAGCTGCTGTGGAAGGCTTTGCCCAGCTCTCCCGCACCGGAGGCTGCGGTCATGGACAAGGCGTATGACAGCAAGGGCATTCGCCAGGTGCTGGCCGACCAGGGCGTCGAAGCCGTGATTCCCGCCCGGTCGAACCGGACTGAGACGATTCATCACGATCGAGAAAAGTACAAGCGGCGCCAGCAGGTCGAGCGATTCTTCAACAAGCTCAAACAATTCCGTCGCATTGCCACACGTTATGACAAGCTCGCTCGGACGTTCCTCGCGTTTGTCCACATTGTCTCAGCATGGATCATGCTTCGATCATTCGTCAACACGCCCTAATACAGTTTCGTTCGGTCCACTACGCCGTTGTCCCGGGGATTGTGGAAATCTCACCGGTTGTTGTCACCGAACGGGGACAATGCCACATCGGGTGAATTTGATCACGCGTTGAATTTATAACGGCTTTCAGTGTACGGCCGTATTCGGCCCAACGAGACCGTCAATATTTCTTGGAACGAATAAGGAAAGGCCGCCGGAAGGCGGCCTTTCCTGCTCAATCTTGTTCCTGATTACCACTCAAACCAAGCGTAACTTGAGTAGCCTCTCCGGCATCGGCGGTGTCCGCAGCACCACGTAGACCAGTCCAGGGATGATCTCGGGCAGGTCGAAGCGACGATTGACCCGGTACTCGAACTCCGCCAGATAGCGCTGGGCATACTTGGGACGAATCGCATGACAGGTGCCACGCAAGGCGCTCTTGATGTTGCCGAGAATCGTGTTCACCCCTTGACACTCGGGACGCTCAACCGCGGCTTTCCCGCCGCCGGTCACCATCGGCTCATGCACGCAGCCTGCCGCGGTCACGCCATTGAAGCAGGTCAGCCCATCGGAGAGCACCTGCGTGCCCGGGCTCAGGTGCTGCTGGCCCAGGCGGCGATTTCGGTGAGACGGAAGCCTTCGACCGCGGCTACGAAAGGGGTCTTGCCCGGTGCCCCCGTCCGCGCTTGCCGCCACTACGCTCGCCCCCGAGGTAGGCATCGTCGAGCTGGATGAACCCGCCGAGCACATGCTCTCGGTCGCGCTCCATCATCACCTGCATCAGCGTGTGGCGCATGCGCCATGCGGCGTTGTAGGAGATGCCGAGCTGGCGGTGCAGCGTCATCGCCGATGCACCTTTCTTGTTCTGGGTCATGAAGGAGATGCCCTAGAGCCACACCGTCAGAGGCAGCTTGGTGGCCTCGAAGATGGTGCTGGCGGTGATGTAGGTCTGACGGTGGCAGCGATAGCACTGCTGGAGCTTGTGTGTGGTCAACTAGTGTCCTGATTCCAAAGTTCGTACCGTTATGATGTTGCGGCTGCAGCGGTTTCGAGGGTCCTGAGGCAGAAGCGCTTGATGGACGCCAGGATTTCATCGGCTGTCTTGTGCCAGCGGAAGGGCTTGGGGTCCTCGTTGACGGTGTCGATGTACCCGGTGATCGCCTGCTCCAGCTCGACGGTCGATCGGTGAACCCCGCGCCGGATCTGCTTCTCTGTCAGATCGGCGAAGAAGCGCTCGACTTGGTTGAGCCACGAGGCAGAGGTCGGGGTGACGTGAACATGCCAGCGCGGTCGCCGGGCGAACCCGTCGCGGATCGTCTTCGTCTTGTGGGTCGAGTAGTTGTCCATGACGATGTGGATCTCGAGGTCGGGCGGCACGTTGGCCTCGACGTGATCCAGGAACTTGCGGAACTCCACGCTGCGGTGGCGCCGATAGCACTGTCCGATGACCTTGCCTGTGGCGACGTCAAGGGCTGCGAAGAGCGAGGTCGTGCCGTTGCGCTTGTAATCGTGAGTGCGCCGCTCGACCTGCCCCGGGCGCAGCGGCAGCAGCGGCTGGGTGCGATCGAGGGCCTGAACCTGCGATTTCTCGTCCACGCAGAGGACCATGGCATGCTGCGGCGGGTCCACGTAGAGCCCCACGATGTCGCGCGTCTTGTCCACGAAGTAGGGGTCTGCCGAGAGCTTGAAGGTCTCGCTCCTGTGCGGCTGAAGGGAAAAGGCTCGCCAGATGCGATTGACCGTCGACGGCGCATACCCCGTCGCCTGCGCCATCGAGCGCGTGCTCCATTGGGTCGCGTCACGAGGCTTCTCCTCAAGCGTCTTGCGCACCACCTCGGCCACGGCGTCGTCATCGATGCGCCGGGGACGGCCGGAGCGCGGCTCGTCGTCAAGCCCGTCAAGACGATGCTCTGCGAAGCGATTGCGCCACTTCCTGGCGGTCTGGCTGGTCACGCCCAGCACGCTCCCAATCTGCACATTGGTAAGCCCTTCGGCCGCCAGCAGCACGATGTGCGCCCGATCGGACAGGCCTCGCCAGACTTTGCGCCCGCGCGCCAGCCGCTCAAGCTCGTTGCGCTCGTCCGCGCTCAGCTTGATCTCCACCGAAAGTCGCATCACCATGCCCCCCGAATCGACACCACCCCCTTAACAATACGAACTTTGCGTACAGGACACTAGGTCGTGTTGACGAATTCATGAAATGCTGATAATCATTCTCCATCAATGACACTTTCCGGGGACTTATCATGGCGTTACGCCTGCTCATCACGGATGCTATCTGGTCGACACTCGAGCCGCTACTGCGTGAGAGCAAACACGCCGCCGGCGCCCCGCCACGGCTCAGCGACCGAATGTTCATCGAAGCCGTCCTCTACCAGGCGCGTACCGGAACCCCCTGGCGCGACCTGCCCGATGAATTCGGCCATTGGAATGCCGTTTATCAGCGGTTTCGCCGTTGGGAGAAGCGCCACCTCTGGGCGCGGCTCTGGCAACAGATACAACAGGTAGATGATGAACCACTCAAGGAAGTGTTCATCGATTCGACCATCGTGCGCGCTCATCAACACGCCGCCGGCGCGGTAAAAAAAAAACGGTGGCCAAGAGGCCCAGGCTCTCGGCCGCTCCCGGGGCGGGTTCTCCACCAAGCTGAACGTCGCCTGTGCCAACGAAACAACCGGTGTGTCCTTCGTGTTGACGGGTGGCGAGCGCCATGATGGCGTGGGATTCGAGCTGCTGTGGAAGGCTTTGCACAGCTCTCCCGCACCGGAGGCTGCGGTCATGGACAAGGCGTATGACAGCAAGGGCATTCGCCAGGTGCTGGCCGACCAGGGCGTCGAAGCCGTGATACCCGCCCGGTCGAACCGGACTGAGACGATTCATCACGATCGAGAAAAGTACAAGCGGCGCCAGCAGGTCGAGCGATTCTTCAACAAGCTCAAACAATTCCGTCGCATTGCCACACGTTATGACAAGCTCGCTCGGACGTTCCTCGCGTTTGTCCACATTGTCTCAGCATGGATCATGCTTCGATCATTCGTCAACACGCCCTAGTGTAGTGTCTCTCAAGTCCGCGCCTTATAATATCGGCCTCACGCGCAACGGGAGGCCCTTCGATGCCGCGCGGCCGCCCCTTCCCCCTCTGGTGCTCACCAGCGCGCAACGCGAACAGCTCACCGCTGTGTCGCAGTCCACCTCGATGCCCTACGGTCTGGTCCACCGGGCCCGCATCATTCTCACCTGTGCGCAGGGACTGACCAATTCGGCGGTGGCCGCGCGACGGAACACCTCGCCCTCGGGGGTGGGCCAATGGCGGCGACGATTTGTTGAGCGCGGCGTGCAGGGTCTGCATGACGATCGTCGCCCGGGACGGCCACGCCCCTATGACGATGACAAGGTGGCAGACCTCATCAACCGCGCCTTGCAGGAGAAACCCGACACCGCCAGTGCTTGGAGCGTAGGGCTGATGGCCCAGGCCCAGGGCGTGTCGAAGAGCACGGTGCAGCGCTGGTTCTCCCTGTTCGGGGTCAAGCCCCCTCTGAGCGACACCTTCAAGCTGTCCAGCGACCCGTTTTTCATCGAGAAGCTGCGTGATGGGACCGGCCTCTCTCTCAATCCCCCGGACAACGCGATGGTGTTGTGTGTCGATGAGAAGAGTCAGATCCAGGCGCTCCATCGCACCCGGCCTACGCTGCCGCTGGGACTAGGCTCTGTCGAAGGCTAGACCCATGACGATGTTCGACACGGAACCACGACCCTGTTCGCCGCCCTCGATGTGGCGATCGGCAAGGGGATCGGCAAATGGTCCCAGCGTCATCGCCATCGGGAATGTCTCGCTGTCCTGCGACCCATTGACCGCGAGACGCCGCCCGAACGCGACATCCATCTCGTCGTGGACAACGATGCGACCCACAAGCACCCAAAGGTCCAAGCGTGGCTTGCAAAGAGATCGCGCGACCATCTTCACTTCACGCCGACATCCGCCTCATGGCTCAATCAGGTGGAGCGCTGGTTCGGCCTCATCAGCCAACCGGCCATCAAGCGCGGCTCGGTCGACAGCGTCGCTCAACGCGTCAAGACGATTGAGAGCTTCATCACACAATACAATGCCTCCTCTTCGCCCTTCATCGGGGTCGCGACGGCGGAGTCGATCTTCGACAAGCTCGAACGTCTATCTGCGCGTATTTGTGGGACAGGACACTAGCAGCCTCGGTCGTGGCCGCAGTTCGGGCACACGAAACCGTTAGGCCAGCGCCATCGGTACAGGGCGTCGAAGCACTGCTCTTCGGTTCCATAGAGCGATAGGAACTCGTTGAGGCTGATTCCTTTCTGGAACTGCACCAGGGTGCGGGTCATGGAATTTTCCTTCTCTATCAATGAATTAAATGGCGACATTCTATACTACATTCCACTTAGCTTCGAGGGTAATTAGGATCTTGTTTGAAGGTGATACTCAGAAGTTCATTTGTAACCGTTCGGGTTCTGTGGGATCTTAGGCTTCCACTGGTTTTTACTGATAACTAATTCGCGCATGCGCTACCGTCTCGCGCATGGCGGTTTTCGACGCGGATTTCGGTACCGACCTGACGACGCCCGATGGCGACGACACCCTGTGGCCGCTTCCCATTGTGGTGCCGGTGTGCGAGCCGCTCGACTGGGCGTCTTTGCTTGAAGAGGCAGAGGCGCGCGTCAAGGAGGAACGGAGCCGCGCCAATGTGGCGGAGCTGCGCCGCGAGGACCTGCGCCGGTCGGAGAGGGATGACCGATCGCTCGCGAGCTCGCTGACGAGGCAGTTCGACGTCTGCCGGTTCAAGCTCAAGGCAGCCGCACCGAAGACCGCGTCGCGGGCTGTGAAGACGTCGGAGTGCAGGGTCGGGTCCCCGGACGCCGAGATCTCCGGAAGAGCGAGCGGCAGAAGAGGCCGGGCACCGGGCGCAAGCGCGGCGAGCAGCGCGGCGCCGCCGGACACGGGCGGACCCAGCGCCCCGGGCTCAGACAGAAGAAGGAAACGCGCGATCCGCCGGAGGATGCGCGCGTCTGTCCGCGCTGCAGCAAGCTCTATGCCGTCAACGGCGAGCGGTGCACCACTCTCTTCAAGATCGATGTCGAGGCCTGCGAGAACACAATCGTCCGGTCCTGCTGGAGCCGGAGTTGCGAGTGCACGTCCTCGCCGCGGGACGTGATCGCGCCGCCGGTGCCGCGGCTGTTCCGGGGCACGCCCTACGGGATCAGCTTCCGGGCGCGTTTCCTGTTCGAGCACTGTGCGTGCCAACGTATGACATTGTGCGTCCCTCACGTCAGATTCCTGGTAGGGGGAGAGTTCTAACGTTTTGTATTTGCGTAACATTGCCAGGGCGGCGGGCGACGATTTCCTGTACACCTATGCGAACCGCCTCGCTTTCGAGCGCTTCGGCCGGGATGTTCCATGGAGCCAACGGCATGAGTTGTGTCGCTGGCAACTTTCTTTCACGGATAAGCCGACGTACCGACTCGACGGAGACTCCGAGACGTTGAGCCGCCACGTCCGCGCTAACGGTCTCCTCCCCCGCCGTCTCCGGATCGCAGGCGGCTATGCCGAGCCGTTCACGAAGTTCGCGAACCTGCATCGTCGTCCAGGTCTTGCCGTCTTCGGAACGACAACGCATTCGGTTCATCGTGACCGCCAACTCGCGGTCCGGCCACTGACCGCCGAGCTTGCGCATGACGTCAGCCGCGCCGGGCCGACGGTCGACCGGATGGCGGGGCATCCTGACCCGCGGAACCCGCGTCTCGCTGTGCCGCCCACCCGGTGAACCGTCACCACCGCTTCATGGGCCTCGTCGTCCAGGTCGATCATAACTTCCTCGATCAGCGTGCGGATCAATCGTTGCTTCGTCCCCATGCTCGTCGTCGGGGCATTACGGCGGGAAGATCCTGTGCCAGGGCGAACAGCACCGCCTGATCGATCCGCGGACGAGAGGCCCGCTCGGCGTCGAGCGCCACACGGCGTTGCTCGATGTGCTCAACACGCTGCAGCGCCGTGTTCCACCGCGCTTCCAACTCGCGGGCGACATGCCGCTTGGCGGGATCGACCAGCTCGTGGCGGCGTGCCGCCAACGATGCTTCGTATTGGGCTTCCTCGCGTTCACGATCCACCGCGCGCCGCCGCTCGGCGGCGGCCCGGTCGACCTGTTCGGCCGCCTCCACCGCATGTGGCGAGACCGCTTCCAGAATGCGCACGGTGAGTGCGCGGTCTATACGCACGCCGCCGATGCCGACGCACAGGCCGGGGAGTTGCGAGCTTCCCCGGCACTGATAGCGGTGGGAAGGGGTCGATCCGTAACACACTTGCATCATGCGCCCACAGCTCACCAAACCGGTCAGCAGGGCGCAGCCGCTTCGACCGGACTTGCGCGACGTAAGCTTCTTCATGTGGGCGTTCTCCAGGAGCATCCTCTGCTTCTCTTCGAATCGCTCCCAAGTGATGTAGCCCTCGTGGTTGTCGTGCAGCAACACGCCCCAATCGGCCCTCGCGCGCTGATGGCCTCCGGACTTTCGCGCAGGCCCGTCCACGATCCGCGTGCGCGTGCCGCGCCGCCCGAAGACATACGCCCCGGCATAGGTTGGATTCTTCAGGATCTGGTGCACCGAGTGGCAGGCGGCCGGCCGCCACTCGATCCTGCGGGCATCAGAATTGCGTCGCACCACCGGGAGGCTCAGCCCGGAATCGAGGACCCACAAATGCACCTGGCGGCCATTGCCAGGTTCCTGGAACTTCTCAAACACAAGGCGGGTCGCGCCCGCCACTCGCTCGTCCGGATCGATCTCGATACGTCCGCTCTCGCCCCAGCAATAGCCCGGAGGCAGGGTGAAGCGAAGCTCCCCGCGCTCGGCCTTGGCGTCGCGGGCAGCCAGACCACGCTGTCGCAGAAGGCTGAGCGCGTCTTCCGACATCGTCCCCTTGAGCCCGAGCAGCAACCGGTCGTTTATCAGACGCGGATCGTAGACCCCGTCCGGGTCGATAACCAGAGAACCGGCCAGGGCGCACAGGTCTATCAGATGATGCCAGTCCCGGCCGTTCCTGGAGAGCCTGGAAGCCTCGATGCAGAACACCGCGCCGCGGCAAAGATGCTCAGACGTGATCTTCGAGCTCATCGATCGCCTCCTTGTGGTTGGCTACTTCGGTATCCTGATCCAGGGCTTCGCGCAGAAGATCGGCGAGGGCGCGTATCAGCGCCATCGATCGCGGCACCACTGGCCCCGGCGGTTCCAGGAGCAGGGGGAGTTGGGTTTGCGGTCGTGACGTTCGTGGCTTCATCGGCGGTCTCCTTTGCGGGAGGCTCCGATGATGATGCGGTGGCGCGGCTCGACAACAGGTCCGTCAAGACTTGGGAAAGCGCGGACAATGCATCGGCTCGAACCAGCGACGGATCAAGCGTCATTGCCCGGCACACGGCGGGATCGCACATCCAGAACGGCCGCTTGCGCGATAAATGCGGATCCCCGTCAACCAACAGATGGACTCCGTTCCGACAGCCGGCGTTGCCAGCGTGGAAGCGACGACCGGGAAATGGGTGCCAACGATACGCAACCGTCACATGGCTATGACGGTATGCTGAATGTGAGTCGTTTCTGCTGCCGGCCCGTTCACCGCGTCGCGGCGTGGCTCGCCGACATCGGGCTGGCGATCTCGCCGGGGACGCCGGCCGACAGCATCAAGCGCTTCGTGCCGTTGTTCGAACCGTTGGCCGAGGCGATCCGCGCGCACCAGAACGAGGCCGCGCTGCGCCATGCCGACGAAACAGCCTAGTGTGTTGATCGTTACAGATATATCCATTATTGTGTTCTTCTGATTTGTCGATCATGGAGGTCTGCAAGATGCGCCCTGGTGTTTCATTCACGCTCACTTCGGACGACCGGCATCGCCTTGAAACGGTTGTCCCGGACCCGAAGAGCCCGCAGAAGCACGTCTGGCGGGTGCGCATCGTTCTTCTGAGCGACGATGGGCTCGGCACGATGGCCATCATGAGAGAGACTGGCAAGGCGAAGAACAGTGTCTGGCGCTGGCAGGACCGCTTCTATGGAAGAGGGTGTGGATGGACTTCTGCGGGACAAGACGCGTCCGCCGGGCAAGACGCCTCTGGCTCCTGAGCCAGAGGCGAAGATCGTAAGGTTGACCCACACCCCGCCGCCTCACGCGGCGACCCACTGGACGCTGCGGGCGATGGCGAAGGCTGTGGGGGTGCCGCTTCGAGGGTCTGGGCGGTCTGGCAGGCGCATGGCCTGATGCCGCACCGCTGGCGGCCGTTCACGCTTTCGAACGATCCCGCCTGCCTCGAGACGCTGACCGACATCGTCGGCCTCTCCGTTGCGCCGCCGGCTCACGCGGTCGTGCTGTCGATCGATGACACGTCGCAAATTCAGGCACTTGACCGTACACAGCCCGGCCTGCCGCTGAAGAAAGGCCGCGGCGCCACCATGACACATGATTCCAGGCGCAACGGCACGACGACGCTGTTTGCCGCCCTGACCGTGCTCGACGGCACGGTCATCGGCCAGCACGCCAGTCGGCATCGCCACCAGGCGTTCCCGAGATTCCTCAACCGCATCGCGCGCACGATACCCGCCGGCGTCCCGGCCCATGCCATCCTCGACAACGACGCCACTCACAAGCACAAAGAAGTCCAGGTCTGGCTCGCACGCCATCCGCGCTGGACCTTCCACGTTACCCCCACCTCGAGCGCGTGGCTGAACGCGCTCGACGGCGTCTTCCGCTCCGTACGCGACCTCCAGGACGCCATCCGCCGCGTCATCGACGAACACAACACCACCGAAGCCAGGCCCTTCGTCTGGATCGCCGATCCCGATACCATCATCGCCGCAAGAAAAAGAAGAGTCCAAACGTTGGAATCAATCCACTAGTGTCGCGATTCGGAAGTTTTGATGATTTCCTTTTGGCGTTCGGCGGTATCGAGTGTCCTCAGGCAAAAGCGTCTGATGGTGGCCAGGATGTTGTCTGCGGCCTTGGTCCATCGGAAGGGTTTCGGGTTTGCGTTGACCGTATCGATGTAGCGCCGAATGGCTTGTTCGAGTTCCTGGGTCGAGCGATAAACGCGGCGCCTGAGCTGTTTCTCGGTCAGGAGCGCGAAGAAGCGCTCGACCTGGTTGAGCCATGAGGCTCCGGTCGGCGTGAAGTGGACATACCAGCGGGGGGTGCCGGGCCACCAGGGCTGGACGGCAGAGGTCTTGTGGGTGGCGTAGCTGTCCATCACCAGGTGGACGTCGAGCTCGTCGGGAACCTGGGCTTCGAGAGTACGCAGAAACTTGAGGACCTCCCGGCTGCGGTGGCGCGCAAAACACTGTCCGATAACCTCACCGGTGGCGATGTCCAGCGCCGCGAAGAGCGTGGTGGTGCCGTGGCGCATGGAGTCGTGGGTGCGCCGCTCGACCTGGCCCGGCCGCATGGGCAGCATCGGTTGCGTGCGATTGGGCGCCTGGATCTGACTCTTCTCGTCGACGCGGAGTACGAGCGCGCGCTCAGGCAGGTCGAGATAGAGCCCGATGATGTCCCGTAGCTTCTCCACAAACAGCGGGTCCGATGACAGCTTGAAGGTCTCCGAGCGGTGCGGCTGCAGGCCGAAGGCCTGCCAGATGCGGTGGATGGTCGACGGCGCATAGCCCGAGGCGCGGGCCATCGAACGCAGGCGCCAATGGGTGCTGTCCGATGGCGTCTCTTCCAGGTGCGGGCGATGACCTGCGCAATCTCCTCATCGCCGATCTTGCGCGGAGCCCCGGAGCGTGGCTCGTCGTAGAGCCCGTCGAGCCGGGGCTCGGCAAAGCGCCGACGCCACTTGCCGACCGTGCTGGCATCGGTCCCTGCAAGATCGACGATCGACTTGTTCTCCAGCCCGTCCGCCGCCGCCAGAACGATCCGCGCCCGCCGCGCCAGTCCCTGCGCCGTCTTGCGCCGCCGCGCCAGCCCTTCCAGCTCACGCCGCTCCGCGCCCGACAAGGTGATCGCTACGGCCACTCTGCCCATCGGTCATCCCTCCAATACTACCGATGAACATACTCTAACAAACTTCTCGACCAGGATACTAGGTACAGGGATTGAATCGGGCAGGATCCAGTTTCGACACTACATATTGAGCCACATATGATGGGACGTTCAACCGTTCGTCCCCATGTCCGATCTATCTCTGGCGATGGCGTTGCACATTGTAACGCGACTACCTACTGGCACCTGCGGGACCGCCGCTGGGCACATACATGTAGAGACAGCGCGGTATACCAAAATTGCTACAGTGTATCTGAAATATCGCACCAGTATCTTCGTCTGAACGAGTTTGTTTCCGGGTATAAATAGAACATTATACGAACATAGTTGGTCACATATCTCAATCCAACAGATCCCAACACGGATAGGTCAGTTCGAAACAGCATGTCTCTACAGGAGACTGCAAATGAGAAAAATTCTTCTCGGAACGACCGCGATCGTCGCAGCCGGCATGGTTGCCTCGGCCCCGGCGCTCTCCGCCGAAAAGCTCCAGGTCGGTATCGGCGGATACATGGAACAATGGGTTGGGATGGCCGATAGCGATGACGTCGATAACGTTGCCGATCCCGACAACAATGGAGTTCACACGGTTTCCGACGCCGAAGTCCATTTCAAAGGAAAGACGGCCCTTGATAATGGCCTCACCGTCGGTGTTCAGATTGAACTCGAAGGCAATTCTCAAGGACATGCTCATAGGGATGGGGATGCTTCAAACACTGCAAAACCGGATGATATCGACGAATCTTATATGTGGATTGAGGGCGAATTCGGCAAGATCGTTCTTGGTTCGGAAAACTCCGCAATGTACTTGATGCATTACAGCGTTCGGGATTTCGGAATCGGCTTGAATTCTGGTGATATGCCAAATTGGACGCCATGGGCGACAGATTTTACCAGAAACGGCTATTGGCTTCATCCGCTTGGATCGACCGGCGTTGAGCCGAACGGTACCAACGACTCTGAAAAAATCTCCTATTTCACACCTCGTGTGGAAGGATTCCAAGTCGGTCTGTCCTATGGGCCTGACACCAATCAAGACAGCAATAGCATTGTAAATCGTAACGCCGTTATGTCTGACATGGTCGCGGTTGGCCTCAATTTCCAACAGGCATTTGACGGCGCAGAAATCCGTGTATCAGGCGGGTACGGCACACTCAACAATCCCGAAAAGGGTGATGACGATCCTACAGCATACAACGTTGGTGCACGAGTGAATTACGGTGGTTTCGGTATTGAGGCTGCATACGCCAACTTTGATGACAGTGGGGTCAGGAACGGCGACGGCGTCTCCTTCGGCATCAATTACAGTTCCGGTCCTTGGGGTATCAGCCTCGCGTGGTTCGATGGCGAAATGGACGGTGAGATGGATAAGGGGACGAACATAATGGAGGGCCATCGCAGTCACGAAACGGTTCATCTTTCCGGCAAGTATGCGCTCGGCCCTGGAATCTCCTTCAACGGGACGATCGGTACGACGACCGTTGAAACGGATGATTTCGAAGGTGAAGAGGACAACAGCTTCGAAGTCGACGCGACCTATTTCGTCATTGGCGTGATGGCCAGCTTCTGAGTATTGCGTCCGAACCGTTACGAAAGGCCGCCTTCGGGCGGCCTTTCTTGCTTATGGTAATTTTCAAGACTTGAACGATCGTATTGGCAGAGCCAACAAATAAGGTATCAATCTATCTTTACACTTCGAACCAAGATTTCAGACTCAGTTGTCCATGGACCGCGAGTGCACCAAGGCCCGAGACCGTGACAATACGAACAACGAATATATCTTCGCATGCTTGGCCGATGGCGTGGGCAGAAGGAAAAACTGGCTCCTGGTGCGGTACCACCCTCTTGGTCAACATAACCCGGCTGCTGGCCAATACGTTCGGTTACGTGCCGACACCCGCCACCGTTGCGCCCATCGAGCTCACGCTACGGGCGCTGGCTATGAGGCGCCCGCCAGGCCTCTGAACCAAGCGGCGGCGCTGTCGGAAACCCTTGTCGAAACCAGCGGTGAGGCGGCGCTGAGTCTCTTTGCCTTGATTGCCCAGCTCACGGTTCGGCGATCACCCCGTCTTGACGCCGGTCAGCCTTCACGCCCCACCGAGGCTTTCAAGTCGCTTCAGCCATCTGGAAAATAAAGACAACCGCTTATGCACGTGGCTCCGGTGAAACGCACATGTAGCGTTTGGTGTGCCGGGAATAGTCGACATCGGGGGCAACATCGTGTGTCACCGGAGCCACGTGCATAAGCGGTTAAAGACATTTGAGCGGATAACCAACAACCTTATCTATGGCTCAATTCGTGAATCGTAGGCGCGGTCTAGCCATCGCCGCCAGCGAGGCCGCGCCCTCCGGCGGGTCCGACAGCACCGCCGCCACCTTCTTGCGCTGCGTCGCCGTCAACTCATCGACGCGCGAGAACCAATCTCGAAACCGCTCGTGATCAATCTGTCTGACCGCCAAGGCGAATCGGGCGAGTTTCTATCACGATGCCTACGATTCACGAATTGAGCCTTATCTATTCTGCCGTTTGGACCCCAACAATCGCTTTGTCCTTCTCGTATTGAGACAACTCACTAATAATCCGCTTGGAGGCGCGGTCTCGAGTCCATCGTCCATCAGTTCCGGTGACACGAAAGATTCACCGCGCTCGTACAATTTGATGACTGCTCCCTGTTCGTCCGGATAATGGTTCGACAGGGTCGATATTTCCGCAAACAAGCATGCTTTGATTTGGGAACTATATACCTAGTTGCACCAAACCCTTGGCATTCGTTCGTGGTGCAATTATCTTACAGGTAGTTGGAGGGTGGACCATGTAAAGACGACATGAGCATCCCCGAGTTCTACCAGCGGTTTCCAACAGAGGAAGCCTGCGCGGCGTTCATTGAGCACGAACGCTGGGCGGGGATCTTCACTGTCCGCGCTGCGGCGTGACCAGGGTTTACCGCGTGACCGGCGCGATGGGCTTCAAATGCTCCGGGTGTCGCAAGCGTTTCAGTGTGCGCACCGGAACGGTGATGGAGAGTTCGCCGCTGTCGCTCCAAACTTGGCTGTTGGCAATCTCTATGATGAGCACGGCGCGCAAGGGTGTCTCCAGCATCCAGTTCGCCAAGGAGCTCGGGGTCACACAGAAGACGGCGTGGTTCCTTGAGCACCGCATCCGCGACGCCTGCGCGAGGAAAGAAGGCTTGCTAGTGGATTGATCCCAACGTTTGGACCCCTCTTTTTCTTGCGGCAATGATGGTATCGGGATTGGCGGTCCAGACGAAGGGCTTGGCTTCGGTGGTGGTGTGTTTGTCGATGAAGCGGCGGATGGCATCCTGGAGGTCGCGTCCGGAGCGGCAGACGCCGTATTTGAGACGGCGTCGTGTCCGCTTGGTGAAGACGTCTTCGAGCGCATTCAGCCACGCGCTCGAGGTGGGGGTGACGTGGAAGGTCCAACGCGGATGGCGTGCGAGCCAGACCTGGACGTCCTTGTGCTTGTGAGTGGTATCGTTGTCGAGGATGGCATGGACCGGGACGCCGGCGGGTATCGTGTGCGCGACGCGGTTGCGGAATCTCGGGAACTCCTGGTGGCGATGCCGACTGGCGTGCCGTTGCGCTTGTAATGATGTGTCATGGTGGCGCCGCGGCCTTTCTTCAACGGCAGGCCGGGCTGTGTGCGGTCGCGGGCCTGACGGTGCGACCTGTCATCGATCGACAGCACGACCGCGTGAGCCGGCGGCGCAACGGAGAGGCCGACGATGTCGGTCAGCGTCTCGAGGCAGGCGGGATCGTTCGAAAGCGTGAACGGCCGCCAGCGGTGCGGCATCAGGCCATGCGCCTTCCAGACCGCCCAAACCCTCGAAGCGGCACCCCCACAGCCTTCGCCATCGCCCGCAGCGTCCAGTGGGTCGCCGGGCAAGGCGACGCCGGTCGTCCGAGGTGAGCGTGAATGAAACACCAAGGCGCATCTTGCAAACCTCCGTGATCGACAAATCAGAAGAACACAATAACGGATATATCTGTAGAGATCAATCCACTAGAGATGCAGGCGGGGCTGGCGATCGAGAGCATTAAGAGACCGATCGAAAGAACAAACGTCATAAGGGTCGGCTATCGGGAGGTAGTAGCAGCGGCCGCGCAATAATTGATAGATCTCTTGCAGATGACCCGATCGGCACGTGTGACCATGTAATCGCCAACCAAGACTGACCAATCCAGAGCTTGACAACACGCTAATCCGGTCGGTCAGCGTCGTATAGCCCCATGAAACGCGGAGCGATGCGGCGTAGTCGACTGGCGTCAACCCTGCCACTGCGGGTCATGTAGTCATAAGCCAGATCAAGCGGAGCAAGCGTCATCCGCTCGGCAATGCCCTCATACCAGATCGAGCTCCCGGCCGCGGCCACGAGAAACTTGTCGACGACCGGCCGGCGGGTCGCCTCGAAATCCCGCAGCGCCGTCGGAATGTCAGCGGAATGCCGCAGGAAGGACCACCAGAGCGCCACCGCATCCTCAAGCGCAAGCCGGGTTCCGGAGCCGATGGAAAAATGGACTGTGCGCAAGGCGTCGCCAATCAGCACGATGTTCCCGACATGCCAACGGCGGGCCCGTACGATCGGAAAACGCCGCCAGGACGACCGGTTCGAGATCAGCCGGTGTTTGCCAAGATCGGCCGCGAACAGACGCTCGCAATACGCAAGGCTCCGATCGCCCGGCATTGCGGAAAACCCGGCCTTCTCGAAAGTCACCGCGTCACATTCGACGATGAAAGTGCTCATCCGCGGACTGTAACGGTAATGATGGGCGACGAAATGACCGTCTGCGTTGGCCCGGAACGTCAAGCTCAGCGTATCGAAGACCTGCGATGTGCCGTACCAGATGAACCGGTTGGTTAACCACTCGATATCACGCCGGAAATCCCCCGCTGCGACGACAATGGAATTCAGGCCGTCGGCGCCGACGACCAGATCGTGACCGGCAAGGGTTTCGCGCGTTGCCCGCTCTCCGTGCCGGACCGTAACGCCGGCCTCGCAGGCATACTCCTCGAGGATCGCCAGAAGCGAGAGCCGCGCGATGCCGCAGAAACCGTTGCCGTCGATCGGGATCGGTCTGTCACGGTGGACGAAAGTCAGATCCTGCCAAGTCTCGAGCGCCGATGCGATCCGCGCATGCAGGTCTGGATCGGCCTCCGCAAGATGGCCGAGCGCCGACTCCGAAAACACGACACCGAAGCCGTAGGTCGTGCCCGGTGCCGTCTGCTCGACGACCCTGACTTCACTGGCAGGGAATGATCGCTTTAAGAGCCCGGCAAAGAAAAGACCGGCCGGGCCGCCACCCACAACCAGAACGCGCATTCCATGCCCCGATCGTGGATCCGGACGATCCGGCTCAGGCCGCCGCCCGGATCCCGGCAGCCTTCACGGCGTCACCGACATGACCTTCGAATTGCCGAAAATTGTCAGCGAAACGCCCGCAAAGTTCGTTTGCCGTGGCATCGTAATGCGACTTGTCCGGCCATGCCATCCGCGGCCGCAGGATCTCGGCTGGAACGTCCGGGCAGTTTTCCGGGACACACAGACCGAAGCGCTCATCTTCGCATAGCGGGGTTGCGGACAAGCGGCCGTCCAGTGCCGCCCGGACCATGGCTCGGGTATAAGCGATCGCCATGCGCTGCCCGCCGGCGCCGGCCTGTCCGCCGGTCCAGCCGGTGTTTACCAGCCAGCAGGTGGCGCCATGGCGGGCAATCCGGTCGCGCAGCATTTCTCCATAGACCGTCGGATGTCGCGGCATGAACGGGGCGCCGAAACAGGTCGAGAAGGTGGCTTCGGGATTTGCGCTCATGCCACGTTCGGTCCCGGCCACCCTTGCGGTGTAGCCCGACAGGAAATGATACATCGCCTGTTCCGAGGTCAGCCGCGCAATCGGCGGCAGAACCCCGAAAGCATCCGCGGTCAGCATGACGATATTGCCGGGATGCGGCGCCATCCCCGAACGGCTCGCATTGGCGATGAAGTCCAGCGGGTAGCAAGCTCTGGTGTTCTCGGTCAAGCTTGCATCGACAAGGTCGAGCTCGCGCGAATGCGGATCGAACACGACATTTTCCAGGACAGTCCCGAACCGCTCGGTCGTGGCGTGGATTTCCGGTTCGGCCTCGGCCGACAGGTTGATCACCTTAGCGTAGCAGCCGCCCTCGAAATTGAAAAGGCCTTTGTCCGACCAGCCATGTTCGTCGTCGCCAACCAGTGTGCGCGTCGGGTCGGTTGACAAGGTCGTTTTGCCGGTTCCCGACAGGCCGAAGAAGACCGCCGACGCGCCGTCGGCACCGACATTGGCGGAGCAATGCATCGGGAGGACATTCTGATCGGGCAACAGGTAGTTGAGAATTCCGAAGATTGACTTCTTGATCTCTCCGGCGTAATGGGTGCCGCCGATCAGGATCAGGCGCTGGTCGAAATTGATCAGGATGAACGTTTCCGAATTGAGACCGTCATCCTTTCCGCGTGATCGCAGACCCGGAGCATGTATGACGGTGAAGTCCGGGTCGAACGCAACCTTTTGCTCGTTCGATGGCCGGATGAACATGTTGCGGGCGAACAGGTTCGGCCAGGCCGCTTCGGTAATGACCCGCACTTTCAGCCGGTGCGCCGGGTCGGCGCCGGCGAAACAGTCCTGGACGAAAACGTCGCGTCCCGACATGTGCGCCGAGACCTTTGCATACATGTGCCGGAATGTGTCCATCGGCGCTGGTTTGTTGACCGCGTTCCAGTCGACATGATCATGCACCGATGGGGTGTCGACAATAAACTTGTCGCGCGGCGAACGGCCGGTATGAACCCCGGTATTGACGGTCAGCGCACCGCCAGCCGTGACCGTGGCTTCGTTCCGGCGTATGGCTTCCTGGTACAGGGCCGGTGCACTCAGATTCCAGTGTACGATTGCCAGATCCCGCAGGCCGTGCGCTGTCAGGTCACCACGACCATCTGGCTCTTTCAGTTTTGCCACCCTGTCCTCCAGAAACTCGCGGGTTCCCGTCTCCATCTGGCGCGTCCGCCAATCATTGCCGCCATTCGGAATGGTCTGATTGGCGTATTGTCAGGAAAAAATCAACACCACAGTTGCACCGGCGGACATTCGGCTGGCCGCCACTCAATGACCCGGCCGCCGGATCTTGCGCTGGAACGCTTGCCATGCGGCCTCGGCATCAAGCGCAGGACTGTCGAAATCGATGCGGACGGTCCGGCCGCTGCAACGCAGATCGCACCCTTCGGTGTCGCAGCCGGTGACCTGCCAGTCATGCTCCGGCAAGTCACCAGCCGGGTCGGCGCATCGCGCGAGAGTCCTGGCGTCGAGCGTGTTCAATCGGGCAACAATCGCCGGCTCGATGTCCCGTAACGCCATCACTTCGGGCAGAACGGCATCGCCGCCGGCAAGCCGGTCGATCTGGCCGAATCCGCGAATCATGTGAATTTCCGCGACGGCGACACGATAGGTCTTGAAGTCCGCGAATCCGACATAGAGCGCGGCCGGCGGATGACGCGCGACATAGCGTTTCCTCGCCACGGGATCCGAAACCTGTTCGCAATGTCCCATAACGGTCATGCGCAGGCCGGTCAACGGATCGTCAGGGCCCGCGGTTTCATCGTAAAGCAGCGAAACCCGCGCATCGGCAGCGATATTTTTGCTATGCTCGGCAAGATCGGAAAGGAGCAGGAGTGGTGATGCGTCATGGTTGGAGGCCGCCAGAACGAGCGACCCGTAAGGCCAGCCCCCGCAACTTTGATGCGCGGTCGACAGAACCGCGCGGCCAGCGGTTCTTATCAGATGGCGTGCGATCTTGCCGAGGACCGCGGGTCGGGACTGACTGGGCATGACGCGATATTACCCGTGCAAGCTGGTGACGGCGATACCATTTGTTCAGGCGATGACATGCGCGTAGGCGGAAAATGCTTCTGTCGGCCGCATTCGTGCCACATGAATGCCCGATACCGTAGCCATAATGCCCATACGGAAACGGCATGAGGGGATTGACGATGACCGGTAACAATATCGTCCTGGTCGACGATGACCAGAATATCTTGACCTCGGTCAGAGTGGCGCTGGAAGGGGAAGGATTCAAGGTGCGCGTCTTCAGCGATGGCGTGGCGGCGTTGCATGTCCTCAATCGGCAGCCCGCGGACCTGGTGGTGCTCGACATCAAGATGCCCCGACTCGACGGTATGGAGATGCTGAAACATCTGCGCCAGACCTCACGTGTACCGGTGATATTCCTGACGTCGAAGGATGAGGAACTCGACGAGGCCGTCGGATTGAGAATGGGCGCTGACGACTACATTACCAAACCGTTCTCGCAACGCTTGTTGATCGAGCGGATCCGGGCCCTGCTGCGGCGCCAGGAACTCGCCCGGACCGAAGCCGACCCGGCGACGGAGCCCCCGATTGTTTACGGTGATCTAGTTCTCGATGGCGCGCGTCATTTGTGTACATGGAAAGGCCAGCCGGTGGACTTGACCGTCACCGAGTTCCTGATCCTGAAATCGCTGTCGAGGCGGCCTGGTTTTGTCAAGGACCGCGGGCAGTTGATGGACGATGCCTACGGCCAGAACGTCTATGTCGACGACCGGACAATTGATAGCCATATCAAGAGGATCCGGAAAAAATTCAGGGAGATCGATCCTGAATTTGGCCAGATTCAGACCCTGTACGGGAGTGGTTATCGTTACTCCGAACAGCTTCAGGTCGGCAGCGCGTGACCATGAATGGCGATGTCGCCAGTGACCGATAGAGCTGTGTCAACCGGCGACAGGACAACACGGGGACAGAGCTATCGGCGCCCGTCCAGGGCCGGCAAGGGGCGATCCTCCCGGCTTATCTGGCGGATTATCGCGATCAACCTTTTTCCGCTCGTGCCCCTGTTCTGGTACCTGAGCTATCTTGACCGTTATCAGAACAGCCTCATCGAGGCTGAACTCCGAACGTTGTCATACCAGGCGACAACGCTCGCGGAGTCGATGGGCGCGTTCGCTGTCGGACGCGGGCGAAGAGGCAATCTGAAACTTCTGGACCGGCAGACCAAGCACATCGTCCGGCGTTCCGCCGACGGCGTGGATGCCCGAATCCTAGTCTTCGACAGGAATTTCGAAATAATTGCCGACAGTTTCCAGTCTGGCCGCTTGCAGGTCCGTAGACAGTCGTTGCCGCCGCCGAGCTTCGATGCCGAGCTGATTTTTGCCGAAATCTGGAATCACATCGCGAACTGGCTGCTGCGCCGCGCCGCAATGCCGCCGTATCGGAACCAGACGCAGCACCGGGATATTGTCCGAGCGCTTGACGGACATACCGTAAAGACGACCGAGGCAACCGAATCCGGCGAGCTCAAGCTCCGGGTGACAATTCCGGTCAAGCGTTACAAACGGGTTGTCGGGGCGCTGGTGCTCCTGATCGATGGCACCGTGATCGACGAAAACCTGCGGTCGATCCGCGGACAGATCCATATGCTGTTACTGATCGTCCTCGTGATTGCCCTGGGATTGTCAATTTATCTCGCCGGAACCATAACCAGACCGATCCAGCGTCTCGCCGCGGCGGCGGAACGGGTCCGGACCGGACGTAACCGCCAGCATCTGATCCCCGATCTTTCGAACCGCAAGGACGAGATCGGCGATCTCGCAAGAGCTCTTGGTGAAATGACGGAAAACCTCTGGCAACGCATGGATGAGACCGGGAAACTGGCGGCCGATGTCTCGCATGAGTTCAAGAATCCGTTGGCGTCGATCCGGAGTGCGGCCGAAACCGCGATGGGGGTGGAGGATCCGGTCCAACGCAAGGCAATGATCGAGATCATACTCAACGATGTCAGACGTCTTGATCGCCTGATCAGCGACACGGCCGAGGCATCGAAGGTCGACTCCGAACTGAGCTTGCAAGAGACAATGCCTGTCCACATCGGCCGGCTCGTTGCGACCGTCTGTGACATTTACATCCAGACCGACCGGGTCGCCGCCGGTGATCTGACTGTCGGGATTGTGGGAGATGCGAGCGACAAGATGGTCAACGGCCACGAGGACCGACTGGCCCAAGTGTTTCGCAATCTCATCGACAATGCCATCACCTTCACCAGGCGGCCGGGCAAGATCGCGATCCGGGTCGACACTGTCGGCGCAAATGTGATTGTCACGGTTGACGACGACGGTATCGGCATCCCCATCGAAGACCTTGAGAAGATCTTCAACCGGTTTTATTCTGGACGCCCCAAAACCGAAACGTTCGGCGCTCATTCCGGCCTCGGATTATCGATTTCGCGCAAGATTGTCGAAGCGCATGATGGTTCGATCACGGCGGAAAACCGTCATGCGAACGATGGTATTGTTTGCGGTGCACGGTTTGTGGTGGTGCTGCCGCGGGCCATGGATGGGGCAGATGGCGGTGTGGCCGTCCCGGATTGACAAATCGGCCGGCAGAGGCGAGCAATGCAGCATGGAACGGATCTACGGAACCTGTGTCGCGGTCGATGGGCGGGCGGTACTCCTGCGTGGACCATCCCGGAGCGGTAAATCCGATCTGGCGCTCAGGGTTATTGACGCAGGCGGCCGGCTGGTGGCTGACGATCAGACCGTCCTGTTCCGGGAGGGTGACCGCCTTGTGGCGACAAGCCCCGCTGCGATCTCCGGACAACTCGAAGTGCGCGGTTTCGGCATCATGCCGGTTGCCGCGGTGGACCGGGCGCCATTGTCGCTGGTCGTTGATCTGGTTCCGGCAGAACAGGTCGAAAGAATGCCGGAGGCCCGGACATGCGCCTATCTCGGACTCGAAATTCCTCTGTTCAATGTTGCGGCATTCGAGGGTTCCGCGGCTGCGAAGCTGCGGCTGGCCCTGCAACATCTGGCCGGGCGATGACAGTGTGCCCGCAGACTCCGGTATCGGCTGGCCGATGACGGACGGTATGGCAGGGCGGGCATGAAGGCCGCCAGCAAGGTGGTTCTGGTCACTGGCCTGTCCGGTGCCGGGCGCATGACCTGTCTGCATATTCTCGAGGATCACGGATTCGAGGTTGTCGACAATTTGCGGTTGTCGCTGATCCCCGCTTTGCTGGCGCCGTTTGCCGCGGATGACGGGCTCCCGCCAGCCGGGCGTATTGCCATCGGCGTCGATACCAGAACTCGGGATTTCGAGGCCAACCGCCTGTTGAGCGATCTCGAACACCTGCGCGGCGGCGGAACTGCGGTTACCCTGGTGTTTCTTGACTGTGACAACGATGTCCTGATCCGCCGGTTCACCGAGACCCGCCGGCGCCATCCACTGGCAGTCGATCGGCCGGTGGCCGACGGAATCCGCAGCGAACGGCGGCTTCTCGAGCCGATCCGCAATCAGGCCGACTTCGTGGTCGACACCTCGCAGATCTCGCCGCTGGATTTTCGCCGGGTTCTGGCTGGCGGTCTCGGATTGTCCGATGCTGGCCGACTGACCGTGGTCGTGACATCCTTCGGCTTCAAGAACGGTCTGCCGCGCGAGGCTGACATGGTTTTCGACGTGCGGTTCCTGCGCAATCCACATTACGATCCGGCCTTGCGGCCGCTCGATGGCCGCGACAAGCAGGTGGCTGATCATGTCCGTGAGGATCAGGACTATGATGACTTCTTCAGCAGCCTAACCGGGTTTCTGGGTCCGCTGCTGCCGCGTTATGCGGCCGAGGGTAAAAGCTATCTCACCGTTGCCGTCGGCTGTACCGGCGGCCGGCACAGATCAGTCCTGGTCACCGAGGACGTGGCGAAATGGTTGCGAAATGCCGGCTATGCCGTCACGCTTCGGCATCGGGACCTTGAGGCCGCGCCGCCGAAGGCTTGAGGCTGGCAGGCCTGCCGGGGGCAGAACAGGCAGAGAGGATGTGAAGGCATGTCTGACCGCGACGGCAAGCAGCCAATCGGAATCGTGCTGGTGACACACGGTTCTCTTGCCGAGGAGTTGCGTTCCGCGATGGAGCATGTGGTGGGTCCGCAAGCGGATGCTGCGACGGTCTGCATCGGCCCGGACGATGATATGGAGCAACGGCGGAATCAGATTCTCGAGTCTGCCCGCAACGTCGATCGCGGTGGTGGCGTGGTCGTTCTTACCGACATGTTCGGCGGCACGCCCTCGAATCTCGCGATATCAATCATGGATCGGGCAAGAATCGAGGTGATTGCCGGCGTGAACCTGCCGATGCTCGTCAAGCTTGCCAGCATCCGGTCGCGCACCGATCTTGCCGATGCCGTGACACAAGCGCGTGATGCGGGCCAGAAATACATCATGGTTGCATCCCAGGTCCTGGGCGAATCGAGGTGACAGTGGCAACCTCGACCCGATGCGAGACCATGGTAACGATCGTCAACAAACGCGGACTGCATGCCAGGGCCGCGGCAAAGTTCGTCAAGCTCGCGGCGACTTTCGATAGCGAGATCGGGGTCACGAAGGATGGCGAGACGGTGTCCGGCCGTTCGATCATGGGCCTGATGATGCTCGCCGCGGCGCCGGGGTGCACGATCTGTCTCGAGGCCACCGGCCACGACGCGGCCGATGCCGTGGAGGCGATCACCAGACTTGTCAATGCGAGGTTCGGGGAAGACTGAAGGTTGTCATGCAGCGCGACGGGAGCATCGGCGAACAGGTTTTCGAAGGCATCGGCGTGTCGCCGGGGATTGCCTTCGGGACAGCTCATGTCGTGGAGACTGCATTCGGGCAGGTTCCCGAATACCGGATTGCCGCCAGCGGGATTGACACCGAGATAGCCCGGTTCGGAGATGCGGTGGCAATGGCGCGGCGTCAGGTCACCAAACTCAAGCGGAAAAGTGCCGGGCTGTCCGATGCAACGGCCGAAGAACTCGGGCTGCTGCTTGACGCGCATGCCGCGATGCTGGTGTCGGGGCGAATGATCAACGGCATCGAGCGCCTCATCCGCGAGCGGCGCATCAATGCCGAGGCTGCCGTCCAGGAGGTGGTTCAGGGCATCGCGCAGGGTTTTGCTAGCATCAAGGACCCTTATCTTGCGGCGCGGATTCAGGATATTCGGGATGTCGGCTCTCGAATCCTGCGGCAACTGACAAAAACGCCGTATCAGGCCTTCTCGGTGTTGCCGAACGGCGCGGTGGTTATTGCCGACGAATTGAGCCCGGCCGATATCGCGCTGATGGACCCAGTACGGATTTCCGCGATTGTCACCACAATCGGCGGTCCGGAAGGGCACGCGGCAATCATGGCGCGGTCGATCGGGTTTCCGGCAATTGTCGGTACCGCCGGGGTTCTGGATCGGATCCGGTCCGGACAGGATATCATTGTCGATGGCGAAGCTGGACGCATTGTCGTCAACCCGGATGGCGCCACGATCGCGGAGTTTCGGCGGCGCGCGCAAGCGCGCAAGCGGCTCAACCGGCAACTCGCCCGTCTGCGAACGTTGCCCGCGCAAACCCGTGACGGGACGACGGTTAGCCTCCAGGCCAACATCGAACTGCCCCGGGACGTCGATGGCGCGCTCCGCGCTGGCGCTGAAGGCGTTGGCCTGTTGCGCACCGAGTTCATGTTCATGAACCGGGACGATATTCCTACTGAAGATGAACAATATGGATTGTTGCGGGCAATTGTCGAGGGCATGAAAGGCCGGCCGGTCACAATCCGGACCTTCGATATCGGCGGTGACAAGTTTGCAACCGCCCTTGGCGACAGCGGCGTCACGGGACCCAATCCGATGCTGGGCTTGCGCGCGATCCGCCTGTCGCTGAAAGAGCACAGGCTGTTCGAGGCTCAGCTTTCGGCCATTCTACGGGCCGGTGCTCACGGCCCGATACGGCTGTTGCTGCCAATGATTTCAACGGTCGATCAGGTCCGGCAGGTCCGGGCGACCCTGCTCCGTGTTTCGACCCAATTGACGCGGTGCGGCGTGAGCATCGCCGACCCGTTGCCCCCGCTTGGCGTCATGATCGAGATCCCGGCGGCGGCGCTGATCGCGGATTCGTTGGCGCAGGACACCGAGTTCTTCGCTATCGGGACCAATGACCTGACCATGTACACGCTTGCGATCGATCGCGGCGACGAACAGGTTGCCGGCCTCTATAATCCGATGCACCCGGCCGTGCTGCGGTTGATCCAGTCGACAGTCGCCGCTGCGCAGCGGCGCAATGTGCCGGTCAGTATCTGTGGCGAGATCGCTGGCGATCCACGCTATGTCCCATTGCTCGTCGGTCTCGGTGTACGCGAACTGTCGATGTCGTCGCTCAGCATTCCGAAGGTCAAGCAACGTATCAGGGCGCTGGATACCGGGCCTGCGACGCGCCGGGCACTCGTGATCCTGGATCAAGGGGATGAGGCTAGTGTGTCCGCATTGCTGGATGATTTCAACAGCGGATTGTAAAAGCCCGAACTGGATCTTGATGAAGGACTGTAGAGATGCGGACAATACGGATTGGCTTGATCGGCGCCGGCGGCAACACCCGCCGCCGACATATTCCGGGTTTCCAGGCGATAGGCGGTATCGAACTCGTCAGTGTCGCCAATCGCAGCCTGGAGTCGGGACGCCAGGTCGCGGACGAGTTCGGGATCGCCAGGGTTGCCGCACACTGGCGTGACGTTCTCGAAGACGACGGCATCGACGCGGTTTGCATCGGCACCTGGCCGTACATGCATGCGGTGCTTACGGCCGCCGCCCTGGAGAGTGGCAAACATGTCCTGTGCGAGGCGCGGATGGCTTCTGATGCCTGCGGAGCACGGACAATGCTGGCGGCTGCACGGAAACACCCGGAGCTGGTCGCCCAGATCGTGCCGGCGCCGCACACGCTCAAATTCGATCGCACCATTGCGGCAATGATCGGAGACGGCCGGATCGGTGATCTGATCTCGCTCGATGCCCGCATCGCGGTCGGCAGCGATTATCCCGATCGTGCCACACCGCCGCACTGGCGCCATGACCGCGATCTGTCCGGCAACAATGTCATGAGCATGGGCATCTGGTACGAGGCGATCATGCGCTGGGTCGGACCGATGTCGAACGTGTTCGCGGTCGGGCAATCGGTTGTTCCGTATCGCAGGGATGCAGACGGAAAGCGCGTCGCCATGACGATTCCCGATTACATAGACATCATTGGCAATCTCGCCCAGGGAGGCCAGATGCGTCTCAACGTGACGACCGTGGCCGGGCATGTGCCGGACGTTACGGATATCCTGATCTTCGGGACCGAGGGCGGCCTGCGTCTGCGGCAGCCGGCGTCGGGAGATATGCAGCTTGCTGCCGGCCGTCGCGGCGAGGCCGGCATGGCAGCGGTGTCGATCGATCCTGCGATGAGCGGCGGCTGGCGGGTCGAAGAGGAGTTCGTCAACGCGATCCGCGGGCAGGAAACAGTCACGCATACCGACTTCGCGACCGGCGTCCGTTACATGGAATGGACCGACGCTGTGGCACGATCGCTGACGGGCGGTGTTCGGGTGCCGCTGGATTGATAACCGGATGACGGTCATCCTCAATCCGGATGTCGTCAAGACCATTGATCCGCCGGTGGCCGAGGTACAGTCGTGGGTCTCCGGACGCAACTTCCCTGCCGACCGTCCGTTGCTCGACCTTGCCCAAGCGGTCCCGAATTATCCGCCGGCAGCAAGTCTGAGGCGGCATCTCGCCGAACGCACGGAAGCGTTCGAGACCGCGCAATATGCGCCGATTGCCGGCATACCGGCATTGCGGAGCGCGTTGGCGCAGCATGTGTCCTTGATTTACGGCGGCCGGACCGGACCCGAAAACGTGCTCATCACCGCAGGCTGCAACCAGGCTTATTGCCTCGCCATCCTGGCCCTCGCGAAGGCTGGCGACGAGGTTGTGCTACCGGTTCCGTATTACTTCAATCATCACATGTGGCTGGAGATGCAGGGGATTGCGGTAGTCCCGCTGCGGTTTCGTGCCGACCGTGCGGGCGTGCCGGATCCCGAGGACGCTGCGAGCCTGATCAGCCCGCGAACCCGCGCGATCGTCCTGGTGACCCCGAACAACCCGACCGGGGCGACCTATCCGCCGGGTGTCATTGCAGCATTCCGTGATCTTGCGGCCACACATGGCATTGCGCTTGTTATCGACGAGACGTATCGGGATTTTTTGCCAGATGGTCCGCCGCATCGATTGTTTGATGACGGGCAGTGGAACGAGACCGTGGTTCAGCTCTACAGTTTTTCCAAGGCGTTCAGTCTTGCCGGCTATCGCATCGGGTCGCTCATTGCCGGGGCTCCGGTAATCGCGGCGGTGACCAGGATCATGACACGATTTCGATCTGCGCATCCCGGATCGCACAGGACGCCGCGTTGTTCGGCCTCACCAACCTGTCGGGCTGGGTCGATGCGATGCGCGCAGAGATCGATGCCCGCCGCGCTGCAATCAGCGCGATATTCCGGTCCAACCGTCCGGGATACGAGTTGATATCGAGCGGTGCGTATTTTGCGTATGTTCGGCACCCGTTCGCTGATACGCCCGCTTGCGGGGTGGCGCGCGGGGTGGCGGCCGAGCAGAACATCCTGTGCCTGCCGGGGTCGTTTTTCGGGCCCGGGCAGGAGCAGTGTCTGCGTCTCGCTTTTGCCAATGCCGAGGTCGATGCCATGCCACAGCTCGCGGACCGGCTTGACGACAGCTTGCAGCATCTGGCGTGACAACAGCGGTGCTGTTGCGATCCGGTGCGCTGGTCCCTTGTCCGTCAATCGTCCGCTTGCTATACGCCACGCTCGTTTTGCGGCGGCCTCGGCTGGCGTTTCCAATATCTGTCCTGAGGGGATCCATGACCACGTTCACCGACTACAAGGTCACAGACATCACGCTTGCCGAATGGGGGCGGCGCGAGATCGCAATTGCCGAGACCGAGATGCCGGGTCTGATGGCGCTGCGCGAAGAGCATGCGGACAGCAAACCGCTGGCCGGTGCGCGGATTACCGGATGTTTGCACATGACCATTCAGACCGCTGTCCTGATCGAGACGCTGCTTGCGCTCGGGTCGGAGGTTCGATGGAGTTCCTGCAACGTGTTTTCGACTCAGGATCACGCGGCCGCGGCGATGGCGGTGGGCGGCGTACCGGTTTACGCCTGGAAGGGTGAAACCGAGGACGAGTATGAGTGGTGTATCCACCAGACCATAACAGGTCCTGACAGCTGGTCTCCCAACATGCTGATCGACGACGGCGGTGATCTGACCAAGATCATACATGCCGATTATGCCGATCTGCTTGCCGGCGTGCACGGGGTGTCGGAAGAGACCACGACCGGCGTGTTGCAACTGCATGACATGGAGGCCAACGGGACTCTGATGATGCCGGCGTTCAACATCAATGACAGCGTGACCAAGTCCAAATTCGACAATCTCTACGGTTGCCGCGAAAGCCTGACCGACGGGATTCGCCGGGCGACCGATGTCATGTTGTCGGGAAAGATTGCCGTGGTTAATGGCTATGGCGATGTCGGCAAGGGCTCAGCGGCGAGTCTGCGCAACGGAGGCGCCCGTGTGATTGTCGCCGAAGTTGATCCGATCTGCGCGCTGCAGGCGGCGATGGAGGGATACGAGGTGTCGACGATGGACGATTATGCGGCGAAAGCCGACATCTTCGTTACCGCGACCGGCAACCAGGACGTCATCACAATCGATCATATCCGTGCGATGAAGGATCGGGCGATCGTCTGCAACATCGGACATTTCGATACCGAGATTCAGGTGGCGGCCCTGCGCAACTACAAATGGCATAATGTCAAACCGCAAGTTGACGAGATCGAGCTTCCCGACGGCAAGCGCATTCTGCTGCTGGCCGAGGGCCGGCTGGTCAATCTTGGTTGTGCAACCGGGCATCCGAGCTTCGTGATGAGTGCGTCTTTTACCAATCAGGTTCTGGCGCAGATAGAACTCTGGAGCAATGTCGGGAAATACGAGAACAAAGTCCATGTTTTGCCGAAGTTTCTCGACGAAAAGGTTGCGGCCCTGCACCTGGCGCGGGTTGGAGCCAAACTGACACAAATGTCCCAGGATCAGGCGGCTTATATCGGCGTGTCCCGCGAGGGTCCGTTCAAGTCGGATACCTATCGATATTGATGCGAACGCGTCCGGTGTTTACGGTCCGTCAGGCTGGCGCGCACCGGTGATGCCCGCATGACGACCGGAATGAAGGGCGGCCGCAGGCGGCCGGCGTCTATCAATCTCCCACTGCTGAGAAGGTTCCGTTCATTGGATGTTGTCCCATGCGTTGATGAAGTTCGATTCCGGCTTTGTATCGCTGCCATGCCTGCCAGATTTTCTCGGTTCCGGGGAGGGGCTGTTGCTTGCTGGGATGGAAGCCTGCGACGCGTGCGAGGTCGACCACGACGGTGCGGATGTCGGGAGGCTTGCCGGGCGGGGCGCGGATGATGCGATGGTATCTGAGCCAGACTTAGAGGACGTTGATTTCGTGTTCGGTGAAGAGCTCGCGCGCGGGCATGTGAGGCTTGTCGCGGGCGCGGCGTTCGAGGTCCATGACGCGCCATGCGGTGACGCCGTCGAAGGCGAGACACTTTCGCAGGTCGTCGGCGTCGTCGAGCCTGCGATCCTCGACGCGGGTGCCGACCTTGAGGATCCTGAAGTATTCCTCGACGGTCCAGCGCGCCTCGTACCAGGCAACGATGCGCCGGGCGTTGTCGATGTCGGCCTCGCCCTCGGTGGTGAGCAAGAGCCAGTGGAGCGGCTTGCAGCGCTTCGGCGGGTCGGGTTCCTGGACCGAGACGGCGAGCATGGGCAGCGGCGCCTGGTTGGCCCTGTTCCTCGGCGGCGCGAGTTCGACGCCGGCGGCGCGCAGGTCGAGGCGGGCCTTGCGCCTGCGGCGTCTGCGGGGACCGCCGCAGGGGAGGAGTTCGATGGTTTTCGTCCCCAGCACCGGCTGCGCCGCCACGACGTCCCACAAGTCCGGTGTCTTGCCGTCGACGACAGCCCGGCGCTGCCGGCCGCGGTCGGAGCGGATCAACAGCCCGTCGCCGCTCTCGCGCGCCTTGCAGAACATCTCCCATATGTCGCCCTCACGGTCGCAGACCGTGACCACGCGGGTGTCGGGACAGGCCATCGCGAGCTGCCCGGCGCTCTCGAGCCCGCGCAGCCAGCGCACGCTCTCCGGCTCGGCCTCGCCGGCCGCGTCCGCGCCGTCGCGCTGGGTGGCGTTGAGTTCGAACACCCCGAGCGGACGCCGGGTTTCGCTGATCGCAAGCCCGACATGGGCGAGGATCCCCCTTGTTCCCGAGCCGCCGCCGCCGAGGTCCACCAGGCCCGTGGTCTTGCGGTGGCCGTTGTAGTTCAGCGTCGTGGTGTCCTGGATGGCGAGGACCACCGGCTCCAGCCGGCAGCGCTCGACCGTCGCCTCGCGGTGGGGTTGAAGAATGTCGTCCATCTTGATCCTGTCGTTGGACAGCAGCCGGTAGGCGGCCTTCTGCTCCGCCTCTGCGGGGAAGATCACGGGCAGGGACGCACCGGGGGCATTCTCCCATGCCCGGCCCATCGCCAACAGCCGCTTGCGCAGGCGGCCGTCGGGATGCGAGCTGCGGCCGTACTCGAAGTCGGCCCAGTCCGCGCCTTTGACCCGGCAGGGCTCGGGCGTCGTGCCGAGGATGGGCGCCGGCTCCCGGCACAAGGCGTCCCGCCAGCCCTCGGCCAAGGGCTTGATCCACACCGATTTCGGCGCCGCCGCGCGGCGCCCCGGCGGAGACCCCGAGGTCCGCTCGGCGCAACACTTCCAGCCCGCCGCGCGGTAGCAGGTGCCGCGCCGCTCGGGACCCACATAAGTGTAGGCGGCCAACGGCACGGCCCCATGCGCCGCCTGCCAGTCGCCGGCCAGGCGCGCCGTCGACAGCGCCAGCACATGCGACGCCAGATTGTCGACCCGGACGCCGGGCAGCAGGAGAAAGCGATGCTGGTTGACCAGCTGCGTCAGGTTGGCGACCCGCGCCGCAGCCGACCAGCCGATGAAGGCGTCGCGGGCCGCCTGATGCCAGCTCGCGGCGCAGAAGCCGATGCCGCCAAGGCGGCCGTGAACCGACGAAACGATCCACCAGTTCAGCACCGCACCCGGCCTTCGCGACCACCCCTGCGGATGATGGCTCTCCATCATCTCCCGCCACGAGCGCTTGTCCGCCGCATCGCCGACCGGGACCAGCGTGACCTCCCCAAGCTCCGACAGCCCGCACCTCAGTTCCAGGTCCGGATAGCCCCGCTCGACCTCGCCGCCCACCGTTCCCGGCGTCCGGCACGGCATCGCCCGCGCCTCGGGCAACGAAATGCCCACCTTGTCCGCCAGCCGCGACAGAGCCTTGCTCGCTTGGGCAAGACACGGAACGCCCCGAGGGTTGCGCCAGTTCTCGCGCTCGCACAACTCGCGCGCCAGCGAATGGCGCGTCCGGCCCGTCTCGCCGGACGCCCCCTTCAGACACTCAATCGTCCCGGCGCTGAAATGCCGAAGCCCAATCTGCATGCCCAGAACATGCAGAACCGGCATTACCTTGTCAACTGTGTCCTATTGAAAGGGCCGGCGTGGCGTGTCCCGCGAAACACGCCGCAGGTCGACTTCACCGTCGCGCTGATCGGCGGCCGCGGCGACGGGGTTGGCGAGGCCGGTATCGGACATCGTCAGCAACACCGGTGCCGCGCGATGTTCGTACCAATGGTGCTCCGGGCGAACGGGTCATTGCGTAACCGGTGTTCGAGGCTGCCGACGGTGTCGCCTGTGATCTGGTCGAGATCAAGGCGGTATCACCGGATCGTGTGGATCCGCGTTGCGGGCATTTCGGGCGGTGCGGCGGCTGCGCGTTACAGCATTGGCGGGACGACCGGTACCGGCAGTGGAAACGGCAGCGGGTCGTGGCAGCGGTTAGCCGGGCACAGCTTCCCGCAGAGCGGGTAGAGGATCTGGTGTCGGCGCTGCCGACGGCCCGCCGGCGCGCTGCCTTCGTCATGCACCGGTTCGAGCACCGGGCCGTGATCGGGTTTCATGAACGTTCCGGAACCCGAATCGTGGACATCGAGGATTGTCCGGTTCTCGATCACGCGCTCTTGCGTCTTGCTGGTGTTATCCGTGCGGCCGTGCCGAAGCTGATCGCAATCGGCGAGACGGCCCGGGCGACTGTAAACCTGCTGGATACCGGCGCGGATCTTCTGATCACGTTGCCAGGTGAGCCGGATCGCGTGATCCTCGAGACGCTGTCAGCGCTTGCCGTCGAGGCCGATCTTTGCCGTGTTTCGACGGTTCGGGACGGTGTTGGCCGGGGTCCGGCGGCATCGGTGGTCGAACGCCGCAAACCCCGCATCGATTTTGCTGGTGTTGGCGTTTCCCCGCCGCCCGGGGTGTTTTTTCAGGCGACGGCTGGCGGTGCAGCGGCAATCGTCGATGCCGTTCTCGCAGGCGTGGGATCTTCGCGCCGGATTCTCGACCTGTTTGGCGGCTGTGGCGCACTGACTTTCCCCTTGGCCCAACGTGGTCGGGTTCATGCCGTTGACGGTGATCCGCTGGCGGTCGCGGCCTTGCGGGACGCCGCCGGGCGGGCCGGACTTTCCGGGCGAATTTCCGCGGAACACCGGGATCTTCGGAACCGTCCGCTGATCCGGGACGATCTGGCGGGATACGATGCGGCCGTGTTCGACCCGCCGCGGATCGGCGCCCAGACCCAGGCGCGCGAACTCGCGGTTGCCGGCCCGGAGCGGGTTGTCGCGGTATCGTGCAATCCTGATACGTTTGCCCGGGATGTGCGCATTCTTGCGAATGGCGGTTATCGGCTTGATTGTGTCATTCTGGTCGACCAGTTTCTCTGGTTACCGCATGTCGAGTTGATTGCGCATTTCAGCCGGGAGACGGCTGGTGGATGAGGATGGTCCGATACGCAAGCGGTCGGTTCTAGTGTCTCGGCATGCGACCAGCGTGTCGCTGGAGCAGGATTTCCGGGATGCGCTCAAGGCGATCGCGGAGTCGGAGCGTCGTTCGGTGAATGATCTGATTTCGGGATTGATCAGACTCGAACCGGCGGTTTGTCGAGCACGATCAGGCTGTTCGTGTTGCGTAATTTGACAGGCGCTCTGGAGCGGGCAGGCGCAGGGACCGACAAGATCTGAATCCGCTGCATCGTGCCGTGGGTTGTCAGGGATTGGCAGGATGCCGGCAAGGCAGTGCCTGCGGGTTGGTGGTTCCGCGTCCGGTACGCCCGCTGGTCGGGCAACGGGCGTACCCCGGGGCATGACCGGTCAGATCGCAATGCCGGCGGCGCGGACGGCGGTGATGCGGCTGCGGCTGACCGGAATGTCGTGGCCGCCGGTAAGGTGAAGGACGATCCGGCCGTCCTTGCGTTCTGCACCGATGACGTGGTCGAGCGCGACCCAGTAGGAGCGGTGAACCTGCAGTCCGCTGATGTCGTTCAGTTCGGTGACTGCGTCGGCGAACCGCATCAGGACCAAGGTCGATCCACAGGCCGTAAAGGCTTCGACATAGTGATCCGCCATTTTCAGGCAGATGAGGTCACGTCCGATCTTCTGTGGCAAGCGGTCCAGAAACGGGGCTGGCCCGGATCCGGTGGGCGCCGGATCCTTTTCAGGACGCGGCGAGGTGGCGGCCGCGACAGCGAGGCCGCCAATAATCAGATTGAGAATGACAACCGCAAAATAGATCGTGGGTAGTGTTTGCGCATCGGTGTAGTCCGGGCGGAACAGGTTTTCGGCCGTGAAGACGACGCCGGTTTCCGGAATTGCCGCGGCGATGGCTGCCGCGGCCGTCATGGCGGCGCGCTGTTGCCAGGCCCGGTTCCCGGTGGCGTGGAGCGCCAGCATGATCATGGCGGCGCAGACGAGCCAGTTGACGCCCATTGCCAGGCACCAATACCCGAGGCGGTTGATCGGGCCGAGCGAATCGTAGGTTCCGAACGGCCCGATGAAGGTAAAGAGCCCGACGGTTCCAGCGAGTGCGATCGCCTGGCCGGCCAATAACCGGGCACTCGTCAGTTTACGAAGCGTGAATTGCATTTTCTGCACGTGACGAAATTTCCCGCGACGTTCGCGTATCAGGCTGTGACCGGATCCCTCTGTCCGTGCGACTCCTGTAAGTGTCTGCTACAGCCAAAATGAGGATACATCCAATGACAAGGACACCCAATCTGACACTGGCCGGCGCGATCTGCCTGATTTCGGCGCTGGCGTTGGCCAATCCGTTTGCTGCATCGAATGTCGAAGCAGCCGAACTTGAGGTCGTGGTCAAGGATCTGCGTCCGGGCGGCGACCTGCGTGTCGCGGTGCATCAACGCGTGGCCGGGACATCGTTCCCGGATCCATCGAGCACCGTTGCGGCGCGCATCCACAAAGCCGAGCCCGGGCCGATCGTGATCGTGTTCGAGAATCTGGCGCCAGGCGAGTACGCGGTTGCAACGTTTCACGATGCTGACCGGGATGGGGAGCTGGCGACGAATTTTCTCGGCATGCCGACCGAAGGTTACGGGTTTTCCAACGGAGCCGTGGGCGTTTTCGGGCCGCCGAGTTTCGACGCGGCGGCCGTACGGATCGGTGCCGACGATACCCGTGTCACGACGGTCGTGCCGATCGGCTATATGCTGGAGGCAGGACAATGACGGGCGGTCTGACCCGGCGCAGCCTGTTGGGCGGCGTTTGCGGTCTGCCATTCGTGCTGACCGGTGACGCGATCGCGGGCTGCATCGAAGCGTTCGCCAAGGCGGCGGTCCGGGCGCCCTGGCTTGCCGGGTTCGCGTCGGCTCATGCCGACGCGTTCGCGGCACCGCTGACGCCTCTGGCCGGCCGCTTGCCGCCGGACCTCACCGGTGTTCTGTGGCGGAATGGTCCGGCGGGCCATGATCGTTTCGGACAGCGGTATACGCACTGGTTCGACGGTGACGGGATGGTCCATGCGGTAACCTTCACGGAGGCTGGCGTGAGTCATCGGGCCCGCATGCTGGACACCCGTAAACGCCGGTACGAGACCCAGGCCGGCGATCGCGTGGTCCCTGCATTCGGAACGGTTCCGGCAAAAATACGGCCGGTGACGGGACCCGACGACATGAACACCGCCAACACATCGATACTTGCTCATGCCGGACGCCTGATGGCGTTGTGGGAAGGCGGGTCGGCCCTGACAATCACGCCTGAGACGCTTGCCGCCGGCCGGTTTGTCGTCTGGGGCGCCAAATTTGCCGGTACGCCGTTTGGCGCTCACCCGAAAGTGGAGCCGGACGGTACATTGTGGAACATCGGCTGCATACCGGCACCAAGGCCGATTCTGGTGTTTTACCGGATTGACCGTGACGGCCGTCTCGTTCATGCGAACCCGGTGCCGATAGCCCCTTTGGGCATGGTGCACGACTTCGTCGTGACGGCGGGGCATATCGTTGTCATGCTCGCGCCGTTCGTCATCGAACCGGACCGGTTCGCGCCGGATCATGTGAGTTATCTTGACGCGCATGAGTGGCGTCCGGATCTCGGCACCAGGGTTGTTGTTGTCAACAAGGATAGCCTGGAGGTCGAGCGGTATCACGACTTGCCGCCGGGTTTTCATTTTCATCATGGCAATGGTTGGGAAGACACCGATGGCACGATCCGCCTGGATCTGTGTCAGGCGCCCGACCCCGGATTTGTGACGAACGATCTGCGCGCCGTCATGTGCGGGGCGCGGGAGTTCGGGTCGACACATCCGGCCTATCATCATGTCGTTCTCAGGCCGGGCGGACGCGCAGAGATCGAGCGGATGGCGCCGGGTGTGGCCGAGTTCCCGGTTATCGATTTGCGGCAGACCGGATCTCGGCACCGGGCGGTCTTCGCCCTGGCCGGCGATGGAGCAGCGGGCGATTGGCCGCTTCGACGCATCGTTCGCTTCGATCCGGCCAACGGTTTGCTCGATGGCTGGTCCTATCCGGCCGATCATCTCCCCGAAGAACATGTATTTGTCCCGCGCGGAGACAGGGAGGGAGAGGGTTGGCTTATCGGACCGTTCCTCGACGCCGGGCGCGGGGTCACCGGGCTGGATGTTTTCGATGCGATGCATCTTGCCGACGGCCCGGTCTGGCAGGGCCTCTTGCCATATCCACTACCGTTGGGTCTGCATGGCACCTTCGTACGGTCGTAAGGCTTGGCATGGCGGTGAAGCCGGGCGGGTCCGGTCAGATGGCGGTCTGCGAAACGATTGGCATTTGGGGTTCGGTCTCACCGGTTTCTGTTGGGGCTTATATACCAGTTTACCCAGATAGGGGTTGACGAAGCGCCCGATTTGGGTAAACTGATATCTCATGGGAGGGGGTTGATCATGGCACACAAGGCGCCGGGAAAGCCCTTTCGCAAGGGTCTCTCGCTGGTCGAGATCGTCCGCATGTTCCCGGACGACACAATCGCCGAGCGATGGTTCGTTGAGACTCGCTGGCCGACCGGCGTACACTGCCCCGCGTGCGGATCGACCAATGTTCAGGAGCGCCCGACCCGCAAACCGCAGCCCTACCGCTGCCGCGATTGCCGTGGGGATTTCTCGGTAAAGACCGGGAGCCTGATGCACGGTTCCAAGCTCGGTTTTCAAGTTTGGGCCATCGCGATCTACCTGTTGGCGACCAACCTCAAGAGCGTGTCCAGCATGAAGTTGCACCGTGATCTTGGGATCACGCAGAAATCCGCATGGTATCTGGCCCAGCGCATCCGGGAGACATGGCGGGACAACAGCGACCTCTTCTCCGGTCCCGTGGAGGTCGATGAGACCTACATCGGCGGCAAGCGCAAGAACATGCCGAAGGCGAAGCGGGCGGCGCTGACGGGGCGGGGCGCGGTCGGGAAAGCCATCGTCGTCGGGACCAGGGATCGCGAGACCAACAAGATCGCGGCCCGTGCGGTCGAGGCCAACGATGGCCCGACGCTCAAGGGCTTCATCGGCGCGCACACCGCGCCGGGTGCAAAGGTGTTCACGGACGAAGCGAGCGCCTATCAGGGAATGCCATTCGACCATGAGGCCGTAAATCACTCTGCCGGCGAGTACGTCCGGGGCATGGCGCACACCAATGGCATGGAGTCCTTCTGGGCCATGCTGAAGCGGGCATATCAGGGCACCTTCCACCATTTCAGCGAAAAGCACCTTGACCGATATGTCGGGGAATTCGCAGGCCGTCACAACGACCGCGAGGCAGACACTATCGGCATGATGGGACATATGGCCAGGAGAATGGAAGGGAAGCGGCTGGCATATCGGGATTTGATCGCGTAGGGGCGGTGTTATGGCCTCCCCGAATCGCCTCTACTTCGGCGATTGTCTTGATGTGATGCGCCAAGACATCGCCGACGAACGATAGACCTGATCTATCTCGACCCCCCGTTCAACTCGAAGCGGCTCTACAATGCCTTCATCGGCGGCGCTCAGTGGGTTGCGTTCGATGACACCTGGCGCTGGCATGAAGCCGTCGATGACTTTCATGCCGTGGCCGGAACGCCGGGAGCCCTGGCGGATACCATGGAGGGCTTGCGGCGGATTCTCGGCGAGGGGACGCAACTCACCTCCCTGTCATACATGGCCAACCGGCTACGCGAGTGCCACCGCGTTCTCAAGCCGACCGGCTCGATCTATCTTCATTGTGACCCGACCATGAGCCATTATCTGAAAATTGTAATGGATGGGTTATTTCTTCGGGGGGGGGGGGGGGGGTAAATTCATGAATGAAATTGTTTGGGTCTATGGCCTTGGCGGGAGCTCGAGAAGATACTTCTCAAAAAGCACGACATTATTTTAGCGTTCAATAAAACAAGGAACTATTTCTTTCGGAAGCCAACCACCCTTGCAACGAGCCAAAAGATGAAGGGCAAAAGAAAGGGATGCTGGACGTATGGAATGATATTCCATCATTGAACAATATGGCGCTCGAGCGTCTCGGTTATCCAACACAAAAGCCCTTGAAATTGATACAACGGATTGTTGAAGCATCCTACCTCCCCGAGGGCCTTGTGCTCGACCCCTTCTGCGGCTGTGGCACGACCGTTCAAGCTGCACAAACGCTGGACCGCCGCTGGATCGGAATCGACATATGTGTAAATGCCTGCAAGGTGATCGAGGAACGCTTGCGCGGCCACTTCGATAGTTTGTGGGACAGCATCGAATTCATCGGGATGCCCAAGACGCGCGACGATGCAAAGACGCTAGCCAGTCTCGATGCCTTCCGCTTTGAGCGCTGGGCCGCATCGCGGGTGGACGGCATGGAAGCGAACAAGCGCCAGCGCGGCGACGGCGGCATTGACGGGCGCGGGCGCATCCCCATCCGCAAGGGACGGTTCATCGATATCGTCTCACAAGTGAAGGGCGGCGGAACCGGCCCCGGCGACGTCCAGGCGTTCAACGGCGCGCGCCAACAGGCCGGGGCCGATCTCGGCGTGTTTACATGCTTTGAAGATCGCGTTACGCATGGGATGCGCGATGCAGCTGCGAGCGCGGGCCGGTTCATGGATGTTCCGAAAGTGCAATTGTACACTATCGAGGACTATTTCGAGGGGAGAAAACCGTCAATTCCCTCGGCAGCATAGCAGCAGAAGGAGATGACGATGACCAAGCGCTATCCCGATATCGAGCCGATCCCCGACACGCCGGAGAATATCGCGCGCTCGATCATGCAGGGGCCGCCCAAGAAGAAATGGGACTTCCAGAAACCGGCTCAGCCTGAATCAGCCCAACCTCTTGACCCGGCAGAAGTTGGGTAAACTGGTATATAAGCCCCTTTCTGTTCGGGTTTCAAGGGACGGGCTGCGGCCCCAGCAATTCTCCTTGTGGCGTTTCTTGTTGCATTGCGGCCTTTCGTGTTGGTTTTTTTGGCGGTTTTGCGGTTGGAGGGATGGGCTTGGCGCGGGGGCCGGGGATCAAGCGTTTGCGGGAGGCGGGATGCCCGTGATGACGGTTCTCATGAGGACCGCCCATGACGCGAAGACATGGTAGGCGGTGATCGCGCGGATGTGCTCGAACAGGCGCCTTCGGGTTCCGAGTGCGTGCCGCGCCCGCCGCCAGGACGCTTCGATCAGGTCGCAGGCCGTGTGCAGGGCGAAGGCCAGCAGATTGAGCACGACCAGGATGCTGGCCAGTGTCTGGCTGCCATGCCCGAAATTGTGTTCGAGGTTGTAGCCGTTGGTCTTCAGGACGTTGAAGGTCTCGTTCTCGATCTTCCAGCGGGCACGCCCGCAGGCGGCGATGGCGGCGGCGGTGTCTCGCGTGACGGCAAGGTCGGTGACGAAGCTGTTGCGGTAGGTCACCTTGCCGTCGGGCTTGGCGATCTCGACCTCCAGCCAGTTGACGGCGAGCGCGTCGGCGCCGTCGCGCAGCGGCACGCCATTCATCCAGCGATAGCGATGGCGGCGCCTGGCCGCGCCCCTGCCCACGGTCTGGCACACCTCGTCCAGCACGACGCCATGGGTGTATTCGCTCAACGTCTTGTGGCTGGACGGCTTGCACACGAAGATGAAGCTCCCGCCCGCAGCGCGCACCGCCTCGCAGATCGGCTGGCGGGAATAGAGATCGTCGCCCAGATAGACCGGTCTCAGCCCGGCCACACAAGGCCCCAGGCGGGCCAGCCAGCACTGCGCCGCGCGGCTCTCGCAGTCCTGCTTCGCCGAGCCGTCTTGCGGGCGCACGAACTCCGGCGCCAGAGGCAAGGCGCGGCGCTGCTCCGGCGCCACCAGAGCGGCGCCGACAAAGCTGTGGAAATACTCCACATCCTCGCCCCGCCGGCGCGTCGAGCAGTGCGCGCAGTGGATCGTGCCGGAACGGAAAGGCTCCGAGCCGTCCAGCGCGATCAACACCCGATCGTCCAGGCAGCGCAGACCCGACAAGGCGCCGGCACCATCCAGGTCATCGACAAGCGCCGAAAACACCGCGTCGAAATGATCCGTCGGCGCCCCATCCAGCATCCGCCGGATATGGCTGTCGCACGGAACCCGCTCCATGCCGAACAGCGTCCCAGCGTTCGAAGCGCCGCGCTGCGCCGACAGCAGGCGCTGATGCGCCAGAAACGACGGGCTCTGCATGAAAAACACCGAAAACGCCGCAAGCCCGATGTCTCTCATGGCATAGCGCGTGTTGCGTCCCGAGCGCTTGTCGGGCAACGCCGCGCACCGCTTCCCCAGCACATCCATGTATCGTTCAAGACGCTTCATACAACAGCTTGAATCACATCTCCAAGCCTTTGAAAACCCCCGATAACTCCAAAAGGAGAATTGCTGCTGCGGCCCGTCCCGGCATCGTCGTGCCTATGGGCAGATCAGTCGCCCGCGAATGGGGAGCGGCTGCCGAACCCCTCACCGCCGTGATCGAGGCACTCGACATGTGAACGCAATGGCTAAACTCTGGATTGGGATCCCAATGGGTCGTCATACCAGAACCAATGTAGCAATCCCGGAGCGCGGGCTCATTGGGGTGTTCGCGGAACGTTTCCGGATCGAAATCGCCATGCCCACGTTGGAGCATATCGCGTAACGGTGCGAGGCGGGCGCAATCGATGCGTTGCGACCGCAGCACGAAGCCGTCGGCATCCTCTTCCAGACGGAGCCGGTCTCCGGGCTGTACGCCCATGGCCTTCATCACTTACTTGAGCAAAGCAACCTGACGCTTCGATGTAATTTTAACGTAACTGCCCGGGTCTGATTACGGGTCTATTCCCGGCGGCCTGGTTCCCGACGCGTGGTTGTATGGTGAGCCGCGCCAGACGCCGCACGCATCGACCCTGTTCGTGTGAGGGATTTCGGTGTCCGGGAGGGGTTTTCAGAGCCGCCGTCTGGAGATCAACTGCATCGGGTCGGGATGTGCCAGGGTTTCGAGAATCGTCCAGCCCTGCTTGCGGGCTGTGGCAATGACGGCGCACAGGGTGGCGAAGTTGCGGGCGCCCTGTTCGGAGCGGAAGCCGCCGGAGATCTTCTGGCGCAGCTTCACCATTGGCAGATCTTGCTCAGCGATATCGTTCGTAAAGTCAATTCGCAGGTTGGTGAGACACCGCAGGCCTCCGTCCTTGTATGTCTGGAGACGGAGGGTGAGGGTGTGCCCGATGCAGTGTTTTCTCGTCCGCGCTTGCTGCTCTGGAGCGGTGGCTGCGTATCGTGGAAAGCGATGGCTCGATCGAGGATGCGATCATGGGCTTTGGTAATGAGATCGATCCGGGACCCGGGCCCGTCCCGGCCGGGTGGTCTCGTTCCAAGGCATGATGCGCCACATGGTGTGATTGTTCACCCATGAAATTACATCATGTCGAGACAATCCAACCAGTTTTAGGTCAGGCTCTGACACAAACCTGCCGTCGCCGTTGATCCGAAAGACCCCGTTCGCGGCTCCCGTCACACGAGAGCGCCACCCATAGACCGGGATCCTATAACGTCGAGAATAAAAATCGGGACTTGACGACACCACACCAGCACCCACAGTCGTCCCGCCACCGTCAGCAACGTGAGACTTGGGCAGTTACGACAAGAATGCCTGAACGACCGGTAAATCGCGAAGTTTCAATGCGCCAAATCCCACAACTGTCGACAAACAGCATGTCATCGCTTCGTTCTGGTCCGTAAAGTGCCAGATGACGACCTTCGTAATGTCAGAGTCCTGACCAATCCCTGATATCGATGCGTCTTGCCTCTTCTCAGAAGATGCGCGGCAGACAACGTGAAGCGTCTCCTGAAAATCCGTGATACTGTCCATTTTTCGGATCGGGACAATGGACGGGATCCGAACTTGGTCGGTGAACCGCGTGCGAAGAGCAGCGGGTAACAGCACGTCCGCTGGCATTTCGCTCGTCATCGGCATTTGCTTGGCCAGTATCCGCATGTCCATATGGTGCTCCGTGCGCTATGTGAAACGCGAGATGAAACACGGTCCCGTCCAACGACTCGTCGGACAGCCGGGCGAAAACAGGATGGACCGGGCCTTCCGGTTATCGGCTCCGTTCCATGGCAAAGCCCGAAACCAGACGAAACTGCGGGGTCAGAGGATGGGCCGGAAGCTGGATAGTATTGATGACATGGCTGTTGAAATACCAGCCATAGCGTTCCCGTTCAGGCATCTGACGAACGGAGGCGTAAGGGATATCACTCGACAGCGTAGGGTCAGATTTGCATAATTCATGCTCAACTGCGCCCCGACCCGAGCGGCTCCATGAAAAGTGATCCGAATAGCGCCAGACACGTAACCGATCTTGAAATGATGCGGACGCTGGAGCGCAAGGTTCTATGGCTTGCGATGTGGACGATCCACAACGCGAACCATATCCGCGAAAGTCGTGACGGACTCAAGGTGGGAGGACACCAGTCGTCCTGTGCATCGGTCACGACCCTACTGACAGCGCTTTACTTCGATATCCTGCGTCCGGAAGACCGGCTCGCCGTCAAACCGCATGCGAGTCCGGTGTTTCATGCGATTCAATACATGATGGGACGGCAATCGGTCGATGCGCTTGAGCGTTTCCGAGCCCTTGGCGGTGCCCAGTCCTATCCTTCGCGGGTCAAGGACACCGATGAGGTGGACCTTTCTACCGGGTCGGTGGGGCTTGGCGTCGCCATGACGCTTTTTGCTTCAATGGTCCAAGATTACACCCGTCTGCACAATCTGGTGCAGGATTCGGAAACTGCCAGCCAGGCACCCGGGCGACTGATCGCGGTCATGGGCGATGCCGAACTCGATGAGGGCAATGTCTATGAAGCCATGTTGGAAGGCTGGAAATACGATGTCAGAAATCTCTGGTGGGTGATCGATTACAACCGGCAGAGCCTTGACGGTGTTGTGTCGGATGGATTGTTTCAGAAGATCCGGGAGTTTTTCGGCACGGTGGGCTGGAATGTCGTTCTGCTCAAATACGGCAAGAAACAGGAGCGGGTGTTTCAGCAGGCTGGCGGCGATGTCTTGCGGCAATGGATCGATGACTGCCCGAACGATCTATACAGCGCTCTGACATTCAAGGGGCAATCCGGCGAACCCGGTGTCTGGCGTGAACCGCTCAAGACCGATTTGCGCGGTGTACGCGGCATCAGGGCGATTCTCGATGAGCATGACGATGCGGCGCTGCATGCGCTGATGACCAATCTTGCTGGCCAGGACATGGAATCTGTCCTGGAGGCGTTCCAGGCGGTCGAGGGTGACACGCCGCAATGTTTCATCGCTTACACGATCAAGGGACATGGAACGCCGCTCGCCGGGCACAAGGACAATCACGCGGGTCTGATGACCCCGGATCAGATGGAGCATTTCCGAGTTGCAATGCAGGTTCCCGAAGGCGACGAGTGGGCCCCTTACGGAAATCTCGAAATCACTGAAGATAAAGTGCGCCAATACTGCATGGCGGCGCCTTTCAATCAGGGCGGGTCACGGACATTCGACGCGCCGAAGATAGAGGTGCCGGCCAGTCTGGCGCCGGCCTATCGAGAGAAAAGCGCCACGCAGACGGCGTTCGGCGCAATCTTGCATGAGTTGAGCCGGGGCAATTCCGCGCTTGCAAACCGGATTGTGACGACGTCGCCGGACGTTACGGTTTCGACAAACCTTGGCCCGTGGGTGAATCAGCGCGGTGTGTTCAGTCTTGATGTGCGCAATGACGTCTTCCGCGAAGAAAACGTGGCGTCGGCACAGAAATGGCTGCGCCATGGCGGCGGCCAGCACATGGAACTCGGGATTGCAGAGAACAATCTCTTCATCCTGCTCGCTGCTCTCGGATTGTCCGGCCCTTTATTTGGGACACGGTTGCTGCCGGTCGGAACGCTATACGATCCGTTCATAGCCCGCGGGCTCGACGCACTGAACTATGCCTGCTATCAGGATTCCAGGTTCATGCTGGTGGCGACCCCGGCCGGTGTGACGCTGGCGCCGGAAGGCGGCGCTCACCAATCCGTCTCAACGCCCCTGATCGGTATGGGGCAACCCGGCTTGACGTCATATGAACCCGCCTTTGTCGATGAACTCGCGACGATCATGCGTTGGGGGTTTGAGCACATGCAGGCTGACGACGGCGGTTCGGTATATCTCAGGCTTTCAACCCGCGTGATCGATCAGCCGAAACGGGAGATGACGCCGGAGCTGGAAGCAGGGATCCTGCGTGGTGCCTACTGGTACATCCCACCAGCGGCCGGCGAGAAACTGACTCTCGTCTACAGCGGACCGGTCGCGCCCGAAGTCATGGACGTTCACGCGGCACTGGAGGAAGAGGTTCCGGGTATCGGCGTACTTGCAGTGACGTCATATGACCGGCTGTATACTGACTGGCGAAACTCCCTGGCCCGACCTGCCAATGGTGCAGGACATCGCGGAAGCCATATCGAGAGCTTGTTGTCGGCTCTGGGTCCGGGAGCCGGTCTGGTGACGGTTCTTGACGGCCATCCGGCGAGCCTCAGCTGGCTGGGATCGGTAGCCGGATCTCGGGTCTATCCGCTCGGGATTTCGGATTTCGGCCAGTCGGGTGATTTGCCGGATATCTATCGGACCTATCGGGTCGACGCGGACGCAATTCTCGATATGGCGGCACGGGCCTGTGTTGACGTGATGCAGACCGGATAGCGGCGGTCCGGAAGATGTCAGGATCGGTAGAGCAGGTCTTCGGCCCGTTGCAGGTCTTCGGGCCTGTTGGCATTGAAAAACGGATCCGGCCCCTTGGCATCGAATTCCGCCACAGCCAGCCTATACCGGCCGGTCCAAGCGTCGACCTTGCGAATTCCTTCGACGGCTATCGCATGCCGGAGGGCATCGCGCAATTGCAATGACCAGAGGCCGAAGACTGGATGATGGCGGCCGTTCGATGCGGCGCATGCCATGTCGGCATCGTTCCGGGTAACTTCCGCAAGCAGTCGTTCGACCAGGTCGTGCGGGAAAAACGGCGCGTCGGTCGCGAAACTCGCGACCCATTCATTTGCGGGCGTGTGCAAGGCCGCCCAGTCGAGACCGGCGAGGACGCCGGCGAGAGGGCCAGCAAAATCCGGCACGTCGTCAGCTGTCATTGGAAGACCGAAGGTGGAGAAACGTCCATGGTCTCCATTTGCGTTCAGCACGAGATCCGAGACCTGCGGCGCAGCGCGATCGATAACGTGGTGGAGTATGGTTTTCCGACCAAGCTGTCGCAGGCATTTGTCGCCGCCGCCCATGCGTCGGGACTGCCCGCCTGCGAGCAACACGCCGGTCATTCGGGGAACGGACATGTCAGGCAGTTTCCGTACCTTGGCTTGCCTTGCGCCGCAGATATGCCGATTCTTCGGCAATTGCGTCCAAATTGGCATCATAGACCAGACGTTCGGTGCCAGACCAGCAATTCTCCTTTTGGAGTTATCAGGGGTTTTCAAAGGCTTGGAGATGTGATTCAAGCTGTTGTATGAAGCGTCTTGAACGATACATGGATGTGCTGGGGAAGCGGTGCGCGGCGTTGCCCGACAAGCGCTCGGGACGCAACACGCGCTATGCCATGAGAGACATCGGGCTTGCGGCGTTTTCGGTGTTTTTCATGCAGAGCCCGTCGTTTCTGGCGCATCAGCGCCTGCTGTCGGCGCAGCGCGGCGCTGATGCGCCGGGACGCTGTTCGGCATGGAGCGGGTTCCGTGCGACAGCCATATCCGGCGGATGCTGGATGGGGCGCCGACGGATCATTTCGACGCGGTGTTTTCGGCGCTTGTCGATGACCTGGATGGTGCCGGCGCCTTGTCGGGTCTGCGCTGCCTGGACGATCGGGTGTTGATCGCGCTGGACGGCTCGGAGCCTTTCCGTTCCGGCACGATCCACTGCGCGCACTGCTCGACGCGCCGGCGGGGCGAGGAGGTGGAGTATTTCCACAGCTTTGTCGGCGCCGCTCTGGTGGCGCCGGGGCAGCGCCGCGCCTTGCCTCTGGCGCCGGAGTTCGTGCGCCCGCAAGACGGCTCGGCGAAGCAGGACTGCGAGAGCCGCGCGGCGCAGCGCTGGCTGGCCCGCCTGGGGCCTTGTGTGGCCGGGCTGAGACCGGTCTATCTGGGCGACGATCTCTAGTCCCGCCAGCCGATCTGCGAGGCGGTGCGCGCTGCGGGCGGGAGCTTCATCTTCGTGTGCAAGCCGTCCAGCCACAAGACGTTGAGCGAATACACCCATGGCGTCGTGCTGGACAAGGTGTGCCAGACCGTGGGCAGGGGCGCGGCCAGGCGCCGCCATCGCTATCGCTGGATGAATGGCGTGCCGCTGCGCGACGGCGCCGACGCGCTCGTCGTCAACTGGCTGGAGGTCGAGATCGCCAAGCCCGACGGCAAGGTGACCTACCGCAACAGCTTCGTCACCGACCTTGCCGTCACGCGAGACACCGCCGCCGACATCGCCGCCTGCGGGCGTGCCCGCTGGAAGATCGAGAACGAGACCTTCAACGTCCTGAAGACCAACGGCTACAACCTCGAACACAATTTCGGGCATGGCAGCCAGACACTGGCCAGCATCCTGGTCGTGCTCAATCTGCTGGCCTTCGCCCTGCACACGGCCTGCGACCTGATCGAAGCGTCCTGGCGGCGGGCGCGGCACGCACTCGGAGCCCGAAGGCGCCTGTTCGAGCACATCCGCGCGATCACCGCCTACCATGTCTTCGCGTCATGGGCGGTCCTCATGAGAACCGTCATCACGGGCATCCCGCCTCCCGCAAACGCTTGATCCCCGGCCCCCGCGCCAAGCCCATCCCTCCAACCGCAAAACCGCCAAAAAAACCAACACGAAAGGCCGCAATGCAACGAAAAACGCCATAAGGAGAATTGCTGGTGCCAGACAGCGAAACGAAGCGCCGACCACGGGCACGGCCGATAAGTGTCAGGCCCGCGTCCCGGGCCAGAGCGACGCCGGATGCGGTAAAGCCTGACCGGGAGATCAGGATTGGCACGCCCATTTGCACGGTCTTGATGACCATCTCGCTAGTGAGCCGGCCAGTAGTATACAACATCTTGTCGGTGGCCGGAATCCTGTTCAAGAACATGTAGCCGGCGATTTTGTCGACGGCGTTGTGGCGTCCGACATCTTCCATGTAGATCAACGGCACATCCTGTTTGCACAGCACACAGCCATGGATTGCCCCGGCTTCGAGATACAGGCTGGGAGTCCGGTTGATCTTGGCGGACAGCGCATAGATCCATGACGTTCGAAGCGGCGCGTCGGCGGGAAGCGCGGCGGCTTCGAATGTATCCATGAGATCGCCAAATACTGTTCCCTGGGCGCAGCCGGAGGTGCGAACCCGTTTCTGGAGTTTGTCTTCGTAATCGGTCTGCCGTTCGGTCCGGACGACGACCACATCGAGGTCATCGTCGTGATCGACGCCAATGATCACATCGTCGTGATGCAGCATGTTCTGGTTCAAGAGAAACCCGATGGCAAGCATGTCCGGATGGTCGCCGATGGTCATGGCGGTCACGATTTCCTGGCGATTGAGGAAGATCGTCAGCGGTCGTTCGACAACGACTGCGGTATTGACGGTCCGGCCGTCGTGATCGATGCCGTCGACATGTTCAACCAAGCGGGGATCGTCAGGACTGGGTCCGAGGATATAATCGGTGAATGAGTCGCGCATCCTGTCAATGTGGGCGACAGTATCAAGAATTTCAATCAGTCAGGCGGTCGCACTGGCAGCTTCGATTCTGGAGCGACGGGGACACTCGCCTTTAAATCTGCCGCTGCAAGCTGGAACTCCATCCACGAAATTGGATTCGACAAAACCGCTTATGCACTTGGCTCCGGCTTGATCAACATGTTGATCGAAAACCGTCCAAATGGACCGGTAGGAGTCAACTTCTCGCAACCGGAGCTACGTGCATAAGCGGTTCGACAAATTCGTTGACAACCATTTTGCTGAACTGCCAATTCGTTTGATGTCCCGGTTCGGATGCCGAAATGCAACAGGGGGCCGGGCAGGGTACAGACCGGATAGATGGGCGAGAGATTATGGATCGGCCGGGAGGTGGCCGATGCCGTGGAGGAGACCAGTTGCATGGACGAGAAGCTGGGTTTCGTCGTGGACTGCCTGCGTGGTGAGTTGCCGATGACAGCGCTTTGCGAAGACTACGGCCTCAGCCGCAAGACCGGCTACAAGTGGCTCGGTCGCTATCGCGAGCAAGGCCCGGAGGGCCTGGTCGAGCGCTCCCGTGCGCCGCATCGTCACGGCCGATCCATGGCGCCGGAGACCGCCGGGGCAATTGTCGCCCTGCGCTGTGAGCGTCCCCACTGGGGGCCGCGCAAGCTGCGCGCGGTTCTGATGCGCTCGCATCCCGACATGGTATAGCCGGCGGCCAGCACGATGGGCGATCTGTTGCGTGCGGAAGGGCTGGTTCCGCACCCGCGACGGCGAACGCTGCGCCCCGCTGACCGTGAGCGACGCCTGCAGCCGTTACCTTCTGGCCTGCGTCATCGCCCCGCCCCGGACCGAGGAGGTCCGCCCGATCCGCGAACAGCTCTTCACGCGCCACGGCCTGCCGCTGGCGATGCGCTCGGACAACGGGACACCGTTCGCCGGAACCGGCGCGGGCGGGCTGTCCCGGCTCTCTGTCGGCTGGGTCAAGGCCGGCATCGCGCTGGAACGGATCGAGCCGGGCCAACCCCGGCAGAACGGGCGGCACGAGCGCATGCATCGGACCTTGAAGGCCGAGACCGCCAGGCCGCCGGCCGCAAGCGCAAGCCGGCAACAAGCCCGCTTCGACCGCTTCCGCCAGGACTACAACCACAACTGCCCCCATGAGGCGCTTGGCCAACGACCGCCCGCGGCGCTCTGGCGCCCCTCGCCGAGGACCTGCCCCGAACCCCTGGCCGAGACCTGTACGACGCCTGGCACGCGGTGCGCCGGGTGCGCACCGACGGCTCCATCAAGTGGCGCGCGAGCGCGTCTTCATCAGCGAAACGCTTACCGGCGAAACCGTCGGCGTCGCCGAGACCAACAGCGGCGACTGGATCCTTCGCGTCGCCGACATCGATCTCGGCATCATCAACCGCCGGACTAGGAAACTCCGTGGCTTCCGCGCAGCCCGGTCGGGCCGCGCGGAAGCAAAACAAACGATGAACACTGTTACCCATGGAACCGCTCCATAGTGTTACCTATGCTTCCGGTTGCTCAGAACTCGCCGCGCTCGCCGAGCGCTGGGTCCTCGACATTATCTGCATGATTGCCTACCGCGCCGAAACCCGGATAATGCCACCCGTGATTGAAGCGCAGGGCAAGGTACTCGACAGCCGGAAGCTGTTCCAGGCCCTGCCGACATCTGACGTCAACATCCGGCCCGAACCCTAAAACAGCATTCTCAGGGTCCGGATGCTGGAGCCGCTCCTCACGGACCTCACTGAAACCCAGACCATCTACCCCGGAACCGACCTCGAACCCGTCTACGAAATCGCAGCCGAATCACAAAAAACAGAGATCATCTGATTTTAACTGTGATCAGGAAGTCTGAAGTTTAGTGCCGTTCGCGTATATCAGGGCAGTCATCTAATGACGGATACACTCGAGATGTAGCCAGGTCACGCTCTATATCAGCATGCCGGGATTGCGCCGGCTTCAGAAAATAGTTGATCGATTCAATGATCCACCCAACCCCTGCCAGGGCTTCAACCGGGATCTTGTGGTGTGTCTCGAACCAGCCTCTGTCCGCGGCTGACCCGATACCGTCTTGAGATGCAGGCGGGCATACGAGAAATTGACCGCCTGCCAGCCCGGCAGGAGTGTGTCGTAAAAGGTCCAGTTGTCCCGCGCGCTGTCGGCGCTTTGAACCGGACGAGAAAGAGAACAGTGTTATGTGCGGGTCGATGGCTTCGGGTAGATGGGGTGATACTTCAAGTGTCCTTTGGCCGTGGTGTGAACAATGATCGGGGTTGTTGGACAAGTTGTCGCTCTTTCGGGCCTCGGTGAGGGTATGGAGGCCAGCCGATGATCAGGCAAACCGAAAACGAGGCCATGCGCCACCTTCGCTGTGCTGTTTACACTCGCAAGTCGAGCGAGGAGGGGCTCGACATGGAATTCAACAGTCTTGATGCGCAACGGGAAGCCTGTGAAGCCTATATTGCCAGCCAGTATGCCGAGGGATGGGCCTGTCTGCGCGACCTCTACAATGATGGAGGCTTCTCGGGCGGCACGTTGGGCCGCCCGGCGCTCAACAAGTTGATCGCCGATATCGAGGCAGGGTGTATCGACGTGGTCGTGGTGTACAAGATCGACCGCCTCAGCCGTGCGTTGGTGGATTTTTTGAAGCTAGTCGAGATTTTCGACCGCAACGGCGTCACCTTTGTCTCGGTGACCCAATCCTTCAACACCACGACATCGATGGGGCGGTTGACACTCAACATCCTGCTCAGCTTCGCACAGTTCGAGCACGAGGTGATCGGCGAGCGCATCCGGGACAAGGTCGCGGCCTCGAAGAAGAAGGGCTTGTGGACAGGCGGCCACGTGCCGCTCGGCTACGAGGTGGTCGACCGCAAGCTGATCGTGAAAAAAACCGAAGCGATGACCGTTCGGATCATTTTCGAACTTTTCGCGCGGTCTACATCGACTACCGCGGTGATGCGAGAATTGAACGCACGTGGCGTCCGCTCGAAACATGGCAGGCCAATCGATCGCCGAGTACTTTACAAGCTACTGCAAAATCGAATTTACCGGGGCGAGATCGTGCACAAAGGAACGGTCTATCCGGGGGTGCATGAGGCCATTGTGGCCGATGAATTGTGGAACGCGGTCCATGCGACGTTAGTCAGGATCCAGCATCTGCGCACGAAACGAATGCGTAGCGTAGCCCCCGCACTGCTGCGCGGTCTGATTTTTAACGAAACCGGCGCCACCATGACACCGCATCACACGAAAAAGGGCAATTTGCGGTACTGCTACTACGTCTCGATGGCCGTCGTTCAGAAACGTCCCGAGGCCGAACGGCTCGGTCTAAAGCGGCTACCTGCCAACATAGTCGAAGAGGCGATCATCGGCGAAATTCGCCGTTTGCTGCGTTCTTCTGAGATCGTCGCGCGCACGGTAAGGGCGCTGTCCAAGGTAAATCCTGACCTCGACGAGGCTATCGTTACCACACCACCCGCCGGGTTCGATGATCTCTGGAAAGCACTAACCCCGGCCGAGAAGGTTCAGTTGGTTCAGTTGTTTGTGGCGCGTGTGACGGTTGGTGAAGACGGTCTTGCCCTCGACCTGCGCCACGACCGGCCTCAGTGTGTTGGCGGACATAGTGGCACAGGAGGCCGCAGCGTGATTTCTCATCGGCCTGAAAAGATCCGTGTCCATGTTCCGCTGAGCATCCGGAAACGCGCCGGTCGACCTCGCATTCTGCCGTCAAAAGAGCAGGAAACAACGATTCCCTCCGGTTAGTTCCTGTGCCTTGTGCACCCAGGAAAGATCCATTTCCTGGCGGGCGCTAAATCCCTCTGAAATCTATCGTTTGGGGCTTATGATCCTTACTCATGTTCTTCCGCTTCCCGCCGATGTAGGTCTCGTCCACCTCGACCGGGCCGTCGAAAGGCTCCTCGCCGTCATCGCCGCCTCGCGGATGCGGTAGAGCATGAACCACGCGGCGCGTTGCGAAACGCCGATATCCCGATGCAGCTTCATGCTGGAAACCGACTTGAGGCTGGTCAGGCAGAGGTCGATCGCGATGGCCCACTTGCGGAGCGGGATATTGGACCGCGCCATGGGAGTGCCGGTCCGAACCGAGAAATAGGACCGGCAGCCCTTGCACCAATAGGGCATCGGCTTCGCATGCGGAACGTCCTTGGTCTCGGTTGATCCGCACTTCGGGCAATGGCGACCATCTTCCCAGACGACCGACTCAAACCACTCGGTAGCCGCTTCCTCAGTCGGGAACATGTCCATCAACTCAACGACGGTAAGCCCTTCGCGGTGGCTCTTTCCGGGTGCTTTCTTCGCCATTTCCAGCCTCCCTCTGACACTCTGGATATAGGGATCGGATGGCATATGTCAAGTAAAGATCATAAATCCCTATCGTTTTCGATCGGTAGCAGCGGCGGGTCATTGAGATAGCGACACGGACTGAAGCTATTTCATGAAGGGCAGTCTTGGGCAGTTCAGCGATCATGCAGGCTGCAACGTGAATGAATGCCGGACGGGCCTCAAAACGGGGGGGGGGGGGGGGGGGGGGGGGGGGGGGGAGTATGAGCGCTAACTTGTTTAGCCGCATTCCGCGAAGCGCTTGGCGACCTGCAGCGCGCGCCGGCGGGGCGGCTTTGCCAGGGAGCTGGAGATCTGGTTCCATTCGGCGATCACCTGATCGAGAGGACGTTGGGGTTCGATGGCTCGCGCGAGTTGGTTGAGCATGAACCGGAAGTCACGCCAGGGGCTGTGCGGTCGGGATCGCCTCCACGCGGTACCCCCAGGGGGAACCCGCGGTGGCGTGGTGAATGAGCTTGTCCACCAGCAGCGCCACCAGGAGTTTGCCGGAGAGCCATGCCTTGGCGCTCTCGTCGTCGTATTTCGGCAGAGGCCCCAGCTGTGCCAGCGACTTGAAGCGCTTGAATACCAGTTCGACCTGCCAGCGGGTGCGAGACCACTCGAGAACCTCGGCGGCGGTGAAGCCCGCTTCGGGGAAGGGGGTGACCACGATGACGGAGCGCGCGAACTCGAGAGTTCGGGGTTGAGGCCGCTTGCCTCTGCGCGTGGCCTCCTTGCGCAGTTTGCGCTGCGCGATCCGGAGGGCCGCTTGCGTCTTTTCTGATCGCGCACACGCGCCCCGGCACCGCGATGCCGCCCCCGACCGCTACAGCGGGCCAGGATTGCACGCTGCCTGTGCGCTTGAGCGTCGTGACGTGCACCAGAAGGTCGAACGGCGCGACGTCGGTCCGTCCGAAAGGACAGCGACCCCGTGTTCACCCGTACGGTGACATGGCCGCCCGCAGACACCACATGATCAAGGCCCGCAGCGGTCGAGTAACCCCGGTCGGCCAGCACATAGTCGCCCTCGGCGATCGACAAATGCCTGAACGTCTCGCCCGCACCCGGCCCCTCGCTCGCCGTCAGCTTGAAGAAGGCGCACGCTGTCGTGCAGCCGCTACAGCGACCCGGTCCGTCCAGGCTCCTTCACCGTCGTCGCGGCGAACGCCCTGACCTGAAAGCCGCCATCGCCCGACTTCCGCAGCCCCTTCAACAAGGCCACATCCGACAGATCCGCCAGGTTCGCCTTCCTGGCTCGGACCACGGTCTCGCGCAGCGAGGGCCCGCAGGCCAGATGCAGCAGCAGTTTGCGTAGCAGGGCATCGACCGACTTGTCCTTGCGCAGCCCCTTCAACGCGCCCGTCTCGCGGGCAAGCTCCTGCCTGTCCTCGGGCAGAAACGACAGCACGACGTCCCAGTCCTCGTTCATCTGTTCGGCCTCCCCGCATCGCGCATCCACGCAACATACGGATCCCCGACATGCTAAACAAGTTAGGGATTGTCTGAACAAGTCGGTTTTTTCGTGTATACGGGTGTCGTGGCCCGTGGATGAAACGCCAGAGCCCATCGGGGACGTGTTTTCGTGCCAGGAAATGGGGATTTTGATGCCCGAGCCGACCGTCCCCGCCGCCTTGCGGCGGTTGTGGACGGACTCCCCCCACGTCAGGCGGTGGCGCCGCGCCCCGCGATGAGCAGATTGGTGAACCCGAGCAGCACGGCGATGCGTTGCGTGGTCTTCGCCAGCCCCCGATAGCGCACCTTCGCGTAGCCGAAGTGGCGCTTCACATACAGGAACGGATGCTCCACCTTGGCCCGAACCGACGCCTTGCGCCTCTCCGCCGACGCCTCCGGGCCCGCCTTGTCCAGCCCCCGGCGCTTGCCGGGCTTCATCGCCACCTCCCAGTCCACGTCCGTGTCCCGGTTCTCCGCGCACTTGTCCACCCCCTGATAGCCCGCGTCACCCCACACCTGCTCCTCGCCCCCGTGCAACAGCGCGTGCGCCGTCGCCACATCCGAGACATTCGCCGGCGTCGTCTCCACGCTGTGCGTCAAGCCCGACTGCGCATCCACCCCGATGTGCGCCTTCATCCCGAAATGCCACTGATTGCCCTTCTTCATCTGATGCATCTCCGGGTCCCGCTCGCCCTTGCGGTTCTTCGTCGACGACGGCGCGGCAATGAGACTCGCGTCCACGATCGTCCCCGTGCTCAAACGGTGTCCGAGCGAGGCCAGATGTGCGTTGATCTCCTCGAACAGCGTTTCGCCCAGACCATGCGTCTCCAGCAAGTGGCGGAAATGCAGAACCGTCGTCTCGTCAGGCAGCGCACCCGAGAGGCGCAACCCCACAAACCGCCGTACCGACTTCACCTCGTAGAGCAGGTCCTCCATCCCAGGGTCGCTCAGAGTGTAGAACAGCTGCACGCAGTGCACCCGCAGCATCACGCTCAGCGGATAGGGCCGCCGACCGCGCCCGGCCTTCGGGTAGAACGGCTCGATGCGGGCCTCCAGCCGCTCCCAGGGAACCAGCCCGTCCATCGTCTCGAGAAAGACCTCGCGCCGCGTCCGACGCTTCCTCAGGTCGTGCTCCAGCTCCGCAAACGTCGCTTGCTCCAAGGCTCGCACTCCACTCCGTCACCAAGAAACCAATTGTGACAAAACCGACTTGTTCAGACAATCCTTAGCGCTCATGGGGGGGCAGCTCTCGGAAAACGGGAGGAAGGTCGATGGTGGTTCAGAAAGGGAATTATATACCTGACTAGGGCGTGTTGATGAATTCATGAAATGCTGATAATCATTCTCCATCAATGATACTTTCCGGGGACTTATCATGGCGTTACGCCTGCTCATCCCGGATGCTGTCTGCTCGACACTTGAGCCGCTACTGCGTGAGAGCAAACACGCCGCCGGCGCCCCACCACGGCTCAGCGACCGACTGGTCATCGAAGCCGTCCTCTATCAGGCGCGTACCGGAACCCCATGGCGCGACCTGCCCGACGAATTCGGCCATTGGAATGCCGTCTATCAGCGGTTTCGCCGTTGGGAGAAGCGCCACCTCCGGGCACGGCTCTGGCAACAGAGACAACAGGCAGACGATGAACCACTCAAGGAAGTGTTCATCGATTCGACCATCGTGCGTGCTCATCAACACGCCGCCGGCGCGGTAAAAAAAACGGTGGCCAGGAGGCCCAGGCTCTCGGCCGCTCCCGGGGTGGGTTCTCCACCAAGCTGCACGTGGCCTGTGCCAACGAAACAACCGGTGTGTCCGTCGTGTTGACGGGTGGCGAGCGCCATAATGGCGTGGGATGCGAGCTGCTGTGGAAGGCTTTGCCCAGCTCTCCCGCACCGGAGGCTGCGGTCATGGACAAGGCGTATGACAGCAAGGGCATTCGCCAGGTGCTGGCCGACCAGGGCGTCGAAGCCGTGATTCCCGCCCGGTCGAACCGGACTGAGACGATTCATCACGATCAAGAAAAGGACAAGCGGCGCCAGCAGGTCGAGCGATTCTTCAACAAGCTCAAACAATTCCGTCGCATTGCCACACGTTATGACAAGCTCGCTCGGACGGTCCTCGCGTTTGTCCACATTGTCTCAGCGTGGATTATGCTTCGATCATTCGTCAACACGCCCTAGATCCCGTTCTCGTAATTCGTACAATTCTGAGGGGTTTGCGATTCGGTTGCACTGTGATGCGACGGTCGGCGGAGATCAAGCTGGGTGAAGTTGAGCGTAGCGAGCTGGAACGGCTTGCACGGGGCCGAAAGGTCTGGCGGTCCCTGTCGGATCGGGCGCACATTGTGCTTCTGGCAGCCGAGGGGCTGACCAACGTGCAAATCGCCAACGCGCTCGACATCAACAATCTCCCCGCCAGGAAGTGGCGCAACCGTTTTGCCGAACAGGGCCTGGACGGGCTCGAAGACGAGCCGCGGCCCGGCCGCCCGCGGTGCATCGATGATGACGCCGTGGCCGAGGTGGTGCGCAAGACGCTTGAAGAGAAGCCTCGGGATGCGACGCACTGGAGCACGCGCTCGATGGCCCGCGAAACGGGCTACGCGCCGTCGACGATCCACCGTATCTGGCAGGCCTTTTCGCTGCAGCCGCACCGGCGCGAGACTTTCAAGCTGTCTGCGGACCCCTACTTCGTGGACAAGGTACGCGACATCGTCGGGCTCTACGTGGACCCGCCGCAGCATGCCATGGTGCTCTGTCTGGACGAGAAATCCCAGGTTCAGGCCCTTGATCGCACCCAGCCACTGCTGCCGCTGCGCCCTGGCCAGGTCGAGCGACGCACCCATGACGACAAGCGCAACGGCACGACCTCGCTGTTCGCCGCCCTCGACATCGCCACCGGCGCGGTCATCGGCAAGTGCTTCCGCCGCCACCGAAGCCGGGAGTTCCGCAGGTTCCTGGACCACGTCGAGGCCAACGTGCCCGAGGATCTCGACATCCACATCGTCATGGACAACTACTCGACGCACAAGACGAAGGAAGTCCGCGACGGGTTCGCCAAGCGGCCTTGCTGGCACGTGCACTTCACCCCGACGTCTGCCTCATGGCTCAACCAGGTGGAGAGGTTCTTCGCCAATCTGACGGAGAAGCAGATCAGGCGCGGGGTGCACCGCTCGACCGTCGAGCTCGAGCAGGCGATCACCGCGTATATCGAGGCGGTCAACGAGGACCCCAAGCCGTTCCGATGGCACAAGTCGGCCGGCGAAATCCTCGCCGCCATTAAGCGCTTCTGACTGAGAACCCGCGAACGCGCGCCAACTCACTCATAACTGTGCGAACTTCGGAATCAGGACACTAGGCGTGTTGACGAATTCATGAAATGCTGATAATCATTCTCCATCAATGACACCTTCCGGGGACTTATCATGGCGTTACGCCTGCTCATCACGGATGCTGTCTGCTCGACACTCGAGCCGCTACTGCGTGAGAGCAAACACGCCGCCGGCGCCCCGCCACGGCTCAGCGACCGAATGTTCATCGAAGCCGTCCTCTACCAGGCGCGGACCGGCCCCCCCTGGCGCGACCTGCCCGACGAATTCGGCCATTGGAATGCCGTTTATCAGCGGTTTCGCCGTTGGGAGAAGCGCCACCTCTGGGCGCGGCTCTGGCAACAGATACAACAGGTAGATGATGAACCACTCAAGGAAGTGTTCATCGATTCGACCATCGTGCGCGCTCATCAACACGCCGCCGGCGCGGTAAAAAAAACGGTGGCCAAGAGGCCCAGGCTCTCGGCCGCTCCCGGGGTGGGTTCTCCACCAGGCTGCACGTCGCCTGTGCCAACGAAACAACCGGTGTGTCCTTCGTGTTGACGGGTGGCGAGCGCCATGATGGTGTGGGATTCGAGCTGCTGTGGAAGGCTTTGCCCAGCTCTCCCGCACCGGAGGCTGCGGTCATGGACAAGGCGTATGACAGCAAGGGCATTCGCCAGGTGCTGGCCGACGCATTGCCACACGCTATGACAAGCTCGCTCGGACGGTCCTCGCGTTTGTCCACATTGTCTCAGCATGGATCATGCTTCGATCATTCGTCAACACGGCCTAGTGAGCTGTCTCAATACGAGAAGGACAAAGCGATTGTTGGGGTCCACTCAAATGTCTTTATTTTCCAGATGGCTGAAGCGACTTAAAAGCCTCGGTGGGGCGCAAAGGCTGACTGGCGTCAAGACGGGGCGATCGCCGAACCGTGCGCTGAGCAATCAAGGCAAAGAGACTCAGCGCCGCCGCTTGGTTCAGAGGCCTGGCGGGCACCTCATAGCCGGCGCCCGCAGCGTGAGCTCGATGGGCGCAACGGTGGCGGGTGTCGGCACGTAACCGAACGTATTGGCCAGCAGCCGGGTTATGTTGATCAAGAGGGTGGCACCGCACCAGGAGCCAGTTTTTCCTTCTGCCCACGCCATCGGCCAAGCATGCGAAGATATATTCGTTGTTCGTATTGTCACGGTCTCGGGCCTTGGTGCACTCGCGGTCCATGGACAACTGAGTCTGAAATCTTGGTTCGAAGTGTAAAGATAGATTGATACCTTATTTGTTGGCTCTGCCAATACGATCATTCAAATCTTGAAAATTGCCATAAGCAAGAAAGGCCGCCCGAAGGCGGCCTTTCGTAACGGTTCGGACGCAATACTTCAGAAGCTGGCCCTCACGCCAATGACGAAATAGGTCGCGTCGGCTTCGAAGCTGTTGCCCTCTTCATCGACGAAATTGGTATCATCCGATTCAATAGTCGTCGTGCCGATCGTCCCGTTGAAGGAGATTCCAGGGCCGAGCGTATACCTGCCGGAAAGATGAACCGTTTCGTGACTGCGATGGTGCTCCTTATCCATCTCACCGTCCCTTTCGCCGTTGAACCACGCGAGGCTGACACCCCAAGGACCGGAACTGTAATTGATGCCGAAGGAGACGCCGTCGCCGTCCTTGACTCCGCTGTCATCAAAGTTGGCGTATGCAGCCTCAATACCGAAACCACCGTAATTCACTCGTGCACCAACGTTGTATGCTGTGGGATCGTCACCACCTTCTTCGTTATTGTTGATTGTACCGTACCCGCCTGATACACGGATTTCTGCGCCGTCAAATGCCTGTTGGAAATTGAGGCCAACCGCGACCATATCAGAAAAACCGACTTTACGATTTACGATGTTATTGTCGTCTTCCTCGGTGTCAGGCCCATAGGACAGACCGAGTTGAAATCCTTCCACACGAGGTGTGAAATAGGAGATTTTTTTAGAGTCGTTGGTACCGTTCGGCTCAACGTTGGTCGATCCAAGCGGATGACGCCAATAGTCGGTAATAAAACCACCCCGATTCACCCAATTTGGCATATCACCGGAATTCATACCAATCCCGAAATCCCGAACACCGTAATGCATCGAGTACATTGCGGAGTTTTCCGAACCAAGCACGATCCTGCCGAATTCACCTTCGATCGTCATATAAGATTCGTCGATCTGGTCGCCGGATGTGTTACCTTCGAGTTCAATCTGAACACCGACCGTGAGGCCGTTATCAAGGGTCGTGTTTCCCCTGAAATGCACTTCGGCGTCGGAAACCATGTCGACTCCACTGTAGTCGGAATCAATGACATCATCGTTATCGACCATCCCAACCCATTGTTCCATGTATCCGCCGACACCGACCTGGAGGTTTTCGGCGGAGAGCGCCGGGGCCGAGGCAACCATGCCGGCTGCGACAATCGCGGTCGTTCCGAGAAGAATTTTTCTCATTTGCAGTCTCCTGTAGAGACATGCTGTTTCGAACTAGCGGACACAGGCCGAGGCATGTCCGCTAAGCTGAAGTTCTTTGTAACTGCCCAAGTCCGATTACGGGTTCTGCACCCGGCGGCCGGTTCACGGCCTATGGTTGTATGGTGAGCCGCGTCAGCGGCCACACACATCTGACCTGTCCGTGTGAAGGATTATTGGTGTCCGGGAGGGGGCAGAGCCGTAGTCTGGAGGTCACCTACATCGGATCGGGGTGTGCCAGGGTTTCGAGGATAGTCCAGCCTTGCTTGCGAGCCGTGGCGACGACGGCGCGCAGGGTGGCGAAGTCGCGGGCGCCCTGTCCGGAGCGGAAGCAGCCGGAGATCTTTGTGACGCAGCTTCACCATTCGCAGATCACGCTCGGCCTCATTGTTCGTGAAGGGCGTTCGCAGTTCGGCGAGACAACACCGCAGGCCTCCTCCTTGTGTGTCTGGAGACGGAGGACGAGAGTGTGTCTGACGCGGCGTTTTCGTCCGCTTTTACCGCTCCGGAGCGGCGGCTGCGCATCGTGGAAAGCGATGGCCCCGTCGAGGATGCGATCATGGGCTTTGGCGATGAGATCGACCCGGGACCCGGGCCCGTCCCGGCCGGTCTCGCGTACGATAGGCGCGGCCCTGCGGGCGCGTTCTGAAGAGGCGGTGCATGCTGCGGGTCCCGTCTTCCTTCCCGATATCGACCAAGGTCTGGAGCTCGCGCCGGTGATGGGCATTGCAGGCCGCGTGACGCATGTCCTCGAGGGTAAAGTCACTGGCGGCATCGTCATGGACGAGGATACCCGTGACGTTCCGGTCGATATCGCCGCGTCCGGCGCCGATGTGCAGGCCGGTCAGAACACGATGCGCATCGTGTTTGCCGACGGCGCCTGCGGCGGCGACAAGCTGGCAAGCACGCTCAAGGAAGCGAATTGCCCGAATCACTGTGGAGGTCATCGGAAAACCCAGGGATACCAAGGGGTTAGTCGTCATGTCCCGGCGCTGGGTGGTCGAACGCATCTTCGGATGGCTGTGCCGCTGTCGGCGCCTCTCCAGAGACTTCGAGCGATCCATCGCCAGCGCCCTCGCCTGGCTCCTGCTGGCTCTAAGCCGTGTTCTCATGCGCCGCCTCGGACGCATGCAAGTCACTGTCACTAATTGATATCATTATGATTCAGATACTGAGAGGGCCAGGGACCCGGAGGAGCTTGATAAAATATCCGCACACCGCTCCAGGCCGTTCGGGGTTCGGTCGGCAGTAACCAGCTTCGAGCAGTGTCCGCCCGGCTCACGTCATGCCGACACATGCCAGTGTTTGGTTGAATATCCGACCTGTCTCGGGCGACGGTCTTCATACCACACAACACCTCCCCGCGTGTTTTCATGCGCCTGCTGCCGGACCATCAGCACATGCCGACAGATCGTGACGTGTCAAAATTGCCACAATGCCTATGAAATTTCGCTCGACGGCCCACAGTCGAATTGACCGGCTCGAACCGGGTGCATAGGATCCGCGGTGATCGTCGGAGTCAGAGTTTCGAAACTTACAAGATCTGCTGGTTCACGACGGTCAGTTCGAAACAGTAAATCTCTACAGGAGACTGCAAATGAGAAAAATTCTTCTCGGAACGACCGCGATTGTCGCAGCCGGCATGGTTGCCTCGGCCCCGGCGCTCTCCGCCGAAAAGCTCCAGGTCGGTATCGGCGGATACATGGAACAATGGGTTGGGATGGTCGATAACGATGATTATGCCGGAACTGATGCCAGTGGTTTGAACAATTACGTTGATTCTGAAGTCCATTTCAAAGGAAAGACGGCCCTTGATAATGGCCTCACCGTCGGTGTTCAGATTGAACTCGAAGGCAATTCTCAAGGACATGCTCATAGGGATAGGGATGCTTCAAACACTGCAAAACCGGATGATATCGACGAATCTTATATGTGGATTGAGGGCGAATTCGGCAAGATCATTCTTGGTTCGGAAAACTCCGCAATGTACTTGATGCATTACGGCGTTCGGGATTTCGGGATTGGTCTGAATTCCGGTGATCTGCCAAATTGGCTGTCATGGGAGCCAGGCATTACAGGCGGAGGATACTGGCGGAATCCACTTGGATCGACCAACGTTGAGCCGAACGGTACTAACGACTCTGAAAAAATTTCCTATTTCACACCTCGTATGGGAGGATTCCAGCTCGGCCTGTCCTATGGGCCTGACACCAAGGAAGACAACAGTGACATCGTAGATCGTAACGGCGGTTTGTCTGACATGGTCGCGGTTGGCCTCAATTTCCAACAGGCATTTGACGGCGCAGAAATCCGTGTATCAGGCGGGTACGGTACAATCAACAATAACAAAAAAGGTGGTGACGATCCTACAGCATACAACGTTGGTGCACGAGTGAATTACGGTGGTTTCGGTATTGAGGCTGCATACGCCAACTTTGATGACAGCGAGGTCAAGAACGGCGACGGCGTCTCCTTCGGCATCAATTACAGTTCCGGTCCTTGGGGTATCAGCCTCGCGTGGTTCAACGGCGAAATGGACGGTGATGTAAAGAAAAACAAGGACACCGGTAAAGTGGAGTCGATAAAAGGCCATCGCAGTCACGAAACGGTTCATCTTTCCGGCAAGTATGCGCTCGGCCCTGGAATCTCCTTCAACGGGACGATCGGTACGACGACCGTTGAAACGGATGATTCCGAATATGCTGATGCTAAAAACAAAGAAGCTGATGCGACCTATTTCGTCATTGGTGTGAAGGCCAGCTTCTGAGTATTGCGTCCGAACCGTTACGAAAGGCCGCCTTCGGGCGGCCTTTCTCTTATACCAAAGCCATGAATGATTGACTCGTCGGGCAAGGTATTATGTTTGCGTGATATTTGTTCCCCTTTATGTTGTGATGTGGGGTTTTTCGGAGGTCTTTCGGAGATGAGCGATGACGATTCCCGTAACGCGTCTTGATTACACGGCAGGAGAGTTGCGCGCTGCGGCGAGGCGCTGCGGGAACGAGCGGCAGGCGCGTCGTCTTCGTGCGATAGCGATGATCCTGGACGGGCACAGCCGGGAGGAAGCGGCGCGCTCGCAGGGGATGGACCGTCAGACCCTGCGGGACTGGGTGCACCGCTACAACGAAGCCGGTTCTGCGGGTTTGCGCGACCGTCCCGGTTCGGGACGGAAGGTCATGCTCGACGAGGAGCAGATGAAGATCGTCACGGGCTGGCTGGAAGCGGGTCCGGAGCCGGAGGCCGATGGGGTGGTTCGGTGGCGGGTGAAGGACATCGCGGGCAAGATCGAAGCCCATTTCGGAGTGAAGTATTCGCGGGAAGGAGCCCGCCGCCTGCTCCGGCGTCTTGGCTTCCGTCATCTGTCGCCGCGCCCGCGTCACCCCAAGACGGAGACGCGGAAACAGGAGGCGTTTCGCAGCGACTTTCAGACGCTTGTCGAGGAAGCCGTGGGACCGGAACGAGCCGAACGGCCGCTCGAGATCTGGTTTCAGGACGAGGCTCGGATCGGCCAGAAAGGCATGCTGTCACGGGTCTGGGCGCGCAAGGGCCAGCGTCCCCGGATCGTGCGCGATCATCGCTACGGCTACGTCTATCTGTTCGGCGCCGTCAACGCGGCGAGGAAGCAAGCCGTGGGCCATGTCGCCGACCGGGCCAACACGGTCTCCATGAACGAGCACCTCGAGCGGATCGCCGCCGCCGTGCTTCCGGGCCACCACGGAGTGGTGGTTCTCGACGGTGCCGGCTGGCACAAGAGCAAGGAACTCGCGATCCCCGAGAACCTGACCCTCGTCCTGCTCCCGCCCTACAGCCCGGAACTCAACCCGATGGAGAACGTCATCCAGTTCCTCAAACAGAACTGCTTCGCCAACCGGCTCTTCGACGACACCGACGCGCTCCGCAAGACCTGCGAGCAGGCTTGGGACTGGCTTTGCAAATCCCCCAAGCGCATCGCCTCCATCGGCCATCGAGACTGGGCCGTCAGCCCAAACCCCATACGCGTCAGTCAATAGTGGGTTTGGTATTATACACAATGAGGTTTGAGGGGATTTGGGATATCAGCAGTCGTTGACATTTTGGGAGTGTCGTATGAATAACGCACTTCGTTGTCGAGAATTGCAAGGGACTGCCGTACGATTCGAGGAATTCATGCAGGATCAGGCATTTTCGTCGACAATCATAACCGGCATACTGTGCACGAGCAGATCCGAGATTGCTGGTACGCTTAGCCTTGGAAAGGATGCATTTTCGCGCCCGACGTAGGTTTCGGGCACGGAAAACGCAAGTTCGTCTGCGCCAGATGCTGGAGATCCTGAACCGCGTCGAAACCGGGACCGGATCGCTGTTGGCAGTCTATACTTGGGGTGCGGTTCTTCTATGGCGCAGTAATTTGTTTTTCTTGAACCGCTTATGCAGATGGTTCCGGTTCGATCAACATGCTGTAGGTAAGGGGTTGTGCATTGGTGGCGAGGCGGAAGAGCGAGCGGAAAGCATCGTGGCGGGTTTTGCGGCGGTTGAAGCGAAAGACGACCTCATCGAGATAGGCTTGCAGATGCTTGCGGCGCAGCCCGTGGTCGACGCCTCGCGCCCATCCTTTGAGGTTGGAGAAGACTTGCTGGATCCACGGCAGGACGAGGTGAGCGGCGGTCTTCCCGACGACATGGACATTGTGGTGATCGGCGGGAACCGCAGCGTCGCCGGACCAGCCGTCGGTTTTCGCGATGGCGTCGGGACCGGCGGCGGTTTCGACGAAGTGTCCGAGGTCGGCGGCGCCGTAGGAGGAGAGGTCGGCCAGCCGCAGGCTGCCCGGGATGTTTCCGTCCCCGAGTTCGATGGCGCCGACGATGAGCATCTTGCCGTCGTGGCTGCGTCCTTGCCCTCCGGTGGGAGGATCGTCTTTGGTCCGGAATGGAAGGCTGGCCTCGTCGATGTCCACCAGGCCCGACAACGGGTTGCGCTCAGGCTCGACCATGCTGGCGCGCAGCTTGTGGGCGAGCAGCCAGGCGCTGCGGTAAGAGCCGACACCGAGCTGTTTCTGGATCTGCAGGGCAGAGATGCCGTTGGAGTGGGTCGCCATCAGGTCGGCGGCCCAGAACCAGACGGTGAGCGGCAGCTTGCTGGCGTGCAGGATCGTCCCGGCCGTCACCGAAGTCTGCCGGCAGCAGCCGGTGCACGCGAAGGTGTGTGCTTTTCTGCGCAGCGCCCATCCCTTTTCATGGCTGCACGTGGGACAGACGAAGCCGTCCGGCCAGCGCATTTCGATCAGCCAGGCGGCGCAGGCGTCATCGTCCGGGACCATGTGCTGGAAGGCGAGGAGGCTGTCAGGGACCTGTTTCATGTGGGGGCTCCGTCGGCAGGAACGTATCGGGAGCATTCTACCCGCTCCCCCGCTCTAACCTAAACCTCAACATCTGGTGGCAAACTCTCGCGACCGGCGCCATGTGCATAAGCGGTTTCCCGATATCCACAGGCGAAGCTCCTCGAATTCCTGAAAATTCGACCACTATCAGCCGAACGCCGTTCCTGAATCGAGTGCCCGGATCACGAGTCGTTCGCACGGATATCCCGATTTAAGCGATATCCAATCAAAGCGATTGACTTTTCGGACAGCAATTCTCCTTTTGGAGTTATCGGGGGTTTTCAAAGGCTTGGAGATGTGATTCAAGCTGTTGTATGAAGCGTCTTGAACGATACATGGATGTGCTGGGGAAGCGGTGCGCGGCGTTGCCCGACAAGCGCTCGGGACGCAACACGCGCTATGCCATGAGAGACATCGGGCTTGCGGCGTTTTCGGTATTTTTCATGCAGAGCCCGTCGTTTCTGGCGCATCAGCGCCTGCTGTCGGCGCAGCGCGGCGCTTCGAACGCCGGGACGCTGTTCGGCATGGAGCGGGTTCCGTGCGACAGCCATATCCGGCGGATGCTGGATGGGGCGCCGACGGATCATTTCGACGCGGTGTTTTCGGCGCTTGTCGATGACCTGGATGGTGCCGGCGCCTTGTCGGGTCTGCGCTGCCTGGACGATCGGGTGTTGATCGCGCTGGACGGCTCGGAGCCTTTCCGTTCCGGCACGATCCACTGCGCGCACTGCTCGACGCGCCGGCGGGGCGAGGAGGTGGAGTATTTCCACAGCTTTGTCGGCGCCGCTCTGGTGGCGCCGGGGCAGCGCCGCGCCTTGCCTCTGGCGCCGGAGTTCGTGCGCCCGCAAGACGGCTCGGCGAAGCAGGACTGCGAGAGCCGCGCGGCGCAGCGCTGGCTGGCCCGACTGGGGCCTTGTGTGGCCGGGCTGAGACCGGTCTATCTGGGCGACGATCTCTATTCCCGCCAGCCGATCTGCGAGGCGGTGCGCGCCGCGGGCGGGAGCTTCATCTTCGTGTGCAAGCCGTCCAGCCACAAGACGTTGAGCGAATACACCCATGGCGTCGTGCTGGACAAGGTGTGCCAGACCGTGGGCAGGGGCGCGGCCAGGCGCCGCCATCGCTATCGCTGGATGAATGGCGTGCCGCTGCGCGACGGCGCCGACGCGCTCGCCGTCAACTGGCTGGAGGTCGAGATCGCCAAGCCCGACGGCAAGGTGACCTACCGCAACAGCTTCGTCACCGACCTTGCCGTCACGCGAGACACCGCCGCCGACATCGCCGCCTGCGGGCGTGCCCGCTGGAAGATCGAGAACGAGACCTTCAACGTCCTGAAGACCAATGGCTACAACCTCGAACACAATTTCGGGCATGGCAGCCAGACACTGGCCAGCATCCTGGTCGTGCTCAATCTGCTGGCCTTCGCCCTGCACACGGCCTGCGACCTGATCGAAGCGTCCTGGCGGCGGGCGCGGCACGCACTCGGAGCCCGAAGGCGCCTGTTCGAGCACATCCGCACGATCACCGCCTACCATGTCTTCGCGTCATGGGCGGTCCTCATGAGAACCGTCATCACGGGCATCCCGCCTCCCGCAAACGCTTGATCCCCGGCCCCCGCGCCAAGCCCATCCCTCCAACCGCAAAACCGCCAAAAAAACCAACACGAAAGGCCGCAATGCAACGAAAAACGCCATAAGGAGAATTGCTGCTTTTCGGAAGGCTCAATTCGTGAATCGCAGGCATCATGATAGAATGTCGCTCGATTCGCCTTGGAGGTCAGACAGATGGATCACGAGCGGTTTCGGAATTGGTTCTCGCGTGTCGATGAGTTGACGGCGGCGCTGTCGGAGCCCTCGGATGGCGCGGCCTCGCTGGCGGCGATCGAGCTGGGCGTGGATGACGAGCGGCGCTGTCCGCATTGCGGCGCCGGCGGGGCGGTGTCGCGGGGCAAGGCGCGCGGTCTTCGCCGTTTCCGGTGCAAGGACTGCGGGAAGACGTTCGGTGCGTTGACCGGCACAGCGCTGTCGGGTCTGCACCACAAGGAGCGCTGGCTTGGCTTTGGCGCCTCGCTTGCCGAGGGTGGGACGATCAAGGAGTCCGCCGAGCGCTGCGGGATTGCGCCGAGCACGGCGCATTGCTGGCGACACCGCTTTCTGGCGGCGGTGCGCCAGGCGCCGGATCGGCTTGCCGGGATCGTCGAGGCTGACGAGAGCTTCGTTCTGGAGAGCCGCAAGGGGGCGCGGAAGCTGGACCGCAAGCCGCGCCGGCGCGGCGGCAAAGCCCGCAAACGCGGCCTCTCGTGCGAGCAGGTGCCGATCCTGGTCGCCGCCGACCGTGCGGGCGAGACCCTCAGCCATACCCTGCCCGCGCTGAACGCAAAGAGCGTGAAGGAGGTGCTGGAGCCGGTCGTCGCCCGCGATGCCTTGCTCGTCTCCGACGCCAACCGCTGCTATCCGCCCGTCGCGGAGGCACTCGACATCCCTCACGAGAGCATCAACGCTTCTGCTGGCGAGCCGGGTCCGGGGTGCTGTGCACATCCAGACGGTCAATAGCCGCCACAGCCAGATCATGGGCTTCCTGCGGGGCTTCCGCGGCATCGCCACCAAGTATCTCGACAGCTATCTCAGGTGGTTCCATCTAATCGAACTCGGCGATCAGCCCTCGCCCAGAGCGTGTCTCAAGGCGGCAATGGCCAGACCGCGCCTACGGTTTGCGAATTGAGCCTTTCGGAATGTTTTTATATTGAGAACCTCTTGCAAAATTCCTGCCCCCAGGGTCCGGTGAGCCCGGATCGGTCGGTTGCTTCCGGTCACCTCTGCACCTGGAGGTCGGAATCCATGGATTCGCGGTGTCTCATCAGAGACGATGAGACCAAACAGGGACCTTTGTGGACATCGGGACACGCCTCTCCGGGTCCCTCTCTTCGAGAGGGCCGCGAAGGGTCGGTATGCGTTGTCGGAGCCGCGCTATGGGGCGGCGAGACGTATCAACGGGTCAGCCGCCAGGGCCAGGATGCCGACCATGAGATGGCAGGCGACCTTGGAATATCCACGGACGCGGACATGGCGCCCGCCAAACTCATCCTTGAGGCGGGCGTTGGTCCTCTCGACACCGGACCGGATCCGGACCCGCACGGTCTCGGGATCGACATGGCCTATTGCACGCCGGGCCCGGGCCTCCCGGTCTCGCTCCTCCTTGAGGTCCTTGTCCCGGCGCGGATTGACATCGATGATCGGAACATGGCCAAGCCGTTCGTTCATCTGGTAGATCTCTCTGGCATCATAGGCCGCGTCCATGAGATCGTAGAGATTGGTCACACGCGCGGCGGTCATCATCGCCAGCGGGATCGCGACCTGGCTGTCATGGACGGATGCCGCGGTTAGAACGGTCCTCAGCGGCACCCCGCAGTCTGCTGTGTCGATAGGCAGCTTGTAACCGCGCCAGGCCTCCAGGACCCCTTTGGCAGTCTTCTTTGCCCCGTGATCGCAGACCTTCGGCAGCGCGTCGAGCCTCTCATCGAGATCCATCCCGTTCGCTTGCCGTTCGAGACGCCCAGGCTCCTTCGTCCTCTCCGCGCCCTTGCGGGGCCGGCCGCGCTTGCGGTTCGGCGTCCTGGCCTTCGGCTTCGGGGCCGGCGTCTCCCGGGCCTCGATGGCCGTCGGGTCCCTCGACACGTGGCCGATGAGCGCATCGCCCAGTGTCTCTGCAACCAGAGCCGCGTGCATCCTCTCCGGAAGACGGGACTGCGACCATTCGGCAAACGCCCGCGAAAACGTCGCTTCACGCGGGATCTCCGCGATACGCGACCCGCCGCACAGCCGGCGCAACGTCGGGTCCACCTTGAGCCTGTCGATCAGGTGGCGGGTCGTCGGCAGACCCCACACCGCCTTGGCGATGACGCCACGGGCCAGCGCCTGGCGATCCTCCCGGGGCCGACCCGGACCGGTCCACACCTCATCGACGAAGCCCTCCACCTTGACGAGATCGAGAGCTGTCACGAAGCGCTTGTGCGTCTCCAGGAGAGGACCGACCGCCTCGGCCAAGGCAGGGAAAAGGTCCCCTTGAAATCGGCGCCAGAGATCGGATAGGGTCGAGCCAAGGGTCATCGGGGTCACCTCCTCGGTATCTTGTTATTGTAGAAACACAACATACCACGAGATGGCCCCGAAACCCAGGCCCTCGACAACAAAATCAGCCTCGACAAGGCAAAAAACCGGTCGGGCCGGCAATTTTGCAAGAAGCTCTAGTGTCCTGATTCCAAAGTTCGTACCGTTATGATGTTGCGGCTGCAGCGGTTTCGAGGGTCCTGAGGCAGAAGCGCTTGATGGACGCCAGGATTTCATCGGCTGTCTTGTGCCAGCGGAAGGGCTTGGGGTCCTCGTTGACGGTGTCGATGTACCCGGTGATCGCCTGCTCCAGCTCGACGGTCGATCGGTGAACCCCGCGCCGGATCTGCTTCTCTGTCAGATCGGCGAAGAAGCGCTCGACTTGGTTGAGCCACGAGGCAGAGGTCGGGGTGACGTGAACATGCCAGCGCGGTCGCCGGGCGAACCCGTCGCGGATCGTCTTCGTCTTGTGGGTCGAGTAGTTGTCCATGACGATGTGGATCTCGAGGTCGGGCGGCACGTTGGCCTCGACGTGATCCAGGAACTTGCGGAACTCCACGCTGCGGTGGCGCCGATAGCACTGTCCGATGACCTTGCCTGTGGCGACGTCAAGGGCTGCGAAGAGCGAGGTCGTGCCGTTGCGCTTGTAATCGTGAGTGCGCCGCTCGACCTGCCCCGGGCGCAGCGGCAGCAGCGGCTGGGTGCGATCGAGGGCCTGAACCTGCGATTTCTCGTCCACGCAGAGGACCATGGCATGCTGCGGCGGGTCCACGTAGAGCCCCACGATGTCGCGCGTCTTGTCCACGAAGTAGGGGTCTGCCGAGAGCTTGAAGGTCTCGCTCCTGTGCGGCTGAAGGGAAAAGGCTCGCCAGATGCGATTGACCGTCGACGGCGCATACCCCGTCGCCTGCGCCATCGAGCGCGTGCTCCATTGGGTCGCGTCACGAGGCTTCTCCTCAAGCGTCTTGCGCACCACCTCGGCCACGGCGTCGTCATCGATGCGCCGGGGACGGCCGGAGCGCGGCTCGTCGTCAAGCCCGTCAAGACGATGCTCTGCGAAGCGATTGCGCCACTTCCTGGCGGTCTGGCTGGTCACGCCCAGCACGCTCCCAATCTGCACATTGGTAAGCCCTTCGGCCGCCAGCAGCACGATGTGCGCCCGATCGGACAGGCCTCGCCAGACTTTGCGCCCGCGCGCCAGCCGCTCAAGCTCGTTGCGCTCGTCCGCGCTCAGCTTGATCTCCACCGAAAGTCGCATCACCATGCCCCCCGAATCGACACCACCCCCTTAACAATACGAACTTTGCGTACAGGACACTAGGGCGTGTTGATGAATTCATGAAATGCTGATAATCATTCTCCATCAATGACACTTTCCGGGGACTTATCATGGCGTTACGCCTGCTCATCACGGATGCTATCTGGTCGACACTCGAGCCGCTACTGCGTGAGAGCAAACACGCCGCCGGCGCCCCGCCACGGCTCAGCGACCGAATGTTCATCGAAGCCGTCCTCTACCAGGCGCGTACCGGAACCCCCTGGCGCGACCTGCCCGATGAATTCGGCCATTGGAATGCCGTTTATCAGCGGTTTCGCCGTTGGGAGAAGCGCCACCTCTGGGCGCGGCTCTGGCAACAGATACAACAGGTAGATGATGAACCACTCAAGGAAGTGTTCATCGATTCGACCATCGTGCGCGCTCATCAACACGCAGCCGGCGCGGTAAAAAAAACGGTGGCCAAGAGGCCCAGGCTCTCGGCCGCTCCCGGGGCGGGTTCTCCACCAAGCTGCACGTGGCCTGTGCCAACGAAACAACCGGTGTGTCCTTCGTGTTGACGGGTGGCGAGCGCCATGATGGCGTGGGATTCGAGCTGCTGTGGAAGGCTTTGCACAGCTCTCCCGCACCGGAGGCTGCGGTCATGGACAAGGCGTATGACAGCAAGGGCATTCGCCAGGTGCTGGCCGACCAGGGCGTCGAAGCCGTGATACCCGCCCGGTCGAACCGGACTGAGACGATTCATCACGATCGAGAAAAGTACAAGCGGCGCCAGCAGGTCGAGCGATTCTTCAACAAGCTCAAACAATTCCGTCGCATTGCCACACGTTATGACAAGCTCGCTCGGACGTTCCTCGCGTTTGTCCACATTGTCTCAGCATGGATCATGCTTCGATCATTCGTCAACACGCCCTAGTATAGTGTCGTCACGAAATGCCAGCCCGGAGCGCCAGACACCGAATCTGCACCGCGGCAAGAAACGATGCGGCATTCCTGGCGTATCGCGTGGCAATCCCACGCCAACGCTTGAGCCACAGAAAGGCGTTCTCCACCAAATGCCGGCGCCGGTAGAGATGGACATCATACGCTCTGGGGTGCTTGCGGTTGCGCTTCGGCGGAACCGCTGGAATAACTTCATGCTCCTCACAATAAGACAGGATGGCATTCGTGTCATAGGCCTTGTCCGCCAACAAGGACTCGGCATCTATCCCTTCAATCAGCTCGACCGCTTGACTGCAATCTGCTGCCGTCCCCTCGGTCACCAACACCCGCACCGGCATCCCATGCGCGTCCACAGCCAGGTGCAGCTTCGTGTTCAGCCCCCTTTTGTGCGATCCATCGCCTGATTGCCACCGATCGCACCGCTCGCATGGGGATGGACCTTGAGATGACTGGCATCAATCATCAGCCACTCATCGTCCGGCTCATCCACCAGAGGCTCCAGTAACGCCTCCCAGAGCCCCTTGTCCCGCCAGCGACAGAACCGACGATGGGTAGTTTTCCAGTCTCCATAGTCTGGCGGCACATCACGCCAGGGAGCGCCGGTACGCAGAATCCAGAAGATCGCATTAATGAACCGTCGATTATCCTGTGCCCACCCCACCCCAACTTCCCGCCCGGCCAGGCAGATGAGGCTCCAGCAACAGCCAGACCCTGGCCGAGATGTCGTGACGCCGATGAGCCATTCCCATGAGTCGCCTCCAGGAACCATCGAGTGAGTTCGACAGATAGGACAGATAAACATCACTCATGACGACACTATCTAGGGCGTGTTGACGAATGATCGAAGCATAATCCATGCTGAGACAATGTGGACAAACGCGAGGACCGTCCGAGCGATCTTGTCATAACGTGTGGCAATGCGGCGGAATTGTTTGAGCTTGTTGAAGAATCGCTCGACCTGCTGGCGCCACTTGTCCTTTTCTTGATCGTGATGAACCGTCTCAGTCCGGTTCGACCGGGCGGGAATCACGGCTTCGACGCCCTGGTCGGCCAGCGCTTGGCGAATGCCCTTGCTGTCATACGCCTTGTCCATGACCGCAGCCTCCGGTGCGGGAGAGCTGGGCAAAGCCTTCCACAGCAGCTCGAATCCCACGCCATCATGGCGCTCGCCACCCGTCAACACGACGGACACACCGGTTGTTTCGTTGGCACAGGCCACGTGCAGCTTGGTGGAGAACCCACCCCGGGAGCGGCCGAGAGCCTGGGCCTCCTGGCCGCCGTTTTTTTACCGCGCCGGCGGCGTGTTGATGAGCGCGCACGATGGTCGAATCGATGAATACTTCCTTGAGTGGTTCATCGTCTACCTGTTGTATCTGTTGCCAGAGCCGTGCCCGGAGGTGGCGCTTCTCCCAACGGCGAAACCGCTGATAAACGGCATTCCAATGGCCGAATTCGTCGGGCAGGTCGCGCCATGGGGTTCCGGTACGCGCCTGGTAGAGGACGGCTTCGATGAACATTCGGTCGCTGAGCCGTGGCGGGGCGCCGGCAGCGTGTTTGCTCTCACGCAGTAGCGGCTCGAGTGTCGAGCAGACAGCATCCGTGATGAGCAGGCGTAACGCCATGATAAGTCCCCGGAAAGTGTCATTGATGGAGAATGATTATCAGCATTTCATGAATTCATCAACACGCCCTAGTGTTTCATTCACGCTCACTTCAGGCGACCGGCATCGCCTTGAAACGGTTGTCTCTGACCCGAAGAGCCCGCAGAAGCACGTCTGGCGGGCGCGCATCGGTCTTCTGAGCGACGACGGGCTCGGCAGGATGGCCATCATGAGAGAGACCGGCAAGGCGAAGAACAGTGTCTTGCCCGGCGACCCACTGGACGCTGCGGGCGATGGCGAAGGCTGTGGGGGTGCCGCTTCGAGGGTCTGGCAGGCGCATGGCCTGATGCCGCACCGCTGGCGGCCGTTCACGCTTTCGAACGATCCCGCCTGCCTCGAGACGCTGACCGACATCGTCGGCCTCTCCGTTGCGCCGCCGGCTCACGCGGTCGTGCTGTCGATCGATGACAGGTCGCACAGTCAGGCCCGCGACCGCACACAGCCCGGCCTGCCGCTGAAGAAAGGCCGCGGCGCCACCATGACACATGATTCCAGGCGCAACGGCACGACGACGCTGTTTGCCGCCCTGACCGTGCTCGACGGCACGGTCATCGGCCAGCACGCCAGTCGGCATCGCCACCAGGAGTTCTTGAGATTCCGCAACCGCATCGCGCGCACGATACCCGCCGGCGTCCCGGTCCATGCCATCCTCGACAACGACGCCACTCACAAGCACAGTGTCTCTGCAACCAGAGCCGCGTGCATCCTCTCCGGAAGACGGGACTGCGAACATTCGGTAAACGCCCGCGAAAACGTCGCTTCACGCGGGACCTCCGCGACACGCGACCCGCCGCACAGTCAGCGCAACGTCGGGTCCACCTTGAGCCTGTCGATCAGGTGGCGGGTCGTCGGCAGGCCCCACACCGCCTTGGCGATGACGCCACGGGCCAGTGCCCGGCGACCCTCCCGGGGCCGACCCGGACCGGTCCACACCTCATCGACGAAGCCCTCCACCTTGACGAGATCGAGAGCTGTCACGAAGCGCTTGTGCGTCTCGAGGAGAGGACCGACCGCCTCGGCCAACGCAGGGAAAAGGTCCCCTTGAAATCGGTGCCAGAGATCGGATAGGGTCGAGCCAAGGGTCATCGGGGTCACCTCCTCGGTATCTTGTTATTGTAGAAACACAACATACCACGAGGTGGCCCCGAAACCTAGGCCATCGACAACAAAATCAGCCTCGACAAGGCAAAAACCGGTCGGGCCGGCAATTTTGCAAGAAGCTCTGTTCATTGAGGCGCCGGAGACCGAGACTGAAATGCAGACGATCTGCGCCAGCTTCGACGTGCCGCTTCTGATCAATATCATTGACGGCGGCAGGACGCCGGTACTCCCGAAGCGGGCATATATTGACCTTGGCTATCAGATCGCAATCTACCCGGGCGCCGGGTTTCTGGTCGCCGCCGAAGCTATGAAGTCCGTTTACCGGACACTCGGGCAATTCGGCTCATCGGTCGATGTCGATGTGCCGCTACGTGATACCAAGCGCGCTCCAAATTGACTCACCATCCCAATATGTTGGGGTGACGGTCCGGACGACCTTCATAGACTGTGGTGATCGACTCACCAGCGCCGGAGGATGACGATGAGTGCGGCAACGCCGATAACCTGGACGGCACACACAGCGGACGAGCTCCACGCGCTTTCGAGGCACTGCGGGGACGCGAAGCAAGCGTCGCGCGCGCGTGCGCTCGCCATGATCATGGAGGGTGCGTCTCGCACGGAGGCGGCTCGGGCGCAGGGCATGGAGCTTCAAATCCTGCGCGACTGGGTGTTGCGCTACAACACGGAGGGCTTCGACGGCCTCGCGGATCTCCCGCGCGGCGGGAGCGAGGGCCGGTTGACGGACGCGCAGATCGCCGAGATCGGCGCCTGGATCGAGGCGGGTCCCGAGCTTGAGCGGGACGGTGTGACGCGCTGGCGCGTTCAGGACATCTTACGGAAAATCGAGGAGGCCTTCGGGGTCATCTATACGGAGAGCGGTGCCCGTATGATGCTCCGAAGGGCCGGGTTTCGCTTTGTCTCGGGGCGGCCGGTCCACCCCAAAGCCGACGCGGAGCGGCAGAGGTCGTTCGTGGCGGAGTTCGAGGCACAGTTGACGTCGGCGCTCAGCTCTGAGGCGCTGGCGGGTCCGATAGAAATCTGGTTCCAGGACGAAGCGCGCATCGGCCAGAAGGGGATGACGACACGGGTCTGGGCGAATGGGAAGCAGCGTCCGCGCATCCTGCGCGACCATCGCTATGGCTACGTCTATCTGTTCGGCGCCACCTGCGCAGAGCGCGGCGTCGGCATCGCCCACGTGGCGGACAGGGCGAACACGGCGTCGATGAACGAGCATCTGGCGGCGATCGGCGCGGCCGTGGCGCCGGGTGCGCACGGCGTGATTGTGCTGGACGGGGCGGGCTGGCATCGCTCGGGCGACCTTCTCGTTCCCCCCAACCTGACGCTCGTGCATCTGCCGCCCTACAGTCCGGAACTCAATCCGATGGAGCAGATCATTCTGTTCCTGAAATCGAACCGCTTCGCCAACCGCGTGTTCAAGGATGTCTCCGCCCTGAGGGACGCCTGCTGGACGGGGTGGCAATGGCTGACCGACCAGCCCGACGTCATCACCAATACGACCCGGCGCAGCTGGGCCGTAGCCCCATCGTGCTGATCCCGATGCCTCACTGTATCGGTTCATATGACTTGCGTTTGGTATGATTTCATGACGTTCAGCCGTGAAATGGGATTTCAGGACGTGTGGGATTTTGATAACGCGCAGCAGAGCCAACTTGCAGGAGAAAACACCCTATGACCGGTTACACGGAGACCTTTCGTGGCGATGTCGCAACCTGGGAGGTCGATGCGACAGAGCACTTTACCGTCGCGTGCTATTATGAAAAATTCGAGGCTGCGACTTGGCGGTTCCTGCGTCTGAACGGCGTGTCACCCGAGGCCGTCAGGACCGTGGCGGCCCTGACCCATTACAAGGCTGAACTGCGCAATCGCGACATTTACCGTATCGAAACCGCGCTGATCGAGACCGGCGATCAGCCAATTATCGCCCACAAGGTTTTCAATGCCGAAACCGGAAAACTGTGCACGACGATGCGGCAGATCTTGTCCGACGCCAGGATCACAGGCCCGACTGTCGCCTGGGACGGTGATGAATGGACGCATCGCTCGGTTCCCGGCGATGATGCAGGCTGGATTTCTTCCGCGGTCGACATTGCACGGCCGGAGGAAGCGGATTGGGCGGGCAATCTTTCCCTGCCGGGCTATATTCACCGGTTCTCCACGGCAAACAGCTTTGTCATGGCCGAATTCGGCATGACACCCGACTACCAGACGAGAGCACGAATTGGGCTGTCCACATTCGAGTTCGAATTGGTGTTCCATGGCATTGCCAAGCCCGGCGATATGATCAATGTCGAAAGCTGTATCGCCCAAATCGGAAATTCCTCGATGCGATTCTATCATCGCATGCGCAATGCCAAGACTGGCGCCGATCTGGCAGGCCTCAGTCAGTTCGGCGTTCAACTCGATCTCGATGCGCGACATCCGTCACGCATCGCTGACGAGTTGCGCGAGCGTGCTCAACGGCTGCTGCCGCAAACCTGACAACACGGTCAATGATGTCTGTCGGCATGATAAGCGGGGTAGAGCCGGGCCAGAGACAGTGAAACTGAACGTCGATCAGCCTGCAAGATCAGTAGGCGCGCTCGACGCAGAAATCGACCACGTCTCGCAAGGCTCGTTTCGAGGTTCCGTCGCTGAACAGACCCAATGAATCGGCAGCGATCGCAGCGTAGTGCCGGGCCCTGGCGACCGTATCATCGAGTGCGCCATTCCTGCGCATGATATCCTGAGCCCGCTCTAGGTCACCGTTTTGCTGATCAAGTTGCTCAAGCGTCCGTCGCCAGAATGCGCGTTCGTCTTCGGAGCCACGCAGAAAAGCGAGAATGACAGGAAGCGTAATTTTGCCTTCCCGAAAGTCGTCTCCAACGGTCTTGCCCAGTGCCGACTGATGCGCGGAATAGTCGAGCGCATCGTCAATCAGCTGAAACGCGATGCCGAGATTTGTGCCATAGGTATCGAGTGCGGCTTCTTCTTCCTTCGGACGGCCGGCAACCACTGCACCGACCCGGGTTGCAGCGGCGAACAGGGCGGCGGTTTTCGCCTGAATGACTTTGAGATACACCGTTTCTCCGGTTTCCGTGTCGTTGGCCGTCATCAGCTGTTCAACCTCGCCCTCGGCGATAACGGCCGAGGCGTTGGACAGGATTTTCAATACTTGCAGCGAGCCATCCGCAACCATCAGCTGAAACGCACGGCTGAACAGGAAGTCACCGACAAGGACGCTCGCCTTGTTACCCCAGACCGTGTTGGCTGTTTCCTGCCCACGCCTGAAGGTGCTTTCGTCGACAACATCGTCATGCAGCAGCGTTGCAGTATGAATGAACTCGACACAGGCAGCAAGCCGGATATGACGGTTTCCGGTATAACCGCACAAGGCCGCGGCACCCAGTGTCAGCATCGGGCGCAGGCGCTTGCCGCCGGCTGCAATCAGATAAGCGGCGAGTTGCGGTATGAACCGGACCTGGCTTTGCATATGCTCAAGGATCGTTGCGTTCACATGATCGAGATCATGGCGAACGAGATGCATCAGTGGGTCAAGCGATGCATCCGTTGATGTGATCTTAGCCTTCAGGTCAACAATTTTGGCCACGGTGATTTCCGATCTGCTTGACTGTTCTACCCGTGCGAGAATAGGACTAGCTGACAGACGGTCAAGCTCGGACCGCAACTGGATTATATCCGATGCATACTGTGCAGCGTATTATAGGCCTGAATCTATGAAGGAATTGCTGCGAACGACCGATCTTGTTCGACTTTCCTTCCTGACTGCACTGCTGCGCAACGCCGGTATCGAGGCTTTCACGCTGGATAACCATATGAGCGTGCTCGAAGGCAGTGCTAACGCTATTCCCCGCCGCCTCATGGTCGGCACCGACGACCTCACTGCGGCAAAACGGATTCTCAGGGATGCTGGCGAACCGATCGACAATCATTGAAGGCGCACCGGATGCCGCAAGTCGCGATACAATTCTCGGCGGCAGGGTTGTGCTATGGCAACCGCGGTCTGGATATCGCTCAGCAATTGATCCGGTGTTACTGGCGGCATCGGTTGGTGCTGACGCGGGTTCACGTGTGCTGGACTTCGGATGTGGCGTAGGTGCCATCAGTTTGTGCCTGCTGGCGCGAATTCCCGAGTTTCAGATAACCGGCCTTGAAATCGACCCCGGGCTCGTCGCGCTGGCCGAACGGAATGTTGTTGAGAACCAGGCAACTGATCGCTTCCGGGTTATTCACGGTTCTGTCGCCGCACCGTCGTCCGCGCTGCCCGCGGGGACCTACGACCTCGTTGTCACTAACCCGCCGTTCCACGCTTCACACAGCGGCAGTGTGTCACCCGTACAGCGTAAACGAACTGCGAATGTCGAAATTGAGACGGGTCTTGACAACTGGATTCTTGGTGCTGAACGGGCCTTGCGACCAAAGGGCCGGATCGCACTGATTTACAGGGCCGATCGTATGGTCGATCTGCTTGTGGCGCTCGGCCGCCGGTTTGGGGAAATCATTGTTCATCCATTATGGCCGAGGGCGGGGATGCCTGCAAAACGGATTATCGTTCACGCGAGAAAATCCGTATTGACACCCCTGTGCCTGACCGCGGGAACCGCATTGCATACCGAAGATGGACAGTATGCATCCACAGTGGCAAGAGTGTTGATTGGTCACGCCCTCAAACTGTTCTGATGCTCTTGTTATGGCATTTTCAAACTCGATGCATTCACCATGGCGACATTTTGATCGAATTACTGCCTCTTGTGGCGAGATGGTAATACGGTGTTGGCCAATCTCTCTTGATTTAGGAACCAAGACATGAAAATTTGAAATGTCCCCAAAGTGAATTCGAAATCTTTCTTGGAGAATTAATTTACGGTATGTGCCGTTAATTTTTGACTTTTATCCTGGTGCACAATCGTGGACAAAGCGGGTGGAAAGGTTTGAAATACCTATCGCCCATTTCAGTTTGAAGCGCAGCACGTCTGATAGAGGTTTCCGATCCTGTGTCCGCAACATGTTATTGGCGGTCAAATGATGATGATATTCTCCAAAGTGGACACCAAGGAATTTCATGCCTTCGGGCTACCATTACCGGATCTTGGAGCAACGATGCCAGATCGAGACGCTTCTTGAAATGGGCGCTTCGCTGCAGTCGATCGCCCGAGTGATTAGCTGCCATATCTCGACGATCAACCGGGAGGTGAAGCGGAATGCCGGTCAGCGAGGGTACCGGATGAAGCCGGCGCAGCACTTTGCCGACAGAGCGCCGTCGTGTGGCCTCGTCCGTGCCGCGCACGACCGGATGAGACCCTGTCTCGTCTCGGCCGCATGACCGCCATCGCCCGGCTCGGGTCCGACCGACCGTGCGATGGCGACGCGTGCCGAATCTGCACTCTCCGTGGGCCGCCGCCCCAAGGACAGGTCTGGCGCAGCCGGACACGCGGCGCACACACCGGAACCTCTTGCAAAATTCCTGCCCCCAGGGTCGGTCGATCCCGGTCACATCTGCATCTGGAGGTCGGAATCCATGGATTCGCGGTGTCTCATCAGAGATGATGAGAACAAACATGGACCTTTGTGGACATCAGGACACGCCTCTTCGGGCCACTCTCTTCGAGAGGGCCGTGAAGGGTCGGCATGCGTTGTCGGAGCGCGCTATGGGACGGCGAGACGTATCAACGGGTCAGCCGCCAGGGCCAGGATGCCGAACATGAGATGGCAGGCGACCCTGGAATGTCCGCGGACGCGGACATGGCGCCCGCCACACTCATCCTTGAGGCGGGCGTTGGTCCTCTCGACACCGGACCGGATCCGGAACCGCACGGTCTCGGGATCGACATGGCCTATTGCACGCCGGGCCCGGGCCTCCCGGTCTCGCTCCTCCTTGAGGTCCTTGTCCCGGCGCGGATTGACATCGATGATCGGCACATGGCCAAGCCGTTCGCTCATCTGGTAGATCTCCCCGGCATCATAGGCCGCGTCCATGAGATCGTAGAGATTGGTCACACGCCCGGCGGTCATCATCGCCAGCGGGATCGCGGACCTGGCTGTCATGGACGGATGCCGAGGTGAGGACGGTCCTCAGCGGCACCCCGCAGTCTGCTGTGTCGATAGGCAGCTTGTAACCGCGCCAAGCCTCCAGGACCCCCTTGGCAGTCTTCTTTGCCCCGTGATCGCAGACCTTCGGCAGCGCGTCGAGCCTCTCATCGAGATCCATCCCGTTCGCTTGCCGTTCGAGACGCCCAGGCTCCTTCGTCCTCTCCGCGCCCTTGCGGGGCCGGCCGCGCTTGCGGTTCGGCGTCCTGGCCTTCGGCGTCGGGGCCGGCGTCTCCCGGGCCTCGATGGCCGTCGGGTCCCTCGACACGTGGCCGATGAGCGCATCGCCCAGTGTCTCTGCAACCAGAGCCGCGTGCATCCTCTCCGGAAGACGGGACTGCGACCATTCGGCGAACGCCCGCGAAAACGTCGCTTCACTCGGGATCTCCGCGACACGCGACCAACCGCACAGTCGGCGCAACGTCGGGTCCACCTTGAGCCTGTCGATCAGGTGGCGGGTCGTCGGCAGACCCCATACCGCCTTGGCGATGGAGCCACGGGCCAGCGCCTGGCGATCCTCCCGGGGTCGACCCGGACCGGTCCACACCTCATCGACGAAGCCCTCCACCTTGACGAGATCGAGAGCTGTCACGAAGCGCTTGTGCGTCTCCAGGAGAGGACCGACCGCCTCGGCCAACGCAGGGAAAAGGTCCCCTTGAAATCGGTGCCAGAGATCGGATAGGGTCGAACCAAGGGTCATCGGGGTCACCTCCTCGGTATCTTGTTATTGTCGAAACACAACATACCACGGGGTGCCTCTGAAACCCAGGCCCTCGACAACAAAATCAGCCTCGACAAGGCAAAAAACCAGTCGGGCCGGCAATCTTGCAAGAAGCTGACCATTTCAGGATTTGTTCTTCGTCACCAGCGACGGCTGTAACGCCTCTCTTGCGGGCGCATGTAAGCGGCTCTGACAGCACGACCGGCACCCGGGCCGAATCCAGGCCAGCCGCTTGAGACGCGAAACCATCCCCAAAAAAATTCCGCGTCGGGCACAACCTCGCCTTCCGTCTCCAGACACACAAGGACGGAGGCCTGCGGTGTCTCGCCCACTTGCGAACTCCCTTCACGAACAATGAGGCCGAGCGTGATCTGCGAATGGCGAAGCTGCGTCAGAAGATCTCCGGCTGCTTCCGCTCTGAACAGGGCACTCGCGACTTCGCAACCCTGCGCACCGGCATTGCCAGAGCTCGCAAGCAGAGCTGGACTATTCTCGAAACCTCGGAACACTCTGACCCGATGCATCTGATCTCCAGACTGAGGCTCTGAAACCCCCTCCCGGACACCGAAATCCCTCACGCAGACAGGTCAGATGCGTGTGGCCGTGGCGCGGCTCACGATACAACCATGCGCCGTGAACCAGACCGCCGGGAGCAGAACCCGTTATCAGACCTAGGCTGTTATTATCTGAAAGCTATAGTACTTACAGATACAAGCGCGCATGTGCAGTGAAAACCGCATTGTTCCGAATCATCCCACATTTGCGACGTACACCCCTAGCCAACCCGGCGCTTGATACCGCGGGGTTTTCGTGGCAAAAAATACGCAAGCGGCAGACTGGTGCCAGAACTCTGGATCCGGATGACGCCGCAATACTCGGATACCATATCCCGGATATAATCAGGGTCAGGCCATGAGCACGGGTTACGGGGCAGCAGTTCCCTGGCAAGACGATCTCTACCAGACGTTGCGCACCAACGATGTGACGTTGTTCTGCTACGTGCCGGATGGTGGACACAAGACCCTGATCAACCGCTCGATCGAGGATCCGGATGCGATTTCGGTGCCGCTCACAACAGAAGAAGAAGGCGTGGCGATGTGCGCGGGATGCCATCTTGCCGGCGCCCGATCGGTGCTGCTGATGCAGTCGAGTGGCGTCGGTAATTGCGTCAACATGTTTGCCTTGATCCGGAACGGCCAGTTTCCATTCGTAACTCTGGTCACGATGCGCGGTGAATTCGGTGAAATGAACCCGTGGCAAATTCCCATGGGGCAAGGCGTTCAGCCCGTGGTCAAGGCGATGGGGCTACATTGCCTGCGGGCTGAAACCCCGGATGCCGTGGTCCCCACTGTGCAAGCAGCCATCGACATGGCCTACCGGTCGAACCAAGGCGTCGCCGTCCTTCTCACCCAGAAACTGATTGGCGCCAAGCCGTTCTGATTACCCGGCGGGAAGGAGCCGGATGATATGAGTATAGATATTTCTCTCGACCGCAAACAGGCCGTCCCGGCGCTTGTCGGCGATCCGTCGGATTTTCTGATCGTGTGCGGTCTCGCGGGCGCCTCGAAAGACATCGCCTATCTGACACAGGATGGTGACAATGTCTTCACGATGGCTGGAGCGATGGGCGGCGCGACCGCCATGGGTCTTGGCCTCGCTTTGTCGCGGCCCGACAATCGGGTGCTGGTCGTGACCGGCGACGGCGAACTGCTTATGAATGTCGGGAGTCTGGCCACGGTTGGTGTGATGAAACCACCAAACCTCGCTATTCTGTGTGTGGACAACGGCCATTACGGCGAGACCGGCTATCAGGAGACCCATACCCGGCGCGGCGTCGACCTTGAGACGATCGCGCGTGGTTCGGCCATTCCGGTAACCCGGACTGTCAGCCGCAACGACGAGCTCGACGAAGCGTCGCACGTGCTCCGGGCATCGAACGGCCCGAGTTTCGTCTTGTTGCAGGTCAGTACGGAAGAGCCACCGAAGATCAAACGCTCGATGGATGCGAGCGAGCGCAAGCTCGCGTTTCGCAAGGCTTTGCTCGGCGCGGCATGACGGAATCCCGCGGGTACTGCAATACTACCTGACCGTGAGCCGATCAGCTGGCCAACGGTGTCAATGGAATTGTCTGACCGGTGGTGGCGGCCAAGTAGGCCGCATCAATCACCTGAACCGCCGACACGAGGCGATCAAGCCCCGGCGACGGCAGCCGGCCGGCAGCGATATCCGCGAGAAACCGCTCTGCGAAGATGCCGTACAACGGATCTGAATCGAGGCTCATCGGAACGAACTCTTCCGACTGTCCAGAACGGACAATGCTGACGCCGGCCGTCTTGCTCAAGACATAGTGTGCGCTGCCCGCAAGGGCAAAATTGTAATCCCGCTTGTCCGGACTCTCGGGAAAATTGTAACCAGATTCGATGATCGCCCGGCTACCATCCTGAGCCGTCAACACCAACATCGCGGAATCCTCGACAGGCACGTTATGGATTGCCGACCCGACATGCGCGGTCACGCTGTCAGGGGGATGGGGCATCAGGGACAATGCCAGATCGACAAAATGGACTGCGAGATTGATCAGGCAGCCGCCGCCACTGATCGCCGGATCAAGCATCCAGCCGCAACCCGCCTCGATGTAACGGCCCGGCGGTCCGGCATTGAACCGCCAGGACTGCGTTGCGAAGCAGGCGCCTTCCGTCTCGGTCAGCCGATTGAACAGTTCCAATAGTGGACCTGCACGCTGAACCAGTGGCACCGCCACCGGTACGCCAGCCGCAGCAGCAGCCCGTTGCAGCGCGGTAACATCCGTTATCGACTGGCCTGCCGGTTTTTCGATCGCGAAGGGAATACGCCGGCCGATCAGAGCCCGGCCGATTTCAGGCATTTCCGCATGCAGCCCGAATGCGAACGCGGCATCAATCCGGTCTCTGCCCGCGCAACGTGCTAGGAGCTCCCGCCAGTCGGGGTCACTTTCACAATCGAACATTGCGGCATAGCGCGCCCGGATCTCTGGATCACGCTCCGACACTCCGACAATCTTGATGCCGGACACGCGCAGCGCCTCGATATAAAGTGGAAAATGCCAGTGCGAAACTTCGAGGAGGAGGACTTTCATGGCATAGTCTCCAGATATCGTTCCGAATTCCCGGACGATCGTCATGGCTGAATACCCGACCATGACCCCGTGCACAAACAGGTCGGAAGGACATGCGATGCCGTTATTGGGCAAGGGGGTGGCTGCGATCTGGCATAACGTGCTTCCTGAAATACAGGATGACTACAATCGCTGGCATGTCCATGAACATGTTCCGGAGCGGGTCGGCATTCCCGGGTTCTTGCGTGGGCGACGGTATGTCGCGATCCGCGGCGAGCCGCAATTCTTCCATTTCTACGAGACCCGGGCCCTCGCGACCCTGACGTCGAAAGACTATCTCGATCGTCTGAACGCACCGACACCGTGGACCCGCCGCATCGGTCCCCATATTAAGGACAACAATCGGTCGCTCTGCGAAGTCGTGACATCGCTGGGTATCGGCTCCGGGGCGGTGATCCTGACCGGACGGATTGCCGTTGCCGACGGCATGGGGGACACGCTTGTTGGATGGTTGGCGTCCGATGTCATGCCCGATCTGGTCGAGCAGCCCGGCATTGTCGGCGCCCATCTGCTCCAGGGCAATCATCGGTCGAGCGCAACACAGACCGCGGAAAAAGCGATGCGCGGCCACCCTGACGATGTCGCCGACTTGGTTATGTTTGTCGAAGGTATCGAGGCCGAGTTGTTGGATCCATTGTGGCAGAGCGGGGTGATTGGCGAAGCATCCCTGGTTGAACACGGTGCCGCTATCGCGGCACTCGGCACCTACAAGCTGCACTACGCACTGTCGAACGAGGATCTGTAAAGCCCCCGCGTCATTGCGATTTGGGTTTTGCGTTGTTTTCGGCTTGCTGTTTTTCCCAGGCAGCACGCGCGGCTTCCTGTTCGCGGTGAACCTGCAGGTATCCGGCAGACATCTTGTCGCCGTTCCAGCGTCCACGGGTCCACCAGTAAACGGCTTGCTCCAAGTCTTGTTTGACGCCGAAGCCACCGGAATACATGAAACCGAGCATTCCCTGGGAAAACCCGTCATCTGCATCGGCACCGCGCTGGAACCAGTGGACTGCGGCCGCCGGATCCTCCTGATTCTGGTATATCTGCCCCATCGTGCCGTAGCCGCGCCGATGCCCGGCTTCGATGGCCTTTTGAGCATATGTGGATGCCTTTGCAGGATCGCGCTCAATGATAATCCCCTGATTATAAAGCAAACTGAGATAGATCATTGCCGTGCCGTCGTTATGCTCGTCAGCGGCGCGTTCCAGCAATCCCAGACCTTCAACGGCAGCTGAGCTCCCGCGTTCGGCTTTCTGCATGTCCAGTACCTTCATGGCATAGGCCACCATGGCCTCACTGTCGCCGGCGTCGATCATCTCCCGCAGTACTTTCGTTGTGCGTTTCGGGTTTTCAGGCCCGGCGCCGCCGGGCATGAATTCCATTGCAGCCTCGATCCGTGCCGACGTGTGATCTGATTTCAAGGCCTGCAACAACATCAGCCAGGCCCCTTCAACATCCTTCTCGACCGTATCGCCGGCACCGAGGACGCGAGCCATCATGACCAATGCGGGCGGATAGCCGATTTCGGCCGCCCGCTCGACAAGCCGCACACGGGCTTCGCGGTCGCCGATTGCAAATTTCGCATACGCGGCATTAACGAGAACCCGGCCGTCATTCGGGCTCGCTTGCCGGGCGGCCTCGCAGACCGCGTGGGTTTCGTCAACGGCGGCACGCATCTTCTCATGTTCGGCTGCCGGCGCAGCGGGATCGGTGGCGCGGATCCAGAGGCGGGTTGTTTCAAGCATTTCCGCGCATTGCGCCGAGGGATCACCATACCCCTGCGACGGGACACTGAACAGCCCCGTCAACAGCATCATTCCAGCCAGAACCGTCATGCGGTCGAAGCCAGCGGGTGCGATACAGTTCATGTCAGCTTCTCCTCGCGCTTCGTCGGTCTTACGCACCGGTCCCTCTGGAGCAGGACCGGTTACTGGACCACGGACTGCAGTCGTTCCACACATGCTATTATCGCACTTTGGCGTTATTGTGGCAGTGTGAACTGCACAGGAACAGTCGCGGAGGCCCTTCGAGATGTCACAAATCCGGATTCCGGCAACCTTCATGCGTGGCGGTTCCTCGAAAGGAGTGTTTTTTCATGCCTCCGACCTGCCGGGCAACCGGGACCATCGCGACCGTATTTTCCTGCACGCAATCGGCAGTCCGGATCCCTACGGCCGGCAGTTGAACGGCATGGGCGGCGGCGTGTCCTCTGTCTCGAAGGCCGTCGTGATCGGCCCACCGAGCCGGGACGATGCCGATGTCGATTACACCTTTGCCCAGATCGCCGTGGACGAACCGGTCGTCGATTATGCTTCGAACTGCGGCAACCTGTCCTCAGCGGTTGGCCCGTTTTCGATCGACAGCGGCCTGATTGCCACGGCTGGCGACAGCGCACAGGTCAACATTCACAATACCAATTCCGGAAAGATCATTCGAGCGACCGTACCGCTGGATGACGGATGGGCTCTTGTTGATGGAGATTTCGAGATTCCCGGGGTTGCCGGCACTGGCGCCCGAATCCGCCTCGAATTCCTTGACCCTGGCGGAACCACGACCGGAACCTTGCTGCCGACCGGGAGGACGGTCGACACGATCAGCCTCGATGGAGAAGGCGATTTCGACATCTCGGCCATTGACGCGAGCGTTCCATGCGTTTTCCTGGATGCGGTGCGGTTCGGACTTGCCGGGAGTGAATCCGTCGACGAGCTTGAGGCGAATTCGGTCTTGATGGCTCTGATCGAACGGCTTCGCCGTCTCGCGGCGGTGCATATGGGCCTTGCAGCGACACCCGAGGCGGTGTCACGCTCAGCGCCCAAGATTGGTCTGGTGGCACGACCAAAATCCTACAGAACTCTTTCCGGCAAGACTGTCAAGACCGACGCCGCCGACCTTTCGGTCCGCATATGGTCGATGGGCCAAGTGCATCGGGTCTTGCCACTGACTGGCGCGATGTGCCTGGCGGTGAGTTGCCGGATACCGGGCACAATTCCGAACATGTTGCTGCAGGCCGGCGACGGTGATGTACGCCTTGCCAATCCATCCGGCGTCTTGCCTCTGGACGCACGGGTCGGCATCGACAACGGCGACGTTACTGCTCGTCATGTTACGGCCTACCGGACAGCACGCACATTGATGGAGGGTCATGTCCTGGTGTCGGCCGGTCCTCGGTGAGGTTCTGCCGCCATCCCATTCGTAGCGCGGTGGATTTTGAGGTTCCGGCAGCCGGCTCCACCCAGCACAACGTCTCGGTAGCCGAGCCATAATGACGGATACGCTATTGACCATTGCGATCAACCGGCGGTCAAATGCCAGTATGGAAGTATAATGTTTCATTTGAGCCAGGGAACAAACTCGTTCAGACGAATACTGGGGCGACATTTTAGACACACTGTGGCAATTTTGGTACATCGCGCTGTCTCTACATGTATGTGCCCATCCAGCGGCAGTCCCGCAGGTGCCAGCAGGTAGTCGCGTTACAATGTGAGCGCCACCGCCTGAGATAGACCGGACATGGGGACGAACGGTCGAACGTCCCATCATATGTGGCTCAATATGTAGTGTCGAAACTGGATCCTGTTCAATTCATTCCTTGCACCTAGTGTCCTGTACGCAAAGTTCGTATTGTTAAGGGGGTGGTGTCGATTCGGGGGGCATGGTGATGCGACTTTCGGTGGAGATCAAGCTGAGCGCGGACGAGCGCAACGAGCTTGAGCGGCTGGCGCGCGGGCGCAAAGTCTGGCGAGGCCTGTCCGATCGGGCGCACATCGTGCTGCTGGCGGCCGAAGGGCTTACCAATGTGCAGATTGGGAGCGTGCTGGGCGTGACCAGCCAGACCGCCAGGAAGTGGCGCAATCGCTTCGCAGAGCATCGTCTTGACGGGCTTGACGACGAGCCGCGCTCCGGCCGTCCCCGGCGCATCGATGACGACGCCGTGGCCGAGGTGGTGCGCAAGACGCTTGAGGAGAAGCCTCGTGACGCGACCCAATGGAGCACGCGCTCGATGGCGCAGGCGACGGGGTATGCGCCGTCGACGGTCAATCGCATCTGGCGAGCCTTTTCCCTTCAGCCGCACAGGAGCGAGACCTTCAAGCTCTCGGCAGACCCCTACTTCGTGGACAAGACGCGCGACATCGTGGGGCTCTACGTGGACCCGCCGCAGCATGCCATGGTCCTCTGCGTGGACGAGAAATCGCAGGTTCAGGCCCTCGATCGCACCCAGCCGCTGCTGCCGCTGCGCCCGGGGCAGGTCGAGCGGCGCACTCACGATTACAAGCGCAACGGCACGACCTCGCTCTTCGCAGCCCTTGACGTCGCCACAGGCAAGGTCATCGGACAGTGCTATCGGCGCCACCGCAGCGTGGAGTTCCGCAAGTTCCTGGATCACGTCGAGGCCAACGTGCCGCCCGACCTCGAGATCCACATCGTCATGGACAACTACTCGACCCACAAGACGAAGACGATCCGCGACGGGTTCGCCCGGCGACCGCGCTGGCATGTTCACGTCACCCCGACCTCTGCCTCGTGGCTCAACCAAGTCGAGCGCTTCTTCGCCGATCTGACAGAGAAGCAGATCCGGCGCGGGGTTCACCGATCGACCGTCGAGCTGGAGCAGGCGATCACCGGGTACATCGACACCGTCAACGAGGACCCCAAGCCCTTCCGCTGGCACAAGACAGCCGATGAAATCCTGGCGTCCATCAAGCGCTTCTGCCTCAGGACCCTCGAAACCGCTGCAGCCGCAACATCATAACGGTACGAACTTTGGAATCAGGACACTAGCCCCCTCCGATGACCAGTTGAGGCAGAATTCCGAGGCTAGGCTGCTCCAGCCCTGCCCACTAGGGAACCTCTGAAAAACTCCATCCCCCTTGTTTGAAGCATTTCGAACTTCGAGAAATCACTGAACTATCGTCGGTTCCAGAGCCCGATAAGGGTTTTCAGAGACTCCTGAGGAATAAATCAGATCTTCCTTAGTTCGAAACAGCATGTCTCTACAGGAGACTGCAATGAGAAAAATTCTTCTCGGAACGACCGCGATCGTCGCAGCCGGCATGGTTGCCTCGGCCCCGGCGCTCTCCGCCGAAAAGCTCCAGGTCGGTATCGGCGGATACATGGAACAATGGGTTGGGATGGTCGATAACGATGATGATGCCAGAACTGACGCCAGTGGTTTGAACAATTACGTTGATTCTGAAGTCCATTTCAAAGGAAAGACGGCCCTTGATAATGGTCTCACAGTCGGTGTTCAGATTGAACTCGAAGGCAGCACAGGCGGCGACCAGATCGACGAATCTTATATGACGATCGAAGGTGAATTCGGCAAGATCATTCTTGGTTCGGAAAACTCCGCAATGTACTTGATGCATTACGGCGTTCGGGATTTCGGGATTGGTCTGAGTTCCGGTGATATGCCAAATTGGCTGCATTGGGATCCTTATCCAGACGAGAAAGCCGAGGAATCCATGGAATTTGTTCGTATAGAACCCCCCAACAACAAGAAGGGTGGCATTACCAATAAAGGCTATTGGCTTCATCCGCTTGGATCGACCGGCGTTGAGCCGAACGGTACTAACGACTCTGAAAAAATTTCCTATTTCACACCTCGTATGGGAGGATTCCAGCTCGGCCTGTCCTATGGGCCTGACACCAAGGAAGACAACAGTGACATCGTAGATCGTAACGGCGGTTTGTCTGACATGGTCGCGGTTGGCCTCAATTTCCAACAGGCATTTGACGGCGCAGAAATCCGTGTATCAGGCGGGTACGGTACAATCAACAATAACAAAAAAGGTGGTGACGATCCTACAGCATACAACGTTGGTGCACGAGTGAATTACGGTGGTTTCGGTATTGAGGCTGCATACGCCAACTTTGATGACAGCGAGGTCAAGAACGGCGACGGCGTCTCCTTCGGCATCAATTACAGTTCCGGTCCTTGGGGTATCAGCCTCGCGTGGTTCAACGGCGAAATGGACGGTGATGTAAAGAAAAACAAGGACACCGGTAAAGTGGAGTCGATAAACGGCCATCGCAGTCACGAAACGGTTCATCTTTCCGGAAAATATGCGCTGGGACCCGGAATCTCCTTCAAGGGGACGATCGGCACGACGACTGCTGAAACGAATGACACCTCCCTCCGCGTTATCGATAAGAAAGCCAGCACGCTCAAAGAAGCCGATGCAACTTACTTTGTAGTTGGCGTGACGGCCAGCTTCTGAGTATTGCGTCCAAACAAACCGTTACGAAAGGCCGCCTTCGGGCGGCCTTTCTTGCTTATGGCAATTTTCTAAATTCGAATGATCGTATTGGAAGAGCCAACAAATTAAGGTATCAATCTAGTGTCCTGATTCCAAAGTTCGTACCGTTATGATGTTGCGGCTGCAGCGGTTTCGAGGGTCCTGAGGCAGAAGCGCTTGATGGACGCCAGGATTTCATCGGCTGTCTTGTGCCAGCGGAAGGGCTTGGGGTCCTCGTTGACGGTGTCGATGTACCCGGTGATCGCCTGCTCCAGCTCGACGGTCGATCGGTGAACCCCGCGCCGGATCTGCTTCTCTGTCAGATCGGCGAAGAAGCGCTCGACTTGGTTGAGCCACGAGGCAGAGGTCGGGGTGACGTGAACATGCCAGCGCGGTCGCCGGGCGAACCCGTCGCGGATCGTCTTCGTCTTGTGGGTCGAGTAGTTGTCCATGACGATGTGGATCTCGAGGTCGGGCGGCACGTTGGCCTCGACGTGATCCAGGAACTTGCGGAACTCCACGCTGCGGTGGCGCCGATAGCACTGTCCGATGACCTTGCCTGTGGCGACGTCAAGGGCTGCGAAGAGCGAGGTCGTGCCGTTGCGCTTGTAATCGTGAGTGCGCCGCTCGACCTGCCCCGGGCGCAGCGGCAGCAGCGGCTGGGTGCGATCGAGGGCCTGAACCTGCGATTTCTCGTCCACGCAGAGGACCATGGCATGCTGCGGCGGGTCCACGTAGAGCCCCACGATGTCGCGCGTCTTGTCCACGAAGTAGGGGTCTGCCGAGAGCTTGAAGGTCTCGCTCCTGTGCGGCTGAAGGGAAAAGGCTCGCCAGATGCGATTGACCGTCGACGGCGCATACCCCGTCGCCTGCGCCATCGAGCGCGTGCTCCATTGGGTCGCGTCACGAGGCTTCTCCTCAAGCGTCTTGCGCACCACCTCGGCCACGGCGTCGTCATCGATGCGCCGGGGACGGCCGGAGCGCGGCTCGTCGTCAAGCCCGTCAAGACGATGCTCTGCGAAGCGATTGCGCCACTTCCTGGCGGTCTGGCTGGTCACGCCCAGCACGCTCCCAATCTGCACATTGGTAAGCCCTTCGGCCGCCAGCAGCACGATGTGCGCCCGATCGGACAGGCCTCGCCAGACTTTGCGCCCGCGCGCCAGCCGCTCAAGCTCGTTGCGCTCGTCCGCGCTCAGCTTGATCTCCACCGAAAGTCGCATCACCATGCCCCCCGAATCGACACCACCCCCTTAACAATACGAACTTTGCGTACAGGACACTAGAGCTTCTTGCAAAATTGCCGGCCCGACCGGTTTTTTGCCTTCTCGAGGCTGATTTTGTTGTCGAGGGCCTGGATTTCGGGGCCACCTCGTGGTCTGTTGTGTTTCTACAATACCGCTTATGCACATGGTTCCGGTCGCGAGAGTTTGCCACCAGATGTTGAGGTTAAGGCGGGGGAGCGGGTAGAATGCTCCCGATACATTCCTGCCGACGGAGCCACCACATGAAACAGGTCCCCGACAGCCTCCTCGCCTTCCAGTACATGGTCCCGGACGATGACGCTTGCGCCGCCTGGCTGATCGAAATGCGCTGGCCGGACGGCTTTGTCTGTCCCAGGTGCGGCCATGAAAAGGGATGGGCGCTGCGCAGAAAAGCACACACCTTCGCGTGCACCGGCTGCCGCCGGCAGACCTCGGTGACGGCCGGGACGATCCTGCACGCCAGCAAGCTGCCGCTCACCGTCTGGTTCTGGGCCGCCGACCTGATGGCGACCCACTCCAACGGCATCTCTGCCCTGCAGCTCCGGAAACAGCTCGCTATCGGCTCTTATCGCAGCGCCTGGCTGCTCGCCCACAAGCTGCGCGCCAGCATGGTCGAGCCCGAGCGCAACCCGTTGTCGGGCCTGGTGGACATCGACGAGGCTAGCCGTCCATTCCGGATCAAAGACGATCCTCCCACCGGAGGGCAAGGACGCAGCCACGACGGCAAGATGCTCATCGTCGGCGCCATCGAACTCGGGGACGGAAACATCCCGGGCCGCCTGCGGCTGGCCGAAATCTCCTCCTACGGCGCCGCCGACCTCGGACACTTCGTCGAAACAGCCGTCGATCCCGACGCCATCGCGAAAACCGACGGCTGGTCCGGCGACGCTGCGGTCCCCGCCAATCGCCACAATGTCCATGTCGTCGGGAAGACCGCCGCTCACCTCGTCCTGCCGTGGATCCACCAAGTCTTCCCCAACCTCAAAGGATGGGCGCGAGGCGTCTACCACGGACTGCGCCGCAAGCATCTGCAGGCCTATCTTGATGAATTCGTCTTTCGCTTCAACCGCCGCAAAACCCGCCACGATGCTTTCCGCTCGCTCTTCCGCCTCGCCACCAATGCACAACCCCTTACCTACAGCATGTTGATCGAACCGGAACCATCTGCATAAGCGGTTCTACAATAACAAGATACCGAGGAGGTGACCCTGATGATCCTTGGCTCGACCCTATCCGATCTCTGGCACCGATTTCAAGGGGACCTTTTCCCTGGTAGTGGGTCAGTTTGAAATCGCTTTCTTGTAGGGGCCGCGCGGGCCGGGTTTCGGGGCCGCTTCTTCCACCAGCCGCAGAATGTCCTCTACATCCCAAAGCCGGTCCGTCACTCCAGCGGCCATCGCGGGCGTGACGGACCGGCTGCCATGGATGCGGCAGAAGTTGTAGTGCATGAAGTGCAGCGCGACGCTGCAGGTGTGGTTCTCGATCTTCTTCGAGAACGCATTGGTCAGCCTGGTGAAGCGGCGGGTCGCCATCCGTATCGTCAGGTTGTTCCGCTCGACATAGGAAGTGCTGACGGCGGCCGGGTCCGGGTTGCCCTCGATCTTCCGCTTGATGATGCCGGTGCATTCCGCCGGCGAGTAGCGCCGCGAGGCGCTCTTGCCGGCGTCCGGCTGGCCGTAGAGCTTTACCAGCATGGCATAGTCCACATCGCCCCCGAACGCGCCTTCTACAGCCTCCAGGTAGGCTTTGAGGCCGTCCGTGGTGAGCTGGACCCGGCAGGCCAGCCGTGCCCGGAGATCGTCCATAAGCTCGATAGCCGTCTCGCTGGAGCGGTCCCCGACGCGCCATGACGGACCGAGCTTCGTATCGGCGCAGATCGCGGTCCAGGTCCACACATCGCCGGCTTCGGGCGGCGCAGCCTTGGCGCGAGGGACATTCGTCTCCTTCGCGTAGATGAACGACCAGATTTCATCGACTTGGATGCGCCTGCAGGGAAGGTCGCGGAGCACCTTGTCCTGATACGCCTCGCAAGCCTTGCCAGCGTCGATCCGCAGCTTGGCGACAGTGTTCTTCGACACATCCGCGATCCGCGTGGTTGAGCGGATGCTGTTGCCCTCGACCAAGAACCGGAGAATCAGCGTGCGCTTCTTGGTATCCAGCCTGTTCATGGCGCGACTGTAGGGCCTGCCGGCCATTAGTCAAGCACAAAAGTCAGGTTATTTTAGGGATTGCGGGTAATAAGTGGCGTCATACTGCGGATGCTCAGCAAGCTGCCAATCCTTGTTCGCATTGAGAATAACGACGCCTTCAGACGAGAGATTTGAGGCGACAAGGAACTGCGCGGGAGCGTCACCCCATGTGCGGTCGCAATCCATGCCGTAATCTCTTCCGCCGAGCCACCGCCAGGGTGCTCCCGCAAAGCCTCGACGACGCGATCCTTGATTGTGGCTCGACCCGATGGGCGCCTGCTTCCGTTTCCCGAGTTCTGCTCAGCCGTCGCATTGATCGCCTCCAGAGCCGCCTTTAGCTCCTGCGATTCGAGCCGAAGAGCGGCCTGTTCCGCCTTGATCTCAGCCTGTCGCTCAGTGATGAAGTCCCGAAGCGTCGTCATGGCCTCGCCCGTCAGATTGTGACTTGCGAGGCATATAGCGCGTCCTGATTTCATTGACAGGACTTGGACGCGCGTCTTTGTCGAAAAGAATCTGACTTAAGACTCTCCCCATCTTGCGGCTGCCGCTTTCCTGGCAATGGCGCGTCGTCGCTCCAATGTCAGGGAAGCCGCTCGCGCAGGACCGCCCTTCAAACCGCCCTTGCGCTGCCCCGGAGCTTTGCTGGGTATGGCGTCCTCAACCTCGCCGGTCGCCAAGTCCACGATGCGCTTGGCGCGTTGGTTCGTGTCGCGGGGTCTCTTCGGCCGATCCATGCTTTCAATATGACAGACCCTCCGCTGAATGTCTAGGTCTGGCTTCAGGCCACCGGCGCTCAAAGACGATGAGCGCCGGGGGTGTGCCCTGTTTACATGCAGGCGCCATAGATACCGGAACCGGTGACGCACACGCCTCCGGGACCGCATTGCGTATCGAACATGCAGGTGTTACCCTGCTTGCCGGTAATGTCGAGCGGGTTCCGCGCTGGCCTGCGGTCGTTAGCTGTTGCCGGGGAACATGCCACCGACGCAATAGCCGTAAAGCGAACCCGAAGGTTTGACGCATTTCGATCCGGGCTTGCAGTCGGTGCTGAACATGCACGCTTAGGATGGGGCGGCGGTTGCCACGAGGGCAAGAAAGACCAAGACCCCGAAGAAGGCTCTCATGTCTGCCCCCACAGGTTCAGGCCGTCCCGACGGGCGTCGGGACGGTCGCCAAACAATCGCCATAGCGTGGGACTCCCGCGTGTCCCCGCAATGCGGTCTTGTCTTGCGCGGGCGGCCCGACATGGGCCGTCGCTATGGCGTGTTTGGCGATGACAGAAGGCTACGAAGCGCTACCGTCGGAAGTCAACAAGATGCAAACTGACCCACTACCCGTCTTCCGGAGAGGATGCACGCGGCTCTGGTTGCAGAGACACTGGGCGATGCGCTCATCGGCCACGTGTCGAGGGACGCGACGGCCATCGAGGCCCGGGAGACGCCGGCCCCGACGCCGAAGGCCAGGACGCCGAACCGCAAGCGCGGCCGGCCCCGCAAGGGCGCGGAGAGGACGAAGGAGCCTGGGCGTCTCGAACGGCAAGCGAACGGGATGGATCTCGATGAGATGCCCGACGCGCTGCCGAAGGTCTGCGATCACGGGGCAAAGAAGACTGCCAGGGGGGGGGGCATGGAGGCCTGGCGCGGTGACAAGCTGCATATCGACACAGCAGACTGCGGGGTGCCGCTGAGGACCGTCCTCACCTTGGCAACGGCTTGGCCATGTGCCGATCATCGATGTCAATCCGCGCCGGGACAAGGACTCAAGGAGGAGCGAGACCGGGAGGCCCGGGCCCGGCGTGCAATAGGCCATGTCGATCCCGAGACCGTGCGGTTCCGGATCCGGTCCGGTGTCGAGAGGACCAACGCCCGCCTCAAGGATGAGTGTGGCGGGCGCCATGTCCGCGTCCGTGGACATTCCAGGGTCGCCTGCCATCTCATGGTCGGCATCCTGGCCCTGGCGGCTGACCCGTTGATACGTCTCGCCGTCCCATAGCGCGCTCCGACAACGCATGCCGACCCTTCACGGCCCTCTCGAAGAGAGTGGCCTAGAGAGGCGTGTCCCGATGTCCACAAAGGTCCCTGTTTGGTCTCATCATCTCTGATGAGACACCGCGAATCCATGGATTCCGACCTCCAGGTGCAGAGGTGACCGGGATCAACCGACCGATCCGGCCTCACCGGACCCTGGGGACAGGAATTTTGCAAGAGGTTCTCTATCTTTACACTTCGAACCAGGATTTCAGACTCAGTTGCCCTATCGTTTCGAACAGGGTCGTTTCCTCGGCAAGACCCCGGTCATGCGTCGCGCGGACCAGCAGGTCGGCCCCGCCCTCGTCGCGTCAGGCGCAGAACAGATCGATGACATCGCTCTCGCGGTCCATCACTGCGATCACCCGGGTGTTGGCCAGACCGGCCGTCAGCCGGCTGATGTCGCGCCAGCCTCGCAGCCAGCGCTGCGTCTTCTTGTCCGCCTGACCGTCCGGTGCCTCGAACGCGGTGCGCGGAAGGCCCAGCGGCACGCCGTCAGCGTTGACTGCAAAGGTCGTGTGCCTGTGCAGGCCCGGCGTCCCGGCAGACCCTCTGGTCTTCGCGATCACGCCGAGACCCTTGCAGGCCCGTGCGTCGCAACATTCAGCTCGCTGCCGTCCTGGATCGCTAAGGATTGTCTGAACAAGTCGGTTTTGGCACAATTGGTTTCTTGGTGACGGAGTGGAGTGCGAGCCCTGGAGCAAGCGACGTTTGCGGAGCTGGAGCAAGACCTGAAGACGCGTCGGACGCGGCGCGAGGTCTTTCTCGAGACGATGGACGGGCTGGTTCCCTGGGAGCGGCTGGAGGCACGCATCTCGCCGTTCTACCCGAAGGCCGGGCGCGGTCGGCGGCCCTATCCGCTGAGCGTGATGCTGCGGGTGCACTGCGTGCAGCTGTTCTACAATCTGAGCGACCCTGGGATGGAGGACCTGCTTTACGAGGTGGAGTCGGTACGGCGGTTTGTGGGGTTGCGCCTCTCGGGTGCGCTGCCTGACGAGACGACGATCCTGCATTTCCGCCACTTGCTGGAGACGCATGGTCTGGGCGAGACGCTGTTCGAGGAGATCAACGCACATCTGGCCTCTCTCGGACACCGCTTGAGCACGGGGACGATCGTGGACGCGAGTCTCATTGCCGCGCCGTCGTCGACGAAGAACCGCAAGGGCGAGCGGGACCCGGAGATGCATCAGACGAAGAAGGGCAATCAGTGGCATTTCGGGATGAAGGCGCACAGCGGGGTGGATGCGCAGTCGGGCTTGACGCACAGCGTGGAGACGACGCCGGCGAATGTCTCGGATGTGGCGACGGCGCACGCGCTGTTGCACGGGGGCGAGGAGCAGGTGTGGGGTGACGCGGGCTATTAGGGGGTGGACAAGCGCGCGGAGAACCGGGACACGGACGTGGACTGGGAGGTGGCGATGAAGCCCGGCAAGCGCCGGGGGCTGGACAAGGCGGGCCCGGAGGCGGCGGCGGAGAGGCGCAAGGCGTCGGTTCGGGCCAAGGTGGAGCATCCGTTCCTGTATGTGAAGCGCCACTTCGGCTACGCGAAGGTGCGCTATCGGGGGCTGGCGAAGACCACGCAACGCATCGCCGTGCTGCTCGGGTTCACCAATCTGCTCATCGCGGGGCGCGACGCCACCGCCTGACGTGGGGACGGTCGGCTCGGGCATCGAAATCTCCATTTCCTGGCGCGACAACACGTCCCCGATGGGCTCTGGCGTTTCACCCATGGGCCACGACACCCGTATACCCGAAAAAACGGGGTTGTTCAGACTTTCCCTAAAACCGTCGACTGTGTCCGCATGTGGCACAGCGTCCGCGCCCGGTGCCAGGATGGCCTCCGGTGTCAGCGCCGAGTCGCCGGGACGGCCGATCACCCGATAATATCCCTGCACCGCCGCCGGCGCCTGGATCCGCGTGCTGGCCACCAGGCGCTTGGCCAGCGCCGCGTTGCCGATCGGCACCCCACCGAATTCAGTCTGCGCCCAACGGTCCCTGTCAAGCTTCTCGCCCGGCGCCGGGCCCGGCCGGCGGCAACGCCAGAGCGCCCACATGTGCAAGATCGCGAAGCGCCGCCAGACAGCCCGCTTCCTGCAGATGGCTGAGGGGATCGCGAAACCCGAAAGTCGTGCAGACCTCGCGAACGAATGCCATGCACCCCGGAAAGGTCCCGGGCGCTGACAGAGCCGCCAATGTGCGCCGTTCCGCTTCCGGGAACAGCGTGCGGTTGTGACGGAATCGAAAAACGTAATCAAACTTAGGCAGTTACGACCCAATGCGTTATGGAGAGCCTCAAACCACAAAGTGCCAACTTGGGTCAATATGGAGATGGATATTCCAGACCGTCAAGCCGTTTTGCCGGGTGACGTCGATCTCGGCCCGGCTAACGCAATTGTCATTGGAGCCAGGAGATCCCAGGATCAACACTGCGGCCAAGTATTAGCACCGCATTAGGGAAGTCACCATCCGGCCAAGCCTCGCCGTGGAAGATCTTATGTCAAATGATGCAGATAACGCCGTGACATGCGAGATACTGGAAAAGGGCCGAGGTCCGGTCGGGCCCGGTTTCGGGCACCAGCCCTCAACGCCACAATTCCGACAAGATTCCATCCCGGATCTCTGCCACCAGCGTCGATCGGAGGTCTTGTAGACGCACAGCGTTGTCGCGGTATCCGACGGCGCCTGGTGAATTGATTCCAATGTTTGGACCCCTCTTTATTCTTGCGGCGATGATGGTACCGGGATCGGCGATCCAGACGAAGGGCCTGGCTTCGGTGGTGTTGTGTTCGTCGATGACGCGGCGGATGGCATCCTGGAGTTCGCGTACGGAGCGACACGACGCCGTCTTTGAGACGGCGTCGTGTCGCTTGGCGAAGACGCCTTCGAGCGCGTTCAGCCACGCGCTCGAGGTGGGGGTGACGTGGAAGGTCCAGCGCGGATGGCGTGCGAGCCAGACCTGGACTTCCTTGTGCTTGTGAGTAGTGTCGTTGTCGAGGATGGCATGGACCGGGACGCCGGCGGGTATCGTGCGCGCGATGCGGTTGCGACATCTCAGGAACTCCTGGTGGCGATGCCGACTGGCGTGCTGGCCGATGACCGTGCCGTCGAGCACGGTCAGGGCGGCAAACAGCATCGTCGTGCCGTTGCGCTTGGAATCATGTGTCATGGTGGCGCCGCGGCCTTTCTTCAACGGCAGGCCGGGCTGTGTGCGGTCGCGTGCCTGACTGTGCGACCTGTCATCGGTCGACAGCACGACCGCGTAAGCCGGCGGCGCAACGGAGAGGCCGACGATGTCGGTCAGCGTCTCGAGGCAGGCGGGATCGTTCGAAAGCGTGAACGGCCGCCAGCGGTGCGGCATCAGGCCATGCGCATGCCAGACCGCCCAGACACTCGAAGCGGCAACCCCCACAGCCTTCGCCATCGCCCGCAGCGTCCAGTGGGTCGCCGCGTGAGGCGGCGAGGTGTGGGTCAACCCGACGATCTTCGCCACCGGCTCAGGAGCCAGAGGCGTCTTGCCCGGGGGACGCGTCTTGTCCCGCAGAAGTCCGTCCACACCCTCTTCCATAGAAGCGGTCCTGCCAGCGCCAGACACTGTTCTTCACCTGGCCGGTCTCTCTCATGATGGCCATCCTGCCGAGCCCGTCGTCGCTCAGAAGAACGATGCGCGCCCGCCAGACGTGCTTCTGCGGGCTCTTCGGGTCCGGGACAACCGTTTCAAGGCGATGCCGGTCGCCTGAAGTGAGCGTGAATGAAACACCAGGGCGCATCTTGCAGACCTCCGTGATCGACAAATCAGAAGAACATAATAATGGATATATTTGTAACGATCAATTTACCAGCATACACAGTTTCTGAAGGGCGACAAAATGCTTGGGAAGGTGTTCCTTGCGCTCGGCATAGACTTTGGCATGGCCGTCAACCGACAAGATTGTAGCCTCCAGCTTCGCCGCCCAGCGTTTGGCAAGCGCGGTCTGCCGGCGGTGGACGGTGTCCTGTCATGCGACGATCTGTCTGATCTTGCTGCGCAGAATCCTCGAGACAGCAGCTGTCGAGACCCTTGGAGTAGACCCCACGCCCCGGAACGAGGTCGCGCAGTTGTTCGGGATTGCCCGATCTGGCCATGGCGATGAAGGCGAGACAGAACAGGATCTTGGTCAGGTCGTAAAACCGTTCGGCAGTCGGAACATTGCACGGCAAGGGTACCAAAGCAGGCATCGCATCAGATCATCGTATGGTTCTCATACCTGCCGCAGATAAAGACATTCGGTGCCTCAAGAGTAAAAGCCGCAGAAACGCAGAGGTTATAACCTCGCACCTACAATCAGATCGAGGTCGAACCATTCGTGTGTCTGGCCTTCAGGCACCATCCAACATCACGACCCTGTCTCGGAAACGTCTTGCTCAAGCTCGGTGTCCCAATACAGGAAATCACACCAGCTCTCGTGCAGGAAATTCGGCGGAAACGCCCGTCCATTTTCCTGCAATTCGTAGGTCGTCGGGATTCTTGGCGTGTTCAACGGATACATTCGCGCTTCCGCCGGCATCCGGTTGCTCTTGCGCAGATTGCAACGACCGCAAGCCGCCACGACATTGTCCCAGCGAGTCCGCCCACCACGCGAATGCGGCACCACATGGTCGAACGTCAGATCCTGCGTCGGCAGACGGCCCCGACAATACTGGCAGCGAAACCGGTCACGCAAAAAGACATTGAAACGCGTGAAGGCGGGTCGTCGCGACTGCGGAACATATTCCTTCAGGGAAACGACACTCGGCAGCCGCATCTCGAAGCTTGGCGAACGCACGCACTGCTCATATTCCGAGACAATATTCACCCGGTCGAGAAACACCGCCTTGATCGCATCCTGCCATCCCCAGAGCGACAACGGAAAATAGCTCAACGGTTGAAAATCGGCATTCAGCGCCAATGCTGGTGGAGCTTCGTGAAGCGGTGCCATGATTTATCTCCTTGGGACCCTCCCACGACCATTGGCGATGGCGGAATGAACCAGAATTCCCAACCCGGTACAAGCCGTTGATCCGACACACCGCCAAACGAATGGCAACATGTCGTAAAATGTGACACAATAACGGCATATCTAGACCAGTTCCAACAGGTCACACCGCAAGCACTCGGTGCAGAAATTCGTAACCGATCTGCAAACCGCGCTCATCAATGGAATGTCCGAGCCCGGGACGCATCTCCGAGGAGACATCAATACCAGCCTCCTGCAAGCCGGTCACTGCTTGTGGCAATGCGGCCGCCGGAACCATTTCGTCGCTATCCCCATGAATCAGTGTGACAGGCGGCCGTGTCCTGACCTCAGCACCAAATAATTCTGGAGCGATCAGGCGGCCGGAATATCCTACAATACCACCAATCTGCACTTCTCTTCTGGGCCCGATGAACAGCGAAAGCATCGTGCCCTGGCTAAACCCGACCAGTGCCAACCGATCCGCCGCGAGATCATACGTCTCGAGTTGGTCATCAATAAATCCGTCGAGCGTCTGGGCCGCCATGCGAGCTCCGGCCAACATTGATTCCGCTGATCGGTCACCGAGACTGAACCATTGCCGGCCGAACGGCGCCATTTCACAGGGAAACGGCGCATGCGGTGATACAAAAGCGACATGCGGAAGCTCGGCAGCCCAATAACGGCCGAGATCAATCAGATCGTTACCGTCCGCACCATAGCCGTGAAGCAGAATAACCAGAGCACGGGCCGGCTGATTATCGGCTGGCGGCAAGCGCGGGCCGTTAATGTTCATCATCGGGCAACTCCTTCAAAGACATTCACTTCGACCGGGGCGGATCTGTCGTTGCGGTTGTCGCTAGTTAGGCGTTTGATTGGACTGAACACTGCCTACCCCCTTCAATCCGCGTCAAGCCATGATGACATCACCACCCGTTGTCACCCGCTTTGCCCCGAGCCCGTCAGGCCTGCTCCATCTCGGACATGCTTATTCGGCACTATTTTCCGCAAATGAAGCGCGGCGGCGCGGCGGTCATTTTCTGCTTCGCATTGAAGACATAGATACGGGACGGTGTCGGCGTGAATTTGAGGCCGCGATCTTCACAGACCTCGCTTGGCTCGGCCTCGAATGGCCAGAACCGATACGTCGACAAACTGACCATATGGCAGACTACCGCGCAGCGCTCGATCGGCTTAAGGCCATGGAGCTGCTCTATCCGTGCTTCTTGTCCCGCCGCGAACTCAACGCCGCACTGTCCGCTCCGCATTCAGCAACACATGGCCAAGCCGCCGTGTTCGATACTGACCGGTCAATGAGCGAATCCGAAAGGACACGAAGGATGGAAGCAGGCGAGCCCTATGCTTTGCGTCTGCGAATGAGGCAAGCTCTGGAACTGGCCGGGGATTTAATCTGGCATGATATCGACGCCGGAGAACAGTGCGCGGCACCCGCGGCCTTCGGCGATATCGTACTAGCCAGAAAAGATATCCCAACCAGCTATCATCTCGCAGTTACCGTTGATGACGCCTTGCAGAACATATCTCTGGTCACCCGTGGCGAGGATCTGCTTCATGCGACTCACATTCATCGCCTGCTGCAGGCGCTGCTCAACTTGCCGACCCCGCTATATTACCATCATCGCCTTTTGATCGACCGGTCCGGCCGCCGGCTGGCAAAACGCGATCAATCCCTGACCTTGCGCGCATTGCGCGAAGCCGGGCATACACCCTATGATATCCGAGTTCGGGTCGGGCAGACTGAGGATATCGGGTCCGGCCATTGAAAGCGTTTCGCATTCGGTCCCGAGAATGACAGAAAGGGCGACGACATGAGCAGATTCCGGGTTGGCCTCAGTGCCGCCTTCACGCGAGCTGACGGCAAACCGACCTTTCCGAGTTGCGACTGGGCCGAACTGAAGGTCACTAACGATGTCGAACTTGTCGAGATGGCGCCAGGCGATCCTCTCACTCAGGCGCAGATCGAGGGCTATGACGCCGTCGTACTGATGGGCGAGGCAGTCACGACCAAAACGTTTCGTGACGATGATCGTCTAAAGCTCATTGCGCGCATGGGGGTTGGCTTCGACCGAATCGATGTTGAAGCCTGCACCGAGCATGACGTGGCGCTGACGATCACCCCCGATGGCGTGCGGCGGCCCATGGCAAGTTCGGTAGTATGCATGATTCTGGCGCTCGCGCATCGGTTGGTCGAAAAGGACCGGATCGCCCGGACCGGACCGCTTGGCTGGCCAGCCCGTCTCGATTGCTTCGGGGTCGGCCTCGCCAGCAAGGCCCTGGCGATTATCGGTCTCGGCAACATTGGTCGGGAAGTAGTGCGACTGATCCGCCCGTTCGACATGCGGATCATCGCTTGTGATCCCTATGTCGATAATAGCGTTGCGGACGACCTCGGCATTCCCTTGGTCGATCTAGATACCGCATTCCAAGAGGCTGATTTTCTATCCTTCAATTGCCCGCTCAACAACGAAACGCGCGGTATCGGCTCAGCCGCCGGAATCGCGAAGATGAAACCCACCGCCTATATCGTGAACACCGCGCGCGGCCCGGTTATCGATCAAAAAGCCCTGTATCAGGCTCTTGTAGAAGGCCGACTCGCCGGCGCCGCGATCGATGTCTTTGATCCCGAGCCCGCGCCAGCCGACGATCCGATTCTGAAACTCGCGAATGTCATCATGGCACCTCATGCGGTCGGATTTTCGGACCAGATGTTCGCGACCATGGGTGCGGTCAATACCCGCGCCATCCTTGCCGTCAAGAATAGACAGGCACCGGAAAATCTCGTCAATCCGGAAGTTGCAAACCGGGCCGGATTCCAGAAAAAACTCGGCCGTTAGTCGACGATGCCTGCGAGTGCCAGACAGCCGTTTGGCAGCTTGGCGCTCGCAGGCGTGAATTTGTTCGGCTGACAGGTTTCCCAATTCGGGGTACGAGCAGCGCTAAGAACCAATCGCGGGCTGCAGTTGCCATAGTGCCCGGCTGCCCCAAAGCACGACCTTTCCTGTTTCAGACCGCCTGCATTACCAACAGCGTTACCCAGGCAGGTTCGTCAACGCCCAAACATGAACTTTGGAGTTGATCTCAACCGGTCCGGATTACTTGAGGGGCGAATGGCTCCACGGCAACAGAATCGTCGAACTCATTTCTTCGAGCCGATTCGGGCTGTTGGCAACGAAGGCTTGCCAATCGGGATCTGCCGCAGCCGCGGCACGCGCTTCGCTACGGTGCGCCAGGTCGCGATACACCCAGAGATGTGACACTTCATTCGGCTGTCCGGTATCGGTGACCCAGATGCAGACATTCTGTGAATGCCGTTCCCGAATCGTCATGGCTTCAGTGAGGGTATCGGCAAAAATCCGGGTTTGACCGACTTTGCAACGATAGAACCGGTATTCGTAGATGTTCCCTTCGGTCGACGGCGGCGTCAGCGGTCGCGTCGCGGTCATCAGCCGGTTGTCCTGGCGAATGATCAGCGGGCCGGCTTGGGTCAGATACTCATTGCGCCACGCCGGATTGACCGCGAGTGCCGCCTTGACCTCGGCCCGGTGATTCATGTCTTCATAGGACCATAGGTGCATGACCTGATTGAGCGGCCCGACTTCGGTCAGCCAGTATCCTTCGAGTTTCCCGTGGTCATCGCCCCGTATCGGTCGCCCGATCTCTGCGGAGTACTTTGCCAACAACGGTGCCTTACCCGGGGGTGTCGTATAGGTTCGGAACTCGTAAATCATGGTTTCTTTTCCTTCAGTGCGACGCTCCGACAGCGCCTGTCTGCTAGGAGTGTTGCACAGAAACGCGCCGCAATGAACCTGTTGCGCGCGTCGAATTAATGATCTACCCATTGGAAAGGAACGGGTCGGTAGAATCGCCGGACCGGCCGTCGGGCCGCCAATACCTGTGGGTGCGATCAAAATCCAGCGTCGGTATTTGAGCAACTACCCGCTATGGCGGCTTCATATTTTCCGCAGGACGGATCTGCCGACTCAATTGATCGTAGGAGTCTCGTAGATTCCGTCGTTCTCGAACGCCTCTTCGCTGGCTTCGGCTCCTTCCGTGACCGTCTCCATGATGTCATCTCTGGAAAAACCTTTCAACGCGGCCATGAAGGCAACCATTTCCAAAAGCACCCGCGTCATGCAATCAGGGCAAAATCCATTCTCATCTGAGCCCTCCTTCATGAGTTTGGCTATTGCCGATCCAAGAGTTATCTTGATTTCGTCTTGATACATATCGAGATGCTTCAGGTGATCTGTCATGTCGTATATTCCCATATATCGCTTATGCACTTGGCTCCGGCTTAATCAACATGTTGATCGAAAACCGTCCAAATGGACCGGTAGGAGTCAACTTCTCGCGGCAAACTCTCGCAACCGGAGCTACGTGCATAAGCGGTTCCCATATTTATAGTATTGGTCACCCTTACGCTTCGCTGCCCCTGAGGTCAATGGCCGCACGACTGTCTGTAAGGGAATGGGACCAGAAAGATTTGCGTTGGCCCTGAACTGGATCGGACCGCGCCCGGTTTGACCATGTCGTCCTTGGTCATAGCTATCGATTCGGCAGTTCGTTCCTAGACCTTCCCCGGTCAGCCGCTGGAAAGATCATGAAATCGAGAGCCGCAGGATCGTGTTTGTATACCAACTTAACCACCTATTAGGATAGACCGGCGATATGTCGAAATCACCCAGTCGTGATCTATACACTTCTCTAGTCTCGCTAAAATACCCGGCATGACCGTTTTGGCAAAGCACTTTGTTGGTTGTTGAGCGTGTTCATTGATGATTAAAACCAGTTTCGTTAAGCCCAAGGAGACCCTTTGTCGTCACCAGACAATATAATTCCTGCCCGTTCCTAGGCGTATTTCGAGCTTTTGACGGGAGGTCGATCGCCAGAACTCAACACTATTCCCACATACCCAATGTGCGGGGTTGTTGATCCACGGCGGTCCCATACTAAATTTGAGAATCGGTCGAGTAGTGATTTGACAATATACAGAAATATCAATTTCATAAGTTAGTTCATAAACGAAATTTCTTATCTTTTTCAACAAGAATTCATGTCACCAAACTCTTGTCATGGACTCGCTGTTTACAGTGTGGGACCATCGTCCTGTTGATCCGGAATGTTTTCTAGATTTGTCGAGTAAGCGAAATAAATTAAGGTGAAGTCGTTGCCACCACCCGGCCCTCAAACTACATGGTAAAATGCATCCACCTACCGGAGAATTTGTCCGTAAGATCTCCGTCGAACGCATAAAGAACATCAATCATAGTGACTTAACATAGACATCCAGGCATGGAGTCTAGTATTATGTTGGACTCAGATAATACAGGTCTTGGATCTCATTGTTTTACCTATGTTTCAGGCGTTGTCTAGAAACACTCTCTACCCTCTCTCACTATCTCGAAGCTAAGGGTATTTCGATCCAAATTTTGCAAGGGCTGGACATTCCATAATATCTCTCCCGGCCCACATGTGTGCCATCCGAGCCGCTGGGCAGAACGGGAACGGTTTGAATTCGGCCGAACCGATGGATCGTCTACGGATCCAGAAACGTGAAACTTTCAGACTTGACACCGAAACCGAGCAGCTGAGATTATGAATCTATTCATCAATCTTCTATACTCAAATAATCTGAATTCTCCTTCACCGACTATTGAACCACGTTTTCTCCGACGCCAAAGTACCACCAACAGATCTCTCGACTGGAATTAACGACAGCTTACCTGGGTAAGCTATGCTGCCAATTGCAAAACGGGTGAGCTATACTTTGAAATGAAATTTCAGAAGAGTCGAGATACCTGGAGGAGTACATTGTTGCGATGCTTGCCCATACTGTCATTGATGTTACTCTAGGTTTCACTTTCTTCTATGTCATAATGAGCCTAGATGCGTCGGTTATTCGGGAAACCGCTTATGCACGTGGCTCCGGTGGCACACGATATTGCCCCCGATGTCGACTATTCCCGGCACGCCAAACCCTACATGTGCGTTTCACCGGAGCCACGTGCATAAGCGGTTTCGGGAATTAATCGCCGATTTTTTGCACTTTGTTCAAAAAACTTATGGTCAGGTATTCAAGATCTGATCGGAGAGGAATATGCTAAACGAGCGTACATCCACTTATAAGGAACGCGAAATGAGGGCATTTCAACAAACTTCCATCATATATCAATCACAAACATTTAGTAGAATTATTGATATCGTTGTCAAAGAAAACGACAGAAATTCTGACGCAGGTTTTACTACATTTGAGTTTGAGGCGCAACACGTTTGATCGAGGTTTGAAACCCTGTATCCGCAGCATGTTATTGGCGGTCAAGTGATGGTGATACTCTCCAAAGTAGACACCAGGGAGAGATATCCTGCCCTCAGGCCACCATCACCTGACCTTCGAGCAACGATGCCGGATCGAGACACTTCCTGAAAGGGGTGATTCGCTGCGGTCGATCGCCCGGGCACCTGGCTTCCATGTCTCGACGATCAGCCGGGAGGTGAAGCGAAATACCGGTCTGCGGGGATACCGGATGAAGCAGGCGCATCGCCTGGCGACAGAGCGCCGTCATGTGCCTCGCAAGATGATCGCGGCGGCCTGAGCCCTGGTCGAGGAGACGCTGGCCCTGCGTTGGGGTCCGGAGCAGGTATCCGGCCGTCTCCGGCTTGAGGGCCTGCTGTCCGTCAGCGCGACCTGGATCGACCGTCACATCCGGGCGGATCGGGCGGCTGGCAGGCCCTTGTGCCACGCTTTCCGGCGGCGTGGCAAGACATACAACCGCTGCGGTCGCATGGCGACCGGACGCGGCCTGATCCCGAACCGGGTCGATATCCGCGAGCACCCTGCGGTGGTCAACGATGAAGACCCGGGTTGGCGACCGGGAGGTCGATACGATCATCGGATCCCGGCACCGGGGTGCGGTGGTGTCTGACGTCGTTTGCGCCGCTGGTGCACACGCTGACGGCAGATAACGGCAAGGTATTTGCCGGCCATCAGGCCCTCTCCGAAGACCTGTCAGCGGGATTTTTCTTCGCTACGCCTTACCATTCCCGGGACCGCGGCCTGAACGAGCATACGAATGGCCTGGTTCGGCAGTACTTTGACAAAACGACCGATTTCCGCACCGTTGCGGCGTCGGCGGTGCATGATGATGTCGAGCATCAGCTCAAGATCCAGCCGCGCCGGGTTCCGGGCGACCGGACGCCGGCGGCCGTGTTCGGCGACGCGCTTCGGGGTATCGGAGTGTTGCTGACACGGTGAGTGCTGCCGGGCCTGCCTGCTCCTGTGTCATGACCACGTGAGACCCTGTCTCGTCTCGGCCACAGGACCGCCACCCAGGGACAGGTCTGGCACCGCCGCAGGACCACGCATGACGCAGCCGGACATGCGGCACACAACACCGTTTCAGGGTTTGCTTCTCCATCACCAGTGACGGGTCTTGACGCCTCTCCTGCGGGCGCCTGTGAACGGTCATGACAGCACGACCGGTACCCGGGACCCAATCAAAGCCAGCCACTCCGATACACTATTCCCCATTGGAGGGCCTTACCTGTCACGACCCCCCTGTTGCGTTTCGGACTCCGAACCGGGAAAAACAGGGACTCAATGACACCATACCAGTACCCACAACCTTCCCGCCACCGTCAGCAACGTGGTATCTGGGCAGTTACATTGTGGCCAACGAACCAACCTCGGCATACCCTTCTTCACACGTTATGTTCGTGCAAACGGTAACGTCAGGATAAACGAGACCGAGATCTAATGGCGGATGATTCTGTGCACAGGGTTTCCCACGGAAATCTGAACGGTGCCCGTTGGCCTGATAATTAACATTTGATAATGACACATATGGCCATCCAGTCGAGACCATACACACCGACCGCGTTCGTTCCAGATATTAGCACCGCATTTTCGATGCAGTGTCCGAACTCGCATACGGGATTTGGCAATTTTCAATGAATACACAAGTGATCCACAAGATACTTATTGCTTTGTGCTCGGCCCAGTTGCTTTTCTGGACGCTGGCTCCCGCATCAACCCATATTGCGCCACCACTCGATTTGGTCGAAATGTTGGTATGGGGGCAGGAAAATATCGCCACAACCTACAAACATCCGAATCTCCCAGGGCTCTTGGCCAACCTTGTCTACAGGATTTCTGGGAACCAGTATTGGCCAGCATACACATTATCCCAAATCTGCATCATTGCCAGTTTCATTTGTGTCTATTTGCTCGGTAGCAAACTCTTGGGGCCGGCCCGCGCTCTCGCTGGCACACTCATGTTAACTGGTATTTTCTACTATTCATGGCCGACCCCGGAGTTCAATCACAATGTTCTTCAGATGCCGCTATGGGCTGGTGTCTGTCTGTCCCTCTGGTGCGCGACAAGAAGAAACCGCACTGTCTGGTGGATAGTGCTTGGCACCCTCGCCGGATTTTCGATATGGGCAAAATATTCCTCGGTAATTCTTCTGACCATAGGTCTCGGATGGGCTCTGTATGATCCCCGTGCACGCAGATGTTTCGCGTCTGTCGGTCCCTGGATCGCCATGGCCGTCTTTGCCGGCACCGCCGCTCCGCAGGTCATTTTCCTGATCGAAGCGCCGCTATCGCCGCTGGATTACGCTCTCGGGCGCGCGGCACCGGAACGAGCCGACAACTGGATCAAATTTTTCCTGGCCCAGATTGCCGATCACGCAATTTTCTTTGTAATGGCTGCCGCATCGGGCCTTTTTGGCATTGTCGCCACTCACCGTTCGGCCGATGAAGCCGAAGCGCGCCGTTTCCTGATTTGCATGGGTCTTGGTCCTGTCCTGCTGACCACCGCCGCTTCCGCCGTGGCCGGATTCGGGCTGCGGGACATGTGGGGCATGCCGATGTTCAATCTGTCTGGATTGCTGTTGTTGGCACTGCTGCCCGGGCGTTTCAACAATGGAGTACTGCACCGCCTTGCAATCATGTCTGCCTGTCTTCTTGCAATCGTCCCAGCGGTCTATGCGGGGTCAGTGATCTTTCGTGCTTCGACATCCGAAAAACCGTCGAGGGTGGTTTGGCCACAGCAGCAGATCGCGAAAACCCTTGTCGACGGCTATTTCCAGGAAACCGGGAGATTGCCTGATGTGGTAGCGGGCCCAATATGGGAAGCCGGATTGATAGTGCTAAATACGCCGGGCAATCCCCAGGTTCTTATCGACGGAGACCGCGACAAGGCACCTTGGGTTTCCGAAGATAAGATTGCGCACCAAGGTGCACTAGCGGTATGGCGACCTAACAAGGCACCACAGGCGTTGTTGACGAGGATCGGAACACTCCCCGTCAGGCAGAACGACTTTTCCTGGTCTGTCAACAGACGGCCGATTCGTCTGAACTGGGCGGTGATTCCCCCTAAGGGTCGGTGAAGACAACAAAACGGTTCAGGAGATAGGTCACGGTTGCAGTACATCCGGTAATGACGACAAACCCGACGCTGTGGTTCTATCCCGCCAGATCAGCCCACAACGACATCAGAACACCGTGAACAATGACGATAACCGCAAAGGGTGCCGGAAAACGCGGAGATGTTGTCGAATGGGGCGTGCGAGCCTGCAACACGAACCATCGATTCCCGCAATGTGAAGTGGTAATGCCGCACACAGCGGCCAGCACCGAAGCAACCACGATCAGTTTGAACTCACCAATTTCAGCGGTCATCGCGAGTACGGCATAGTGAATCGCGGTTGCTGCCAGCCCGTTTAGACCGAATCGCAGGCGAATTATAACCCGGTTCGGAGTCCGAAACGCAGCAGGGGGTCGTGACAGGTGAGGCCCTCCAATGGGGAATAATGTATCTGAGTGGATGGCCCCCCGGACTGACTTTTTTCGGGGATAGTTTGCGCCTCAAGCGACTGGCTTTGATTGGGTCCCGGGTACCGGTCGTGCTGTCATGGCCGTTCACAGGCGCCCGCAGGAGAGGCGTCAAGACCCGTCGCTGGTGACGGAGAGCAAACCCTGGAACGGTGCTTTGCGCCGCAGTCCGGCGGCGTCATGCGGTCCTGCGGCCGAGACAGGGTCTCATCCGGTCATGACACAGGAGCAGGTAGGCCCGGCAGCACTTCGATACCCCGAAGCGCGTCGCCGAACACGTCCGCTGGCGTCCGGTAGCCCGGAACCCGGCGCGGCCGGGTCTTGAGCTGATGCTCGACATCATGCACCGCCGACGCTTCAACAGTGCGGCAATCGGTCGTTTTGTCAAAGTACTGCCGAACCAGGCCATTCGTATGCGCGTTCAGGCCGCGGTCCCGGGAATGGTAAGGCGTGGCGAAGAAAAATCCCGCTGACAGATCTTCGGAGAGAGCCTGATGGCTGGCAAACGCCTTGCCGTTATCCGCCGTCAGCGTTTGCACTAGCGGCGCAAACGGCGTCAGACACCGCCGGATCGCATCCCCAACCGCGGCCGCCGTCTTGCCGGCCACCAATTCGAGACAGGTGTCTTTCGATACCCGGTCGACCACCGGCACCACCGCACCCCGGTGCCGGGATCCGATGATCGGATCGACCTCCCGGTCGCTCACCCGGGTCGTCTCGTCGACCACCGCAGGACGCTCGCGGATATCGACCCGGTTCGGGATCAGGCCGCGCCCCGCCGCCGTGCGACCGCGGCGGTTGTATGTCTTGCCACGCCGCCGGAGAGCGTGGCACAAGGTCCCGCCAGCCGCCCGACCCGCCCGGATGTGACGGTCGATCCAGGTCGCGCTGACGGACAGCAGGCCCTCAAGCCGGAGACAGCCGGATATCTGCTCCGGATCCCAACGCAGGGCCAGCGTCTCCTCGACCAGGGCCCGGGCCGCCGCGGTCATCTTGCGCGGCACGGACGAGGTCACATGACGGCGCTCTGTCGCCAGGCGATGCGCCTGCTTCATCCGGTATCCCCGCCGACCGGTATTCCGCTTCACCTCCCGGCCGATCGTCGAGACATGGCAGCCAGGTGCCTGGGCGATCGACCGCAGCGCATCGCCCCTTTCAGGAAGCGCCTTGATCCGGCATCGTTGCTCGAAGGTCAGGTGATGGTAGCCTGAGGGCGTGATATCTCTCCCTAGTGTGCACTTTGGAGAGTATCATCATCACTTGACCGCCAATAACCTCAGACTTCCTGACCTCTTGGCGTTGACGCTGCCGGACGGCGTGCCGCGAGCCCCTTGAAGTCTGCCACTTTTCGGCCGTTGCGGGCCGATTTTCGGTGGCAGTCGCAGCCGATGTCGTATATTGTAATATGACACTATATACGCGGCCTCAGCCATGCCCATGACCCTCCCGCTGTGCCCCCAGAGGCGGTTCCGATCGGCAACAGCTGCTTCGCCGTCCTGATCTCGGACGACACCTTCACCTACTTCTCAAACCTCGTTCCCTTCGACAGCCACCCCGCCGATGACCGCGCCGCGATGCTCATGCGCATCGGCCGCCTCGCGGTGATCAGCGCGCTCTCGCCGCAGGATCTGGCCGACGCGTTCTGTGTCTCGCGCTCGACCGTGCAGCGAGCACGGCGGCGCTACCTGGCCGAGGGTGAAGCGGCGTTTCTGAAACCCCGGCGCGGGCGCGGGCCGTCGGTGTTCACGCCGGGGTTGGCCAAGAGGGCGACAGCGTTGCTGGAAGCGGGCCTGAGCGGCGCTGCGGTGGCCCGGGTTCTCGGCGTGTCGAAAGCCTCGGTCCACAAGTGGCGCCGGCGGGGGGCTGATCGGCAAGGCGGTGTGCGCGCAGGAGCCCGCAGGCTCGGCAGTGGGTGCGCCATGCGAGGCGCGTGTCGCTGAAGAGGCTGGCGGCGCAGCCGGGCCCGAAGCGGGCGAAGCGCAGCCCTTGGCGGACACGGCGCAGAGCGGGGAGCCAGGTCCTCTCGACGCCGGGACGCAGACGGATCGCAGCGCGCGCGACCGGCAGAGGCGCCGATGGGGCGCGCGACCTGCGATGTCTCGGGCCGGGTGCTGGCCAGCAGCGGGCAGGCGGGACCGGTCGAACCGCAGTTCGCCAGCGCCGCCCGCGGTGTGCGCTCAGGCGGCGTTCTCACCGCCCTGCCGGCCCTGCTCAAGGAAGGTCTGCTGGCCGCGAGCGACGCCCTGCCGCTCCTGCCCAAGGGCTATTACGGCCTGAACACGATCCTGCTTTTCCTGGCCTTCATGACCCTGGCGCGGGTACGCAACCCCGAGAGTTTGCGCTATCGGCCGCCGGGCGAATGGGGCGCCATCCTCGGCCTCGACCGTTGCCCCGAGGTCAAGACCCTGCGGCGCAAGATCGCTCTGATCGCCAACGACGAGGCCGGCGTGCGGGCTTGGCAGCGCGCCCTTGCCAGGCGCTGGCAGGCCGACGAGCCGGAGCTCTGGGCGACGCTGGCCGTCGACGGGCACGTCAAGGTCTACGCCGGCCGCAAGGGACGCCTGCCGAAACACTTCGTCTCGCGCCAGAAGCTGTGCCTGCCGGCCAGCACCGGCTACTGGATCAACGCCCTGGGCGGCAAGCCCCTGCTCTGTCTGCATAAGACGCTGGATCCGAAGATGGTCGCCGCCATCGAAGCCGACGTGGTGCCGGCGCTGCAGGACCTCGGGATCGTCGACGCCCAGGCGCCGGACCTGACCGCAGAGGCGCCCGGCCACCCCGCGCTCACCCTGGTCTTCGACCGCGAAGCCCGGATCTGTTCCGCCGGCTGGCGAGGCGCGGCATCGCCTGCCTGACCTGGCACAAGAACTTCGGCGGCGAGGATTGGCCGGTCGAGGACTTCGGCGCGACGACCGTTCCCATTCACGGACCGGCGACAAACCGCACCGCCTCCGTGCGGCTGGCCGAAAAGCCGGTGACGTTGCCGAACGGCTTCAGGGTGCGCCAGATCCGCCGCCTGCTGGACAACGGCCGTCAGATCCCCTTCATCGTCACCGATCCGCACAAACCGATGAGCGAGGCCGCAGGCGCCATGTTCTCGCGCTGGTCGCAGGAAAACTTCTTCAAGTACATGCGCGACGAGTTCAATCTCGACGCCCTGCCGACCCACGAACTCGAGCCTCTCGATCCCGACACCATGGTCGTAAACCCGCTCCGGCGGGCCTATGACAAGGCAATCCGCAGCGCCGAACGCCGGCTCGCCAGCCTGCGCAACCGGAGCGCCGGCGCGGCCAGGAAAAAGAGGCCGAAGGCGCAGCTCAGGAGAGAAGTCAGCGACCTCGAGGGTGCCCTCGAGATCGCCAGGGCCAGCCGCAGGAACGTGCCGAAGCACTGTCGAGCCGGCGACCTCGACGAAGACCAACAGCTCGATGCCCTGCCCTCACGCGACCGCATCCTCCTCGACATCATCCGCATGATCGCCTACCGCGCCGAAACCCGCATGATGCTCCCCGTCATGCAGGGACAAGGCAAGAAGCCTCATCCCCGGAAACTGCTTCAGGCTCTCATGACCGCCGACGCCGACATCCTGCCGGACCCCGCCAACGGCGTTCTCCGGGTCCACATTCTCGGCCTCGCAAATGACGCTTGCAACCGCCAGATCGATGCCCTCCTGAACGAGCTCAACGCCACCGAAACGCTCTTCCCCGGGACCGATCTGCGCATGGTCTACGAGATCGACGCAGCCCCGGAACCCACCCAGCCGGTGTCACACCAAATCACTAGAGGTCAGGAAGTCTGAACATACTGCGGACACAGGATCTTTAACCTCGATCAGACATGTTGCGTTTCAAACTCAAATGAGCGTAAGAATAACTTAACGGGTGCGCTCGCTCCTGCACTTCGGGCAGCATCAATCGTCCGGCCAAATTCGGCTCTCAAACCATTTCCGCGCCGGCGCTTCGTCCGGGAATATATCCGAGAGCTGCATCATCGTGATACCTTGGCGGTGCGCTTTTCCAGGGGCCGTCTGCGCCGTTCGGGAACCTCCTCTAACTATCTGTAATATAGGAGTTTATGGTTCATATGTCAAGTTATTATTATAATACCCAAACGCAGGGCCCGGCTCAACTCTTCAGGCATTGTCCTGGATTCGATTGGTTTCACGTTCGAGTATCAGGGACAAGGCCGCTGCTTCGACTTCCGCGGGGGAGCGATATCCTAGGCCGTTCATCATCAATGCAACCAAGCTGAGAAGGGCTACCTGCAGAAATACCACGATCAGGAAACCCGTAACGGCCGTGAGCCAGCCTGGACTCGTGTAACCTAATAGCTTCAGCGTTCCTGCAATCACGAAACCGATCCCGCCGGAGACTGCCGCACCAACACACACTGCGCCCATTCGGGTTAGCACTGCGTCATCGAACACCGTGGCTGCCCGGATCCCGTGCAAGACAAGGCCAAGAAAATTCATTCTGGATCTGCCGTGATAACGATGGCCGCGGTCCGAGGTAATCTCAAGCCACCGCAACCGGGATTTCATCAATGTGGCCGCAAGATGAAATCGGGTCTCCTGCATTGCAGCTAGGCGCGACAAGGCCCGCATACTGAGGGCACAGAAATTCCCCGATCGAATCGTACGGCCGGTAAGCAGACGGAAGAAATAGCGGTAGAACAGATAGAATATGCAAAAAATTACTGTCTCGGTTCGCTTCCCTCGCCGAGCGACTGCAATATCGTGGTTAGCGCCAACTCCTTGGATCAGCCGGGGTATGTCCTCGGGTTTGTCTTCGCCGTCGCAGTCCATGACAACAGCTCCGGCATAACCTGCATCGGCGGCCGCACAGACGAGCCCAACCGCAATGGCTACCTGGTGGCCTACATTTCGTTTGAGACGAATGATCTGCCCGGAAAGTCCGGCTTGCGTCATCGCATCCATCGTTGGCGGATCATTTACCGAGCCGTCATCAACTACGATAATCTCCAATCTAAAAGGGATTTTCGCCGCTGCCAGCTTCCGACAAAGATGGGAAAAGGATAGTCCGTCCTCGAATACGGGAATAACCACCGCCCAGACCGCATCTGCATCCCTATGTGTTGCCATGCTATTCAGCTACCCTCTGCAGAACCTTGCGGAACCAGGCAGCCGTATTGCCCAGCCCTTCCTCCAGTTCGGTCGATGGTTCCCAGCCAAACAATGCAGTTGCGCGCGAGATATCCGGTCTGCGCCGCTTTGGATCGTCTTCCGGTTTAGGCACATAGGTGATGTTCGATTTAGAATCGCAAAGCCTGAGAACGATTTCTGCAAGTTGTTGAATGCTTGTCTCTTCCGGATTGCCCAAGTTGACCGGCCCCGGTGGGGCATCATCCAAGTCCATATAATCCAACACACCACGCACAAGATCATCAACGAAGCAAAAGGAACGGGTTTGATTACCGTCGGCAACGGTTAATGGCAAACCCTTCAGCGCCTGAACAACAAAATTGGAAACGACACGCCCGTCAGAAATATGCATACGTGGACCGTAGGTATTGAATATCCTTACCACTCTAATATCGATGGAATACTGCCGTCGGTAATCAAAAAACAGAGTCTCTGCACAACGCTTGCCTTCGTCATAACATGCGCGAGGCCCAACTGGATTGACATTACCCCAATCATCCTCGTTCTGGGGATGATTCAATGGATCACCGTAAACTTCGCTTGTTGATGCTTGGAGAATACGGGCGTTACAGCGATGCGCGAGTTTGAGCATGTTGATCGCGCCAAGAACAGATGTTCGAACCGTATGCACCGGATCATGCTGATAATGAATCGGGCTAGCCGGGCATGCAAAATTGAAGATGCGGTCAACCTCTAGCCGTAATGGCTCCGTCACATCATGTCGTAGAAATTCGAAATTCGGTTTTCCAAAAAGGTGAAAAATATTCGATTTTGAACCTGTAAAAAGGCTATCGAGGCATATCACGTCATAACCAGAAGCAACAAGATTGTCACATAAATGCGACCCGATAAATCCGGCCCCTCCGGTAATCAGAACTCTTTCAGATTTTCGCATCATATGAAACCTTACCAGTGCTTTACAAACATTAACGTGATACTCGTTCAGCCGGTTATCGAATTATTTCATTGCTTTAATACTGCAATGCCGCGAAGCGGTCTTGTTCCAGATGATTCGAGACGAACCGTAGCAGAGTAGAATATAGGCCGACAACAACGATCGCCGAAACGATCACGGTGATCCGACACTGTAAACAGTGAATCCATGACAAGAGTTTGGTGACATAGATTTTCTCTAAAAAGATAGAAAAGACTGTTTTCCTCGGCCAATTAATCTCGTTTACGAACCAAATTGTGAAAATGGATTCGCTGTATGTTGTCAAAATTCTTCTCGACCGACACTCAAATTTAGCATGGGGTCGTCGTGCCAAAACGATAGAGGAATGTACTACGTTTGAGTCTCCAATAGCCCTGTGTATTTCAAGACATTCCAATTGGATTTTATTAATCTCAGGATCGTGGAACAGAATCTCAGGAATTTTGAGCTCGCTCGATCTTGTCTTTGTAATGACTGGCAATAAGATTGTCGGAAGTCGGCTTGACCTATTCCTCTGTTTAGAAGCGATATGCCAAGGCCATCCTTTGATGTGAGTCAAATGAGAAAGATCATAAGTCGGTATATAATTGTACATATGATAGATTTTCTCAAGCAGTTTTTCGGTTTCGGTCTCTATATTGTTCACGCACCGGCACCGGCTCGGTATTGTAAATCCCATAGGGTCGGAAAGTATAGAAAATTGTCGAGATGGCCGGTCCGTGTTCCCATGCTTCAACGGTTTCGTTGACTGGAGGGTGATCATAGGCAACCAAGATCCAGCCATGAGCCCTATAGGCCAGTTTGAGAACATGCATGATCGATATTGGCCGGCCATCTGCTTCCGCACGGCGGATGATCCAATTGGCAATCTGACGACTATCGTGGATAGGCAGCGTGGCAGCAGAGGTGGCGCGATCAATCATACAATCTGTCCAAGCCGTTGATACCTGAAACAAACGAGACACAGAATGTTGTCAAGTATTTTGCAAGAGTCTCATCTTTACGTCACGGGTCGTCGCTGGCATGATATCGCAAACTAGTGCTTCAGGCATAACGCTGATACTCGCCTTCTCTTTGAACTCTGCTAGCGACTTGGCGGATAATCGAAGTGATCTTCATGTCCTTCTAAGCTGCTGGCCTTGCTGGTTGTATGCGTTAAGGGCTTTGAACTCACCTTCAGCGCATATCTGCGCGTGACGATAGAATAGGACGATCATGGCAGGATCCGACGGTGCTTAGCGATGCGCCTCCTTATTCGCTTCCTGTTCTGGTTGTCAATCGGCCTTCCGGTGTCGCTTTTGAGCCCGGAATCCTCCCGACCGACACCCATAGACTGAGATCGGAGCACGACCTCTCCGCATGTATTCGACGCATTGCCACGACACCAGATCTCGGGATGTCACGACGGCGCCGTATTGCGGATGAACAGCTCGCGCAGTTGGTCCGGGCTGACCTCGCCGGGCGCTCCCATCATCAGATCCTCGGCGCGCTGGTTCATCGGAAACAGGATCACCTCACGAATGTTCGGCTCATTGGCAATCAGCATGACAATGCGGTCAATACCGGGGGCAATGCCGCCATGCGGCGGCGCGCCGTAACGGAATGCATTCAGCATGCCGCCAAACCGGGCATGAACATTTTCGGCCGGGTAACCCGCAATCGCAAAAGCCTTGAGCATGACTTCCGGAAGATGGTTCCGGATCGCCCCGGACGACAACTCGACACCATTGCAGACGATATCATACTGATACGCTAGGATATCGAGCGGATTCGCATCCTCGAGCGCCTTGCCCCCCCCCTGCGGCATCGAAAACGGGTTGTGCGAAAACTCCACCCGCCCGGTCTGCGCATTACGCTCGTACATCGGGAAATCGACCACCCAACAAAACCGGTAGACGTCGGTTTCACAGATATCCCGATCGGTACCCAGCTTGATCCGGGCCGATCCGGCGAGCTTCGCGGCCTCCGCGGCGGACCCGGCCGCGAAAAAGATCGAGTCGCCATCATCCATCCCTGTCCGCTGCTTCAGCATTGCCAACGCCTCGGTCGGGAGGCGCGACGCGATCGGACCGCGGCCGCCGCCCTCCCCGAGAATGATATATCCCATCCCGGGTGCTCCCTCATGCTGCGCCCAGGCATTCATGCGGTCGCAGATTGCCCGGCTGCCGCATTTCGGACCGGGTATCGCGCGGACCACGCCCCCGTCAGCCACGGTTTTCGCGAAAATCGCGAAATCGCTACCCGCGAAAACATCGGAGACATCGCAAATCTCAAGCGGATTGCGCAAGTCCGGTTTGTCCGTCCCATATTTGAGCATAGCTTCGGCAAAGGGAATGCGCGGGAACGGTCGCAACACCTGCCAGTCGCTGAACTCCTCGAACAAGCCGGCCAGAACTGGCTCAATCGCGCCGAACACATCCTCTTGTTCGACGAAACTCATCTCAACATCCAGCTGATAGAATTCGCCGGGCGACCGGTCGGCACGGCTGTCCTCGTCCCGGAAACACGGCGCGATCTGGAAATAGCGATCGAACCCCGACATCATCACAAGTTGCTTGAACTGCTGCGGAGCCTGCGGCAACGCATAGAATTTGCCCGGATGCAGGCGTGACGGCACCAGGAAATCCCGGGCACCCTCCGGCGAACTGGCTGTCAGGATCGGCGTTTGAAACTCGACAAACCCGCGTTCCGCCATGCGGCGGCGGATCGAGGCGATGACATTCGCCCGCAGCAGGATATTGCTGTGAATCCGGTCGCGGCGCAGGTCGAGAAACCGGTAGCGCAACCGCGTATCCTCCCCGGCATCCTCTTCGGCGTTGACCTGCAATGGTAACACGTTGGCGGGTGACTGCACGTCGAAGGAGTCGATCCTGACTTCGACCTCGCCGGTAGGCAGCCGGGGATTGACGGTTTCGGGATCACGGCGCACGACCCGGCCGGTAACGGTGACGACGCTTTCGACACGGATCTTCTCAACCGCCTCGAAAGTCTCGTCCTCGATATCGACAACGCATTGGGTGATGCCGAAATGATCGCGCAGATCGAGAAACACAAGTTGGCCGTGGTCACGGCGGCGATGGATCCAGCCCGAAAGGCGCGCCGTTTCGCCGACCTGCTCGACACGCAGGTCGTTACAACTGTGGGTGCGATAGCGGTGCATGGTCCAGCCTCGTGAGATGCGATGATCGGGGTCTTCTGCGGCGGCGTTTCCTAACCCGTCATCCCCCAGCGGGACAAGCGAAATCGGCGTCTACCCGCCGTTCATGCTGGCTCCAGCGGTGCGTGCAACTGCGCTCCGGGCACGATGATGCCGCCCCTGTCACCAATGATGATCCGGCCATAACGCTCGGCATAGATCTCCGGCAGCGGTCGTGCTCCGGGCGCCGCCAGCCAGAGCCTCAGCAGGTGTCGTTTCCGGTCGGGATCCTCCCAGTCCTCGAAAGCAGTCCGGTCATGCAGGATCGTGTGGTTATGCACGAACTGTATGTCGCCCGGATGAAGTGCCATTTCGAGATTGAGCGCCGGATCATTCGCGAGGCTGTCGAACATGTCCAGCGCGGCGCGCTGCTCTGCTGTCAGATCGGCAACACCGTCGAAACGCCGCGCCGATTCAATGTAGCGCCGGGAATAGATCACCGAGAGGTAATCCATATGGTAGTTGTACACCGGAATCTCGAAATACGGCATTCGCCCGGCCGGCACTTCGCCGCGCCGGTCGGTCGCGAAGGGCTCGAACAACCGAGCCAGCAGATCTGGCCGTCGCTGGTACATCTCATTGTATATGGTCATCGAACTGACCAACGCCGAAGCACCGCCGGAGCGGGCGGTCTTCAGGCAGAGTAGAGCAACGATGTCACAGGAATCGGTATGGAAGGTCTGGCGTTCCCGGGTCTGATAGATGCGTGCCGTCGGGTCGTTGACCGCATCGCGCCCCATATCCCTCACATGTCCGAGGATATGGCCGCTGGCATTCTGTGACCGGGCGCTGCCGATGTGGGCGCCAATCCCGTAATAAGCCGTTGCCGCTTCGCGTATCGACCAGTGCTCGACCGGCAAGCCTCGGAGCAGAACAAAGCCGCGCCCATTCAGAACCTTTTCACGGATGCTCTCAAGGCGCGGCGCAAGATCCGGAAGCGGAAAATCGGTACGGATAATGCGGGCGATGTCTGCCTCGGCCCTGGCCAAGGGTTGCATCGCTGCCTCGATTTCGGCGACCTCGGTCTCTGACAGCACGTCAATCCACGTGTCGTCCGTCCGGAAATCGGGTCCATACCACGCCTGTGGTCCAGTGACCGATGGAGGCAATGCGAACGCAGCCTGATTGTCTTCGCTCACCGCGCTCATGACCATGGTACCTTCTCCAATCGCCCGCAATCCGGAATTAGCAGCGTATTCAAACCCAAGTGGCCCATCCGATCAATTCGGAATTCCGGCTTTCAGCAGAATAGGAGCCCATGTCCTGTGGTCGTAGACGATGCTGCCGGTACGGCCAGCGACCCATCGCGACAGCCGGAACTCGGGGTGCAATTCGAGCAGATTTTGCCGTTCACGTCGCGCCTCGTCGAGTCGTCCAATCGATCCGAGAATGTAAATCCGCATGACTCGAGGAGTCCGGTCGGCTGGCCGCCGAGCAATCACTGTCGACAGCGACTCCAGCGCCGCTTCCGGCACGCTAGCCGCCAGTTCAAGTTCGGCAAGCATTTGGGTCAGACTGACAGGGTGCAGGGGATGCAGGCGAAGCGCGCGACGCATTACCGGCAACGCCGCCGCCGAGCGTTCGGCGGCAATCAGGGCCTGCGCTAGATCCCATTGCACGACAAAATCATTCGGACCAAGTTCGACCGCCTGCTGTTGAAAGATCAGAGACGTACTGGTATCTCCGCGCAACGCCAGCAGATCGGCCTTACGGGCCGGTCCTCGCGGATCAGCGGGATCGTTCCGGATAACCCGCTCGGCTTGCATAATGCCTTCGTCGATCAAGGATCCGATATCATCGGCATCCGTCCAGCCGCGCCGGACCGCATTCAGATAACTCCAGGCCATCTCCGCCGGAATCGTCGACCATTTTGGCTCGGGCGCGGCAGCAGCCTGTAATCGGGCAAGACTGCCCCGCATGCTGTCACGGTCTTCCGGTATGCGGTAGGCGATGGCTTCGGCAGCAGCCAACCAAGCGTCCGGATCGGTTGCATACGGACCAAAAAGGCCAGCGGTCTCATCGTCCCCGGGCAACACATCGAGTTCATCAAGAATACCGGTCAGCGCCAGATCGCGTGTAGCCGGCAGATCCTTGAGCGGCCGCTTATAGTCACCAACCCACTCGACCTCACGGGTGAAGGCGTCAAGCAGGCGATAGAAGATCCGGTAGATATCGCCGCGGCGGGACAAGGTGCCGGTAATCAGATAGCGGATACCAAGGGTCTCAGCGGTTTTCTTGACTTGGAACCGGGCGCCGCGGAACCGGGTGGCGGTCTCCCGGGCAATGACAAACAATCCCGGCACCCGAACCAGAACATCCTGAAGATCCGCACCGAGGCGCCAGGCAGCCAAACCATCACGGTCACCGCCAGTTACTGCCGTGAATGGCAGAACGACGACCGAGGGACGTTCGGGCAACGGGAATGCGAGCGTGTCGGGATCAGCGATATCGGGAGGATATTTACGCAAATTGCTTGTATAGGTCCAAGCAATTGCGACGCCTAGGACGACCACGCCGATTGCACTGAACAGCGTCAGGGTAGGCCAACGCCGGCGCCAGACCGACGAGGGTTGCCGGGTTTCCCCGGCTGGCGGCCGGGGCTCATGAGTCATCGGCCCGATAACCGAAAGGCCGCGTTACCGCGGCCTTTGTGTTTCATTTTGCGCGGAATTTCACGCCGCCGTGATCGGATTACGACAGCGCGCAATCGCCTTGCGGCTTTGGCGACCGGATTGCATCTGCCCTTCATGACCGCACCTGTTTCTTCAATAGTTGATCGGGTAGGATAAAACATAATCGAAAGTCGTCAGAACATCAATCGAATCGAGGAGCTTGCATTCCTGATTTTTGGTATCTATATCTTCGAACCTCTTGCAAAATTCCTGCTCCCAGGGTCCGGTGAGCCCGGATCGGTCGGTTGCTTCCGGTCACCTCTGCACCTGGAGGTCGGAATCCATGGATTCGCGGGGTCTCATCAGAGATGATGAGACCAAACAGGGACCTTTGTGGACATCGGGACACGCCTCTCCGGGCCACTCTCTTCGAGAGGGCCGTGAAGGGTCGGCATGCGTTGTTGGAGCCGCGCTATGGGGCGGCGAGACGTATCAACTGGTCAGCCGCCAGGGCCAGGATGCCGACCATGAGATGGCAGGCGACCTTGGAATGTCCACGGACGCGGACATGGCGCCCGCCACACTCATCCTTGAGGCGGGCGTTGGTCCTCTCGACACCGGACCGGATCCGGAACCGCACGGTCTCGGGATCGACATGGCCTATTGCACGCCGGGCCCGGGCCTCCCGGTCTCGCTCCTCCTTGAGGTCCTTGTCCCGGCGCGGATTGACATCGATGATCGGCACATGGCCAAGCCGTTGCCAAGGTGAGAACGGTACTCAGCGGCACCCCGCAGTCTGCTGTGTCGATATGCAGCTTGTAACCGCGCCAGGCCTCCAGGACCCCCTAGCATTCTTCTTTGCCCCGTGATCGCAGACCTTCGGCAGCGCGTCGAGCCTCTCATCGAGATCCATCCCGTTCGCTTGCCGTTCGAGACGCCCAGGCTCCTTCGTCCTCTCCTCGCCCTTGCGGGGCCGGCCGCGCTTGCGGTTCGGCGTCCCGGCCTTCGGCTTCGGGGCCGGCGTCTCCCGGGCCTCGATGGCCGTCGAGTCCCGCGACACGTGGCCGATGAGCGCGTCGCCCAGTGTCTCTGCAACCAGAGCCGCGTGCATCCTCTCCGGAAGACGAGACTGCGAAAATTCGGCAAACGCCCGCGAAAACGTCGCTTCACTCGGGATCTCCGCGACACGCGACCAGCCGCACAGTCGGCGCAACGTCGGGTCCACCTTGAGCCTGTCGATCAGGTGGCGGGTCGTCGGCAGATCCCATACCGCCTTGGCGATGACGCCACGGGCCAGTGCCCGGCGATCCTCCCGGGGCCGACCCGGACCGGTCCACACCTCATCGACGAAGCCCTCCACCTTGACGAGATCGAGAGCTGTCACGAAACGCTTGTGCGTCTCGAGGAGAGGACCGACCGCCTCGGCCAACGCAGGGAAAAGGTCCCCTTGAAATCGGCGCCAGAGATCGGATAGGGTCGAGCCAAGGGTCATCGGGGTCACCTCCTCGGTATCTTGTTATTGTAGAAACACAACAGACCACGGGATGCCCCGGGACCCAGGCCCTCGACAACAAAATCAGCCTCGACAAGGCAAAAAACCGGTCGGGCCGGCAATTTTGCAAGAAGCTCCCTCTTTTGATTGTCATGGTCTGATAACATACGGTGATGAAAACACCTGATGATGGTCCCGATCTCGATTCGTTGCTGGACCTCCACTGTCGGACACGTTTTGTGGATGAAATCGGGCACGGGTAAAATTCGTCGTGCTGCGCGTGAACGTCACAACGGATTACTCGCATGGTCTCATCCATTCGCTGACGCTGTACGCACCGAATGGATGAAACCGGGCGGGCGGGTTGGACAACGAAGATTCTGTGAGCGACCGGCGGGGTCCGGGGCCGCCGAGACATCGGGAGAATGACCATCGGTGCCGGCTGCGAGCAATTCGGCCTTATGACGAGAAGGATGCCGCCACGATTCTTGAAGATTTCTGGATCGAGGTGGGCGAGGTTCTGAAGAAAAAGGGATTAGCCCCGTAAAGACACTGAAAATTGGTATCGTCGACTATGATCAGATGAAAGAGCGCACCATGGTGATTGCCCGTGGCGAGCATAAGCCTGTAAAAGGTACGGCGATCCCACTCTAAGTATCTGAATCATAGTGATATCAATTAGTGACAGTGACTTGCATGCGTCCGAGGCGGCGCATGAGAACACGACTTAGAGCCAGCAGGAGCCAGGCGAGGGCGCTGGCGATGGATCGCTCGAAGTCTCTGGAGATGCACCGGCGGCGGCGCAGCCATCCGAAGCTGCGTTCGACCACCCAGCGCCGGGACATGACGACGACCCCCCCCCTTGGTGTCCCTGGGTTTTCCGATGACCTCCACAGTGACCGGGCAATTCGCTTCCTTGAGCGCGCTTGCCAGCTTGTCGCCGCCATAGGCGCCGGCAACAAGGGACGCGTGCCATCCCGGTCCTGGATCTGCGCCGGATGGACCTGGGCGGCAAGCGTGTTGCCGTCGATGTCGACGGCAAGGTGACACTTGCGGCCCTTGATCGTCTTGCCGGCATCGTTGCCGCATCCCTCGCTGCCCGCTTCGACCGTCGGCACGCTCCGACTGTCGATGATAGCCGCGCTCGGGTCCGCACTACGCCCCGACCGGAGCCGCTCGAGCGTGGTAAAACGGGCGCAAACCTGCTCCAACACCCCCGACCGGGACCACGCGTAGAAATAGGTCTGAACCGTCGTAAACGCCGGGAAATCCTTCGGTAATGCCCGCCAACTACACCCTGTCCAGAGCATGTAAGCGATCGCGTTCACCACGTCGCGCAAGTCCACCTGACGGGGGCGACCAAGCCGGCGCGACGGTGGAAGAAGCGGGTCCGGCAATGTTCACCCGGCATCGGTCAGATCGCTTTCGTAACGCTCCGTCTTGCGGTTATACTGCTTCCGGGTGGTCTCGTTCCAAGGCATGATGTGCCCCCATGGTGTGAGTGTTCACCCATGAAGATACACCATGCGAGACCACCCAAGTTTTAGATCAGGCTCTGAGAGGGTCGGCGGTATGAGACCATCTGTCATCATGCTTCAGCGTCTGATGGTGAAGATCCATGAGACTTGGGAGTCGATCCGCGCACCGGCTCCGTCCGGTCTCCAGGCCGAGGCGGGCATTCCGGCGACGACGCGGAGCGTGATGGTGTCGCTGGACGGCATCATGGTGCCGCTTCAGCCGCCGGGCCCGATCGCATCTGGACGCGGCCTGGCGGGAGGCGTCCTGTGGCACGGTCGGGTTTTACGACAGGGACGATAATCAATTGAAGATGTTGTATTTCGGTCGCATGCCGGAGGCCGGCAAGGGGGATCTGAAAGCGTAGCTCGCAGCCGAAGTGGCGTATCCGGGCCCTGTGCCCGGACAGTCTGATCGCCGCCGCACGGGACAATCGGGCCTTCCTGGAGAGCCTTGAGTCGGACGTCCAGGGGGCGCGATTACTGACACGTCTGCCAGCATTTCAGGACGGTCTCGGACCATGCCGCGGGCACGGATTGGTCCGAAACGCATCGCGACCTCCTGCTTGAGCATCCGGATGGTGTCGGCCGGGTCATCGCGGTGATCGGGGTTCTTCTGAAAACCGCCTCGTCCGGCCACGCCGATCTTGAGCGGGAACTGGCCTTCTTCAAGCGCAACCATCATCGCATGAGCTATCATGAGTTGCGGTCCCGGACCCTGATTGTGGGGTCCGAGACCGTCGAAGCCGCCAACAAGGTTCCGGTCACGCAGCGGATGAAACGGTTGGGGATGCGATGGACAGTTGATGGCGGTCAAGGGATCCTGAGCATCCGGGCCCTGCTGAAGTCCGGCCGCTTCAATGCTGCCTAGTTTGAAATCCTGAACAGCATGACAGCGAGTAATGATAATGCGCCATATTGTGAAAACCTTCTCGTAGATTGAGAGAGAAAATAAGAAAAACAAATGACGAATTCATTCCAAAAAAATCAGCCCGGAGGGCCAGCCACTCCGATACACTATTCCCCATTGGATGGCCTCACCTATCACGACCCTCTGTTGCATTTCGGACTCCGAACCGGGATCATAACCACGCCCATCAGCAACGGGATATCGCTTTGTGTCTTGCACCACGAATTGTTTGCTGGGGCTTCACGATCTCACCGGACTCGTTGTACGTCGTTGTTGCGAAGGACATTGCAGATGATCGGACGAAGATTCGCATTCTCGATTTTGATGGCACGCCGATGCCCGTGCAGACAATGCAGGATGATGACCGCCCGGGCCGAATTTCTGAAATGGTATCACAAGAATATTTTCAAGGGTCAGGATACCCCTCAAACCATATCTGTGATGTGTTCTGCTCTCTGCGCTTATTCATGCCGATCCGATAACGGGACCATAATCCGGTCGTCAAACCCGTTCCGAAAGCCAGATCGCGATCTTGCTGCCGGTCTGGACGATCCGGCGTAACACCGGATATCCCGGCGCAACCTCGCCGCCATGCTTGATCGCGATGTCACGATGTTCCAGTTCCTCGTCGCGGAATGTCTCGATCGTCTCGCGGAGTTCGGTTTCGTTGTCGCCGAGTTGTTCAGCCTGCCGCGCATAATGATCACCGATCACATCCTCGACCACGATAGTACATGCCATGGCAGCCTTCGGTCCGAGTAATGCTGTGCCGGCACCGAGCGCGAACCCGGCCACCGACCACAGAGGGTGCAGTAAGGTGGGTCGTACTCGACGGTCCACGATCAGGCGCTCGAAGACCTTGAGATGGCGATCTTCCTGAAGCTTCATTGATCGTATCGGGTGGGCGCTCGGCGTATGACCAAGAACGGCAAGTTGTCCTGCATAAATCCTCGATGCGCCAAACTCGCCGGCATGATCAACCCGGACAGTGCGTTCGATCCGCTGCTGTTGGCTCAGACCGCCCGGTAGTGGTCGGTCTTGTGGCTGTCGAGTCATATACCGGCTTCCGTTCGGGGGATGCGCCGAGAACTCCACAGCGCAAAGATCGCCAGCGCGAGCGAGAACACGAAGTTATAGCTGGCCATAGAAATCCCGAACAGCGACCAAGCCACGGTATCGCAAGCGACGACTGGTTGCTCCATGATCTGCTTCCGCAGTTCTTCTAGGGTCTCGGGTGTCGCCGCATTTTGGCATCCTGGCGTTCCCTGCCACCAAAGTTGTTCGACGCCGACGTGAAAACCTGCGACCATGCTGCCGGCCAACAGGGCAAGACCGGCGAGCAGGATTGACCAAAACGGCCACGACGTACGGTTCGACGTCAAGATCGCAACCACGGCCAGGACAATGACGACCGCATGCGGTATGCGTTGATAGATACAGAGATCGCAGGGGTGCAGACCGCCAAGATATTGGAACCCTAAGGCACCGCCCAGCAGGGCGATCGAGCCCGACAACAATAGAACCGCTGGTGTCCGATCCGATTTTATCATGGAACCGCTGAACCTCCGGTGTTCCGCTTACAAAATGTATTTGAGCATGATGAACCCGCCAATCAATACGGCGAGAAACAATAATGTCGCCGGTCCGAGATAGCGCTCCAGCAAGGTTCGAATCGTCGATCCAAACTTCCAGAGCAGCAACGCGATGATGAAGAATCGCAGACCGCGTGCCAAAAGCGAGGCTGTGATGAAGATCATCGGATCGAGCACGGTAACGCCGCTCGCAATCGTGATGAGCTTGTACGGGAACGGGGTCAGACCAGCTGAGAATACGATCCACGCCCCCCATTCGTTGTACAATGCGCTGAATTCGGAGAATTTTTCGTAGTATCCATAGAATTCGAACAAGGCCCGTCCGACAGTTTCGAACAGGAACAGGCCGATCGCATAGCCGGCGAGACCTCCAGTAACCGAGGCGAGGGTGCAGACCGCCGCGATTTTGAACCAGCGACCGGGTGTCGCCAGCACCATGGGCACCAACATGACATCCGGCGGGATCGGGAAAATCGAACTCTCGACAAAGGCGATGAGCGCGAGCCACCGGATCGCATGGGGGTGACCAGTGGCAGCGAGGGTACGGTCATAGAGAGATCGAAGCATCGATGATCCAGTATGGCAGGAGCACGCAGACCTAGCAATCAGCCCGGTAAGATGCAAGTTGGTGCTCTTGAGGACGGTCACGATCCTGTACGCTCATTATGCACAGTGTTGATATTGTTATTGAATGATTTTCTCTGGATTCGTGTAATACCAAGCGCAAATCATAGGACCCGATGCCTTGCGCTAAACGGTAAGAATGGCAAGCTCCAACGAGCGGATTTCATTGCACTTGCTGTCACTCGAGGAATAGACACCGCCAACGAGCAAGACCCGGTCGACACCCTGTTCGGGAGCGATGCGGACTTAGTATTTTGATCGATACAGATATATCCGTTATTATGTTCTTCTGATTTGTCGATCATGGAGGTCTGCAAGATGCGCCCTGGTGTTTCATTCATGCTCACTTCAGGCGACCAGCATCGCCTTGAAACGGTTGTCCCGGACCCGAAGAGCCCGCAGAAGCACGTCTGGCGGGCGCGCATCGTTCTTCTGAGCGACGATGGGCTCGGCAGGATGGCCATCATGAGAGAGACCGGCAAGGCGAAGAACAGTGTCTGGCGCTGGCAGGACCGCTTCTATGGAAGACGGTGTGGACGGACTTCTGCGGGACAAGACGCGTCCGCCGGGCAAGACGCCTCCGGCTCCTGAGCCGGTGGCGAAGATCGTAGAGTTGACCCACACCTCGCCGCCTCACGCGGCGACCCACTGGACGCTGCGGGCGATGGCGAAGGCTGTGGGGGTTGCCGCTTCGAGGGTCTGGGCGGTCTGGCAGGCGCATGGCCTGATGCCGCACCGCTGGCGACAGTTCAAGCTTTCGAACGATCCCGCTTTCGTCGAGACGCTGACCGACATCGTCGGCCTCTCCGTTGCGCCGCCGGCTCACGCGGTCGTGCTGTCGATCGATGACACGTCGCAAATTCAGGCACTTGACCGCACACAGCCCGGCCTGCCGATGAAGAAAGGCCGCGGCGCCACCATGGCACATGATTACAAGCGCAACGGCACGACGACGCTGTTTGCCGCCCTGACCGTGCTCGACGGCACGGTCATCGGCCAGCACGCCAGTCGGCATCGCCACCAGGAGTTCCCGAGATGCCGCAACCGCATCGCGCGCACGATACCCGCCAGCGTCCCGGTCCATGCCATCCTCGACAACGACGCCACTCACAAGCACAAGGACGTCCAGGTCTGGCTCGCACGCCATCCGCGCCGGACCTTCCACGTCACCCCCACTTCGAGCGCGTGGCTGAACGCGCTCGAAGGCGTCTTCGCCAAGCGGACACGACGCCGTCTCAAATACGGCGTCTGCCGTTCCGTACGCGAACTCCAGGACGCCATCCGCCGCGTCATCGACGAACACAACACCACAGAGGCCAAGCCCTTCGTCTGGACCGCCGATCCCGATACCAGCATCGCCGCAAGAAAAAGAGGGGTCCAAACGTTGGAATCAATCTACTAGACAGGATCGCGTTGCTTTTCTCTGGACCTATCGGCAAAGACAACGCCAGAAGGGTCGAACAAGCGCTTGCGCTATGTCGGGAGCGTCCTGGCGAGTTTGGGGTAAGGTCGCACCGTTTGTGTCTAGTGTCCTGATTCCAAAGTTCGTACCGTTATGATGTTGCGGCTGCAGCGGTTTCGAGGGTCCTGAGGCAGAAGCGCTTGATGGACGCCAGGATTTCATCGGCTGTCTTGTGCCAGCGGAAGGGCTTGGGGTCCTCGTTGACGGTGTCGATGTACCCGGTGATCGCCTGCTCCAGCTCGACGGTCGATCGGTGAACCCCGCGCCGGATCTGCTTCTCTGTCAGATCGGCGAAGAAGCGCTCGACTTGGTTGAGCCACGAGGCAGAGGTCGGGGTGAAGTGAACATGCCAGCGCGGTCGCCGGGCGAACCAGTCGCGGATCGTCTTCGTCTTGTGGGTCGAGTAGTTGTCCATGACGATGTGGATCTCGAGGTCGGGCGGCACGTTGGCCTCGACGTGATCCAGGAACTTGCGGAACTCCACGCTGCGGTGGCGCCGATAGCACTGTCCGATGACCTTGCCTGTGGCGACGTCAAGGGCTGCGAAGAGCGAGGTCGTGCCGTTGCGCTTGTAATCGTGAGTGCGCCGCTCGACCTGCCCCGGGCGCAGCGGCAGCAGCGGCTGGGTGCGATCGAGGGCCTGAACCTGCGATTTCTCGTCCACGCAGAGGACCATGGCATGCTGCGGCGGGTCCACGTAGAGCCCCACGATGTCGCGCGTCTTGTCCACGAAGTAGGGGTCTGCCGAGAGCTTGAAGGTCTCGCTCCTGTGCGGCTGAAGGGAAAAGGCTCGCCAGATGCGATTGACCGTCGACGGCGCATACCCCGTCGCCTGCGCCATCGAGCGCGTGCTCCATTGGGTCGCGTCACGAGGCTTCTCCTCAAGCGTCTTGCGCACCACCTCGGCCACGGCGTCGTCATCGATGCGCCGGGGACGGCCGGAGCGCGGCTCGTCGTCAAGCCCGTCAAGACGATGCTCTGCGAAGCGATTGCGCCACTTCCTGGCGGTCTGGCTGGTCACGCCCAGCACGCTCCCAATCTGCACATTGGTAAGCCCTTCGGCCGCCAGCAGCACGATGTGCGCCCGATCGGACAGGCCTCGCCAGACTTTGCGCCCGCGCGCCAGCCGCTCAAGCTCGTTGCGCTCGTCCGCGCTCAGCTTGATCTCCACCGAAAGTCGCATCACCATGCCCCCCGAATCGACACCACCCCCTTAACAATACGAACTTTGCGTACAGGACACTAGCGGATCGTTTCCGAGTTTCGCGGTACGCCGCGATAGCCCGGATCGGGCATGTCTACTTCGATCGATTCATCGGGATGGCGTGAAGATATTGTGCCCGTGTTCCGGGGGCATCGGACTGGCACCAGACAGCACTGCGGCGCCGCAGCAGGAGCCGCAGTCGCGTGACATGAAACCCTCCGAAACTGCGGGCGACCATGCCTACGGGGCTGGAATATGGCTGATGCCGATTTACAACCGTTGATGACTGACGAACAGGTCGCTATGCTACAGTAGAAGACTGGATGCTGGATCAGCGGCTGACGGTTGTGACAGTTTGAGATCAACACAGGGAAGGGAGACTACAATGGCAGCGCGAAAGATTATTGCAGCCCTAAGCGTCGTCGGTTTCACCATCGCGGGTTTTGCGATGCTCGGCCAGCCGACCTCGGCTCAGGCCCAGACTGTTGAGGGCCCTGAGATCACTTGGCGCCTTTCGCTTTGGGGAAAACGCCGAGCCTTTACCGAAGGCCTCGAATACATCTCGAAACATGTTTCCGAACGAACCAATGGAAACTTCGAAATGAAGTTATTTTACGGTGAACAGCTTTCGAAAAGCAAAGAGAACCTGGACGGTATTTCCGTCGGTGCATTTGAAGCTGCCTTGTTCTGTGCTTCGTATCATCCCGGCAAGAACCGTCCGCTCAACGTTCTCGACCTTCCATTCCTGCCGCTCGGTGACCTTGATGTCATGATCAAGACGCATCAGAAGGTCTATGAGCATCCGGCCGCCAAAAAGGCCCTTGCCAACTGGAACGCCGTGCTCTACATGCCGAATGTGTTGCCCCAGTACGAATACATGGGCAAGGGCAAGCCGCCGGCCAGCGTGAAGGACTTCGAAGGGCTACGTCTGCGAGCTCTCGGTGGTATGGGGCGGGCTGCCAAGGCGATCGGCGCCGTGCCGACGACCGTCACTGCATCCGAGACCTACACAGCGCTGCAACGCGGTACGGTCGACGCGATCGGGTTCCCGTATACCTATACCTTCGCAGCCTATAAGCTTGATGAGGTTGCGGACTGGTACACAACAAACATGGCATTGGGCACGGTGAACTGTCCGATCGTTTTCAACGCCGATTCTTACGCCGGTCTTCCCGATCAGTACAAGCAGCTGCTTCAGGATTTGATTCCAGGTGCGGTTGAGGCTCAGAAGGCCGCCTATAAGGAAAAAGACGCAATTAACATCAAGAAATGGGCGGCGAATCCGGATCTGACTGCAGTCACTCTTCCAGAGGCAGAGATGGCCGAGTTCCGGAAAATAGGAGGACAGCCGCTCTGGAACGAATGGGTCAAGGAGAATGAGGGCAAAATTCCCGCACAGGAACTGCTTGATCTCGTTCTGAAAACGGCAAGCGGCGGCTGACGCTTGCCGCAGTATCTGTTTACAAAGTCGCCGGGTTCACTGGATCCGGCGACTTTGCCTGTCTGAGGGAGCGATAACTCGCCATGGCGATTTCGGAAATCAATTCTGACCGCCTCTCTGTCGGTGCCCGAGTTCTGGCCGCGGTCGATGATGTGGCGTTCAGATTCGAACGTGCGTTCAACCTCACATCGGCGTTCCTGATCCTGTTCCTGATGCTGCTGGCAGTGGTTCAGGTAGTTGGTAGAAAAGTGTTCAACATCCCGATCCGGGGCTATGTCGACTGGGTCGAGTTCGCGATGGCGGTGTTTGCATTCCTCTCTATCGCCTATACCCAGAAACTCGGCGGTCACGTTCGCATGGAATTTTTCATCGGGCGTTTCAAAGGGCGTCTCCTCTGGATTCTGGAGACAATCGGCACCATTATCGCGCTCTTCGTCATTCTTGTTCTCATGTGGTATGCTTATACGCATTTTCTCAGAGCGTGGAATATCGGTGACTCCTCAATAGATATCGAACTGCCGATCTGGCCAGGCAAGCTTTTGGTCGCATTCGCGTTCCTGTCGCTCAATGTCCGCCTGATCATTCAAATGTTCGGTTTCATACGATTATCGATCTATCCGAATGCCGTTCCAATCGGTGTACCGATCATCGAGACGGTCGAAGAGATTGCTCAGCACGAAATCGACGCGGGCCTCGCTGGCGAGGAAGAAAAAGTCAATATTGTTGAGTCTGGGGGAGTACGGTGATGAGCGAATTCTCGATCGGAATGATTGGAGTCATCGCGCTCCTCCTCATGGTTTTTGGCGGCGTCCGGGTTTTTGTTGTCGCGGCGCTGGTCGGAATGCTCGGGACCGTCGCCATCATCGGCTGGAAGGCGGGCGCCGGAATCACCGGAACGGTACCGCATTCCAAGTCAATCAATTACGCGCTCAGCGTGCTGCCCATGTTCATCCTGATTGGATACATCGCTTACCACGGCGGTCTGACGCATTCCCTGTTCCGGGCTGCTCGCGCCTGGTGGGGGTGGGTCCCGGGCGGTCTTGCAGTGGCGAGCGTGTTCGCCACCGCGGGATTTGCCGCGGTATCGGGAGCGAGTACCGCGACCGCGGCAGTGTTCAGCAGGGTTGCGATTCCGCATATGCTCGAACACGGTTACGACAGGAGATTGGCTGCAGGCGTGGTCGCAGCTGGTGGAACGCTGGCGTCGCTTATCCCCCCAAGCGCAATATTGGTCATTTATGCGATTATCGTCGAGGAATCGGTCGGAACGCTCATTCTTGCCGGATTCATTCCGGGTGTCGTTTCAGCCATAATCTATGCGCTCTTGATCGTTGGTCAGTGCATGTGGAAGCCGGAACTCGGTCGCGCGATCAAGTCACCGCCGATGGCCGAGCGGTTCGCCAGCATCCCAGGGACGATCCCGATCTTCGTCGTGGTGGTGGTGATCTTCTATTCGATGTATTCCGGCACGGCGACACCGACCGAAGCTGGCGCGCTTGGCGCCTTTGTCGTCTTGGTGGTCGCGCTCGCGAAGGGAATGAAATGGGCGTCGCTACGGGATGCTCTGCTTGAAACCGCCAAACTGACCGTCATGATCTTTGCCCTAATCTGGGGGGTGCTGATCTTCGTGCGGTTCCTGGGTTATGCGGGTCTGCCGGTCGCATTTGCCGAATGGATCGTTACGCTCGACTTCCCGCCTGTGATTATCATGATTTTCATCCTGCTGGCTTACGCCGTGCTCGGCATGTTCATGGACGCGATCGGGATGTTGCTGCTGACCTTGCCGGTGGTTCATCCGGCCGTGATCGCGCTCGGTTACGATCCGATCTGGTTCGGTATCATTGTCGTGAAGATGTGTGAGGTGTGCCTGATCACGCCGCCAGTGGGACTGAACTGCTATGTCGTCAGCGCGGTCAGACCGGATATCCCGTTGTCCGATGTGTTTCGGGGGATTGGGCCGTTCTTCATCGCCGACGTCATAACCATCGGATTGTTCCTGGCATTCCCGGGAATCGTTCTCTGGCTACCCAGGCTGGTTCAGTGACCGGCCGCGATTGCCAGCCACTTCGTGAAAGCGCAATCGTTTACCGAACGCATGTCGGTGCGGCTGACGTTTCGAGGATGTAACGTGAATCTCAGTGCATTCTCTGGAAACGCTGAATGATTGTCGAGAATACCATAAATTCTGTGATCCATCGCGGGCTGATCATTGACTTTGTGCATTGCTTCAGGAAAGGAGATCTGGCGCGAAACATGGTGATCGAAAGTTCTAGGCGAGGGCATGGAATCGCAAACAGTATCTCATCATATCGGCTCTGGATCTGGAAATGATGACTTCCAGCAGCATCGTCGGACACCCTCCGCAGCAGGTGGATGCGAACGAGTTGTCGAGTTCGATATCCGAATTCGACGTGAGTTATGTTGTATCGATCTACAACAAGTCGTTGACGTTGCCACATGTGCTGAAATCTCTAAAGAATCAGCAAGGTTCATTTAGCATCGAATACATCTTTGTCGATGACGCATCAACCGACAATTCACTGAATTTACTCCAAACAGAAACCGCCAATTGGAAGAATACCATCATTATTGAGAACGCCCAGAATGCCGGGCCGAGCATTCGGTTCAATCAGGGCATTCGGTTCAATCAGGGTGTGCAACGCGCGCGCGGATGCTTTCTCTGCTTATTCGATGCCGACGATATTCTACCCCCTGACGCGATAGCGGTGATGCTGAACCTCATTGACCATTACGGCGCGGATATGGTTCGCGGCAAGCAATTGCGGATTTCAGGTGTCGCTGAGAGTAACAATCTCACGATTGGACCGAACCCGCGTCATAGAATCAGCGATCATCCGCTTGACGTTATGCTTGGGCGCGGCTATGTCCGTATGACTTGGCTGGTGAGAAAAACTTTGTTCGATTGCACTTCCGGATTTGATGAACGTATTTTCTTGCGAGATGAAGCATTACGTTTGCGCCTTGGCGCTTACGGTCGCCGACTGGTAGATTTACGGGAGACTGTAAACTATGCGTCTGAAGAGTCTGAACGCAAACATAGCAATCGTTCCCAATTGCATCATGATGCCTTACCACGGGTGCGGCGGCATATCGCAGATTGGGATAGTTATTTTGGGACGACATTTACTTAAAGTAGGAGACACAGGTTTGATCACCCGGGTTGAATAAAGTGAATTATGGCATCCTATACTTGTATTGTGAGAGATGTGGAGCTTCTCTATTTTCTAGCAATACTTTTATCCGACAAAGGCAGGTTTCAATGTTCAAACGTCGGAATCCGAATTTGGCCCGTATGCATCATTGATCATTTGCATACTTACCAGAAAGTATCACCGTAATTTCAAACAATCAACGACGAAAAAGTTGACCGTATCAACACTATCGAGATAGGTACTTGGAAGTTTGCCGGTCGAATTCTAAGTTTTTGTTCACAAACGCTCTAGTGTCCTGATTCCAAAGTTCGTACCGTTATGATGTTGCGGCTGCAGCGGTTTCGAGGGTCCTGAGGCAGAAGCGCTTGATGGACGCCAGGATTTCATCGGCTGTCTTGTGCCAGCGGAAGGGCTTGGGGTCCTCGTTGACGGTGTCGATGTACCCGGTGATCGCCTGCTCCAGCTCGACGGTCGATCGGTGAACCCCGTGCCGGATCTGCTTCTCTGTCAGATCGGCGAAGAAGCGCTCGACTTGGTTGAGCCACGAGGCAGAGGTCGGGGTGACGTGAACATGCCAGCGCGGTCGCCGGGCGAACCCGTCGCGGATCGTCTTCGTCTTGTGGGTCGAGTAGTTGTCCATGACGATGTGGATCTCGAGGTCGGGCGGCACGTTGGCCTCGACGTGATCCAGGAACTTGCGGAACTCCACGCTGCGGTGGCGCCGATAGCACTGTCCGATGACCTTGCCTGTGGCGACGTCAAGGGCTGCGAAGAGCGAGGTCGTGCCGTTGCGCTTGTAATCGTGAGTGCGCCGCTCGACCTGCCCCGGGCGCAGCGGCAGCAGCGGCTGGGTGCGATCGAGGGCCTGAACCTGCGATTTCTCGTCCACGCAGAGGACCATGGCATGCTGCGGCGGGTCCACGTAGAGCCCCACGATGTCGCGCGTCTTGTCCACGAAGTAGGGGTCTGCCGAGAGCTTGAAGGTCTCGCTCCTGTGCGGCTGAAGGGAAAAGGCTCGCCAGATGCGATTGACCGTCGACGGCGCATACCCCGTCGCCTGCGCCATCGAGCGCGTGCTCCATTGGGTCGCGTCACGAGGCTTCTCCTCAAGCGTCTTGCGCACCACCTCGGCCACGGCGTCGTCATCGATGCGCCGGGGACGGCCGGAGCGCGGCTCGTCGTCAAGCCCGTCAAGACGATGCTCTGCGAAGCGATTGCGCCACTTCCTGGCGGTCTGGCTGGTCACGCCCAGCACGCTCCCAATCTGCACATTGGTAAGCCCTTCGGCCGCCAGCAGCACGATGTGCGCCCGATCGGACAGGCCTCGCCAGACTTTGCGCCCGCGCGCCAGCCGCTCAAGCTCGTTGCGCTCGTCCGCGCTCAGCTTGATCTCCACCGAAAGTCGCATCACCATGCCCCCCGAATCGACACCACCCCCTTAACAATACGAACTTTGCGTACAGGACACTAGCCCCGGATGGAACGCTCGGCGATCTCGAACTGCATCTCAGAAAACATCGTCGGATTTCCCTGCCACTAGTGGGCGAGGTATCGCTTGCGAGCAATGTGCCCTTGATCCAGGCGATGCTGGCGCAAGGCGGGCCGGACGCCCAGGTCGACTTGAGTCTCGTCGTTTCCGGGCTGGAAAGTCCCAGACTGGAGATTCGTCGCTATCACAATCTGGCGGTCGTAGATGAAGGGACCTTGCGCATGGGTCTCGAAAGGGATGCGCCGGTCGTACCCGAAACCGCCCTGACCTCTCAACTGAACAGGGCGCGCCAGGCAATCCTTCATGCGACAAATCTGAGCAGTGCGGATCGGGTCGGACCAATCGAGACCGGGGCTTCGGTCGATCTTGAAGAATATCTCGGAGAGTCGGAAGAGCCTTGGCTGATCCAGTCCTGCCTTGAGGGACAGGTTCAACGTGCGGTGGTGTGGAGCCCGCACACAGTGCCCCAAACCTCCCGAGAAGACCGGATCGAAGCCTACGTCGAGCAATGGCGGCAGCTTGCTGCCGCCCCCGATGATCCTGAGTGGGATCGATCGTGGCGCCTTATCTCGGTCGCTCGACAAGGCGGCGACGCAGGCGTGCTGGATCGGGTTCAGGCGCTCGCCAAGGTGCCGGTCGCTGTTATTTCACTGGCCTTACGTGTCCCTCTCAAAGAGCTTGGCGAAGTCCTGGCCATGGAGTCAGAGTCTCCGATTTTCTGGCCGACTCTGGTGGTTTCGGATTTTGCCAAAGCAGTCAAGGCCGAGCACGCACGACAAGTGCAGAAGCTGGCGCCGTACTTCGACAGTGCTGAGACTGAAACCGAGGCGGACGGTCAGCTTGCCCGACGGATCGGGGATATTCTGACGCTACGGTCGGAATTGGCGGGTCATTTGTGTCGAGCACTGGTCGATTCCGCGCTGTTCAACAAGATTATGTGCAAACGCGACTTTCAGGAAAACCTGAAGCGGTGCCTCATTCCCGCTCCTGCGGATAGTTTGGCGGAGGCTGCCCAAGAAGCCGCGAAGCGCTTCGACCGGTTACCCTAGATAGTGTCGTCATGAGTGATGTTTATCTGTCCTATCTGTCGAACTCACTCGATGGTTCCTGGAGGCGACTCATGGGATTGGCTCATCGGCGTCACGACATTTCGGATAGGGTCTGGCTGTTGCTGGAGCCTCATCTGCCTGACCGAGCGGGACGTTGGGGTGGGGTGGCGCAGGATAATCAACGGTTCATTAATGCGGTCTTGCTGGATTCTGCGCACCGGCGCTCCCTGGCGTGATTTGCCGCCGGACTATGGAGGCTGGAAAAATACCCATCGTCGGTTCTGTCGCTGGCGGGACAAGGGGCTCTGGGGGGCGTTGCTGGAGCCTCTGGTGGATGAGCCGGACGATGAGTGGCTGATGATTGACGCCAGTCATCTCAAGGTCCATCCCCATGCGAGCGGTGCGGTCGGCGGCAATCAGGCGATGGATCGCACAAAAGGGGGCTGAACACGAAACTGCACCTGGCTGTGGACGCGCATGGGATGCCGGTGCGGGTGTTGGTGACCGAGGGGACGGCAGCAGATTGCAGTCAAGCGGTCGAGCTGATTGAAGGGATAGATGCCGAGTCCTTGTTGGCGGACAAGGCCTATGACACGACTGCCATTCTGTCTTATTGTGAGGAGCATGAAGTCATTGCGGTGGTTCCGCCGAAGCGCAACCGCAAGCACCCCAGAGCGTATGATGTCCATCTCTACCGGCGCCGGCATTTGGTGGAGAACGCCTTTCTGTGGCTCAAGCGTTGGCGTGGGATTGCCACGCGATACGCCAAGAATGCCGCATCGTTCCTCGCCGCGGTGCAGATTCGGTGTCTGGCGCTCTGGGCTGGTATTTCGTGACGACACTATCTAGTGGATTGATTCCCGTTTGGAACCCTCTTTTTCTTGCGGCGATGATGGTATCGGGATCGGCGGTCCAGACGAAGGGCCTGGCTTCGGTGGTGTCGTGTTCGTCGATGAATCGGCGGATGGCGTCCTGGATGTCGCGTTGAGAGCGGCAGGCGCCGTATTTGAGACGGCGTCGTGTCAGCTTGGCGAAGACGCCTTCGACCGCGTTCAGCCACGCGCTCGAGGTGGGGGTGACGTGGAAGGTCCAGTGCGGATGGCGTGCGAGCCAGACCTGGACTTCCTTGTGCTTGTGAGTGGCGTCGTTGTCGAGGATGGCATGGACCGGGATGCCGGCGGGTATCGTGTGCGCGATGCGGTTGCGGCATCTCGGGAACGCCTGGTGGCGATGCCGACTGGCGTGCTGGCCGATGACCGTGCCGTCGAGCACGGTCAGGGCGGCGAACAGCATCGTCGTGCCGTTGCGCCTGAAATCATGTGTCATGGTAGCGCCGCGGCCTTTCTTCAGCGGCAGGCCGGGCTGTGTGCGGTCAAGTGCCTGACTGTGCGACCTGTCATCGATCGACAGCACGACCGCGTGAGCCGGCGGCGCAACGTAGAGGCCGACGATGTCGGTCAGCGTCTCGAGGCAGGCGGGATCGTTCGAAAGCGTGAACGGCCGCCAGCGGTGCGGCATCAGGCCATGCGCCTGCCAGACCGCCCAGACCCTCGAAGCGGCATCCCCACAGCCTTCGCCATCGCCCGCAGCGTCCAGTGGGTCGCCGCGTGAGGCGGCGAGGTGTGGGTCAACCCTATGATCTTCGCCACCGGCTCAGGAGCCGGAGGTGTCTTGCCCGGCGGACGCGTCTTGTCCCGCAGAAATCCGTCCACACCGTCTTCCATAGAAGCGGTCCTGCCAGCGCCAGACACTGTTCTTCGCCTTGCCGGTTTCTCTCATGATGGCCATCGTGCCGAGCCCGTCGTCGCTCAGAAGAACGATGCGCGCCTGCCAGACGTGCTTCTGCGGGCTCTTCGGGTCAGAGACAACCGTTTCAAGGCGATGCCGGTCGCCTGAAGTGAGCGTGAATGAAACACCAGGGCGCATCTCGCAGACCTCCGTGATCGGTAAATCAGAAGAACCGCTTATGCATGTGGCTCCGGTGGCACACGATGTTGCCCCCGATGTCGACTATTCCCGGCACGCCAAACGCTGCATGTGCGTTTCACCGGAGCCACGTGCATAAGCGGTTCAGAAGAATACAATAACGGATATCTCTGTAACGATTAATCCACTAGTTTTAGGTCAGGCTCTCAGCGTGAATCAGCAATGAACGACCGCGCGACAGGGGCCGGGCTTCCGGAAGCTTGCGAGGCAGCAGGACGAGCAGACATCCCGGAAAACGATGAACTACGCGGTTGTATCGCCAGGGTTACCATCGGAGACGGCTGGGACGTTTTGCGCGCCAAAACATCCAGCACTGCCCGTGCCACCGGGCAGAGCGCCCCGAGCGTTAGCCACCCAGCCAGTCAGTTCGGCGCGACTCCGCTTCATCCGTCCCGGTCCGCCTCGTCCGGGGTCTGCAATTCCCGCGGCAGCTTGAAGTAAACCGACTCGTCGGGACCGTCCATTTCAGTCACGGCGATGTCGTACGACGTGCCGAGATGGTCGATCATCTCCTGCACCAGAAACTCCGGTGCGGATGCTCCGGCAGTGATGCCGACAGCCTGCTTGCCGTTCAGCCATGCCGGGTCGACCATGCCGGCATCGGACACGAGATGGGTTTCGACACCGGCCTCGTTGCCGATTTCGCGAAGACGATTTGAATTCGAACTGTTGCGGGCGCCGATCACCAAAATCAGGTCGACATCGGTTGCAAGCGCGCGAACAGCGGTTTGACGGTTCTGGGTCGCGTAACAGATACCATCGATTTCGGGCCCGGCGATGCCGGGGAACCGGTCCTGGAGGGCGGCAATGATGTCCCGGGTATCATCGACGCTGAGAGTCGTCTGGGTGACATAAGCCAGACGATCCGACGATGCCGGACGCAAGGCCGCGACCTCTTCGACGGTCGAGACCAGATGCACGGGCCCGTCGACCTGTCCCATGGTTCCGATGACTTCCGGATGGCCGGAATGGCCGATCAGCACCACATCGTAACCCTGGCGCGCAAAGCGCCTGGCGTCGTTGTGGATTTTCCTGACGAGAGGGCAGGTCGCATCGATCACATGCAGGTTGCGCCGCACGGCATCAGTCTCGACCGACGGCGCGACGCCGTGCGCACTGAACACGGTGATGGCACTATCCGGAACCTCGTCGAGCTCTTCGACGAAACGTGCGCCCTTGCGGCGGAAGTCGTCAACGACATGCCGGTTGTGCACGATTTCATGGCGGACATGGACCGGCGCTCCGAATCGTTCGAGGGTCCGTTCGACGATATCGACGGCGCGGACAACCCCGGCGCAAAACCCGCGCGGCCGGGCCAGAACGATGCGCAATGCCCGTCGTGTCATCCACCTGTCTCCCATATCGGCTGGACGGGCAGTCTAACACGGCTCCGCGGCCGGGGCTACGATCGACGGACCACGACGGAAATCCGCGGAACCGGGTGCCGGAACCTAGTGTCCTGATTCCAAAGTTCGTACCGTTATGATGTTGCGGCTGCAGCGGTTTCGAGGGTCCTGAGGCAGAAGCGCTTGATGGACGCCAGGATTTCATCGGCTGTCTTGTGCCAGCGGAAGGGCTTGGGGTCCTCGTTGACGGTGTCGATGTACCCGGTGATCGCCTGCTCCAGCTCGACGGTCGATCGGTGAACCCCGCGCCGGATCTGCTTCTCTGTCAGATCGGCGAAGAAGCGCTCGACTTGGTTGAGCCACGAGGCAGAGGTCGGGGTGACGTGAACATGCCAGCGCGGTCGCCGGGCGAACCAGTCGCGGATCGTCTTCGTCTTGTGGGTCGAGTAGTTGTCCATGACGATGTGGATCTCGAGGTCGGGCGGCACGTTGGCCTCGACGTGATCCAGGAACTTGCGGAACTCCACGCTGCGGTGGCGCCGATAGCACTGTCCGATGACCTTGCCTGTGGCGACGTCAAGGGCTGCGAAGAGCGAGGTCGTGCCGTTGCGCTTGTAATCGTGAGTGCGCCGCTCGACCTGCCCCGGGCGCAGCGGCAGCAGCGGCTGGGTGCGATCGAGGGCCTGAACCTGCGATTTCTCGTCCACGCAGAGGACCATGGCATGCTGCGGCGGGTCCACGTAGAGCCCCACGATGTCGCGCGTCTTGTCCACGAAGTAGGGGTCTGCCGAGAGCTTGAAGGTCTCGCTCCTGTGCGGCTGAAGGGAAAAGGCTCGCCAGATGCGATTGACCGTCGACGGCGCATACCCCGTCGCCTGCGCCATCGAGCGCGTGCTCCATTGGGTCGCGTCACGAGGCTTCTCCTCAAGCGTCTTGCGCACCACCTCGGCCACGGCGTCGTCATCGATGCGCCGGGGACGGCCGGAGCGCGGCTCGTCGTCAAGCCCGTCAAGACGATGCTCTGCGAAGCGATTGCGCCACTTCCTGGCGGTCTGGCTGGTCACGCCCAGCACGCTCCCAATCTGCACATTGGTAAGCCCTTCGGCCGCCAGCAGCACGATGTGCGCCCGATCGGACAGGCCTCGCCAGACTTTGCGCCCGCGCGCCAGCCGCTCAAGCTCGTTGCGCTCGTCCGCGCTCAGCTTGATCTCCACCGAAAGTCGCATCACCATGCCCCCCGAATCGACACCACCCCCTTAACAATACGAACTTTGCGTACAGGACACTAGAGCGTTCGCTATTTCAATGGGAGACTCTAGAACACCGTTAGGGTATGCTACGCTGATCTGACTGGTTGCGACGAATATCCAAATTGGGTTACGAAGAAGTGGAATGCACACATATAAGTATTGCTCTGTTTGGGAAACCGTAGAGGGTGGAGGGTTCAATGCGTGATTTGCCAGGTCGTTTGATAGAAGCTTCAGCTACTCAGAAGATCATTGACGAGACTGTGAGTATCGTAACGCTGAAATGGGGAGACCGATACGGCCCAGAGTTCGTGAACCGCCTCTATGCAGGTGTGCAGAAAAATCTATCTTCTTCGTTTCGATTTATATGTTTTACTGAAAATGTTTCCGGATTACATGAATGTATCGAAACCTACCCTCTTCCTCGACTTGGGTTTCCGGATAAGTTGTTTCCGTCGGTGTGGCTAAAAATTGGTTTGTTTGCCGACGGACTAGCCGATATGAAAGGTGATTGTATTTTTTTCGACCTCGATATGATCGTCGTAAACGACATAAAGCCGTTTTTTGAGTTCAAGAAAGGTAAACGATGTATAATCCACAACTGGAAACAAGCTCATCTTATATTCCAAGGTCGAAAAGATGTAGGAAATTCTTCTATCTTTCGCTGGCGCGCTAACACAACTCAGTTTATTGTGGATCAGTTTCACGATGAGGTCGACTGGGCGATAACAAACTTTCGGTCAGAGCAAGCTTATTTGACATATGCTATGGGAGAAAAATACTGGCGGCCTGAAACGTGGGTGCGCAGCTTCAAACGCCATGCGGTCCCCAATTTCCCTCTGAATATGGCTTTGCAGCCAACACTTCCGCGAGGCGTGAAGATATTAGTCTTTCATGGTAAACCCGACCCGGATAATGCTATCATAGGATGGAAGGGGAGACGATGGCACCAGAGAACCTTGCCGGCGCCGTGGATCTCCGATTATTGGAGTGATACAATTCGACACGGGGATGAATTAATGTGAAGGGAATCCGATACCATTCAGTCGTCGTTACTGAGAGCGTGGGTCGACTTTGGAAGGCGAGCATGGTCGGTAGTAGCCTCGACGCGAGGAAGCGCAGGACCAACACTGTCATTTTTATGAAATGCAGGCGGACAAAGAAAGGTATTGATCAAATAAATGCATCCGATGTTAAATTTTTGCAAGTCTTCTTTTCATCGATTCTTGGTTACACTCGGCGACAATTTTTGTAAACGATCCGCGATGGTGTTTCTGTTGGCTTTGCCGCCGACGCTCTTCGTTGCGCGCGGACCGGCTGACGTTCTTCTTGTTCTAATTGGCGTTGCCTTTTTGTTTGAGAGTGTCCACAAAAGACGATGGCAATGGTTGCAAGATCCTGTCGTCGTCGCTGGATTGGTGTTTTGGATTTTCCTCAATACAGTCGTAAGCCCTTTTGCGGAAGATTCAGATCGATCTTTCAGCCGCTCACTGCCTTGGGTTCGGTTTCCGTTGTTCTACGCAGCGGTAGCAAGTTGGTTACTTACCGAAATTCACGCGTTGCGTTTGGCCACATGGTGTTTGGCCGGGGTGCTTGGCCTCGTGGTCGCCGATTGTCTGGTTCAAGCTGTTTCCGGGACTTCCATAATGGGCGACCCCATTCATAACCAGCGTCTTTTAACCTTGATGGGTGACAAGACGGTGGGCTCGTATATCGCGAAGTTCGGATTTCCTTTGGTCGGAATGTTGATTTGTCTTGACCGCTTCGGGGTACCACAGGGTCCCGTGGTCGCCACTATACTTGGTCCATTGATGTTGCTTGCAGTAGTGCTGACCAACGAGCGTACCGCGACGGTATTAACTCTTTTCAGTCTGTTATTGATAGGGGTTTTTGTTTTCGCCGCGGTTCCTAGTCGGCGAGCGTTAACATTGTTGATTGCATCCGCACTCACTGGCCTTATTAGCGTAATTATTCTGTTTGTCGACCGCGTCAATGATCGAGCGATTCGATTTATTGAACTTTTGATCCAGTTCGATCAATCTTCCTACTATGGGATATTCAAGATGTCGTGGCACATATTCTTGGATCACCCGCTGACCGGGATAGGACTCAAGAATTATCGGGATGTGCGCTGGGAATATGTTGATTTGGCGCAAATGCCTGTCGGTGGTATGCACCCGCATAATGTGTGGCTAGAAGTCTTGGCCGAAACCGGCCTTTTCGGGTTCGCTGCATTTGTGGGTCTGGTGACAGTTCTGATTATTGTCTTTGCCCGCCGGGCGATCGATAATCGGATTAATTCGCTGGGAACGGGGTTTCTTGCGAGTAGTTTCGTAATCACACTATTTCCGATCGCTGCGACACAGAGTTTTTTTTCTAACTGGCCCGCCATATTGTTGTGGTGCTCTTTCACGTTCGCAATGGCAACGGTCAGCTGTCGCATGCCCACAGCGTTGGGCACGGGTAGATGTGACGATTCTTGAATCCGGTTTTCGTCAGCTGTTTTGAGAGTGTCGCGATGCGATCGACAATTCATTTTTATGGTTGAGTTATCAAAGGTCAAAATCGTCATATTCGCATTAGTTGGTCTCAGCGAATGGTGTGGTTCCACTATGGCGCAATCATTTGCTTTTATCTGATAATTTCTTAATTGATTTGAGCGGTACAGCAGCGGAAACTGCGTCCATGTGGAAGAAGTTGGTGGCGTCTGCGATGGTGTTTTCGATGATCATGCCCCGAGCGTAGCGGTCGATGTATTGTGGCGCGGAGTCTTCCATCTGGTTGGTGCTCTCGTTGTTCTGGCCAACTTGCTCAAGGCCGGTATTGATATCCTTGGGCACAATAATCGGAGGGCTCTGGTCAATTTCAAATTCGTCCCCAATCCCCCGAGCTTATCACCCTTGGTCACAACGTGAAGGTTGATTCTTTACCACGTACCAGTTCCGATATCATCGCGTTGACTGGTGCCGCAAGACCAACCTTCGCGGCCTCAATCGGAACAGCCCCGTTGATGGCATCAATTTCGGACGGACGCCCGGCAAGATGATCCAGCAGCATCGACGGGCGTGCGCCCGGCATATTGGCACCAAATGCTCGGACATAGGCTTCAACGTCGTCAAAACCGAGGGCTATCTCCTGAGCGCGGGCGACGGCATCAGCTTCGCGTGCACAGGCACTAGGGCGTGTTGACGAATGATCGAAGCATAATCCATGCTGAGACAATGTGGACAAACGCGAGGACCGTCCGAGCGAGCTTGTCATAACGTGTGGCAATGCGGCGGAATTGTTTGAGCTTGTTGAAGAATCGCTCGACCTGCTGGCGCCACTTGTCCTTTTCTTGATCGTGATGAACCGTCTCAGTCCGGTTCGACCGGGCGGGAATCACGGCTTCGACGCCCTGGTCGGCCAGCGCTTGGCGAATGCCCTTGCTGTCATACGCCTTGTCCATGACCGCAGCCTCCGGTGCGGGAGAGCTGGGCAAAGCCTTCCACAGCAGCTCGAATCCCACGCCATCATGGCGCTCGCCACCCGTCAACACGACGGACACACCGGTTGTTTCGTTGGCACAGGCCACGTGCAGCTTGGTGGAGAACCCACCCCGGGAGCGGCCGAGAGCCTGGGCCTCCTGGCCGCCGTTTTTTTACCGCGCCGGCGGCGTGTTGATGAGCGCGCACGATGGTCGAATCGATGAATACTTCCTTGAGTGGTTCATCGTCTACCTGTTGTATCTGTTGCCAGAGCCGTGCCCGGAGGTGGCGCTTCTCCCAACGGCGAAACCGCTGATAAACGGCATTCCAATGGCCGAATTCGTCGGGCAGGTCGCGCCATGGGGTTCCGGTACGCGCCTGGTAGAGGACGGCTTCGATGAACATTCGGTCGCTGAGCCGTGGCGGGGCGCCGGCAGCGTGTTTGCTCTCACGCAGTAGCGGCTCGAGTGTCGAGCAGACAGCATCCGTGATGAGCAGGCGTAACGCCATGATAAGTCCCCGGAAAGTGTCATTGATGGAGAATGATTATCAGCATTTCATGAATTCGTCAACACGGCCTAGCAATCGACCAGGCCGACTCATTGTCCTGGACCTCCCCGATGGTGATGCCCATCAAGGCGCAAGGACCGTTGTAGGTCACATTGCATATGAATTTCTCCCAGATCATCTGATGAATGTCTGGATAGCCTTTGGCCGTGAACCCGGCTGCTTGCCAAACGTCGATAACCTTTTCGAGACGGTCAGAAACACCGCCATTCATCTCACCGATACGCACCAGTTGCATTCCGTTGTGGTGAGCATGGCCTGGATTTTTTATTGACGCGCCAAACCCGCCAACCACGCCGATCATGACCTGACTGGCATCGATAGCCTCGGCAATGCGGTCGGCCGCCCCAAGACCGTTCTGAATTGTCAGGATTACGCTGTTGCAGTCGGCTATCTCTTTCGCAGCTCGCGCAGCAGCAGAGACATCGCCGGCCTTGGTAGCTATGATCACCAGTTCGCAGACCCCGGCGTCCGCCGCACTCGTTGTCGCATTCAAATGAACTGTCCGCTCGCCGCTCGCCCCTTCAACCCGTAAACCGTTCCGCCGGATGGCATCGATGTGATCCTGCCAGGTGTCGATGGCCCAAACGTCATTGCCGGCATCTGCGAGCAAGGCCGCATAAACCGAACCCATCGCCCCGCACCCGATAATCGCAACCTTCATGACATCTGGTCCCCGTTTTGGTTGAACTGCACATATATCAGCCTGTCGTGAGACCGAAAGAGCCAATGAATTTCATTCGGGCCACAGGCTGCCGACGCCAACACGTTTGACCCTGTTCCGCGGCCAGTGCTTGTTCGTGGCCGCGGGACCGCTTGCCCTGCGCAACGGACGATACACTTTGCCAGAGCGAGCACAGGCCGCCCAAGAAAAAAAGTCCGGTAAGATTGTTGACGGCTCCAATTTGCAATCAGCCTTCTTGTCGTATACCTGATGATACGGGCATCATGCTGAGGCGTTGCGCCCGCATGCCGGAACGGGGATGTCATGGACACAGCACAAACGATCGCAGATCTGATCAAGGACCGCTACGGCCTTGAGACTGATGCCGGCCGGGATCTAGCTGCCACCGGTGAACTTGCCAATATCCTGAAGCACCGGACGCATCGGCGATTTACCGACCAACTGGTGCCCGCTAACCTCCTTGATGTGCTCTTGGCGGCTGCATTCTCCGCGCCAGGAAAATCCGACATCCAACAGGGCACTGTCGTGATTGTCCGTGATCCTGACCGGCGCGAGGCTATCGCCGATCTCATTCCGTCGATGGAATGGATCGGCACTTGTCCGGTTTTCATGATTTTCCTCGGAGACAGCCGACGCATCCGACGGGTTTGCGAATTCCGTGGCAAGCCTTTTGCCAACGATCATCTCGACGCGTTTCTGAACGCGGCGGTTGACAGCGCGTTGGTGCTGATGAATTTCATCAGGGCATCCGAGGCAGTCGGCCTCGGATGTTGTCCGATCAGTGTCGTGCGCAATCATATTGACGCCATTTCCACGATCGTCGGACTGCCGGACCATGTTTTCCCGGTTGCCGGCATGTGCGTCGGCTATCCGGCTGCTCAAGGCTATGTTAGCCTTCGCCTGCCAGCTTCGGTCAATGTCCATGTCGATCAATATGACGACTCCAACCTTGAAGCCGAGATCGATGCCTACGACAGGCGTCGCGATGCCCGGTATTCGATTCCGGACGAAAAACAGCGTTTGGTTGACGAATTCGGCATCGCCGATTTCTATGGATGGTCTGAGGACAAGGCTCGGCAGGTCTCACGGGCGGAACGGGAACAACTTGCGTCTCATCTGGTCCGCAAGGGCTTCAACCTCGGATAATGGCGCGGACACTGCCGTGTTGAAGCCATTACCGCCCCGTGAACGTGTGTCTCGACTACTCAGCCGGCCTTTTCACATCAGGCAGAAATGCGACCTCATCCCGATCAGATCATTGGCAATGACAGGAAAGCATGTGCAATGGGTGTGGTTCTGGGATGGCGAAGAGGGAATTATTTATTATCAATGGAACCTCTTGCAAAATTCCTGTCCCCAGGGTCCGGTGAGCCCGGATCGGTCGGTTGCTTCCGGTCACCTCTGCACCTGGAGGTCGGAATCCATGGATTCGCGGTGTCTCATCAGAGATGATGAGACCAAACAGGGACCTTTGCGGACATCGGGACACGCCTCTCCGGGTCTCTCTCTTCGAGAGGGCCGCGAAGGGTCGGTATGCGTTGTCGGAGCCGCGCTATGGGACGGCGAGGCGTATCAACTGGTCAGCCGCCAGGGCCAGGATGCCGACCATGAGATGGCAGGCGACCCTGGAATGTCCACGGACGCGGACATGGCGCCCGCCAAACTCATCCTTGAGGCGGGCGTTGGTCCTCTCGACACCGGACCGGATCCGGACCCGCACGTTCCCGGGATCGACATGGCCTGCTGCACGCCGGGCCCGGGCCTCCCGGTCTCGCTCCTCTTTGAGGTCCTTGTTCCGGCGCGGATTGACATCGATGATCGGCACATGGCCAAGCCGTTCGCTCATCTGGTAGATCTCCCTGGCATCATAGGCCGCGTCCATGAGATCGTAGAGATTGGTCACACGCCCGGCGGTCATCATCGCCAGCGGGATCGCGACCTGGCTGTCATGGACGGATGCCGAGGTGAGGACGGTCCTCAGCGGCACCCCGCAGTCTGCTGTGTCGATATGCAGCTTGTAACCGCGCCAAGCCTCCATGACCCCTTTGGCATTCTTCTTTGCCCCGTGATCGCAGACCTTCGGCAGCGCGTCGAGCCTCTCATCGAGATCCATCCCGTTCGCTTGCTGTTCGAGACGCCCAGGCTCCTTCGTCCTCTCCGCGCCCTTGCGGGGCCGGCCGCGCTTGCGGTTCGGCGTCCTGGCCTTCGGCTTCGGGGCCGGCGTCTCCCGGGCCTCGATGGCCGTCGGGTCCCTCGACACGTGGCCGATGAGCGTGTCGCCCAGTGTCTCTGCAACCAGAGCCGCGTGCATCCTCTCCGGAAGACGGGACTGCGACCATTCGGCAAACGTCCGCGAAAACGTCGCTTCACTCGGGATCTCCGAGACACGCGACCCGCCGCACAGCCGGCGCAACGTCGGGTCCACCTTGAGACTGTCGATCAGGTGGCGGGTCGTCGGCAGACCCCACACCGCCTTGGCGATGACGCCACGGGCCAGCGCCCGGCGATCTTCCCGGGGCCGACCCGGACCGGTCCACACCCCATCGACGAAGCCCTCCACCTTGACGAGATCGAGAGCTGTCACGAAACGCTTGTGCGTCTCGAGGAGAGGACCGACCGCCTCGGCCAACGCAGGGAAAAGGTCCCCTTGAAATCGGCGCCAGAGATCGGATAGGGTCGAGCCAAGGGTCCTCGGGGTCACCTCCTCGGTATCTTGTTGTTGTGGAAACACAACATATCACGAGGTGGCCCCGAGACCCAGGCCCTCGACAACAAAACCAGCCTCGACAAGGCAAAAAACCGGGCGGGCCGGCAATTTTGCAAGAAGCTCAATGAATCAAGGGTTTCCAGATGGTGTCGTGATGCGGTGATTTGCTGCAAGATCCGGTGCTCTGTCGAGGTGCTGGTACCGTCTACGGCGTTGATATGAGATCAGGGGATGCTCTAACCCGCAAACTGTGGTATGATCAAGTATGGACATATTGGATCAGGAGCATCCTGATGCCAGTATCGCTGTTACCGTCCGCCACGTCTAGCCCGTTGTCCGATGACGCGCCCACACAGGATGTTGTCCGATGACGCGCCCACACAGGATGTTGTCCGATGACGCGCCCACACAGGATGTTGTCCGATGACGCGCCCACACAGGATGTTGACCTCGTTTTCGCCGAGAGTCCGACCCGGGTTTTGACCCTGTGCCGAGAGCCGTTGAAGGCCAGCGGTATTCCCTGGAGTTTCGCGACTTTGGAGGCGTAGCTCAAAACGACATTGAATGATGTGGGCTGCCACGTTCTGGCCAAGGAGATCGATGATCGTCCTGCAGATCCTGACACCCTTGAGCGGGACGGTCAGGGTTGTCGACGTGTTGCTCCGACCCGACACACGATCATATCGTCCCTGGGTCCGGTCTCGTATCTGCGGCCGCGCTATCGCTGTTCAGGCGTGTCGACATCGCTTGGTCCGGTTGATGAAAGCCTGGGTCTTGTCGCGGATTATCCGACCGGTCCGGCGGAGATCGGATCTTTCATGATGGGACAATGCACGCCGCGCGACTGTGTCGATATCTTTGAGAGCCTGACCTAAAACTGGTTGGGTGGTCTCGCATGATGTGCCCTGGAACGAGACGACCCGGAAGTAGTATAGCCGCAAGACGGAGCGTTACGAAAGCGATTTGACCGATGCCGAATGGGCTTTGCTGGACCCGCTTCGTTCGGCCATGCCGATCTCGAGCGGGAACTGACCTTCTTCAAGCGCAACCGTCACGCATGGACTATCATGAGTTGCGGTCCCGAACCCTGATCGTGGGGTCCGGCACCGTCGAAGCCGCCAACTAAGGTTCCGGTCACGCAGCGGATGAAACGGTCGGAGATGCGGTGGACTGTTGATGGCGATCAAGGGATCCTGAGCATCCGGGCCCTGCTGAAGTCCGGCCGCTTCAATGACGCCTAGTTTGAAATCCTGAACAGCATGACAGCGAGTAATAATAACGCCATATTGTGAAAGCCTTCTCGTAGCTCAAGAGAGAGAAAACAACAAAAATAAACCTGATCATCACTCAAGCTAAGTGTAACTTGAGCAGCCGCTCCGGCATCGGTGGCGTCCTCAGCGCCACGTAGACCAGTCTCGGGATGATGTCGGGCAGATCGAAGCGACGATTGAACCGGTACTCGAACTTCGCCAGATAGCGCTGCGCATACTTGGGTCGAACCGCATGGTAGGTACCGCGCAAAGCGTTCTTGATGGTGCCGAGGATCGTGTTCACCCATCGAAACCCGGGGCGCTCGACCGCGGCTTTCCCGCCGCCGGTCACCATCGGCTCATGAACGCAGCCTGCCGCGGTCACGCCATTGAAGCAGGTCAGCCCATCGGAGAGCACCTGCGTGCCCGGGCTCAGGTGCTGCTGCGCCCAGGCGGCGATTTCGGTGAGACGGAAGCCTTCGACCACGGTGAGCGTCACCCGCTGCGGATGTCCCGCCTCATTGGTCTCGATCGCGGCCACGAAAGGGGTCTTGCCCGGTGCCCCACGTCCGCGCTTGCCGCCGCTGCGCTCGCCCCCGAGGGAGGCGTCGTCGAGTTGGATGAACCCGCCGAGCACATGCGCGCGGTCGCGCTCCATCATCACCTGCATCAGCGTGTGGCGCATGCGCCATGCGGCGTTGTCGGAGATGCCGAGTTGGCGGTGCAGCGTCATCGTCGATGCACCTTTCTTGTCCTGGGTCATGAAGGAGGTGCCCTGGAACCACACCGTCAGGAGCAGCTTGGTGACCTCGAAGATGGTGCCGGCGGTAATGGAGGTCTGGCGGTTGCAGCGATAGCACTTCTGGAGCTTGTGTGTGGTCAACTGGCAGTCTCGGTCGTGGCCGCAGTTCGGGCACACGAACCCGTTGGGCCAGCGCCATCGGGACAGGGCGTCGAAGCACTGCTATTCGGTTCCATAGAGCGAGAGGAACGCGTTGAGGCTGATTCCCTTCTGGAACTGCACCGGGTTGCGGGCCATGAAATTCTCCTTCTCTATCATCAAATTACATGGCTGTATTCTATACCAAATGCCACTTAGCGTCGAGGGTAATCAGGAAAATAAATCTACTACGAAACTATCAAAGAAAGACAAATGACGACGCCATATCAGAACCACACCCTTGGGAGATACCGCTCTGGAGCAATGATTGTGGAGCATTTTGCGCACGCGACCAAACGACTACGAGGACAAGGTCGGCCTTGCGGTGGTCGACATGACGGTGATGATCGGTAAAGTGGCGAACCTGGTTGAAGGTGCTGTCCAGCAGTGGGACGAAGCAAAAGCCGCCTTGAGGGTCTTCGCCAACGACATCGATCAAAGGATTCCGGATATCGCTCGGAGTATCGGCAGAAGCGAGGCAACCAACGCAATCCCCGAATTGCTGGTCGGCCTGCGGGAGCAAATCGACCGTTGGTGGAACTTCTGACACCAACGCATCCGCTGTTGAAGGATATGTTCCGCTTCGCTTTCTCTCGGGCGGATCGGTAGTCGGACGCGAATAGGAGAGACCAGCCCAGGCCCTGTGATTCGGCGTCTTGCAACGGGATCCTGTCGCGTGGCGGCAGATAGCGGTCTCGCAACCCCAAGTGTCTTGCAGGTGGTTAAAGGATGGGACAATCAGGGCTAAGGATTGTCTGAACAAGTCGGTTTTGGCACAATTAGTTTCTTGGTAACGGAGTGGAATGCGAGCCTTGGAGCAAGCGACGTTTGCGGAGCTGGAGCACGATCTGAAGAAGCGTCGGACGCGGCGCGAGGTCTTTCTCGAGACGATGGACGGGCTAGTTCCCTGGGAGCGGCTGGAGGCACGCATCGAGCCGTTCGACCCGAAGGCCGGGCTAAGGCGTGTTGACACTAACGCAGTGCCTCGACGATGAGCGCGAAGGTGATGAAGCCGAGGAAGATGACGTCGAGCTTGTCGTAGCGTGTGAAGATGCGCCGGAAGCCTTTGAGCCGTCGGAACAGCCGCTCCACCTCATTGCGGCGTTTGTACAACTGCCGGTCGTACGTATGCACGGTCCATCAGCAGGGACCGGGGTGTCTTCTGGCGCCCCAGACGTTCGAGTAGCTTGCGTCCTTCGGGCGCATTCTGGGCCTGGCCGGCAGACAGCGCGAAGGTCACGGCCGTTCGCTCATCTGCGGCAACCAGATGAACTTTGGTATTCCATCCGCCCCGCGACTTGCCGATGCATTGCGGACCGTTTTTTTCAGCGCCCCGGCGCCATCGGGATGGACCTTCACGCTGGTGCTGTCCAGCGAGACCACATCGAGCGTCACATGCACCATCCGCTCGCGCTGCAGGTGCTCGAAGACCCGCGCGAGCACGCCGTTCTTCGACCACCGGTTCATCCGGGTGTAGACGGTGTGCCACTTGCCGAAGCGAGGCGGTAGTCCGCGCCACTTGCAGCCGTGCTCGACGACATAGAGGAAGGCATTGAGCACCTGGAGGTTGGACGCGGCGACGTTGCCGCGTTGGACCGGCAAATGCGGGGCGATGCGTTCGTACTGGGCTTGGCTGAGTTCCATACCGATGACTCGCTGACGAGGAACCAGCCAACATGATAGCATCATTGAACATTAGTGTGAACACGCCCTAGTTCCCTGGGAGCGGCTGGAGGCACGCATCGAGCCGTTCTACCCGAAGGCCGGTCGCGGTCGGCGGCCCTATCCGCTGAGCGTGATGCTGCGGGTGCGCTGCCTGACGAGACGACGATCCTGCATTTCCGCCACTTGCTGGAGACGCACGGTCTGGGTGAGACGCTGTTCGAGGAGATCAACGCACATCTGGCCTCTCTCGGACACCGCTTGAGCAAGGGGACGATCGTGGACGCGAGTCTCATTGCCGCGCCGTCGTCGACGAAGAACCGCAAGGGCGAGCGGGACCCGGAGATGCACCAGACGAAGAAGGGCAATCAGTGGCATTTCGGGATGAAGGCGCAGTCGGGCTTGACGCACAGCGTGGAGACGACGCCGGCGAATGTCTCGGATGTGGCGACGGCGCACGCGCTGTTGCACGGGGGCGAGGAGCAGGTGTGGGGTGACGCGGGCTATCAGGGGGTGGACAAGCGCGCGGAGAACCGGGACACGGACGTGGACTGGGAGGTGGCGATGAAGCCCGGCAAGCGCCGGGGGCTGGACAAGGCGGGCCCGGAGGCGGCGGCGGAGAGGCGCAAGGCGTCGGTTCGGGCGAGGGTGGAACATCCGTTCCTGTATGTGAAGCGCCACTTCGGCTACGCGAAGGTGCGCTATCGGGGGCTGGCGAAGACCACGCAACGCATCGCCGTGCTGCTCGGGTTCACCAATCTGCTCATCGCGGGGCGCGGCGCCACCGCCTGACGTGGGGGGAGTCCGTCCGCAACCGCCGCAAGGCGGCGGGGACGGTCGACTCGGGCATCGAAATCCCCATTTCCTGGCACGACAACACGTCCCCGATGGGCTCTGGCGTTTCATCCACGGGCCACGACACCCGTATACCCGAAAAAACCGGCTTGTTCAGACATTCCCTAAGGGCTTGCCATGAAAGGTGATGGCAGTTGTTTCTCCGCCGCTGCGTCCGCGATCAGAACGGATCGCCTAGTGTCCTGATCGATAAATATGTATAGTGGTAGGCGAGGCTTCCGACACGGGAAGCAGGATCATGAGAGTTGCGGTGAAAATCGAGCTGACCGAGGCGGAGCGCAGCGCGCTGGAACGGCTTTCGCGTGGGCAGAAGGTCTGGCAGAGCCTGGCCCGGCGGGCCCGCATTGTGTTGCTGGCGGCCGACGGGAAGAGCAACCTGAACATTGCAGAAATTCTCGCGGTCACACCTCTGACCGTCAGCAAGTGGCGCAAGCGTTTCGCAGGACAGGGGCTGGACGGGCTGCATGACGAGCCGCGCCCCGGCGCGCCGCGGAAGCTCTCCGATGACGCTGTCGCCGCGGTCGTGCGCAAGACACTGGAGGAAACGCCCAGGGACGCCACACACTGGAGCTTGCGCTCCATGGCTGATGCGGTCGGGTACGCTCCTTCGACGGTTCACCGCATCTGGCGGGCCTTTCCCCTGCAGCCCCACCGCAGCGAGACCTTCAAGGTATCGAAGGATGCGATGGTCGTGGACAAGGTCCGGAATATTGTCGGCCTGTCTCTTGATCCTCCGCAACACGCCATGGTGCTGTGCGTCGACGAGAAGAGTCAGGTACAAGCCCTTGACCGAACCCAGCCGTTGCTGCCCATGCGCCCCGGACAGGTGGACCGCCGCACGCACGACGTCAAGCGCAACGGCACAACTTCACTGTTTGCTGCGCTTGACGTCGCGACCGGCAAGATCATCGGCCGATGCTACCGCCGCCACCGCAGCACGGAATTCCGCAAGTTCCTCAACCAGATCGAGAAGGCCGTGCCCGATGACCTCGACAGTCATATCGTCATGGACAACGACGCCACTCACAAGACGCAAATGATCCGCGACGGGTTCGCCCGCCGCCCGCGCTGGCATGCCCACGTCACACCGACATCCGGATCTTGGCTCAATCAAGTTGAGCGATTCTTCGCGGACATCACCGAAAAGCAACTGCGGCGGGCATCCACCGCTCGACACAGGAGCTCGAACAGGCGATTCTCGACTACCTCGACATTGTCAATCAGAACCCCAGACCGTTCCGGTGGCACAAGTCGGCCGACGAAATCCTCGCCGCCATCAAACGCTTCTGCCTCAGAACTCTCGAGATTGCAGAAAATCCAGTATAATAATAGAAACTTACGATCCAGGGAACTAGGGCGTGTTCACACTAATGTTCAATGATGCTATCATGTTGGCTGGTTCCTCGTCAGCGAGTCATCGGTATGGAACTCAGCCAAGCCCAGTACGAACGCATCGCCCCGCATTTGCCGGTCCAACGCGGCAACGTCGCCGCGTCCAACCTCCAGGTGCTCAATGCCTTCCTCTATGTCGTCGAGCACGGCTGCAAGTGGCGCGGACTACCGCCTCGCTTCGGCAAGTGGCACACCGTCTACACCCGGATGAACCGGTGGTCGAAGAACGGCGTGCTCGCGCGGGTCTTCGAGCACCTGCAGCGCGAGCGGATGGTGCATGTGACGCTCGATGTGGTCTCGCTGGACAGCACCAGCGTGAAGGTCCATCCCGATGGCGCCGGGGCGCTGAAAAAAACGGTCCGCAATGCATCGGCAAGTCGCGGGGCGGATGGAATACCAAAGTTCATCTGGTTGCCGCAGATGAGCGAACGGCCGTGACCTTCGCGCTGTCTGCCGGCCAGGCCCAGAATGCGCCCGAAGGACGCAAGCTACTCGAACGTCTGGGGCGCCAGAAGACACCCCGGTCCCTGCTGATGGACCGTGCATACGTACGACCGGCAGTTGTACAAACGCCGCAATGAGGTGGAGCGGCTGTTCCGACGGCTCAAAGGCTTCCGGCGCATCTTCACACGCTACGACAAGCTCGACGTCATCTTCCTCGGCTTCATCACCTTCGCGCTCATCGTCGAGGCACTGCGTTAGTGTCAACACGACCTAGTTTGAATCTCGCACAACTGAACGTCTCGCAGGGCGATGCATCCCGAATCGATACAGTCGCTTCGGACCGCAGGGATTGATCAGACAATCGGTATCCTGCTGACATCCGCCGTCCAATCGTTGCACCTGCGACCGAAAAATCGAACTGCACTTCCACTGTCGCAAGCTTGCCGTCGGACAACACTATCGGCGTATTGCTGTCTGCGGTTTGGTATCGTCCTGGTCGAGGCAGGCCAATGTTTGCGGTCTGGATGCCATGAGCGCTCGTCCGGCGCTCGGGATCTTCAGGCATCGTTCGTGACATTCCGGACATCTGATTTATCATTGCATCAAGGCTGTGGGATCGTCCACCGCCTGACTTCCAACGACAGGAGCAGTTGATGAGTGGCGTTCTCGAAGGTGTTCGGGTTCTCGATTTCGGGCGATACATCGCCGGCCCGTTCTGCGGGATGTTGATCGGCGACATGGGTGCCGATGTGATCCGGATCGACAAATGCGCTGGAAGCGAGGATCGGTATCTTGTCCCGCTGGCTGAAAGTGGCGAGGGGCCGTTGTTTCTTGCGCTGAACCGCAACAAGCGATCGCTGACGTTGAACCCGATGAAGCCGGAAGGTCGGGCCATTACACGCGAACTGGTCAAGACCGCCGATGTCGTGATCGCCAATCTGCCGCAACCGACACTTGAGGCCATGGGTATCGATTACGAGAGCCTGACAAAAATCAAGCCGGATATCATTCTGACCACGATTACTGCCTACGGTAACGGTGGCCCCTATAGCGAACGAGTGGGTTTCGACGGGGTCGCCCAGGCCCTCGCCGGAGCGACCTATATGGGTGGGCGCCCCGGAGATCCGATAAAGTCCTTTGTGCCTTTCGCAGATTTCGGAACCGCAACGCTCGCGGCGTTCGGCACGCTCTCGGCCCTTTACGAAAAACGGAAGACCGGCCGCGGGCAGCTCGTCGAGGCCGCGCTGACCCGTACGGTGATGGCTTTCAACAACGCCTATATCGCGGAACAAGCGCTGACCGATATCGGTCGACCTCCCTACGGCAATCGCGGCTATAGTGCCGGACCGAGCGATGTCTTCACGACACGGGACGGTGCGGTTATGGTGCAGGTTGTCGGACAGCCGTTGTTCGAACGCTGGGCCAGATTGATGGGCGAGGATCACTGGCTTTTGGACTCGCGTTTCGCGACCGACCAGGATCGCGGCGACAACGGCGAACTGCTCAGTGCCCGAATGCAGCAATGGTGCGACGACAAGACCACCAAAAATGTGCTCGATATCCTCGATGAGGCGAGGATTCCCTGCGGCCCGGTCCTAAGCGGGGCACAATTGCTTGAGGATCCTCATATCAAGGCCATGGATTTTTTCCAGGCCATGGACTTCCCCGGCCTGGATAAACCCGCACCGGTGACCACGACACCGATAAAACTGTCAGAGACACCCGGCAGCATTCGGCACCGCACAGCTACTCTTGGTGAGCACACGACGGAAATCCTCGACGAACTCGGCTACGACACCGATTCGATTGCCGGCTTGCGGCAAGCCAGGGTTGTCTGACCGCGTGCATGATTGTTGCGCCGGCTTGCGGTGAATCATCCGGCGGCTTTACCCTGCCGAGAACACTGGGACAGTGGGGGGAGAAAACAATGGCCGCTCATTCGGCAAATCAGGACTGGCTGGCGATGGTTGAGGAGGAAATTCTCGAACCGGATTTGCCGATCTGTGATCCGCATCATCACCTATGGGATGCCAATGCGCATCAGCATATTCAGCCACGCTATCTGCTCGATGAGATTCTCGATGACACCGGCAGCGGCCACAACATCGTGTCGACCGTGTTCATCGAATGTGGCGCGATGTTCAATTCAGATGGTCAGGAGGACCTGCGGCCCGTCGGTGAAACGGAGTTCGTCAACGGCATCGCCGCGATGAGTGCGTCTGGTATCTATGGCGAGTCCAGAATTGCTGCCGGTATTGTCAGTACCGTCGATCTGCGCATCGGTGCGGAGGCGGGCGCCGTACTTGATGCCCATGAGGCGGCCGGCGGCGGGCGCTTCCGCGGAATTCGCCGAGCAGTTGCCTGGGATGCGGCCCCGGAAATCCGCAATCACCGCACCGATCCGCCACCCGGCCTGTTGCTTCAGGACGATTTCCGGCGTGGTTTTGCCGAGATCGGGCCGCGCGGGCTGACCTTCGATGCCTGGTGCTATCACACGCAGATACCCGAGGTGACCGATCTTGCACGCAGTTTTCCGGATACCACTATCATTCTTGATCACTTCGGTGGGCCGCTTGGAACCGGTCCGTATGCCGAAAAAGCCGATGAGGTCTTCACGGCATGGAAACCGATGATCGCCGAACTTGCAACTTGCCCCAATGTCGTGGCAAAGCTTGGCGGCATCAATATGGATGTGAATGGTTTCACTTGGCATCAACGCGCCAGACCGCCGTCAAGCCAGGAACTGGCTGAGGCAACCAGACACTACTATGACGCTACGATTGAAGCCTTTGGTGTCAACCGCTGCATGTTCGAATCGAATTTCCCGGTCGACAAGCTGAGCTGCAGCTACCAGGTGATCTGGAACGCCTTCAAGCTGATTGCCGCGGGCTGTTCGGCTGACGAGAAGGCGGCCTTGTTCCAGAACACGGCCGCACGGATCTATCGTTTGTAACGTCGGCCTCTCAGGTGCCACGGGTGACTCTGGCCCTGGCTGTAACGGCGTTGATCGTCGTATAGGATCCGGTGTTGACGATCATGTCCCGGGCGAGCGTGAGGCAGCGTTTCTCACAGATGGCGCGCTGGTCCGCATCGGTAATCCATTCGAGATCGATGTTGTGGGCGAGCCCGAGAATGCGCCTGATCATCTTGGCGCCGGCAAAACCGAGGCAGTCGGCAAACAGGCGATCCATATAGGCCGTGCGCTCATCTGCGATGGCCTCTGCATTGCCATCGAACAGCACTGCCGAGTAAGCGTCGCCTGTTGCATGATTTTGCCATAATGTGATAAATTTATCACGAAAGCCCGTCCATATTCTCTCAACGGTTGCCAGTACCCAGTCTTGGTACTCGTCACGCGGCTCATCTGTTGTCGCGTGTCCGTCCTGACTGAAATAGTTGATCAGAAGATTGGCTATCACAGCGCCGATATCGAAACCCATCGGACCGCAGAATGCAAATTCGGGATCAATGACCTTGGTGTCGTTCTCTGTCACCATAACTGAGCCGGTATGGAGGTCACCGTGAATCAGCGCCTCGGCGTGCGCCATGAATTTCAGTTTCAGGCGGGAAACCGCGACCTTCAGCGCGGTGTCGGCGCGCATCGCGGCCGCCGCGGCATCAAGCTGTGGCGATGTCCAGCGATTGCGCTCGGCAAGCATATAGGGTTCCGTGAAAATTAGGTCTTCGGTGATCTTGCACAAGGCGTCATTGCCGCAGAACCGGGCGATGAGGGCTTTCTTCTCGGCGGCGGTCAGCGCTAGATCGGAGGTGAAGTACAGCGTCCGGGCCATGAATGTCGTGATGTCGTCAACAAAGCGCGGATACCGGATGGCACGGATCATGCCCTCACGCATGATGATATGAGGTTCCAGAAATTCCATGACGATCAGAGCCTGCCCGTCGTCGTAATGCAGGATCTCCGGAACCAGACCAGACGCGCGGCGTTCCTGCTCTGTCAGTGCAGCATGTTCGAAGCCGGCGCGGCTGAGGGGCAATGGCCAGCTTTCGCCGACGAGTCTGACATAGGGCAGCGCCTGCTTGACGGCGACGTTGGCGCCGGGTCCATGTACTTTGAAGACGAGGTTGAGATTGCCGTCACCAATTTCCTCAACCCGCCAGCTGGCAGGATTGCCGCCGAGGCGCGTGGCGACCGCCGGAACAGTAGCCAGATAGTTGGACAATGTCGCTTCCGTGCAAGGTTCATACCCCGAGGGTGTGTTCAGCGGCACAACCTGAATCTCCTTCTGTCGTCATGGGATTGTGGACCGGCGGAGCGTAATCGGATTTTTCCAACCTGGAAAGATCCGGCCGCCATGCCGTAACAGGGCTAACAATTCCACGGTTCTGATAAGCGAGACCATGCAGGTCAACTGGCCGAACCGTCGGAGTCTCGATATGCATAATGCGGGACCATCCGCAGGGTAAAGTACGGCCGCCTGCAGATAGAATTTGGGGGACCGGCAAGGGACAAGGTGTGCTGACACTGAACAAACCGGCGCAAGGTCCGTTCACGACGGTCGAGCGAATCATAATTACCGTCCCGGTTCTTGCAGCTTCCCTGTTGCATGCCTTGAACATGAGCACGGCCTATGTCGCTTTGCCCAACATCCAGGGCAATCTGTCGGCCGCGCCCGATCAGGTTGCCTGGGTGATCACGGCCTTTGTCGTGGCGACGGCCGTCGGGACGATCCTCACAAACGTGATGAGCCAGCAATTCGGGCGGCGCCGGGTGTTCATGGCGGCAATTCTCGGGTTCATTGTCACATCGCTGCTGTGCGCGACCTCGCAGACCCTCGGCGAGCTCGTGTTCTATCGGATGTTGCAGGGATTCGTATCGGCGCCACTGTTGCCGGTGTCGCAGGCCATCATGCTTGATACCTATCCGCGCGCGCAGCACGGATTCGCCATGAGTATATGGTCGATGGGCATGATTCTCGGACCGGTCGTTGGGCCAACTGTCGGTGCTGTCCTGACTGAATTCTATAACTGGCGCTACGTTTTCTTCATGAACATCCCATTCGGGATGTTCGCCTTCTTTGCGATTTTGGTAACCTTGCCGTCGGCGGCGTCCGGGCGTCGGAAAATCGACTGGTTTGGCGCTGCCGCGCTGATCACAGCCGTGGTTTGCCTTCAACTGGTTCTCGACCGGGGTGAACGGCTGGGTTGGTTCGAGTCACTGGAAATCATAGTCAATACGGCGCTCTCGGCCTTGGGGTTCTACGTGTTCGTGGTTCATTGCCTGACCACCAGTAATCCGTATGTCAGCCTCGGAATCTTTGCTGACCGCAACTATGTAATCGGCTTGGTGCTGATTTTCGTCTTTGGCATCACGGTCTTCTCCTCGTTGTTCATATTACCGCTGTTCCTGCAGAACATTCAGGGGTATCCCGTGCTCTCTGCCGGCTGGGTGGTGTCGGCACGTGGGGTTGGTACGATGATCGCAATGATGTCGGCGGGTTTTCTGGCTGACCGGGTTCCCAGCCGCTACCTGATCCTCTCCGGCCTGCTTTGCGTCGCCGTCAGCAATGTCTGGATGACATCGTGGAGTGCCAGCGTCGGCATGGACGAGGTCGTCTGGATTACAGTCATCAACGGGTTCGGCATGGGCATGATGTGGGTTTCGCTGACCACGGTGACCTTCTCGACGATCGCTGTGCATTACCGGGTCGAGGCGGCCGCTCTATTCTCACTGATCCGCGCGATCGGGGCGAGCATGGGCACATCGGTCGTGGTGTCGATCCTGGTACGTTCGAGCCAGGCCAACTATATCGAAATGCGCGATCACATTTCGGCATTCGACGATGGTCGGATGCTTGGTGGTACAGCAGGGATCTGGAACGGTGATTCCCTGACAGATCTCACTGCATTGCATAACATGGTGTTTGGAGAGGCGCAGATGGTGGCATTCCTGAATGACTTCGTGTTTCTGGTTATCGTGCCTTTTGTCGCGATGCCGCTCTGTTTTCTGTTACGCCAGTCGGATCGGCGTATCGGGTGATGACTGACAGTAGAACCTCTTGCAAAATTCCTGCCCAGGGTCCGGTGAGCCCGGATTGGTCGGTTGCTTCCGGTCACCTCTGCACCTGGAGGTCGGAATCCATGGATTCGCGGTGTCTCATCAGAGACGATGAGACCAAACAGGGACCTTTGTGGACATCGGGACACGCCTCTCCGGGCCACTCTCTTCGAGAGGGCCGTGAAGGGTCGGCATGCGTTGTCGGAGCCGCGCTATGGGACGGCGAGACGTATCAACGGGTCAGCTGCCAGGGCCAGGATGCCGAACATGAGATGGCAGGCGACCCTGGAATGTCCACGGACGCGGACATGGCGCCCGCCACACTCATCCTTGAGGCGGGCGTTGGTCCTCTCGACACCAGACCGGATCCGGACCCGCACGGTCTCGGGATCGACATGGCCTATTGCACGCCGGGCCCGGGCCTCCCGGTCTCGCTCCTCCTTGAAGTCCTTGTCCCGGCGCGGATTGACATCGATGATCGGAACATGGCCAAGCCGTTCGCTCATCTGGTAGATCTCCCTGGCATCATAGGCCGCGTCCATGAGATCGTAGAGATTAGGGCGTGTTGACGAATGATCGAAGCATGATCCATGCTGAGACAATGTGGACAAACGCGAGGACCGTCCGAGCGAGCTTGTCATAACGTGTGGCAATGCGACGGAATTGTTTGAGCTTGTTGAAGAATCGCTCGACCTGCTGGCGCCGCTTGTACTTTTCTCGATCGTGATGAATCGTCTCAGTCCGGTTCGACCGGGCGGGAATCACGGCTTCGACGCCCTGGTCGGCCAGCGTCTGGCGAATGCCCTTGCTGTCATACGCCTTGTCCATGACCGCAGCCTCCGGTGCGGGAGATCTGGGCAAAGCCTTCCACAGCAGCTCGAATCCCACACCATCATGGCGCTCGCCACCCGTCAACACGAAGGACACACCGGTTGTTTCGTTGGCACAGGCGACGTGCAGCTTGGTGGAGAACCCGCCCGGGAGCGGCCGAGAGCCTGGGCCTCTTGGCCACCGTTTTTTTTTACCGCGCCGGCTGCGTGTTGATGAGCGCGCACGATGGTCGAATCGATGAACACTTCCTTGAGTGGTTCATCATCTACCTGTTGTATCTGTTGCCAGAGCCGCGCCCAGAGGTGGCGCTTCTCCCAACGGCGAAACCGCTGATAAACGGCATTCCAATGGCCGAATTCATCGGGCAGGTCGCGCCAGGGGGTTCCGGTACGCGCCTGGTAGAGGACGGCTTCGATGAACATTCGGTCGCTGAGCCGTGGCGGGGCGCCGGCGGCGTGTTTGCTCTCACGCAGTAGCGGCTCGAGTGTCGACCAGATAGCATCCGTGATGAGCAGGCGTAACGCCATGATAAGTCCCCGGAAAGTGTCATTGATGGAGAATGATTATCAGCATTTCATGAATTCATCAACACGCCCTAGTCACACGCTCGGCGGTCATCATCGCCAGAGGGATCGCGACCTGGCTGTCATGGACGGATGCCGAGGTGAGGACGGTACTCAGCGGCACCCCGCAGTCTGCTGTGTCGATATGCAGCTTGTCACCGCGCCAAGCCTCCAGGACCCCCTTGGCAGTCTTCTTTGCCCCGTGATCGCAGACCTTCGGCAGCGCGTCGAGCCTCTCATCGAGATCCATCCCGTTCGCTTGCCGTTCGAGACGCCCAGGCTCCTTCGTCCTCTCCGCGCCCTTGCGGGGCCGGCCGCGCTTGCGGTTCGGCGTCCTGGCCTTCGGCGTCGGGGCCGGCGTCTCCCGGGCCTCGATGGCCGTCGAGGCCCTCGACACTGGCCGATGAGCGCATCGCCCAGTGTCTCTGCAACCAGAGCCGCGTGCATCCTCTCCGGAAGACGGGACTGCGAAAATTCGGCAAACGCCCGCGAAAACGTCGCTTCACTCGGGATCTTCGCGACACGCGACCAGCCGCACAGCCGGCGCAACGTCGGGTCCACCTTGAGCCTGTCGATCAGATGGCGGGTCGTCGGCAGATCCCATACCGCCTTGGCGATGACGCCACGGGCCAGCGCCCGGCGATCCTCCCGGGGCCGACCCGGACCGGTCCACACCTCATCGACGAAGCCCTCCACCTTGACGAGATCGAGAGCTGTCACGAAGCGCTTGTGCGTCTCGAGGAGAGGACCGACCGCCTCGGCCAACGCAGGGAAAAGGTCCCCTTGAAATCGGTGCCAGAGATCGGATAGGGTCGAGCCGAGGGTCATCGGGGTCACCTCCTCGGTATCTTGTTATTGTCGAAACACAACATACCACGGGGTGCCTCTGAAACCCAGGCCCTCGACAACAAAATCAGCCTCGACAAGGCAAAAAACCGGTCGGGCCGGCAATTTTGCAAGAAGCTCCCTGAACATATAATTTCCGTCAGACTCCTAACAGCCTAGGATCACCGTGGGAGTGAGGGAGGCTCTATAGGGACAACACAAATGCGAACCTGATTAGCCTCGAATCCAAGCGATATTTAGTATAGGATATAGCCATGCAATTTATTGATAAATAAGGAGAATTCCATGACCCGCAACCCGGTGCAGTTCTAGATAAGGAATCAGCCTCAACGCGTTCCTCTCCTTAAACATCCCCTCATTTTGGTCGTCAAATGACCCCGAAGATTTCACGGTACAGGCGTTGCTCGATGAGCATGTGTGCAAATTTCTCGACCAGTGGGCGCAGCCGATGCTCGGGCCAGTTGGGAATATGTTGATAGAGCATCAATCCTTGGCGAAACAGCGAATGGGTGCGGGTCTTGACCGTATTCGCCTTCAGCCAACGGTCGTAGCCGATGCTCTCGCCGGCCGCGCCGAGCAATGTCAGCAGCGCGATCGACAACGCACTGAGCAGCAGCAGGCGGTCACGGCGCGCGATGTGTCGGATGCGCATCGCCGACATCCCCATCCCGAATCGCATGTCCTTGATGTCGCGAAAGCTCGTCTCGATGCCCCAACGCTTGGCGTAGTAGCGAATCAGCGTGCGGGTGGCAATCTTCTCCTCGCTGGCCACCACACACCACGATTCCTTCATCGCCTTGGCGTGCACGCACACCACCGTGCCGACCGGCAACTCGGACTCGGTCACCGTCGCACCGCGCAGCGTGCGCGAGCGTCCCTTCACGCCCACCCAATCCGATGCCAAGCGCCGCTCACCCTTCGCGTTGGTGACGTAGAAATCACCGCGGATGCGAAGCACATACTCGAAACCGAGCTCCTCGCCCACACACTGAATGACCGGGCCGTTGCCGAACCCCCCGGTCCGCGACCACCGTCACCTTCACCCCCGCCGGCATCGCGTGTCGCAGCGCGCGCAGCAACTCATCCTCATAGCGCCTCTGATTGCCCTTCAGCGTCGACGCCTGCACCGTCCTCCACATCAGCGGCGTCGCCCGCCCGTGCCCGGTCAGCATCGACAGTACGACCGTCTCGTGCCCGTCGCGCGCGAAGCTCGTCCAGTCCAGCGCCACCACAATCTCGGGGCGTGCGCCGACCATGTACGCCACCCAGTAGCCGAAGAACCGCTCGACATCGATGCCTTCGTTGCTCAGCAACCGGTCGACCTGCTTGACGCCGTGCTTGCTGAGCTTGCCCATCGCCTGGGCCAGACCTTGACCGACGGCATGGATGGCCAACGAGGCGCTGGTGAGCACGCCAAGCGTTGCGTTCGAAAGCGACAGGACTCGCTTCGCATGAAGGTCGCCTTCATATATCTTCGAGATGAATTCGCTGATGTCGTCTCGTCGCAATACGCCTTGTTGGGTCATCGACTGCCTCCGAGTTTGCTCGAAGGCGCTATGGTGATCCCAATGATTCGCATTGGCAACGCAGCTCGTGTGCGCCCCAGAAACAACCGCGAAATGAACTTGCATCACTGTCAAACGCCTACATCGGCGGGAGGCAACATTGTCAAGAATTGCGAACGATACGCATGTTCAATCAATTGCGCATCAATTCTAAAACAAAATATGAGGGGATCTCTAAGGTTCCTTTCCCTTTACGGCAGCGAAGCCCAGTGCTTCGGCGCCCTCTTCAATGGTGATGGCTGAACGGCTTTCTGTGCCCACACTGCGCCCATGACCGGTGCTGTCAGTTGAACACCTGAAAGCTTCAGCAGTGCAACCGCTGCCATCGCCAGCCCTCCATCACCGCCGGGACCATCTTCGAGGCCACCAAGCTGCCCCTGACGGTGTGGTTCCAGGGCCTCTACTTCATGACCCAGGACAAGAAAGGTGCATCGACGATGCCTGCCTCGGCGGTAAGCGCGGACGGGGGCACCGGGCAAGACCCCTTTCGTGGTCGCGGTCGAGACCCATGAGGCGGGACATCCGCAGCGGGTGACGCTCACCGTGGTCGAGGGCTTCCGTCTTACTGGAGTCGCTGCCTGGGCGCAGCAGCACCTGAGCCCGGGCACGCAGGTGCTCTCTGATGGGCTGACCTGCTTCAATGGCGTGACCGTGGCAGGCTGGGTGCATGAGCCGATGGTGACCGGCGGCGGGAAAGCCGCGGTCGAGCGTCCCGAATTTCGATGGGTGAACACGATTCTCGGCAACATCAAGAGCGCCTTGCGTGGCACCTGTGATGCAGTTCGTCCCAAGTACGCCCAGCGCTATCTTGCGGAGTTCGAGTACCGGTTCAATCGTCGCTTCGACCTGCCCGAGATCATCCCCGGACTGGTCTACGTGGCGCTGCGGACACCGCCGATGCCGGAGAGGTTACTCAAATTGCACTTAGCTTGAGTGAGAATCAGGAATGCGAATGCTTGGAATAGCAAGCCGACCATGCTGTCAGGCAGCGGCCCCGGAAGTCAGTAAGAAGCGGTTTCAAGATCCTATCCACATTGCTCGGAACTGGCCTTTTATTCACGCCTACCTGACGTTTAGCGTTGTTGTGCGGAGCTGCGCGGCAACTGGCGCGTTGTGGAAATTCCATGAACACATACTTGTCGAGCCAATGCGTTGGAAATATACTAAAAGTTATGGTCGCTGGCGATCCGGTCAGTGCATTTGACGCGCTTTCCGAATCCTGGAATTCGGCTATGCGCTCGCGGACGGGGTCGAGGAGGTGCTCATGGCAATCGCCAATCAGCGGGTCGTTTATCTGAACGGTGAATTCGTGCCGGAAAGCGAGGCTTTGCTTCCGATCAAGGATCAGGGCTTCAAATTTGGCGATGCGGTCTTCGATACGACCCGGACATTTGGCCATAGGATCTTCCGGCTGCGTGAACATCTTGAGCGGTTCGAACGCTCGCTCAACTATCTACAACTCAAGCCCGGGTACTCGATCGACGATTTCACGGAAATCACCGAAGAGGTGGTCCGACGCAATCTGCCGCTGATTGGCTCCGACGATGATTACTGGGTCACGCAACGGGTTAGCCGTGGCCTAGGTGCAGGTGATCGCGAGTCGTGGCCGGACTGGCCGTCGACGACTGTGATCGTGGAATGCACGCCGCTGCCTCTGGCCGTCCGCGCGCCGCAGTATCGTGATGGTCTCGAAGTGGTCACGCCGTCCGTCCGGCGTGTTGCTCCGGACATGGCAAGTCCACGGGCCAAGACCCACAACTACATCAATCTGGTTCTGGGCGATCTTGAGGCCACGGCACGGAACCCCAACGCGCATGCGGTCTTGCTCGACCGTGACGGAAACCTCTCTGAAGGCAAGGGCAGCAATATCTTCCTGGTCAGCGACGGGTGCCTGCGGACACCCCGGGAACGGTTCGTGCTGCCCGGTGTCAGCCGCCAGGTCACGTGGGATCTGGCAGCCGGACTTGGCTACACTGTCGAGGAAGCCGATATCGACCTGTTCGATGCCTATAACGCTGACGAAGCCTTTATTACATCGACCAGCTTTTGTATCTGCCCCATCCAGTCGATCAACGGCCGCAGACCCGGTGATTCGGCGATTCCGGGTCCGATAACAGCAAAACTGATTGCCGCCTATGTCGCTCTGGTCGGATTCGACTGGTACGGGCAGTATCTGCGCCGGCTGTTGTAAGCCGCAGCCGGGTCAGCCTTGTTCGATGGCGTGCCGGGCAACCTTTGTCATCAAGGTCGGTAGCCCGGCGGATGCGATGTCGGCAACCGGATACCAGAGGCCTGGCACCATCGCGGCCGTTGACGATTCGATCCGGCTGGAGAACACGCTGAGTTCCAGTTTGAAATGCGTGAAACCATGACGGACGATACCCGGTAGTTCGGACCAGATTGCATTGACGGGGGCAAGATCGGACAAAGGGGCATCCGATAGCCCGGATGTCGTCCATTCGCTGGTCGGAATCTCAAGCATCCCGCCGAGCATGCCTTTCGTCGGACGCCGCTGGAGCAGGACATTGTGCCGCTCGTCGAGACACCAGAAAGCGGCGCCATACCGGGTCGGCAGGGCTGCCCGCGGCCGACGGCGAGGCAGCGTGTCGGTGATGCCGGCGGCATGTCCGGCACAGGCCGTCCGCCAAGGGCAGGCAGGGCATTTGGGGGCACGTGGCGTGCATGTGGTCGCACCGAGATCCATGATCCCTTGGGCATAATCACCGGGCCGGGTGACCGGTGTCAGAGTCGCTGCAAGCTGCTGCAGCTGCGATTTGGCTGGTGGTAACGGATCGGTAACGGCATGAAGACGCGCGATGACGCGTTCTACGTTGCCGTCGACCGGCGTAGCAGGACGATCGAAGGCGATGGCGGCGATAGCCGCCGCAGTATAGGCACCAACTCCCGGCAAACCCCGGAGTTCAGATTCGGTGTCGGGGAAGCGGCCGCCATGGCCGGACGTGATCTCCATCGCGCATTTGTGCAGGTTCCGGGCGCGAGCGTAATAGCCGAGCCCGGCCCATTCGGCGAGGATATCGTCAAGCTGGGCTGCAGCCAGATCGGCGATGTCTGGCCAACGGGCGAGGAAGCGGGTGTAATAAGGAATCACGGCCTTGACGGTCGTTTGCTGTAACATGATCTCGCTGAGCCAGACATGGTACGGTTCGGATATCTGGCCAGCCGGTGCCCGCCAAGGCAGACTGCGTCCGTGAATGTCGTACCAAGCCAGAAGTTGCGCCGGCAGCTGCTGGCGCATTTTGGCAGAGGATGCTGCAACCATGTCTGAAACCGTATCGTCTACATCGCGAAAGACAAGCCGAAACGGCGCGCATCACCGCGCCGTTATCTTGCGATGAATGAGACGCCGCCGCCAAAATCCGGAAAGCGCCGCCAAGGCCTTCGCCGGATGGCCTTCGCCGCCCGGCCCTTGACCAGCCGTGCGTTGCGGCGGCGCGGCTTTGTCGAATCCGCGATCATTCACAAATGGAACACGATCGTCGGCGAGCACATTGCAGGCTGGTGCGTTCCCCACCGGTTGGCCTTCGGGAAAGGCACGCAGGGCGGAACGCTGCATCTGCTTGTGCCAGGGGCTCGGGCACCGGAACTGCAGCATCTTGAACCGATTCTGCTCGAACGCATCAATATGGTCTTTGGTTACCCGGCAGTCGCCCGAATCGCACTGCTTCAGGGGTCCGTTCCGCCGCCTTCTGAAGCCAGACTGCGGACGCTTCGGCCGCTTGAATCGGCAGAGCAACTGTGGATTTCCGAACAGGTCGAGCAGATTCAGAGCCCGGACCTGAAGGCAGCGCTGGAATCGTTGGGCCGAATGGTTCTGGCCGGTAATTGAGCAGATTCGCGCGATTGGCAGTTGCCATCCGGCATGTCTGTGCTAGTCTCCGCGATATCTTGTGGATCGGAGCATGACATGCACCGCAGAATGCTGAATCGGGTCTTGGGCTTCGCACTGTTGATGCCCGCTGCGGTTCTGGTTCCGGGAGCTCGCGCCCGGACGGACGACGACATAGACTTGGCGATGGCTCTGGCGCCCCGCATCGTTGGCGATCCCGATGCCAGGGTGACGCTGACCGAATTCTACTCGCTGACCTGCCCGCAATGTGCACGGCTGCATGCCGAAATCTATCCGCAACTCCACAAGGTCTTTATCCATACCGGACGGGTCAAACTGGACTTCCGTGACTTTCCCCTGGACGCCTTGGCGCTACGGGCGGCGGCTCTGGCGCGCTGCCTGCCGGCAAAACGCCATGCAGCGATGATCGACGTCCTGCTCAAACAACAGGCGTCATGGGCACAAGCCGAGGATCCGCTGGAGAGCTTGGTCCGCATCGGCCGGCTTGCCGGTCTTGACGGCACCAGGGCGCGGGCCTGCATGTCCAATACGGACCTGCTGGACGGAATCCTCAACTTGCGCCTTGAAGCTAGCAGAACCTTGGAGATCAATGCGACGCCGACGCTGTTCCTGAATGGAGACAAGATCGAGGTGCAGTTCTACGACGACTTGGCGCAACTTCTCGTCGATGCCGGCGCCTGAGAACGGGTTCGCCGGCGAGGTAGAGACCAACGTGCAGTTCGACAGCATCCGCTTGAGTGGCTTCAAGTCCTTTGTCGACCCGGTCAGCCTCGACATCGCTGAAGGATTGACCGGGATCGTTGGCCCGAATGGCTGCGGAAAATCCAACCTGGTTGAAGCGCTGCGCTGGGTTATGGGCGAGACATCGGCGCGCCGGATGCGCGGTGGCGAGATGGATGATGTGATCTTCGCCGGTACGGCCAGCCGTCCCGCTTACAATACCGCCGAAGTCACGCTCGTGGTCGACAATTCCGGGCGTGACGCGCCGTCAGCGCTGAATGATACGACGGAGTTGAATATCAGCCGCCGCATTGAACGCAGTAGGGGGTCGCAGTTTCGTGTCAATGGTCGTGATGTTCGGGGCCGGGACGTGCAACTCCTGTTTGCCGATGCCAGTTCCGGCGCCCGGTCAGCCGGTATTGTCAGGCAGGGTCGAATCGGCTCGGTTATCAGCGCCAAGCCTTCGGAGCGCCGCATCCTGCTTGAGGAAGCGGCGAATATCCGTGGTTTGCAGTCGCGGCGCCATGAGGCGGAACTCCGTCTGCGGGCGGCCGAGGCCAATCTGCAGCGTCTCGAAGACATTTTGCAGACGCTGGACCAGCAGTTGCAGGGCTTGCGGTCGCAGGCGAAACAAGCTGTTCGATATCGCAAGGTCAGCGAACAGATTCGCCAGATTGAAGCGGTGGTTCTGCATGGCCGCTGGCGGGCTTTGCGCGGGCAGCGGGAGAGCGCGGTAGTTGCGCTCGAACAGGCTGAAACAGCCGTTGCGGCTGCGGCCAGCGAGGCCGCCCGCGAGGCGACCCGCCGCACCGAACTCGCGGCGAAGCTGCCCGATTTGCGCCGGACCGAAGCCGAACGGGCGGCGGCTCTGCAGTGTTTGACCCTGGCGCTAGCGGATCTCGATAACGAAGATAAGCGGATTGCTCAGGCTCGAACTGATGCAGAGACCCGGCTACGCCAGACCGATGCGGATATCGAGCGTGAAACCGCATTGCGCGAGGACGCCACCGAAAATATCGAATCCCTGTCCCGTCAACGCAATGCGGCCACGGGAGCGCAGGACGGGAGCGAAGAGCGGAAGGCCGCGGCAGCCGGTCTCAAGGAGGCCGAGGCTGCGGTTGCGGCTTGTGAAGCCGAGATAGCCGCGCTCGCCGGGACGGTTGCCAACATTGAAGCCCGGCACGGCGCTTTCAAGCAACAGGCCCGAATTGCCGGCGAGCGTCACGACCGCCTTCAGCAGCAACTGATGCAGTTGACGCAACAGGAGCGCAAGGTCGTCAAGGCCACCACGACCCTGGAAGACATTGAGTCCGCCCGCGCGGCCGCCACGGATCTGCAGCAACAGTCCGACGATGCCGGGCGGATGCTCGATGCGACCGAAGAGAAAAAAGCCGCGCAATCGCTTATCGTCGAACAGGCGCGGGATGTTCTTGCGAGTATTGATGCGGCGACCGCCAGACTTGAAGCTGAGGCTGGTGCACTGGGTGATCTGCTGGCGTCCGACGCGCCCTGCGGGCTGGTTCCGGCGATCGATACATTGACAGTCAAGGTCGGTTACGAAGCGGCGCTTGGGGCTGCACTCGGCGAAGATCTGAATGCGCCGGTGTGTGTGCCGGGCGCCGATGTCCCGCAAAGACAGTGGACGGCGCTGGCAAGAAGCGGAGCCACCACACTGCCGAAGCTGGCGGTCGCTCTGGATACCGTGGTTGACGGACCGGCCGAACTGAATCAACGGTTGTCGCAAATCGGTGTGGTGCCTGATGCGGGCTGTGCCGACCGCCTGCAACCTCGGCTTCGCCAGGGCCAGCGCCTGACAACCCGGGCTGGCGGCCTGTGGCGCTGGGATGGATTCACGGTCGCGGTCGGGGCTCCAGACGGGATCACGACACGAATGCGTCAGCGCAACCGAAAAGCTGACATCGAAACCCGGATTTTGACCCTAGCAACGGAACACAGCAAGGCCGAGGCGGCGCTTGTAGCAAGCCGTGCCTCGCTCGAAGGGATCACTGACCGCGTGCAGACGGAACGGCAAGGCCGGCGCGACGCCCGTTTGGCCGCCGAAGCCGCACGAGAACGGGTCGTGGGTCTGGAACGGCAGCAACTGGAGTTCGATGCAAGGCTTCGTGGCATTGCTGAAAGCCGCGACCGGCTCGTTGCCGACCGGGACGAGTCGGCGGAGCATCGCCGCACTGCCGAAGCTGAGGCCGAAGCCTTGCCAGATACCGCAGAATTACGGCGCCAGGGCGTGGACAATCGTGAACTCCTGGTAGCACGGCGCGAGGCGCTTGCTGTGGCCCGCAGTGAGCATGACCGGTTGGTTCGGGAGGCGCAGGATCGGCAAGCGAGTCTCACGGCGCTTGCTGACGCCCTCAAATCCTGGTCGGAACGCTTGGCCCGCGCGACTGGCCGGATCAATGATCTGACGCAGCGACGTGTGCGGGAAACCACTGAGATTGCACGCTTGGCCGCGCGGCCGGACGAAATCCGCGCGCGGCGGACCGAGCTTGGTGACGCGGTCAAGACGGTCGGGTTAGAACGGCAGGCTGCCGCCGATGCTCTCGCGCAAGCCGAAGCCGGTCTTGCCGCTGCTGACAGCGCCGGCCGCGCTGCCGACCGGGCTGTAATCGCAACACGAGAAGAGCGTGTTCGGGCCGAGGCGGCTGTCGCACAGCATGATGCGGTTCTGAACGATCTGAGAACGGGGGTGTTTGAACGGTTCGATTGCGACTTCGATGAACTCCTTGTCAGAGCCGGGGTCAGTCCCGATGCGGTATCCGACGATATGGAGGAGTCCGAAGTGCGGATCGAACGGCTGATCCGGGAGCGCGAGCGGATCGGTGCGGTCAATCTGCGTGCTGAGCACGAAGTCGCGGAACTTGAAGATCGGATCGCTGGAATGGACGCCGAGCGAAACGATCTTACTGGTGCGATAAACCGGCTGCGGCGCGCGGTTTCTGCACTCAATCGAGAAGGTCGGGAGCGCCTTTCCGACGCTTTTGCGGATATGGATCGGCATTTCCGGGATCTGTTTGTTCGCCTGTTCGGCGGCGGGCGCGCGCATCTGGAACTGATCGAAGGGAATGATCCGCTTGATGCCGGGTTGGAGATCATGGCCAGCCCACCGGGCAAGAAGATGCAGATGCTGTCGTTATTGTCAGGCGGCGAACAGGCCTTGACGGCTTTGGCGCTGGTCTTTGCGGCCTTCCTGACCAGCCCGTCTCCGCTCTGTATCCTCGACGAGGTCGACGCTCCGCTCGACGATAGTAACGTTGCCCGTTTCTGCAAACTGGTCGATGACATTGCTCGCGATACTGGGACGCGCTTCCTGATCATCACTCATCATCGTCTGACCATGGCTCGGATGGATCGGCTCTACGGGGTCACGATGGCTGAACGCGGGGTCAGTCAGCTGGTGTCGGTCGAACTCGGTCAGGCTGTTGCCTTGCGCGAAACCGCCTGACTGGCGGTGGCCGGCTGCAGGGATATGGTGCCGTGGCGGGTTTTGCGCCCGCCGCGAACTGGTTGATGACTTGCGGGAAAATTTTGCGCTCGCGAGTCGGAGCCGCGGACGCAAGGTACCTCCGCCGTGCCGGAAGACGCCCAAATTTTCCCCGGACCAGAGATAGTTCTGGCGCAAGATAGTCTGCCTGAGATATGTCGTCGCTCGTTACGGATTTGCCTTTGTGTATCGCTTGACATCGAATTCGACCGACCCTATTTTGACCGCGTTTTGGCGGGGCTGTTTCCGCGAAAGTATCCTGTGCGACGGACTTGTAGTGGGAAGATCGCGGATGCCGCATGGCAGAGGACGAACCTAGGCAAGCGCCACCGCCCGGTGATCTGGACGCCCGATTACGGGCGGCGCGCGAGGCCGCGCGAACGGATGAAGGAAGGCGGTCGAGCAGAGCGGTCTCGTCGACTCTGGCGGGGATGGCCATGCGAGCCGGTGTCGAGTTGGTGGCTGGTGTTGCAGTCGGCGTTGCGGCGGGTTATGGCCTCGACAGCTGGCTTGATACGTTCCCGGTAATGTTGATCCTGTGCTTTGTGCTGGGAGCAGCGGCTGGGATGTTGAATGTGTATCGTGCGGTTACGGGCCTTGGAATGGCGCTGGGATACCGGCAGACGGACGATGACAAGACGCCTCGGGATGGGCGTCGGTGACAGTGCGAGGGAAAGGTTTTGGCGTCTCCGGTCGAACAGTTCAAATTGAAGCCTTTGGTTCCGCTCGAGATCGGCGGCGTCGATCTGTCCTATACGAACTCTGCCCTGTGGATGACCATCACGGTCATCGCAGTGACAGCGTTTCTGACGCTGAGCATGCGGGGCGGCAGGATGGTGCCGGGCCGTTGGCAATCAATGGCCGAGATGTCCTACGAGTTCATCGCCAGTATGGTGCGTGAAAATGTCGGCAGTGAGGGACGGCAGTATTTTCCGTTCATCTTCAGCCTGTTCATGTTCATCCTGTTCGGCAATCTGCTCGGGATGATCCCGTATTCCTACACCTTCACGAGCCAAATCATCGTTACATTCGTGATGGCGATCACGATCTTCATCGGGGTAACGGTGATTGGCCTGATCCGGCACGGCCTGCACTTCTTCACCCTGTTTTTTCCATCCGGCACGCCGATCGCGCTGGCGCCGCTGTTGGTGCCGATCGAGATCATTTCCTATTTTGTGAGGCCGGTCAGTCTTTCGGTACGGCTTTTCGCCAACATGATGGCTGGCCACACGATGATGAAGGTGTTCGGCGGGTTTGCCGTGCTCATGGGCCTGTTTGGTGTGGCGCCGATCATTCTGCTGGTCGCGCTGACCGGTTTTGAAGTCCTGGTTGCGGTGTTGCAGGCCTACGTCTTCACTGTGCTCACCTGCATGTATCTCAACGACGCCATTCACCTGCACTGACCGGCCTTCGGATACTTAGAACTCCACTCGACAGAAGGAAGGACCCTCTAATGGAACTTGATGCAGCCAAGATGATCGGAGCCGGCCTGGCCGTCATAGCACTTGCCGGTGTCGGTATCGGTATCGGCAATATTTTCTCGTCTCTGGTCTCGTCGATTGCTCGCAATCCGGCGGCCCGTGGCGAAGTCTTCGGCATCGGCATTCTCGGCTTTGCTCTGACCGAGGCGATCGCGCTGTTTGCGCTGCTGATTTCCTTCCTGATTCTTTTCACCTGAGTCCCGCGACTCACGGCGCTGACGAGCGGCGCTAGGCGGACAAGACGGCGAGGGAGAGCAAATGCCGGCGATCATGAACGCCTTGCAAAGACTGCTCAGGCCAAGCTGGACGACGATGTCGTTTGCGATGATATTGTCGGCGGCCGGCGACTTGGCGCGGGCCGCGGGAGAGGTCAAGCTGCCGCAGCTCGACATCCAGAGTTACGCCTCCCAGATTTTCTGGCTGATCATCAGTTTTTTCGTCCTATATTTCCTAGTCGCCAAGGTCACGGTGCCTCGGATTTCCGAGGTTATGGAAGAACGCCAGGAACGGATCGCGGATGATCTCGACAAGGCCGAATCCCTGAAGAAAGAGGCTGAACAGGTCGAGGCGGAGTATGAAAAGTCGCAGCGCGACGCGCTTGACAAGGGCAATGCCATAAAGCGGGCCGCCCAGGAGGATGCCGCCGCGAACCGGGATCAGGCCGAAGCCGCGGAGCGCGAAAGGGTCGCCAACATGCTGCAGGATGCGGAGGCTCGTATCGCCGCGGCCAGTGCCGAGGCTGTCGGCAACATCCGTTCGGTGGCTGGCGGGGTTGTTGGTGATGCGGTCGCGAAACTTGCCGGTCTCAAGGTCGCGGATGACCGGATCGACCAGGCGATCGACGAGGCCATGGCGGAGCGAAGCCGATCATGACTGCCGAACTAGCGGTTGCAATTGCCTTTGTGATTTTTGCCATCCTGGTGATCTGGAAGGGCGTTGCGAAAATCACCGTCAGTCTTGACAAGCGGGGGGCGGAAATCCGCCGTAAACTTGAGGATGCGCAGCAGTTGCGTGAAGAAGCGCAGTTGCTGCTGGCGCAGAACCAACGCAAACAGCGTGACGCCCAGAGCGAAGCCGAAGAGATCGTCGCGCGGGCCCGCGATGAAGCCGAGCGGCTCAAGGCAGATGCGGCCGAAAAAATCGCGGAGACAATCAAACGACGCGAAGACCAGGCTGTTGCACGGATTGCTCAGGCTGAAGCCCGCGCGTTGCAGGATGTTCGAGACGAGGTCGTGGATCTTGCCATTGACGCCACGTCCAGATTGATCACCGAGAATATGACGGCCGCAACCCAGAACCGGCTGATCGGTGAAGCTGCCCGGGATCTTGCTGGCAAGCTGCAATAGGCGGGTGTCAGGCTGGAGGTCATTGTGTTCCGCTTCGATGAAGCGGGGCGCGACAGAGCCGTTCATTTCCTGCTATACATGCTGCAATCTAGGAATCATGGCCAATACGGCTAGTTCCTGACCGTTGACAGGGAGAGAGACAATGACCGCCTGTATCGTCGGTTGGTCCCATCTGCCTTTTGGCAGGCATGAGGGCGAGGATGTCGAGAGCATGGTCGTTAAGGTTGCGAGCGAGGCAGTGGCCGATGCCGGTTTTGCCCCTCGTGATGTCGATGCAATCTATCTCGGGCATTTCGGCGGAGCCTTCTCGCCGCAGGCCTTCACTGCAAGTCTTGTTCTTCAGGCTTCGGAGGATTTCCGGTTCAAGCCGGCAACCCGGGTTGAAAACGCCTGTGCCACAGGCAGTTCCGCCGTTCATCAGGGTGTTGATTTCCTGGAGGCGAAACGCGGCCGCGTGGTGCTGGTGGTCGGTGTGGAAAAGATGACCGACCTCAAGGGGCCGGCCATCGGCGAGACCCTGTTGACGGCAAGCTATCTGAAGGAGGAGGCCGGTATTGAAGGTGGTTTCGCCGGTGTCTTCGGACAGATTGCCGGAACTTACTTCCAGCGTTACGGGGATCAGACCGAGGCCCTCGCGAGGATTGCCGCCAAGAATCACGGGAATGGTGTCGCCAACCCCTATGCCCAGATCCGCAAGGATCTCGGGTTCGAATTTTGCCGCGATGTTTCGGAGAAGAACCCTCTGGTCGCGGGTCCGTTGAAACGGACCGATTGTTCGCTGGTTTCCGATGGCGCCGCGGCGCTGGTCCTGACCGATGTCGAGACAGCTCTTAGCTGCTCGAAGGCGGTGGCGTTCCGGTCCCGGGCGCATGTCAACGACTATCTGCCGATGTCGCGGCGCGACGTGGTCCGCTTCGAGGGTTGCAGCCAAGCTTGGCAGCAGGCGCTCGGGTCGGCGGCCTTGTCGATCGACGATCTGTCACTTGTGGAAACGCATGACTGCTTTACTATTGCCGAACTGATCGAATACGAGGCGATGGGGCTGGCCCGGCCGGGAGAAGGCTACAAGGTGCTTGAGGAAGGCCTGACGGAGAAGGACGGCCGGTTGCCGGTCAATCCATCGGGCGGGCTCAAGGCGAAAGGCCATCCGATCGGGGCAACGGGCGTCTCGATGCATATTCTCAGCGCCATGCAGTTGCGGGGCGAGGCGGGGGATATGCAGGTTCGTGATGCGAAGCTCGCCGGCATCTTCAATATGGGCGGTGTTGCAGTTGCGAATGTGGTTTCTATACTGGAACCGATCCGCTGATTGGTCAGGAGAAGTCGATGAGCGTGTTTCGGGCTCTGGTTCTGCGCGAGCTCGATGGCAAGATTGACGCCGCGTTTGAATCTCTGCCGGTGCCGGATCTGCCGGTCGGCGATGTCCTTGTGCGCGTCGCTTATAGCACGCTCAACTACAAGGATGGTATGATTCTGAACGGAATTGGCCGTCTTGTGCGTGACTATCCGCACGTTCCGGGCATCGATTTCTCCGGAATCGTCGAAGACTCCGGACACCCTGACTTCAAACCTGGCGATGCTGTCGTGCTGACTGGATGGCGGGTCGGCGAGGTTCATTGGGGCGGGTTTGCGGAGCGGGCCCGGGTCAAGGGCGACTGGCTGGTCCATCTCCCTGACGGTCTGACGCTGGCCGATGCGATGGCAGTCGGCACGGCCGGTTTTACGGCGATGCTGGCGGTGCGGACGCTTGAAGCGCACGGGCTGCAACCCGACTCCGGCGAGGTTCTGGTCACCGGTGCCGCCGGCGGGGTCGGCAGTGTCGCGGTCACGATCCTTGCCAATCTCGGATACCGGGTCACTGGTTCGACGGGGCGACCGGAGCAGGCCAACTATCTGATGCGGCTTGGCTCATCCCGGGTCGTTGAACGGGCCGAACTGGCGGAGGTGCCGAAACGGCCGTTGGCCCGCGAGCGGTTCGCGGCGGCTATCGACAATGTTGGTGGCACGACCCTCGCCAATCTGCTCACGCAGATTGCCTATGCCGGCTCGGTCGCAGCGGTCGGCATGGCTGGCGGCAACGCGCTGTCGACGACGGTGCTGCCGTTCCTGTTGCGTGGCGTCAATCTGCTCGGGATCGACTCGGTGATGTGTCCTGCTGGGCCGCGGGTCGAGACTTGGGCGCGTCTTGCCCGCGATCTGCCTATCGAACAGTTGCGGATGATGGTCGAAACCCGTGCTCTCGATGATCTTCCTGACCTTGGCCGCGCGATCCTTGATGGAAAGGTTCGTGGGCGGATCGTGATCGAGGTTGCGCCGTGAACTATTCATCGTAACGAATCAACGATCTGAACGGGATATCCAGGCGACTGCGGCCGTTGAGGAAGGCTAGTTCCATGATGCTCACGCCGCATACGACTTCGGTGCCGATTCGGCGAAGAAGATCACTGGCCGCCCGCAGCGTGCCTCCGGTTGCCAGGAGATCGTCGACTATGGCGACGCGTTGCCCGGCCTTGAAGGCACCGTCCTGAATTTCAATGGTATCGGTTCCGTATTCGAGATCATAGGTCAAAGACATGGTTTCGCCGGGCAATTTCCCCTGCTTGCGGATCATCTGGAAACCGATACCGAGCTGCATTGCCAAAGGCGCTGCGACGATAAAGCCGCGCGACTCGATACCGGCGAGGATGTCGGGACGGAACCCGGAGACTGCGGCTTCAAGCTGGCGCACGGTTTTTTGCCATGCCTCGGCGTCGGCGAGCAGTGTCGAGATATCGTAGAACAGGATGCCTGGTTTCGGGAAATCCGGGATCTGCCGGACGTGATCTTTCAGGTTCATGATCGGGCCTGCTCCCGAACGTCCGCCATGCATGCTGTTCCCGGCGGATCAAGGGTGCCGGGCTTCATGAATTCATCGCGTCAAAGAAATCGTCGTTGCTCTTGGTCGTTTTCAGTTTGTCGAGCAGAAACTCCATGGCATCGACTGTTCCCATCTGGGTCAGGATACGGCGCAGCACCCACATCTTTGCCAATGTTCCCTTGTTGACCAGCAATTCCTCCTTGCGGGTTCCCGATCGGGTGATGTCGATGGTCGGGAATGTGCGTTTGTCGGTCAGCTTGCGGTCGAGAATGATTTCGGAATTGCCGGTGCCCTTGAATTCCTCGAAAATCACTTCGTCCATGCGCGAGCCGGTATCGATTAGGGCTGTCGAGATGATTGAAAGCGAGCCACCTTCCTCGATGTTGCGGGCGGCGCCGAAGAACCGTTTTGGGCGCTGCAGCGCGTTGGCATCGACGCCGCCGGTCAGAACCTTGCCGGATGACGGGACAACGGTGTTGTAGGCCCGCGCCAGCCGCGTGATCGAATCCAGCAGGATCACGACATCGCGCCGGTGTTCGACGAGGCGTTTGGCTTTCGAGATCACCATCTCGGCAACCTGGACGTGCCGTCGCGCCGGCTCGTCGAAGGTCGAGCTGATAACTTCGCCTTTCACCGTCCGGTCCATATCGGTGACCTCTTCGGGGCGTTCGTCGATGAGCAGCACGATCAGGTAGATCTCGGGGTGATTCTCGGCGATGGACTTTGCAATGTTTTGCAGCATCACGGTCTTGCCGGTTCGTGGCGGCGCTACGACGAGGGCGCGCTGTCCCTTGCCGATTGGCGCAATCAGGTCGATAACGCGGCAGGTCGGATCAAGCTGCTTGGCTGAAGTAATGATCTCGAGATCGAGGCGCTCTTCGGGATAGAGCGGGGTCAGGTCGTCGAAATTGATGCGATGGCGAACGACTTCGGGATCCTCGAAGTTGATCTTGTTCACCCGCAACAGGGAGAAATACCGTTCGCCGTCCTTTGGTGCCCGAATCTGACCTTCAACGGTATCACCGTTGCGCAGTCCGAAGCGCCGGATCTGGCTGGACGAGATATAGATGTCGTCGGGGCCGGGCAGATAATTCGATTCCGGGGAGCGGAGAAAGCCGAAGCCGTCCGGCAGTGTTTCGAGAACGCCCATGCCGTAGATCGGCACTTCGTTGTCTGCGAGCTGTTTGAGGATTGCAAACATGATGTCCTGTTTGCGCAGCACGCTGGCATTTTCGATTTCGAGCTCCTCGGCATGGGCGAGAAGATCGGCAGGGGTCTTGGATTTCAATTCCTGAAGATGCATTTCGGCAGATCTTTTGCTGCGAGGCACGGGATAGGGTAAAGGCATGGGCACGCCATTGCCGGTCCGCTTCGGTTTCCTTCGGCCATCTGGATATCGCGGTCGGCCGGTCGCGGACAGGGCACCTAATGAAGAAACATCAGGCTTTCCAGGAGGATATAACAACGACCGGATCTGAAGTCAAACGATGCGCGAATTTTTTTATCTCGAACCCGTCATTTCAATCCGGTGCATCGGGACGGTTCGCGTGACGGGGCTTGCCATATTGCCAACGGCCCGATCAATAGGATTTCGGGAGGCCGAGGCCGCGTTCCGCGATATAGCACAGAATGAGGTGCGGGGTGATTGGCGCGAGCCGATGGATCAGTGCTTCGCGAAGATAGCGTTCGACATGGTATTCCTTCGCATAGCCCATGCCGCCATGGGTCATGATCGCGTTGTTGCAGGCATTGAAAGCGGCTTCGCCGGCAAGATATTTGGCGGCATTGGCCATGGCGCCGCATTCGTCACCGCGGTCGTAAAGCTGCGCGGCACGAAAGGCCATGAGATTGGCCGCTTCGAGTTCGATCCAGCTCTTGGCCAGCGGGTGCTGAACGCCCTGGTTTTCTCCGATCGGGGGCGACCGAACACGATCCGTTCGCTGGCGTAGGCCGCGGCCTTGTCAAGCGCGGCGCGGCCTAGTCCGACAAGGCCGGCGGCGATCAGGATCCGTTCCGGGTTGATTCCGTGCAACAGATACCGGAAGCCCTTGCCTTCTTCGCCGATCCTGTCATCGAACGGGATTTCGAGGCCGTCGAAGAAGACGAGATTGGAGTCGACGCATTTCCGGCCCATCTTGTCGATTGGCCGGATCTCGACTTTGGACCGGTCGAGATCGGTGTAGAACAGGCTGAGTCCGTCGATGGGGCGCGTGGTTTCCGAGTCATCGCCAGTGCGGGCGATGAGCAGGATCTTGTTGGCGACCTGCGCGGTTGAGGTCCACGCCTTCTGACCGTGCACGACATAGCGATCGTTGCGGCGTTTGGCGCGGGTTTTGAGACGGGTGGTATCGATGCCGGTTTCGGCTTCGGTGACGCCGAAACACGTGATATCGTCACGCTTGACGATTGGCGGCAACATGCGTTGTTTCTGGGCTTCGGTTCCGAACCGGACGACGGGATTGAGGCCGAAGATTCCAAGGCTGACCGAGGAGACGCCGCCGTTTCCGGCGCCGGACCGGGAGATTTCCTGCATCAGGATCGCGGCTTCGGTGATGCCGAGTCCGGTGCCGCCATAGTCCGGCGGCATGGCGATGCCCATGAAGCCCTGATCGGCGATGGCGCGGCAGAAGTCCTCGGGGAATTTGCCGTCGGTATCGCGCTCCAGCCAGTACTCGTCGCCAAAATCCGCACAGAGACGGGCAACGCTGTCCTGGATCTGCTGTTGCTTCGGCGTGAAATCGATGCTCATGGGCCTACTTCATACAAGTTTCTGACCAAGGCCGCCATCATGATGCCTCCAATATTGTGCGACAACGGTGGGGACCGATCTGCCTTAGCCCAAGTTTAACAACCCGTTTCGAAGTTTGTTGTGCATCAATGCGTTAGAGAGCAAGACTTCCGCGTATGGCACTACATTTCGGTTGCCTGTGCCGATTTCGTGGTCAGACGATTATTTTCCTGATGCCTCCGGGACCGGGGTCCGCGCCGCGCGCCCGATAGATGGCCCGTTGCCGGAGTTCATCGCGGGTGGCCTTGCGCAGATGAAGCGTGCGGCCGTCCTTGCTCCGGACGGTCGCCGTGCCGCGCTGCTGGCCCTCGAGGATGCGTCGCAGGCTGGCCCAGCTTGCGCACTCGCCCTGCTCACGGAGGCGCCGGCGGATGGTCTGCACCATCTGGTCGGCGCTCACGGTGATGAACAGGGGCCCGTCGGAGCGCCTCTGGGTCTGATGGAAGATGGGGCGGAGGCCGAGTTCGGATTTGAGCGAGCGGAACACGGCCTCCACATCGGTGAGCGCGGTGTAGGTGCGCCACAGTACCTCCTCGTCCCAGTCCTCGACGTTGGTGCGCAGGCAGTAGACGCCTTGATGTGTGATCATGGTGCCGGCGCGCGGGCGGCGCTGCCAGGTGACGGCGCGGGCCTTCTTGCCGCTGTCATCGGCGATGACAGCGATGACGTAGTGCGCGCCGACGCCGCGGCTCTTCTCCTTGATCCGGCCGATCCGCTGCCAGACATGGTCGAGGCGCTTGCGGGTGCGCGGCCGCGACAGGCCCTCGAGGCGCTTGCGCAACGCGCCCTCGAAGCGCGCGGCAATGCCCTGTTCCTTCTTCGCCCGCGCTTCGGAGTAGCAGTAGAGCCGCACCTCTCCGCCGTCCGCGTCGACCACCTTATGCACATGGACCGTCTGGCGCGAGCGGGTCTCAAGCGCAATCGCCAGATCGGGATCGAAGCGGCGGGCGCGTTCCCGGCTGACCGCCAGATAGCGGTCGCCGTTCTCGCGCAGCCAGACGATGTTGGCCTCGGTGGCAATCCCCGCATCCATCACCACCAAGGCGTCCGCCGGAGCGTGCAGGGCGTCGAGCATGGGCGCCAGGGTCGTGTCTTCGTTGACCGCACCCGCGAACACTTCGGAGCGGCGTACGAAGCCCGAGCCGTCGAGCACCAGCCCCAGGGTGAGCAGCGGGCAATCCGAGCGCTTCTCCTTGGAGTGGCCGCGTTCGGCCTTGGTCTGGGCCGCCGCCTCGCCCTCGAAGAAGGTATTGGTCAGGTCGTAGAGCGTGACCGTGTGGGGCAGACCGAACAGGTCCGTCACCGGCTCGAAGAGGGGGCCTCGATCGCCGAACGGTGCGCCAGCAGGGCATCGGAGGCGCGGGTGAGGCGCATCATGCTCATCCGCTCGAAGTCCACGCCCAGACGCTCGCCGAGGGCCGAACGCGCGCACAGCCAGCGCCAGCTGGCGCGCTCAGACCCCGGTGCCGCCATGCGCGCGATGATGCTGGCCATGGCCAGCGCGCGCTGCGTGCCGTTGAAGCCCAGCCGCTCCAGCAGGGCCTCCAGGCCGAGCTGCTCCATGGCCCACAGCCCGACAGCCCCGACGCCGACCGAGCGCGGGCGGATTAGCGCCAGAGTGCTCACGTCCACCGTCTGCATGTCTGGGCGCTCGACGGCGGCGGGCGGCGCCCGAGTGAGCAGTGGCGCGGCGATGTGCTGGGCATGCCGCTCGACCTCTTCCGGGCAGGTCAGCGGCACCAGCTCGCCCTGGCGGTCGAGCAGCTGCTGGATCCGGGCGCACAGCACGGGCCAGCGCCGTCGCGCGAGCGAGAAGTCGCTGCCGAGGTCGAGAAGGGTGTGCTGGCGGACCCTGTCTCCGCTGCGCTCGTTGCGCACCAGGCGGTACGAGTAATAGACGTCGCCGCGTTCGGTTGTGCGTATCTTGGCGCGCCGGATGAACAGGGTCGGAGGATAATGGCGGGGCCGGCCCTTGGAAACCCACGGCCGCACATATTATGTCACTACAATTCAGCATTGAAACACGAAAACGAACAAAATCAACGAGTGCCGGATGCCCAGCGCCTAAATACGCTAATTTCGGCGTGCCGAATGTTAAACTTGGGTTAGTGTCTGACCTAAAACTGTTTGGGTGGTCTCGCATGGTGTTCTTCATGGGTGAACACTCATACCATGGGGGCACATCATGCCTTGGAACGAGACTACCCGGAAGCAGTATAGCCGGAGCGTTACGAAAGCGATCTGACCGATGCCGAATGGGCCTTGCTGGACCCGCTTCTTCCACCGTCGCGCCGGCTTGGTCGCCCCCGTCAGGTGGATCTGCGTGACGTGGTGAACGCGATCGCCTGCATGCTCTGGACAGGGTGCAGTTGGCGGGCATTACCGAATGATTTTCCGGCGTTTACGGCGGTTCAGACCTATTTCTACGCGTGGTCCCGGTCGGGGGTCCCGGAGCAGGTTTGCGCCCGTTTTACGACGCTCGGGCGGCTCCGGTCGGGGCGTAGTGCGGACCTGAGCGCGGCCATCATCGACAGTCAGAGCGTGCCGATGGTCGAAGCGGGCAGCGAGGAATGCGGCGACGATGCCAGCAAGACGATCAAGGGCGGCAAGCGTCACCTTGCCGCCCAGGTCCATCCGGCGCGTATCCAGGACCGGGATGGCACGCGTCCCTTGTTGCCGGCGTTGCAGGCCAGTCAGAACACGGTGCAGATCGTGTGTGCCGACGGCGCCTATGGCGGCAACAAGCTGGCAAGCACGCTCAAGGAAGCGAATTGCCCGATCACTGTGCAGGTCATCGGAAAACCCACGGATACCAAGGGGTTCGTCGTCATGTCCCGGCGCTGGCTGGTCGAACGCACCTTCGGATGGCTGCGCCGCTGCCGGCGCCTCTCCAGAGATTTCGAGCGATCCATCGCCAGCGCCCTCGCCTGGCTCCTGCTGGCTCTGAGCCGTGTTCTCATGCGCCGACTCAGACGCATGCAAGCCACTGTCACTAATTGATATCATTATGATTCAAACACTTACAATCTCTTCACCAAGAAGTAGGCTAATTGAAAATTTTATATTGATTTAGCCTCAATAATCACTATGCTTCACGACATGATCGCACGCGACCTCGCCCCAAAGCTGACGGAGGCGGCGCAGACTTGGCCGTCCATCACGCTCACCGGACCTCGGCAGAGCGGAAAGACAACGTTGTGCCGCGCCCTATTCCCACAGCATCGGTACGAGACGCTGGAAGCCCTCGACGTACGGGCCTTCGCCGCTGAAGACCCCCGCGCTTTCCTGGCCCAATTTCCGGAAGGTGCAGTTCTCGACGAGGTCCAGAGAGTGCCCGATCTACTCTCCTATCTGCAAGGCATCATCGACGCAGACTCGGCGCCAGGTCGTTGGATTCTCACGGGCTCGCAAAACCTCTCTCTGCTCGAATCGGTCAGCCAGTCGCTGGCAGGACGGACTGCAGTGTACAACCTCCTTCCGCTGACGAGAGGCGAGACGATCCGTTTTCCCCGGCACCCCGAGACTCTCGACGAGACTCTCTTCACCGGTTCTTACCCGCGTATATTCGATGAAGGGCAGGAAGCCTCGGACTGGCTCGGTTCCTACATCGCCACCTACATCGAGCGCGATGTGCGGATGATCAACAACGTAGGCGATCTCACGACCTTTCAGCGTTTCGTAACACTTTGTGCGGGTCGGACAGCGCAATTGCTCAACTACTCGTCGCTCGCAGGGGATTGCGGCATTTCGCAACCGACGGCGAAAGCCTGGCTCAGCATCCTTGAAACCAGCTTTATTGCTTTCCGCCTTCCGGTCCTTCACACGAATCTTCGCAAGCGCTTGGTGAAGATGCCCAAGCTGCATTTCTACGATGCCGGGCTCGTCTGCCGGTTGCTGCGTATCCGTACCCCCGAACAACTCCGCGCACATCCGCTTCGCGGCGCGATCTTCGAAACTTGGGTAGTCTCGGAGATCGCCAAACATCGGGCCAACCAGGGTGAAGCAAATGGAATCTCGTTTTACCGCGACCGAAACGGCGCGGAGGCCGATCTCATAGTCGAAAACCCGATCGGCACCATGATTGTCGAAGCCAAGTCCTCAGAGACAGCATCGTCCAGCCTGTTCGACGGTCCCAAACGCGTCCGAAGGCACCTTGCCCAATCGACCCACCGGTGCTCAGTCGTAGTTGTCTACGGCGGCGATCAACCCCAGCGCCGGGGAACGGACAGCCTGATCCCATGGAGGGAATTGCACGAGTTCGACCGGGGCGCATCGGACTGCATCGTCACTGTCCGATCCGTCGGCCGGCCGGTCACCGGAGCCAATATACTCGCACTGTTCCCCAACAAGACGTGGAAAAACGCAGTCACGGACGAAAGCGGCACGGCAATACTCGATTTGCATTCCGCTCAATTGCCGATGACTGTTCTTGTCGCCACAAACGGGTACGCGGCGCACGTGGAGAGCAACTGGAAACCGGTAGACGGACCACTCGACGTCGAATTGACAGAACTGTCCGATGGCGGCGCCGTCATCTTCCCGAACGATACGGGACATGTGCCAATTCTGCGAGGCCGGCTCAATCCGATCCTGGACGACCTCGACCGCACATACCTCTACGCCGACAACATCGCCATCAACCACGGACTGCAGCAGCCAGCGCGGTTTGCTCTCGGGGAAGATCTGCACCTCAGCGATGCCGAGGGACAGGAGGCGACGGTCCGTATTGTCGCCATCGTCGGCCGGTCCTCCTTGGTACAATATCGCCAAGCATGAGGGTCGCGGGAGAATGGAGTCTCGTGTCGCCAACGCCTTCCAGGCCTCGCGGACAAGGGCGCTCAGGACTCGGCGGGCGGGGCGGTTATTCCTGGCGCCCAAGGGCGATGTCGCGCACGGCCTGCTCCAGCGCGCGGAATGGCTGCATGTCTTCGGCCGAGCGGCGGGCGACGAAGTCGGAGCGGAAGCGGCCGATGTCGATCGGCAGGGGCCGGACCTTTCAATAGGACACAGTTAACAAGGTAATGCCGGTTCTGCATGTTCTGGGCATGCAGATTGGGCTTCGGCATTTCAGCGCCGGGACGATTGAGTGTCTGAAGGGGGCGTCCGGCGAGACGGGCCGGACGCGCCATTCGCTGGCGCGCGAGTTGTGCGAGCGCGAGAACTGGCGCAACCCTCGGGGCGTTCCGTGTCTTGCCCAAGCGAGCAAGGCTCTGTCGCGGCTGGCGGACAAGGTGGGCATTTCGTTGCCCGAGGCGCGGGCGATGCCGTGCCGGACGCCGGGAACGGTGGGCGGCGAGGTCGAGCGGGGCTATCCGGACCTGGAACTGAGGTGCGGGCTGTCGGAGCTTGGGGCGGTCACGCTGGTCCCGGTCGGCGATGCGGCGGACAAGCGCTCGTGGCGGGAGATGATGGAGAGCCATCATCCGCAGGGGTGGTCGCGAAGGCCGGGTGCGGTGCTGAACTGGTGGATCGTTTCGTCGGTTCACGGCCGCCTTGGCGGCATCGGCTTCTGCGCCGCGAGCTGGCATCAGGCGGCCCGCGACGCCTTCATCGGCTGGTCGGCTGCGGCGCGGGTCGCCAACCTGACGCAGCTGGTCAACCAGCATCGCTTTCTCCTGCTGCCCGGCGTCCGGGTCGCCAATCTGGCGTCGCATGTGCTGGCGCTGTCGACGGCGCGCCTGGCCGGCGACTGGCCGGCGGCGCATGGGGCCGTGCCGTTGGCCGCCTACACTTATGTGGGTCCCGAGCGGCGCGGCACCTGCTACCGCGCGGCGGGCTGGAAGTGTTGCGCCGAGCGGACCTCGGGGTCTCCGCCGGGGCGCCGCGCGGCGGCGCCGAAATCGGTGTGGATCAAGCCCTTGGCCGAGGGCTGGCGGGACGCCTTGTGCCGGGAGCCGGCGCCCATCCTCGGCACGACGCCCGAGCCCTGCCGGGTCAAAGGCGCGGACTGGGCCGACTTCGAGTACGGCCGCAGCTCGCATCCCGACGGCCGCCTGCGCAAGCGGCTGTTGGCGATGGGCCGGGCATGGGAGAATGCCCCCGGTGCGTCCCTGCCCGTGATCTTCCCCGCAGAGGCGGAGCAGAAGGCCGCCTACCGGCTGCTGTCCAACGACAGGATCAAGATGGACGACATTCTTCAACCCCACCGCGAGGCGACGGTCGAGCGCTGCCGGCTGGAGCCGGTGGTCCTCGCCATCCAGGACACCACGACGCTGAACTACAACGGCCACCGCAAGACCACGGGCCTGGTGGACCTCGGCGGCGGCGGCTCGGGAACAAGGGGGATCCTCGCCCATGTCGGGCTTGCGATCAGCGAAACCCGGCGTCCGCTCGGGGTGTTCGAACTCAACGCCACCCAGCGCGACGGCGCGGCCCCGGCCGGCGAGGCCGAGCCGGAGAGCGTGCGCTGGCTGCGCCGGCTCGAGAGCGCCGGGCAGCTCGCGATGGCCTGTCCCGACACCCGCGTGGTCACGGTCTGCGACCGTGAGGGCGACATATGGGAGATGTTCTGCAAGGCGCGCGAGAGCGGCGACGGGCTGTTGATCCGCTCCGACCGCGGCCGGCAGCGCCGGGCTGTCGTCGACGGCAAGACACCGGACTTGTGGGACGTCGTGGCGGCGCAGCCGGTGCTGGGGACGAAAACCATCGAACTCCTCCCCTGCGGCGGTCCCCGCAGACGCCGCAGGCGCAAGGCCCGCCTCGACCTGCGCGCCGCCGGCGTCGAACTCGCGCCGCCGAGGAACAGGGCCAACCAGGCGCCGCTGCCCATGCTCGCCGTCTCGGTCCAGGAACCCGACCCGCCGAAGCGCTGCAAGCCGCTCCACTGGCTCTTGCTCACCACCGAGGGCGAGGCCGACATCGACAACGCCCGGCGCATCGTTGCCTGGTACGAGGCGCGCTGGACCGTCGAGGAATACTTCAGGATCCTCAAGGTCGGCACCCGCGTCGAGGATCGCAGGCTCGACGACGCCGACGACCTGCGAAAGTGTCTCGCCTTCGACGGCGTCACCGCATGGCGCGTCATGGACCTCGAACGCCGCGCCCGCGACAAGCCTCACATGCCCGCGCGCGAGCTCTTCACCGAACACGAAATCAACGTCCTCTAAGTCTGGCTCAGATACCATCGCATCATCCGCGCCCCGCCCGGCAAGCCTCCCGACATCCGCACCGTCGTGGTCGACCTCGCACGCGTCGCAGGCTTCCATCCCAGCAAGCAACAGCCCCTCCCCGGAACCGAGAAAATCTGGCAGGCATGGCAGCGATACAAAGCCGGAATCGAACTTCATCAACGCATGGGACAACATCCAATGAACGGAACCTTCTCAGCAGTGGGAGATTGATAGGGGCCGGACGGGCATGCCGGGCATGCGCTCGAGCAGATCCAGCGGGAGCCAAGCGAGCCAGGGGCCGCCGGCGAGGGCGAACAGGCCCACCACGCCGAGACGGAGGACCGTGACGGGCGACGACGCGTCGGCACGCAGCCGGGCCAGAATGGCGTCGAGGAAGGGCGGGATTCGTCGAGCGGATTGGACGCCGGGCAGTCGAAGTCGATCCACGGGTAGAGCACGAGGTCCTCCGGTGCGACGTTTCCGGCGAACAGCGGGTGGGTCACGTGAGGCGACGATGCCCGCGGTCATGTTGAGGAAGCGCTCGCGCCGCAGGAGTGTGGGTAACGGCAGGTCCGAGTCAATGCCTCCGCAAGGCTCAATTCGTGACTCGTAGGCATCGTGATAGAAACTCGCCCGCTTCGCCTTGACGGTCAGACAGATGGATCACGAGGGTTTCGGGATTGGGTCTCGCGTGTCGATGAGTTGAGGCGGCGCCGCGCAAGGCGGTGGCGGCGGTGCTGTCGGACCCGCCGGAGGGCGCGGCCTCGCTGGCGGCGATCGAGCTGGGCGTGGATGACGAGCGGCGCTGTCGGCATTGCGGCGCCGGCGGGGCGGTATCGCGGGACACGGCGCGCGGTCTTCGCCGTGTCCGGTGCAAGGCCTGTGGGAAGACGTTCGGTGCGCTGACCGGCGCAGCGCTGTCGAGCCTGCACCACAAGGAGCGCTGGCTGGCCTTTGGCGCCTCGCCTGGCGCCGGCGAGACGACCCGGGAGGCTGCCGAGCGCTGCGGGATTGCGCCGCGCACGGCGTCGCGCTGGCGCCACCGCTTTCTGGCGGCGGTGCGCCAGGCGCCGGACCGGCTTGCCGGGATCGTCGAGGCTGACGAGACCGTCGTTCTCGAGAGCCGCAAGGGGGAGCGGAAGCTGGACCGCACGTCGCGCCGGCACGGCGGGACGGCCCGCAAACCCGGCCTCTCGCGCGAGCAGGGGCTGGAGCCGGTCGTCGCACCGGATGCGCTGCTCGTCTCCGACGCCAACCGCTGCTATCCGCCCGTTGCGGCGGCGCTCGACATCCCGCACGAGAGCATCACCGCTTCGGCCAGCCAACGGGTCCGGGGCGCGCGGCCCATCCAGACGGTCAATAGCCGCCACAGCCAGATCAAGGGCGTCCTGCGCGGCTCCGCGGCATCCCACCAAGAACCTCGACAGCTATCTGAGGTGGTTCCATCTCATCGAACGCGGCGACCAGCCAACGCCCAGAGCCTGCCTCGAGGCAGGCTCTGGCTAGCTGTGATCTTTCAATAGGTTATCCATCCGGGATTGATACTCGGAAGCTGATGGCTGACGAAGCCTGTCAACGAACCGAGAAGCGAGCCCCGGATGAACGTCCATAAGAATGCAAAACTGACACCGCGCGGTCGCGCCGAGATCGTGCGACGGGTTATCGACCAGGGGCAGACCCCGAAGGCACCGTGCGCAAGTGGGTCCAGCGCTACCAGGCCGAGGGCGTCGAAGGCCTGCAGGACCGCTCGTCGCGACCGCATAAACTGCGCCGGCCGACGCCTGCGCCGGTGGTCCGCCAGATCGCCGCGCTACGCCGGAGCCGGCGCACCGGTGCGCAGATCGCCGCCGAGCTCGGCGTCTCCACCGCCACCGTTAGCCGCGTGCTCAGGCGCCTCGGGCTCAACCGCATCAAAGCCCTCGAACCGGCCGAGCCGGTCCAGTGCTACGAACACCAGCACCCCGGCGAGTTCATCCACATCGACATCAAAAAGCTCGGCCGCTTCGACCGCCCGGGCCATCGCGTCACCGGCGACCGTACCGGCCACAGCAACAGACACGGCATCGGCTGGGAGTTCCTGCACCTGTGCATCGACGACCACTCCCGCATCGCCTCCAGCCAGATCATGCCCGACGAGAAGAAGGAAAGCGCCATAGCCTTCCTCAACGCCGCCCTCGCCTACTATAAAAGCCTCGGCGTCACCGTCAGCCGCGTCATGACCGACAACGGCGCCTGCTACAAGGCCTTCGCCTTCCGCAACGCGTGCCGAACCCTCGGCCTCAAGCACATCCGAACCAAGCCCTACACGCCAAAGACCAACGGAATGGCCGAGCGCTTCATCCAGACCGCCCTGCGCGAATGGGCCTCCGCACGCGCCTACCAAAACTCAGGCCAACGCGCACACCACCTTCCGTACTGGCTCCACCGATACAATTGCCACCGGCCGCATGGTAGCCTGAAGGCAAATACACCCATCAGCCGACTCAGACTGACCGAGAACAACCTGTTGAGGATCCACAACTAAACCGAGCCTACGAGGCACGAATTGAGCCTTCCGCAATGAAGGTCACAGTTTCCGTTTGTCCCGCAGAAGTCCGTCCACACCGTCTTCCATAGAAGCGGTCCTGCCAGCGCCGGACACTGTTCTTCGCCTTGCCGGTCTCTCTCATGATGGTCATCGTGCCGAGCCCATCGTCGCTCAGAAGAACGATGCGCGCCCGCCAGACGTGTTTCTGCGGGCGCTTCGGGTCCGGGACAACCGTTTCAAGGCGATGCTGGTCGCCTGAAGTGAGTGTGAATGAAACACCAGGGCGCATCTTGTAGACCTCCATGATCGACAAATCAGAAGAACACAATAACGGATATACTTGTAACGATCAATCCACTAGGGCTCCCGAAAGATCTGTTCGAAGCTGTTGCAGTCCTGATTCCGTTAATGGTATCGTACGATTGATGCTGTCGCAAACCACAACCGACGGGCCTTTCGAGACGGGCGGGTAATCCCGGAAGCACTTCAGGGCGACATTCCGGCGTCAGACATGCAAATCGTTTCGTACGGTTCTACGGTCGTGACCGCTCGCAGTTTGCGCGTAATCTGGAAATAATTGAGACACGAGGGCGTCCGTCGTGGAAACGATGCTTGAATCTCCGTTGCTGATCACCGGCGGTGCCGGTTACATCGGCAGCCATGTGGCGCTGGCGCTACGAGCCGCCGGTTACCCGGTCGTCGTGCTAGACGATCTCTCAAACGGGCGCCGCACCGCCATACCCGGTGACATGGTGTTTGTCGAAGGCAACGCCAGCGACTTCGAACTCGTCCGCCGCCTCGTCACGGAACACCGCATTGGTGCGGTGATTCATATGGCGGCAAGCATCAGCGTGCCGGAGTCGGTTCGTGACCCTCTCGGCTACTACCACAATAACAGTAGCACCACTGCGGTGCTGATCCGTGCCTGCGTCGACGGTGGTGTGCGCCGTTTCGTCTATTCGTCAACGGCTGCTGTTTATGGAACTCCAGCCTCAATTCCAATCAGCGAAGATGCACCGACAATTCCTATCAACCCTTACGGAGCTTCCAAGCTGGCTGGCGAATGGATGGTGCGCGATGCGGCCGCGGCGCATGGCCTGTCCTGCGTCGTGTTACGCTATTTCAATGTCGCGGGAGCGGATCCGCAAGGCCGGACCGGGCCGTCAGATCTCGAACCGGCACATCTGATCACTGCGGCTTGCGACTCCGTTCTCGGACTTCGCGGTCCTCTGACCCTGTTTGGGACCGATTACGATACCCCGGACGGAACCTGCATCCGCGACTATATCCATGTGTCAGATATCGCGGAGGCCCATGTCGCCGGGCTACGTCGACTCGAAACCCATGACGCAGGCGTGTTCAACTGTGGTTATGGCCGGGGTTTTTCGGTCCGCGAGGTCATTACGGCGGTGGAGAAAACAGCAGGTCGGCCTCTCGATATCCGGTCAGGTCCCCGCCGCATTGGCGACCCCGCGGCGCTTGTAGCTAATGCCACACGCGCACGAACGGACCTTGGCTGGCAACCTCGCTATGACGATCTCGATGTCATCGCACGAACTACCCTGGCATGGCGGAAGCGACTCGTCGAGGCTGATGGCATCACGCGTCTCCAGGATCTTTGATCCGATTTCAAGAGTGCAAATATGCCGAACTCCTCAACCGGGCTCCGATTGCACTATTGGACTCCCGAGACCGCCCAGCCGTACCATCGCCCGGAATGAAGGAATGCATCGAAATTGCACCATTCAGAGGCGTGAGCGCGCTGCAAACTGTACCTGATTCAAGGACGCGCACCCGGCCTGCAACGTCGTTTCCGGAAACAAGGACGAGCAACAGGATGCATCAGCGTTCCGGAGCGTGAGACGCGAAAGCGACCGGAATTTCCCTCTTCCACGATCCCTTCGTTGAAAAACCGACAAGATGGGAGCGAGGGATCCATTGCATTCGACATATCCCCCGCCACAGGTTTCGGCGCGAAAGAGGCTCTGGTCATGGTGATGTCGTCCGTCTGATTCGAATTGTCCGATCGCGTCTTTTCCAGGCTGTACAACCGTATCGCCGAAACCGTCGAAGCAAGACCGGGTTGGTTAACGAACGCGGAGCGGCCTCCGACGCCCTCATCGCCGGGATCAAGGGCATGAAAACATCGTGACTCTCCAAAGTGCACACCAGGGAGAGATATCATGCCCTCAGGCTACCATCACCTGACCTTCGCGCAACGATGCCGGATCGAGGCGCTTCTTGAAAGGGGTGATGCGCTGCGGTCGATCGCCCGGGCACCTGGCTGCCATGTCTCGACGATCAGCCGGGAGGTGAAGCGGAATACCGGTCGGCGGGGATACCGGATGAAGCAGGCGCATCGCCTGGCGACAGAGCGCCGTCATGTGGCCTTGTCCGTGCCGCGCAAGATGACCGCGGCGGCCCGGGCCCTGGTCGAGGAGACGCTAGCTCTGCGTTGGGGCCCGGAGCAGATATCCGGCTGTCTCCGGCTTGAGGGCCTGCTGTCCGTCAGCGCGACCTGGATCGACCGTCACATCCGGGCGGATCGGGCGGCTGGCAGGACCTTGTGCCACGCTCTCCGGCGGCGTGGCAAGACATACAACTGCCGCGGTCGCATGGCGGCGGGGCGCGGCCTGATCCCGAACCGGGTCGATATCCGCGAGCGCGCTGCGGTGGTTGACGAGACGACCCGGATTGGCGACCGGGAGGTCGATCCGATCATCGGATCCCGGCACCGGGGTGCGGTGGTGTCGGTGGTCGACCGGGTATTGAAAGACACCTGTCTCGCGTTGATGGCCGGCACGACGGCGGCCGCGGTTGGGGATGCGATCCGGCGGCGTCTGACGCCGTTTGCGCCGCTGGTGCACACGCTGACGGCGGATAACGGCAAGGCGTTTGCCGGCCATCAGGCCCTCTCCGAAGACCTGTCAGCGGGATTTTTCTTCGCCACGCCCCACCATTCCCGGGACCGCAGCCTGAACGAGCATACGAATGGCCTGGTTCGGCAGCACTTTGACAAAACGATCGATTTCCGCACTGTTGAAGCGTCGGCGGTGCATGATGTCGAGCATCAGCTCAAGACCCGGCCGCGCCGGGTTCCGGGCGACCGGACGCCAGCGGGCGTGTTCGGCGACGCGCTTCGGGGTATCGGAGTGCTGCCGGGCCTGCCTGCTCCTGTGTCATGACCGGATGAGACCCTGTCTCGTCTCGGCCACAGGACCGCTACCCCGGGGACAGGTCTGGCGCCGCCGGACACGCGGTCCTGCGGCACCGTTTCAGGGTCTGTGCTTTCCGTCACAGCGACGGGTCTTGACGCCTCTCCTGCGAGCGCCTGTGAGCGGTCATGACAGCACGACCGGCACCCGGGATCCAATCAAAGCCAGCCGCTTGAGGCACGAAACCATCCCCGAAAAAAGTCAGTCCGGGGCCAGCCACTCCGATACACTATTCCCCATTGGAGGGCCTCACCTGTCACGACCCCCTGTTGCGTTTCGGACTCCGAACAGGGCAGGATCATTATCGTCAGTTTCCAACCGGATGGGCAGGGGACGATTACGCGCTCACTGGTCAGCATCAAGGATGGCTCTGGACGATGCCAGGAGCTGGTTCGAGATCGCAAGAGCGTGTTTAAGGATCTGAACAGCGGACAGACCATCGTGTCGATCGGCGGTCGCTTGAACGCCACGTGATTCTGGGCCTGCCGATATCAAGGCAGCACCAGCTTGGCGTCAGATCCCATCGTCATCGCCAACAGAATGAGCACAACCATCAAGGATGTACAGGATGCGATCAACCGGTTTCGGATATCTCTTCAACCAACCGCCGACGGATCAAATCCTTGTCATTCAGACCATGGGCCGTGATCAGAAATGAAGCAGTTTGAAACGCCGGGGGGGGGGGCAAAGCCTTTCTAGTTTGGTATAAGGATATGATTCTGGATGTAGATGAGGGAGGAAACGCCGTGAGTTACGATCTAATAATCAAGAACGGGATGGTCGTCGATGGATCCGGAATGGGGCGCTACCGCGCCGATATCGGTGTCCGCAACGGGTTGATCGCGAGGATTGGCCGAATTGCCGAACCTGCTGAGGCCGTGATCGACGCTGAAGACCATGTGGTTACGCCGGGCTTTGTTGACGGCCATACCCATATGGACGCGCAGATCTTCTGGGATCGACTCGGAAGCTGCTCCTGCTATCACGGCGTGACGACGGCAGTAATGGGGAACTGCGGTTTTACCATTGCACCCTGCCGCGAAGCGGAAGTCGATTTTGTCTTCCGGAATCTCGAGCGGGCAGAAGACATCAGCCGCGACGCGATGCTGCAGGGCATCAAATGGCAGTGGGAGACCTTCCCGGAGTTCATGGATGTTCTCGATACCTTGCCCAAGGGAATCAACTATGCCGGCTATATCGGACATTCGGCGCTTCGTACCTATGTAATGGGTGAACGCGCCTTTGACGAGGCAGCGGACGAAGATGATCTTGAGGCGATGGCCAGTCATGTTGAAGATGCGGTCCACGCCGGAGCGTTGGGATTTTCGACATCGCGCAGCCCGAGTCATCTGACGTCCGACGATCGCCTGGTGGCAAGCCGTATCGCACCGCATTCCGAGATTGAATATCTGGTCGGTGCCATGGCTAGGACCGGTGCCGGGATATTCCAGCTCGCCATGGAACGCGGCGATCTCGACCATATGAAAAAGGTCTACAACCGATTGGCGGATCTTTCTATCGAGACCGGCCGGCCCGTGACTTTCGGCAGCCTTTCCAGGCGCAAATATCCCGGCCAGTGGAAGGAACTCTATGATATTGTCGAGGCACGTAATCTGAACGGTGCCCGCATCTTCACCCAGGTTCACAGTCGCGAAATCAACTCGATCCTGTCCTTCGAGACCGCAACCCCCTTCGACACCTGGGACGTATGGCGTGATATCCGGGCGTTGCCGCGTGATGGCCAGATCGTGGCGATGCGAGATCCCGAGATCAGGCGTAAGCTGATTGAAGTTGCTAGCCGGCCTTATCAGGGGCCGGATGTCGTCGGCGCCGAAGCTCGGCCGCCGGAATGGGACATTTTTTATCTTGTCGACAAGGTGGCCCTGCCGCATCCGACCGTGGCGGAAATCGCATCCGAGCGCGGGGTGGTTCCGGTCGAAGCGATGATCGATATCGCTCTCGAGAACGATCTGAAGGCATTTTTCCGGCAACCGCTGGCAAACGAGAACATGGAAGACACGCTCGCCCTGATGCGGCATCCGGATTCCTGCGTGACGTTCTCGGACTCCGGCGCTCATGTCTCACAAATCATGGACAGCTCGCTGCAAACCCATCTTTTGAGCCACTGGGTTCGCCAGGAAGAGGCCTTCACTCTTGAGCAGGCCATTCGCATGGTGACCTACGATACGGCAACCCGCTGGGGATTCCATGATCGCGGTCTGTTGCGCGAAGGCATGGTTGCCGACATTGTCGTGCTTGATCCCGATACGGTCGGAGCACAGATGCCGGAAGTGGTGAATGATCTGCCCGGCGGCGCCAAGCGCCTGAAACAGTATTCGACCGGCATCAAGGCGACGGTGGTTGCCGGACAAACGGTGCTGCAGGACAATGTGCATACCGGCGCTTTGCCAGGAAGGTTCCTGCGTGGTCCTTTGGCCCAGACCGCAATCTAAAGATTCGCTTCGTTCAGGAAGGCAAGGAGCAACCGGAGCGTTTCCTCCGGCTGTTCCTGCTGAACCCAGTGCCCGGCGCCACCGACAAGATGGAATCCGCGCATGTCGGTGCAGATGGTCCCGTTCATCTTTTCGGCGACGCCGGGGCGCTGATAGACGCCCCAGTCGCTGGCGCCAGATATGAAGCAGGACGGTTGATCGATCGTCCGACCGGCAAAGATCTGCAACTCGGTAGTGTCGAACCCGGTCGTGCCGCGACGGTACCAGTTGAGGCCGCCCTGAAAACCGTTGCGCGCATATTCTTCGACATAGACCGAAAGTTCCTGGTCCGGTAGCCAGGTGTTTGCCGCGCAGGCGTCCATGTCTGGCATTTCCCGGCCTACCGCCTCCGGCATCGTATCGGCGAGATCCATGATGTAGTAGGTCGGCATGAGCGCCAATTGGTCGGCCCGCCAGGCTTCCAGTCGGTAGGGGCGGTTTTCTGTCCAGTCGGCGCTCTTGTGGTGGTAGTAGGCACGCAGGAAATCATGCAGGCCCTGCGGGCAACCGGTCATGTCGGCATTGGCGGGTCCAGTCGAATAATACCAGTGATAATGTTTGCGTGGTCGTGGGAGCGCCGCCATGGCCTCATGGATGTCCGGTTCGCTGCCGGTTAGCGGAGCCACGGGATTGGGCAGGCTCGGCGGTCCGTCGAACGGAGCGCTCATAAGTACGCAGCGTTTGAAAATGTCCGGCCGGACGAGCGCTGACCAGGCAGCAACCGAAGCCCCGTAATCATGGCCGATCACGGCTGCGGCGTCCCGGTAACCGCAGGCGGCAAGCAGACCGAGCGTATCGCGGACCGTGTTGAGCAGACGAAACGGTGTGAGGTCGTCGTCATAGGTGACCGGTCCCCATCCGAGTGTCCGGCCGTAGCCGCGCAGGTCAGGTGCGATGGCATGATAGCCGGCGCCGGCCAGTTCCGGCATGATCTTGCGCCAGCTATAGGCAAGTTCAGGGAATCCGTGCAATAGCAGTACGGCCGGGCGCCCCGGCGTCTCGAAACCCGATTCCAGGATATGCATGACGAGACCGTTTGAATTGTCGACATGGCGGGACCGAACTCCGTCGGGCAATATCGCGGGGTCGTAAGGAATCCTGAGTGTCATCGGGACGGTCTCCTTGCCGGGGTGAACGATCTTGTTCAGAAATGGCCGAACGCATATTGATACAGATGCCAGACTATCGCGGTTTCCCAACGTCAGATGAAGCCGGATGACTCCTGTGGCGCAATCCAGTTCCGGATACTTTCAGCCTCCGCAGGGTACATTCCATGGATGCCCTGTATCCGGGAACTTGAGGCTAAGGCATTGCCGATCACCTTCAGCCCATTCTGGATTCATACCGTTGTGGACACAGGATCTGAAATCCCTACACGGCGATCCCATACTAAATTTGAGCGCCGGTCGCGCGGCGCTTTGACAACATACATCGAAGTCAATTTCACAATTTGATCCGTAAACAAGATACTGCCATCAAGTGTCCACCGCATCCCCGACCGTTTTATCCGCTGCGTAACCAGAACCTTGTTGGCGGTTTCGACGGTCCCGGACCCCGCGATCAGGGTCCGGGACCGCGACTCATAATAGCCCATGCGGTGACGGTTGCGCTTGAAGAAGATCAGTTCCCGTTCGAGATCGGCATGGCCGGACGAGGCGGTTTTCAGAACAGCCCCGATCATCCGGCTCAAGGCTCTCCAGGACGGTCCGGTTGTCCCGTGTGGTATCGGCGGCGATCAGACTGTCCGGACGCAGGGTGCGGATATGCGCCACTTCGGCCGCGAGCTGCGCTTTCGGATCACCCTTGCCAGCCTCCGGCATGCGACCGAAAGACAGCATCTTCAATCGCTTGCCATCGCTGTCGTAAAACATGACCGTGCCACAGGATGCCTCCCGCCAGGCCGCGTCCGGATGCAACCGGGCCCGCGGCTGAAGCGGCACCATGATGCTGTCCAGCGACACCGTCACGCTCCGCGTCGTCGCCGGAATTCCCTCCCCGACCCGGAGACCGGACAGAACCGGCGCGCGGATCGACTCCCAAGTCTCATGAACCCTACCATCAGACGCTGAAGCATGCTGACAGACGGTCTCATGTCGCCAACTCTCTCAAGGATATCGACACAGTCGTGCGGCGTGCATTCCCCCATCATGAAAGGTCCGATCTCCGCCGCCGGGCCGGTCGGATAATCCGCGACAAGACCCAGGCTCTCATCAACCGGACCAAGCGATGTCGACACGCCTGAACAGCGATAGCGCGGCCGCAGATACGAGACCGGACCCAGGGACGACACGATCGTGTGTCGGATCGGAGCAACACGTCGATAACCCTGACCGTCCCGTTCAAGGGTGTCAGGATCGGCAGAACGATCATCGATCGTCTTGGCCAGAACGTGGCAGCCCACATCATTCAATGTCGTTTTGAGCTACGCCTCCAAAGTCGCGAAACTCCAGGGAATATCGCTGGCCTTCAACGGCTCCCGGCACAGGGTCGAAACCAGGGTCGGACTCTCCGCGAAAACGAGGTCGACATCCGGCCTGGGCGCGTCACTGGACAACGGGCTGGACCCGGCGGACGGTAACAGCGATACTGGCATCGGGATGGTCCTGATCTAGTGTCGATGCCAGATCATGCCACAGTTTGTGGGTTGGAGTATTCCCTGATCTCACATCAACGCCGCCGGCACCTCGACAGACCATCGGATTTTACAGCAAAGCATCGCATCACAACCCGATCCGGAAACCCTTGACTCATTGATCACAAATAAGTCCTTTTTCGCCATGCTAGCATCACACCTGCGGCACATGGGGCCGCTTTCCAGATCGACTGTGCCAGCAAGCGCTGTCGGTGGCGCGTGATGATTGCACGCCGGATTATCAGTGGCGCCGAGCCGGTTACGATGGCTGGAATTCCTTTCGTTATAGTGATATCGACCCTCTTTTCCGCCTTTGTCAGGTGGGAACTCCTTTCGCCCGGGCCCGCCAGGCTGTTGGGGTGTGTTGCATTTGCCACGGCGGCATGGGACATCGGGTGACCGATGCAACCAGTCTAGGGGAGGCGGCTTGGCGATGATGGCGTTGTCACCCGATCTCGTTGCCCCATTCCTCGCCGGTTTCGCGGCCACGTTGGCCGTGTGCATTGCCATTCTTATGACACGGCGATGGCATGGGCGGTTGAGCAGTGATAGCGTGGATGGGCCACAGAAGTTTCATCTTGGAGCAGTGCCACGCATCGGCGGGTTGGCAGTGTATGTCGGCTGGTGGGGCGCGGCGGCCATGGCCCCGGTTCCGGTACGAAGTTTGATGATGGCAGTTGGCGTGGCAACCGCGCCAGCTTTGGCAGCTGGGCTGGCGGAGGATCTGTTCAAGGGCGGGCGCATTTTGTTGCGGCTTTGCGCCACGCTGGTCTCCGGTTTCATTTTCTGCCTTGTGACTGGCTACGCCGTCACCCGCGTAGAAATCCATTTTCTTGATGGAGTGATGGCGCTGATGCCGGTGGCGCTCGTCTTCACTGTGGTTTCGATGGCGTGGTTTGCCCAAGCGGTGAACATCGTGGACGGCTTTCACGGCCTCGCGGTGGGAACGGGCATTGTCATGCTAGCTGCATTTGCCGTGTTTGCATCCGCCCTTGGCGATTTTGAGATGACGCTGTTCTGTTGCGCGGCTATCGGCGTCCTTGCAGGTTTCCTGATTATAAACTTCCCTCTTGGCCTGATTTTTCTGGGCGATGGGGGCGCTTATTTCCTGGGACTTGTCGTTGGCGCCGTGGCAGTGATGATTCCGGCACGCAACCCGGATGCGTCGCCCTGGATCAGCGTCGTCGTCATCGCTTATCCGCTTCTGGAGGCGGTCTTCGCGGCAGCCCGTAAATTTGGGCGTGGCCATGCGCCCTGGCAACCGGACAGGTTGCATCTGCACATGCTCGTCTATCGTCGCCTTTGCAAGCGGTTCGTCCGCAACGGCGGCGATACGCGCTTTGCTAATCCAGCAGCAGGCGCGGCAATGTGGGCGTGGCCGCTGGCCAGCCTCGCCTCGGTGTTGTTGCTGTCGCACACGCGCACCTCGTCATTGATCATGCTTGGCGTACTGGCGGTACTGTATGCTGCGGTTTACCGGTTTGCGGTCAATGGCGGCCCACGCCGTCCTGCTGCGGCCCGTGCCGGTCACGCTTCCCTCAAGGATGGGGCCGATGGCTCTTCCTGACGGCGTCACATCCCAGATTCAATCGAAGATCCGAAGTATCCGCGCTCGAAATCGAAGCCGTGAGCATACATGAGACAGATCAGTACCATTGGTATCATCACCGCAAGACATGGAGGAATTAGGCGTTTGCGGCAACGACCGATTTCTTCCAGAAGGTTTCTTTCACGCGATTGACTAACAACGTCTGGCGAGACGCAGATGCCGGTTGTCACTGATACCGCGATAGCGATTATCGGAATCGGGTATGTCGGCCTGCCGCTCGCATTTGCTTTGGCGCGGCATCATGATGTCGCCGCCTTCGATCTGGACAGTGAACGTATCCGGGAACTTCACTCCGGCCTTGACCGCAACGCCATAAATGGCGTTCTGTCAGCAATGCCGACCACATTGTGTTTCCTAATTACCCTCGAATCTAAGCAGTATTTAATATCGAATATTGCCATGAGCTTCTTGCAAAATTGCCGGCCCGACCGGTTTTTTGCCTTGTCGAGGCTGATTTTGTTGTCGAGGGCCTGGGTTTCGGGGCCATCTCGTGGTCTGTTGTGTTTCCACAACAACAAGATACCGAGGAGGTGACCCCGATGACCCTTGGCTCGACCCTATCCGATCTCTGGCACCGATTTCAAGGGGACCTTTTCCCTGCGTTGGCCGAGGCGGTCGGTCCTCTCCTCGAGGCGCACAAGCGCTTCGTGACAGCTCTCGATCTCGTCAAGGTGGACCCGACGTTGCGCCGACTGTGCGGCTGGTCGCGTGTCTCGGAGATCCCGCGTGAAGCGACGTTTTCGCGGGCGTTTGCCGAATTTTCGCAGTCCCGTCTTCCGGAGAGGATGCACGCGGCTCTGGTTGCAGAGACACTGGGCGACGCGCTCATCGGTCACGTCTCCCGGGCCTCGACGCCGAAGGCCAGGACGCCGAACCGCAAGCGCGGCCGGCCCCGCAAGGGCGCGGAGAGGACGAAGGAGCCTGGGCGTCTTGAGCGGCAAGCGAACGGGATGGATCTCGATGAGAGGCTCGACGCGCTGCCGAAGGTCTGCGATCACGGGGCACAGAAGACTGCCAAGGGGTCCTGGAGGCCTGGCGCGGTGACAAGCTGCCTATCGACACAGCAGACTGCGGGGTGCCGCTGAGTACCGTTCTCACCGCGGCATCCGTCCATGACAGCCCGGTCGCGATCCCGCTGGCGATGATGACCGCCGCGCGTGTGACTAATCATTCGTCAACACGGCCTAGGTCGTGTTGACGAATTCATGAAATGCTGATAATCATTCTCCATCAATGACACTTTCCGGGGACTTATCATGGCGTTACGCCTGCTCATCACGGATGCTGTCTGCTCGACACTCGAGCCGCTACTGCGTGAGAGCAAACACGCCGCCGGCGCCCCGCCACGGCTCAGCGACCGACTGGTCATCGAAGCCGTCCTCTACCAGGCGCGGACCGGAACCCCATGGCGCGACCTGCCCGACGAATTCGGCCATTGGAATGCCGTCTATCAGCGGTTTCGCCGTTGGGAGAAGCGCCACCTCCGGGCGCGGCTCTGGCAACAGAGACAACAGGTAGACGATGAACCACTCAAGGAAGTGTTCATCGATTCGACCATCGTGCGCGCTCATCAACACGCCGCCGGCGCGGTAAAAAAACGGTGGCCAGGAGGCCCAGGCTCTCGGCCGCTCCCGGGGTGGGTTCTCCACCAGGCTGCACGTGGCCTGTGCCAACGAAACAACCGGTGTGTCCTTCGTGTTGACGGGTGGCGAGCGCCATGATGGCGTGGGATGCGAGCTGCTGTGGAAGGCTTTGCCCAGCTCTCCCGCACCGGAGGCTGCGGTCATGGACAAGGCGTATGACAGCAAGGGCATTCGCCAGGTGCTGGCCGACCAGGGCGTCGAAGCCGTGATTCCCGCCCGGTCGAACCGGACTGAGACGATTCATCACGATCGAGAAAAGTACAAGCGGCGCCAGCAGGTCGAGCGATTCTTCAACAAGCTCAAACAATTCCGTCGCATTGCCACACGTTATGACAAGCTCGCTCGGACGGTCCTCGCGTTTGTCCACATTGTCTCAGCATGGATTATGCTTCGATCATTCGTCAACACGGCCTAATCTCTACGATCTCATGGACGCGGCCTATGATGCCAGGGAGATCTACCAGATGAGCGAACGGCTTGGCCATGTTCCGATCATCGATGTCAATCCGCGCCGGGACAAGGACTCAAGGAGGAGCGAGACCGGGAGGCCCGGGCCCGGCGTGCAATAGGCCATGTCGATCCCGAGACCGTGCGGGTCCGGATCCGGTCCGGTGTCGAGAGGACCAACGCCCGCCATCTCATGTTCGGCATCCTGGCCCTGGCGGCTGACCAGTTGATACGTCTCGCCGTCCCATAGCGCGGCTCCGACAACGCATGCCGACCCTTCACGGCCCTCTCAAAGAGAGGGGCCCGGAGAGGCGTGTCCCGATGTCCACGAAAGTCCCTGTTTGTTCTCATCATCTCTGATGAGACACAGCGAATCCATGGATTCCGACCTCCAGGTGCAGAGGTGACCGGAAGCAACCGACCGATCCGGGATCACCGGACCCTGGGACAGGAATTTTGCAAGAGGTTCGCCATGTCATTTGATGATAGAAAGCGGACATTCACATGGCGCGCAACCCAGTGCAGTTTCAGAAAGGAATCAGCCTCAACACGTTCCTCTCCCTCTACGGCAGCGAAGACCAGTGCTTCGACGCCCTCTTTCAATGGCGATGGCCGAACGGCTTTCTGTGCCCACACTGCGCCCATGATTGATGCTGTCAGTTGAACACCCGAAAGTTCCAGCAGTGCAACCGCTGCCATCGCCAGACCTCCATCACCGCGGGACCATCTTCGAGGCCACCAAGCTGCCCCTGACGGTGTGGTTCCAGGGCCTCTACTTCATGACCCAGGACAAGAAAGGTGCATCGGCGATGACGCTGCATCGCCAGCTCGGCATCTCCGACAACGCGGCGTGGCGCAGGCGCCACAAGCTGATGCAGATGATGATGGAGCGAGACCGGGAGCACCCGCTCAGCGGGTCGGTCCAACGCGACGATGCCTACTCTCGGGGGCGAGCGCAGCGGCGGCGAGCGCGGGCGGGCGCGCCGGGCAAGACCCTGTTCGTCGCCGCGGTCGAGGGCTTCCGTCTCGCCGAAATCGCCGCCTGGGCGCAGCAGCACCTGGATCCGGGCACGCAAGTGCTCTGCGATGGGCTGACCTGCTTCAATGGCGTGACCGTGGCAGGCTGTGTGCATGAGCCGATGGTGACCGGCAGCGGGAAAGCCGCGGTCGAGCGCCCCGAGTTTCGTTGGGTGAACATGATTCTTGGCAACATCAAGAGCACCTTGCGTGGCACCTACTATGCGATTCGTCCCAAGTATGCCCAGCGCTATCTTGCGGAGTTCGTGAACCGGTTCAATCGTCGCTTCGACCTGCCCGAGATCATCCCCGGACTGGTCTACGTGGCGCTGCGGACACCGCCGATGCCGGAGAGGCTACTCAAGTTGCGTTTAGCTTGAGTGGTAATCAAGGAAACGTTTTGGACTTCCGAAATAGTCAGACAACGGAAATCATTACGGAACCCGGCCGCTTTGGCGCAGCAGTGTGTGCACGATGCCTATGCGGATGCCCGGCGTCTGGAGCAGGAGCATGATATCGTCCTGTGCGCTTGGGACAGTCTTGGCAGTTTCGACACCGTGATCGTCACGGTGCCACATCAGGACTATATCAGAGACGGAGGCACGGACATTGTCGGGCTGTCAGATTTGGCGACGTTCTTATCGACGCTAAATCGGCCTTCGATCCGGATAATCTGCCGCTAACACTCCGATACTTGAACCTTTGAGGCCGGTACACTGCCGTTGCACAACGGGTCAGTCGCATTCCGGGCTGGCAAGATGTCGGAATTCCGCGACGACAGTTTCATAAACCGGGCGCTTGAACGTAACGATCAAAGGTACCAGATCGTCAAGCCCTACCCATTTCCAGGTGTTGAATTCGGCATGGCCTGCGCGCAAATCGATGTCGTGATCGAACCCGAGAAATCGCATGACGAACCATTTCTGCCTTTGGCCTCGATAACGGTTGGCAAATGACCGCCGGGCGATAGCGGGCGGGTAGTCATAGGTCAGCCAGTCGTGGGTTTCGGCAATGACCTTTACATCCCTTATTCCGGTTTCTTCCACGAGTTCCCGCAATGCAGCTGTTTTTGCATCTTCGTGCGGATCAATGCCGCCTTGCGGCATCTGCCACGCATCGATGTCGACATCGTTACGCCGCCCGACGAAGACCCGTCCTTGCCGATTCAGCAGCATGATTCCGACGCAGGGCCGATACGGCAGAGAGCCCTGCGATTTCTTGTCTGTGGTCATTCTGGTCTTTCGTTGCAGGCTTGCCTAGATAGTGTCGTCATGAGTGATGTTTATCTGTCCTATCTGTCGAATTCACTCGATGGTTCTTGGAGGCGACTCATGGGATTGGCTCATCGGCGTCACGACATTTCAGACAGGGTCTGGCTGTTGTTGGAGCCTCATCTGCCTGGCCGAGCGGGACGTTGGGGTGGGGTGGCGCAGGATAATCGACGGTTCATTAATGCGATCTTCTGGATTCTGCGTACCGGCGCTCCCTGGCGTGATGTGCCGCCAGACTATGGAGACTGGAAAAATACCCATCGTCGGTTCTGTCGCTGGCGGGACAAGGGGCTCTGGGGGGCGTTGCTGGAGCATCTGGTGGATGAACCGGACTATGAGTGGCTGATGATTGATGCCAGTCATCTCAAGGTCCATCCCCATGCGAGCGGTGCGGTCGGTGGCAATCAGGCGATGGGTCGCACAAAAGGGGGCTGAACACGACGCTGCACCTGGCTGTGGACGCGCATGGGATGCCGGTGCGGGTGTCGGTGACCAAGGGGACGGCAGCAGATTGCAGTCAAGCGGTCGAGCTGATTGAAGGGATAGATGCCGAGTATTTGTTGGCGGACAAGGCCTGTGACACGAATGCCATCCTGTCTTATTGTGAGGAGCATGAAGTCATTCCAGTGGTTCCGCCGAAGCGCAACCGCAAGCACCCCAGAGCGTATGATGTCCATCTCTACCGGCACCGGCATTTGGTGGAGAACGCGTTTCTGTGGCTCAAGCGCTGGCGTGGGATTGCCACGCGATACGCCAGGAATGCCGCATCGTTTCTTGCCGCGGTGCAGATTCGGTGTCTGGCGCTCTGGGCTGGTATTTCATGACGACACTATCTAATCAGTTGACCGTTCGTCCGGAAAGTAACTGCAATCCGCGCAGAAGGTCTACCGCGCGAGCGAGTTGATAATCTTCCTCTGCCTGCTCTGCCGCAGTCGGGCGGCTCGCTGGCTGCTCCGGTTGATCGTCCGTTGCATCCGTGTCTGCACCCGGCTTTTCGTTGCTACCACCGAGTGCGTTTCTGAGATCGGTTTCGCGACGCAGGGGACGGCCGGGGTCGAGTTTCTCGATGCGTGCAACCGGAACCTCGATATCCGGCGTAATGCCGGTTTTCTGGATCGACCGTCCAGACGGCGTATAGTATCGCGCCGTCGTCAGCCGCATGGCACCGTCACTGGAAAGCGGCACAATGGTCTGAACCGATCCCTTGCCGAATGATCTGGTGCCAAGAACGATGGCGCGGCGGTGGTCCTGCAGTGCTCCGGCGACGATTTCCGAAGCTGAGGCAGATCCGCCATTGATAAGGACGACGACCGGTAGCCCGGAAGCGATATCGTTTGCAGTCGCATGGACCCTCGAAGTGTTTTCCGGATCACGGCCGCGGGTCGAGACGATTTCGCCTTTTTCGAGGAAAGCATCGCTGACGGCCGTCGCCTGGTCGAGCAAGCCGCCGGGGTTGTTTCGTAGATCAAGCACAAACCCCGCGAGATCCTCGCCGATTTCCTCGTGCAGGCTGTCAACACTCTTTTGCAAGCCTGGCGAGGTCTGTTCGTTGAAGGTGGTGATACGGAGATATCCGATGTTACCGATCCTGTCGTGCCGTACCGAGCGAATCGTGATAATGGCGCGTTGGATCGTGACATCAAACGGTGGAACGCCGGGCCTGCGGACCGACAGGATGATCGTTGAGTCGACAGGACCACGCATGCGTTCTACCGCTTGGCTCAGAGTCAGGCCGAGAATGGCGTCGCCGTCGAGATGCGTGATCAGATCACCGGCTTCGAGGCCGGCCCGAGCCGCCGGCGTATCGTCAATCGGTGATACGACCTTGATCAGACCGTTTTCCATGGTGACTTCAATTCCGAGGCCACCAAATTCACCCTTGGTCTGAACCCGCATGTCACGAAAGTTCTTGGCGTTGAGAAAACCCGAATGCGGATCCAGCGAGGTCAGCATGCCGTTGATCGCCGACTCGATCAAGGTCCTGTCATCAACCTCTTCGACATATTCGGCTCGGATGCGTTCGAAAACATCGCCGAACAGATTCAATTGACGATAGGTATCAGTATCGTTCGTATTCTGCGCCTGGACTGGGACGAGGGAGCCAAGCCAGAGTACGAGAGCAATCAAGGTGCCGAGGCCTGCGGCCCGAATGCGTCCACTAGGGTATTCTGTCGGTGGTGTTGACATCATCGCTTTGTCGAGCCCCTTTCGGTTGATAGCCAAGCTAGTGGATTCACCGGCTTTCCGTCCTCTCGCATTTCAATATAAAGATGCCGCAGAGTGTCCACGCTTGCCGCGCTGTTCCCGCCCATGCTTCCGATCGGTTCTCCTGCAAGAAGATCCTGCCCGGTACGAACATCGACCCGACCGAGGCCAGCGAGCAGAGTATGCAATCCCTTGCCATGCTGAATGATGATCATGGGGCCGTAGTCGGAAAACAGACCAGCATAATGCACGATGCCGCCATAAGGCGCGACAACTTCGGCGTCGACATCCGTTTGCAAGGTGAGACCTCTCGCCCTCAGGCCTGATGTGCCGGTTATGCCGAACCGTTCGACGATCTGCCCGCTGGCGGGAAAGATCAGGGTTCCCTTGATTGCATGCATTGATTGCGAGTCATGCGACAGGCAAGCGGAAGGCCAGTCGGGTGCCCTGGGTTTCGTCGCTGGTATCCTTGTGCGGACCGCCGGGGTATCGGGATGATCCCCTGCCGGCGGCTGGTCGTTTGACAATGTCCTGTCCTTCGGTGGTGAGCGCCGCGCAGATCCACGGGATGTCAGGCTGATACCGTTGTGGTGCGTAGTTTCGGTGGTTTCCGGCCGGGCCTCCAGGGTGTGTATCTCATCTTGCAATCGTTCGAGATCGAGCAATTCGGCCTTTATGCGAGCCATGTCAGCCTTTGCTGTGGTGCTCAAATGGCGGATCAATGCCATGGCGCGTACTGTATCAAGAGGTGATTCCGGCATTGTCAATACTGCCTCCGGCGGTTGCCGGGCGAGGCGCTGCAGGGCAAATGCGAGATCGTCCAACCGATCTCGCAACGCAGCCTTGCGCCGGTTGGCATCGGCGTGCCTGACGCGAAGCGTCGCCAATTCCTGCATAATCGCCGCACAAGGCACCATGCTGCCGGATGGTTCACGAACCGATACGGCTGATTCGGTTACGTTGGGCGGGGCGGTCCCGTCGACCATGGTGTGTTGTGCTAGTGACGGGGCCGGTGAGATTGCACCAAGTATGGCAGCAAGAAATACAATGCGTATGGTAATACCCTTGGCCGCCGCTTGATCTGTCGTGTCACGTTGTCGCATCGATCTTATCCGGCTGCCAGGATCTCAGGATCCGCTCCGCCTTTCAGCTGGAGCAAGGACTGTCCGGTCATTGATGACGGTACCGGCACTCCCATCAGTTCCAGCAATGTCGGTGCAACATCACCGAGGCGTCCCGACGCCAGCCCAGCGACATGGCCTGGGGCTCCGGCCAGGACTGTGGGGACCGGATTGGTTGTATGGGCCGTGTGCGGATTGCCGGTTGTCGGATCGGTCATTGTTTCGCAATTCCCGTGATCCGCGGTCAGAAACATCGTTCCACCGACCTGCTCCAACGCCGCAGCAACCCGTCCGACACAACAGTCGACCGTCTCGACAGCGGCAATTGCCGCATCGAGATCGCCAGTATGACCGACCATATCAGGGTTGGCGTAGTTGGCGACGATCAGATCAAATTGCTGGCCGAGGATTGCTTCGACAAGATGGTTCGTGACGGCGTCGGCAGACATCTCGGGTTGCATGTCATAGGTCTTGACCTTGGGAGACGGGACGAAAATCCGTTCTTCGCCGGCGAATATAGTTTCGCGGCCGCCGTTCAGGAAGAATGTGACATGCGGATACTTCTCGGTTTCTGCGATTCTGAGTTGACGCAATCCGGCTCGCGCAACCACTTCACCAAGGGTGTCGTAAAGCGTTTGGGGCGGAAACAGCATCCGGAAGTATTTGTCGAGTTCGCCGGAATAGGAGACCATGCCAAGGTAGGCGGCAAAGTCCGGCCGGCATTCGCGCGGAAAGGCGTCGAATGCGGGATCCACCAGACTGGTCAGCATCTGACGCGCCCGGTCGCTTCGGAAATTGGCCATGACGAGACCGTCGCCATCAGCCATTCCCTGATAGTCACCGATAATCGCGGGAGTGACGAATTCATCTGTTTCGCCGCGAGCATACGCCTCTGCTACGGCTGCGTCCGCACTCATGGCCGGCTCGGCTTCGCCACGAACCATGGCCCGCCATGCGGTTATCACCCGCGACCAGCGCTTGTCGCGGTCCATTGCGTAAAAGCGGCCGATTACCGTTGCGATACGGCATCCTGGTCCGATCTGGTGTTCGAAATCGGTAATGCAATCGCGAGCGGACATTGGGGCGGTATCGCGGCCGTCGAGGACCGCGTGGATCAGAATCGGAACGCCGGCGCCGGCAATGGTCCGGGCCAGTGCTGCGATATGGTCCTGATGACTGTGCACGCCGCCGGGCGACAGCAAACCGATCAGATGGCATCTGCCGCCGGACTTCAGCAATGTGGTGATCAATGTCCGGAGTTCGGTGTTTGTCTCAAGCATGCCGTTGCCGATCGCCTGGTTGATGCGCGGCAAATCCTGCAGAACGACCCGGCCGGCACCAAGATTCATGTGTCCGACTTCGGAGTTCCCCATCTGGCCGTCCGGCAGGCCGACATCGCGGCCCGACGCACTCATCGTGCCAGACGGCCACATGTCACGCAGCCGGTCGAACACAGGTGTTCTGGCAAGCGCAACGGCATTGTGACCGGTTTCGGCGCACTCGCCCCAACCATCCATGATGCACAGCATGACAGGTTTCATAGGTGGCTTATATCCGATCCCGATGGGCAGGCCAATCAATCCCTGTGATAAGGATGGCCTGCCAGAATCTGCTGCGCCCGATACAGCTGTTCGGCCAGCAACCCGCGCGCCAGCAGATGCGGCCAGGTCATCTTGCCCAGCGACAGTACCAGGTCGGCGCGATCAATCACTGCCGGATCAAGGCCATCGGCGCCACCGATCGCGAACGCAAGATCTCCGGTTCCTTCGTCCCGGACTTGACCGATCCATTCGGCGAATTCGCGACTCGACAGGCTGCGGCCAGTCTCGGCGAGGGCGACAAGACGGGTATGACGGGGGAAGGTCGCGAGAAGTTTGCGGCCCTCGTCCGTCCGTTGCGCGGTCCCTCTCAGCCCCTGGCGGGCTTCGATTTCGCGAAGGACAACCGGCCATCGAAGGCGGCGAACATAGTATTCATGCAGCTCCCGAAACAACCCGGTTCGGGCATGGCCAACTGATGCGATGGTCACACGCATTCGAAACCATCAGGGCCAGTACCGGGCATCCGGCGCCATCAGTCCGGCGCAGCGGGTTCTGATTTGGGACCGTTTTCAGCATCGGGCGGTTCTGCGCCGATCCCCCACATTTTTTCGAGGCCGTAGAAGTCACGGACTTCCGGGCGAAAGAGATGCACGATGATGTCGCCGGCATCAATAAGAACCCAGTCTCCATGGGACAGGCCTTCGACATTGATCCGTTGCATGCCAGCCTGCTTGAGCCGGGTGATCAGGTGTTCGCCCATTGCCGTGACCTGCCTAGTCGAGCGTCCGCTGGCAACTACCATATAGTCACCGATCGTGGATTTGCCGGCCAGAGGAATGATCACCACGTCTTCGGCCTTGTCGTCGTGGAGCGACAGTATCACCTGATCGAGCAGATCATCCCGTTCGCAGGATGCAGTGTTGATGTTCTGGATGGTTGCCTCTCCCTGAAATGCTGCAGCCCGGTTGCGTACCGGACCTACGGTTTCTTAACGGTCGTCAGTATGCCGCAAAACTGCCTGTGGTTGCACATGTGGACGCCGTTCGTATTCGCCAGCCCTGAATGCAGGGCCATTTTGAGATCACTCAACCCGACATGCCTACGCTCATATTGCGGCATAGAGCAGGATGATATCGATTCCTCCGTTTCGCGATGGTGTTAACCATCCAGTGGTTGCCAGCATATTGGAACTCGGAAACGTTGCAATCAATGAATACTTGAAGGTCTGGCCAGAACTAGAGAATGAGCAATTTAATCTATTAAACGTTGATACAGCAGTGAAACTATACAATCGGGTCTTTATGGGTGTAGCGGCCTCCGTTCTCGCGTAAACTATGCCATGTGTTTCCTTGCGGTCGTCATAAACATGTTCAGCGAACTGATCAAACACCAAGAACCAGATCATCATTGCTAAACAGGGGTCTTTAAAACCGCTTCGCGCTGTCTTCGGGGCAATCTTTGGCTGCCGGATTTGAGCTGGCCGCAAGCCGCCAAAATGTCGCGGCCGCGTGGGGTACGCACCGGAGACGCATAACCGGCCTTCTGAACGATCTCCGCAAACGCCTGAATGGCGTCATCGTCCGAGCACTCGTATGGCGAACCGGGCCACGGATTAAACGGAATGAGATTGATCTTTGCAGGGATACCACGAATCAACTGAACCAGAGCCCGGGCATCAGTCGGGCTGTCGTTGATACCTTTCAACATCACATATTCGAAGGTGATTCGGCGGGCATTGCTCAAGCCAGGATAGGCGCGGCATGCATCTAGCAGTTGTGCCAAAGGATATTTCCAATTGATGGGAACGAGCAGATTACGGACATCGTCTCGCACGGCATGGAGCGAAACCGCCAGGTTAACCCCGGTCTCGGACCCACAGCGGGCCATTTCCGGCACGATTCCCGATGTCGAGAGCGTGATTCGGCGTTTAGAGATCGCCAAGCCTTCATTGTCCATAATGACATGGAGCGCCGTTGCCACGTTATCGAGATTATAGAGCGGTTCACCCATGCCCATCAGCACGATATTGGTAACAGGTCGACCCGGCCGGGTCGCCGGCCATGCCTGCAACGCATCAAGCGTGGCCATGACCTGACCTACGATTTCGCCGGGAGAAAGATTGCGGACTAGGCGCTGAGTTCCGGTATGGCAGAACGAGCAGGTGAGCGTGCAGCCGATCTGGGACGAGATACACAGTGTTCCCCGGCCCTCTTCAGGAATGAAGACTGTCTCGGCCTCGTTGCCGTCGGCGAACCGGTACAGCCATTTTATCGTCCCGTCGGTGCTGTCCAATTTGCAAACGTTGCCAGGTCGGCCGATTACGAATTCCTCGGCAAGGCGGTCTCGCAACGGCCGGGCAAGCGTTGTCATTGCCCCAAAGTCAACGACACCACGATGGTAAATCCAGTGCCAGATCTGCACCGCCCGAAAGCGCGGTAATCCAAGCGCGGCAACCGTCGCTGCGAGCGCGTCACGCGACAAGCCGACCAGGTCGCGTCGCCGGGCTACGGAGATTACCCCCGACATGCCTGGTCGATAATCTTTCGGGTCGCAGTAACGCCAGACAGCGAATAGGTGTCTGTAGTCCGGGTACCACGACTTGAAATGCCACGGACGATCATGCGACTGCCACGCACCATTGCGGCAACGATTTTCCTGTCGGTGGCCTTGTCGCGCGACCAGGCCCGATCATTGGCAGTGAACAGCCTGAATGTTTGTTTGCCAATGGTCACCGTAACCTCGCTGGCAGGCTTGAAAGTGTACCCGGCCACGAAGTTAACCTCGCCGCGAACCCTGTCCGCCGGACGGTTGGTGACCAGCGCGAACGGATCGCCGCGCCGCGTATAATTGCCCTGCTTTTTGATTGGTACGCTCGCCATGTAGCAGATTGTCTTCTTGCCGTCCTTGTAGGTGTAGGCGTGCCAATCTTTGCCGCTGCCAATCTTCGTCGGTGTCTGTGCCGTGGCAAACCCTGCGGGCATGACGGGGACAATGCAGAGAACGGCAAGGAAGATTGCGAAACATTTCATCGTTGATGCCTCAATCGGTCTTTTGCCCGGATCCACGCGTGCCCCGAGCCTCCGGTGGTTACACCAATGGTCGAGAAGGAATATTACGGAAACATGGTCTTGTCGAGTATTCCGCGTCGGCATGTCCGATTCAGAGTTGCGGTCGCGCTAGCGACCGGCCGCCGGTTAGGGCGAATGGTTCGCCGTCAGTGCTTGTTCCAGCGTGCCGCCGCACCGTCGTCGCTGCTCCGCGCCGCGACCCACCGCCGACCGTCCGGCCTATCCTCGGTTTTCCAGAACGGGGCACGGGTCTTGAGCCAGTCAATCAGGAAATGGCAGGCTTCGAAGGTTGCCTCGCGATGGGCGGACGTACAGGCGACCAACACAATCCGGTCGCCCGGCTCCAAGCGACCGTAACGATGAATGATCAAGCTGGCCTCGAGCGGCCAGCGCCGCGCGGCTTCAGCCTCAATCGACGCCAGTTGTTTTTCCGTCATGCCCGGATAGTGTTCCAGTGTCATCGCCGAGATCGCCTCCTCGTCGGCGATGTCGCGGACCAGGCCGACAAAACTGGTGAGTCCGCCGACTCGATGATTGCCATGAACGAGTCCCGTCAATTCGGCCCCAACATCGAAGTCATCACGCTGCACCCGGATCACGCCTCTAGCCTCCTGTGACAGGCGGGAAAAACGCGATCTCGTCGTCGGCCCCGAGCGGATGGTCGAACTCGGCAAAGTCCTGGTTGACAGCAACCCGGATCTGGCTGCGGTCCGCGAAAGCACCGGCCGCCGCGCTGCTGCGTTGCGCCAGCCAGTCGATCAGGCCGGCAACATCGCGCACATTCGGTGGTGGCGTGACGACCTCTTCACCCACACCGATCCTGGTCCGAACCCAGGCGAAATAAAGCAGCTTCACGATCCGACCTCGCTGAATGGAAGATAATCGACCGAATCGCCCGCCGTGACGGCTGTCGCCGTTTCAGGCAGCTCGACAAGACCGTCGGCGAATACCATCGACGACAAGATGCCGGCACCGTCACGATCAAACTTCCGGGCGACCATAGCACCATTCGAATCTTTGGTCAGACGGACTCTGACATATTCCCGGCGATCGCGTTTTTTCCGGTAATCGAAACCGGCGCGAACCCGAAACAATCGCGGCGCAGTGTCCGTCGCACCGGCAAGATGAAGGATAGCCGGCCGCGCGATCCTGAGAAAGGTCACCATTGCGGCCACCGGATTGCCCGGCAAGCCGATGAACGGCGTGCGCCCGACCTGACCGAGCGCCAGCGGCCGGCCGGGCTTCACCGCGAGCCGCCAAAAATTGAGCGTGCCATGATCTTCGACAGCGGCACGGACATGGTCTTCACCACCGGCCGACACACCGCCGGAGGTAAGGATAATATCATGGTGACAGGCGGCACCCGCCAGGGCCTGACCGATCGCGGTCCGGTCATCCGGCAGGATACCCAGATCCCGGACGATGCAACCCAAGCCATCGAGCAAGGAGGCGAGCATGAAACGATTGGAGTCGTAGATCGTCCCGGGCACCCTCGGAGTACCGGGATCCCTCACTTCGTCGCCAGTGGAAAAAATCGCCGCGCACAAGGGCGTGTAAACATTCAACGCGGTTCGGCCCAGAGCGGCGGCAACGCCGACATCCTGAGGACGCAGACACCGGCCTGCCGTCAGAACACAATGGCCGGGCGTAATGTCTTCTCCAGTCTGCCGGCAATTGGCACCACGCTGGATACCCGGCCGGATGATGACATGGTCGCCTTCCTCGGCGCAATCTTCCTGCATCAGGACGGTGTCCGGAGCCCCGGACGGAAGGGGCGCGCCGGTAAAAATCCGGACCGCCTCCCCCCGCTTCTGAGAGCGTTCGAAGGGATGCCCGGCGGCGGCACGTCCGACAACCGGCAGCCGGGAGTCGTCATCGGCGGAGAGGTCGTCAAAATACACGGCATAACCATCAACGGCAGAATTGTCGTGCGGCGGAACAGCGATACCGGCAACAACCGGTTCCGCCAGAATTCGTCCCGTGGCCGCAGTCAATGCCACGCTTTCCTTGTGGGTAATCGGCATCAGAACCTGCGACAACCGGTCAAGCGCCTCGTCGACCGGCGTCAGGACGCCACCGAATGCAAAGCAGTCATCGCGAAGTTGCGCCATGGTTCCGGTTCACGGTGTTTTTACCGATATACCAGTGATCGTCAGCACGAAATCGGTAATTCTGTCAATATCGCCGGACGGAAACACCGGGATTCCGTTCGTGTACAAGGAATCGTCGCTGACCACGGCCCGGATGTTGGGGTCGTCGGGGTATAACGGTGCCTTGCCGTTGCTTTGCCGATACACTTCAATCTTGTCGTGAGGGTAGGTCTTGAAACCCTCGATCAGAATCAGATCAACCGGACTCAGTCTGGCCAGCATTTCTTCCAGCCCGGGTTCCTGCGCATCCCGGTTCTCGTGCACCAAGGCCCAGCGTCTGGCGGAGGTGATCAGGACTTCGGAAGCGCCCGACATCCGAAGGGTGTGTGAGTCCTTGCCGGGCTTGTCGACGTCAAAGCTGTGATGTGCATGTTTCAGGCTTGAAATTGTCAGACCGCGGTCAACCAGTGCCGGAATGAGCTGCTTCAGCAATGTGGTCTTGCCGGCGCCGCTCCATCCCGCAATGCCTAGTATCCGCCCGATACCGCCCTTTAGAGTATCGGTCATCCCTTGCTGTCCGGCATCCTTGGCCGATTATTGGCCGCCCCGCTGCCGCGCGCAGTTCGTAATTCGGACGACTGGTTCGGGGCTACCGCCATCTCGCCGTCCTCGGCGTTAGCGTGCAACAGACCTGAACGCAGGTAGTCATATCCGGTCCAGAGCGTCAACAGGGCGGCGAGCCAGAGTGCCGTCTCACCAATCAGGACGGTCGGAAGCGTCGCCGGCCCAGCATCGCCTATAATCAGAAATCCGAGCGACAACATCTGCAGGAAGGTTTTCCATTTGGCCAGCCTGCTGACCGGCAGGCCAACTCGGATCTCGGCGAGATACTCACGCAATCCGGAAACCAGGATTTCCCGTAACAGGATGATAACAGCGGGGAGGACAGTCCAGCCGACAATGTAGTCAAAGGCACACAGCACCAACAGGCAACCGCCGACCAGAAGTTTGTCGGCGATCGGGTCAAACAGGCGGCCGAGTGTCGATTGCTGGTTCAAGGACCGAGCCAGATACCCGTCAAGATAATCCGTGATACAAGCCGCCAGATAGAGTGCCAGGGCGGCCCATCGCATGGTTGGCGTGCCGCCCCAGATCAGCGTGATCAGGAGTGGAATCGCGGCGATCCGGGACATTGTGAGAATATTCGGAACTTGTCGCATGCTGCAGACCTGGCCGCTGTGGCGGCCACGGTAGCGCGACCCCCAATATCAATGGTTAATCTATAAGACAAGATGGTTAGTGGAAAAGCCATCATCCAGATTTCTGTGGCTTGTCCTTACCGACGCGCTTTCCCATTGACGCAGGCAACATCGGCTTTGTGTCCGTCTCGAAGCGCTGGCTGAACGGCAATTCCCTATCGGACCAAGTATCAGTCTGCGACAACGAGAGTCCGCCACCCGTTCGGAGCTGGTCTCGAAATGCGGCAGGGGTTAAGGAATGTCTGAACCCATCTTAGCCATTTCGGCTCGCGTGAGAGTCCTAACTTGTTATAAATACGAGGGTATTTTTCTCCATCGCTGGTTTCCGGGGAGTACTGCACGACGCCTGTGGGGGTCTATTGTGAGGCCCACTGCCTGCGCGATGGTCCGCGCATCGGCATCGGGGCGGGCGTCTTGATGAATGACGAGCCGGTTTCCGCCGACCTCCTGGAGGGTGGAGGTGAGGCGCACCCATCCGGCGAGCTTATCGCGGATCGTACCCCATCGGTCATGCAGACCGACCAAGCTCAAGTTCGGTTCTGAAATCAGGGCCTGAACGGTCCAGCCCGCCCCGCGCGAGGATACCCCCGCAGCCCCTTCCCCGCGTTACCAACGCAGGGAAGGGGCCCTCTGTGACAGCATGATTACAACTCACGGCGACATCGGAATTATCCATAGATTTCGCGACCAACAACCCCTGTGGATAAATATCTGTGTCCAGGGATGTGGAAGGGTCATACAAGGCCGAACTGATCCGCCTCCACGACGGCCTTGCCATCCCGGGGCGGATGAAACGCGACGACAAGGTCCAGCAGAAGATCGACCGCCTGCGCCAGGAGGTCTCCAGGGTCTCGCATCACGATGATATCCGGGTCGAGACGGGCGATGGCAACACCGCAAGCGCCATCATCGTCACCCGCAATGACAGCGACGATGGCGCCGGCGCCTGTATCTTGCGCTCCAGCCATACCGACCGGGACGCCGAAACCCTGCTGCGGACGCTGTGGACATTGACCGAAATCGAGGCCACCTTCCGATCTTTCAAGTCGGAGCTCGGCCTGCGCTCGATCTGGTATCAGAAGGACGACCGCATCGCGGCGCACCTGTTCCTCGCCATCCTCGCCTTTCACGTCGTGCACCGCTCGGCACCCCGCCTCAAGGCCGCCGGCATCACCCTCAGTTGAGACGCGATCCACAACCGCCTGCGCAGCTGGTTGCGCATCACCATCACGATCTGCCGGACCGATGGATCGACAATCGTCAACCGCTAGATAGTGTCGTCACGAAATACCAGCCCAGAGCGCCAGACACCGGATCTGCACCGCGGCAAGAAACGATGCGGCATTCCTGGCGTATCGCGTGGCAATCCCACGCCAACGCTTGAGCCACAGAAACGCGTTCTCCACCAAATGCCGGTGCCGGTAGAGAGGGACATCATACGCTCCGGGGTGGTTGTGGTTGCGCTTCGGCGGAACCACTGGAATGACTTCATGCTCCTCACAATAAGACAGGATGGCATTCGTGTCATAGGCCTTGTCCGCCAACAAGGACTCGGCATCTATCCCTTCAATCAGCTCGACCGCTTGACTGCAATCTGCTGCCGTCCCCTCGGTCACCGACACTCGCACCGGCATCCCATGCGCGTCCACAGCCAGGTGCAGCTTCGTGTTCAGCCCCCTTTTGTGCGACCCATCGCCTGATTGCCACCGACCGCACCGCTCGCATGGGGATGGACCTTAAGATGACTGGCGTCAATCATCAGCCACTCATCGTCCGGCTCATCCACCAGAGGCTCCAGCAACGCCCCCCAGAGCCCCTTGTCCCGCCAGCGACAGAACCGACGATGGGTATTTTTCCAGTCTCCATAGTCTGGCGGCACATCACGCCAGGGAGCGCCGGTACGCAGAATCCAGAAGATCGCATTAATGAACCGTCGATTATCCTGCGCCACCCCACCCCAACGTCCCGCTCGGCCAGGCAGATGAGGCTCCAACAACAGCCAGACCCTGTCCGAAATGTCGTGACGCCGATGAGCCATTCCCATGAGTCGCCTCCAAGAACCATCGAGTGAATTCGACAGATAGTACAGATAAACATCACTCATGACGACACTATCTAGGACATGCGGCCCCACACTGAAGTCGCGCGGATCGCCCGCGCCGCGGGTGTGGAGCCACAACTGCACCGCAGGAGAATTCCGATACCGGAATAACAAAATCGTTAAAATGTGGGGCCGTGTGTGCCGGAACGGAAATTTTTTTTATGTAAAATCAATGCATTATGGAGATACTCAAGCCACAAAATGCCAATTTGGGTTGAGCAGATTCTGAAGGCCGCGTAACACCGCTAGGCCATCGAATCGCTGCAAGCGCCGGTTCCGCCAACGATCCGTACAGTACAAAACATCACGCGAGGCAATACCTTGCCCATTCATGATCCGTCGTGGAAGAAATCGTAGATCCGCTTCGCAATCGCGCCGCTGATTCCATCGACCGACTCAAGATCCTTGAGTCCGGCGGCGGAGACGGCTCTGGCCGATCCGAAATGATGAAGCAATGCACGCTTTCGTTTGGCGCCGATCCCGGGAATGTCATTGATGCCGGATTGCGTAAGGGCCCGCGCTCGCCGCGCCCGATGGGTTCCTATCGCAAAACGGTGGGCCTCGTCCCTGAGCCGCTGAAGATATTGAAGTACGGAATCGCGCTCCGGTAACATGAACGGCTTCCGGTCGGGCATATGAAAGCGCTCGCGACCGGCATTGCGGTCCGGTCCCTTGGAAATTGCGACTAGGCGAAGGTGTTCGATCCCCAGTTCGGCAACAACCGTCATCGCTGCGCTGAGTTGTCCCTGACCGCCGTCAATCACAACCAGATCGGGCCATACACTGTCCCGGGTCTCGTCGTTTTCCTTCATGGCGCGGGTAAATCGCCGCCGCAACACCTGCCGCATCATGGCGTAATCGTCGCTGCTGTCGAAGCTGTCACCGTCCTCCGGACGGTCTGCCCCATTGCTTCCGTCGGTATTGCGGATATTGAATTTTCGATAGGCGTTTTTCACAAACCCATCGGGACCGGCGACGATCATTGCACCAACGGCATGACTGCCCTGGATATGGCTGTTGTCGTAAATTTCTATTCGTTCGGGCAGGGCGGGAAGGTCGAATACACTGGCGACACCAGCGAGCAGGCGGCGATGTGAATCACTCTCGGCAAAGTGCCGAGCTAGCGCTTCACGCGCATTTATACGCGCATGATCGACAAGCTTGTGTTTGGGGCCGCGCGTCGGCCGGGCGACGATAACATGGTGCCCGGCTCGGACCGACAATGCTTCTCCGAGCAGGCCCCGTTCCGGAAACTCATGGCTGACAAGAACTAGCCGTGGCGGTTGTCTGGTATCGTAGAACTGGCCGATGAACGCCGAGAGAATCTCGTCGGCCTCGTGCGATCGGTCGTGACTGGGAAAATAGGCGCGGTTGCCGTAATTGCTGCCGCCCCGGAAAAAAAAGACCTGGATGCAGCTGCTGCCGCCGACGCCATGCAAGGCAAAGATGTCGGCGTCGGCCAGTCCCTGAACATTGATATCCTGCCGAGCCTGGATCTGGGTCAGCGCCCGAATGCGATCACGGTACAGCGCGGCTTGCTCGAATTCCTGCGATTCGCTGGCCTCCAGCATTTTTTCCGCGAGCGCCCGCTGAATTGCAGCACTGTCACCGGACAGAAAGCTGCGCGCCTGTGCAATCAATTCAGCATAATCTTCATGTGTAATGTAATTTACGCAGGGCGCAGCACAACGCTTGATCTGGTATTGCAAGCAGGGTCGGGTCCGATTTCTGAACATGCTGTCGGAACAGTTGCGAATCAGAAACGCGCGTTGTAATGCAGTGATCGTCCGATTCACGGCACCGGCGGATGCGAACGGACCAAAATAATCCCCTAGCTTACTGCGAGCTCCTCGGTGTTTGAGGATCTGCGGCCACTCATGGTCGCCGGTGATCAGGATATTGGCGAAGGACTTGTCGTCCCGCATCAGGACATTGTAACGCGGCCGCAACCGCTTGATCAGATTGCTTTCAAGCAGGAGGGCCTGGATGTCGGTATGGGTTGTGACCACTTCCAACGTGGCGGTCTCGGCAACCATACGGGCAATCCGGTGCGAGGTTTTGGCGGGGTTGGTGTAGCTGGCGACCCTCTTTCGAAGATTGCGGGCCTTGCCGACATAGAGAACATCGCCGTTGGCATTCAGCATCCGGTAAACGCCTGGTCTGTTCGGCAAGACCCGGACCTGAGCCTCGATTACAGCAATACCAGCCGCGAGATCGGGACCGCTCCCCTGGCTGCGGCTTGGCGTATCTGCACTGTCCTGATCTCTCACGGTCGACATCATCGGGCAAATTTCACCATCTTCAACGGATCCGTCAACCGGGCTGTTGCAGCCTACCGATAATCCACGGTTCCTATGGATAAATTTGTGGATAAACCGAGAAAAACCTTCGGAACTGCCGATGCCCTCTAGCATTCTGGGGACTGCCCAAATATTGGGTAGATTCTTTAATCAATTGATATATAATGATTTTCATATGAAAATAAATTTTGAGTCGTCCCAAGTAATGGGTGCGCCCATTTAAGTTTAAGTTCCTGCTTATCCTTGAGATTCATCCAGCGATGATATTTCGATAGGGGATGGGCTGGGTACGGGCGGCGCTATGGACGAAGCGGGGGATCATGGTCTGGAGCTGGAAGCGCCGGTTGTATCGCCATGCGAAGCTTGCGAGGTATCGTTCGGCGTGATCGGGCCCGAGCTTTCGATAGGTGCCGGTGATCGCAGACTTGATATTGCCCAGCGTGGTGTTGACCCATTTGAACGGCGCCATGCGGGCTGCCTGGCAGCCCGATCCGGTGCGGATCGCGTGATGGCTGTCGGCGATCCCATCGAGCGCGTTCCAGCAGTGCAGCCCATCGGTGAGGACCTCGGACCCGGGCGCCAGCCAGCGTTTCGCGCCGCGCGCGATTTCGCGCTTGCGGAAGCCCTTGACCGGGGCCAGCTTGAGCTTTCGCGGTCGCCCCTCGGGGCCGGTCGACACCGCCGCCACGAAGGGCGTCTTACCCGGCGCACCGCGGCCCCGTTTGCCGCCCGGGTGCGCCCCGCCGAGTTACGCGTCGTCCATCTCAACCCGACCCTCGAGCCGGGTGTTCGCCTCGCGTCTTGCCATCACCGCCATGATCTTTTGCTTTATCGTCCAGGCGGTCGGCTGCTTGACGCCGAGCCGGCGGCCCAGCTCGACCGACGAGATGCCGTTCTTCGCCGTCACGATCAGATGGATGGCCGCGAACCAGGTCGTCAGCGGCAGCTTGGTCGCATGGAAGATCGTGCCCGCCGTCACCGAGGTCTGCGTCTTGCAGCGGTTGCACTGGTACAACCGGCGGCGAGCCGGAACGCAGTAGCCGCGATGGCCGCAGGCCGGACAGACCAAGCCCTCGGGCCAGCGCAACCGGAACAGGGCCGCGCGGCACTGCTCCTCCTCGCCAAAGGCCTCGCGAAACGCAGCGTCGCTCAGCCCGCGCACCCGGGATGCCAGTTTGAAGCCCATTCCGTGACCTCCACCAGAGAAAACATTACAAGAATGTATCTCCTCAAAGGTGGAAATTCAAGGATAAGCAGGTTTAAGTTTGAGGCGCGACACGTCTGATCGAGGTTTAAGATCCTGTGTCCGCAGTATGTTATTGGCGGTCAAGTGATGGTGATACTCTCCAAAGTGGACACCAGGGAGAGATATCATGCCCTCAGGCCACCATCACCTGACCTTCGCGCAACGATGCCGGATCGAGACACTTCCTGAAAGGGGTGATGCGCTGCGGTCGATCGCCCGGGCACCTGGCTGCCATGTCTCGACGATCAGCCGGGAGGTGAAGCGGAATACCGGTCGGCGGGGATACCGGATGAAGCAGGCGCATCGCCTGGCGACAGAGCGCCGTCATGTGGCCTTGTCCGTGCCGCGCAAGATGATCGCGGCGGCCCGGGCCCTGGTCGAGGAGACGCTGGCTCTGCGTTGGGGTCCGGAGCAGATATCCGGCTGTCTCCGGCTTGAGGGCCTGCTGTCCGTCAGCGCGACCTGGATCGACCGTCACATCCGGGCGGATCGGGCGGCTGGCGGGACCTTGTGCCACGCTCTCCGGCGGCGTGGCAAGACATACAACCGCCGCGGTCGCATGGCGGCGGGGCGCGGCCTGATCCCGAACCGGGTCGATATCCGCGAGCGCGCTGCGGTGGTTGACGAGACGACCCGGATTGGCGACCGGGAGGTCGATCCGATCATCGGATCCCGGCACCGGGGTGCGGTGGTGTCGGTGGTCGACCGGGTATTGAAAGACACCTGTCTCGAATTGGTGGCCGGCAAGACGGCGGCCGCGGTTGGGGATGCGATCCGGCGGTGTCTGACGCCGTTTGCGCCGCTGGTGCAAACGCTGACGGCGGATAACGGCAAGGCGTTTGCCGGCCATCAGGCTCTCTCCGAAGACCTGTCAGCGGGATTTTTCTTCGCCACGCCTTACCATTCCCGGGACCGCGGCCTGAACGCGCATACGAATGGCCTGGTTCGGCAGTACTTTGACAAAACGATCGATTTCCGCACTGTTGAAGCGTCGGCGGTGCATGATGTCGAGCATCAGCTCAAGACCCGGCCGCGCCGGGTTCCGGGTGACCGGACGCCGGCGGCCGTGTTCGGCGACGCGCTTCGGGGTATCGGAGTATTGCTGACACGGTGAGTGCTGCCGGGCCTGCCTGCTCCTGTGTCATGACCGGATGAGACCCTGTCTCGTCTCGGCCACAGGACCGCTACCCCGGGGACAGGTCTGGCGCCGCCGGACACGCGGTCCTGCGGCACCGTTTCAGGGTCTGTGCTTTCCGTCACAGCGACGGGTCTTGACGCCTCTCCTGCGGGCGCCTGTGAACGGCCATGACAGCACGACCGGTACCCGGGACCCAATCAAAGCCAGCCACTCCGATACACTATTCCCCATTGGAGGGCCTCACCTGTCACGACTCCCTGTTGCGTTTCGGACTCCGAACGGGGGGGGGGGGGGGGGGGGGGGGGGGGGTATGAGCGCTAACTTGTTTAGCTGCATTTCGCGAAATGCAGCGCGCGCCGGCGGGGCGGCTTTGCCAGGGAGCTGGAGATCGGGTTCCATTCGGCGATCACCTGATCGAGAGGACGTTGGGGTTCGATGGCTCGCGCGAGTTGGTTGAGCATGAACCGGAAGTCACGCCAGGGGCTGTGCGGTCGGGATCGCCTCCACGCGGTACCCCCAGGGGGAACCCGCGGTGGCGTGGTGAATGAGCTTGTCCACCAGCAGCGCCACCAGGAGTTTGCCGGAGAGCCATGCCTTGGCGCTCTCGTCGTCATATTTCGGCAGAGGCCCCAGCTGTGCCAGCGACTTGAAGCGCTTGAAGACCAGTTCGACCTGCCAGCGGGTGCGAGACCACTCGAGAACCTCGGCGGCGGTGAAGCCCGCTTCGGGGAAGGGGGTGACCACGATGACGGAGCGCGCGAACTCGAGAGTTCGGGGTTGAGGCCGCTTGCCTCTGCGCGTGGCCTCCTTGCGCAGTTTGCGCTGCGCGATCCGGAGGGCCGCTTGCGTCTTTTCTGATCGCGCACACGCGCCCCGGCACCGCGATGCCGCCCCCGACCGCTACAGCGGGCCAGGATTGCACGCTGCCTGTGCGCTTGAGCGTCGTGACGTGCACCAGAAGGTCGAACGGCGCGACGTCGGTCCGTCCGAAAGGACAGCGACCCCGTGTTCACCCGTACGGTGACATGGCCGCCCGCAGACACCACATGATCAAGGCCCGCAGTGGTCGAGTAACCCCGGTCGGCCAGCACATAGTCGCCCTCGGCGATCGACAAATGCCTGAACGTCTCGCCCGCACCCGGCCCCTCGGTCGCCGTCAGCTTGAAGAAGGCGCACGCTGTCGTGCAGCCGCTACAGCGACCCGGTCCGTCCAGGCTCCTTCACCGTCGTCGCGGCGAACGCCCTGACCTGAAAGCCGCCGTCGCCCGACAGCGCGATCCCCGGTTCGCGGAACAGCGCGATGCACAGGGCACGCAGCCAGCCTCGGTCAGACGGACCTTGCGGCCACCGGCAGCCGGAAGAACACAGTCGCCATGAGCCGGTCTCCAAATCGACCTTGCATCGGGTCATGCAGACTTTCGACCCGGAGTAGAGGCAAGCGGTGCTTCAACGTTATGGGCCACCACGTCTCCACATCGCACAAGCCCTTGTCGTCGACGGCAAACGCATCCGCGGCGCCAATCGCAACAGCGAGGATCATCATGAAACCGTGACTCTGGTCGAGCATGGCAGCCGGATGCCGGCCGCCATGCTCGACGTTCACGACCAGGGCGGTAACATCGCAGCCGTGCGGGCGGTCCTCGAAACCCTCCTGATCGCCGGCCGAGTCATCACCTTCGATGCTCTCCATACCACCCGCGACACCGCTTGGCTCATCGTCGAGACACACGAAGCATCCATGTCTTGGCGCAAGCCTTTTTGGCGGATGGTGTGAAAAAGATTCACGGATTATCCACTGGGTTTCCCACATCCGTTCCGAAGCCGAAACGATGCTGCGATGCTGAGTGACCGTTCCAGGTTGCGATCTCGGGACGCCACTCGCCATGCTACACCCGCATCGGGCGCCGCCCGCCTGTTCTTTCCATTGCCCGGTCATGACGCCATGTCCGGTGCTTCGGGTGACTAGCGCCGACCCTGGCGCAGCAGGGCATCGGCGAGGATGATGAGCTTGCGCATCACCGCGACGATCGCGACCTTGTGGTGTGTCCCCCGGCCACGGTCAGGCGGTCATACAAGGCCTTGAGGTCCGGAGTGTGGCGCAAGGCCGTCATGGTTGCCACGTACAGCAGGTCGCGTGGTCGCTGGCGGAGCCGCCGCGGATATGGTGGGGTTCGCTGCCTTGACCGCTGTCACAGGCAAAGGGCGTCACCCCACCCGTGCCGCCACCTGACGGTTGCCGAGGATGCCGCGTTCCGACATTCAGCAGATCATCGCGGCAGTATTGACGACCCCGATGCCGGGGACCGAGAGCAAGATCCGCCAGCTCTCCGCAGAGTCCTCATTGTCCATTATCAGGGTCTTGATGTCGGTATCAACCCCTTCGACCTCATGGGCCTCGTGACCTCGCTGTCCAAGGCGGCTGCGACCACCCTGGTCTTCTCGATCGCACAGCCTTCGGCGACCGCGTAGGCCGTCCGGTCGAGCGATGCGCGCATCGCGACACAGTGCGCACAAACCGTCAACAGATCCGCCGGACGGTTGAGGAACGCCGTGCGTGGCGTCACGGCCACGAAGGCCGGAAACGCCTGGCCGAACACCGTCAGCACCCTGGCATCGACACGGTCGGTCTTCTCAAGATGACCCATGGCCTCGGCGAAGCGGCGGGCCCGCAACGGGTTGATTACGATCACGGCATAATCACGATTATGCAGGGACTGGTGGACGCCCCGGCGGCGCGGCCTGTCGCTTCCGGAACGACACGCTTGACGTCGCGCTGTTTCAACCATGCGTTCAGAGCCCGCCAGCTGGTGCCGTCGTTGTCGAACCGGCGATCCTCACCATTGACAGGCACGTCAAGGCTGCTCTTGCCCACATCGATTTCGGCCATGACGGTTGTCATGATCCGTTGCTCCTGTTCCTTGCGATGATTCGGGGTGGTACCCAAGCATCCATTCAGGACCCAGGGGATCGGAAAAGGGGCAGGCCGACCGAGGGCTCAAACACGGTTCTAAAACCAAGAGAGATACGGTCCCAGTCCGCTCCGCGGGGAATTGTCCCCCGCATTCCCTCCCCCGCTATCGCGAGCGGGGGAGGGAAACTCTATGATAGCATGACTGTGGCTCTGAGTGACCATGGGTTTCGCGATCGACACCCCTATGGATAAATATATGCCTCCAAGGGTTTGGGAGGGTCATACAAGAAAGTTGGTGGCATAAGACCGTCTGTCAGCATGCTTCAGTGCCTGATGGTGAGGGTCCATGAGACCTGGGGGTCGATCCGAGCGCCGGTTCTGTCCGGTCTCCAGACCGAGGATGGCATTCCGGTGGCGGCGCGGAGCATTACGGTATCGCTGGACAGCATCATAGTGCCGCTTCAGCCGCGGGCCCGGTCGCATCTGGATGCGGCTTGGCGGAAGGCATCTTGTGGCACGATCGGGTTTTACGACAGGGTATGGAAAGCAATTGAAGATGCTGTATTTCGGCCGCATGCCGGAGGCCGGCAAGGGTGATCTGAAAGCGCAGCTCACGGCCGAAGTGGCGCATATCCGGGCCCTGCGCCCGGACAGTCTGATCGTCGTCGCCGTCGCACGGGACAACCGGACCTTTCTGTAGAGCCTTGAGCTGGACGTCTAGTGTCCTGTACGCAAAGTTCGTATTGTTAAGGGGGGTGGTGTCGATTCGGGGGGCATGGTGATGCGACTTTCGGTGGAGATCAAGCTGAGCGCGGACGAGCGCAACGAGCTTGAGCGGCTGGCGCGCGGGCGCAAAGTCTGGCGAGGCCTGTCCGATCGGGCGCACATCGTGCTGCTGGCGGCCGAAGGGCTTACCAATGTGCAGATTGGGAGCGTGCTGGGCGTGACCAGCCAGACCGCCAGGAAGTGGCGCAATCGCTTCGCAGAGCATCGTCTTGACGGGCTTGACGACGAGCCGCGCTCCGGCCGTCCCCGGCGCATCGATGACGACGCCGTGGCCGAGGTGGTGCGCAAGACGCTTGAGGAGAAGCCTCGTGACGCGACCCAATGGAGCACGCGCTCGATGGCGCAGGCGACGGGGTATGCGCCGTCGACGGTCAATCGCATCTGGCGAGCCTTTTCCCTTCAGCCGCACAGGAGCGAGACCTTCAAGCTCTCGGCAGACCCCTACTTCGTGGACAAGACGCGCGACATCGTGGGGCTCTACGTGGACCCGCCGCAGCATGCCATGGTCCTCTGCGTGGACGAGAAATCGCAGGTTCAGGCCCTCGATCGCACCCAGCCGCTGCTGCCGCTGCGCCCGGGGCAGGTCGAGCGGCGCACTGATTACAAGCGCAACGGCACGACCTCGCTCTTCGCAGCCCTTGACGTCGCCACAGGCAAGGTCATCGGACAGTGCTATCGGCGCCACCGCAGCGTGGAGTTCCGCAAGTTCCTGGATCACGTCGAGGCCAACGTGCCGCCCGACCTCGAGATCCACATCGTCATGGACAACTACTCGACCCACAAGACGAAGACGATCCGCGACGGGTTCGCCCGGCGACCGCGCTGGCATGTTCACTTCACCCCGACCTCTGCCTCGTGGCTCAACCAAGTCGAGCGCTTCTTCGCCGATCTGACAGAGAAGCAGATCCGGCGCGGGGTTCACCGATCGACCGTCGAGCTGGAGCAGGCGATCACCGGGTACATCGACACCGTCAACGAGGACCCCAAGCCCTTCCGCTGGCACAAGACAGCCGATGAAATCCTGGCGTCCATCAAGCGCTTCTGCCTCAGGACCCTCGAAACCGCTGCAGCCGCAACATCATAACGGTACGAACTTTGGAATCAGGACACTAGGGGGGGGGGGCGATTACTGGTGCGCCTGCCAACATCTCAGGACGGTCTCGGACCATGCCGCGAACACGGACTGGTACGAAACGCATCGCAACCTCCTGCTTGAACATCCGAATGGTGGCGGGCGGGTCATCGCGTTGATCGGGACTCTTCTGAAAACTGCCTCGTCCAGCCATGCCGATCTCGAGCGGGAACTGGCCTTCTTCAAGCGCAACCGTCACCGCATTGACTATCGTGAGTTGCGGTCCCGGACCCTGATCGTGGGATCCGGGACCGTCGAAGCCGCCAACAAGGTTCCGGTCACGCAGCGGATGAAACGGTCGGGGATGCGATGGACAGTTGATGGTGGTCAAGGGATCCTGAGCATCCGGGCCCTGCTAAAGTCTGGCCGTTTCAACGGCGCCTAGTTTGAGATCCTGAACAGCATGACGGCGCGTAATAATGCGCCATATTGCAGATATTGGCCGAGCAAATTTCTGAAACCGCTTATGCAGATGGTTCCGGTTCGATCAACATGCTGTAGGTAAGGGGTTGTGCATTGGTGGCGAGGCGGAAGAGCGAGCGGAAAGCATCGTGGCGGGTTTTGCGGCGGTTGAAGCGAAAGACGAATTCATCAAGATAGGCCTGCAGATGCTTACGGCGCAGCCCGTGGTAGACGCCTCGCGCCCATCCTTTGAGGTTGGAGAAGACTTGGTGGATCCACGGCAGGACGAGGTGAGCGGCGGTCTTCCCGACGCCATGGACATTGTGGCGATCGGCGGGGACCGCAGCGTCGCCGGACCAGCCGTCGGTTTTCGCGATGGCGTCGGGACCGGCGGCGGTTTCGACGAAGTGTCCGAGGTCGGCGGCGCCGTAGGAGGAGATGTCGGCCAGCCTCAGGCGGCCCGGGATGTTTCCGTCCCCGAGTTCGATGGCGCCGACGATGAGCATCTTGCCGTCGTGGCTGCGTCCTTGCCCTCCGGTGGGAGGATCGTCTTTGGTCCGGAATGGACGGTTAGCCTCGTCGATGTCCACCAGGCCCGACAACGGGTTACGCTCGGGCTCGACCATGCTGGCGCGCAGCTTATGGGCGAGCAGCCAGGCGCTGCGGTAAGAGCCGATAGCGAGCTGTTTCCGGAGCTGCAGGGCAGAGATGCCGTTGGAGTGGGTCGCCATCAGGTCGGCGGCCCAGAACCAGACGGTGAGCGGCAGCTTGCTGGCGTGCAGGATCGTCCCGGCCGTCACCGAGGTCTGCCGGCGGCAGCCGGTGCACTCGAAGGTGTGTGCTTTTCTGCGCAGCGCCCATCCTTTTTCATGGCCGCACGTGGGACAGACGAAGCCGTCCGGCCAGCGCATTTCGATCAGCCAGGCGGCGCAAGCGTCATCGTCCGGGACCATGTGCTGGAAAGCGAGGAGGCTGTCGGGGACCTGTTTCATGTGGGGGGTCCGTCGGCAGGAATGTATCGGGAGCATTCCACCCGCTCCTCCGCCCTAACCTCAACCTCAACATCTGGTGGCAAACTCTCGAGACCGGAGCCATGTGCATAAGCGGTTTTCTGAATATGGACTTCAACGACTGAAAAATGCCTTGCTTGGCTGCGCCCTGACCTTCCGTTTTGCGGGATCTGTCCGCGCAACCGTAGGCGGTGCGACGCCGACGGTCTAGCACTTGCGTCGCGGTAATGGCTATGCCAGAGGGTGGCAGATTCCTGAAACGAGAAGGGCTGACAGGGGATCATGACAACGGCACGACCCAGACAGGCGATGCTGATCACCGGTGCAGCCCGGCGCATCGGCGCGATCATGGCGCGATCCATGGCGGCCGATGGCTGGTTCATCTGCATCCATTGCAACACGGCACGGCAAGAGGCGGACGCGTTGCTTGCCGAAATCGAAGCCGGAGGCGGCTCCGGCCTGGTCATGGTTCAAGATCTCGCCGACCCGGCAGCGCCGCATAAACTCGTACAGGCTGTCGTCAAACAGGCGCCACCATTGACGGTTCTGGTCAACAACGCGTCCTTGTTCGCATTTGACGATGTCACCACAGTGACAGCAGACGCGCTCGACCGGAACCATGCTGTCAATCTTCGGACGCCGGTACTGCTGAGCCAAGCCTTTCATGCACAACTACCGGCCTTGCAGACTGGCTGCATTGTCAACATGCTGGATAACAAGGTTTTTGCGGTCAATCCCGATTATCTTTCCTATACGATAAGCAAGTTTGCCCTGCATGGCGCCACGCAGGCTCTGGCGCAGGCGCTTGGACCGCGGATCCGGGTTAACGGTATCGCCCCGGGAATAACGTTGGCGAGCGATGGACAGGATCAGGAGAGCTTCGAACGCGGACAGTCAATGAGCCCGCTCGGGCGGGTTTCCTCGCCGGAGGATATCGTACAGGCCATGCGGTTCATATTGGCGACATCTACGCTCAACGGTCACGTCATCGTCATTGATGGTGGGCAGAATCTGCAAAAGTTCCCGCGCGATGTTGCCTTCATGCCTCATACCAAACCAGCCAGGAACTAATTGGTGCTTCATGCCCGTCATATCAACGACGCTATTTCTTGACGACCATGCGATCGAAGTCGATATCGGGATCCATGACTTCGAGAAGGCCAAGCCTCAGCGGATACTGGTCTCCGTCGAACTGGACATCGACACGACTGAAGAGATATCTTTCGATAACATTGCCTCGGTGCTTGACTATGATTTTCTGCGCCGCGAAATCCACGACTTGATCAGCGGCCGGCGTTTCAATCTTCAGGAGGTGCTGTGCCGGGAGATAGTTGCAATCGTGGCACGCCGCCCCGAAGTTCGCGCAGCAATCGTCTCAACCCGCAAACCTGATGTCTATGCGGACAGCGCGGCAGTCGGTGTCCGCATGCAGTACCGGCGTGACGTTAGCGACTGAAACACGGACTGCCGGTTGTTCTCCGAATGAAACGCCATCGTCCGGCACCATCACGCACAGGACGCACCACCAAGAACGCAAAACTGGGCGCAATGCGGATGATTGAGTTGCACCCGGTGGGCGGCGCCGGTCAGCGTGTTGCCGAGTTCGAATTGCGGGTCGTAAGGCAAGAGCGTGCAAGCGACGACAGCCGGACGGACATCACCCTTCCGCTGTACCACCATGCGCGCTGTTGCACACATCTGCGCTTCCGGCGAAACCGAGAGTAATGTCCAGCATCTGGTTGTAATTTCTGGCACATCAGCAGTTTCATCCATTTCCGGAAAGATCACGAGGTCCACCGGGTTCGTCGAATCGATGGAAATATCGTGTTCGCTTAACAGACGCCGGAATCCGGCTCGCAAGGCGGCTTCAGGTTCGCCTGTCATGTTGCGGCTGGCGACATTGATCGTGAAATCGTTTTGGCCCAGCCACCGGAGGCCCCGGATCATTGGCTCCCATGTCCGTGGTCCCCGCTCGTTTTCATGAACGGTGCGGGTGTAATGGTCTATGGAGACCCGAATGATGAGCCTTTCGCCGTACGCTTCCTGCAGTTCCAGCAGGGCGGCGCGTTTGTGCCACATCGGCAGCATGGCGTTGGTCAGCACAATCGCGTCATGGCCGCGGTCCAGCGCATCGGCAAGCATCGAGATGAAGTCGGGATTCATGAACGGTTCGCCGCCCGTGAACCCGATCAGAGAGGTCCCGAGTCTGTGATCAGCGATTTCATCGAGGTAAGCCGCAACTTCCTGCTTGCTGATGTAAACCAGCTGATCGTTGCGCGGTGAGGACTCCATATAGCAGTTCGCGCATGCGATATTGCAGACAGTGCCGGTGTTAACCCAAAGCGTATTGAGCGCTTGCAGGTCGACAAAAGCGCGCGCCTCGCCGGTTGCCGTGATTCCGGGATTCTGGAATTTTCCAGGCGCCAGCTTTCGATTCTCCTCGATTGCCGTCATCTCCTTATCTCTGCGAAGCCCTTTTTTTTTGCAATGGCCGATCCGCCGTGATCCAGAATAGCCGCGACCGCGGTTGCATTCGAAACCGACTACCCCCGGAAGCGTGGCTAGCATAATCACGCCGAATTCTGGAGGTTTTGGCGGTGGGGGTGGGATTCGAACCCACGGTGGGCTCACACCCACAACGGTTTTCGAGACCGCCCCGTTCGACCACTCCGGCACCCCACCTCTAGCGATAACGATCAAGTATTTTACAGTCTTGCTACATCGTCGCCAACCGATTTCTTGAAAACGCATTACCGCTGGTCACTGATGGTGACCAAAATCCGGCAGAGCTGACCAGTTCGCCGTTCAGCAAGATCACGATCGATCGTGACAAGAGATCAATTGTCGGGATAAACGCACGAGCGGTTGCCCCGATGACCCATGGCGTCGCAAGTCCGACCCAGCCCTATTCCGAACGCATTGAGCTAGTGTCCTGATTCCAAAGTTCGTACCGTTATGATGTTGCGGCTGCAGCGGTTTCGAGGGTCCTGAGGCAGAAGCGCTTGATGGACGCCAGGATTTCATCGGCTGTCTTGTGCCAGCGGAAGGGCTTGGGGTCCTCGTTGACGGTGTCGATGTACCCGGTGATCGCCTGCTCCAGCTCGACGGTCGATCGGTGAACCCCGCGCCGGATCTGCTTCTCTGTCAGATCGGCGAAGAAGCGCTCGACTTGGTTGAGCCACGAGGCAGAGGTCGGGGTGACGTGAACATGCCAGCGCGGTCGCCGGGCGAACCCGTCGCGGATCGTCTTCGTCTTGTGGGTCGAGTAGTTGTCCATGACGATGTGGATCTCGAGGTCGGGCGGCACGTTGGCCTCGACGTGATCCAGGAACTTGCGGAACTCCACGCTGCGGTGGCGCCGATAGCACTGTCCGATGACCTTGCCTGTGGCGACGTCAAGGGCTGCGAAGAGCGAGGTCGTGCCGTTGCGCTTGTAATCGTGAGTGCGCCGCTCGACCTGCCCCGGGCGCAGCGGCAGCAGCGGCTGGGTGCGATCGAGGGCCTGAACCTGCGATTTCTCGTCCACGCAGAGGACCATGGCATGCTGCGGCGGGTCCACGTAGAGCCCCACGATGTCGCGCGTCTTGTCCACGAAGTAGGGGTCTGCCGAGAGCTTGAAGGTCTCGCTCCTGTGCGGCTGAAGGGAAAAGGCTCGCCAGATGCGATTGACCGTCGACGGCGCATACCCCGTCGCCTGCGCCATCGAGCGCGTGCTCCATTGGGTCGCGTCACGAGGCTTCTCCTCAAGCGTCTTGCGCACCACCTCGGCCACGGCGGCGTCATCGATGCGCCGGGGACGGCCGGAGCGCGGCTCGTCGTCAAGCCCGTCAAGACGATGCTCTGCGAAGCGATTGCGTCACTTCCTGGCGGTCTGGCTGGTCACGCCCAGCACGCTCCCAATCTGCACATTGGTAAGCCCTTCGGCCGCCAGCAGCACGATGTGCGCCCGATCGGACAGGCCTCGCCAGACTTTGCGCCCGCGCGCCAGCCGCTCAAGCTCGTTGCGCTCGTCCGCGCTCAGCTTGATCTCCACCGAAAGTCGCATCACCATGCCCCCCGAATCGACACCACCCCCTTAACAATACGAACTTTGCGTACAGGACACTAGATAGTGTCGTCACGAGTGATGTATCATCTATACCTGCTCTGTCGATATGACTGGATTGCTCATGGAGGCGACTGATGGGATTGGCTCATCGACGTCACGACATCTCGGACAGGGTTTGGCGTTTGTTGGAGCCTCATCTGTCTGGCCGAGCGGGAAGCCGGGGTGGAGTGGCACAGGATAATCGACGGTTCTTTGACGCGGTCCTCCGGATTCTGCGCACCGGCGCCCCCTGGCGTGATGTGCCGCCAGACTATGGAGACTGGAAAAATACCCATCGCCGGTTCTGCCGTTGGTGGGACACGGGGGTCTGGGAGGCGTTACTGGAGCCTCTGGTGGATGAGCCGGACGATGAGTGGCTGATGATTAACGCCAGTCATCTCAAGGTGCATCCCCATGCGAGCGGTGCGGTCGGTGGCCATCAGGCGATGGATCGCACAAAAGGGGGCTGAACACGAAGCTGCACCTGGCTGTGGATGCGCATGGGATGCTGGTCCGGACGTTGGTGACCGAGGGGACCGCAGCAGATTGTCGTCAAGCGGTCGATTTGATTGAAGGGATCGATGCCGAGTATTTGTTGGCAGACAAGGCCTATGACACGAATGCCATCCTGTCTTATTGTGAGGAGCATGGAGTCATTGCGGTGGTTCCGCCGAAGCGCAACCGCCAGCACCCTGGAGCGTATGATGTCCATCTCTAACCGGCACCGGCATTTGGTGGAGAACGCCTTTCCGTGGCTCAAGCGTCGGCGTGGGATTGCCACGCGATACGCCAGGAATGCCGCATCGTTTCTTGCCGCGGTGCAGATCCGATGTCTGGCACTCTGGGCCGGTATTTCGTGACGACACTATCTAGAACCTGCAGTCTCGCACCGTTCAATGCGAGCCCCACAGGAAACCAACTAAGGTGATCCCATGCCAAATCACTTAGGGAACCTCTGAAAAACTCCATCGCTCCCTGTTTGAAGTATTTTGAACTTCGAAAAATCAATCAGTTATCATCGATTCCAGAACCCGATTAAGGGTTTTCAAAGATTCCTGAGGAATAAATCAGACCTTACCTTAGCGTGAGATCAGCTTGGGGCCGTATGCTGCTCGGGTTCCGCAAATCCTTGTACCGTGATAGAAGACCATGCCGCCCCGCAGACTATCGGAATTGAGACGCACTGATGTCATGTGTTCAGAAATTCGTGAGTTGGCACGCAAGATGGCGAGGTCGGAGCCAGGTTCTTGGTTCGCTGACCGCCTTATGGTGTCTTGTTCTTTTGGCGGTACTGGTCTCTGCAAACACTACCGTAGCCGAGACTTGGCGCGGCTTGACCGTAGCGCCCGAGGCTCGTTGCTCGCCCTATAATACCAAACGCAAGTCATATGAACCGATACAGTGAGGCATCGGGATCAGCACGATGGGGCTACGGCCCAGCTGCGCCGGGTCGTATTGGTGATGACGTCGGGCTGGTCGGTCAGCCATTGCCACCCCGTCCAGCAGGCGTCCCTCAGGGCGGAGACATCCTTGAACACGCGGTTGGCGAAGCGGTTCGATTTCAGGAACAGAATGATCTGCTCCATCGGATTGAGTTCCGGACTGTAGGGCGGCAGATGCACGCGCGTCAGGTTGGGGGGAACGAGAAGGTCGCCCGAGCGATGCCAGCCCGCCCCGTCCAGCACAATCACGCCGTGCGCACCCGGCGCCACGGCCGCGCCGATCGCCGCCAGATGCTCGTTCATCGACGCCGTGTTCGCCCTGTCCGCCACGTGGGCGATGCCGACGCCGCGCTCTGCGCAGGTGGCGCCGAACAGATAGACGTAGCCATAGCGATGGTCGCGCACGATGCGCGGACGCTGCTTCCCATTCGCCCAGACCCGTGTCGTCATCCCCTTCTGGCCGATGCGCGCTTCGTCCTGGAACCAGATTTCTATCGGACCCGCCAGCGCCTCAGAGCTGAGCGCCGACGTCAACTGTGCCTCGAACTCCGCCACGAACGACCTCTGCCGCTCCGCGTCGGCTTTGGGGTGGACCGGCCGCCCCGAGACAAAGCGAAACCCGGCCCTTCGGAGCATCATACGGGCACCGCTCTCCGTATAGATGACCCCGAAGGCCTCCTCGATTTTCCGTACGATGTCCTGAACGCGCCAGCGCGTCACACCGTCCCGCTCAAGCTCGGGACCCGCCTCGATCCAGGCGCCGATCTCGGCGATCTGCGCGTCCGTCAACCGGCCCTCGCTCCCGCCGCGCGGGAGATCCGCGAGGCCGTCGAAGCCCTCCGTGTTGTAGCGCAACACCCAGTCGCGCAGGATTTGAAGCTCCATGCCCTGCGCCCGAGCCGCCTCCGTGCGAGACGCACCCTCCATGATCATGGCGAGCGCACGCGCGCGCGACGCTTGCTTCGCGTCCCCGCAGTGCCTCGAAAGCGCGTGGAGCTCGTCCGCTGTGTGTGCCGTCCAGGTTATCGGCGTTGCCGCACTCATCGTCATCCTCCGGCGCTGGTGAGTCGATCACCACAGTCTATGTAAGGTCGTCCGGACCGTCACCCCAACATATTGGGATGGTGAGTCAATTTGGAGCGCGCTTGGTATAACAAGAAACGTGATTATCTCTATCCACAGTCAATCGAACACAAGATCGTGCAAGATCTTGGCCTGATATACGGCCCGTACAGCGGCACCTGCTTCAACTCGATACGCCAGACCGACATCGAACACATGATTGCCACGAGCGAGGCCCATGACTCCGGGCTTTGCGCCCGTGACCGGGCCACACGCGCGCGCTTTGCATAGGATTTGCGTAACCTGACCCTAGCTGCGCCACACCTGAACCGGCATCAAAAGAAGGGCAAGGATGCAGCCGAATGGATTCCGAAGCACAATCAATGCTGGTTCGCAGCGCGCGCCGTTGAGGTCCGCCAAGCTTATGGTCTGACGATCGACCGGCGCGAGGCGACCGCTCTGGACGAGATCCTGTCGAACTGCGATAGCACGGCGCGGGAGCCCATGGTCTGCCGGACCGCACTGGCACCCACTCGAAACGCCGGCGGCGCGCTTGCGCGTTATGACGACAATAGCAACGGCAGGATCACTTGCGCCGAAGCCCGTCGCCACGGAATTGCGCCGGTGCGCCGAGGTCATCCAGCCTATCGTTACATGTACGATGGAAACCGGGATGGCTTGGTCTGCAAATAATCCTGCCTTGGGTGCCCGCAAATCCCCATGTTACCAACATTATGGAGAATCTTCCGGGTCAGACACAGTACGAGCGTGTTTGAGCAACAGCGCTAGTGCGAGGAACCTCTTGCAAAATTCCTGCCCCCAGGGTCCGGTGAGGCCGGATCGGTCGGTTGATCCCGGTCACCTCTGCACCTGGAGGTCGGAATCCATGGATTCGTGATGTTTCATCAGAGATGATGAGACCAAACAGGGACCTTTGTGGACATCGGGACACGCCTCTCCGGGCCACTCTTTTCGAGAGGGCCGCGAAGGGTCGGCATGCGTTGTCAGAGCCGCGTTATGGGGCGGCAAGACGTATCAACGGGTCAGCCGCCAGGGCCAGGATACCGACCATGAGTGTGGCGGGCGTTGGTCCTCTCGACACCGGACCGGATCCGGAACCGCACGGTCTCGGGATCGACATGGCCTATTGCACGCCGGGCCCGGGCCTCTCGGTCTCGCTCCTCCTTGAAGTCCTTGTCCCGGCGCGGATTGACATCGATGATCGGACCATGGCCAAGCCGTTCGCTCATCTGGTAGATCTCCCTGGCATCATAGGCCGCGTCCATGAGATCGTAGAGATTGGTCACACGCCCAGCGGTCATCATCGCCAGCGGGATCGCGACCTGGCTGGCATGGACGGATGCCGCGGTGAGGACGGTACTCAGCGGCACCCCGCAGTCTGCTGTGTCGATATGCAGCTTGTCACCGCGCCAGGCCTCCATGACCCCCTTGGCAGTCTTCTTTGCCCCGTGATCGCAGACCTTCGGCAGCGCGTCGAGCATCTCATCGAGATCCATCCCGTTCGCTTGCCGTTCGAGACGCCCAGGCTCCTTCGTCCTCTCCTCGCCCTTGCGGGGCCGGCCGCGCTTGCGGTTCGGCGTCCTGGCCTTCGGCGTCGGGGCCGGCGTCTCCCGGGCCTCGATGGCCGTCGGGTCCCTCGACACGTGGCCGATGAGCGCATCGCCCAGTGTCTCTGCGACCAGAGCCGCGTGCATCCTCTCCGGAAGACGGGACTGCGACCATTCGGCAAACGCCCGCGAAAACGTCGCTTCACTCGGGATCTCCGAGACACGCGACCAGCCGCACAGTCGGCGCAACGTCGGGTCCACCTTGAGCCTGTCGATCAGGTGGCGGGTCGTCGGCAGATCCCATACCGCCTTGGCGATGACGCGCCCGGCGATCCTCCCGGGGCCGACCCGGACCGGTCCACACCTCATCGACGAAGCCCTCCACCTTGACGAGATCGAGAGCTGTCACGAAGCGCTTGTGCGTCTCGAGGAGAGGACCGACCGCCTCGGCCAACGCAGGGAATAAGGTCCCCTTGAAATCGGTGCCAGAGATCGGATAGGGCCGAGCCAAGGGTCATCGGGGTCACCTCCTCGGTATCTTGTTATTGTAGAAACACAACATACCACGAGGTGGCCCCGGGACCCAGGCCCTCGACAACAAAATCAGCCTCGACAAGGTAAAAACCGGTCGGGCCGGCAATTTTGCAAGAAGCTCCGAATTATTAGTGAATACGGCGTCTGAACGAAAACTGTCAATCGGAACCGCTTTCCGATTGACAGTTTCGTCCCAGGCACTATAGTATGCGCCCTGAATGCGGATACTTGGATGGCTGGCGGAGTTCAAGTCTCGGCCCGAGGATGTCAGATGTATGCAGTCCTGAAAACCGGCGGCAAACAATACAGAGTTGCCAAGAACGATGTTATCACGGTCGAGAGGCTGGCAGGCGATGTTGGAAATCTCATTCGTCTGGACCATGTTCTGATGGTTGGTGACGATGATGACATAACCATTGGTGCGCCGCTGGTGGAAGGCGCGCAGGTCGCAGCGACGATCCTGGATCAGAAACGCGGCGACAAGATCATCGTCTTCAAGAAAAAGCGTCGCAAGAACTACCGACGGACTCGAGGGCATCGCCAGGAACTGACGGTCTTGCGCATTACCGATATCCTGCCGGACGGTGACTTGGATGTAGTCGAGGATATCGAAAGCGCCGTGGTCGAAACAGCGGACGCTGCGATGAAGGCTGTCGACGAGTCGGTCTTTCCTGAGACAGTCACGAGCGAGCCGGAAACCGAAGAACAGCAGGTGTAGTGGAATGGCACATAAGAAAGCAGGCGGCAGTTCGCGCAATGGCCGCGACTCGGCGGGCCGACGCCTCGGCGTCAAGAAATTTGGCGGCGAGGCGGTTATTCCGGGCAATATCATCGTGCGTCAGCGCGGCACGAAATTCCATCCCGGCACCAATGTCGGCATGGGTAAGGATCATACCTTGTTTGCCAAGGCAACCGGGTCCGTCGCGTTTCAGCACAAGGCTGGCGGGCGAACTTACATCTGTGTTGAAACTGCAGAAATGCCGATCGAATAGCGCTGCGCCACAGGCTGGCGCGGTATAAGGAACGGAATGGAAGCGCCGTTCCTTTTTTTATGTCACCCTGCCCCGGCCTCGGCAGTCCGACTCACAGCATTCGAGCAACGGGCGCGGGAGTGAGGATTATGAAATTCCTCGATGAGGCCAAGGTCCATATCAAGAGCGGCGATGGCGGCAATGGTTGCATGAGCTTCCGCCGCGAGGCGCATGTTCCCCAAGGCGGCCCGGACGGTGGCGATGGCGGCTGCGGCGGCGACATTGTCGCGGTTTGCGTGGATGGCCTTAACACGTTGATCGATTATCGCTATCAGCAACATTTCAAGGCCGAACGGGGTGTGGCCGGAGCAGGACTCTGCAGAACCGGTTCCTCTGGCCGTGATGTGGTTCTGCGCCTGCCTGTCGGAACGCAGATCCTCGAGGAGGATCAGGAAACCCTGATCGCCGATCTCACCGCCGCCGGACAAACCAGTGTCTTGGCTCGAGGCGGCGACGGCGGCTTCGGAAATGCCCATTACAAGACCGCGACCAATCGGACTCCGCGCAAAACCCTGCCGGGCTGGCCAGGGCTAGAGAAATCGGTCTGGCTACGCCTGAAACTGATCGCCGACGCAGGACTGGTCGGCCTGCCCAATGCAGGCAAGTCCACGCTGTTATCCGTCGTTTCCCGGGCCCGTCCGAAGATTGCCGATTATCCTTTCACAACGCTTCATCCGAATCTCGGCGTTGCAGGATTCCGGGATAGGGAGTTTGTGATCGCTGACATTCCCGGTCTGATTGCCGGAGCGCATGCCGGCGCCGGGTTGGGCGACCGCTTTCTTGGTCATATCGAGCGGTGTCGCGTCCTGTTGCATCTGGTAGACGGAACCCAGGACGATCCGGTTGCCGCCTATCACACGGTGCGCGAGGAGCTTTCCGCCTACGGAGCCGGTCTGGCCGACAAGTCCCAAGTCGTGGCGATAACCAAAATCGATTCAATCGATGCCGGTACCGTCGACGCCATGATCGATCATCTGACCGGGATCATCGGATGGCCGGTCTACCGTATTTCCTCGGTCTCTCGCCAATGTATCGATACGGTCCTGGCGGCATTGCTGGAACAGGTCGAGGAGTCCCGTACCGCACGCTGCACCATTGAAAGACCGTCATGGTCCCCGGTCTGAAGCCGGTTGCCGGGTCGCCGTTCGACAACGCGCGTCGCATTGTCGTGAAGATAGGTTCGTCGCTTCTGGTGGAGGAAGACACCGGCCGGATCCATTCCGCCTGGCTGCGGTCGCTGGCGGATGACATTGCGGACCTCCGGTCCAATGGATGCGAAATCCTGATTGTCTCCTCAGGCGCCATCGCAGTTGGTCGGCACCATTTGGGGTTCAAATCAGCGGTGTTAAAGCTGGAGGACAAACAGGCTGCCGCTGCGACTGGCCAGATCCGTCTTGCTCATGCCTATGAGGACGCCCTCGCGCGCCATGGGATTACGGTCGCGCAAATTCTTCTCTCTCCAGACGATACGGAACGGCGGCGGCGCCATCTGAATGCCCGCGCGACCATTTCCACATTGCTGAGCATGGGCGCCGTGCCGGTCATCAACGAGAATGACACAGTGACGACAGCGGAAATCCGATTTGGCGATAATGACCGCCTCAGTGCCCGGGTCGCCCAAATGGTCAGCGCTGATACGCTATTGCTGTTGTCTGATGTTGACGGGCTTTATGATCGGGATCCGCGCCGGGATTCGGCCGCCCGGCATATTCCGCGGGTCGAGCGGATCACGCCAGACATTGAAGCCATGGCTGGCAAAGCGGGAACCGACTACGCGTCTGGAGGCATGGTCACCAAGCTCGCCGCCGCGCGAATCGCAACGACGGCGGGGTGCGCAATGGCCATCATCGCCGGTAAGGTTCCCAATCCGCTGGCCGCCATCAAGACCGGTGCCCGCTGCACGTGGTTCACAGCGTCGGATACGCCGCGCGGCGCCCGAAAGAACTGGATTGCCAGCGCCATCAGTGCGGCTGGCGCGATCCACGTCGATGACGGAGCCGAGCGGGCGCTGTTCCATGGCCGCAGCCTGCTCCCCGCGGGTGTCACTGCTGTGTCTGGCCGGTTTGAACGCGGTGATCTGATCACTTTGCACAATGTCGAAGGCCGCGAGATTGGCCGTGGTCTCGCGGCATACAGTGCCGAAGATGCGGCCCTGATATGTGGTCACAAATCCTGTGAAATCGCGCGGATTCTGGGTTATCGTGGGCGTGACGAACTTATCCACCGCGACGATCTGGTTCTTACAGAGTAAGGAGCGAATCATGGCGACTGCACTTGCCGATACAACATCTGATGATCTTGAACAGCAAATGCATACTCTCGGAATCAACGCGCGCGCTGCGTCCGAAGCATTGGCGCGATCGCCGGCGGCGCAGAAGAATCATGCCTTGCGGGCTGCCGCGTCCACGCTGAGGTCAAATGCGTCTGCGATTATCGAGGCCAATCAGCTCGATATCTCCCGCAGCCAGGAGATCGGCCTCCGAAGTTCCTTGATCGACCGGTTGGCCCTTGATGACGGGCGTTTGGAATCGGTGGCCAAGAGTCTGGAAACCGTCGCGGAGTTACCCGATCCGGTTGGTGTCGTAATAGACAGCTGGCAGCGTCCGAACGGACTTTTGATCAGCCGTGTTCGGATTCCGTTAGGTGTCATCGGCATAATCTATGAGTCGCGGCCGAACGTTACAGCGGATGCGGGCGCACTCTGTCTCAAATCCGGCAATGCCGTGATCCTGCGTGGCGGTTCAGAATCGCTGCATTCTTCGCGGGCTATTGTTGCCTGTTTGCATCACGGGCTCAAACTCGCCGGTCTTCCGGATGCCGCCATACAGCTCGTCGATACTCGTGATCGCGCGGCTGTCGGGTATATGCTTACAATGTCCGGTCTGATCGACATTATCGTACCGCGTGGCGGCAAGTCGTTGATTGAGCGGGTTCAGCGAGAGAGCCGGATCCCTATCATCGCCCATCTCGACGGGATTTGCCATGTTTATCTTGATGCCGCCGCTGATCCTGCCATGGCGCGGGACGTCACGCTCAACGCCAAGATGCGGCGAACCAGTATCTGTGGCGCCGCCGAAACGCTGCTTGTCGATCGGACAGCGGCCGAGCGCCTGCTTCCGCCGGTTATCCGGGATCTTCGCGCATCCGGGTGCGTGGTGAAAGGCGACGACGGCGCTAGGGCAATCGTCACCGACATGGACATGGCGCACGAAGCGGACTGGACAACAGAATATCTCGACGCGATCCTGTCAGTGCGGCTGGTCGATGGCGTCGATGGCGCGATCGACCATATCAATCGTTATGGATCCAATCACACCGACACGATCGTGACCGACGATACGACGGCGGCCGAACGGTTTCTTTCGGATATCGACAGCGCCATCGTCCTGCACAATGCCTCGACCCAGTTTGCCGACGGCGGCGAATTCGGAATGGGCGCCGAGATCGGGATTTCAACGGGGCGCATTCATGCGCGTGGGCCGGTCGGTACGGAACAACTGACCAGCTTCAAATACGTTGTCCGGGGTGACGGGCAAACCAGGCCCTGATCAACTGTCAGCACATGACAACGCCTCGCGGCGCTCCGGTCTTGCCGTCGACGATCGGACAAGGTGATTGCCGAGGGTTGCGCATCGGGCTGATGGGTGGGTCGTTCAACCCGGCCCATTCCGGACATCTGATGGTGTCCAACCTCGCCCTGAAACGGTTGCGCCTTGATCGCGTGTGGTGGCTGGTCTCACCCCAGAATCCGTTAAAGCCGTTGACCGATATGGCGCCGTTTGCCGATCGCCTCGGTGCTGCGCGGACGGTCGCCAGTCATCCGCGTATTATGGTCAGTACTCTCGAAGCCGAGATCGGGACGATCTATTCGGTCGACACGGTGAAGATGCTTCGCAAGCGGTTTCCCCGCACACGATTTGTCTGGATCATGGGCGCGGACAACCTGCGGCAGATGTCGGCTTGGCAAAATTGGCCGTCGCTGTTCCGGACTGTCGGCGTCGCGGTGTTCGACCGTCCCGGTTATGCCTTGAAGGCGTTGTCCGGCTGTGCCGCCGGGCGGTTTGCCGGGTTTCGTTTGCCGGAGCGCCGGGGTCGGGCGGTCGCGTCGCGCAGACCGCCGACCTGGGTGTTTCATCACACCAGGTTGGACCTGGTTTCGGCTACGGCAATCAGAAACCGAAAACCCGGCAGCCGATCCGCACTGTCGAACCGTGAGTGTGGGGCGCCCGGCTATTCCGGCAGATCAAATCTTGTTTTGCCGGCATGATCAGGACTGCCAGTGGTATGGACGGTGACGCTGGCGTCGACGGATGAAAGTCCGACCCTCATCGGTATGATCACCATCTTGTTCTCAAGTGTCTCGGCGCTAGTGGATTGATTCCAACGTTTGGACGCCTCTTTTTCTTGCGGCGATGATGGTATCGGGATCGGCGGTCCAGACGAAGGGCTTGGCTTCGGTGGTGTTGTGTTCGTCGATGACGCGGCGGATGGCATCCTGGAGTTCGCGTACGGAGCGGCAGACGCCGTATTTGAGACGGCGTCGTGTCAGCTTGGCGAAGACGCCTTCGAGCGCGTTCAGCCACGCGCTCGAGGTGGGGGTGACGTGGAAGGTCGAGCGCGGATGGCGTGCGAGCCAGACCCGGACTTCCTTGTGCTTGTGAGTAGCGTCGTTGTCGAGGATGGCATGGACCGGGACGCCGGCGGGTATCGTGCGCGCGATGCGGTTGAGGAATCTTAGGAACGCCTGGTGGCGATGCCGACTGGCATGCTGGCCGATGACCGTGCCGTCGAGCACGGTCAGGGCGGCAAACAGCGTCGTCGTGCCGTTGCGCTTGGAATCATGTGTCATGGTGGCGCCGCGGCCTTTCTTCAGCGGCAGGCCGGGCTGTGTGCGGTCGTGTGCCTGACTGTGCGACGTGTCATCGATCGACAGCACGACCGCATGAGCCGGCGGCGCAACGGAGAGGCCGACGATGTCGGTCAGCGTCTCGAGGCAGGCGGGATCGTTCGAAAGCGTGAACGGCCGCCAGCGGTGCGGCATCAGGCCATGCGCCTGCCAGACCGTCCAGACCCTCGAAGCGGCACCCCCACAGCCTTCGCCATCGCCCGCAGCGTCCAGTGGGTCGCCGCGTGAGGCGGCGAGGTGTGGGTCAACCCGACGATCTTCGCCACCGGCTCAGGAGCCAGAGGCGTCTTGCCCGGCGGACGCGTCTTGTCCCGCAGAAGTCCGTCCACACCGTCTTCCATAGAAGCGGTCCTGCCAGCGCCAGACACTGTTCTTCGCCTTGCCGGTCTCTCTCATGATGGCCATCGTGCCGAGCCCGTCGTCGCTCAGAAGAACGATGCGCGCCCGCCAGACGTGCGTCTGCGGGCTCTTCGGGTCCGAGACAACCGTTTCAAGGCGATGCCGGTCGCCTGAAGTGAGCGTGAATGAAACACCAGGGCGCATCTTGCAAACCTCCGTGATCGACAAATCAGAAGAACATAATAACGGATACCGCTTATGCACGTGGCTCCGGTTGCACACGATGTTGCCCCAATGTCGACTATTCCCGGCACGCCAAACGCTACATGTACGTTTCACCGGAGCCACGTGCATAAGCGGTTAACGGATATATTTGTAACGATCTATCCACTAGCTCTGCGCTGTTCGAATTTCTGTGCCGATCGTGGTCTCGACACGGTCCTCTGAAAGCGCTGTTATGGGATGACGACACGGTGATTCCACGCTGTAAACAGCGAGTCCATGACAAGAGTTTGGCGACATGAATTCTTGCCAAAAAAGTAGAAAAGCCCGTTTTCTCCGGCGATTTAATCTCGCTGACGGATCAAATTGTGAAAATGACTTCGCTGTATGTTGTCAAATTGCCGCTCGGCCGGCGCTCAAATTTAGCATGAGATCGCTGTGGGGATGACGATCATATCTGGCCGTTAAACTCACTCCGGTCTCTGGAAGGGCGAGACGCAAGAGTCGGACGGGCAACCGGGAACAGTCATCACCCGGCTGCTGATTCCGGATCGCACCGACACTATCAGCGACAGCGAGAAGGGCGAGGTCTTCTACGCCTGTCTGGAGACTGGCGAGATCCGCCCCTTGCCTTTCAGTGTTTCGTGTGGATCGGGATATCGTGAAGTACCGGTGCCCCGGCCGAAGTTTACGACTTCGATTTCGGACGTAGCGGGCACTGGGTTCTGCCGCGGATAGCCGATCCGACCGGGCTGGCGGAGGTATAAGCACGGTTGTGAAAACACGGCGATTCCATGCTAAATTCAGTTTTCCTGATCCCGGCTAAAATCAGATGATCCCTGTTTTGTGATCGGTTGCGATTTCATAGACGAGTCCGAGCTCGTTCCGGGGTAGATGGTCCTGGTTTCGGTGTGGTCCGTGAGGAGAGACGCCAGCATCCGGTCGAGGGCATTGTCGGCGACGCTAGTGGATTGATCGTTACAAGTATATCCATTATTGTGTTCTTCTGATTTGTCGATCCCGGAGGTCTGCAAGATGCGCCCTGGTGTTTCATTCACGCTCACTTCGGGCGACCGGCATCGCCTTGAAACGGTTGTCCCGGACCCGAAGAGCCCGCAGAAGCACGTCTGGCGGGCGCGCATCGTTCTTCTGAGCGACGATGGGCTCGGCAGGATGGCCATCATGAGAGAGACCGGCAAGGCGAAGAACAGTGTCCGGCGCTGGCAGGACCGCTTCTATGGAAGACGGTGTGGACGGACTTCTGCTGGACAAGACGCGTCCGCCGGGCAAGACGCCTCTGGCTCCTGAGCCGGTGGCGAAGATCGTCGGGTTGACCCACACCTCGCCGCCTCACGCGGCGACCCACTGGACGCTGCGGGCGATGGCGAAGGCTGTCGAGGTTGCCGCTTCGACGGTCTGGGCGGTCTGGCAGGCGCATGGCCTGATGCCGCACCGCTGGCGGCCGTTCACGCTTTCGAACGATCCCGCCTGCCTCGAGACGCTGACCGACATCGTCGGCCTCTCCGTTGCGCCGCCGGCTCACGCGGTCGTGCTGTCGATCGATGACAGGTCGCACCGTCAGGCCCGCGACCGCACACAGCCCGGCCTGCCGCTGAAGAAAGGCCGCGGCGCCACCATGACACATGATTACAAGCGCAACGGCACGACGACGCTGTTTGCCGCCCTGACCGTGCTCGACGGCACGGTCATCGGCCAGCATGCCAGCCGGCATCGCCACCAGGCGTTCCCGAGATGCCTCAACCGCATCGCGCGCACGATACCCGCCGGCGTCCCGGTCCATGCCATCCTCGATAACGACGCCATTCACAAGCACAAGGACGTCCAGGTCTGGCTCGCACGCCATCCGCGCTGGACCTTCCACGTCACCCCCACCTCGAGCGCGTGGCTGAACGCGCTCGACGGCGTCTTCGCCAAGCGGACACGACGCCGTCTCAAATACGGTGTCTTTCGCTCCGTACGCGACCTCCAGGACGTCATCCGCCGCGTTATCGACGAACACAACACCACCGAAGCCAGGCCCTTCGTCTGGATCGCCGATCCCGATACCATCATCGCCGCAAGAAAAAGAGGGGTCCAAACATTGGAATCAATCCACCAGGGATCCGGACTCTGAGGATGCCGTTTTCGGGTTCGGGCCGGATGTTGGCGTCGCAGGTCGGCAGGGTATCGAGTTTGTCCGTCTCGGTGAGGTCGCCGGCCCGGACATGTTTCGGCGTGGTGCCGCGTCGCTGTTTCAGATCGTCGATTTCGACGGTGAGGGCCTTGACGGTCTCCTTGGTGTCGCGTTCGGCCCTAATCTCGCATCCCGTGATTTCAACGATGCGGTTGCGCAGCCGGCCCGGGCGCCCCGGATCTTCTTGATCCGGGTCTCGATCCTGTGCCAGACAATCGTCAATACGGTCTGGCGCAGGATCGAGCGGTTCGAGGTCATGGGTGACGAGGGCATCAAGGTTGAACGCGTGGCGCATGTATTCGGAGACATTCTCCTGCGAAACGCGTGCTCGACGAGGTCGGATGGGTCGCGATCAGCGGCACCTGACGGCGAGTGTCGAGACACCGGCGGATCTGCCGGACCGTCAGCCCGTTCTTCAAGGTAACATCTTTCTCGGCCAGGCTGACGGTGACGTCATGGACGCCGGCCGGCCTCTGGAGCGGGACCGTGACCGGGCGGAAGTCGCTGTCCGGCCCGGTCGTCTCCCTTATGGGTCTTGTGCCAGGTGATGCAGGCGATGCCCTGACGGGCGAGGGTCCTGAACAGGGCCCGGCGTCAGCCTTCGCGATCGAAGACCAGGGTCTGCGCCGGATCGCCGGGGTCCGGCCGCGTCAGGTCCGGCACGATATCCTCCCGGATCGTGGCGCCCGGTTTCGGATCGAGTGGCTTGTGGATGCACGGCAGCGGCTTGCCGCCGAGGGCGTTGACCCGGTATCCGACGGTGCCCGTCAGACACGGTGTCTGACGGGCGACGAGGTGTTCGGGCAACGGGTCCTTGCGCCCGGCACGGATCTTGACATGGCCGTCAAGCGCCAGGTTACGGCCACCGGATCGGCCTTCAGGCCACCGCCCAGCGTTCGGCCAGCGCCATCTGCCACTGATGGACCGTATCCGATGATCCGGCGATCAGCCTGATCTTCTCGCGCAGGGTCTTGACCTCGGGACAGCGGTCGAGGCCGAGCAGCAGCTCCCATTCGCCGGGTGCCAGATCGCGCAGCTGTTCGGGGTCACGGACCCGGGCCAGGGTCATGAACGCCAGGACGATCAGGATCGTGGTCAGGCCGTACACCCTTTCGGCAGCTGGACCAGGTCGGCGGCGGTGTCGAGCAGCCCGTCCTTCAACACGGTTGGCAGGGCTATGAGTGCCGCCATTGCCGACCGCATTCTCCGGTTCCAGGACCTGCGGTGTTGCGTCTTCAAGGGTGCCGAAACTGGCTAGCACCCGGTCGTATCATGCAGCATGCAGCACGGCCTATCGGCGTTGTGCGGTCGCGGGCCTCACGCGGCGCACGATCGCGGGCGGTCATGGTTCCGGCGGCAGAAAGGTCGGAGACGGGATCCCGGGATGCTGCCGGACCGGTGTCAGGCAGCGCCATAACGCCGGTGCGGCAATTCTCGTTCAAGATGGCAGACGAGAGACTGAGAGCCCTGGCCATGCTGCGCTGGCTCAGGCCAGTGGCCTACAACTGCGCTGCGCGGGCCACCAGCGCAGGCGTCACGACCATGCGGCCGCGGCGACGCGGCAGCCGGATAAAGCCCGCGGCACCCTCGCGCCGATACAGATGAACGGCCCGACAGGCTGTCGGAAGCGAAAACGCCGAAGGCTTCGGACAGTGCGGTCTGCCGGGGACGGTTGTCGACATGACAGCGCGCGATGAGCAAGGTCCGGGCCCGGATATCGTCAGCCGGATGACTGTCGACGGGTTCGGGATTGCAAGAACAGATGGTGACGCGCTCGACGGTCGTCATGGCGAACCACGTGCCGATCGGAATCGCGTCCGGACATTGCAGAGGCAGGTGCAGGCGAGCATGGGAAACTGCAAAATCCATTCAGGGCATTTTATTCACTTTTGGCGCCAACTGTCAAGGACATTCGTGCCCGGACAACAAAACCCCTCGGAAATTCGGGAGTTGGAACCCCGGACCATCAATCCGGTCAAATCATGGGATCAGGGTGTTTGAAATTGGCTCAATTCGTGATTCGTAGGCATACCCTGGTGGAGGCTACGGTGATGAACGGCGGGTCCCAGAAAAGTGGGCCTCTTCTGCGGCGTTTGATCGAGATGACCATCAGCGGTCTCGACAGCCGCCTCAGGCGGCTCAAGCCATGAAACTTGCCGCCCTCCGCGCCATGGAGCGGGGGCTGGTTACAAACTTGATCGAGTTATGCCTACGAATTTCGAATTGAGCCTTGAAATTTGAACGCCAGTCGATCGGCACTTTGACAACATACAGCGAAGTCATTTTTACAAATCAGGCCGTAAACGATCTCATCTACTACCGCTACTACCGCGCAATCCATTTCTCCGCAATAGGTGCGATGTCAAATTTGGACGACCTCTTCTTGCCTCCGTCAGTTAGAAGCATCCTGAGCGTATGGTCGCCAAGTACCTGCTTCACCGCAAGCGTGAGCTGCGTGACATCGCCTTGCGGTACAAGAAAACCGCTCTTTCCGTGTTCGATGATTTCCGCTGGTCCATATTCGCAATCGTAGGCCACGACCGGGCATCCATTGACCATGGCTTCAACAATAACAATTGGCCATCCCTCCCATCGTGAGCACAACACTGAGCAGATCGCAGTTCGATAAAGGCTATCAACATCATCGACGCGTCCAGGCCACAGAACTTGATCGGCAATCCCGAGTCGATCCGCCAGTGCCTGAAGCCTGGCTCGTTCTGGACCATCACCAGCGATCACAAGCCGCAGGTTCGGTCGGTCAATATTACGAAAGCAATACAGGAGATCATCAAACTGTTTTGCGGGTGTGAGCCGTCCAACAGCCAGAATAAATGGGAACGATGGGCAAATTTCTTGCCTTAAACTGTTATGTTGTTTCTGAGGCGCAGGATTGACAATAACTTCGATCTTATGTCTCGGAACAAGGAATTTCTCCAATTTAGATGACACACCTTCCGACACAGCGACGACGCGTGCGGGAAACCTGTAAAAGACGGGAAGAGCAAGCCGAAACAAGACGCGAATTCTTGCCGGATTAGTGTGAACGCTTACGGTCAGGCGACTTAGGTTTCCGGTTACGATCGCCGCGATGATGGCCGGATAATTGCATACCTCAAGAAATGAAATAATCCGATCCGGTTTATATCTCCTAAACAATAGGGCGAGCTTAACGATACCCAACCCGAAATACAGTACTTTTGAGACAATGTGTCCACTCCCAGGGCATTTCAAGGCAATCACGCTTGCTTCACCGCAATCATAGTGACGTGTCGAATCGTCGTACACTGCTATTTTCACATCGTGGCGCTTTGCCCACTCGCTCGCCAATTGGGCCGCGATTCTCTCTGCACCTCCGCCAGTGAGATAAGGAATGATCACGAGAATTTTCATCTTTGCCTCATCTACGTATTGCGACCATTTAAAGGGCTCGTGCCAAGATAAATTGTTCATTTCGCCCTGGATGAGAGGGAATAATTCCATTCGCCATGGAAGCCGTCCCGTTTGAGTGCCAGGCTTTCAAGCTGTGCGCTGGTGCCCTGCTGCCCCAAGGGACAGGTGCTCTTATCCAGTTCGGCGCTGATCGTCAATCTGCGCTTCGTCGTCGTATGACCGATCAGATTGACCACCGTCTCATGGCTGATCAGCGGATGTCCGCGCCAGATTCCTGTGATGTGGCAGACCATACGATGCTCGATCTTGTTCCACTTGCTGGTTGCGGGTGGAAAATGGCACACTGAGACCTTGAGGCCGATATCGCCGGCGAAGCGCTGCACCTCCAGTTTCCACAGGCGATTGCGGTTGCTGTCGGACCCGCCGCCGTCGGCAGTGATCAGGAGCCGCCGTGCCTGCGGATAGGCCGTGTGTCCAATCCGTGTCCACCGGCGCCGCAAGGTCTCGACCGTAAATGTCGCCGTATCATGGTCGACGTCGACACTCACCCGACCCGTGCTGCGGGTCATGTCGGACACCCCATGGGAAATCACCCTGCCAAGCTCCTTGTCGGGACAGTCATGCGTCCGAACCGGTGCGGGATCGTCCTTTGGGCGCCAGTCCCGCCCACCATTCCGGAAGGGCCTGAGCCGGTCTTTCTTTTTCGTGTCCATGGAGACAACGGGCAGGCCGAGCTCTTGAAACGCCCGCCCCGTCCGATCGCGCGGGCTTCCACCGCCGCCCACCGGCGGCGGTTGCGCTCATCGAGACACCAAACGAGTGCAAAGAACTTAGTTTGCAGTGTCGTGATCACAGAAGTTTCCATAGCGAACTGACTATATCTAATCTCCTAGAAATAAACAATTTATTTTGGGAAGACCGCCAACGCAACAATTACCTCTGTTCGTGTTGACGCAGTTTCGTCGTCACGAAAACGAATGTGGGTGTGCCGGACAGAACAACAGATCGCAGATCGCTATATGGCGGAAACTAGATCGTGGTTCACGGCATCTATGTTGTCCTTCGAAATGCGACCATAAGCAAAACAGCATAGCGTATCATGCCGTTAGTGAATGCCCATGCTTCTGTCTCTAATTCTAACATAGGATCAGACATCTTGGTCCCATGATTTGACCGAATTGATGGTCCAAGGTTCCAATTCCCGAATTACCGCTTATGCACATGGCTCCGGTGAAACGCACATGTAGCGTTTGGCGTGCCGAGAATGGTCGACATCGGGGCAACATCGTGTGCCACCGGAGCCATGTGCATAAGCGGTCCCGAATTTTCGAGGTTTTGTTGTTGTCCGGGTGCGAATGTATTAATAAATGGGAGAAATAAAAAAATGACGATTCCGTAGTAGAATCACATCCCGTGAATTTTCGATTCGCGCGGTCGATCACATAATCGGAAGGAATGAAAAAAAACAGAGTCAACTTAGCATAGGATCGTCGTGATGGTTATATGTTCTAAAGCGAATTGGAACGAGCGATAATAGAACACTAATTTTAATAGTGAATCCAATGTAAATTCTTTAGTTAAAATGATAAATTATTCCGTAAAAAGCGAAGACGATCTCATTATAATCGACCTCGATAATTCCAGGAAGATTGCTGGATTTAATCAGTATACAGAGAAATTCCTAGGACGATTGACGTTGTTTTTTCAGTCGAGTTGCAGGCTCCGGTAACCACGTGTTGTGGTCGTAATAAAGATTTAAACAAAGGGGATTATATACGAAAGTCACAATCTTGCCCCGGTTCGATTCCGTCCCCGGCCTCCAAGCAGGAAGTCAGGCGTCCGGGTCTTCGATCATCCGCACGGGCCTCAGCACCGCCGCCGCAAGTTCGTCTGGCGTTGCGTCGATCCGCCCCGGCTCTTCAAGCTCCGCCTTGCTCGGCTGGTAGACATGCGGTTTCACCCGAACGGTACGCCGTTCAATCGGGTGGGGTTCTCTCGATTCCTTGCTCATCTCTTCCCCTCCTGTGTTAAGTGGACCGCCGCCAGGATGTCGCCTGACGTTTCGTCGCGCGTCCTCAAGTTGACTGTGTATGGCCTGCCCGGATGCAGGGGGTATCCCATTGCGCCTTCCGCTGTCCCGTGCGTCCCTTGCCTGGATCGTTGATCCCGAAGCCAGCCACGACCACATTCCACATTGGGCGATATTCGGCGCTCAGAACCTGCTCGGTTAGCCCGATCCCTCCCTCGTCGAGACCGAGCCACCGGCACGAGAAATCCCGTAGGTCGAGATTCTCTGCCTGCTCTATCGAACGGGCATGTTTGGTCAGCCGATCATGGAGAACCACCCGTGCGGCTCTTGTGCGGGACCGTCCCTGCCGTTTGCCGGGCGGGTCAGCCTTCCCGACATAGATCGGCCCCGTCATGTCCCTGTAGGCATCGAACGGTCCGCCATAGTGGATCGTGTAGATGCCGGCACCGTCGAAGGTCGGTTCGGGTGGCAACGAAGCGGCTGGGGAGCTCATCAGAGCCCGCGCCGCATTCTGGCCCCGCTCATCGACACTGAGCGGGTTATACGCACGCACGGGTTATCTCTCGCAGCTTTGCCCGTTGCGACAGACGATCCAGAAGCAATGCCGCTTTCTCGCGTGGTGCGCCTTCTTCCACTGCGTCGAGACCATCGGCCCTGTCCTTATCTTCACGATCAGATCGCAGAGCGTGAACCCAGCCTCGTCGGCCATCCGCATGAAGTCGCAATGCGGCCATTTAGAGCGGTGGCAGTTCACCATGTCGGTCATCTTCGCCAGCGGCAGACCCTTCGGCTTCAATACCCGCTTCGCCTGTTCGAGAAACGGCGGGTACAGGTAGCTAAGCGTCCAGCCCTGTTGCTTCCCGCATTCGACCGTCGCGCCGAAATCCTCGTCGAACCGCTTGCGGCTCTTGTCGCGTCCCTGCGGGCCGACATGCGAGGGATCGTAGACCACCACGCCGAAGGTCGGGTCGGGGATGCCTTCCATCTTCCGGTTGTCGCCGACGATCATCGGCTTGTAGCGGGGATCGATGTCCATCGAGACCACGCGCCGCACCGATCCCTTCCCGAACCGTCCGTAGTTGTAGGTTGCGTCGAGGATCGGGTCGACCGGGATGGACGGATCGAACGCGAACATCGCTTCCAGCAGGTCCGCGTCGTTCCCCTCCCATACGCTGCTGACAGGCTCGTAGCGGTCAGGCTCGGCGGGCTGGTGCGGTTCGCGGTCAAGATCGAGCTCGACCCCGGCGACCTCCTGCAGCGCCATGGCGGATCAGCCCGCCGAGGTCACGATAGCGGAGCCGCTTGCCCACCATGTCCGCGGCGATCATTCCCATCTGATCGGCGGTGTCGGCCTCGCGGATGGTGTGGCGACCGGCAAACTCGGTCACGGAACGGTCGCAGTGCTTCTCGCTGAAGTGGTGGAAGGGGCCCTGATAACCCCGCTTCAACATCGACCAAAACGCTTTGATTCCGTTGGTGTGCGCCATCCCCCGGACGGACGCGCCGGCCGAGTGGTTCACGGCCTCATGGTCGCAAGTCCATGCCCTGAGAGCCGCTGGCCTCGTCCGTGAACACCTTCGCACCCGGCGCGGTGTGCGCGCCGATGAAGCCTTTGAGCGTCGCGCCGTCCGTGCCTTCAACCGTGCGCGCCGCGATCGTGTTGCTCTCGCGATCCTTCGTCCCGACCACGATGGTCTTACCAACCGCCCCGCGCCCCGTCAGTTCCTTACCGCTTGCTCTTGGGCATGTTCTTGCGCTGCCCCCGATGTCGGTCTCATCGGCTTCTACGGGGCCGCTGAACAGCGGGTTGACGCCCTCAAAGGCCTTGCGCAGCCGGTGCGCCAGATGCCACGCCGACTTTTGCGTGATCTCCAAGGCGCGATGCAGCTTCATGCTGCGCACACCCTTCAGGTCGGTCGTGACCAAGTAGATTGCGATGGCCCAGATCTGATAGCCGAGCTTCGATCCATCCATGATGTTGCACGACCTCAGGCTGAACATCGGGCGCCCATCGCAGTCGCGGCAGCGGTGCGTCATTGTTCTGTGCTTAATCCCGCACTGGACATTGTCGGAACCGCAGTGCGGGCAGTGCGCGCCGTCCGGCCAAATCTTGCTCTCGAACCACTCGCGAGCCGCGTCATCGCTCGGGAACATCTTCATCAGCTTGGTGAGGCTGATCCCTTCCCTGTGAGCCTTGCCCGGGGCCTTTGAGCCATCGTCCCACTTCCCAAATTGGGACTTTCGTATAGCGGAATCGGGGTCAAGCGAAAAATGTGACTTTCGTATATAATCCCCTAAACAAACCTGATTCCCACTCAAGCCAAGCGCAATTTGAGTAGCCTCTCCGGCATCGGCGGTGTCCGCAGCACCACGTAGACCAGTCCGGGAATGATCCCGGGCAGGTCGAAGCGACGATTGACTCGGTACTTGAACTCCACGAGATAGCGCTGGGCATATTTGGGACGAATCGCATGGTCGGTGCCACGCAAGGCGCTCTTGATGTTGCCGGGAATCGTGTTCACCCAACGAAACTCGGGGTGCTCGACCGCGGCTTTCCCGCCGCCGGTCACCATCGGCTCATGCACGCAGCCTGCCGCGGTCACGCCATTGAAGCAGGCCAGCCCATCACAGGGCACTTGCGTGCCCGGACCCAGGTGCTGCTGCGCCCAGGTGGCGACTTCAGTGAGACGGAAGCCCTCGACCACGGTGAGCGTCACGCGCAGCGGATGTCCCTGCTCATGGGTCTCGACCGCGGCGACGAACGGGGTCTTGCCCGACGCACCCCGCCCGCGCTTGCCCCCGAGATAGGCATTGTCGCATTGGACCGACCCGCCGAGCGGGTGCTCCCGGTCTCGCTCCATCATCACCTGCATCAGCTTATGGCGCATGCGCCACGCCGCGTTGCAGGAGATGCCGAGCTGGCGGTGCAGCGTCATCGCCGATGTGCACCTTTCTTGTCCTGGGTCATGAAGTAGAGGCCCTGGAACCACACCGCGAGCGGGAGCTTGGTGGCCTCGAAGATGGTCCCGGCGGTGATGGAAGTCTGGCGATGGCAGCGGTTGCACTGCTGGAGCTTTCGGGTGTTCAACTGACAGCACCGGTCATGGGCGCAGTGTGGGCACAGAAAGCCGTTCGGCCATCGCCAATTGAAAGAGGGTGTCGAAGCACTGGTCTTTGCTGCCGTAGAGGGAGAGGAACGCGTTGAGGCTGATTCCTTTCTGAAACTGCACTGGGTTGCGCGCCATGTGAATGTCCTTTTCCATCATCAAATTACATGGCAGTATTCGATATTAAATACTGCTTAGATTCGAGGGTAATCAGGTAAACAAATGGGTATACTGGGTAGAAATAATACGTCAATAGGCTCGGTATTTCTGAGTTTTTTCTGACGATTCTGGAATTGTATAAAGCGGATAAATGTTGAACTTTCATCTTTAAATTTTCATAATTTTTTCAATATCTTCGACTTTATATTTATAGAATAATAGATGCTTTACAAAGCTGAGAAGGATGCCATTTATTTGGATACGTTTTGTCTTTTCAGCATGCGGAAGGCATCGAAATCGACGTAATGACATAACCATCAGTGAACGCCGATCTGGAGAATTTTGGCGTTCTCGATGGAGCTGATGGTAGGCTTTATCCTACTCTGTACGGGCTGATGATCTTCGGCAAGAATCCCCAAGGATATCCACAAACAACGGGCTTCTACATCCAATGCTCAGCATGCGAGTGCACCGACAGTGCATCAAACACAATCCTTGCCTGGGACGGCAAGGGGCGTCTTGAAGAGCAAGTCAATCGGGCTTTGGGTTGGATTGAAAGCATGGGCCGTACTGAATCCTATACCGGCATTACAAGACGGATCGGCCATTGATTCCGAAGCTGACACTTCGCGAAGCACTTGTTAACGCTGTGGTCCATCGTGACTACGCGGTGGTCGGGCGCCGGTGCAGCTGGAAATTTTCGAGGAGCGTGTCGATGTAACGAGCCCTGGTACCCTTCCCAATCACATGACGGTGGAGAGCGTTCGCCCTGGCCGCGTGCGCTCCTTGTAATGAGATGGTGGCGACGCGATGGTCATCAGCCGGTTGATGGAACGGCGTGGGCGTGGCTGAACAACCATGCGGACCCTGATACGCAACTTCAACGGCACCGAACCGGACCTCATCAATCACTAGTGGATTAATTCCAACGTTTGGAACCCTCTTTTTCTTGCGGCGATGATGGTATCGGGATCGGCGGTCCAGACGAAGGGCCTGGCTTCGGTGGTGTTGTGTTCGTCGATGAAGCGGCGGATGGCGTCCTGGAGGTCGCGTACGGAGCGGAAGACGCCGTATTTGAGACGGCGTCGTGTCAGCTTGGCGAAGACGCCTTCGAGCGCGTTCAGCCACGCGCTCGAGGTGGGGGTGACGTGGAAGGTCCAGCGCGGATGGCGTGCGAGCCAGATTTGGACATCCTTGTGCTTGTGAGTGGCGTCGTTGTCGAGGATGGCATGGACCGGGACGCCGGCGGGTATCGTGCGCGCGATGCGGTTGCGGAATCTCAAGAACTCCTGGTGGCGATGCCGACTGGCGTGCTGGCCGATGACCGTGCCGTCGAGCACGGTCAGGGCGGCAAACAGCGTCGTCGTGCCGTTGCGCCTGGAATCATGTGTCATGGTGGCGCCGCGGCCTTTCTTCAGCGGCAGGCCGGGCTGTGTGCGGTCGCGGGCCTGACTGTGCGACCTGTCATCGATCGACAGCACGACCGCGTGAGCCGGCGGCGCAACGGAGAGGCCGACGATGTCGGTCAGCGTCTCGAGGCAGGCGGGATCGTTCGAAAGCTTGAACGGCAGCCAGCGGTGCGGCATCAGGCCATGCGCCTGCCAGACCGCCCAGACCCTCGAAGCGGCAACCCCCACAGCCTTCGCCATCGCCCGCAGCGTCCAGTGGGTCGCCGCGTGAGGCGGCGAGGTGTGGGTCAACCCGACGATCTTCGCCTCTGGCTCAGGAGCCAGAGGCGTCTTGCCCGGCGGACGTGTCTTGTCCCGCAGAAGTCCGTCCACACCTTCGTCCATAGAAGCGGTCCTGCCAGCGCCAGACACTGTTCTTCGCCTGGCCGGTCTCTCTCATGATGGCCATCCTGCCGAGCCCGTTGTCGCTCAGAAGAACGATGCGCGCCCGCCAGACGTGCTTCTGCGGGCTCTTCGGGTCCGAGACAACCGTTTCAAGGCGATGCCGGTCGCCTGAAGTGGCGTGAATGAAACACCAGGGCACATCTTGCAGACCTCCGTGATCGACAAATCAGAAGAACATAATAACGGATATATTTGTAACGATCAATCTACTAGGATGGCAAGTTTATCCGGATAACGTTCCACATTGATCCGTTCATCGCCTGGGGTGAGACCTGACTGTTAGCCTGTGTCCCCATCGCCGGGCTCGGTCTTGCTCCGGGCTCGAGTCGATTTGCGAGGCGATGTCTTGAGCGCTGCAAGTGCGCCTTCAATGTCCGCAAGGCGGGCCGCCATCTCATCCTGGGTCGTGCGGGCCTTGACGGCCATGTCGCGGACCGCCTCGAACTCCTCCCGGGTAACCCAGCCATGCTCGTTCGCAAGCCGCTCGAACCGTTGCTGAACCACATGCCGCATCTCCTGTCGGGCACCGGCGGCAACCGAAAGGGCGCCATTGGCCATCTTCGCCAGATCTCCCAGGTATCGGTTCCCCGATTGCATCTGCCATCTCCCTGATCCGCGTCTCGTCTCGATATTCATACAGCGACCTGGCCGTCATTGTCGTGTAAAATCCGGACAACGATATCCAACAGTTCATTGCCGGGCTGGCCGGACCGACTATCAAGACCCTGTATCTGACGACCGGAGACGCAGATGATCGTGATCAGCAGCGGGGCCGGTTTCCTGATCTCGAACCGCGTCGCAGGCCCGTATGCGCCGGACGATGTATCGGATGTGGTTGTCTGCTACGGCCTCGACCATTGCTGCATCGATCGAGATGGGGTCGATCCTTGCGCTTGCTTGACGAGAGAGTGTGATGCCGATTTCTTTTTGCGTGACAATGTTATCCTGTCGCTCATGCTATGGCGTGGGTGTGCAGAATATGTCGTGATGCTGATACATGCGTCCCCGGCCGCGGTCCGCGGCAAAGGCGACTGCGGATTTGGCGATAACCCCGCGCCGGCCGTGCCCGCCTGTTCGCGTATCCTCAACCCCTGCTGTTGGAGCAGACAGATATTCGACCACAGGGTGACTCCGATGACAGAGCGCGGTGACCCGGTGCTGCCGCGATGGGCCGGTCTGGAGGTTTTGGGTGTCTACGGTTCCGGCGACGATCGCAAAGGTAACCATGGCTGCGTGAACGTTCAGATTGAACGGTACGGCGCTCGCAGAGAGTCGGCTGATCTGTTCCGATCGGAGGTTGAAGGAATCCTCGATGGTGGCCAAACCCGTGACGTCATCCGTGTTGATGTCATGTTGTGGTTGCGGCACAGCGGCGCGCCGGGATTGCTCGAAGTCGAAAATGGCTGGGCGCACAACGTTGCCGTCTGCCCTGGGGCCTTGTGTGACGTTGCCGGAATTTGGGGACTGCAGTTGGGACGTCACCTAGGCGTCAATGATGTGCAGGCGCACCGCCAGCGATCGGCGGGATTTCGTCGGTTCGGCCGGAACCGTGCGCCGCTGCATCCAGAATTGTCTCTCAACCTACGCCCTCTGCCGGTGATCGGATGCTGATGAGCTTGGCCTTTCCCACGATTGACCCGATTGCTATCGAGATCGGTCCGATCGCTATTCGCTGGTATGCCCTAGCCTATGTTGCAGGCTTGCTGCTTGGCTGGCGCTTCTGCGTGAAACTTGCGCGCCGGCCCCCGGTCGTCCCCGACCGCGTCAACTTCGACGATCTCCTGTTCTACGCGACGCTGGGAGTTATTCTTGGCGGTCGCCTCGGCTATGTCTTGTTCTATAATCCCGCCTACTTTGCTGCCAACCCGCTGCAAATCTTCATGCTCTGGCAAGGCGGCATGTCATTCCATGGCGGTTTCCTCGGCGTCGTTGCTGCCATGCTGGTCTTTGCTTGGCGTAAGCGGCTGCCATTCTTGATGATCGCCGACATTGTCGCGGCGGCAGCGCCGATAGGGCTGTTTTTCGGGCGCGTCGCAAATTTCATCAATGGCGAGCTCTTCGGCCGCGTCACGGATGTTCCCTGGGCAATGGTTTTTCCGACCGGCGGTCCGGAACCACGGCATCCGAGCCAGCTTTACGAGGCCGTGCTCGAAGGTCTGCTTCTCTTTGCCATTGTCGGTACGGCAGCTTGGGCGATGGGCGCGCGTCATCGCCCCGGGCTGGTCTGCGGTCTTTTTCTTTGCGGTTACGGCATCGCTCGCTCGCTGGTCGAACTGTTCAGGGAACCCGATACCCATCTCGGAGTCCTGTTGGGCACGCTGACCATGGGCCAGCTGCTTTCGGCGCCGATGGTCGCGGCCGGGATCATCTTCGTCTGGTTCGCGCTTGGCCATCCGCGTCGGGCCGATGACTGAGTCCCTTCGTGCCAGTCTGCTGTCACGGATCGCGCGAGCAGGGCCGCTGACCTTGGCTGAGTACATGACCGAGACATTGCACCGCCGTTCGGCTGGCTATTATGCTGGCGGTGATCCGTTCGGATCTGCTGGCGACTTCGTGACCGCCCCCGAAATCTCCCAGATGTTCGGTGAACTGCTCGGCCTGTGGCTGGTCTTGACCTGGCAGCAAGCCGGCCGGCCGGCACCGGCCAGTCTGGTCGAACTGGGGCCGGGCCGTGGCACCTTGATGACCGACATGCTGCGGGCAATGTCGATTGCACCGGATACTGCCACAGCGTTCGATATTCATCTGGTCGAGATCAATCCGGATCTTCGGGCACTTCAAGCCATAGCACTGGCAGACGTTGCACCACAATGGCACGACGATATCTCGACATTGCCGGACGGTCCCTGGTTCGTTGTCGCGAATGAATTCTTCGACAGCCTGCCAATTCACCAGATCGTGATGACTGACGGCGCATGGCGTGAAAGCCTGGTTGTGGCCGACGTAGCAGGAACCGGTTTGGCATGGGGGCTCGACCGCGTTTCATCGCCGCTTGCCGCCTTGCTGCCGCCACGGACACGGGCAATTCGCTGCGAGGGTGCGGTTGCCGAGGTTTGCCCTACGGCAGTGACGCTGACAACGGCGATCACCGAACGGATCACGGCCTCAGGGGGTGCCATGATTCTGATTGATTACGGCGATCTCAGGGATGGCGCTGGTTATACTCTGCAGGCGGTCCGTGCGCATCAACGGGTTGACCCGCTGGCAACACCAGGTCTTGCCGACCTATCTAGCCATGTCGATTTTTCGGCATTGTTGCAAGCCGCTCGCAGTACCGGTGCCCGGGCGTCGGGGCCGGTCGGCCAGGGGCGTTTCCTGGCTCGGCTTGGAATCCATGACCGTGCCCGGATGCTGGCGCGACAAGCGGCCCCGTCCGCCACCCAGGCAATCGATGCGGCACTCTGCCGCTTGATTGCGCCCGCGGAAATGGGCACTTTATTCAAGGTGATTGCGATCACAGTGCCGACGGTGCCGGTTCCTGCCGGATTTGAGGAAACGGCCGAAGATGCTGAAGGGTCGCGGGAGGGAGTGCAGGAACTGTGATCCAGCTGGAGGAACTTGAGTCCGGGAGTCTGCACCATGCCTTTTTTACGAGGCGAGGCGGTGTCAGCACGGGTTTGTACCATTCCTTGAATTGCGGCAAGGGTTCGGCTGATGACCCGGCTTCGGTGTGCAAGAACCGGGCGCGGGCCATGGCCGCTCTCGATCTGCCGGCTGACGTCCTGCTTACCTGCCACCAACATCATTCCGCTGAAGTTGCCGTGATCGACGCTGACACGCTGCCGGCCAGCCCGCCGCAGGTTGACGGTCTCGTCACTACCAGTCCCGCCTTGGCTCTCGGGATCCTGACCGCGGATTGCGCACCAGTTCTGTTCGCCGACCCGGTTGACCGGGTGGTCGGGGCTGCACATGCCGGCTGGCGCGGTGCCTTTGCTGGTATTGTCGAGGCAACCGTCGAGGCGATGATCAAGCAAGGGGCTCGCGCCGACAATATCGTCGCCGCGGTTGGCCCGGCGATCGGCCCTGGATCCTACGAGGTCGGTCCGGAATTTCCCCGACCATTCCTCAAGCAGGAAAGCAGCAATGCGGCGTTTTTCCGGGCTGGTGCACGTGACGGGCATTTCATGTTCGACCTCGCCGGCTATGTTGCATCCCGGCTTGCCTGTCTTGGACTCGGTGATGTGCTTTCCATAAAGTCCGATACTTGCGCCGATGACAGCAGCTTTTTCAGCTATCGGCGATCGTGTCTGCGCGGCGAGCCGGATTACGGACGGATGTTGTCCTGTATTGCTCTGAGAGCCTGAGCCAATGGCATTGCATTTCACTCGTGACGAGTTTGCGGTCCGTATCGCGGCGACGATCGCCGCGATGGAGGTGCGGGGCCTCGACGGCCTATTGTTGTTCAAGCAGGAAAGTATGTACTACCTGACGGGATACGACACGTTCGGATTCTGTTTCTTCCAGTGCCTGTACCTCGGCAGTGACGGGCGGATGATGCTGTTGACCCGGTCGCCCGACCTGCGTCAGGCTCAAAACACGAGCATCATCGAGGACATCCGGATCTGGGTCGACGCTCACAATGTGGACCCCGCGGCAGATCTTTGCAATCATCTGCGTGAATTCGGCTCTGCCGGCAAGACCCTCGGCGTCGAGTATGACAGCTACGGCTTGACCGCCCGCAACGGGTTTCGGCTGCAGGCGGCGATGGCCGGGGTGTATATATTGGCCGATGCGTCCGACATCGTCTCGACCCTGCGGGCCGTGAAGAGCGAAGCCGAACTCGTCTATGTTCGCCGCGCCGCTGCGCTTGCCGACGCTGCGCTTGCCGAAGCCAATCGTCTGGCCGGCCCAGGTGCCGATGAAGGCAATATTCTGGCTGCCATGCAGGGAGCGGTGTTTCGCGGTGGCGGCGATTATCCGGGAAACGAGTTCATTATCGGATCCGGTTCGGATGCCCTTCTGTGCCGGTATTTCACTGGGCGTCGCCGGCTCGGCCGGCAAGATCAGATGACGCTCGAATTTGCCGGAGCCTACCGGCATTATCATGCCTGCCTGATGCGTACCATCGTCATCGGGGATGCCTCATCGGCACAGCGAGACATGCATGAGGCTGGGCTCGAGGCCCTTGAGGCCTGCCGGACCGCCCTGCAGCCGGGCCGCCCGGTCGGGGAGGTCTTCGACGCTCATGCCTCCGTCATGGACCGGCGCGGCTATCGGCATGCCAGGATGAACGCCTGTGGCTATTCCCTCGGTGCCGTTTTCGCGCCGTTATGGATGGACACGCCGATGTTTTATCACGGCAATCCGGTCATTGCCGTGCCCGGGATGGTATTCTTTCTGCACATGATCCTGATGGACAGCGATGCCGGTCTTGCCATGTGCCCCGGTGAGACCGTTCTGGTCACCGATAGCGGCAGTGAGCGCTTGTCAGGATCCACACTCGACCTGATGGTCCGATAGACGGTCCGTAGCCGTGCCACATCTTCACATCTTCACCATCGTACTTTTGTGCGGCATGGTCGCAACATGCGTTTTCGTCTGATCTGCATGGCGGCCCTGACGGCATTGCTCACCAGTGCCTGTGGTCCCGTGCCGAAACCGTTCCAGGCACCGGAATTCGCCAAGGTCCACAATCCTCACCTGCTCCCGCCCGACGCCAGCGGCGTCGTTGTTGGACGTATTCAGGGACCGGTCGCATGGGTGGGTGGCGAACTTGCCGGCGCAGTCGCGGCGGCGTTGCGCGATCGTGGGGTTCTCGCCGGGGCGGTGGCGTCGAACCGGCACTCCCTGCTGCTGTCGGCCGAAGGCTACCGGCAAACCGGTACCGGGCCGGCTGAACTGGTGATTGCATGGGTGCTTTCCCGACCTGACGGCATCGTGATGCGAACCCGTGAAACCCGTTTCGTGCCGCCACCGGCATTCTGGGATACTCCGACGCCAACATTGTTTCGCGGCGTTGCCCGGGAGATCGCTGTACGGGTCGTCGACTGGATTGTCGTCGACGGCGAGCCGCTGCGAATCGCAATCACGACCGTCGAGGGTGCGCCGGGTAACGGCGATGCCGTGTTCAGACGAGCTGTTACGGCGGCTTTGCGGGAGCATCGGATCGATACAGCACCGATAGAGACAGCGACGCTTATGGTGCTGCCGAATATCACGGTCACTTCGGTAGACCCGGATCGGGAACGGATACAGATGCGCTGGACCGTGATTGCACCGGACGGTACGGAGATCGGCCGAGTGGATCAGGAGAACACGCTTGCGGCCGGCCGGCTTGACGGCGATTGGGGATCTGTCGCTCAGGCGATTGTCGATGCTGTCGTGCCTGACATTGTCCGTCTGGTACGAATTTATCGGGCGGTTTTGGCTGGACGCCGGCAACCTCCGCCGCAATAGGGCTTGTGCGGCGCAAGGCATTGTTGTTAGAGTAAGCTGCTCTGCGGCAGCGAAAAGATTGCCTGGTCCGGTTCCCGCAGTTTTCTCTCAGACTTGGACGAATTGGCGCATGTCGAAGAAGATCCTTGCCTGCAACAGCAATCGTCCACTTGCCGAAGCCATCTCCGCCTACATGAATCTCCCGCTGACCAAGGCGGATGTTCGCAGGTTTTCGGATATGGAAGTGTTCGTGGAGATTCAGGAGAATGTCCGCGGCGAGGATGTCTTTGTCCTGCAATCGATCTCCTATCCGGCCAATGACAACCTGATGGAGTTGCTGGTTGCTCTGGACGCGCTTAAACGGGGTTCGGCGCGCCGCATCACGGCCGTGGTGCCGTATTACGGTTATGCCCGACAGGATCGCAAGTCCGGTCCCCGGACTCCGATCTCGGCCAAACTGGTCGCCAATCTGATTACGGTTGCAGGGGCCGACCGGGTTCTCACGCTTGACCTACATGCAGGGCAAATTCAGGGCTTTTTTGATATCCCGACTGACAACCTGTTTGCGGCCCCAGTTTTTCAGGCTGATATCCGGGCGCGTTATGGCGACCAACCGCTGGTCATCGTCTCGCCCGATGTCGGTGGTGTGATTCGGGCGCGCGCACTTGCCCGCAGCCTTGATGCCGATCTTGTGATCATCGACAAACGGCGTGAACAGGCCGGAATTTCTGAAGTGATGAACATTATTGGCGAAGTCGGAGACCGGCATTGCATCATGGTCGACGATATCGTCGATTCTGGAGGGACCCTCTGCAATGCGGCGGAAGCCCTGATGTCGGCTGGTGGTTTGTCGGTATCCGCCTATGTCAGCCATGGCGTTCTGTCTGGCGGCGCGGTGGCCCGGGTGACGGCATCGCCGCTGACCGAATTGGTCATCACTGACAGTATCCAAGCCACTGAGGCCATGACGGCGGCGCCGAACATTCGTCAGATCAGCATTGCGCCATTGCTGGGCGAGGCAATTACCCGAATAGCCGAGGCACGCTCGGTATCGAGTTTGTTCAACTACGCGGCCTCACCAGGCACCCCGTAATTGACCGGTGACAATCGGGACTGGAACCCGGACACAAAAGCTACTAAAACCTGCCGTCATCCGCGCTGGGACGAAGACGAAACAGCACCCTTGGAAGTTGACTTGGCCGCGGCGCAACAAGTTCAATCGGGAGAGCACGTGATGACCGATATCACGGTAATGACTGCGACGACGCGCGACAGGGTCGGAAAGGGATCTGCCCGCGCCGCGCGTCGTGGAGGCCGCGTTCCGGCAGTTATCTACGGCGACAGGAAGCCGCCGGTTGCGATCACCGTCGACAGCAAGGATCTGGTGCAGCATCTCAATACTGGCGGATTCTTCAATACACTGTTCGAAATCGGGATTGACGGTATGACGACCCGGGTCTTGCCGCGTGATGTACAGACCCATCCGGTTACCGATATTCCGGAACATGTCGATTTCCTGCGGGTCGCCGCAGACACGTTGGTGACCGTTGAAGTGCCGGTTGCATTCGTCAACGAAGAGGACTGTCCAGGGCTTCGCGCTGGCGGTGTGCTCAATGTGGTGCGCTACAGCATTGAAGTGTCGTGCCGGCCGGACCGGATACCGGCTACAATCGATGTCGATCTCGGTGCTGCGGAACTCGGGGACAGTCTGCATATCAGTGCCGTGAATTTGCCGGACGGGGTTACACCCGCGATCATAGATCGCGATTTCACCATCGTGACGATCGCGGCACCGACAGTGGTCGCAGCGGAAGCAGCCGAGGCGGGCGCTGCGGACGAGGATCAGGACGAAACCGATGCCTCGGCCGAGGACGCGGCAAGCCAGGGCTGAACGGTTGGGAACCAGCCCGGGGTCAAGTCATGTTCCTGTTTGTCGGCCTCGGAAACCCGGGTCCTCGTTATCAGGGCCACCGTCATAATATCGGTTTCATGGTCGCTGACGCGATTGCGAACCGGTATCGCTTCGAGCCGTTCCGGTCACGATTTCAAGGGCTTGTCAGCCAGGGTGTGATTGCCGGACGACCGGTCCGGCTGCTGAAACCGATGAGCTACATGAATGAATCGGGACGTTCGGTCGGCCACCTCTTGCGCTACTTCCATCTCCGTACTGCCCATGCCTATGTCTTTTACGACGATATCGACCTCAAGCCGGGCCGGTGCCGGGTCAAGATCGGCGGCGGCGCGGGCGGCCACAACGGATTGCGCAGTCTCGATGCGTATATCGGGAAGGACTATTGGCGGGTGCGTCTCGGAATAGGTCATCCCGGTCACCGTGACCGCGTCCATGACTATGTTCTCGAGGATTTCGCCGTTGCCGAACGCCGCTCCTGGCTGACGGCCCTGATCGACGCGGTGGCGGCCGAAGCCGGTTTGCTGGTTGGGGGTGAGGAGGATGCGTTCATGAGCCGGGTCGCCCAAGCCGTGTTCCCGCCACCATCGAAGCCCCTGCGACCGCAACGAGGCGGCGCAACCCCGGACGCAGCGGAACCGGACTGTTAAGGCGATGGGTTTCAATTGTGGCATCGTCGGTTTGCCCAATGTCGGCAAATCGACCCTGTTCAACGCGCTCACCGCGGCAGCGGCAGTGGCCGCGAACTATCCGTTCTGTACAATTGAGCCCAATGCCGGGCGGGTCGCGGTCCCGGACCCGCGGCTGGAACTACTTGCCCGGCTCGCCGGGTCGGCAAGGATCTTGCCGACCTATCTTGAATTCATCGATATCGCGGGTCTTGTGCGTGGCGCGAGTGAGGGTGAGGGGCTCGGCAACCAGTTTCTCGCCAATATCCGGGAAACCGATGCAATCCTGCATGTTCTGCGCTGTTTTGATGACAGCGGCGTGACCCATGTTGACGGCGCCGTCGATCCACTGCGCGACGCCGAAACGGTCGAAACGGAACTGATGCTTTCCGACCTCGAGAGCCTGGAACGCCAGATTCCGGCCTTGGAGAAGCAGCTGCGCGGCGGTGACCGGACTGTGGCTGTCCGGCATGCAGTGGCACGCCGTCTCTGTGACGCCCTTGGCGCCGGCCGCCCGGCCCGGATGGTTTCCGGCTGGAGCAGTGTCGAGACGCCGCATGTCCGCAGTTTCAACATGCTGTCTGCCAAGCCGGTGCTCTATGTTTGCAATGTCCCGGAAGACTGCGCTGTCGGCGGCAATGCCTACAGCGCGGCGGTGGCTCGCAAGACCGAAGCTCAGGGCGCGGACAGCATCGTGATTTCGGCGGCGATCGAGGCCGAGATCGTACGCCTCGAAACTCCGGAGGAACGGCGAGATTTCCTGCAGGAGATCGGACTTGAGGAGGCTGGGCTTGACCGGCTGATCCGTGCCGGTTACCAGTTGCTCGATCTTCTGACGTTCTTCACCGCGGGACCGAAGGAGACCCGGGCCTGGACGATTCCGGCCGGTGCGAGCGCCTTCCAGGCCGCGGGACGTATCCACAGCGATTTCCAGCGCGGCTTCATTCGTTGCGAAACCATCACCTGCGCGGATTACGTCCAACTCGGGGGTGAACAGGCGGCCCGCGAGGCCGGGCGGATGCGCTCTGAAGGCTCTGACTACGTTGTGCGGGATGGCGATGTCCTGTTGTTTCGCTTCAATGTCTGATACCCCGATGCCTGGGCGCTGAGATTTGGCGCGCCAGAACGGTTGCCGACGGAACCTCTTGCAAAATTCCTGTACCCAGGGTCCGGTGAGCCCGGATCGGTCGGTTGCTTCCGGTCACCTCTGCACCTGGAGGTCGGAATCCACGGATTCGCGGTGTCTCATCAGAGATGATGAGACCAAACAGGGACCTTTGTGGACATCGGGACACGCCTCTCCGGGCCCCTCTCTTCGAGAGGGCTGTGAAGGGTCGGCATGCGTTGTCGGAGCCGCGCTATGGGACGGCAAGACGTATCAACGGGTCAGCCGCCAGGGCCAGGATGCCGACCATGAGATGGCAGGCGACCCTGGAATGTCCACGGACGCGGACATGGCGCCCGCCACACTCATCCTTGAGGCGGGCGTTGGTCCTCTCGACACCGGACCGGATCCGGACCCGCACGGTCTCGGGATCGACATGGCCTATTGCACGCCGGGCCCGGGCCTCCCGGTCTCGCTCCTCCTTGAGGTCCTTGTCCCGGCGCGGATTGACATCGATGATCGGCACATGGCCAAGCCGTTCGCTCATCTGGTAGATCTCCCTGGCATCATAGGCCGCGTCCATGAGATCGTAGAGATTGGTCACACGCCCGGCGGTCATCATCGCCAGCGGGATCGCGACCTGGCTGTCATGGACGGATGCCGAGGTGAGAACGGTCCTCAGCGGCACCCCGCAGTCTGCTGTGTCGATGCTTGTCACCGCACCAGGCCTCCAGGACCCCCTGGCAGTCTTCTTTGCCCCGTGATCGCAGACCTTCGGCAGCGCGTCGAGCCTCTCATCGAGATCCATCCCGTTCGCTTGCCGTTCGAGACGCCCAGGCTCCTTCGTCCTCTCCGCGCCCTTGCGGGGCCGGCCGCGCTTGCGGTTCGGTGTCCTGGCCTTCGGCGTCGGGGCCGGCGTCTCCCGGGCCTCGATGGCCGTCGGGTCCCTCGACACGTGGCCGATGAGCGCATCGCCCAGTGTCTCTGCAACCAGAGCCGCGTGCATCCTCTCCGGAAGACGGGACTGCGAAAATTCGGCAAACGCCCGCGAAAACGTCGCTTCACTCGGGATCTCCGCGACACGCGACCAGCCGCACAGCCGGCGCAACGTCGGGTCCACCTTGAGCCTGTCGATCAGGTGGCGGGTCGTCGGCAGATCCCATACTGCCTTGGCGATGAAGCCACGGGCCAGCGCCTGGCGATCCTCCCGGGGCCGACCCGGACCGGTCCACACCTCATCGACGAAGCCCTCCACCTTGACGAGATCGAGAGCTGTCACGAAGCGCTTGTGCGTCTCGAGGAGAGGACCGACCGCTTCGGCCAACGCAGGGAAAAGGTCCCCTTGAAATCGGTGCCGGATATCGGATAGGGTCGAGCCAAGGGTCATCGGGGTCACCACCTCGGTATCTTGTTATTGTGGAACCGCTTATGCACGTGGCTCCGGTGAAAGGCACATGTAGCGTTTGGCGTGCCGGGAATAGTCGACATCGGGGGCAACATCGTGTGCCACCGGAGCCACGTGCATAAGCGCTATTGTGAAAACACAACATACCACGGGGTGCCCCCGAAACCCAGGCCCTCGACAAGGCAAAAAACCGGTCGGGCCGGTAATTTTGCAAGAAGCTCCACGGAAAACCGCGGGTGAAGATGTCTTCTTCTGTTCCGGTATTGACGTGCTGGTATTCGGATCCCTCAAAGCTTTCAAACTTGAGAACATCTTGCCGAGCGCAATATCGGGCATCAAATTCGCCGGCAGGGTATATCCATGATTTTCGAGGGGCGCCAGCAGCCGCAAGAACATCTGGTTCAGCATCGAAAAGTGCGTGACCGGAATCTTCGGCTGATTGATGATGTACCGGCGGCCGGTATCCCAGGCTGCTGTGCGGGTGTGCGGCATTGTAGTGGAGCCTCCAGGATTCGATGAGAACCCGGACTTCCTTGAGACTGTAGAAGATCTCCCCGTTCAGGAGCTCGTCGCGCAGCCGCGCGTTGAAACTCTTGATGTAGCCGTTCTCCCAGGGCGAGCCCGGCTCGATGAAGGCGGTCCGGGCGCCCACCGCGGCGATCCACTGCCTGACAGCCTTGGCGACGAACTCCGGGCCGTTGTCGGAGCGGACCTAGGCTAGGTCGTGTTGACGAATTCATGAAATGCTGATGATCATTCTCCATCAATGACACTTTCCGGGGACTTATCATGGCGTTACGCCTGCTCATCCCGGATGCTGTCTGCTCGACACTCGAGCCGCTACTGCGTGAGAGCAAACACGCCGCCGGCGCCCCGCCACGGCTCAGCGACCGAATGTTTATCGAAGCCGTCCTCTACCAGGCGCGTACCGGAACCCCATGGCGCGACCTGCCCGACGAATTCGGCCATTGGAATGCCGTCTATCAGCGGTTTCGCCGTTGGGAGAAGCGCCACCTCCGGGCACGGCTCTGGCAACAGATACAACAGGGAGACGATGAAGCACTCAAGGAAGTGTTCATCGATTCGACCATCGTGCGTGCTCATCAATACGCCGCCGGCGCGGAAAAAACGGCGGCCAGGAGGCCCAGGCTCCCGGCCGCTCCCGGGGTGGGTTCTCCACCAGGCTGCACGTGGCCTGTGCCAACGAAACAACCGGTGTGTCCGTCGTATTGACGGGTGGCGAGCGCCATGATGGCGTGGGATGCGAGCTGCTGTGGAAGGCTTTGCCTAGCTCTCCCGCACCGGAGGCTGCGGTCATGGACAAGGCGTATGACAGCAAGGGCATTCGCCAGGTGCTGGCCGACCAGGGCGTCGAAGCCGTAATTCCCGCCCGGTCGAACCGGACTTATACCAAACCCACTATTGACTGACGCGTATGGGGTTTGGGCTGACGGCCCAGTCTCGATGGCCGATGGAGGCGATGCGCTTGGGGGATTTGCAAAGCCAGTCCCAAGCCTGCTCGCAGGTCTTGCGGAGCGCGTCGGTGTCGTCGAAGAGCCGGTTGGCGAAGCAGTTCTGTTTGAGGAACTGGATGACGTTCTCCATCGGGTTGAGTTCCGGGCTGTAGGGCGGGAGCAGGACGAGGGTCAGGTTCTCGGGGATCGCGAGTTCCTTGCTCTTGTGCCAGCCGGCACCGTCGAGAACCACCACTCCGTGGTGGCCCGGAAGCACGGCGGCGCCGATCCGCTCGAGGTGCTCGTTCATGGAGACCGTGTTGGCCCGGTCGGCGACATGGCCCACGGCTTGCTTGCTCGCCGCGTTGACGGCGCCGAACAGATAGACGTAGCCGTAGCGATGATCGCGCACGATCCGGGGACGCTGGCCCTTGCGCGCCCAGACCCGTGACAGCATGCCTTTCTGGCCGATCCGAGCCTCGTCCTGAAACCAGATCTCGAGCGGCCGTTCGGCTCGTTCCGGTCCCACGGCTTCCTCGACAAGCGTCTGAAAGTCGCTGCGAAACGCCTCCTGTTTCCGCGTCTCCGTCTTGGGGTGACGCGGGCGCGGCGACAGATGACGGAAGCCAAGACGCCGGAGCAGGCGGCGGGCTCCTTCCCGCGAATACTTCACTCCGAAATGGGCTTCGATCTTGCCCGCGATGTCCTTCACCCGCCACCGAACCACCCCATCGGCCTCCGGCTCCGGACCCGCTTCCAGCCAGCCCGTGACGATCTTCATCTGCTCCTCGTCGAGCATGACCTTCCGTCCCGAACCGGGACGGTCGCGCAAACCCGCAGAACCGGCTTCGTTGTAGCGGTGCACCCAGTCCCGCAGGGTCTGACGGTCCATCCCCTGCGAGCGCGCCGCTTCCTCCCGGCTGTGCCCGTCCAGGATCATCGCTATCGCACGAAGACGACGCGCCTGCCGCTCGTTCCCGCAGCGCCTCGCCGCAGCGCGCAACTCTCCTGCCGTGTGATCAAGACGCGTTACGGGAACCGTCATCGCTCATCTCCGAAAGACCTCCGAAAAACCCCACATCACAACATAAAGGGGAACAAATATCACGCAAACACAATACCTTGCCCGACGAGTCAATCATTCATGGCTTTGGTATGAGACGATTCATCACGATCAAGAAAAGGACAAGCGGCGCCAGCAGGTCGAGCGATTCTTCAACAAGCTCAAACAATTCCGTCGCATTGCCACACGCTATGACAAGCTCGCTCGGACGGTCCTCGCGTTTGTCCACATTGTCTCAGCATGGATTCTGCTTCGATCATTCGTCAACACGCCTAGCGTCCTGATTCCGAAGTTCGCACAGTTATGAGTGAGTTGGCGCGCGTTCGCGGGTTCTCAGTCAGAAGCGCTTGATGGCGGCGAGGATTTCGCCGGCCGACTTGTGCCATCGGAACGGCTTGGGGTCCTCGTTGACCGCCTCGATATACGCGGTGATCGCCTGCTCGAGCTCGACGGTCGAGCGGTGCACCCCGCGCCTGATCTGCTTCTCCGTCAGATTGGCGAAGAACCTCTCCACCTGGTTGAGCCATGAGGCAGACGTCGGGGTGAAGTGCACGTGCCAGCAAGGCCGCTTGGCGAACCCGTCGCGGACTTCCTTCGTCTTGTGCGTCGAGTAGTTTGTCCATGACGATGTGGATGTCGAGATCCTCGGGCACGTTGGCCTCGACGTGGTCCAGGACCCTGCGGAACTCCCGGCTTCGGTGGCGGCGGAAGCACTTGCCGATGACCGCGCCGGTGGCGATGTCGAGGGCGGCGAACAGCGAGGTCGTGCCGTTGCGCTTGTCGTCATGGGTGCGTCGCTCGACCTGGCCAGGGCGCAGCGGCAGCAGTGGCTGGGTGCGATCAAGGGCCTGAACCTGGGATTTCTCGTCCAGACAGAGCACCATGGCATGCTGCGGCGGGTCCACGTAGAGCCCGACGATGTCGCGCACCTTGTCCACGAAGTAGGGGTCCGCAGACAGCTTGAAAGTCTCGCGCCGGTGCGGCTGCAGCGAAAAGGCCTGCCAGATACGGTGGATCGTCGACGGCGCGTAGCCCGTTTCGCGGGCCATCGAGCGCGTGCTCCAGTGCGTCGCATCCCGAGGCTTCTCTTCAAGCGTCTTGCGCACCACCTCGGCCACGGCGTCATCATCGATGCACCGCGGGCGGCCGGGCCGCGGCTCGTCTTCGAGCCCGTCCAGGCCCTGTTCGGCAAAACGGTTGCGCCACTTCCTGGCGGGGAGATTGTTGATGTCGAGCGCGTTGGCGATTTGCACGTTGGTCAGCCCCTCGGCTGCCAGAAGCACAATGTGCGCCCGATCCGACAGGGACCGCCAGACCTTTCGGCCCCGTGCAAGCCGTTCCAGCTCGCTACGCTCAACTTCACCCAGCTTGATCTCCGCCGACCGTCGCATCACAGTGCAACCGAATCGCAAACCCCTCAGAATTGTACGAATTACGAGAACGGGACACTAGGACGCCGCGCAGAATGAACAGGTCGGTCAGCACGTCGATAACGTCAGTTGAGGAAAGCTTCCTGCGCACCCGGATGGCCAGGCTCTCACGGGTGAACTCGTCCAGGACGTTGAGCATGCGGAAGGCCCGGCCGTCATATGTCCGGTGATGGACGAAGTGGTAGGATCAGACATGGTCCGCCCGCTCGGCGCGCAGCCGGATGCAGGAGTCGTCGTTCAGCCATAGACGCCCTCGCCTGGGTTGTTTGCCGGGCCCCTTCAGCCCCTCGCGCCGCCACAGGCGCTCGACCCGCTTGTCGTTGACCTGCCAGCCGGCGTCACGTAGCAGGGCGGCGATCCGCCGGTAGCCGTAGCGGCCATACTGGCGGGCCAGCTCGGTCATGTCCGCGACCAGGCGGTCTTCGTCGGCACGGCCGCACGGGATGCGGCGCTGGGTCGAGCGATGCTGCCCCAGTACCCGGCAAGCCCGGCGCTCCTAGATCCCGAGCCGGTCGCAGACATGATCGATGCATTGACGGCGGCGCGCGGGGCTTGGAAGTTTCCCCCTGCGGCCTCCTTGAGGATCTGCTTGTCCAGCGTCAGGTCCGAGACCGCACGGCGCAGCCGCTCGTTCTCCTTTTCAGCTCCTTCAGACGGCGGAGCTGATCGCCGCTCATCCCGGCATACTCCTTGCGCCAGCGATAAAACGTCACCTCGCTGATCCCAAGATGCCAGATCGCGTTCGCCATCGACATGCCTTGGCCGTGCAGAACCTCAGCCTGCCGCAACAGGATGACGATCTCCTCCGGCTTGTAACGCTTCCTCGCCATCGTCGGGCCTCCTCGTTCCATAACCTAAGGATGGACCAATTCCATGGGGGAGGATCATTGCTGCCGCGTACAGGGTTCCCGAGAAAGACTTCGGATTTACAAAACGTTCCGCCGGCAACAGGGGAGGCCATACGCCGTCTGCCAGTCCCCGCTCAGGCGTTCCGTCATCCGCGTCAGTGCAAAACGGGCCAGACCGGGAAACACGCCCGGTTTGCCGAGCACGAGAAATCGGGTGTTGTTACCGATCAGATGAAGACGCTCGACCTGCTCCGCCGGAGCCCAGCCGATCCACCGGTCCCGCGGCGCACGGTTGAAAGCATCGGTCTGCCAGCCGGCGACCGCGACCCATTGGCCGTGCCACAACCCAGGTTGGAATTTTTTGTTCTTCTGTCCTTTATCGCTTTGATAGGGGTCGATATTTTTCTCGGCCGATTTCAACATGGCCCGATATTTTGTTGGCTTCTGTCAGCTCGTCAGACGGGCCCTCCTGCGGTGGATGGTGGGTTCCACGGCCGCTGCCGAGGAGATTTCGGCACCCTCGGCGGCCGGGCGCGTGTCCTGGCGGTTGACGATCAACGTGGCGTCGGTCTGGCGCAGACGCGTGGTGATCCGCACCCAGCTCCGCAGGACCGTCGCGGACCGATGCCACGCACTTGTGGATGCCCGTGCGGTGAGCCGGGTACGGATCAGATGCACGGCGTGACAGGCCAGCCCGGCGATCCGCAGGTGGGCCGCGATGCGACGGTCGCGCTGGTGGCAGATCGGGCGAAGGCCGAGCTCGGATTTCAGGCTGCGGAAGGGGGCCTCGATATCGGTGATAGGCCAGTCGGTCCGCAGGACCGTCTCGATATCCCGGTCGACGTGGCTGGTGCGCAGCCCATCGGCGCCGGCGCCCTCATCGGCCTCGTCGTATTGCGGCCTGCGCTTGACGCGCACGGCAGACGGGTTGGCGCCGGTGTCCGCCGTCTCGAGCGTGATCTCGTAGGGCCTGGCGACTGCAGGGAAGCGTTGCTTGAGGCGGCCCTTGACCGGGGAGGCCGCTGTGGAGTCTTTCCGGCGCCGCCTCGAAGCGGGTCCGCGTCAGGCCCAGGATCGAGGTTCCGGCCTTCTTCTCGCCCTCGCTGACGACAGAGAGCCGCACCCCTCGTGATGCGCGCTGGTGATCAGCAAGACCTCGCCGCCCCGGCCGAGGGTGATCCAGTCGTAGCCCCGCTCGCCCAGCCACAGGATGTTCTCCGCGCTGGCGATGCCCGCGTCCATGACCAGCGTGGGCTTCGGCGCCGTGCCGCCGCACACCGCCTCCGCTGGATGGCGGCCCGGTGGCGCCAGAGAAGAGCGCCGATGCGGTAAAGCGTCTTGCGGTCGCCGTCCAGTTGAAGAAGCGCGGCGGTCGCACTGTCGCGGCGCAGCCAGCGGCTGGTCTCGCGCGCACTGGCGGGATCGACCATCCTGGCGACGATCAGCGCGCGATGCGCCCTTCGCGGCCCTTGATGCCACGGTCGTGGAGGATTTCGGCGAAGCCGGGAATCGCCGAAGGCCTTGAGGCACAGGCGCTCGCAGCCGACCGTGCGCGGGGTCTCGTGCTCCAGGGTATCGCGGGCGACGGTGGCGATGTCGGGCTGGCGCGCCTCTTCCTGCACCGCTTCGCTGCGAACCCCCCTGGCCCTGAGCCTGGCGACGATGTCCTCGGCTCGGCCGGCACGTCCGGCGCGGCTTCGAGCAGCGGCGGGCGGGTGTGGAGCAGCGCCTCGGCGAGGGCGGTGACCTCCTTGCCACTTCTCGCGCGGGATCGCATCGTGGAGACCGAAATTGAGCAGCGTCCTGTGGTGCACCCTGTCGCCGCGCGCTGGGAGAGCATCAGCCTGTGGCTTCGCACGGGCTTGCCGTCCTTGTCGGTGTGGGTCCTGGGGCCTTGATCTACAGGGCGCGGGCGAAGGGTTGGCGATGTGTTGCCCGGACACGCGCGCCAGCGCGCCTAGCAAGGGGGATATCGACGCAACAACAAAGTCCTGGCCCCACAAAAGATTTCCGGGCCCCCACATCAAACATATAGAAGTTCAGGCGATAGAAGAGCCAAATATGTGATGTTCTCAGACCGCAAACATTCCCCGATCAGGCACGGGCAGTGGAAAAAACTGCCAACTTGGGACAAGATCACATGACATGGCGCAAACCGCGACCGGCAAAGCCCTTGAACCCAGGATAATGACAGGCTGTGACCACAGTATCCCGACCCACCCGCTCGTCAGGATGAGCCAGACAAACCTCGATATCCGGCAGGTCGAAACCGATCGGCTGCGCCTTGAAAATCCGATGTTCCAAAATCATGCCGACCGCGGTCGCAAATCCGGACACACAAAGCCAGCAAAAAATCGGTTCAACTGAAGAATGGCAAAATCACGCAAAATCACTTAGATAGTGTCGTCACGAAATGCCAGCCCAGAGCGCCAGACACCGGATCTGCACCGCGGCAAGGAACGATGCGGCATTCCTGGCGTATCGCGTGGCAATCCCACGCCAGCGCTTGAGCCAAAGAAAGGCGTTCTCCACCCAATGCCGGTGCCGGTAGAGATGGACATCATACGCTCCGGGGTGCTTGCGGTTGCGCTTCGGCGGAACCACTGGAATAACTTCATGCTCCTCACAATAAGACAGGATGGCATTCGTGTCATAGGCCTTGTCCGCCAACTAAGGACTCGGCCTCTATCCCTTCAATCAGCTCGACCGCTTGACTGCAATCTGCTGCCGTCCCCTCGGTCACCGACACCCGCACCGGCATCCCATGCGCGTCCACAGCCAAGTGCAGCGTCGTGTTCAGCCCCCTTTTGCGCGACCCATCGCCTGATTGCCGCCGACCGCACCGCTCGCATGAGGATGGACCTTGAGATGACTGGCGTCAATCATCAGCCACTCATCGTCCGGCTCATCCATCAGAGGCTCCAGCAACGCCCCCCAGAGCCCCTTGTCCCGCCAGCGACAGAACCGACGATGGGTATTTTCCAGTCTCCATAGTCCGGCGGCACATCACGCCAGGGAGCGCCGGTGCGCAGAATCCAGAAGACCGCATTAATGAACCGTCGATTATCCTGTGCCACTCCACCCCAACGTCCCGCTCGGCCAGGCAGATGAGGCTCCAGCAACAGCCAGACCCTGTCCGAAATGTCGTGACGCCGATGAGCCATTCCCATAAGTCGCCTCCAGGAACCATCGAGTGAGGTCGACAGATAGTACAGATAAACATCACTCATGACGACACTATCTAGCGTGGGATCGTCTTGGACCGGCGACACGATGATCCCATGCTGTAAATGGCGAGTCCATTACAAGAGCTTGGTGCGCCATGAACTCTTGCCAAAAAAGATAGAAAAGCCTGTTTTCTCCGGCGATTTAACCTCGTTTACCAACCAAATTGTGAAAATGACTTCGCTGTATGTTGTCAAAGCGCCGCTCGATCGACGCTCAAATTTAGCATGGGATCGTCGTGGGATAGGCGGTTCGGGGGATTGTAACCGCAGCGCGACCGCATTAAACTGCGATCCGCACGAGATTTGGTCCGCGCGGTATCCTTAACGCCTCGATGTTATTGTGTACGACCGGGTTCGGGTCCCGCGCTAATCGACATTGATGAGTGATCCGGACTGTGACCGGGTCAGACGCGGCCACACTGGCCGATTACAGATCCGGGAGGAAAAAATCATGGCGACAACTCTGAGCCTGACTGCGGCAGACGGGCACGGGTTTTCGGCCTATCTGGCCCAGCCGGATGGCATGACCAAGGGTGGTCTTGTGGTGATCCAGGAAATTTTCGGAGTCAATTCCCATATTCGGGGCGTTGCTGATGATTATGCGGCGCAGGGATATCTCGCGATTGCGCCCGCCCTGTTCGACCGGATCGGGCCTAGTATAGAGCTTGGATACGAACAGGATGACATCACGATCGGCCTCGGCCACAAGAACGCGGTCGGCAATGATGCGCCGATGCAAGATATCGCAGCCGCTCTCGACGCGGTGAAGTCGGCCGGCAAGGTTGGTATTGTCGGATATTGCTGGGGCGGCGCATTGACCTGGCTCGCGGCCTGCAAGGTCGATGGACTTTCGTGCGCCTCTTCTTATTACGGCGGCGGCATCGGCGACATGGCATCGCTGACCCCCAAATGCCCCGTGATCTTCCATTTCGGTGAGCAAGACCACGCGATTCCGATGACCGAGGTCGATCAGGTCAGGACTGCCCAACCGGACTGCCCGGTTCATGTCTATCCGGCCGGACATGGCTTCAACTGCGAACAGCGTGGCAGTTATCACAAGGAAAGTCGGGAGATCGCGCACGAACGGACCCTTGGTCTTTTGACCAGGACCGTTGGCTGATAACCGCACCAGGGCGTCGCGGTCTTCTCGTTGACCGGGTGCCGGAGCGCTTCGCCGGATGCGGCTGAGTGGCCGGTGCCTGGACTGGCCCTGTGTCCGGGGACTGCCGTACCGTTGGCTAGCCGGCCCACGATATTGGCCGGATCCCCTGCTGACGCGGGCGTTTTGTCGGAAGGCCGTGCGATGGCGCGGGCCGGATGGCCTTTGCTGACAGATGCCTTGTGGTCGGGGTGCTGCCGGTCGTATTCGCGCGCGACAACTGATTCAGCCCTCGGCAGCAACGTGATGATCACGGGCCGACCGTCGCGGCCGCTCCGATCGTGACACTATAAGGATCCGGAAAAGGTTGCTTTGGCCGGAATCATGGGCGGCCGGAAACCGGGGCTGCCGGGTCAGCGTCCAAGAACTCGCCCGGTCACCGCATCGAGTTTTGCGAGTAGGGCCGGATCCCGCGCATCGGCATGGGTGACGATTGCGTTCTCAAGCGCAAGATCGCCGCCGGCCTCGTCGATATCGGGCCGCAGCGCCAGTTTCGGCGCGACCTGCCGAACCAGAGCGCGGGCGTTGTCGGCATTGGCGAGCAGGATGCTGATGATGGCCTCAACCGTCACACTGTCATGATCCGGGTGCCAGCAGTCGTAATCCGTCACCATGGCGACAGTGGCGTAGGGAAGTTCGGCTTCCCGCGCCAGCTTGGCCTCCGGCATATTGGTCATGCCGATGACATCGCAGCCCCAGGACCGATAGAGATTGCTCTCGGCCAGGGTCGAGAATTGCGGGCCTTCCATGCAGATATAGGTGCCGTCACGATGGACCGGAAAGCCAAGCTCGACGCAAGCGGCATGCAGCGCATCCTGCAGCCGGGTTGCGACAGGATGCGAAAACCCGACATGGGCGGCGCAGCCCTTGCCGAAAAAACTTTTCTCCCGCGCAAAGGTGCGGTCGATGAACTGGTCGACCAGGACGAAATGCCCGGGCGCATACTCTTCCTTGAGTGAGCCGACAGCGCTGAGCGACAGGATATCGGTAACCCCGGCCCGTTTCAGGACATCGATATTCGCGCGATAGTTTATCGAAGAAGGCGGCAACGCATGGCCACGGCCGTGGCGTGGCAGAAACACCAGCAGCTGGTCAGCCAGTTCGCCGAACATCAGATCGTCGGATGGCTCGCCGAACGGTGATTCTATGCGTTGCCACTGTCGGTTGGTCAGACCGTCGATCTCATAGAGTCCGCTGCCGCCGATGATCCCGAGCTTTGCCCTTCTCAATGCCGGTCTCCCATTGAAGGCGTCGCGTCAACAGGGCATCGGATCAATGGATGTTAGCCCAGATCTTACGCTTGCTGACATAGAGCAGGCTGGTCATGATCAACAAGAAGATAATGGCCTTGACCCCAGTCTGCTTGCGCTCTTCGAGATTGGGCTCACTTGCCCAAGCCAGGAACGTGGTGACATCGTGCGCCTGTTGCGCCACCGTCGCTCCGGTGCCATCTGCAAACTCGACGCCGTCATCGGAGAGCGGAGGCGGCATTGCGATCTGATGGCCCGGGAAATAGGCATTGTAGGTCATGCCTTCGGCAATGGCGATGTTCGTCGGGGCGTCCGCATATCCGGTCATCAGCGCGTAGAGATAATTGGCGCCATCGGGACGTGCCTCGACCATCAGTGAAAGATCTGGAGGCAACGCACCGTTGTTGCTGGCCCGCGCTGCGTTGTTATTGGCGAAGGGCGGCGGGATCCGGTCGGCCGGCACGCCCGGCCGACTAAACATCTCACCGTCTTCGTCCGGACCATCTTCGATGTCATACTCGCTGGCGATCGCCTTGATTTCCGTCTCGGAAAAACCGAGATCGGCCAGATTCCGGAAAGCGATGTAATTCAGCGAGTGGCAGCTGGAGCAGACGTCTCTGTACACTTGGAAGCCGCGCTGCAAGGCTGCGCGGTCGAAGGTGCCGAACAAGCCGCCAAACGACCAGTCCTGTCCCGGCATATCAATGCTGGTTTCTGCGGCGCGACCCGGAGCCGTCGCCATGCCGAGGGTGATCAGCACTGCCAGAGCAGCTAAGAGTTGACGCGCGCCCATCACGCTTTCTCCTTCGGCGCTGCCGCCGGCGCGGCCATGGATCCGGACCCTGAGCCCAGTACGGGCTGGCTTATGCTGCGCGGCAACGGTTTCGGTATCTCGAAGATTGAAAGACCCGGCAACAGAATCAGGAAGTGGAAGAAATAGTACAAGGTGCCAATCCGGGACAGTATCACGTAGATGCCTTCGGGCGGCTTGGCGCCGAGATAGGCGAGCATCGCGCAATCGGCGACCAGAACCCAGAAGAAGATCCTGAAGATTGGCCGGAAACTGCCGCTGCGCACCGGTGAGCGGTCAAGCCAGGGCAGGATGAACAACACGCCAATTGACGCGAACATGGCCAAGACGCCGGTCAACTTGTCGGGGATAGCCCGCAGAATCGCGTAGAACGGCAGGAAGTACCATTCCGGAACGATGTTCGCCGGGGTAACCAGCGGATTGGCCGGGATGTAGTTGTCGGGATGCCCCATCGAGTTCGGCAGAAAGAACACGACCGCCGCGAAGAGCACTAGAAACATGCTCAGTCCGAACATGTCCTTCACGGTGTAGTAGGGGTGGAACGGGATTGAATCCTGCTTGCCGCGGACATCGATGCCAAGCGGGTTGTTGGATCCGAAGCGATGCAGAGCCACCAGATGCAGCACGACCACGCCGACGATCACGAACGGCAACAGGTAATGGAGCGAATAGAACCGGTTGAGGGTCGGATTGTCGACCGAGAACCCGCCCCACAACAGGGTCACGATCCAGTCGCCGACCAATGGAAGCGCGGAGAACAGGTTGGTGATGACAGTTGCGCCCCAGAAGCTCATCTGTCCCCAGGGCAGAACATAGCCCATGAAGGCGGTCGCCATCATCAGCAACAGGATGACGACGCCAAGGATCCAGAGCAGTTCGCGCGGGGCCTTGTAGGATCCGTAATACATCCCCCGGAAGATATGGATATAGACGACGATGAAGAAGAAACTCGCGCCGTTGGCGTGGATGTAGCGAACGAGCCAGCCATAGTTGACGTCGCGCATGATACGCTCGACCGACTGGAACGCGTAATCGACATGCGGCGTGTAATGCATCGCCAGTACGATTCCGCTTACCAGCATGATGACCAGAACGATGCCGGCCAGCGAGCCGAAGTTCCACCAGTAGTTCAGGTTCTTTGGCGTCGGGTATTCATGCAACTCGTGGTGCATGAAGGTGAAGATTGGCAGGCGGTGATCAATCCACCTGACGAGCGGATTGGAGAATTTTGGGCCACTCATCAATCAGTTCCTCATCCGATCCGAATCACCGTGTCAGAGATGTACTCATAGGGCGGCACCTCAAGGTTGGCCGGGGCCGGTCCCTTGCGGATGCGGCCGGAGATATCGTAGTGCGAGCCGTGACAGGGGCAGAACCATCCATCCCAATCGCCGCGGACATCGGTGGTTTTCTGACCGAGCGGTACGCAGCCAAGATGAGTGCAGATACCGACCAGGACCAGGATCTCCGGCCGCTGCGTCCGATCCGCATCGGTCTGCGGATCCGGTAGGTCGTCAAGTTCGACCTCGCCGGCCTCGGCGATTTCCGCTGCGGTGCGGTGACGTACGAACACCGGCTTGCCGCGCCAGACGACGGTTACCGACATGCCCTCTTCAATGCCGGAGATATCGAACTCTGTCGATGCCAGAGCCAGGGTATCCGCGGCTGGGTTCATCTGGTCGATGAACGGCCATGTGGCGCAGGCGGCGCCTACGGCTCCCATTGTGGCGCTGGCGACATGAATGAAGTCGCGCCGGGTAGCACCGTCTTGAGTGTCAGCCATCGAGTCTAGCCTTTTCCCTTTCAGAGGCGCACAGCTACGCCGTGACACGCTGCTTGCGCAACTTGCCCGGGTCACCAGTGCGACAGGTCGTCACGATACCATACCGCATGGTCTCGCACGCGGCACCGTGATCCTATACTTCAGTGATCTCGAAATTGCAAAGAATCACGTTATGTGCCATCAAAATTTGGAGTCGCCCATGCGCCTGGCACTCTTTCAACCTGATATTCCCCAGAATACCGGGACCATCATGCGGCTTGCCGCATGTTTCGGCGTTCGGCTGGAAATTATTGAACCCTGTGGTTTCATCCTTTCGGATTCGCGCCTGAAGCGGGCCGGCCTTGACTATGCGGATCGCGCAGTCGTGACCCGCTACCCATCTTGGGATGCCTTCATGTCTGAAGACTGCGGGCGGTTGATCCTGATGACGACAATGGGGACGGTATCGCTTGCGGATTTCCATTTCGAAAGCAATGACAGGATCTTGTTTGGTGCTGAATCTTCGGGCGCGCCGCCTCATGTCCATGAGGCCTCCGACAACCGGGTCCGGGTTCCGATGCGCGATGGCATGCGGTCGCTCAATGTTGCGGTCTGTGCCGGTATCGTGCTGTGGGAAGCGCTTCGGCAAACCAGTGGATAGCCCGGCTGAGACGGATGCGGCGCGGCCTGCCCATTGAATAAATCAGTATTGAGAGCTTCTTGCAAAATTGCCGGCCCGACCGGTTTTTTGCCTTGTCGAGGCTGATTTTGTTGTCGAGGGCCTGGGTCTCGGGCCACCCGTGGTATGTTGTGTTTCCACAACAACAAGATACCGAGGAGGTGACCCCGATGACCCTTGGCTCGACCCTATCCGATCTCTGGCACCGATTTCAAGGGGACCTTTTCCCTGCGTTGGCCGAGGCGGTCGGTCCTCCCCTCGAGACGCACAAGCGTTTCGTGACGGCTCTCGATCTCGTCAAGGTGGAGGGCTTCGTCGATGAGGTGTGGACCGGTCCGGGTCGGCCCCGGGAGGATCGCCGGGCGCTGGCCCGCGGCGTCATCGCCAAGGCGGTATGGGGTCTGCCGACGACCCGCCACCTGATCGACAGGCTCAAGGTGGACCCGACGTTGCGCCGGCTGTGCGGCTGGTCGCGTGTCTCGGAGATCCCGCGTGAAGCGACGTTTTCGCGGGCGTTTGCCGAATGTTCGCAGTCCCGTCTTCCGGAGAGGATGCACGCGGCTCTGGTCGCAGAGACATTGGGCGATGCGCTCATCGGCCACGTGTCGCGGGACTCGACGGCCATCGAGGCCCGGGAGACGCCGGCCCCGAAGCCGAAGGCCAGGACGCCGAACCGCAAGCGCGGCCGGCCCCGCAAGGGCGCGGAGAGGACGAAGGAGCCTGGGCGTCTCGAACAGCAAGCGAACGGGATGGATCTCGATGAGAGGTTCGACGCGCTGCCGAAGGTCTGCGATCACGGGGCAAAGAAGACTGCCAAGGGGGTCCTGGAGGCCTGGTGCGGTGACAAGCTGCCTATCGACACAGCAGACTGCGGGGTGCCGCTGAGGACCGTCCTCACCTCGGCATCCGTCCATGACAGCCCGGTCGCGATCCCGCTGGCGATGATGACCGCCGGGCGTGTGACCAATCTCTACGATCTCATGGACGCGGCCTATGATGCCAGGGAGATCTACCAGATGAGCGAACGGCTTGGCCATGTGCCGATCATCGATGTCAATCCGCGCCGGGACAAGGACCTCAAGGAGGAGCGAGACCGGGAGGCCCGGGCCCGGCGTGCAGTAGGCCATGTCGATCCCGAGACCGTGCGGGTCCGGATCCGGTCCGGTGTCGAGAGGACCAACGCCCGCCTCAAGGATGAGTGTGGCGGGCGCCATGTCCGCGTCCGCGGACATTCCAGGGTCGCCTGCCATCTCATGGTCGGCATCCTGGCCCTGGCGGCTGACCAGTTGATACGTCTCGCCGTCCCATAGCGCGGCTCCGACAACGCATGCCGACCCTTCACGGCCCTCTCGAAGAGAGTGGCCCGGAGAGGCGTGTCCCGATGTCCGCAAAGGTCCCTGTTTGGTCTCATCGTCTCTGATGAGACACCGCGAATCCATGGATTCCGACCTCCAGGTGCAGAGGTGACCGGGATCAACCGACCGATCCAGGCTCACCGGACCCTGGGAGCAGGAATTTTGCAAGAGGTTCTTAAACTATTGTTTTCAAGCTTGCTAGGCAAGGTCCATAAACGCTCAAAATCTCATTCGCCGCCAGTTGTCGTTCGAGGCGGGACGTCGGAACCTTGCGGCTCTGCCGGCGCCGGATAGCTTTCCCGGCCGCTTGGCTTATGCGCGTGTGGTTTGCGAGGCTTTCGAGTTTCGCGATCCTCGCGGTCGCCTGCAGGAGACCGGGTGTCCGAGGGCGCCTGGCGGTCTTGACGGCGTTGTGCTGCCGCCTCCGGGCGCGGGATCGGATGTCAGCCGGTTTGCGGCCCCGGTTGCGTCCGCGGTCGGTGTTCCGGACCGGGTCGATCGGGTCTCGGATCTGTTCGTGCAGGTGGTCGATGATCCGGGATCGGCACGCCTGTTCAACGAACTGCTGATCGATGGGTACTTGTCCGGTCCGCCTATGGCGCGGTCAATCTGCGGGCGACGAGCTGGATCCGTGTCGGTATGACGGCGGGTGTCCGGGTACCGGCAAAGGCGATCCGGATGTATCCGTTGACGCGGCGCTGGCGCCACCGCCCGGGTGTCGTCGACCCGGGTGTTGACCTGCCGCCGCCACCACCCTGGACGCTGGCGCCCGGCGAGGGTCTTGACAGGGCGCACTGGGCGCAGACTGACTTCGGCAATGCGCCGGTGGGTCATGCCGCGATCGGCAAGCGTCTGATCAGGAGCGCGGCAATCCAGGCGATGGCACCGATGAAGACAGTCTTCTCGGCCGCCTGTGGCGATGAGGCTGCGGTGATGGGATACGACCGGATGATTGATCGTGCCGACGGCTGGGTGTTGACGCCGGAGACCATGCTGGTGCCGCACCGGGCGCGGACGCTGTGCCGCATGCGGGCGCAGGCGACGGTTTGGGCGATCCAGGACGGCAGCGAGCTGAATGGTGCGACGCATCGGGCCTGCAAGGGTCTGGGCGTGATCGCGAGGACCAAAGGGTCGTTCGGCAAAGCATACGACCTTTGCGGTCAACGCCGACGGCGTGCCGCTGGGCCTTCCGCGCATCGCGTTCGAGGCACCGGACGGTCAGGCGGACACGGGACAAGAAGACGCAGCACTGGCTGCGGGGCTGGCGCGACACCAGCCGGCTGACGGCCGGTCTGGTCCGCACCCGGGTGATCGCGGTGATGGATCGGGAGAGCGATGTTATCGATCTGTTCTGCGCCTGGAGCGACGATGGCGGGGCCGACCTGCTGGTCCGCGCGACGCATGACCGAGTTCTTGATGACGGGAAAAACTGTTCGAGACGATGCGCACGGCGCACAGTGCGCTGCGCTGGAACAGTCTCGCTCTCCCGATCCCGCAAGGCCGGCAGACGGAACTCGGCTCCGAGCCGGTCCGCCGCCGATCTGGTCACGGGATTCGGGTGGATTCACTCAAGGATTCGGCAGGGTGTCAACGCGTCCGCCATGACACCATCCGTCCGGCCAGTTGACGCCGACGAACGCGTGATTTGCGACACATCGCGACAAATCCTGGAGAATCGTCAAACGTCCGGCTTGTTTTGTACAATGAGCAGGGCGCGCCCCGGCGGAAGCCGGGGCGCGACTGGCAGCCCTATTCGGCTGCAATTGTGGTAGTCACGGCCTGATCTAAAGCCTGGTCGAGATCGGTGATAATATCGTCAATATGTTCAATTCCGACCGACAGCCGGACGTAGCCGTCCGAAACGCCGGTCGCCAATTGATCTTCCGGCGAGAGCTGACTGTGTGTGGTGCTGGCTGGGTGGATGGCCAGCGAGCGGGAATCGCCGATGTTCGCCACATGGTAGAACAGTTTCAGCGAATCGATGAACTTGCGCCCTGCGTCGCGCCCGGCTCCGAGATCGAAACCGACCAGACCGCCGAATCCGCCGGGCAGATAAGTGTCGGCCCGGCGCCGTGTCTCGCCGCTCTGACGGCTTGGATGAATGACCGTGTCGACGGCCGGGTGACCAGCCAGGAAATTGGCAACGGCCTGAGCGTTGCGGCTATGCTCTCGGATGCGCAACGGCAGTGTCTCCAGACCCTGGATGATTTGGAAGGCGTTGAATGGCGAGAAGGCGGCGCCAAGATCCCTCTGCAATGTGGTCCGAGCTTTGATGATATAGGCAACCGGTCCGATCGGCTTGACCGCTTCTACCCAGACCGCGCCGTGATAGGACGGATCGGGTGTGTTGAGAGCTGGTTGGCGCTCCGGAAAGTCTTCCCAGGGGAAGTTGCCGCCGTCGACGATCAACCCCCCGATCGAGGTGCCGTGTCCACCGATATACTTGGTCGTGGAATAGACGATGACGGCGGCGCCATGATCGAACGGCCGGCACAACAGCGGCGCGGCCGTATTATCCACGACCAGCGGAATTCCGACGGACCGTCCGATCGAGGCGACTTCTGCGATGGGGAAGACATGCAGTTTCGGATTCGGAAGGGTCTCCGCGTAGTAGGCGCGGGTCCGGTCGTCGGTGGCGCGGCGAAACGCTTCGGGATCCGCCGGATCGACGAACCGGACTTCGATCCCCTGGTCTCTGAGGGTGTTCGCAAACAGGTTCCAGGTGCCGCCGTAAAGGTCGGTGGAACTCACGACGTTATCGCCGGCGCGGGCCAGATTCTGAAGCGCCATCGCGGAGGCGGCCTGACCGGAAGCGACGGCGAGCGCGGCCGCGCCGCCCTCAATCGCCGAGATCCGTCTCTCAAGTACATCACAGGTGGGATTCATGATCCGCGTATAGATATTCCCCAGTTCCTTCAGGGCGAACAGGTCGGATGCATGTTCGGTATCCCGGAACTGGTAGGATGTGGTCTGGTAGATCGGCACGGCGACCGCTCCGGTGGCCGGGTCGGAACGGAAACCGGCATGCAGAGCGAGGGTTTCCGGATTCGTGGATTCAATGGTCATGATGGCGTGTCCCTTCACACGGTGCCAGGCGCATCAGGCCCGGCTGATAAGGTTCATGCCGCCAATGCAGGGAGCGAAGGCCGTGGCCGCGGCGAAAAAAAAACCGCCGCAGCGAACTGGGCGGGCTCTTCCTCCGCCGCTTTAGCTGCATTTTTTATGCGCCCGCAAGCTGGTGCTCAAATCGGCGCTTATATCCTGAAGATAGAGCCTGAAACCGGGAAGTCAAGGTTTTTCCGCCAGCCGTGCGACAAAAATCTCCCGATCGGCTACGATGTGGACGATCGTCAACGATCTGATGCGATATCAAATCTGAGTCGCGACGGAGCGCGGCGACCCTCGGACAGTGCGCATGAACAGGAAGGGAGCCTTGCGATGCCCAACACCGCGATTGTTACCGGTGCAGCGTCCGGTATTGGATTGGAGACGGCCCGTCATCTGCTCGATCGTGGCTGGCAGGTCTTCGGCCTCGACATCGGCAACGCTGCCTTTGCTGACGCCGCCGCAGGACTTGCCTGCGACCGCTTCCATCCGATTTCGTGCGATGTCCGCGATGCGGCCGCGGTAGCCGGCGCAATGACGGAAATCGACGGAAAAACCGGTACGATCAATGCCTTGATAGCCTGTGCCGGGGTGTTGCGACTCGGCCGTCTGGACGCGATGTCGACCGAGGATTTCGATCAAGTCTTTGGCGTCAATGTTCGTGGTCTCTGGTTGTCGGCGAAAGGTGCGATGCCGTTGTTGTGCAGGGCGGCGGACGCTGGCGAACCGGCCCGGATCATCTTTCTGTCGTCGGTCTCGGCCCTCCGGCCGAAGATCGAGAGCGGCGCGTATTCGGCATCCAAGGCGGCGGTCAGCCAGCTGACTCGTGTCCTGGCGGCGGAATGTGCGGGCCAGGGTATTCTGGTGAACGCGTTGGCGCCCGGAACTGTTGATACGCCGATGGTGGCGCTCGACGTTGATGCCCGCGGCAATTGGCGCCCGTCCGGTCCATCACCAGTCGGGCGAATCGCGCAGCCAAAGGATATCGTCAATGTGATCAGTTTTCTGCTGAGCGACGAGGCATCCTATGTCACCGGTGCCACTATTCCGGTTGATGGCGGAACTCAGGCGGCCTTCGTTCCCCGGGGTTGAGCGGGACTGCCGCCCCGACCCCGAGGACTGATGAAAACCGTCTGACAATCACACGCTTCAAGGGCGGCCGGTAATCTGTTTGGGGCTCGCGGCGGAGCGTCCGGGGTCCGCTGCTCAGGCCGGGGTCAAACTGACGCTGACGCGTCCAAGGACACCGAAATCCGCCGTGACCGTGTCGCCCGGCGTGATCGGCAGCGGGACCGTGCAGGTTCCTGTAGACACGATGTCGCCGGCGTAAAGGCATCTCCCCGTTCGGGAAAGTTCGTTCGCAATCCAGACCAGTGCGGTGCGGGGATCGGTCAGGACATTGGCGCCCGCGCCCTCATGCACGACGCCGGTTGCGTTGCCCAGGGTCACCCGGTGATCCGCAAGATTGGCGCCGCGCCATGCGGCCGGCATGTCCGAGCCGAGCACGAAATCCTGGGCACAGGCATTGTCGGCGATCAGCAGTGGTGCTCCGACGGTCTCGAATCCGCGAAAACGGGAATTGGGGATTTCGATCGCGGTGTGCAGGCCGGCGACTGCCGCCATGACGTCATCATGCGTATATGGTGCCACGCGAGGCGTCAGGGATGTCCCCATGCGGAAGGCGAATTCTGCTTCGGCGACGGCCATCTGATTGCTTCCGAACGCGAGTTCGGCACCATCCTCGAATACAAAACGGGACAGGAGCCGACCGGCTATCGGTCCGTCAATCCCGATATGCGCCTGTCCGGCGTCGCTGGTTGCCGCGATTTTCCAGCCGACTGTCCGACATTCGGCTAGGGCTTTGTATTGGTCTTGGATCAGATAGCCTTCGGTGCGGGTTCGGGGTGTCAAACGTCCTGGCAGGGCCATTCGCAGCGTGCCGTTTTGCCGGTTTTGCCAGATCGCCATGGCGGCCTGCCGGGCCTGGTTGGCATCCATCATCGATCCCGTCTCCGGATCGCGGTTGGTCGGAGCATGCTACCAGACTTCGCCATGCGGGCGAATCTCGACATTGAAGCTCCACGCTCCCTTGGGCTGATGTGCAACATGGAAAACCTCGTCTGCAATCTCGGCCGGCTTGATAAAGAAGTCGTCGGTCTGGCCGGCATTGCGTCGCCGGGTCCAGCGCAGGTCGATCACGGCATCGATTGTGACATAAGCGACATGGACGCCTTTCGGTCCGGCATCGCGGGCGATGGATTCGGCGAGAATGCGTTGCGCGGCTTTTGAAGGCGCGAAGGCGGCGAACCCACTTCGGCCACGATGCGCGGCGGTGTTGCCGGTACAGATGAGGGCGCCGCCACCGTTTAAGATCATGGCCGGTACGGTCATACGGGCCAGATGCAGCAGCGCCATGGTGTTGACCTGGAAATTACGTTCGAGATCGATCGGGTCGACTTCCATGAAATTGCCCCAGGCTCCGCCGACGGCATTGTGAACGACGACTGTCGGGGTGCCGTGATCCGCCGTGATCCGTGCTATCGCGTCGGCCAGTGCGGGGGTGTCGGTAACATCACAGGGATAGGCATGGGCGCCGTCTATCTCTTCTGCCAATGTCGCCAAGCGGTCGGCACGACGCGCCATCATCGCCACCCGATAGCCATCGGCGGCAAAGCGGCGCACAATGGCGCTGCCGGTGCCCCAACCGACCCCGGTTATGAGGCAAGTCCTCTGTGTCATGGTGATGTCCTCCAGTTCCGATCATGGCTCCCGTTCGCCTGTATGTGCCACGGCAAGCCCCAACCGTCACGAAGCTTTGGTATTCGCACACTGCGCGGGGATCTTGACTGCCATTGCCCACGATTAGGCCGTGGACGGTCCGTTGAGAAAGGACGCCTTCATCGTAATGGCGCTGTAATGGCGCTGCGACGACCACAGAAGCCCTTCCCGGCGGTACGTCTTCGGATCTCGATGACCCTGACATGGCGACGAACCACGCCCACGCCGATGCAGGACCTGCCGCGGTCACGCCATTGAAGCAGGCCAGCCCATCACAGGGCACTTGCGTGCCCGGACCCAGGTGCTGCTGCGCCCAGGTGGCTACTTCAGTGATACCAAGCGCGCTCCAAATTGACTCACCATCCCAATATGTTGGGGTGACGGTCCGGACGACCTTCATAGACTGTGGTGATCGACTCACCAGCGCCGGAGGATGACGATGAGTGCGGCAACGCCGATAACCTGGACGGCACACACAGCGGACGAGCTCCACGCGCTTTCGAGGCACTGCGGGGACGCGAAGCAAGCGTCGCGCGCGCGTGCGCTCGCCATGATCATGGAGGGTGCGTCTCGCACGGAGGCGGCTCGGGCGCAGGGCATGGAGCTTCAAATCCTGCGCGACTGGGTGTTGCGCTACAACACGGAGGGCTTCGACGGCCTCGCGGATCTCCCGCGCGGCGGGAGCGAGGGCCGGTTGACGGACGCGCAGATCGCCGAGATCGGCGCCTGGATCGAGGCGGGTCCCGAGCTTGAGCGGGACGGTGTGACGCGCTGGCGCGTTCAGGACATCGTACGGAAAATCGAGGAGGCCTTCGGGGTCATCTATACGGAGAGCGGTGCCCGTATGATGCTCCGAAGGGCCGGGTTTCGCTTTGTCTCGGGGCGGCCGGTCCACCCCAAAGCCGACGCGGAGCGGCAGAGGTCGTTCGTGGCGGAGTTCGAGGCACAGTTGACGTCGGCGCTCAGCTCTGAGGCGCTGGCGGGTCCGATAGAAATCTGGTTCCAGGACGAAGCGCGCATCGGCCAGAAGGGGATGACGACACGGGTCTGGGCGAATGGGAAGCAGCGTCCGCGCATCCTGCGCGACCATCGCTATGGCTACGTCTATCTGTTCGGCGCCACCTGCGCAGAGCGCGGCGTCGGCATCGCCCACGTGGCGGACAGGGCGAACACGGCGTCGATGAACGAGCATCTGGCGGCGATCGGCGCGGCCGTGGCGCCGGGTGCGCACGGCGTGATTGTGCTGGACGGGGCGGGCTGGCATCGCTCGGGCGACCTTCTCGTTCCCCCCAACCTGACGCTCGTGCATCTGCCGCCCTACAGTCCGGAACTCAATCCGATGGAGCAGATCATTCTGTTCCTGAAATCGAACCGCTTCGCCAACCGCGTGTTCAAGGATGTCTCCGCCCTGAGGGACGCCTGCTGGACGGGGTGGCAATGGCTGACCGACCAGCCCGACGTCATCACCAATACGACCCGGCGCAGCTGGGCCGTAGCCCCATCGTGCTGATCCCGATGCCTCACTGTATCGGTTCATATGACTTGCGTTTGGTATGAGACGGAAGCCCTCGACCACGGTGAGCTTCACGCGCAGCGGATGTCCCTGCTCATGGGTCTCGACCGCGGCGACGAACGGGGTCTTGCCCGGCGCGCCCGCCCGCGCTTGCCCCCGAGATAGGCATCGTCGCGTGGGACCGACCCGCCGAGCGGGTGCTCCCGGTCTCGCTCCATCATCACCTGCATCAGCTTGTGGCGCATGCGCCACGCCGTGTTGTCGGAGATGCCGAGCTGGCGGTGCAGCGTCATCGCAGAGCACCCCTTCTTGCCCTGGGTCATGAAGTAGATGCCCTGGAACCACACCGTGAGCGGGAGCTTGGTGGAGTCGAAGATGGTGCCCGCGGTCATTGAGGTCTGGTGATGGTAGCGGTTGCACTGCTGGAGCTTTCGGGTGTTCAACTGACAGCACCGGTCATGGGCGCAGTGTGGGCACAGAAAGCCGTTCGGCCATCGCCATTGAAAGAGGGCGTCGAAGCACTGGTCTTCGCTGCCGTAGAGCGAGAGGAACGCGTTGAGGCTGATTCCTTATCTGAAACTGCACTGGGTTGCGCGCCATGTGAGTGTCCTTTTTCTATCATCAAATGACATGGCAGTATTCCATATTAAATACTGCTGAGCTTCTTGCAAAATTGCCGGCCCGACCGGTTTTTTGCCTTCTCGAGGCTGATTTTGTTGTCGAGGGCCTGGGTTTCGGGGCCACCCCGTGGTATGTCGTGTTTCCAGAACAACAAGATACCGAGGAGGTGACCCCGATGACCCTTGGCTCGGCCCTATCCGATCTCTGGCACCGATTTCAAGGGGACCTTTTCCCTGCGTTGGCCGAGGCGGTCGGTCCTCTCCTCGAGACGCACAAGCGCTTCGTGACAGCTCTCGATCTCGTCAAGGTGGAGGGCCTCGTCGATGAGGTGTGGACCGGTCCGGGTCGGCCCCGGGAGGATCGCCGGGCGCTGGCCCGTGGCTTCATCGCCAAGGCGGTGTGGGGTCTGCCGACGACCCGCCACCTGATCGACAGGCTCAAGGTGGACCCGACGTTGCGCCGGCTGTGCGGCTGGTCGTGTGTCGCGGAGATCCCGCGTGAAGCGACGTTTTCGCGGGCGTTTGCCGAATTTTCGCAGTCCCGTCTTCCGGAGAGGATGCACGCGGCTCTGGTTGCAGAGACACTGGGCGACGCGCTCATCGGCCACGTGTCGAGGGACCCGACGGCTATCGAGGCCCGGGAGACGCCGGCCCCGACGCCGAAGGCCAGGACGCCGAACCGCAAGCGCGGCCGGCCCCGCAAGGGCGCGGAGAGGACGAAGGAGCCTGGGCGTCTCGAACAGCAAGCGAACGGGATGGATCTCGATGAGATGCTCGACGCGCTGCCGAAGGTCTGCGATCACGGGGCAAAGAAGACTGCCAAGGGGGTCCTGGAGGCTTGGCGCGGTTACAAGCTGCATATCGACACAGCAGACTGCGGGGTGCCGCTGAGGACCGTTCTCACCTCGGCATCCGTCCATGACAGCCAGGTCGCGATCCCGCTGGCGATGATGACCGCCGCGCGTGTGACCAATCTCTACGATCTCATGGACGCGGCCTATGATGCCAGGGAGATCTACCAGATGAGCGAACGGCTTGGCCATGTGCCGATCATCGATGTCAATCCGCGCCGGGACAAGGACCTCAAGGAGGAGCGGGCCCGGGAGGCCCGGGCCCGGCGTGCAATAGGCCATGTCGATCCCGAGACCGTGCGGTTCCGGATCCGGTCCGGTGTCGAGAGGACCAACGCCCGCCTCAAGGATGAGTTTGGCGGGCGCCATGTCCGCGTCCGTGGACATTCCAGGGTCGCCTGCCATCTCATGGTCGGCATCCTGGCCCTGGCGGCTGACCCGTTGATACGTCTCGCCGCCCCATAGCGCGGCTCCGACAACGCATACCGACCCTTCGCGGCCCTCTCGAAGAGAGGGGCCCGGAGAGGCGTGTCCCGATGTCCACAAAGGTCCCTGTTTGTTCTCATCGTCTCTGATGAGACACCGCGAATCCATGGATTCCGACCTCCAGGTGCAGAGGTGACCGGGATCAACCGACCGATCCGGCCTCACCGGACCCTGGGGACAGGAATTTTGCAAGAGGTTCTGCTTAGATTCGAGTGTAATCAGGTAATGATATCAATTAATGACAGTGACTTGCATGCGTCCGAGGCGGCGCATGAGAACATGGCTCAGAGCCAGCAGGAGCCAGGCAAGGGCGCTGGCGATGGATCGCTCGAAGTCTCTGGAGAGGCGCCGGCGGCGGCGCAGCCATCCGAAGCTGCGCTCAACCAGCCAGCGCCGGGACATGACGACGACCCCCTTGGCGTCCCTGGGTTTTCCGATGACCTCCACAATGATCGGGCAATTCGCTTCCTTGAGCGTGCTTGCCAGCTTGTTGCCGCCATAGGCGCCGTCGGCACACACGATCTGCACCGTGTTCTGACTGGCCTGCAACGCCGGCAACAAGGGACGCGTGCCATCCCGGTCCTGGATACGCGCCGGATGGACCTGGGCGGCAAGGTGACGCTTGCCGCCCTTGATCGTCTTGCTGGCATCGTCGCCGCATTCCTCGCTGCCCGCTTCGACCATCGGCACGCTCTGACTGTCGATGATGGCCGCGCTCAGGTCCGCACTACGCCCCGACCGGAGCCGCCCGAGCGTCGTAAAACGGGCGCAAACCTGCTCCGGGACCCCCGACCGGGACCACGCGTAGAAATAGGTCTGAATCGTCGTAAACGCCGGACAATCCTTCGGTCATGCCGCCAACTGCACCCTGTCCAGAGCATGCAGGCGGTTGCGTTCACCACGTCGCGCAGATCCACCTGACGGGGACGACCAGGCCGGCGCGACGGTGGAAGAAGCGGGTCCGGCAATGCTCACCCGGCATCGGTCAGATCGCTTTCGTAACGCTCCGGCTATACTGCTTCCGGGTGGTTTCGTTCCAGGGCATGATATGCCCCCATGGTGTGTTTGTTCACCCACGAAGATACACCATGCGAGACCACCCAACCAGTTTTAGGTCAGGCTCTAAGACCGGGCGTTACGATGGCTTCACGATGATCCCACGCTGTAAACAGCGAGTCCATGACAAGGGTTTGGCGACATGAATTCTTGCGATTTAGTCGTTTACGGACCAATTTGTGAAAATAGCTTCGCTGTATGTTGTCAAAGTGCCGCTCGACCGGCGCTCAAATTTAGCATGGGACCGCCGTGGGATGGATTGCCCGCCTGACCCCTCTGGGCGCTACGGCGACGAACGTCCAGACGACCGGCTGCGCTACCGGCACCGCCGCTACCTCTCGCGAAACAGCGACACTTGTTGCCCGCCTGCATGCTCAAGCTGGCGCTCCCGGAGCCAGACATAGATCCCGCTGACGATGATGACGGTGGCCCCGGCGAACGTCCAGACATCAGGCAAATGCCCGAACAACAGAAAACCGTATAGCGTCGCCCAGATGATCTGAAGATATTGAAACGGCGCCAGCAACGATGCAGGAGCCCGATAAAAGGCATGAATCACGATATAATGCGACCCACCGCCGATGACCCCGATTGCTGCCAGCATCAACCATTGCTCCGGCGACGGCGTGATCCAGGCCTGCCAGACCACGCTGCTGGTTCCGATGAACCCGACCAGCGCCGTATAAAACCACATCGAGACCGCGGTCTCGGTGAAGCTCAGGGTCCGGGTCATGATCGCGAACAATCCAAAGGCGAAAGCCACGCCAAGAATCAGCAGATAAGCCCAGTGAACCTCCTGGATGCCGGGCCGCAGGATCAGCAGAATTCCGAGAAAACCGATCACCACCGCCGACCAGCGCCGAATACCGACCCGTTCGCCAAGCAACGGAATTGACATGGCGACTACGAAGAAGGGCGTGACGAACATGATCGCATTGGCCTCGGCGAGGCCGATATGGCCGATGGCGGTGAAGAACAGTGTCGTGCAAATCAGCAGCAACAGGGCCCGGACAACGACCCGAACCGGTTGTTTGGTCCGGAACAGCGGGAGCAGGCGTCGTCCCGGAAATAGAATCAGGATCAGCAGCATATGGGCTGCGTAGCGACCCCACACGACCATCTCGACGCGCATGTCCTCACGTGCGAGCTTGACGATGGAATCCGAGGTGACGAACAGGAATCCTGAGACTACGATCAGGGCAATGCCGGTCAGAACGCTGGATGATCGTGATTTGAGAGCGACCCCATCCGTATCCTGACAGCTGTTTTCGGTCACTGTCCGCTCCATGGTCTGGGGCGTGTCCCACGCATTTCCGTGATTTGGTTATACCATGATCGCTAGTTGTTCGTTGCATGGATTTCGGGTGATGCATGACAACCGTGAAGGCATTGATCTGGGACCGGAGCCTGGCCGCGAGCAGCTCCTCCGGATCGCCGTGCTTGCGGCCAATTATCTGAGCTCCTTTTCGATCGGGGTCGCGATTGGCGGCATCATTCCCTTCCTCTCGCTGATTATGGAGCAACGAGGTGTCGGCGAAGTTGTTATCGGAGCTAACACGGCGGCCGGTTCGCTGGGGATCATCTGCGTCGCGCCCTTCGTTCCGGCGATTGTACGGCGGTTCGGTCTTGGAGTGGCCGTGATCGGCGGTATCGTCGCGTCAAGCGTTGCCTTCCTGTTGATGGGGGTGTTCCAATCGATGCTGGCTTGGTTTCCGCTGCGGCTCATTTTCGCGGGCGGTCTCGCTATCCACTGGATTGTTAGCGAAACCTGGATGAACGCCGTCGCATCGGCGCGGAACCGGGGACGGATCATGTCGGTCTATGTGACCCTGATTGCAGCCGGGTTCGCAACCGGCCCGGTCATCCTCGGCTTCGTCGGAGCAGGGGGTTGGGCGCCGTTTCTGATCTTTGCTGCAGGCATGATGTTTTCGGCCTTGCCTCTCGCCCTGGTGATACGGTTTGCCCCGCGGTTGCCCGGTGACCGGCACGGTACGCCGTTATACCTTGCCAGATCTGCGCCGACTATTTTTGCAGCCGTGGTCACGACCGGGATCTCCTGCGCCGTCTGTTTCACCTTTTTGCCGATTTACGGCATCCGTGTCGGTCTGACGGGGGGCGATGCCGTGTTCCTGTTGACCGTGTTTCTGGCCGGGAACCTGGTATTCCAGATTCCGCTCGGTTGGTTGGCGGACAGGGTCAATCCGCGCTTTTTGCTTCTTGCCTGTGCCGCCATGGCGATCGCCGCTCCGCCATTGGTTCCGATGCTGCTGAACGCCACGGTTCCTCTGACCGTTCTGCTGGCGCTTTGGGGTGGCGCCCTGTTCGGACTCTATACCGTCGGGGTCATCATGCTGGGCGCGCGTTTTCAGGGTCGTGGACTGGTTGTGGCCAATGCGGCCTATGTAATGTCCTTCGAGGGCGCGAGCATTTTGGGACCGCCCATCGCCGGGTGGGCCATGTCGGTCTGGACGCCGAACGGCATGATGATGTTTCTGGTTGTGGTCGCGGCCGTTTTTGCCGCGGTCATCCTGGTTCGCGGCACCCGGTAGGGCGCGCCTTTATTCTGGCCGGCAGCTCGACGGATCGCCAGGCATTGGCGGTTCCGGCCGGGCGCTGGAGGTTTGCCGTTCGGCCGATCCAGCGCGTTGACGCCATGCCGGTATTGTTCCAGACTGTCACGCCATTTGGAGGGTTGCGGGATCCTGTTCAAGCTGCGGATTCCTGCGCCGCGCCAGTACCGGATAGTGGAGCCGATCATGTCCGTCGTCATGCCCATTGCCACCCCGTCAGTGCAGGATTTTGTCAGTGCCGAGGAATGGCGCTGTCGAGTGGATCTGGCGGCCTGTTACCGCCTTGCGGCCCATTACGGGTGGACCGATCTGATTTACACGCATATTTCGGCCCGTATACCGGGGCCGGACGACCATTTCCTGCTGAATCCATTCGGGTTGATGTTTGAAGAAATCACCGCGTCGAGCTTGATCAAGCTGGATCTCGACGGCGAAATCGTCATGGATACGCCGTATCCGGTGAACGCGGCAGGCTTCACGATTCACAGCGCAGTCCATGACTCACGACCCGAGATGACCTGTGTCATGCACACCCATACCGTATCCGGGATGGCGGTCTCAGCTCAGAAAGAAGGTTTGCTGCCGCTCGCCCAGACTTCGCTGCTATTCTACGATGCCCTATCCTATCACGATTATCAGGGCATTGCGTTCGATCTTGGCGAACGCGAAAGCCTGATTGCCGATCTCGGCTCCAACAAGGCGATGATTCTGCGCAATCACGGATTGCTGACCTGCGGCGAGTCGATTGCCGAAGCTTTCCTGACCATGCATGCCCTGGAGAAGTCCTGCGCCCTGCAGCTCGCGGCGCAATCGGGCGGCGGCGACCTGATCCGGCCATCGGACGATATTTGCCAGCATACCGCTCGCCAGTTCCATGGCGGCACCACGGACGACAATGCCGCAGGATCGGTCGACGATCTAGCCTGGTCGGCGCTGCGGCGCCAGATCGATCGGGTCAATCCGGGCTATGATGCATGATCCGGCGTTTTGAGACCGGCCACAGCGCGGGGACGGGATGATGAGCAAATTCGATCTGGTGATCAGGGGTGGCACGGTCGTCAATGCTGCCGAGACCTCGCGCTGCGATGTCGGTGTGCGGGCCGGGCGGATTGTCGCGCTTGGCGAGACTCTCGGTGGCGGCACCAGGGAGATCGATGCGACCGGCCGATATGTCATGCCCGGCGGTATCGATAGCCATTGCCATATCGACCAGCGATCAAGCATTGGCGGGCGTAATGCCGAGAGTTTTGAAAGCGGCACGCGGTCAGCCGCTTGCGGCGGCACCACGACCATCATCTGCTTTGCCGCTCAGGAGAAGGGACACCGGCTGCGCCCGGTTGTTACCGAATACCACGAACGGGCCAGGCAATCCTGCATCGACTACACCTTTCACCTGATTGTCAATGATCCGTTCGACGAGATCATTGACATCGAGTTGCCGCAGCTGATCGACGAAGGGCACCGATCAATCAAGCTGTTCATGACCTACCCGTCAAACCGGGTGACCGATGCCGAGATCCTGCAAGTCCTCGCCGTTGCCAAGCGCAAGCAGGCGCTAGTCTGCGTGCATGCGGAAAACCACGATGCGATCATGTTCATGACATCGCAGTTGCTGACGGCCGGCAGAAACAGCATGCGTCACCATGCCTGGGCCAAGCCGCCACTGGTCGAACGCGAGGCCTGCCACAGGATCATCATGTTGGCCGAACTCGTCGACATACCGATCCAGATCTTTCATGTCAGCTGTGAAGAGGCCGCCGAAGAGGTCCGCCGGGCGCAGCGGCGTGGCCTGAAGGTGTTCTCCGAAACCTGCCCGCAATACTTCGTGTTGACAGCACGAGATCTCGACCGCGATCAGCGCGAGGGCGCAAAGTTCGTCTGTTCGCCGGCCCCCCGCACCGAGGGCGACCAGGAAGCGCTTTGGGACCATGTGCGGATCGGCACGATCGGCAATGTCACGTCGGACCACGCACCGTACAACATCGACGAGCTTGAAGGCAAGTTCTGGGCCGGTGACAATGCGCCGTTTAGCCAGATTGCCAACGGTGTTCCAGGGCTTGAAACCCGGATGCCGATCACGTTTTCCGAAGGTGTGGCCAAGGGCCGGATCGATCTCCAGACCTTTGTCGCGTTGACCTCGACGAATGCCGCGCGGCTGTTCGGTCTTTATCCCCGCAAGGGCACGATCGCCGTCGGCGCCGACGCCGATATTTGCATCTGGGACGCGGACCGTGCGGTCACAATTTCGCAGGACATCCTGCATCACGACACCGACTATACGCCCTATGAAGGGCTCGAAGTGACCGGGTGGCCGGCGGTCACGATCAGCCGTGGCCGGGTGGTCTGGGATGACGGGGACATTCATTGCGAACCGGGCTGGGGTCAATTTATCCCGCGCGCGCCCTATGATTACATCAAGCCGCGTGGGGTCTTGCCAACGCCGTTCGACCCGGTCAGCTTCGAGATCCGGGAAGAGATTTGAACAGGCTTGCCGATCAGCCAGGGCATGTCGGATCCGCAGGCCGTCGATAGGGGAGATCATCATGAGCCGTCTTGTAACCGTCGGTGCTGCACAAATGGGGCCGATAGCTCCCGATGAAGGACGGGAGAGTTGTGTGGCCCGGATGATTGACTTGCTGCGGCAGGCCAGATCGCGCGGATGCCGCTTCGTAGTGTTTCCGGAATTGGCATTGACCACGTTTTTTCCGCGTTACTACGAGCAAGACATCGCGAAGATGGATCACTGGTTCGAGACGGAAATGCCGAGTGCCGTGACGCGGCCGCTGTTCGATGCGGCGTCAGAGGCCGGAATCGGGTTTTATCTGGGCTATGCGGAATTGACGCCTGACGGCCACCGCTACAACACTGCGATCCTGGTCGACGAAACCGGGCGAATCAATGGCAAGTATCGCAAGATTCATCTGCCCGGACATGCCGAGTTCGAACCGGAACGGGCAATCCAGCATCTCGAGAAACGGTATTTCGAGCCGGGTGATCTCGGTTTCGGGGTCTGGCGTCAGCATGGCGGGATTTTCGGGATGGCGATCTGCAACGACCGACGCTGGCCCGAGACTTATCGCGTGATGGGGCTGCAGGGGGTTGAACTGGTGGCGCTTGGCTACAACACGCCGGACCTGAATTCGACCGGCGTGGAACTCAGCCATCTCCGAATGTTCCATAATCATCTGACGATGCAGGCCAACGCCTACATGAATTCGACCTGGGTCATCGGCGTTGCCAAGGCCGGGGTCGAGGATGGCTGCATGTTGATCGGCGGCTCCTGTATCATTCACCCGGCGGGCGAGATCGTTGCTCAGGCAACCGGTCTTGATGACGAACTGGTGGTCGCCAGCGCTGAGCTTGATCTGACTCGTTTCGGTAAGGAGACCATTTTCAATTTCGACCTGCATCGCAGAATCGAGCATTACGGGCTAATCTCCAGCCAGACCGGCATGGTGGTGCCGGAGCTTCTGCAGGACGCAGCGGAATAGGATCTGGCCAGAGCATCTGCCAGACTGACAGACCGCGAAAGGGATCATCATGCGCAAATTTTTCGAAAAGATCAAGTTCGCTGTAATGATCACTGCTGGCATCGCCTTATTCTGGTCTGCCGCCGCGAATGCGGCAGCGTCGGGCAGCAAACGGGTCACCGTGACCGGCGAGGTCGTCGACAGTTGGTGCAACGTCACCATGATCATGCTTGCTGAGGGTTCGGCGCATTATCAGTGCGCCGTATGGTGCGCTGCCGGCGGGATTCCGGTCGCGATCAAGGATGAGGACGAAAACGTCTATGTCGTCCTGCGGATCGGCGAGGAACCGGACAATGTCGCAAACCCCGGGATCATCACGATTCAGGCGCATCAGGTTACCGTGGAAGGTTACCTGATCGTGCGCGACGATGTCAACTACCTGCTGGTCACGCGGGTGGCGAACGACGGCGGGATTGTCAATCTGACGCATGAAGACGCAGGCATCCAACCTTTTGGGAAGTAGGACAATGCGCGGCTTTCTGTTATTGCTGACGGCGGTCTTGATGCTTGGCGCGATGCCGGCCCAGGCCGCAAGGGAGTGGGGTATCGACGGTGAGGAAATCGCAAAGTTCGAGGCGACACCGGTGGATATTCTGTGTGAGCTGACCGGCGACTGTCCCGAGAACTGTGGCGCCGGTACGCGCCTTATGGGGCTTCGGACCCACGACGGCACGCTGATCATGGCGGCAAAAAGCAATACGCTGTTTGCCGGTGCGGTGCTTGATCTGGCGGCATGGTGCGGCAAGCGTGTCGAGGTCGACGGCCTGCTGATCAAGGCTGACCAGATGACATTCTATATGGTGCAGCGATTGCGGGTGCCTGGCACCAGGAAGTGGACTAACGCCCGTGCATTCGCGAAAGCCTGGGCCAAGGAAAACAGGCAGAAGAATGCCCGGAGATGGTTTCGCAAGGATCCGCTGATCAAGAGCGTCATCAAGAAATACGGCCCTGTCGGCATCCCCGGGGCCGAGATCCCGAAACCGTAGTCAGAACAGATGCGGCGACTGACAGCAATTTACCTGATACTGGCGCTGGTGATCTCCGGCGGCGCCATTGCCTCCTCGCAGACGGTGTTGCCGGGATTGTTCGGCGGGCCGTTCGCACTGACTGACCATAACGGGCGGTCGGTGACCGAGAAGAGCTTTGCCGGCCGGCATATGCTGGTCTATTTCGGCTACACCTATTGCCCCGACATCTGCCCGACCGATCTGACCTCGGCTGCGGCCGCGCTCGACCAACTCGGCGCCTTGGCTGACAGGCTGCAGGTTCTGTTCATCACGGTTGATCCGGCGCGCGATACGACGGATGTGCTGCGCGCTTATGCCATGGCGATTCACCCGCGAATTCTCGGGTTGACCGGATCCGAACAGGTCATTGCTGCTGCTGCCAGGGCCTATCGTGTGCATCGGCGCGTGTTTCGGATGGACGGTGCCGCCGGTCCCGACGACTATCTTGTGGACCACTCGTCCTTGACGTATCTGATGGGGCAGGACGGACAATTCGTGACATTGTTTCCGCATGGAAGCAGTCCTGAACGCATCGCCGCGGTGTTGCGGAAATATCTCGGAGGCACCGGCTGACAATCCTGTACGGCGGGTAACGGCCATGACCGGAATGACGGACTGCGGGAGATTCGATACCCAGCTGTCAGGACAATGGAATGACAATGCGAAACGGCGCTCTTCCGGTTCTGATCGCGGCGATGCTATTTTGCCAGGCGGTAACGGCTGTGGCGGGGCCGCAGGATGATTACGTCGGGTTTTCGCTGGTGTCCTGGCATTTCGGAAACAACGGCCTGAACGACTTCAATCCCGGCGTCACTTATGGCCGGCGTTTCGAGATCCCAGGTGTCACGGGTGTAGGGATTTGTCGAGGGCGGAATATTCCGGAACAGTTATGATGAAATCGCGCCGGTGTTGTCTGTCGGGGTCAGCCGCGGGATCTGGCGCATCGGACCGCAGACCGAGTTCCGGCTCGGCGGCCTTGTCGGTCTTGCCTATTACGGCGAACTCAGCATGGCGCTTGAGGATGAGTACGGGCTGCCGAATTTTGGTGGCGTGATTCCGATCATCGGCCTTGGCACGATCCTTCGCCATGGCCGCTTCGAGTTACGCCTGACAATGGTTCCGCCCGGCACCGATGTCGATGCGATCGTGAATTTGTCCATGACGCTGGGGCTTTGAGGCCGAGACTGTCAGACAGGTACCTGCTGCCATTGCCCGACCGATTGACGGGACAGGTCTTTCGCTGCTCGGGACATATTCGTGTTTCAGTCTATATATCTTGCAACTTATCCAGGTCGTGTTTGCAAGGATGATTCCACGCATCATCACATCTGATATCGAGAGTGCGCTGACTTGACAGGCAGCCGTGAGTCTGATCGGGCCGCGCCAGGTTGGCAAGACAATATTGGTGCTGGAAATCGGCCGGTCGCGTGCCGCGCTCTATCTCGATCTTGAGGATCCCGATTGCAACCGGCTTGCCTGTCCGCCTTGTTCCTCGACAACGTGGAGGATCGCCTTGTCATACTTGATGAGATCCACCGGATGCCGACGCTGTTTCGGATCTTGCGGGGTGTCATCGATCGGGGTCGGCGCCGATGGAAGGGGACGGGCCGGTTTCTCATGGTGGGGTCCGCATCAATCGATCTGTTGCACCGGACAGGTAAAACGCTTGCCGGGCGCATCGCGTATGTCGATATGATACCGTTATCCGCGCTTGAAGCTGACAATCTCCGCGCGACGCGCGAGCGACTGTGGTTGCGTGGCGGCCTTCTGGACAGTTTTCTGGCCGAGAGCGATGAGATCAGTCTGGCCTTGCGCAGGGATTTCATACAGACCTGCCTGATGCGCGATGTTGCCGAATTTGGTCCGCGCCTGCGGGCCACGACCCTCGGCCGATTGTGGACGATGTTCGCGCATTGCCAGGGAACGATGCTGAACGCCCGCGATGCTCTCCATGGCACCGGAGATCAGCGCGCAGTCGGTGACCCGTTACGTGGATTTTCTGGCCAGCTTGCTGCTGGCGCGCCTGGTGAGTTTCTCGATTGTTAGCCGTCTGCCTGTTGGCCGTCTGCCGCATTCAAGTCATTCGATATCAGGCCTGTCACCAAGGTGCTGGAGAATGCCAGGTTATCGGGGGATATGACCTTGGCCGGCTTCATCCCACCGGGTGGCTGGAAGATGCCTTCTTTACCGGGAATGATACTGACAACGGGGTGATTGCACAGTGAATGTCCAGACTGTCCCGGAAGATCATGTGAATAATCAATCCTGATTGTCCGAGACGTCTGGTTTGGCAGCGCCAGACATTCCTTAACCGATCTTTACCATCAGGAGCCGCGATTGAGCGGAAATCGGGTTCGATTTGGCCAGTTTTCTCACGTAACTGATTGATGTGTCGTCGATGCGGCCGATGTAGTGCCATCAAATATATTATGTGGAACCTCTTGCAAAATTCCTGCCCCCAGGGTCCGGTGAGCTCGGATCGGTCGGTTGATCCCGGTCACCTCTGCACCTGGAGGTCGGAATCCATGGATTCGCGGTGTCTCATCAGAGACGATGAGAACAAACAGGGACCTTTGCGGACATCGGGACACGCCTCTCCGGGTCACTCTCTTCGAGAGGGCCGCGAAGGGTCGGCATGCGTTGTCGGAGCCGCGCTATGGGGCGGCGAGACGTATCAACGGGTCAGCCGCCAGGGCCAGGATGCCGACCATGAGATGGCAGGCGACCCTGGAATGTCCACGGACGCGGACATGGCGCCCGCCACACTCATCCTTGAGGCGGGCGTTGGTCCTCTCGACACCGGACCGGATCCGGACCCGCACGGTCTCGGGATCGACATGGCCTATTGCACGCCGGGTCCGGGCCTATCAATCTCCCACTGCTGAGAAGGTTCCGTTCATTGGATGTTGTTCCATGCGTTGATGAAGTCGATTCCGGCTTTGTATCGCTGCCATGCCTGCCAGATTTTCTCGGTTCCGGGGAGGGGCTGTTGCTTGCTGGTATGGAAGCCTGCGACGCGTGCGAGGTCGACCACGACGGTGCGGATGTCGGGAGGCTTGCCGGGCGGGGCGCGGATGATGCGATGGTATCTGAGCCAGACGTAGAGGACGTTGATTTCGTGCTCGGTGAAGCGCTCGCGCGCGGGCATGTGAGGCTTGTCGCGGGCGAGGCGTTCGAGGTCCATGACGCGCCATGCGGTGACGCCGTCGAAGGCGAGACACTTTCGCAGGTCGTCGGCGTCGTCGAGCCTGCGATCCTCGACGCGGGTGCCGACCTTGAGGATCCTGAAGTATTCCTCGACGGTCCAGCGCGCCTCGTACCAGGCAACGATGCGCCGGGCGTTGTCGATGTCGGCCTCGCCCTCGGTGGTGAGCAAGAGCCAGTGGAGCGGCTTGCAGCGCTTCGGCGGGTCGGGTTCCTGGACCGAGACGGCGAGCATGGGCAGCGGCGCCTGGTTGGCCCTGTTCCTCGGCGGCGCGAGTTCGACGCCGGCGGCGCGCAGGTCGAGGCGGGCCTTGCGCCTGCGGCGTCTGCGGGGACCGCCGCAGGGGAGGAGTTCGATGGTTTTCGTCCCCAGCACCGGCTGCGCCGCCACGACGTCCCACAAGTCCGGTGTCTTGCCGTCGACGACAGCCCGGCGCTGCCGGCCGCGGTCGGAGCGGATCAACAGCCCGTCGCCGCTCTCGCGCGCCTTGCAGAACATCTCCCATATGTCGCCCTCACGGTCGCAGACCGTGACCACGCGGGTGTCGGGACAGGCCATCGCGAGCTGCCCGGCGCTCTCGAGCCGGCGCAGCCAGCGCACGCTCTCCGGCTCGGCCTCGCCGGCCGCGTCCGCGCCGTCGCGCTGGGTGGCGTTGAGTTCGAACACCCCGAGCGGACGCCGGGTTTCGCTGATCGCAAGCCCGACATGGGCGAGGATCCCCCTTGTTCCCGAGCCGCCGCCGCCGAGGTCCACCAGGCCCGTGGTCTTGCGGTGGCCGTTGTAGTTCAGCGTCGTGGTGTCCTGGATGGCGAGGACCACCGGCTCCAGCCGGCAGCGCTCGACCGTCGCCTCGCGGTGGGGTTGAAGAATGTCGTCCATCTTGATCCTGTCGTTGGACAGCAGCCGGTAGGCGGCCTTCTGCTCCGCCTCTGCGGGGAAGATCACGGGCAGGGACGCACCGGGGGCATTCTCCCATGCCCGGCCCATCGCCAACAGCCGCTTGCGCAGGCGGCCGTCGGGATGCGAGCTGCGGCCGTACTCGAAGTCGGCCCAGTCCGCGCCTTTGACCCGGCAGGGCTCGGGCGTCGTGCCGAGGATGGGCGCCGGCTCCCGGCACAAGGCGTCCCGCCAGCCCTCGGCCAAGGGCTTGATCCACACCGATTTCGGCGCCGCCGCGCGGCGCCCCGGCGGAGACCCCGAGGTCCGCTCGGCGCAACACTTCCAGCCCGCCGCGCGGTAGCAGGTGCCGCGCCGCTCGGGACCCACATAAGTGTAGGCGGCCAACGGCACGGCCCCATGCGCCGCCGGCCAGTCGCCGGCCAGGCGCGCCGTCGACAGCGCCAGCACATGCGACGCCAGATTGTCGACCCGGACGCCGGGCAGCAGGAGAAAGCGATGCTGGTTGACCAGCTGCGTCAGGTTGGCGACCCGCGCCGCAGCCGACCAGCCGATGAAGGCGTCGCGGGCCGCCTGATGCCAGCTCGCGGCGCAGAAGCCGATGCCGCCAAGGCGGCCGTGAACCGACGAAACGATCCACCAGTTCAGCACCGCACCCGGCCTTCGCGACCACCCCTGCGGATGATGGCTCTCCATCATCTCCCGCCACGAGCGCTTGTCCGCCGCATCGCCGACCGGGACCAGCGTGACCTCCCCAAGCTCCGACAGCCCGCACCTCAGTTCCAGGTCCGGATAGCCCCGCTCGACCTCGCCGCCCACCGTTCCCGGCGTCCGGCACGGCATCGCCCGCGCCTCGGGCAACGAAATGCCCACCTTGTCCGCCAGCCGCGACAGAGCCTTGCTCGCTTGGGCAAGACACGGAACGCCCCGAGGGTTGCGCCAGTTCTCGCGCTCGCACAACGCGCGCGCCAGCGAATGGCGCGTCCGGCCCGTCTCGCCGGACGCCCCCTTCAGCCACTCAATCGTACCGGCGCTGAAATGCCGAAGCCCAATCTGCATGCCCAGAACATGCAGAACCGGCATTACCTTGTTAACTGTGTCCTATTGAAAGGCCCGGGCCTCCCGGTCTCGCTCCTCCTTGAGGTCCTTGTCCCGGCGCGGATTGACATCGATGATCGGAACATGGCCAAGCCGTTGCCAAGGTGAGAACGGTACTCAGCGGCACCCCGCAGTCTGCTGTGTCGATATGCAGCTTGTCACCGCGCCAGGCCTCCAGGACCCCCTGGCATTCTTCTTTGCCCCGTGATCGCAGACCTTCGGCAGCGCGTCGAGCCTCTCATCGAGATCCATCCCGTTCGCTTGCCGTTCGAGACGCCCAGGCTCCTTCGTCCTCTCCGCGCCCTTGCGGGGCCGGCCGCGCTTGCGGTTCGGCGTCCTGGCCTTCGGCTTCGGGGCCGGCGTCTCCCGGGCCTCGATGGCCGTCGAGTCCCTCGACACGTGGCCGATGAGCGCGTCGCCCAGTGTCTCTGCAACCAGAGCCGCGTGCATCCTCTCCGGAAGACGGGACTGCGAAAATTCGGCAAACGCCCGCGAAAACGTCGCTTCACTCGGGATCTCCGCGACACGCGACCAGCCGCACAGTCGGCGCAACGTCGGGTCCACCTTGAGCCTGTCGATCAGGTGGCGGGTCGTCGGCAGACCCCACACCGCCTTGGCGATGACGCCACGGGCCAGCGCCTGGCGATCCTCCCGGGGCCGACCCGGACCGGTCCACACCCCATCGACGAAGCCCTCCACCTTGACGAGATCGAGAGCTGTCACGAAACGCTTGTGCGTCTCCAGGAGAGGACCGACCGCCTCGGCCAACGCAGGGAAAAGGTCCCCTTGAAATCGGTGCCAGAGATCGGATAGGGTCGAGCCAAGGGTCATCGGGGTCACCTCCTCGGTATCTTGTTATTGTAGAAACACAACATACCACGAGGCGGCCCCGAAACCCAGGCCCTCGACAACAAAATCAGCCTCGAGAAGGCAAAAAACCGGTCGGGCCGGCAATTTTGCAAGAAGCTCTGTGTATTGTTCCGGTCGCGCCGCTCCGCTATCGTGCGCGTCCCTGTTCATTCGGCGTCCCCAGACCCGCAGCAACGACGAGCACTATTTCACCTTCCGCCTCGTGCGCTCCGAGCGCATCGGCGCGGAGGTGCGACAGCGCACCTTGCTCACCCTGGGACGACACTTCGGATGTCGCGCGAAACGACTGGCCGGTGCTGTGCCGTCGCATCGCCGCCCTCCTCGCCGGTCCACTCTCCTTACCTCCCGATTGCCCGCCGGCGCTGGAATCGCACGCCCAGCGCATCGCCGCCCAACGGCTCGCCCATGAGCGCGTTGGCCCCCGCCTCGTTGGCGGGCCGGGGGCGCGACGTCCAGCAGGTCGATGTCGGGTCCCTGGAGATGCTTCGCCCACGCTCGGTCGGCGTCGAGCAGGTGGGATTGTGGGCGATGGAGCAGCTCGGGCTTCGCACGCTGTTCGAGCAGCTCGGGATGGGCGCGTCGATGAGCGCCGCCGCCGTCGGCTCGATCATCGCGCGCATGGCCCAACCGGGCTCTGAGCGCGCCGCCCGGCGCTGGCTCGGTGAGCGCAGCGCCCTGGGCGAGCTGCTGGGGGTGGAGGTCGCCACCCACCTTCGGGCCGATGCGGCTTTACCGCGCCTCCGACGCGCTGATGGCGCACCGCGAGGCCATCGAGCACCATCTGTTCGGCCGCGCAATGGACCTGCTCGACCTCCAGCCCACCGTCACGCTCTACGACCTGAGCAATACCTCCTTCGAAGGCGCGGCGCGGACACTCCAGGGACAAGCGCAGCGATTGCCCGCTGCTCACCCTGGGGCTGGTGCTCGACGCCAGCGCCTTCGGGCGCCGCTCGCAGGTCTACGCCGGCAACGTGCGCGAACACCACACGCGCGCCGAGATGCTCGATGCGCGTGTGGTGATGGACCCGCGGCATCGCCGCCGAGGAGCGGTTGCGGGGGCTGCGCGAGCCGGGTGACCGCGACCGGGTGGTCAGCCGCGAGCGCACCCGGCCCGTCGACGCGGAAGCGGCGCTGCGCATCGAGACCGTGTCGACGCACAGCGTGCATCTGCACAAGGGGTTGTCCGACGACGCACAGAGGTCCGGTTGTACTGCTTCTCCGAGGAGCGCGCCGCCAAAGAGCGCGGCATCGCCGAGCGCATCGCCCGGCGCTTCGAGAGCGACACCGACAAGAGCGGCGAACGCGCCACCGCCGTGCGCGCCGCGGCTCAATGATGACCCACCCGGGCGTGTATTGCCTGCGCAGCAGCGAAACCGACTGGGACGAAGCCCACCCTGTGGCGCACCGACTTCACCCTGACCGACCTCGAAGCAGTGTTCCGCTCGCTGAAACCGGAGCTCGGACTACGCCCGATCTATCACCACAAAGCCCATCCGTGCCGACGGGCATCTGTTCATCACCGTGATCGCGTATCAACGCGTGCAGGTGATCCGAAAACGGCTGCGTCAAGCGGATGAGAACGCGAGCTGGACCACGTTACGGCGCATCCTCGAAGGACAGCAGCGCATCACCGCCACATGCCGTCACGCCGACGAGCGCACCCTGCACGTGCGCAAGGTGACTCGCGCCGAACCGCCCCAGCAGGCGAGCTACGACGCCCTGGGCATCGGATCCACTGCCGGAGGGACACGCAAGACGGTCTGTAACCGGTCCTCAAAAGCGCACTTGTCGTGCCACTCGCCGACTCTGCCCATCATAACCCCATGATGTGAAACAAGATTATGCGAAGGGTGGTAAAGATGGGCTAACAGCGGTGCTTTGCGTCCGCCCCGGGCGGATTCATTCAAGAATAGGGACGATATATTTCCGCCGTTGCGCAAGTTCGGCCCGGAGAAAACCATACTTACTCTCGTGACAGATCAACTGCAGCCGTTGGTGCCGCCGCAGGTGTTGCATTTTAGGCAGGTTCCGTTGCGCACGAGTGTGAAGTTGCCGCATTCTGGACAGGATTCGCCCTCATAGCCCTGAATGCGGGCCGCACGAATCTGCTGCATCGTCTGGTCGATGTCATCCATGGCTGCGGCGCTGAGACCAACCGGCTGAGCCGCCGATCCGTTGTTCGGGGCCGTGTGCAGGCTGCCGTTGCCATGTCCATTGCTGGCCTGTGCGGTTGGGCCGGCCGCCGCCGTCGCCATAACCGGGGTGGCCGCGGGCTGAACAGGGCTGTCACCGGCGCCGCCCGGCAAAACCCACAGGTTGCGCCGGACATACCCACGGCTGGCCACCAGGTTGAACCGTTCCACGGTCTTCGGCATCTCGTCCTCACCGTCGCCGACCGTGTCGGGAAGCAGGTCATCCCTGTTGATATGGCTCAGATCATGGCGATCAAGATATGAAACGGCCAACTCGCGGAAGATGTAGTCGAGGATCGATGTCGACATCTTGATGGCGTCGTTGCCGGTCACGATGCCCGACGGTTCGAACCTCGTGAACGTGAAGGAATCAACGAACTCCTCAAGCGGCACGCCATATTGCAGACCGATCGACACCGCGATCGCGAAGCCGTTCATCAATGACCGGAACGCGGCGCCTTCCTTGTGCATGTCGATGAAGATCTCGCCAATGCTGCCATCTTCATATTCACCCGTGCGCAGATAGACCTTGTGGCCGCCGACCATCGCCTTCTGCGTGTAGCCCTTGCGTCGGTCCGGCAGGCGGGCCCGTCTCGCCGCCCGGTCCTGTTCGACGACCTGTTCGATGATTCGTTCGGCCACGATCTTGGCTTTTTCCACCACCGGCGCTTCGGGAAGCTCTTCGAGATCACCGTCATCCCCGGCCAGACTGGCAGCCAGCGGCTGGCTCAGCTTGGATCCGTCGCGATACAGCGCATTGGCCTTCAGGCCGAGCCGCCAGGACAACATGTAGGCATTCGAACAATCGGCCACCGTGGCGCTGTTCGGCATGTTGATCGTCTTGGAGATCGCACCGGAGATGAATGGCTGCGCCGCCGCCATCATGCGGATATGACTCTCGGCCGAAAGAAAACGCGTGCCGATCCGGCCGCAGGCGTTGGCGCAATCGAACACCGGCAGATGCTCGGCCTTGAGATGCGGCGCGCCTTCGAGTGTCATGGCGCCGCACAGAAATGTGTTGGCCGCTTCGATATCCGCAGCGCTGAAGCCAAGTTCCGCCAGCAGGTCGAACCCGGGATCGTTCATCTGCACGTTGCTGAACCCGAGGGAGCCGGTGCAAAATTCGTAACCCAGAGTCCATCTGTTGAAAATGAACCGGATATCGAAGGCGGTCGCGACCGCCGCGTCCAGCTTCCCGAGTTCTATCTCGCCAAATCCTTTGGCAGCCAGCGTCGTGTGGTTGATCGCGGGCGCGCCGGCCAGGGTCGGGATGCCGGTCGCATAATCGGTAATGGCGTCAATTTCGGTATCGTCGTAGCCGAGAACACGGAGCGCTTCCGGGACCACATGGTTGATGATCTTGAAATACCCGCCACCGGCCAGCTTCTTGAACTTGACGATCGCGAAGTCCGGCTCGATGCCGGTGGTGTCACAGTCCATGACCAGGCCAATAGTTCCGGTCGGCGCGATGACCGTGATCTGGGCGTTGCGGTAACCGTGTTCGCCGCCGAGCGCTAGCGCCGCGTCCCAGACTTGCCGTGCCGCCGCCGCCAGGGCGGGATCGGGGCATCTGGACGCATCGAGCGGAACCGGCGGAACAGACAGCGCTTCGTAGCCCCCGGTTTCGCCGTAAGCGGCGCGCCGGTGATTGCGGATCACCCTGAGCATGTTTCCGGCATTGGCGTCATAGCTCCTGAATGGCCCGAGTTCACGGGCCATTTCAGCCGACGTGACATAACCGACACCGGTCATGATCGCGGTAATCGTGCCACAGATTTCACGGCCGGCATCGCTGTCATAGGAATGCCCGGAGGCCATCAGCAATCCGCCGATATTGGCAAAGCCAAGACCGAGCGTGCGGTAGCGATAGGACAGCAATGCGATTTCCTGGGACGGGAACTGCGCCATCATCACCGAAATCTCGAGGGTCAGGGTCCACAACCGCACCGCATGACGAAACGCCTCGATATCGAACCGGCCATCGGTGCGCCGGAACTTCATGAGATTGAGTGAGGCGAGATTGCACGCGGTATCGTCAAGGAACATGTATTCCGAGCACGGATTGGAGGCGTTGATCCGGCCCCCTGCAGGGCAGGTGTGCCATTCATTGATCGTCGTATCGAATTGCAGGCCGGGGTCGGCGCTGGCCCAGGCGGCATGGGCGATCTTGTCCCAGAGCATCCCGGCATCGACGATGTCACTGACGTCACCGTCGGTCCGGCGGATCAGATTCCAGTGGCCGCCGGCTTCGACCGTCGACAGGAACTTATTGCTAACCCGAACCGAATTGTTGGAATTCTGCCCGGATACTGTGAGATAGGCGTCCGAATCCCAGTCGGTGTCGTATGTCCTGAACTCGATTTCGGTGAACCCTTGGCGGGCGAACTGAATCACCCGCTCGATATAGTTGGCCGGGATCATGGCCTTGCGAGCTTCGCGGATCGCCTGTTTTAGCGCCGGATTCTGTTTCGACTCGAAACGGGCGTCGCTGTCGCTGCAATCCCGGTTCGTACAGGCCAGCATCACCGCATTCATGTGCAGGCTCAAAAGCTTCGAGCCGGCGACGAGGGCCGCGACCTTCTGCTCCTCGACCACCTTCCAGTCGACGTACTGCACGATGTCGGGGTGATCGACATCGACCGTGACCATCTTCGCGGCCCGGCGGGTCGTGCCGCCGGACTTGATCGCCCCGGCGGCCCGGTCGCCAATCTTCAGGAAACTCATGAGACCGGACGACTTGCCGCCGCCCGAAAGTGGTTCTCCCTCGCCGCGGATACTGGAGAAATTCGATCCCGTTCCGGATCCGTATTTGAACAGGCGCGCCTCGCGGACCCAGAGGTCCATGATGCCGCCGTCATTGACGAGATCGTCCTTGACGCCCTGGATGAAACAGGCATGTGGTTGCGGGTGTTCATAGGCCGATGTCGAACTTGTCAGCTGCCCGGTTGCGTAGTCGACATAGTGATGGCCCTGGGCCGGGCCGTCGATGCCGTAGGCCCAATAGAGGCCGGTGTTGAACCACTGCGGCGAATTCGGCGCTGCCATCTGGCGGCACAGCATCTGGCACATCTCGTCGTAATAGGCCCGGGCATCCTGCTCGGTATCGAAGTAGCCGCCCTTCCAGCCCCAGTAGGTCCAGGTTCCGGCCAGCCGGTGAAACACTTGCTTGGCGCTGCTCTCGCCAACCCAGCGCTGATCCTCGGGCAGGGTCGCCAGGGCCGCTTCGTCCGCTTGATGACGCCAGAGCCAGAACGGAATCCCGGCCTCTTCGACGGGCTGCGTTTTGGCCGGAACGCCAGCCTTGCGGAAGTATTTTTGGGAAATGATGTCGGTCGCAACCTGCGACCAGTCGCCGGGGACTTCGACAGAATCGTTTTTGAATACGACAGAACCGTCCAGGTTACGGATTTCGGTGGTTGCGAACCGAAAGGCAATATCCGTATACGGCCCACAATCTTCGACCGTGAACCAGCGTTCGATTTTCATCGGTGATTTCCCAATATATATGGATAGCGGATACAATGCTACCTAATCTTGTGGCTCCGTCAATTATGAAAATTCAAGATATCGAAATTTTTCGGAAATGCCGTCCTGCCCGCTCTGCCTCGTGAGCTCCCGGCGCAGTCAATGAGAGAGCGTAACCCACGGTAAACCATACGGGAATCGTGGGGTCTGCAATCCTCCCGAAACGGTCCGGCCGATCCGTGGCGATCCGAACCCGTCCTGCCTGGCGACACGCGTTGGGGGCGAATCGAAACGGAGAGCCGCCGGCGACGGTCCGGGTCATCCGGTCAGGCCGGGGCGGAGGACCGGGTCCGGTTGGCCCGGTCGCTCTGCATGAGGACAATACCGCCGACAACAACCAGAGCGCCGACCATTTGCAGTGGAGTGATCGACTGTCCAAGCAGGATGAATGCGGCGGCGACGCTGACCAGCGGTTCAAGATTGATCAGGACCGCGGTTCGCAATGCCCCGAGCCGTGCGATCGATGCATAAAGGCAGGCGAGACCGACAGCGAAACAAAGGGAATTGCCGATCACCCCGAGAGCGCCGCACAGGGACTCGGGAAAATGCACGGCATCGTCGGCCAAGCCGACGGCAAGATAGATCAGGCAGGGAACACCTGTCGCGAAACCGGTGATCGTGAGTGGCGGCAATGTCTGGGTCAGCGGGCGCGAGACCACGAAGGATACTGCGACCGAGAGCCCGGCGACAAAGGCGAGTGCTATACCATACGGGTCGAGGCCGATGTTTGCTCCGAGCACCATGCAAAGTCCGGCAAAGCCGACGACAATGGCCAGGCTCTTGCGGCGTGTCAATTCGTCGAGTTTCAGGACATGTGCCAGCGGACCGACGACAAGCGGGAAGGTGAAAAACGTCAGGCTAGCCACGGCCACCGGAATGTAGCGCACCGCTGTCATATAGCAGTATGACGAGAGTGCGGTGCATGCGGCCAACAGACAGAGACGGACAATCTGCCCGCGGTGAATGCGCGGCCGATGCTGAGCCAGGCCGATGGCTGCCAGGGTCAGCGATGCGGTGATGGCGAAGCGGAAGACCTGTAGCGAAAGCGGGTCGGTGCCGGCATCGAAGGCTAGCTTGGCAAAGGTCGGGGCGGAGCCGAAAAACAGCGCCGTGACAGCGACAAAGAAATAGCCCGCCAGCATTCAGCCACCTCCTGTTTGAGGTAGATTGTCATGGTGACGGCCTGGCTTGTCGCAAAGGGCTGGACCAGTCCTGCCCGGAACGGTCGGGGCCGTATCGTCCGGTGATGTCCCGATTCGTCCCGGCCAGTCGGACAGGGCAGAGTTATTGATACCCGAAGCGGCCCGGACGTCGGCTCTGCGGCGGTTTGGACCGGTGCCGGTCTCGGGATTGGCGACGCTGGGCGGGAGCGTCCGCGTGCCGGGCCATGCAATGGCCCGCGCCGCCGGCTTTACTGCCAGATCATGCATCTGCGATCGGGCGCGCCGGGCCACGGTAAAATCACGACGGCAGGCGTGAACCGGGGCGTCGGCGCCGAAGGTGGTCAATCGCCCGGGCCTTCACGGAGGACTTGCCCGAACCCGGACAATCCTGTGGCGGAACCGGTAGCGGCCGCTGGATGATCATCGCGGGCAAGGGCGTCGGTCATATCAATGAAAGCCATCATGAGCGGCGTTTCCGGCACCAGGATATCGGGCCAACAGTCATGCTCCATTGCCATGACGTCAAGCGGAACTCCGACGGCCGGTCGACGTTTCCGGTTCATTCCATCGGTTTTGACGATCATCTCGGCCCATCGGGTTTCGATGCCGGTGGCAAACGCATATCGGCATGTCGAGCCGAAATGCCGCGGACCGGTGACGATCTGGCGGTTCGGCTGCGATGCCACTCTGTTCAAATTCATTTTTTTGGCATAGTCTCGCGCAGATTTTGGGCAGGGACGGATTGGCGTCGATGGATCTGGGAACGCTGATATACACATGGTTCAACGGACGGCAGGTCGGGGCTGACGGTTTCGGCAACCGCTATTACGAGCATAAATCGCGGGTCCGGTTCGATGGCCGGCGGAAACGCTGGGTCTTGTATCGCGGTATCATCGAGGCGTCGAAAGTGCCGCCGGAATGGCATGCATGGGTGCACTATACAGTCGACAGCGTTCCCGAGCCGACAGACCCCGGTCGTTTCGACTGGCAACGGCCACATCTGCCCAATCTGACCGGCACGCGTTACGCCTATCGTCCGCCAGGCCATGTCCTCAAGGGCGGGCGGCGCGACCAGGCGACCGGCGACTACGAACCGTGGATCCCGAACTGAACGACGGATAGCCCGCAATGCGACACAACATGATCGAAACGTTGATTGGCGCAGTCGTTCTCGCTGTCGCGGTGATCTTTCTTGCCTTCGCATACAGTTCGGCCGGTTTCAGATCCGCGGCCGGCTATGAGGTGACAGCTGCATTCAATACAGTTGGCGGAATCAAGGTCGGCAGCGATGTGCGGATCAGCGGCATCCCCGTCGGGACCGTAACCGGGCTCGCGCTTGATCCCGACACCTTTAATGCCATGGTCTCGATGACGATCGACAAGACCTACCAACTGCCGGAGGACAGTTCGGCAACGGTGAGCGTCGAAGGGTTGTTGGGTGGCAATTTCATCGAACTGGTCCCCGGCGGCTCTCCCGGCATGATCGAGCCCGGCGGCCGTATCGAATACACCGAGGATTCGGTCGATATCATGCGCATGCTGGGCAGCTTCATCTTCTCGTCCGCCGACCGTTCGGAGTAGCGGGCATTGGCGCACCGGCGGCCGCTGACCGGCGGCGGTTTCGGCACGCTGGTGGTGTTCTGTCTGCTATCGGTCCGTGCCGCTGGCGACGCCGCAAGCCAGCCGGCGATGGAGCGTTCGTCCGGATCCTGGCTGGACATGCCTGTTGCGGTGTTGCAAGGGCTGGACAAGATCACTGCCCGGGTCACGACCTTCGCGGTCGATGTCGGCGACAGCAGCCGGATCGGCACACTGCAGGTCACGGTGCGAGCCTGCAGCAAGCGGCCGCCAACCGAGACACCGGAAAGTGCGGCATTTCTCGAAATTTCGGATTATCGGCCGGGTGAAGCACCGGTCTTCCTGTTCGGCGGCTGGATGTTTGCCTCGAGTCCGGCCCTGAGCGCACTCGAGCACCCGGTCTATGACGTCTGGGTGATCGAGTGCAGGAATGCTGCGACCAGTCCGCCGTCATCCGGTTCGCTGTAGAATGCGGCCGGGCGGCGCAGAGCGTCCGCAAGGCGAACCTGATAGACGGCACGGTCGATCTCTATGGCGCCGAATTGCCGCAGATGATCGGTGATGAACTGGCAGTCGAGCAGCATAAAGCCGCTGTGGCGCAGCCGTGCGACTAGATTGACCAGGGCGACCTTGCTGGCATTGGGAGTCCGGCTGAACATGCTCTCACCGAAAAAGGCACCGCCCAACGCGACTCCGTAAAGGCCGCCGACCAGGGAGCCGCCGGACCAGACTTCGACACTGTGGCAGCAGCCCTGTTCCGCCAGGCCCAGATAGACGCGGCGGATTTCGGAATTGATCCAGGTATCGGGACGATCCCGCGTCGACTCCCGGCAACCATCGAGAACGGCTTCGAAGGCAGTGTCGCAGCGGATCTCGAAAGGCCGCTTGCGCAGCAATTTGTGCAGACTGCGCGGGACATGGAAACGGTCGAGCGGCATGACGCCGCGCCGGTCCGGGTCGACGAAGAACAGGCGGGAGGCGTTCCGGCCTTCGGCCATCGGAAAGACCCCGGCCATGTAGGCGCGGAGAAGCAGGTCCGGTTGCAGATCGGTCATTCTCGTGCCACGCCCATGCGGGGGTCAGTTGGCAAGGAAAACGGATTCAAGCCAGTGAATGTCGTAATCACCGTTCAGAAAGTCCGGCGCGGCCATCAGAGCCTGGTGTAACGGAATGGAGGTGTCGATGTTCCCGATGACAAATTCGTCGAGGGCCCGCCGGAGTCTGAGCAGGCATTCGTTGCGGTTGCTGCCATGGACGATGAGCTTGGCGATCAGGCTGTCGTAATGGGGCGGGACATCGTAGCCGGCATACAGCGCGGAATCGACGCGTACGCCAAGTCCGCCCGGGGCATGGTAATCGGTAACGCGGCCCGGCGACGGCCGGAAATTCACCGGATCTTCGGCATTGATCCTGCATTCGATGGCATGTCCGTGGAAGCTGATCGCCTGTTGATCGAAGGTAATCGGCGCGCCCGAGGCAACCTTGATCTGTTCGCGGACCAGATCGATGCCGGTGACCATTTCGGTGATCGGGTGCTCGACTTGCAGGCGGGTGTTCATTTCGATGAAATAGAACCTGTTGTCCTCATAGAGAAACTCGATCGTACCCAGGCTCTGATAGCCGAAACGCTGCATGGCGGTGGCGGCAATGGTTGCGATCTCGCCGCGCGCCGCCTCGTTGAGTGCCGGTGACGGTGTTTCCTCAAGGATTTTCTGGTGCCGACGCTGCAGCGAACAATCGCGCTCGCCGAGATGCACGACCCGGCCGTGCGAGTCACCAAGAATCTGGACTTCTACATGACGGGGTTGCTCGAGAAAGCGTTCGAGATAAACGGCGCCCGAACCGAAGGCGGCCTCGGCCTCCCGCTGGGCCATGGCGATCGCCGCGGGGAGGTCGTCGGCTGACTCTGCAACCTTCATGCCCCGGCCGCCGCCACCGGCGGTGGCCTTGACGAGTAAGGGAAACCCGATGTCACGGGCGAGTTCGGTGGTTTCCGCGGCAGATTCGACGAGGCCTTCAGAACCGGGGACGCAGGGCAGGCCGAGCCGGATCGCGGCGTCCTTGGCGGCGATCTTATCACCCATCATTCGAATATGCTCGGGCTTCGGACCAATAAATGTCAGACCATGGTCCTCGACCATTTCGGCAAAGATGGCGTTCTCCGACAAAAAACCGATGCCGGGATGAATCGCGTCGGCGCCGGTGACCATGGCTGCGGACAAAATCGCCGGGATGTTGAGATAACTGTCGCGGGCTGCCGGCGGCCCGATACAAACGCTCTCGTCGGCAAGCCGGACGTGCATGGCGCCGGAATCGGCAGTTGAATGGACCGCCACCGTCTTGATGCCCATCTCCCGGCAGGCCCGGTGGATGCGCAATGCGATATCGCCGCGATTGGCGATCAGGACCTTCTCGAACATCGTCTGAATCCTGTCCGCCGCAGCGACCGCGTGACCTGCACCCCTGTCATTCGATTGTCAGCAAGATTTGGTCGAATTCGATGGGCTGACCGCTTTCGACCGGAATCGAGGTCACGGTCCCGGAGCGATGTGCCGCGATCGTGTTCATGATCTTCATGGCTTCGATGATCATGACCGTCTGGCCCTCGCTCACGGTCGAGCCGACGGTCACGAAGGGTGGCGACTCGGGATCCGGGGCAAGATAAGCGGTGCCGACCATGGGCGAGCGCAGGGCGCCGGAGTGATCGGTGGCAGGGGGCGTTTCCGGAGCCTGGGGGGCGAGCGTGGCCGTGGCGCCAGACCTGTCGGTTACCGGTGCGGGTTGCGCTGAGACCGCCGGGCCGACCGGCAAGGCGACCCTGACACGCCAATCCTGCGTTGAATATTCGAGTTCGCTGAGGCCTGTTTCCTTGAGCAGTTCGGCGAGCTTGCGGACAAGATCAGTATCGATGTCCTGGGCCAAGAAAACACTCCCGTGAGAATGCCGGTCAACTGCCGTCGATGATGCGCCCCATGGCGTCGAGTGCGAGCACATAGCCATGGGCGCCGAATCCGCAAATGATACCATGGGCCGCAGCCGACACATAGGAACGGTGGCGAAAGACCTCGCGCTGATGCGGGTTGGAGAGGTGCAGTTCGATGATTGGCAGGTCGGTGAGTTTAAGGGCATCGGGTATGGCGATCGAACTGTGGGTGTAGCCGGCCGGGTTTATGACGATCCCGGCCGCGCTGTCGCGGGCGCCCTGGATGATCCCGACCATCTCGCCTTCGAAATTCGACTGCCGGAAATCGATGGTAACGCCGAGACTCGCCGCCCGATCGTGACACATCTGCTCGATATCGGCCAGGGTATCGTGGCCATAGATATCCGGTTCCCGTATGCCAAGCATGTTGAGATTGGGGCCGTTCAGAACCAGAATTTCAGGTCTGTCGTTCATGCGTCCTCCGCCATGGCACCGGCAGTCATCCGATTATATCACCTTGGCGCCACGCTGAAATACCGGCGATCCGACAATTGGTCTTGAGTCGGCCGGGCGAACCGGGTTAAGATGGCACACACATGACACGGGCAGCGGGCAGCGTTGCGCGACCATGAGGATGGGAGAATACAATATGACAACATGGAACGGATTTAAGGGCTTGGCGGTTTGCCTTATTGCCGGCTCTGTTGCGTTTGTTGCGGGCGATGCGACAGCGCAGAAGAAAGTCAAGTGGAAGATGCAGAGTGCATGGAGCACCGAGGTTCCGAACGCCGGTGAGTCTGGCGTCCGCTTCGTCGATGCGGTCAGCACGATGTCGAACAACAAATTCAACATCAAATTCTTCGATCCCGGCGCCTTGGTTCCAGCTCTGGAAACGTTTGATGCCGTTGCCAAGGGATCGATCGAATCGGCCTGGACCACACCGGGTTATCACGCCGGTCGTTATCCTGGTCTGTCGTTCATGACCACGGTGCCGTTCGGCCCGAGCCTGACCGAGTTCCTGTCCTGGAAGTGGTTTGGCGGTGGCAACGATATCCGGGACCGGATTTACGCCAAGCATGACCTGAAAGCGTTTGATGCGTTCTCGCATGGCCCTGAAACCTCGGGCTGGTTCAAAGAGCCGATTACTGATCTCGACCAGCTGAAGGGTATGAAGATGCGTTTCTTCGGTCTTGGCGCGAAGGTGATGACGAAGATCGGTGTCTCGACCCAGTTGCTCGCTGGCGCCGACATATACCCGGCTCTGGAGCGTGGCGTGATCGACGCGACCGAGTATTCGATGCCGACCAACGACATCAAGTATGGCTTTTACCAGATTGCGAAGAACAACTACTTCCCGGGCTGGCATCAGCAATCTTCGGTCTCGGAATTCCTGACCAACAAGACCAAGTTCGAGGCACTGCCTGATGCGTACCAGGCGATGATCGTCAATGCAACCCAGGCGCAGGTCATCTATACCCATGCCGATGCCGACGCACAGCAGTTCACGGCGATGAAAACCATGCAGGACAAGTATGGTGTGACGATTCACCGCTGGGCGGATGAGCACCTCGCCGTCTTCGAGAAGGCATGGCTGGAAGTTGTCCAGGAAGAGTCGGAGAAGGATGCCATCTTCAAGGAATTCGCGGACAGCTACTTCGCGTTCCGGAATGCATTCAAGCTTTGGGGCGATGCCCAGGCGATGAAGGCGACCTATCTCGACTGATCCGACTTCAAGACTACGGTTTGCAGATTCTGCGAGCCGTTACGGAAACCGGGGCCGCATGGCCCCGGTTTTCCTTTTTCGTCTGCGGGCCGCCGCCCGACACGGCCGCAAGACTGTTCGATGTCTGGCTCCGGGCCATGGACCGGCCCGGTCGTTTCGGCCGATTCCGCAACCGGTTCATGGCCGGCCTCCGGTGGTTCCAGGCCAGCGATCCGTCGCTAGCAGATTGATCTCTACAAATATATCCGTTATTGTGTTCTTCTGATTTGTCGATCACGGAGGTCTGCAAGATGCGCCCTGGTGTTTCATTCACGCTCACTTCGGGCGACCGGCGTCGCCTTGAAACGGTTGTCCCGGACCCGAAGAGCCCGCAGAAGCACGTCTGACGGACGCGCATCGTTCTTCTGAGCGACGATGGGCTCGGCACGATGGCCATCATGAGAGAGACCGGCAAGGCGAAGAACAGTGTCTGGCGCTGGCAGGACCGCTTCTATGGAAGACGGTGTGGACGGACTTCTGCGGGACAAGACGCGTCCGCCGGGCAAGACGCCTCCGGCTCCTGAGCCGGTGGCGAAGATCGTCGGGTTGACCCACACCTCGCCGCCGCACGCGGCGACCCACTGGACGCTGCGGGCGATGGCGAAGGCTGTGGGGGTTGCCGCTTCGACGGTCTGGGCGGTCTGGAAGGCGCATGGCCTGATGCCGCACCGCTGGCGGCCGTTCAAGCTTTCGAACGATCCCGCTTTCGTCGAGACGCTGACCGACATCGTCGGCCTCTCCGTTGCGCCGCCGGCTCACGCGGTCGTGCTGTCGATCGATGACACGTCGCACAGTCAGGCCCGCGACCGCACACAGCCCGGCCTGCCGCTGAAGAAAGGCCGCGGCGCTACCATGACACATGATTACAAGCGCAACGGCACGACGACGCTGTTTGCCGCCCTGACCGTGCTCGACGGCACGGTCATCGGCCAGCACGCCAGCCGGCATTGCCACCAGGAATTCCCGAGATGCCGCAACCGCATCGCGCGCACGATACCCGCCGGCGTCCCGGTCCATGCCATCCTCGACAACGACGCCACTCACAAGCACAAGGACGTCCAGGTCTGGCTCGCACGCCATCCACGCTGGACCTTCCACGTCACCCCCACCTCGAGCGCGTGGCTGAACGCGCTCGAAGGCGTCTTCGCCAAGCGGACGCGACGCCGTCTCAAATACGGCGTCTTCCGTTCCGTACGCGACCTCCAGGACGCCATCCGCCGCGTCATCGACGAACACAATACCACTGAAGCCAAGCCCTTCGTCTGGACCACCGATCCCGATACCATCATCGCCGCAAGAAAAAGAGAGGTCCAAATGTTGAAATCAATCCACTAGCACCGTTCCCGTCCCCGATCGTAAGTGGCGAATTGTCGTCTACCGTCAATTTCTGTTCGAATTTTGGCATGTACTCAATACATGAATTTGTAACATAATGTTAAATTGACCCATTCACGATGTGACGGGGCGCTCGTTATGACAAACGATCCACAAGACATGACCGACGATGAATGGAAAACCCTGCAGCAGGCTCTTCCAACCGATGGACCTGGTCCGCGCCGCAGGAATGACCGCAAGATCTTCAACGGCATCTTTCATATTTTGCGAACTGGTGAACCATGGCGCAATCTTCCAGAACGCTACGGTCCGCACTCGACCTGCTTCAATCGTTACAATCGGTGGCGGCAGAAGGGGGGCTGGGCGAAGGTTTCAGGGAAATTGCAAGTTATGGCCGAAAACGGCGATGGTCCGGACGGTGACGCGGCAGCGAAGCTGCTCGGCCGGATGACCGATTCATCGACTGCGCGCCTGAACAGCGGCGGTCTGGAAACCCGCCAGGCCTGAAGCCTGACCAGGCGAAGCAAGGGCGGGACAAGAACCGTTAACGTGCCGCTGCCGGCAACGGCGACGGACAGGGATGGACGGTCCGGTCGGCTGCTGCTTGTCTGTCGGCAGCGCCTTGCTTCCAGAGATCGAAGCCCGAGGATCCCGGAAGGCCCGCGGATGCCCGCTTATCCGGACCGGGCCCCGAAGACCGGGGTGTCGGCGACTTCCAGCACCCTTTCGCCCGAGGTCGGCAGAACCTTCAGATAGTTCAGCGCCGCATCGATATCGCCTTCCCAGACGTCACGCGGGAGTTCGTAGAGCACTTCCACGCCATAGCCGTTCGGGTCGTGAATATAGATGCTGAGGGTCATGCCGTGGTCGACCCGGCGATCGATGGTTATTCCCCGGGATTGAATATAGGCAACCTGGGCACGCCAGCTTTCGAGATTCGGCATGGCGACCGCGACATGGTTGATCGCCATCGGCATGCCCTGCAATGTCCAGGTCTCCGGTGGCGCCGGCAAATCGCGGTTTTCCATGAGTGCCAGATCGTGGTGATTGTGCTTTCCGTCACACTTGCCGCTGTAGAAGCGCATTTTCGGCGGGTTCGGACGGGCTTCGCTCGGGTGCAGTTCGCCGACCTGCACGAAGCCGAGAATTTCGGTCCAGAACCGATGCGATTCCTCAAGATCCCGTACGTTCAGAACCAGATGATTCAGTCCGAGCGGGGTCACCGGTCCGTCCGGTGTCACCTTGTCAGAGTAGGTCATTCGAACCTCCAGATCACAAAATAAGGGCTGGGCGGCAATGTTCCGCTGCACCGCAGTGCACCAGATTCCATTCCGCACGGCAAGAGTCCGTCTGCTGGCCGCCGTTCTTGTCGGCCCGGCATATTCGTCGTAGACATTGGTACTGGCCGCACCGCAAGATGGATCTTGCAGCCGGTTCCGTGAGGCAGATTCAATGACAGATACATTCTACGACGCTTTCGAGATCCGCAGCGCCGACGAACGTTCGCACGCGGTTTCGACGGGTTTGCCAAAGCAGATTGCCTATGCGAAGTCACACATGGAAGCGTTCCGAACGGCGCTTGCCAATATCGACCCCGAGACCGTTACGTCGCTGGAGGCACTTGCTGCGCTGCCGGTGTTACGCAAGACCGATCTGTTGGCGATGCAGGCGGCGGCACCGCCATTTGGCGGGCTGGGCGCGTCCGCACCCGGCGATCTTGCCCATATCTACATGTCACCGGGTCCGATCTTCGAAGGCGAAGGACGGGAGAATGACCCATTCCGTTTTGCCCGCGCTGCGCATGCTGCGGGCTTCCGGCGCGGCAATATCGTGCACAATACCTTTTCCTATCATCTGACACCAGCCGGGATGATGGTCGATACTGCGTGCCGGGACATCGGCTGCGCGGTGTTTCCGGGGGGTATCGGCAACACCGAACAGCAGCTGCGGGCAATCGGTCATATCCGGCCCGATCGTTATGCTGGCACGCCGAGTTTCCTTCGCATTCTCCTCGAAAAAGCGCGTGAGACGGGGGTGGATACCTCGAGTCTGGAACGTGGTCTTGTTGGCGGCGAGGCGTTGCCGCCGACCCTGCGCCGGGAACTTTCGGAGCTTGGCTGTAAGGTCCTGCAGTGTTACGGCACCGCCGATCTCGGTCTGGTCGCCTATGAATCCTGGGCCGTCGAGGGCATGATTGTCGACGAAGGCGTGATCGTCGAAATCGTGCGCCCCGGCACCGGTGATCCGGTGCTCGATGGCGAAGCCGGCGAGGTTGTTGTTACGACGTTCAGCCCGAGCTATCCGTTGATCCGTTTTGCTACCGGCGATATCTCGGCGATCATGGCCGGCCAGAGTCCGTGCGGGCGAACCAATACCCGGATCAAGGGCTGGATGGGCCGAGCCGATCAGACCACCAAGATCCGGGGCATGTTTGTCCATCCCGGACAGGTCGCCGAAGTCGTCAAGCGCCATCCCGAAATTTCGAAGGCCCGGTTGATCGTCACCGGTCGGACCGGTCAGGACTGGATGGCCCTTCATGCCGAGGTTGCGGCTGGCGGCGACGTTCTGGCAGACGCGATCCGGGCGTCGGTCCAGTCGATAACGAAACTGCGGAGCGAGGTGGTGTTTGCGGCACCGGGGACATTGGCAAATGATGGCAAAGTCATTGAAGACGCTCGCAGTTACGAGTGATCGGGGTGGCGCCTGCTCTGAATTTTCAACAATAGCGGGACTTCAGATACGCGAGCAGGGCTGAGGGTCCGAGCGGCGATCCGGTCGCGTCGGCAACAATTTCGGCGGTTGACCGGGTTCGGCCAAGACGGTGCGCATGGGTGCGCAGCCAGTCGATCAGCACACCCAACTCACCCTTGCCGATGGCGGTGTTCAGGTTGGTGATCGAGGCCTCGGCGGCTCCGTACAACCGGGCCGCAATCATCGCGCCGAGCGCATAGGTGGGAAAATACCCGAACGAGCCGTCAAACCAATGGACGTTCTGCATGCAGCCATTGGCGTGGTCATCGCCACTCGACAGGCCGAAGTGGAGGACCATTTCATCGTTCCAGACCTGCAGCAGGTCGGTGACGGTCAGATCGCCGCTGACCAAGGCCGTTTCCAGCTTGTAGCGCAAGAGGATATGCAGCGGGTAGGTGACCTCGTCGGCATCAGTCCGAATCAGGTCGCACCCGACCTTGCGCGCGATGCGGCCGAGGTTATCGGACTGCCATTCCGCGGCGGTTGTGGGCTCGCCGATCGGGGGCCGCTGCACGATCGGTGTGGCGTAACCCAGAAAGGCGTCACCGCGGCCGATTTGGCTCTCGATTATCAGCGCCTGGCTTTCATGCAATGCCATGCCGTCGGCGGTCACCTATCGGTTGTCCGGCCCAGGCGTCGGGCAGTCCCTGCTGATACAGCGCGTGGCCGGTTTCGTGTAACACCGCGAACATCGACATACAGAAGTCATCAGGGTTGTAGCGGGTGGTCATGCGGGTATCGTTGGTCACGCCGCCGGTAAACGGATGGGCACTGACATCAATGCGGCCGCGTCCGAAATCAAATTCGAGAGCAGATATCAACGTTCTGGCGAGGGCCTCTTGCCGCTCCGACGGAAACGGTCCTGCCGGACTCGCCGATGCAGTCTGGCGATCGATTGCGGTATCGATCAGGGGCGGTAGCGCCTGATCGAGCTCCACGAACATCGGATCAATCATCTAGATAGTGTCGTCACGAAAAGCCAGCCCAGAGCGCCAGACACCGAATCTGCACCGCGGCGAGGAACGATGCGGCATTCTTGGCGTATCGCGTGGCAATCCCACGCCAACGCTTGAGCCACAGAAAGGCGTTCTCCACCAAATGCCGGTGCCGGTAGAGATGGACATCATACGCTCTGGGGTGCTTGCGGTTGCGCTTCGGCGGAACCACTGGAATAACTTCATGCTCCTCACAATAAGACAGGATGGCAGTCGTGTCATAGGCCTTGTCCGCCAACAAGTACTCGGCATCTATCCCTTCGAGCTTCTTGCAAAATTGCCGGCCCGACCGGTTTTTTGCCTTGTCGAGGCTGATTTTGTTGTCGAGGGCCTGGGTCCTGGGACCACTCCATGGTATATTGTGTTTTCACAATAACAAGATACTGAGGAGGTGGCCCCGATGACCCTTGGCTCGACTCTATCCGATCTCTGGCACCGATTTCAAGGGGACCTTTTCCCTGCGTTGGCCGAGGCGGTCGGTCCTCTCCTCGAGACGTACAAGCGTTTCGTGACAGCTCTCGATCTCGTCAAGGTGGAGGGCTTCGTCGATGGGGTGTGGACCGGTCGGGGTCGGCCCCGGGAGGATCGCCGGGCGCTGGCCCGTGGCGTCATCGCCAAGGCGGTGTGGGGTCTGCCGACGACCCGCCACCTGATCGACAGGCTCAAGGTGGACCCGACGTTGCGCCGGCTGTGCGGCTGGTCGCGTGTCGCGGAGATCCCGAGTGAAGCGACGTTTTCGCGGGCGTTTGCCGAATTTTCGCAGTCCCGTCTTCCGGAGAGGATGCACGCGGCTCTGGTTGCAGAGACACTGGGCGACGCGCTCATCGGCCACGTGTCGAGGGACCCGACGGCCATCGAGGCCCGGGAGACGCCGGCCCCGACGCCGAAGGCCAGGACGCCGAACCGCAAGCGCGGCCGGCCCCGCAAGGGCGCGGAGAGGACGAAGGAGCCTGGGCGTCTCGAACGGCAAGCGAACGGGATGGATCTCGATGAGAGGCTCGACGCGCTGCCGAAGGTCTGTGATCACGGGGCAAAGAAGACTGCCAAGGGGGTCCTGGAGGCCTGGCGCGGTTACAAGCTGCCTATCGACACAGCAGACTGCGGGGTGCCGCTGAGGACCGTTCTCACCTCGGCATCCGTCCATGACAGCCCGGTCGCGATCCCGCTGGCGATGATGACCGCCGCGCGTGTGACCAATCTCTACGATCTCATGGACGCGGCCTATGATGCCAGGGAGATCTACCAGATGAGCGAACGGCTTGGCCATGTTCCGATCATCGATGTCAATCCGCGCCGGGACAAGAACCTCAAGGAGGAGCGAGACCGGGAGGCCCGGGCCCGGCGTGCAGTAGGCCATGTCGATCCCGAGACCGTGCGGTTCCGGATCCGGTCCGGTGTCGAGAGGACCAACGCCCGCCTCAAGGATGAGTGTGGCGGGCGCCATGTCCGCGTCCGTGGATATTCCAAGGTCGCCTGCCATCTCATGTTCGGCATCCTGGCCCTGGCGGCTGACCCGTTGATACGTCTCGCCGTCCCATAGCGCAGCTCCGACAACGCATGCCAACCCTTCACGGCCCTCTCGAAGAGAGGGGCCCGGAGAGGCGTGTCCCGATGTCCACAAAGGTCCCTGTTCGGTCTCATCATCTCTGATGAGACACCGAGAATCCATGGATTCCGACCTCCAGGTGCAGAGGTGACCGGGATCAACCGACCGATCCGGGCTCACCGGACCCTGGGGACAGGAATTTTGCAAGAGGTTCCTTCAATCAGCTCGACCGCTTGACTGCAATCTGCTGCCGTCCCCTCGGTCACCAACACTCGCACCGGCATCCCATGCGCGTCCACAGCCAGGTGCAGCTTCGTGTTCAGCCCCCTTTTGTGCGACCCATCGCCTGATTGCCGCCGAACGCACCGCTCGCATGGGGATGGACCTTGAGATGACTGGCGTCAATCATCAGCCACTCATCGTCCGGCTCATCCACCAGAGGCTCCAGCAACGCCCCCCAGAGCCCCTTGTCCCGCCAGCGACAGAACCGACGATGGGTATTTTCCAGTCTTCATAGTCTGGCGGCACATCACGCCAGGGAGCGCCGGTGCGCAGAATCCAGAAGGTCGCATTAATGAACCGTCGATTATCCTGCGCCACCCCACCCCAACGTCCCGCTCGGCCAGGCAGATGAGGCTCCAACAACAGCCAGACCCTGTCCGAAATGTCGTGACGCCGATGAGCCAATCCCATGAGTCGCCTCCAGGAACCATCGAGTGAATTCGACAGATAGTACAGATAAACATCACTCATGACGACACTATCTAGCGGGTGAGACCCGGCTCGTAGATGTCGAGCAGGGCGTTGTAAGGTGGACAGCCGAGTATGTCCGACAGGGCCGCCGCCTGCTCGCGAACAAGCCTGATGACGGCTTTCAGCTTGTCGGCGACATCGTCCCAGGCATTGTCGTCACGGGCGTGCCGCCAAGCCTGTTCGGAGTTCATCCGCGCTTTCGACAGGTCGGTGACGAACCTGGCCGGCACGGCGCGGGCCCTGATCTAGCGCCGTTCTATTTCCATGACATTGGCGGTTTGCCAGTCGGCCGCAACTTGGTCGCGAATTGTTGTTGCAAGCCCCGCCAGCGCATGGGCCCGGTCGTCCGCGCCGCCAGCCGGCATTGCGACCGTGGTGTCCCAGGACAGGATCTTCCATGCATGCCGGAGCCCGCCGATTGCTGCAAAGCGTTCGTGCAAAGCTCAATACGCCATAGCCGCCCGGCCCCGGTCAGGTGGTTTCGCCGGCGGCGGCCTGGCGCTGTTTCTGGCGGCGGCGCTGACGTTTTTTGGCGGATTTGGATTTGGCCTTCGGTTGGTCCGGCCGGGATCCGCCATTGGACACGCCTGGAACGGCGTTGCGCGCCAGCCGGTCTGCGCGCTCGTTGCCGGGGTTCCCGGCATGGCCCTTGACCCAGTGCCAGGTCACCTGGTGTGTCGTCGCCGCCTCTTCCAGGCGCTGCCACAAGTCGGCGTTCTTGACCGGCTGCCGCGCTGCGGTCAACCAGCCGCGGCGCTTCCAGTTGTGAATCCACTGAGTGATCCCGTTGCGAAGATATTCGCTGTCGGTATAGATGTCGACTGCGATCGGACGTCTCAGGATTTCGAGGGCGGTGATCGCGGCCAGCATTTCCATCCGGTTGTTGGTGGTGTTGGTGTCGCTGCCTGCTATTTCCTTCTCCGCATCCCGGTAGCGTAGCACGGCACCCCAACCGCCCGGGCCGGGATTGCCTTTGCACGCGCCGTCGGTAAAGATCGAGACCCGCTCCGTCACGTCAGGCCATATCCCTTGCTATCGGCGATCCGTTGATGGAATCGCAGCTTTTTCAGGTATTCCATCGGATCTTTCGGTCGTACGAAGGCGCCTTCGGGATGGTTCAGCCAATCGTAAAGCCGGGTTAGCAAAAACCGCATGGCACTGCCCCGGCACAGAATCGGCAGGGCCCCGAGTTCCGCCTTTGCAAGCGGCCGTATCTGCTGATAGGCGCCGGTCAGGAGTTTGGCCTTGGTAACATTGAAGCTGCCATCGGTTTCGAAACACCAGGCGTTGAGGCATATCGCAAGGTCATAGACCAGGGCATCGGTGCAGGCAAAATAGAAATCGATCAAGCCCGACACGTCATCTTGCAGAAAGAATACATTATCGGGAAACAGGTCAGCGTGGACGATGCCGGCCGGAAGATCGTCTGGCCACGCCCGCTCGAGCCAGGCAAGCTCCTGGTTCAGTTCATTATACAGGCCTAGATATATCTCGCGGTCGGGCAGACTGCAGGCGTTCAGAAGCGGTCGCCAACTCTGCACCGACAGCGCGTTGCGGCGTACCATCCCGAAATCGGCACCGGCGAGATGCATTTGCGCCAGGGTTGCTCCAAGCGACTGGCAATGGGCCGGTCGGATACGCCTGGGCCACACACCGTCGAGATATGTCACGATTGCCGCCGGCCGGCGGTTCAGCGTCTTCAGCGCGATATCGTAACGGTCGGCGACCGGGGTCGGACAGCGCAAGCCCTTGGCCGAAAGATGCGCCATCAGGCCAAGAAAGAACGGCAGATCGTCAGCGGCGACCCGTTTCTCGTAAAGCGTCAGGATAAAGGTGCCGTCGGTGGTACGGACAAGAAAGTTAGAATTCTCGACGCCTTCAGCAATGCCGGAGAACGAGGTCAGCTGGCCGATGTCATAGTCTTCCAGAAAACTGCTGAGGTCATCATCGGTGATCGATGTATAGACGGCCATTGCGGGATCCGGTCAGGCAAGCGACAGGCGCAGATCAACACCGGCAGGCGTAATCAGGGCAGACGATTCCGGACCGGGAAGCAGTGCACCGGCGACGCGTGACCGGTGCAAGTCTACAGCAACAAAGAATAACCGGACCATGAGACAGGATTTTGCCGCGAAATCGCTACGATGTCCATAGCCGGCCCGACAAGCCAGCAATTCTCCTTATGGCGTTTTTCGTTGCATTGCGGCCTTTCGTGTTGGTTTTTTGGCGGTTCTGCGGTTGGAGGGATGGGCTTGGCGCGGGGGCCGGGGATCAGGCGTTTGCGGGAGGGGGGAGGCCCGTGATGACGGTTTTCATGAGGACTGCCCATGACGCGAAGACATGGTAGGCGGTGATCGTGCGGATGTGCTCGAACAGGCGCCTTCGGGCTCCGAGTGCGTGCCGCGCCCGCCGCCAGGATGCTTCGATCAGGTCGCAGGCCGTGTGCAGGGCGAAGGCCAGCAGATTGAGCACGACCAGGATGCTGGCCAGTGTCTGGCTGCCATGCCCGAAATTGTGTTCGAGGTTGTAGCCGTTGGTCTTCAGGACGTTGAAGGTCTCGTTCTCGATCTTCCAGCGGGCACGCCCGCAGGCGGCGATGGCGGCGGCGGTGTCTCGCGTGACGGCAAGGTCGGTGACGAAGCTGTTGCGGTAGGTCACCTTGCCGTCGGGCTTGGCGATCTCGACCTCCAGCCAGTTGACGGCGAGCGCGTCGGCGCCGTCGCGCAGCGGCACGCCATTCATCCAGCGATAGCGATGGCGGCGCCTGGCCGCGCCCCTGCCCACGGTCTGGCACACCTCGTCCAGCACGACGCCATGGGTGTATTCGCTCAACGTCTTGTGGCTGGACGGCTTGCACACGAAGATGAAGCTCCCGCCCGCGGCGCGCACCGCCTCGCAGATCGGCTGGCGGGAATAGAGATCGTCGCCCAGATAGACCGGTCTCAGCCCGGCCACACAAGGCCCCAGGCGGGCCAGCCAGCGCTGCGCCGCGCGGCTCTCGCAGTCCTGCTTCGCCGAGCCGTCTTGCGGGCGCACGAACTCCGGCGCCAGAGGCAAGGCGCGGCGCTGCCCCGGCGCCACCAGAGCGGCGCCGACAAAGCTGTGGAAATACTCCACCTCCTCGCCCCGCCGGCGCGTCGAGCAGTGCGCGCAGTGGATCGTGCCGGAACGGAAATGCTCCGAGCCGTCCAGCGCGATCAACACCCGATCGTCCAGGCAGCGCAGACCCGACAAGGCACCGGCGCCATCCAGGTCATCGACAAGCGCCGGAAACACCGCGTCGAAATGATCCGTCGGCGCCCCATCCAGCATCCGCCGGATATGGCTGTCGCACGGAACCCGCTCCATGCCGAACAGCGTCCCGGCGTTCGAAGCGCCGCGCTGCGCCGACAGCAGGCGCTGATGCGCCAGAAACGACGGGCTCTGCACGAAAAACACCGAAAACGCCGCAAGCCCGATGTCTCTCATGGTATAGCGCGTGTTGCTTCCCGAGCGCTTGTCGGGCAACGCCGCGCACCGCTTCCCCACCACTTCTATGTATCGTTCAAGACGCTTCATACAACAGCTTGAATCACATCTCCAAGCCTTTGAAAACCCCCGATAACTCCAAAAGGAGAATTGCTGCCGACAAGCCTCGCATACCGCATTGCGACGGCATCGAGCCGAGGGTATTGTTGCAGTCACCCGATGTGAACCGGATCAAGCAGATGAGTCGAACTGGATTATGGATCGTCGTAATGGTAGCGTTCGCGCTTGCCGCCTGCAGCAATGGCGAAGGGCAGCGCGAGATCTGTCCGAAGGTCAGCGTAGTCGGCGGTCTTGATCGCGTGATCGCCTTTGATGGCGCGGCCGATCCCGCCAATGCAATCTGGTCGGCGCAGATGTCCCAGCTCACCGCGTCCTGCGATTTCGGACGACGGGGCGTGGCAATGCCCCTGGAGTTTCTGGTGCTTGCCGACCGTGGCCAGGCCGGCCTCGAGACTGTGGCCAATCCGGAGTTCTTCGTTGCGGTGACGGATGCATCCGGTGAGATTCTGGTGAAGGAGATTTATCGGTCGGAGATTCCGTTTGCCGAGAATCGCAATCGGATGGGGATCAAGGAAGCTGTCGAACCCTTCCTGCCTTATCCGGGCAGCCGCGATTTCACGGGTTATTTTGTTCTGGTCGGATTCCAGATGTCGCAGGAACAGCGGGCGTTCAACAAGCAATTCTCCCGTTAGCCTATGGGGCTTCCCGCGGTTTGCGGGCAATCACGTCGGATAGCATCGCGTTGGCGCGTTCGACCCAGTCGCACAAGGCCGGCCGGGTGTCGCGCGGATCTATCATGTCGTGAATAGCCAGTGATTCGGCGCGCGGGACCGCGGAGTAGCGATGCGCCATCGCCGCTTCCAGTTCGGCGCGGCGCGCGTCCGGGTCGGAATGCGCGTCGATTTCACGACCGAATGCCACCGCGACCCCACCCTCGACCGGCACGGCGCCCATTTCCGCCGATGGCCATGCGAGGACATAGGCGTCGGGTCCGTAATGCGCCACGGCTGCGACCCCGAACGAGCGGCGGACAATGACCGAAGCCCAGGGAACCCGGCAATCGGCGACCGTCAGTACCAGATCGGTGCCGTATCGTATGGTGCCAGCTTTCTCCGCCTCGGGCCCGATCATGAAGCCGGGTTCGTCAACGAATGTGACGATCGGCAGGTTGAAAGTCTCGCAGGTCTGGACGAAGCGGCGGACCTTTTGCGACCCTTCCGCTGTCATGGCACCGGCATAGTGGCGGCAGTCATTGGCGAAGATGCCGACGGGCCGGCCGGCCAGGCGCGCCAGGCAGATGATCTGGCCGCGGGCATAGCCGCGCGCCATTTCGAAGACTGAATCGTTATCGGCGGCCATGGCAATGACCCGGCGCATGTCATAGACCTTGCGCCGGTCTTCCGGAACGATTGACAGCAGCGCCTCGTCGCGCCGGCTGCCGGAATCTCCGGTTTCGATGATCGGTGGTATTTCCCAGGCATTGCGCGGCATGTAGGACAGAAATCGGCGGATCTGTTCCAGCGCTCCGGTTTCATCGTCGGCCAGATTGTCGACAACGCCATTGCGGGCGTGGATCCGGGCGCCGCCCAGATCCTCCTTGTCGACCGATTGCCGGAGCGCCCGCTCGACGACCTTCGGCCCGGCGACCAGAACCTGCGAACCCTCGCGGGTCATAACCGAAAAATGGGACGCGACCAGACGGGCCGCCGGTAGCCCGGCAACGGCGCCGAGGGCCGCGGTCGCGACGGGAACCGAACGCATGGTCCGGGCGACGGACTGGAATCGCGGCGCGTGAAACACCGGTGCGCCGACAGGCACGCCGCCCCGGCCGCCGGCGCCGGTGACGCTGCCGCCGCCGCCTTCATGCAGCCGGACCAACGGCAGCAGATATTGCATGGCCAAGTCTTCGGTATAGATGCTCTTGCGCAGTCCGGCTTCGTTGGGCGATCCGCCGCGCAGCGTGAAGTCCTCGCCGCCGATGACGCAGGATCTGTTGTCGATCTTCCCGAACCCGAGGACGAAATTGGCAGGGGTAAAGCTCTTCAGGCTGCCGTCGTCATGGCGCTCCGCGCCACCGGCACCCGGTCCGATCTCGCGGAAACTGCCGGTATCGAGGATGCTGTCAATCCGCTCCCGAATGGTCAGGCGACCGCGCGCGTGGTGGCGCGCGACGTTTTCGGTGCCGCCCTGAGCGGCTGCGATCGCGCGCTTGCGCCCGATTTCCTTAATTTCGTTTTCCCAGGCCATAACACGGGTCCCGTTACGCTTGTTGCATCGCAGGCATCATTGCCGATACGCCACCGGGATCAAGTGCCAATCGTCATGATGATCTTTCGATATCGCTTTCGACATCGTTCCGATTGTCGCGATGTTCTGATTTTTTCCTTTGTTTTCTTGACGCTGATCCACCCCCGTCAGCATGGCAGGCGGGTTTCGAATTGAAGATCGTAAGGGGCGTGCCTGCGTCATCGGCAGATCCGGCCGTTGCAATATCGATGCAGAAGGCTATAATCATGTCAAAGACCGATGACCCTTGCAGGAAGAGACTGGCAGGCCATGTTGGCCGCGGCCGGCGCCGAAGGAGCAACCGCCCCGGAAACTCTCAGGCAAAAGGACCTCAAGGCGAGGACTCTCTGGAAAGCAGGCTCGGCGGTGCCGCAGCCTCACCGAAGGTGAAAGCCGTACCGGTGGTACGGTGAATCTCTCAGGTTTTCGACAGAGGGGGCGTCCGTCCCGGTTTGCCGGGTGCGGGCGGGTCCTGCTGTGGGAAGCCGTGATGTCCGAGTCCGACCTCAAGACGACAATACTGGATCCCCTCCACCGCAGCCTTGGGGCGCGGATGATTCCCTTCGCTGGCTATGACATGCCGGTGCATTACCAGGCTGGCGTGATGGCTGAGCATCGGCACACCCGGACCAGGGCCGGGCTGTTCGATGTTTCGCATATGGGACAGGTCCGGCTCGCTGGGCCGACTGTCGCGACCGACCTCGAGATGCTCGTGCCCGGTGACATCAAGGCTCTGACCCCCGGGGCCATGCGTTACACGCTGCTGACGTCGGCGACGGGGGGCATTTTCGACGATCTGATCGTCACCAATGCCGGCGACCATTTCATTGTCGTGGTCAACGCGACCCGAAAGACAGATGATATCGGCCATCTGCGCATCCATCTGGACTGTTCCATTGAGGTTCTGGATCATGCGCTGCTGGCCCTGCAGGGGCCGGCGGCCGAAGCGGTGCTGGAAAGTCTTGTCCCCGGCGTTGCCGAGCTCGGCTTCATGCGGGCTGGATCATTCGAGATTGCGGGAACAGTCTGCATGGTTTCACGGTCAGGCTATACTGGCGAGGACGGTTTCGAGATTTCGATCACGCCGGATCGTGCCCAGGATCTCGCCGAGATGCTGTTGGCGCATGACGATGTCGCGCCGATTGGTCTTGGAGCCCGCGATTCTTTGCGGCTCGAGGCCGGGCTCTGCCTTTACGGACAGGATCTTACCCCGGATACCACGCCGGTCGAAGCCGCCCTTGCGTGGACGATCGGAAAACGCCGCAGGATCGAAGGCGGATTTCCGGGTGCCGAACGGGTGCTGTCGCAGCTCGCCGAAGGGGCGCCGCGCCGTCGCGTCGGCCTTCGGCCGGATGGCCGGGCGCCTGCTCGGGCCGGCACCGAGATCACCGATACTGAGGGTGTGTCGATCGGGGTGGTGACAAGTGGTGGCTACGGACCGAGTATCGGGGCGCCGATTGCCATGGGATATGTGACTGGCGACCCTGCCGCCGGGACAGCGGTGAATGTGGTGGTCCGCGGCAAGCCACTTCCGGCAACGATAGCGGCGATGCCGTTCGTCAAGGCAAATTACAAGCGGGGCTGATTCGGAACCGGTCAGGGGGAGAACGATGAACAGAGTATATTTTACAGAGGATCATGAATGGATTTCGGTTGCAGGCGATTTCGGTACTGTCGGCATTACCGACTATGCTCAGGAACAACTCGGCGATATCGTCTTCATTGAGGTGACGAAAACCGAAGGCGCGGTTGCCAAGGGCGACGATGTCGCCGTGGTCGAATCGGTGAAGGCGGCGAGTGATATATACAGTCCGGTCTCTGGTACGGTGACGGAAATCAATCCGGCGCTGGATGGAGAGCCCGAAATCGTCAATGCCGATGCCATGGGAGCCGGCTGGATGTACAGGATGATGCTTTCCGATCCGGACGAACTCGGCGGCTTGATGGACGAGGCCGTTTACCGGGCTTATGTCGACGCTCAATAACGTGACGGGACTCCCGGTTCGCATCACCAAAAGAGGAGACCTTGGATGTCGGCAAGCTGTTCGCACTTTTCGAATTTGAATCCGCAGGCCGAATTCATCTCCCGGCATATCGGGCCATCGGAGGACGACCAACAGGCGATGCTGCGGACGGTCGGTGTCGACTCGCTCGAGGCACTTATAGCCCGGACGGTGCCGGCGTCAATTCGCGACGACACGCCCCTTGATCTCGGATCCCCGACCAGCGAAACCGAGACACTGGCCCGATTGCGTGACTATGCCGATCGGATAAAGGTCGTCCGTTCGGTGATCGGAATGGGGTATTATTCTTGCCTGACGCCCGGTGTGATACAGCGCAACATTCTGGAAAACCCGGCCTGGTACACTGCTTACACGCCCTACCAGCCGGAGATCTCGCAGGGCCGGCTTGAGGCGCTCCTCAACTATCAGACCATGGTAGCCGATCTCACCGGCATGGAGATTGCCAATGCCTCGCTGCTCGACGAGGCGACGGCGGCAGCCGAGGCGGTGACGCTGTGCCGGAAATTCGCCGACGCGGATGGCAATGTGCTGTTCGTCTCGCAGCACTGTCATCCGCAGACCATCGACGTTCTGCAGACCCGGGCCGAATCGGCCGGGATCGAGGTGGTGATTGGCGACGAGGCCAAAGGCATCGGTGACCGGGTTTTCGCGGTAGTAATCCAGTACCCTGACACCGGCGGCGAGATTAGGGACTATTCGGCATTGGCTGAAACGGTCCATGGTCAGGGCGCGAAACTGATCGTTGCGACCGACCTGCTGGCTCTCACGTTGTTGAAACCGCCCGGCGAATGGGGTGCCGATGTGGTCGTCGGGTCGAGCCAGCGTTTGGGCGTTCCTCTGGGGTTCGGCGGACCGCATGCAGCCTTTTTTGCCACCAACGAGGCCTTCAAAAGGGCTGTGCCGGGCCGTCTTGTCGGGGTTTCGGTCGATTCGGCTGGCGCCCCGGCATATCGGCTCGCGTTGCAGACCCGGGAACAGCATATCCGCCGGGAGAAGGCGACCAGCAACATCTGTACCGCCCAGGTATTACTGGCGATCATGGCGTCGATGTATGCCGTCTATCACGGACCGGAGGGACTGAGGCGAATTGCGCAGCGGATTCATCACCTGACGGCGATACTTGCTCAAGGGCTGCGTGATCTGGGGTACGAGGTGGAAACCTCGGCGTTTTTCGACACGATCACTGTTCGGACCGACGACTGGACCGGGTCCGTGGTCGAAGCTGCGCGGGTCGAGAACATCAATCTCAGGATTTTCGACAACAAGGTCGGAATTTCGCTCGACGAGACCTGCACGCGCGAGACGATAGTGCGGCTCTGGATGTTGATGGCTTTCGACTCCATGAAACAGATTTCCTTCGAGACGATTGATACGTCCGTGGCGAGCCGTCTGCCACCCGGCCTGATGCGGGACACCGTTTATCTTGGTCATCCGGTTTTCAACAGCTATCATTCGGAAACGGCGATGTTGCGCTATTTGCGCAAACTTGCGGACAAGGATCTGGCATTGGACCGATCGATGATTCCGCTCGGATCCTGCACCATGAAACTCAATGCCACGACCGAAATGGTTCCGGTCACCTGGCCGGAATTCTCTCAGGTTCATCCTTTTGCCCCGAAGGATCAGGTCGAGGGTTATATCGAGATGATACGCGAGCTTGAGCAGATGCTTTGCGCTTGTACCGGTTATGCCGCGGTCTCGTTGCAGCCAAATGCCGGATCCCAGGGCGAATACGCTGGTCTGCTGATGATCAGGGCCTATCATCGCAGCCGCGGAGAGGCGCAGCGTGACATTTGCCTGATTCCGAGTTCGGCTCATGGCACCAACCCGGCATCGGCCGCGATGGCCGGCATGCGTGTGGTGGTCGTCAAATGTGACGATTTGGGCAATGTCGATGTCGACCACCTGCGAGCGAAAGCGGCGCAGCACGGCGACCGTCTGGCTGCGTTGATGGTCACATATCCTTCAACCCATGGCGTGTTCGAGGATGCCATCGGAACGATCTGCGATGTGGTGCATGAGCATGGCGGGCAGGTGTATCTCGACGGGGCCAATCTCAATGCCATGGTCGGACTGTGCCAGCCCGGCCAGTTCGGGGCCGATGTCAGCCATCTGAATTTGCACAAGACATTCTGTATCCCGCATGGCGGCGGCGGCCCCGGTGTCGGCCCGGTTGCCGTGGCCTCCCATCTGGCACCATTCATGCCGGATCATCGTTTTGGAACGCCGGACCACGACAATTCGATCGGTCCGGTTAGCGCCGCGCCCTGGGGCAGTGCCGGAATCCTGCCAATCCCATGGACATACATCACCATGATGGGGACAGATGGCATGCGGGCCGCGACCATGACTGCGATTCTCAGCGCAAACTATCTGGCGGCGCGTCTGTCGGACCATTTTCCGGTGCTTTATAGCGGCGCCGAGGGCATGGTGGCGCATGAATGCGTCGTTGACCTGCGGCCGATCAGGGACGCGACAGGTGTGACGGTCGACGATGTGGCAAAGCGTTTGATCGATTACGGTTTTCACGCGCCGACGATGTCGTTTCCGGTTCCGGGGACGTTGATGATCGAACCGACAGAAAGCGAACCCAAGGCCGAGCTGGATCGTTTCGTCGATGCCATGGTGGCAATCCGGACAGAAATCTGCGCGATCGAGGCGGGTCAGATCGCCTATGCCGACAGTCCGCTGGCTCATGCGCCCCATACCGCTGCGGCGCTGGCTGACGACAACTGGGACCGCGTCTACGGCCGCGGCGAAGCCGTTTTCCCCGAGGGTGGGGTACATGGCGGGAAATACTGGCCGCCGGTGGGACGCATTGACAACGTATTCGGAGACCGCAATCTGGTCTGCGCCTGTCCGCCAGTCAGCGATTACCTCGACGCTGCCGATTGATCACCAACCGGTTTCACTCTCCCAGAAATCGCGATTGAGAGTTTTCAGCAACATGTCGTGCGCCTTGTCGAGGCAGCCGCGCAGTCGCACTCGATAGCCTGCGTCGGCGTAGTAATTGCAGCGGTCATAGCTGTCACGGGCTCGTTGGATCCCCTCGATGGTCAGGCCGCGCATCAGGGCCGGATCGATCGAGCGGTCCCAGACCTCGTGACGGGTCCGGGCGGGAACCGGGCCGGAATGCGGCAGCAGGTTGATCAGACGGGACATGACGAGGGCGGCATCGGCACGCGGATTCGAGTGTTCGAAGAAGCTTTCGGCGGCGAAACGCCGTGGTCCGGCGGCGAGGGCGCGATCATCCTGTTGTACGACCGGGTCGTCAGCCGGCCGATGCGGCACGAGAGCAACCCCGCGTGGGACTTCGATGGCGAATGACGCAGGCCCGGACACTACGAGACGGTCAGTCGCCATGGTGACCCGGATCGCGGTGTACCGTCCCTCGCTGGTGAACTCGAGAAGACCGGTGCCCGAGAATCGGTTTTCCTGGCCATCCGGTCCGCGGACCACGAGCAGTGGATCAGCGCGTCCGGCAAGGTCGTAACGCTGTCCGTCGACGGGTTTCGGGCGTTTTTCCTGCATGCAGAAGGTGCTGAAAAATCCCGAACAAACGCCGTCCGCGCAGGTGAGCGGCGTCGGTGTTGCGGTCGCGATAAGGCCCAGCACCTGTGGGCGCAGGTTTTCTGTTGCCTGTGAGGGCAGCGTGATCGAAATGGCGATCAGGGCTGCCAGGATGCAGGATTTCAATTCGGAGCGCATGACCTGTCCTTTTTCAATCCGGCAATTTCGCTCGATGGTTTCCGGTTGGCTCGAGTATCCGTTCTCCGTCAAGCCGGGTTCAGATTCTGGGACAATTTCTGCATCGTCTTGCACCTGGACTGGTCGCGTGCGGGGTCTTGCCACCACGGATGTCCACAACGGCAGACGCCCAGACGTTCTCCCCACCGTCGGACCGACCGCAAGGAGGTTCCCGGCGCACCATCTGGAGACAAATCTGATCGTTGTCTTTGTCACGTTGCGTCTCCCAGAGATGTCAGTAATTGTGCCTCAGCTGGCAAGCGCCTGTAAATCGCAGAATATGGAGCTTCTTGCAAAATTGCCGGCCCGACCGGTTTTTTGCCTTCTCGAGGCTGATTTTGTTGTCGAGGGCCTGGGTTTCGGGGCCACCTCGTGGTATGTTGTGTTTCTACAATAACAAGATACCGAGGAGGTGACCCCGAGGACCCTTGGCTCGACCCTATCCGATCTCTGGCACCGATTTCAAGGGGACCTTTTCCCTGCGTTGGCCGAGGCGGTCGGTCCTCTCCTGGAGACGCACAAGCGTTTCGTGACAGCTCTCGATCTCGTCAAGGTGGAGGGCTTCGTCGATGAGGTGTGGACCGGTCCGGGTCGGCCCCGGGAGGATCGCCAGGCGCTGGCCCGTGGCGTCATCGCCAAGGCGGTGTGGGGTCTGCCGACGACCCGCCACCTGATCGACAGGCTCAAGGTGGACCCGACGTTGCGCCGGCTGTGCGGCTGGTCGCGTGTCGCGGAGATCCCGCGTGAAGCGACGTTTTCGCGGGCGTTTGCCGATTCGCGGGCGTTTGCCGAATGTTCGCAGTCCCGTCTTCCGGAGAGGATGCACGCGGTTCTGGTTGCAGAGACACTGGGCGACGCGCTCATCGGCCACGTGTCGAGGGACCCGACGGCCATCGAGGCCCGGGAGACGCCGGCCCCGACGCCGAACCGCAAGCGCGGCCGGCCCCGCAAGGGCGCGGAGAGGACGAAGGAGCCTGGGCGTCTCGAACAGCAAGCGAACGGGATGGATCTCGATGAGAGGCTCGACGCGCTACCGAAGGTCTGCGATCACGGGGCAAAGAAGAATGCCAAAGGGGTCATGGAGGCTTGGCGCGGTTACAAGCTGCATATCGACACAGCAGACTGCGGGGTGCCGCTGAGTACCGTCCTCACCTCGGCATCCGTCCATGACAGCCAGGTCGCGATCCCGCTGGCGATGATGACCGCCGGGCGTGTGACCAATCTCTACGATCTCATGGACGCGGCCTATGATGCCAGAGAGATCTACCAGATGAGCGAACGGCTTGGCCATGTGCCGATCATCGATGTCAATCCGCGCCGGGACAAGGATCTCAAGGAGGAGCGAGACCGGGAGGCCCGGGCCCGGCGTGCAATAGGCCATGTCGATCCCGAGACCGTGCGGTTCCGGATCCGGTCCGGTGTCGAGAGGACCAACGCCCGCCTCAAGGATGAGTGTGGCGGGCGCCATGTCCGCGTCCGCGGACATTCCAAGGTCGCCTGCCATCTCATGGTCGGCATCCTGGCCCTGGCGGCTGACCAGTTGATACGTCTCGCCGTCCCATAGCGCGGCTCCGACAACGCATGCCGACCCTTCACGGTCCTCTCGAAGAGAGGGGCCCGGAGTGGCGTGTCCCGATGTCCGCAAAGGTCCCTGTTCGGTCTCATCGTCTCTGATGAGACACCGCGAATCCATGGATTCCGACCTCCAGGTGCAGAGGTGACCGGGATCAACCGACCGATCCGGGCTCACCGGACCCTGGGAGCAGGCATTTTGCAAGAGGTTCTACGGACATTCAGGGAATGATCGGAAGCGCCCTGGCCGGGCCGCCGGCCTGACATGGTTCTGCATGACACTTGTCACTGCATCCGCCGTATGATCGCGACACCGCTCGGGACGTGGGTGGACGTCAGTCCTGCGAGGATCGGGATGCGCTTATTGCGGCACGACGTTCCCGGACATCGTCGGACCGGATTGATATGAGTATCGCAGTGCGGTCGGGATATCGGGGGTCGATTGAGGAAAACGGTCTTGCACCCGCAAGAAAGAAAGCCCAGCGCCTGACTGTGCCGCGTCTCGATGTGACGGGGCGATCTGCCATGGTGGCCGTCGCCGTGAAACCCGCAACGGCTGTCTTCGGTTTGCGCCGCGTCAGCAAAAGCGTATTGGAATGTACCGATAATACCGCGCTAAGGCTTATCCCTGAGGGCACCGATCAAAATCCGGGGAACCGCTTATGCACTTGGCTCCGGTGAAACGCACATGTAGCGTTTGGCGTGCCGGGAATAGTCGACATCGGGGGTAACATCGTGTGCCACCGGAGCCACGTGCATAAGCGGTTCCGAGGATTCATCTTTACACATGCGAGTGGCTACGTCCCGAGGCACGCAGTGCTCGGGGTCGGGGTGTCCAACGAGGTGAGGGCGCGTCAGCGCCCTCGGGCTATGCGAGCGCTGGCGAGGGCGGGTAGCCAAGCAGGGTGAGCCAGTCGCCGATCCGCTCTGTTCGGTCAGGCTCTGGTGGGCGCTGGTCCCCTTGTGTCGCTCCCTCCGCCGGGTACGCAGATTGAACCCGGCACGGAACAGGTTGAGAAAGCCCTGGGTGACGCCCTTGTGGACGTAGAGATAGGGACGCAGTGCCGCATTGAACCCCTCGACGGCGCTCGAGGCACGGTGGCACTGGTGCCGCACCGCCTCGATGGCGTCGAGCAGCGACGCGCTCTCGGGGCCGAGGTGGTCTTGCAGTGCCGCATAGGCGCCGAGCAGATGACGAGACAGCGCACGACAGCGCGCGTGGCGCACGCGGCTGTTCAGCGCCCGGACCAGGTACCAGCAGAGGCATCCCAGGCACACCGCCGGCATCGACCACTGCTCGCCCAGGGCCTCGAGCCGGGACCCTACGCTCTTTTGCGCCAGCACCGGCCCCGGCGCGCGGTTGCGGAGATACCTGGCAAGCTTCGTGCACTGGCCCGTGCCAAGCTCACCGCTTTGCCCCGCCGCCTGCGCAATCAACGCCTCGATGTGCTCGGGGCGGTGCAGCTCACCGCTGGCAACATCGAGGCATTCGAGCGCCCCGCGCACCCTGTCCATCGCCGCCGCGAAGGCGTCGAAGCGTTCGATGGCCCCGGTGCACTGGCGCCGCGCCTTGCGCAGCGCGCATTTGGCCTTGCGCCGGCACGTCTTGTCGCGCGCGCGGATCTTGCCCAACCGCCCCAGCGCCGCGCCCTCGCGCTCAAGCGCCGCGTCGGCGCGCCGCTCCAGCTTGCGCTGCACCTTGTTCATCTCGTAGAGCACATGAAAGCAATCGTCGCGCTGCTCGGCGTGGGGAAACACCTCCGCGACCCCCGCTGCTATCCCCTTCGCCGCATGCTTGACCACCACCGACAGCGACAGCCCCTGCGCCCACGCCCCGGCATCGCGCGGCGGGCTCAACGACAACCCGAACAGATACCCCGGGTCCAGGTCCACCCCCCGCCAGCACCGGCTCACCCTGGCTGAACAGCTCGTCGAGCACCCCGGCCCGCACCGCGTCGAGCGAGCCCTGCGCGTTGAACCGCGCCGCCCGACCCTCGGCCTCGACCCACATCGCCTGAAGCGTTCCGTACGACACCTTCATCCCGGGGTAGAGCAGCGCCAACAGGTCCTCAATCGGGCGAATCGCATTCGGCGCAAGCACCCGCAACGCCACCACCGCGCGGCGAAGCGGCGCGTCATCGACCCGCACCCGCACCCCCGCGCCCCGAACAACAGCGCCGCGAAATGGCTCCGTAGCACCGCTTCGTCCGTCGCACCCTGGGCCGCGAAATCTCATACCTCTCGCTCAACCCCGTCTTCGAGCCGTGCTCGTGTTGTCCCGCCACGGACGCTGCGGCACACTCGATTTCCGGGAGGCCGTCAGGGCGGTGCGATGGAGTACGGTCACTGGCTTGCTCCTGTGGATGGCGGGCTTCATTACCTCGAATCATCACACAGGCACCGCCTGACGGTTTTCCTTCTCACCCCCTCCAGCGCCTCCCCGGCTCCGCTATCTGTAAAGCAGGATGACCAGTCCCTCCCTGAGTGTCCGATGTGATGAACATTTTGTAGGTTTCTGGCGTGATTGCGACGCCGATACCGAGGACGGTGCGGAAGGTGGCTTGACGAGTTTGGCGGCGGTTGAAGCGGAAGACGACCTCCTCGAGGTCGGATTGCAGATGTTGGCGGCGGCCGTGGTAGATGCCCAGCGCCCAGGTTTTGAGATGGCTCAATTCGTGAATCGTAGTCATCGTGATAGAAACTCACCCGATTCGCCTTGACGGTCAGATAGATGGATTATGAGGGTTTCGGGATTGGGTCTCGCGTGTCGATGAGTTGAGGCGGCGCAGCGCATGGAGGTCGCGGTGGTACTGTCGGACCCGCCGGAGGGCGCGGCCTCGCTGGCTGCGATCGATCTGGGCGTGGATGACAAGCGGCGCTGTCGGCATTGCGGCGCCGGCGGGGTGGTGTCGCGGGGCACGGCGCGCGGGTCTTCGCCGTGTCCGGTGCAAGGCCTATGGGAAGAGGTTCGGTGCGCTGACCGGCACAGCGCTGTCGGGCCTGCACCACAAGGAGCGCTGGCTGGCCTTTGGCGCCGCGCACGGCGCCGCGCTGGCGCCACCGCTTTCTGGCGGCGGTGCGCCAGGCGTCGGGCCGGCTTGCCGGGATCGTCGAGGCTGACGAGACCGTCGTTCTCGAGAGCCGCAAGGGGGAGCGGGAGCTGGACCGCACGCCGCGCCGGCGCGGCGGGACGGCCCGCAAACCCGGCCTCGCGTGCGCCGGGGCCGATCTTGGTCGCCGCCGACCGTGCGGGCGAGACCCTCAGCCATACCCTGCCCGCCCTCAACGTAGACAGCGTGAAGGAGGGGCTGGAGCCGGTCGTCGCACCGGATGCGCTGCTCGTCTCCGACGCCAACCGCTGCTATCCGCCCGTTGCGGCGGTGCTCGACATCCCACACGAGAGCATCAACGCTTCGGCCAGCCAGCGGGTCCGGGGCGCGGCACATCCAGACGGTCAATAGCCGTCACAGCCAGATCAAGGGCGTCCTGCACGGCTTCCGCGGCATCCCACCAAGGACCTCGACAGCTATCTGAGGTGGTTCCATCTCATCGAACTCGGCGATCAGCCATCGCCCAGAGCCTGCCTCGAGGCAGGCTCTGGCTAGACCGAGCCTACGAGTCACGAATTGAGCCTTTGAGATTGGCGAAGACGTGATGACCCCAGGACAGGACGACATGGGCGGCCCTGTTTTCAACGACGTGCGGGTCGTGTGTGAAGCCGGACGCGCCGGTCCCGCCGTCGGTCCTGGCGGTGGCGCGGTTGGCATCCAGGAAGGCGTGCAGGCTGTTGGTGGAGACGTCCTCGATCTGCGCAAGGCGGATCCGGCCGGCTCCACCCTCGCCGACGGCACCGGCGATCAACAGCTTGCCGTGGTGGCTGCGCCTGCCGCCGCTCGCAGGGTCGTCCCTGGAGCGGCAGGAGATCAGGCTTTCGTCCACCTCGAGCAACCCCGCCAGCGGTATGCGATGCGGTGCGACCATGGCCCGGCGCAGCTTGGCGGCGAGCCACCATGCGGTCTTGTAGGAGCCCCGGCCGCGCTGCTTCTGGAGGTGCAGCGCTGCGATCCCGTTGGCGTGCATGACCATCAGACAGGTGGCCCGGAACCAAAGGGTCAGCGCCAGCCTGGAGCCGTGTATCACCGTACCGGCCGTCACCAAGGTTTGCTTACGACAGTCGGCGCATTCATGGGTGTGGACCCTGGTCGCGAGCGCCCATCCTCGGCTGCCGCCACAGGCCGGACAGACGAAGCCGGCCGGACAGCGCAAGGCGGGGCCCGATCGGCGGCGCAAGCATCCGCGTTTGGAAAACGCTGTTGGAACTCCAACAGGGACCGGGGAAAGTCAGTCATTTTCGGGCATCCCAAGGGGATCATGTTCATATTATGTTCTGTCACCAGCCTCACCCCATGTCACCACATTTCGTGGCCCAAGACACTCAGGGATAAGCCTTCCTGATTACCACTCAAGCTAAGTGTAACTTGAGCAGCCGCTCCGGCATCGGCGGCGTCCTCAGCGCCACGTAGACCAGTCTCGGGATGATGTCGGGCAGATCGAAGCGACGATTAAACCGGTACTCGAACTCCGCCAGATAGCGCTGCGCATACTTGGGTCGAACCGCATGGTTAGGTACCGCGCAAAGCGTTCTTGATGTTACCGAGAATCGTGTTCACCCATCGAAATTCGAGGCGCTCGACCGCGGCTTTCCCGCCGCCGGTCACCATTGGCTCATGCACGCAGCCTGCCGCGGTCACACCATTGAAGCAGGCCAACCCATCGAAGAGCACCTGCGTGCCCGGGCTCAGGTGCTGCTGCGCCCAGGCGGCAATTTCGGTGAGACGGAAGCCTTCGACCACGGTGAGCGTCACCCGCTGCGGATGTCCCGCCTCATTGGTCTCGACCGCGGCCACGAAAGGGGTCTTGCCCGGCGCTTGCCCCCGCTGCGCTCGCCCCCGAGGGAGGCGTCGTCGAGCTGGATGAACCCGCCGAGCGGATGCGCGCGGTCGGAGATGCCGAGTTGGCGGTGCAGCGTCATCGTCGATGCACCTTTCTTGTCCTGGGTCATGAAGGAGATGCCCTGGAGTCACACCGTCAGGGGCAGCTTGGTGGCCTCGAAGATGGTGCCGGCGGTAATGGAGGTCTGGCGGTTGCAGCGATAGCACTGCTGGAGCTTGTGTGTGGTCAACTGGCAGCCTCGGTCGTGGCCGCAGTTCGGGCACACGAACCCGTTGGGCCAGCGCCATCGGGACAGGGCGTCGAAGCACTGCTATTCGGTTCCATAGAGCGAGAGGAACGCGTTGAGGCTGATTCCCTTCTGGAACTGCACCGGGTTGCGGGCCATGAAATTCTCCTTCTCTATCATCAAATTACATGACTGTATTCTATACCAAATGCCACTTAGCGTCGAGGGTAATCAGGTAAGCCTCTGCCGCGCTATGCTTCCGCTCGTGGCGCTACAATGACATTGTCTGGCGAACGTTCTCGTGCAGGGCGCGCGGATGCCAAGCATGGGACAGGATCGGTTTCCGGGAGGAACGACGATGGAAGATGTACCGGGATTACGGATGGAGACGACATGCGTTGATGCGATAAAGAACAACTGGAAGGTTTATCTTGACTGAAATGGGCTGTGGCGATGGAGCCGTACATCGGAGCGCGGGGATATCGTGGCCGCTTCGAGTCCGGGTTTCGAAACCCGGGAGAAATGTATCGAGGGGGCGCAGGAACGCGAGCTGGACTGCGAGCCCGTGTAACCACTCCGCGCAATGGTGCCATAAGGCACGGTGTCCGGCCGCAGGCATTTGTCTGCTGGATCCGGTGTTTTGGGGCTATCCGGCAATGGCGTGGCGACGGGACGCCCCGTGCATGTCCGGATGGGCGGGATCTCGCGGACTGGGTCGCGTGCCTGGCCGCATTTTGCGTTCTCACGTCCCACCGCTCGAGATCACGCTGTCACGAAGCTTTCCGAAACGGCGCGGAGTTCACACAGGGCAGGATCTCCGGTCCCGATCATTCAGAGAGTCATGGCGCATCAGGTTGATTGCGGAGACTTTTTCGCAGTCCGCAGAGCCGGCCACCGATTCACTGCGAACGGCCAGCATTGACATCGGTGCCGCCACGGGGACCGGACAACATCGAATTGACAATCATCACGGCCTGCCGGCGGCACGTTTCGAGTTATGACGCATGAGGTGCTGTCTGGACCGGGGTTTCGCCTCCACGCCTTTCCGCCTGCTGTCCGTAACCATCTTGATTCAAACCGCTCAAACACCGTCAAGCGCATCCCTGGATGTTCACCGGAGACGGTGACGAGAGCCTCGGCTCGTACGGCAAGAGCAATGATCACCGTAACGATTGCAAACAGATGGTGCTCGGGATGGTGATCGACAGCGACGGCGTTCCGATCTGCTGCGAGATGTGGCCAGGCAATACCGCCGACGTGACCATGTTCGACCTAGTCGCGGGGCGCCTGTAACAGCATTTCGGGGTGGGATCGGTTTGTCTGGTCGCCGATCCCGGGATGATCTCGAGAACGATGATCGGCGCCGTCGAAGCACGGGGTGGGCAGTACATTCTCGGGGCGCGACCGTGTCGGGCAAAGGATATCCGCGCGGTCGTCCCGGCCGGCGGCGCGTCGTTCGAGACCCTCAAGGTCAAGCGCCAGCGTGACGATCCGAACGGCAAGATCCCTGCTCCACGCCCTGACCGGAACCACGATTGCCCAGCAGGGCCGAACCTTCGTTGTCCGCAGCAATACCGTCTGGGTTGCCGGCAAGATCGTCCGGTGTGTCGGCATGCGGCTCCCCGCGATCATGCGTCAGATCAATCGGGATACCGGTACGGACGTGTCATCCTGATCTGGTCGCCACTCCGATACACTATTCCCCATTGGAGGGCCTCACCTGTCACGACCCCTGTTGCATTTCGGACTCCGAACCGGGGTATTTGAAACCGTGCTCTTTCCGGGCACTTGCCGGTCCCGGACTATGGTATTGTGACGAACCTTGATGATGACAGTTTCGATGGACAGGAGGGCGGGAAAATCGTCATGGATGCGTCTGTTGGGACGGTAGTGTTTGGGATATTGTATGGGAAATCTCGCGAAATTTTTGGCTGGCGACGTTTGATCGGATCGAAATGCCGCAGACAGCCCTGGCGTGGGCGGCTGTGGGTCGAGCGATCGGCCGCTGTCGTTGAACCCGATAGACCGCCAAGCAGTCCAGGAACGATTGGCAGGATCCAGACGCTGCCGATCCGATCACGTGACAATCCGCGTGAGGCGGCGGCGAAATGGTTGACCGGTCCCGGACTGCGGGATCAAGCTCCGAAACAGTCCGGCTGGGAACCGGTTTTCCGGATGTCTGCACCCGGATATCTCTCCAGTGTATTTTTTAGGCCGTTGCCCTCTTTCGACCTTTCCAGCGCTGGTCACCCAACGATCCACTTCCTGATGGCGAGGCAGCATCGTACAATGAAACTGCCTATCGTTTTCACGGAAATCAGGACTGTGATGTGAGCGCGACCCCGAACGAAACCGAACGAGGAACCCGACGCGGGCGAGCCGCCCGCCGGGCTACACGGACAAAGCCGCGCCTGACACAATTTCCCTACATATCCCGACAGATTCCGGTTTACGATGTGCTCAGCACCGAAGGACTCGAACTCATCGAATACAATGCCGATACGGTGCTTCAGGAAATCGGCATCGAGTTTCGTGACGATGCCGAAGCCTTGGCAATGTGGCGGGACGCTGGTGCCGATGTCGATGGCGAACGTGTCCGCATGCCGCGGGGCCTCGCCCGGCAGCTAGCCAGCACCGCACCGCAACACTTCGTCCAACATGCCCGCAATCCTGAACGCTCAGTCGAAATCGGCCGCGGCAGTACTGTCTTCGCTCCCGTCTATGGGCCGCCCTTTGTCCGGGATCTTGATGGCGGCCGGCGTTACGCGACCATCGCCGATTTCGAGAACTTCGTGAAACTCGCCTACCTGTCGCCAGCCATGCATCACTCCGGCGGAACCCTTTGTGAACCAGTCGACCTGCCGGTCAACAAGCGCCATTTCGACATGGTCTACGCGCATATGAGATTGAGCGACAAACCGTTCATGGGTTCGGTCACCGCGTCGGAACGAGCCGCCGACACCGTGGAGATGGCACGCCTCCTGTTCGGTGCCGAATTTGTCGAAGCCAATACCGTCATTGTCAGTCTCATCAACGCCAACTCGCCCATGACCTGGGATGGCACGATGATCGGTGTGCTCAAGACCTATGCCAGGGCCAACCAGGCGGTCATGGCATCCCCGTTCATTCTTGCCGGTGCCATGGCGCCGGTCACCGTCGTCGGCACGCTGACCCAGATCCTGGCCGAAGCTCTCGCCGGAATCGCCTTCGCCCAGCTCTGCCGCAAGGGAGCGCCGGTGATTTTCGGCAGCTTCGCGAGTTCGATCTCCATGCAAACCGGCGCACCGACCTTCGGGACGCCGGAGCCGGCGCTGGTGCTCTACGGTTGCGCTCAACTCGCCCGCCGTCTCAATGTTCCGTTCCGCTCCGGCGGATCTCTTTGCGGCTCCAAGCTGCCGGACGCGCAGGCGGCCTACGAATCCGCCAACACGTTGCTGCCGACAATCATGGCCGGCGTCAATTTCGTGCTGCACGCCGCTGGCTGGCTGGAAGGCGGGTTGGTGTCCTCTTACGAGAAATTCGTCATGGACGCGGATCAGTTGGCGATGATGCATGCCATGCTCGCCGGTATCGATCTGTCGGAGAACGGTCAGGCGATGGACGCCATTCGTGACGTCGGGCCGGGAGCGCATTTTCTGGGTTGCACCCATACGCAGGCCAATTTCGAAAATGCATTCTTCCGCTCGACGATTGCCGATAACGGAACGTTCGAACAATGGCAGGAAGAGGGAAGCCGCGATACCGTGACACGGACATCGACTCTTGTCCGCAACATGCTCGACGACTACGAAGCGCCGGCCATTGATCCCGGGGTGGACGAGTCTGTCCGTGACTTCATCGCCCGCCGCAAGATGGCGTTTCCCGACTCTAATGTATAGCAGCAGAGCAGCCGTCCCGCGGTTGACGCCGGAACCGGCCTGACATGGCGGGCGGCGACCATCACGGCGTGCCGGTAACGGCAAGGGATATCGATCCGCATGAATTGGCACAGGTCATGCGCTTCATCGGTCCCAATGCCGAGAAATTCCGGCTGATCTACCCGATTGTTGCGGACAAGCGTATCCATACAATGATCTTTTCCTATCGCTACTGGAATCCGGTCGCAGCGATTTTCATCTATCCGTGGTTCATGTATTGCAAGCTCTATGCCGAAGCGGTCGGGTTGTTTCTGGCCGCCCTCGCCATCTCGGTTTTCTATCCGGAAACCGCAAACGGGACCGTAATCGGCGTTAGCCTGCTGTTTCTATTCTTTGCCAACGGGTACTATGTGGATCGTGCAGCCAGGAAAGTCCGGGAGATCAACCGGACGGCCGGGACATCTGACGAATGTGACGCTCTCATGGACCGTCACGGTGGCAACGCCAAGGGCCGCAGCTGCGGCCCTTGGCGTTGCCATGGGCATTCTGATTCCACTCCTGGTTCTGATGTCGATTGAGCAGGGGTGGCGGGACACGGTCCTGGGAAGCGGCTGATGCCGGGCACCAGACGGCATTGATCTCTCAGACTTCGATTCTGAGACCGAACTCCTGACCGGCGTCGGTCAGCCAGGCCCACAGATAAGCTGCCAAACTCGCGGCGACGACAATATCGTACGCCGGTTCATCACTGACCTGCCAGAATGTCACATGCGCCTTTGCCAGCAGCGACTGCGCCGCGCTGCCCGTACCGAAGACTCGGGGGTGCAGGTCGATCGCGCAACCCTTGGCCATCACGCTGCGTGCCGCGGTTCCGGACAGACGAATCACCGTAGTCTGGTCGCTGGTGTCCGTTATCGCGTGGTAGAGACCCGCCAACGCGTCCGACAAGGCCGTCTCAAGCTCGGTCTCTGCGCCTGGCGGCGCAACGACCAGCCATTCGTCCGGCGCTGTCCAAACCACAGTGACCGTCTCGTGTTCGACAAGACTATTCGGTTTTGCTGGTGGCGCCACGCCGAGGACATCGGCGGCGGTCTGAACGAACCGGGCGTCCGCGATATCGCCGCGCAAGATCAGCTTTCCGAGATGTCGCCGCTCCCGCAACACTAAGCCGGCGTTCGAGGATCCACCGGATGGTCCAATTCTGCCGTCAAGTGGTGACTGGGTCATGATGGCTTCAACCATTGATCCGATCCCCGCTCGGGTCGAAGAATCGCGGTTCGGTCACGACCGCCCGGACGGTCTTGTCCAGCATCGGAATGAACAGTGTTTCACCGATCCGCCCGGGGCCGCCCCGGACCAGTGCCATGGCGATCGATCGGCCGCAGTTCGGGCTGTAATAACTCGACGTGACATGTCCGATCATGGGCATTGGCAGGTCCGGCCGCGGAATCTCGACAATTTGCGCACCTTCCGTGAGAACCTCGTCGGGATCTTCGGTCAACAGTCCGACTAGGCGCTTGCGGTCCGGCTTGACCAGATCGGGCCGGATCAGGCCTCGCTTGCCGATGAAATCAGGCTTGGCGTTCGCGACAATCCAGCCCATGCCAAGATCCTGTGGCGTCACCGTACCGTCGGTGTCCTGCCCGACGATGATGAAGCCCTTTTCGGCCCGCAGCAGGTGCATGGTTTCGGTGCCGTACGGGCAGATGTCGAACTTGCGGCCGGCCTTCATCAACGCTTGCCATAGCGCGAGGCCATAGCGCCGGCGCACATTGATTTCGAAGCTCAACTCGCCGGTAAATGAAATCCGGAACACCCGGGCCGGAATGCCGGCAACCATGCCTTCGCGAACGGACATGAATGGAAAGGCGTCATTCGAAAGATCGATGTCCGGGCAGAGTTCGGAGAGAAGGTTGCGGCATTCCGGCCCGCAGATTGCGGCGACCGTCCAGTGCTCGGTAACTGAAGTGACATGAACCCGGAGTTTGGGCCATTCGGTCTGCAGCCACTCTTCCAGCCAGGCAAATACGGTCCCGGCACCACCGGTTGTCGTCGTCATGTGGAAGCGGTTTTCGGACAGGCGGGCGGTGACGCCGTCATCCATGACCATGCCGTCTTCCTTCAACATCAGTCCGTAGCGGGCCCGGCTAGGAGCAAGCCTGAGCCACGAATTGGTGTAGATCCGATTCAGGAATTCGGCGGCATCCGGGCCCTGGATGTCGATCTTTCCAAGGGTTGAAGCATCAAGCAGCCCGATGCCGCTGCGGGCTGCCTTCGCCTCGCGCTGCACTGCCTGATGCATGGTTTCGCCCGGCTTCGGATAGTACCAGGCCCGCATCCACTGCCCGACATGCTCGAATTTGGCGCCGGCTTCACGATGCCAGCTGTCCATTGCGGTGGTTCGTACCGGATCGAACAGACCGCCGATATTGCGGCCGGCATAGCTGCCGATCGTGACCGGCGTGTAGGGTGGCCGGAACGTGGTATGGCCGATGCCGGGAATATTCGAATTCAGAATCTCGCCCATGATGGCGAGAGCGTTTATATTCCCGGTCTTGCCCTGGTCGGTGCCCATGCCGGCAGTGGTGTAGCGCTTCAGATGCTCGACCGAGCGGTAGCCTTCGCGGGCTGCAAGATGGATGTCGGCCGCGGTCACATCGTTCTGGAAATCCACAAAATGTCGTGCGCCGTCATCGCCGCGCCGGCCCGGCACGATGCAAAGGTCGCGGCGCCGTGTCTGCTGCGGCTCGCCTGTCGCCGGCGACTCCATTGCCGCGCCCGCGAAACCGCAGGAACGGGCAGCCGCGCGCCCGGCCTCTCGCCCCTGCATCATGCATCCCTCCAGGGTCTCGGATCCGTTGCAGGCGCCGGCCGATTGGCAGGCCTGCATCGTGACATCGGGCAAAAAGCCACCGATCCCGTTGTCCCAACGTAGCGTGCCGGCGCTTTGGGAAAACAGGTGAACTGAAGGCGTCCAGCCGCCGGACACCGCTATCGCGTCGCAGTCCACGCGTCGCGGCATGCCGACGACCGCGGTCCCGGCGGCGTTCAGTTTCATGATCTCGGCACCGGTCACCTGGTGCCGGCCAAACGTGCTGACCAGAGCGCGCCCGGCCATGATGTTGAGGTCGGCAGCGCGGACCGCATCCGCCAGCGGGCCCGACACCTCGGGGCGAAGGTCGACCAGGCCGGCGATCGCGATCCCTTGACCGTGCAGTGTCAGCGCGGTCCGGTAGGCCTCATCGTTGTTGGTGAAGAGCAGAACCCTGCGGCCAGGGGTCACGCCGTAGCGATTGACGTAGCCGCGAACAGCTGAGGACAGCAATATTCCGGGACGGTCGTTACTGGCAAAGACCAATGGGCGTTCGATGGCCCCGGTCGCCAGAACCACCTGTCTGGCCCGAACCTTCCAGAGCCGTTGGCGCGGGACGCCTGCATCGCCATCGCCATGATCCGTGACCTCTTCCTGCAAGGTGAGATAGTTATGGTCGTAGTAACCGGTCACTGTCGCGCGTTTCAGAAGCGTGACCTCCGGCATTGCCGCCAGGGCCGCGACCGTCGCTGCGACCCAGTCCGCAGGGGGCCGGTCTTCGATCCGGCAGTCGAGATCGCTCAGCAGCGAGCCGCCGAATTCAACCTGTTCATCGGCTAGAATTACGCGCGCGCCGGCAGTGCCGGCGGCGAGCGCTGCCGACAGTCCGGCCGGACCGGCGCCAACCACCAGGACGTCGGTATGGGCATGCATCTTGTCGTAGCGGTCGGGGTCGCGGCCTTCCGGAGCCCGGCCCAGCCCGGCGGCCCGGCGGATCCAGTGTTCGTAAGTCTGCCAACGATTAGCGGGCCACATGAAGGTCTTGTAATAGAAGCCGGCCGGCAGCAACCGGTGCAACAGGTTGTTCACCGCGCCGATGTCGAATCTTAGGGAGGGCCAGCAATTCTGACTCGTGGCCACCATCCCGTCATGCAATGCAATCCGGGTCGCGCGGAGATTGGGTTCACTGGCATGACCCGTGCCGATTCGGACCAGCGCATTCGGTTCTTCCGTGCCGGCGCCGAGAATTCCGCGCGGCCGGTGATACTTGAAACTGCGGCCGACGAGATGGATACCGTTGGCGAGCAGGGCCGCGGCCAGGTTGTCGCCGCGGTAACCTTCATAGGCGCGGCCGTCGAACCGGAATCGCAGCGGCGAACTGCGGTCGATGCGCCCACCCTCGGGCAGTCGATAAGCTTGGCGGCTCATGTCGGGCATCGGTCCGCAAGTGCGGATTTTTCGGCCAGGCTGTCGCGCCGCCAATTGCCGGCATAGGCGGCCTTGCCAGCGGGACTGGCGGGCGTTTCGCCGATCAGATAGATCTCGATGATCTCGTTCGTTGCGGTGTTGCGGACCATGTTGAACCAGCGGCGGCAGCCGTGACGATGTGACCAGCGTTCGAGATGCGGCCCTTTGGGATTTGCCTGCAGGAACAGATATTCGGCAAACGCTTCGTCGGAAAGGTCATCTGCATGACTCGGCCGCAGCACGTGCGCCTCGCCGCCATAATGAAATTCCGTGTCGTTGCGCGGGCCACACCAGGGACATGTAATCAGCAGCATGCGGCTAATCTCCTAATGGGCAACGCCAGCGGCACCATGCTCGTCGATCAGATAACCGGTGGTAAAACGGTCGAGCATGAACGGTGCCGCGATTCGGTTCGGAGTATCGCGGGCGATCAGATCGGCAAAGACATGGCCCGAACCGGGTGTCGCCTTGAAACCGCCGGTCCCCCAGCCGCAATTGAAGTAGAGATTGCGGACCGGTGTCTTCGAGATCACCGGTGAGGCGTCTGGACAGGTATCAACGATGCCGCCCCAACTGCGCAGCATGCGCAGGCGCGAGAGTACCGGAAAAAGTTCGACAGCGGCAGCCAGCATGTCTTCGACGATATTCAGGCTGCCACGCTGGGTATAGCTGTTATAGGAATCGGCGCCAGCGCCGAGCACGATTTCCCCCTTGTCGGACTGGCTGACATACATGTGGACAGCGTTCGACATGATGACCGTATCGAGAATCGGCTTGATCGGCTCGGATACCAGCGCCTGCAGGGGTCGGCTGGTGACCGGCAGCCGGAACCCCGCCATCTCTGCGACGATGCCGGCATGGCCGGCGACGACGCAAGCGACTTTTCCGGCCCGGATCGAACCTTTTTCGGTCTCGACGCCCGTGACCGTTCCGTTCTCGATGATGAAACCCGTGACAGCACAGTTCTGGATGATATCAACCCCCCGGTCGTCGGCCGCGCGGGCGTAACCCCAAGCGACCGCATCATGCCGCGCGGTGCCGCCGCGGCGCTGGATGAAACCGCCCATGACCGGGTAGCGCAATGTCGGGCTGACATCCATGATTGGCACGATCGCACCGATTTGCTCCGGCGAGAGGACTTCGGCGTCGATTCCGTTCAGGCGGGTTGCTTCGGCCCGGCGGGTCATTTCCTTGAGTTCGTGCTCGGAATGGGCGAGTGTCAGGACGCCGCGCTGGCTGAACATCAGATTGAAGTTGAGTTCCTGACTCAATCCTTCCCAGAGCGTCATCGCATGCTCGTAAATGGCCGCGCTTTCGTCCCAGAGATAATTCGATCGGATGATCGTGGTATTACGCCCGGTATTGCCGCCACCGAGCCAGCCCTTGTCAATGACCGCGACATTGCGGATGCCATGCAGCGTGGCGAGGTAATACGCGGTCGCAAGTCCATGGCCGCCGGCGCCGACGATCACCACGTCATAGTGGGACTTTGGCTCCGGCGACCGCCATGCCGGCTGCCAGTCGCGATGACGGGACAGGGCGTTGCCGAGTAGGCTGAAAATTGAATAACGCTGCCCGCCGCCCTTCAGGCCGCGCATGTTTCCGCGCCGCGCCGCACTATCCCGTTTCCTCATCCGTAGCCTCCTGCTCCCGGCACCGGGCTGCCGCCGAGTATGGGTAAAACATGGTGCGATGTCGAGTGGCGGCAGGCCCGCAACCATGGCTGCGCCTGCTATTCCTCAAGGACGCGAATTTGCAGGGTTGCACCATCGGACCCGGTGATTTCGACCAGGACATTGGCGGCGACAGTCTCCCGCTTCTTCGAAACTGCGGACCACCATATGTCGTCAATCTGAATCCGGCCTTCGCCATGCTCCAGCGCCTCACGCAGCCGCACCCTGCGGCCGGCAAAATTCTGGCCCCGGTTGTTGACAGTCTGCGGTCCGCTGCTGTCGCGAAACCGTTTCATCCATCGGCGGCCCAATATAGTCGTCACGATCGAGAACGCCGCAAAGATCAACAACTGAATCCGCCAGTCGATGGCCGGATCGACATAGAGTGCGCCGGCGACCAGAACGGCCGAGATGGTCGGAAAGATCAGGAAGAATGACATGCTCAGCATTTCGACGCCGCCAAGCACGACGGCGATGGCAAGCCAGTGCCAGTACGTCAGATCGAGAAGCCAGCCGATATAGTCGTCCATCGCCCGTCAAGCCTTCCTGCTGCGGTCAACTCCAGGGCCTGGCACTGGTTCCAGGCGTCGGACCGCCGTCAGGCCGGGCGGCCCGGCGCGTGTCCGGGGGTGGCGCCGGCGGGTCGTCGCGGGGGCCGTCACCGGTCGGCAGGAGCGCCGATTTCGCAAGGTCCGCGATTCCTCCAATGCTGCCGATGAGGCTGGCTGCCTCGAGCGGCATCATGATGATTTTCTGATTGTCGGCCGAGGCGATTTTTTCCAGGGCTCCGACATAACGCTGGGCGACAAAATAGTTGATTGCCTGGAGGTTTCCGGACTGGATGGCCTCGGAGACCATGGTGGTGGCGCGGCCTTCAGCCTCGGCTTCGCGTTCGCGCGCCTCGGCATCCCGGAAGGCGGCTTCACGCCGGCCCTCGGCTTCGAGAATTTGTGCGGCCTTCTCGCCTTCGGCACGCAAGATCGCTGCCTGTTTGTCACCATCCGCCTGGAGAATCTCGGCTCGTTTCTGCCGTTCGGCCATCATTTGCTGGTTCATCGCCATGGTCAAGTCGCGCGGCGGGGCCAGATCCTTGATTTCGACCCGGGTAACCTTCACGCCCCAGGGGTTCGTGGCAAGGTCGATAACACGGAGTAGCCTTTCGTTGATTTCGTCCCGACGGGAGAGCACATCGTCGAGTGCCATCCCGCCGATGACAGATCGAATATTGGTCATCGAGAGATTGGTGATCGCCTGTTCGAGATCATTGACCTCATAAGCGGCCTTGGCGGCTTCCATGACCTGGAAGAAGGTCACGGCATCGGCCGACACTGTTGCGTTATCCAGTGTGATGACGTCCTGGCTCGGTATGTCGAGGACGGTTTCCCGCATTGATATCCGATCGCCGATACGGTCGATTAAGGGCACGACCAGATGCAAGCCGGGTCGTAACGTTTTGATGTAGCGGCCGAAACGTTCCACCGTCCATTCCGAGGCCTGTGGCACGGTCTTGACCGCGCTTGAGACGAGGATCAACGCGACAACCAGCGCCGCGATGACGAAGATCAGGAACGGACTTGGGCGCAAGAGCTCAAGAATTTCCATGGTGTTGTCTCCCGTCCTGCGTCAGTCTGCCGGATACGCAGTCTTCCTTCGTTGCCGGTTCAACGCAACGCGGCGCAGGCCCGCTGGATGCGCTCGCAGGCATCAGCCAGAACCTCGGTACCGGTGGCGTAGGAAATCCGGAAATGCGGACTCAGGCCGAACGCGGCCCCATGCACGGCGGCGACACCCTCGGCGTCGAGAAGATAACCGACAACATCCTCGTCGGTCTGCAGCGTCTTGCCGTCGGGCGTGGTCCTGCCGATCAGGCCGGAGCAGGACGGGTAGACATAGAACGCACCTTCCGGCGTCGGGCAACGAAGGCCTTTGCCCTGATTCAGCATCGAGCAGACCAGATCACGGCGTTCGCGGAAGACCTTGTTGTTCTCGGCGAGAAAATCCATGGGACCGTTCAACGCCTCCACTGATGCCGCCTGGCTGATCGAAGACGGGTTCGAGGTCGACTGCGACTGGATCTTGCGGATGGCCGCGATCAGCGGTTGCGGCCCGGCAGCATAGCCAATCCGCCAGCCGGTCATGCAGAACGCCTTTGACATGCCGTTGACCGTCAGCGTCCGGTCGTACAGGCCCGGCTCGATCTCCGCTGGCGTGCAAAACGTAAAGTCGTCGTAAACTAGATGTTCGTACATATCGTCCGTCATGACCCAGACATGCGGATGCCGCATCAGGACATCGGTGATCTTCTTCATGGCGGCGGCGGCATAGCCGGCACCGGTCGGGTTCGACGGGCTGTTCAGGATGATCCATTTGGTGTTCGGCGTGATCGCGGCCTCGAGATCGGCCGGCTGCAACACAAAGCGGTTGTCCAGGCTGCACGGGACGATGACGGGTGTGCCTTCAGCGAGCAGGACCATATCCGGATAGGATACCCAATAGGGCGCGGGGATGATGACCTCGTCACCCGGATTGAGGGTCGCCATCAATGCATTGTAGAGAACCTGCTTACCCCCGGTGCCGATGGTGACCTGGGCCGGACTGTAGTTGAGATTGTTGTCTCGTTTGAACTTGTCGCAAACGGCCTGTTTCAGGGCCGGGGTGCCGTCCGGATCGGTATACCGAGTCTCGCCACGAGCCATCGCCGCCTCGGCAGCCCGAACAATATGCGGCGGTGTGGGAAAATCAGGTTCGCCGGCACTGAGCGAGATGATGTCGCGACCGGCCGTTGTCAGCTCCCGCGCACGGGAACTCATGGCGATCGTTGGGGAAGGTTTGATCCGGTCAAGCCGTGCGGCGAGAATGCTCATGGTGAACCTTGGCGAGAAAGTAGAAACAAGGCGGCCCGACACTAAGCCCGGCCGGCGGCAAGTGCAAGCTCAGGTGCAGTCGATAGCCTTGTCCGGACGTCAGCCAGACTGCGTGTTCCGGCGACCCGGCGCGCCTCCCGTCGCCAGGAGGCTGGGCGCGCATGGTGGATACGGAGTCCGTCCTGAAATCTTTACCTGCCGGTTGACAGCCTGAACACTCGACGACGATGTAATGACCGCAGGCTTGGCTGTCAGGAAAGGAGACAGGCTCGAAATCCCGTCGGTGTGATAGGTCGAGGGTTTGTCCATGACGCGGCGGCATGCGACACTGGGACACCATGATCGTCTCATCGACATTGAGGAAGGTCCGCGCCGGACACGACAGCTTTATGCTTCCGGTCTGAACCGATGCGACTGCTGGCCATCAGTGATCTGCATCTGTCGCACCCGGAAAACCGCGCCGCGCTGCACGACATTCCCGATCACGGCGGTGACTGGCTGATCATTGCCGGCGATGTCGCCGAACGCCTCGAGTACCAGGATATGGCGCTGCATCTGCTCGCACAGCGTTTCGCGAAACTGATATGGGTCCCCGGCAATCATGACCTGTGGTCGGTGCCACGTGCCGGCGAGCCGCGCCTTCGTGGCGCTGCCCGATATCGCCGGTTGATCGAAATGGCACGGTCCCATGATGCACTCACGCCCGAGGACCCGTATCTCGAATGGCCTCGGCCGAATCGGCAAACAGGACGGTACTGCATCATCGCGCCGCTGTTTCTCTTGTATGATTACAGTTTCCGGCCGGCGAGCGTCGCTCGTGCCAAGGTGCGGCAATGGGCCCGTGCCGGCCAATCCGATTGCAGCGATGAGGTATGGCTGCGCCCCGACCCTTTCGCGACTCGCGAAGACTGGTGCGATGCCCGAATACGCGATGCCGAACGCCGCCTCATGATGCTGCCGGAAGACCGTGATACGGTTCTGGTCAATCACTGGCCCTTACGGGCCGACCTGATCAGGATTCCCCGGATTCCCCGTTTTACACCATGGTGCGGGTCTGTCCGGACCGCCGACTGGCATGGCAGGTTCCGCGCTCGCGCCGTGGTGACAGGTCATCTGCATACCCGCCGCACCGACATCATCGACGGTTGCCGTTTCGAAGAGGTTTCGCTCGGCTATCCGCAGCAATGGCATCAGCAATCGGGGATCCTCCACTACTTTCGTGAAATCCTCGGCGACGAGCAGCCGGCCCGGCGTGCCTCTTCCAGGTTGCAACCCCATATTCATGATAACGGCATCGTTCTTGCCTGACCCTATGAACAGAGACAGGAGGACATGATGGCTGTTACAGACGCCGCCGAATTCGATGACCACGAGTCCGTCATCTTTTTCACGGAACCTCGGTCAGGATTGCGGGCCATCATCGCCATTCACAACACGACGCTCGGGCCAGCCATGGGGATGCCGGATCTGGCTATACGCCTGCGAGGCCGATGCTCTGCGCGATGTCCTGCGCCTGTCGCGGGCCATGACCTACAAGTCGGCTCTTGTCGGCCTTGGCGCCGGCGGCGGCAAGGCCGTTGTCATTGCCGATTCGGGAACCTGCAAGACCGAAGCGCTGTTGAGCGCATTGGGACGCGCAATCGAGAGTTTCAAGGGTCGTTTCATCACCGGCGAAGATGTCGGATCCTCTGTCGAGGATCTTGAAATTGCCCGACGTGAAACAGCCCATGTCCGGGGCATCGTCGAAGACGGTGCCGGTGATCCGTCGCCCGCGACGGCCCACGGCGTGTTTCATGGCCTCCGGGCCGCGGCTGCCCGTTGCTTCGGGAGTCCGGACTTGCGCGACCGGCGGATCGCAGTTCAGGGAATCGGACATGTCGGCGCCGCCCTGATTGAAAGGCCGCACTAGGCCGGCGCATCTCTGGTCGTTGCCGATATCAACGAGCAGGCAGTCGCGGCGGCACGCAGGCGTTATGGTGCCGATGTTGTCGCCCCGGACCACATCCATGCCGTTGACGCGGATGTTTTTTCGCCCTGTGCGATGGGGCCGTGCTCAATGACCGCACGATTCCGGAAATCCGCGCCCAAATCGTCGCTGGCTCGGCGAACAACCAGCTGCCCGAGCCACGGCATGGCGAACTCTTGCGAGCATGCGGCATCCTGTATCCGCCCGACCGGGATCAATGCTGATGGCATCATCAATTTGATGCATGAAGGGCCTGCTTACAATCCCGAGACTGCTTTTGCCGTGGTCGCCGGCGTCGGCGATACCGTCACCGGAGTCTTCGAGTTTACCGACGTGCAAGGCATCGATACCGGCGCGCTGCCGACCGGTTGGCCGAACAGCGATTCCGGAAAAATCTGGACCGGTAACCACGCTATGAGTGTCGGGATGGTGGGTGCAGCAGAAATGACGAAATCCGTGGCCGCCGAAGACAAAGCCCCGAAATCAGAGATTTCGGGGCAATTGCAACAGGGAGGTTGTTTGGGAGATGCAAGACCTTTCAGGCTTGCAGCCAGGCAACAGGCTTTCGCACCATCACATGACAATTCCAACGGAGCAAAAATAAGTGTCCGACCGACGTTTGACCATGGCAATTTTTGCAATTCCCTTATGCAAGAATTGCATAACTCGGTTGCACTGCGTCAAAACGCCGTCTTGCCAACTTCCTGGATCAGGAAATCGCGAAGCACGCTGATCCGCTTCGAATAGCGCAATTCCTCCGGGTAGACGAAATAGGCCGGTACTTCGGGACCGGCAAGGTCGGGAAGCACACGAACCAGCCGGCTGTCCTCATTGGCCAGATAATCCGGCAGAACCGCAATTCCGACACCGCCTTGGACTGCACGGAAAATTGCGTAGTAGTTGCTGACCTGTACGGTATCGAGATGCTTGTGGGCGTTGCCGCCGGACGCCAGGTCGCGCAGCCAGTTCACTTTTGGGAATGGCGGGTGTGGCGAGTCACCGAAAATCACCAGCCGATGGTCGCTCAATTCCTCCACCGACTGCGGTAGTTGATGGCTCTTCGAATATTCGGGCGATGCGAAGAGGTAAAAGCGCAATGTCCGGAGATGGCGCTGGATCAGACCCGGCTGGGTCTGCGGAGTCAGGCGAAGCGCAACATCGGCCTGACGCATCGACAGATCGAGTTCGATATCCTGGATGAGCAGACTGACCTCGATGTCCGGATAAACGTCGATGAAGGTGCCGATGCGTGACGCCAGCCAGGTCGATCCGAACGCGACCGTGGCGGTAATGCGCAACGGCCCCTTGGGCCGGGTCCGCCCTTCGCTGATCAGCGTTTCGGTCTTGCTCAACGTGGCGGAGATGTCGCGCGCGGCACCGTAGAGAAGCTCACCCTGCTCTGTCAGGATCAGACCACGGGCATGTCTGTGAAACAACGGCGTGCTGACGCTTTCTTCAAGCTGGCTGATCTGCCGGCTGACAGCAGACTGGCTGAGGTGAAGCTTCTCGCCGGCATGCGTAAAGCTGCCAGCTTCAGCAACGGCATGAAACACGCGCAGTTTATCCCAGTCCATGGCTGTATCACACGGGTTGAATTACTGACGGTCGGCGGCTATCGGCGGAAACCGCGCCGTCGATCAGGCCAGCAAGATATTTTTCAGCGTCGAGAGCCGCCATGCAGCCGAGCCCGGCGGCCGTGACCGCCTGGCGATAGACCTTGTCGACGCAGTCGCCGGCCGCGAAGACACCCGAGCAACTGGTTCTGGTGCTTCCCGGTTCGACCGTGATATAGCCGTCCTCGTCCATTGCCACCGTACCGCGGAATGCCTCGGTGGCCGGATCGTGGCCAATCGCGATAAAACAGCCGTTGGCGGGAACGAGGGATAGCGCGCCGGTTTCGGTATTGCGCAAGCGGGTGGTCTCGACACCGGCCAGCGGGCCGTCGCCGCCGAGTATTTCGTCGACGACGGTGTTCCAGATGATATCGATCCGGGGATTGCGGAACAGACGGTCCTGCAGAATGTGTTCCGCCCGCAACCGGTCGCGACGGTGCACAAGGGTGACTCGACAGGCGAGGTTTGCCAGATAAAGCGCTTCTTCGGCTGCGGTGTTACCACCGCCAACCACCACGACCGGTTTGCCGCGGAAGAAAAACCCGTCGCAGGTCGCACAAGCCGAAACGCCGCGGCCATTGAAGGCTTTCTCGCTCTCCAGACCGAGCCAGCGCGCCTGGGCGCCGGTGGCGATGACAACGGCATCGGCAGCATAGCGGTTGCCGGCATCTCCGACCATCGTGAACGGCCGCTGGCCGGTATCGACCGCCGTGATGATGTCGGAGACGATCCGGGTCCCGACACTTTCTGCCTGTGCCTGTATTTGCTCCATCAGCCACGGGCCCTGAATGACGTCGGCAAAGCCCGGAAAATTCTCGACATCGGTCGTGATCGTCATCTGGCCGCCCGGTTGCAGGCCGGTCACCACCAGCGGATTCATGGCGGCGCGCGCAGCGTAGATCGCGGCTGTCAATCCGGCTGCGCCCGACCCGATGATGACGATTTTCTCACGATATTCTGCCATTGCCGACTGATCTGACTGATCTGGAAAACCTCAACGTAATCATCCCGGCCCGCTTCGGCAATCATGGTCACGAAACATTCTTGTTGTTGCCGGATTGGCTGTCCTGGTCGGGGGGGGGGGCCGGGAAAACAAGCTCGACGACGGCGGAATTGCCCTTGCATTTGAATTTGCAAACCATATGTTCACGCCGTACCCGGCACGAACATGCATCGCATGCGGCCTGCCGGGCGTTCTGGCCGATGACGGCCCCGGAAACGCTAGCCTGATACCCCGGCCGGGACTCGATCGACCCGGCAGCCAGACCCACCTGACACGTGAATCGTGTCCTCGTTCCGGCCGGTATCCGCGTGCCGGAGGCCTGCCGCAGGACCGGAATGGCAGATGCGGAGTCCCGAGATGGACGCGATCATCAGCATATCGGACCCGGGTTTCCGCCCCGGACCGCTTGCAGCCACCGAAGCGGACTGGGGCGTGGAGCAGAGGCGCAGACATGATCCAATTTGCTCAAACTGACAGATGACACCATGCTGGATGAACTAGAACTGCCCTCGGATGTCCGGAAGCATCAAATCGCCGACGAGGGCATCGGGTCTGGGTATTCCGTCGAAAGCGTCCGCATCGCCGATGCCGTCCGATGCTCATTATCCTCGAACCGTCTTTCAAGGCGCATCATCGCGGCCGAGCAGGCCGGCGCCATGCCGATTCACACGATCGGCGCCTATATCGCCGGTCTTCCGGACTCCAGAAACGCGTTCCGCTCCTTGCACGAGCTTGGCGACAAGAGCCTCGGGGAATTGTCGGACATTCTCGAACGCTGGCACCGGGCATCGGTCGAGGCCGTGAGTCTGGCAGATTTCATCACCCGGGCCGATCTGGTCTTCCCCGTCTTTCCGTCGAGCGAAATGGCGAGGCACCTCCGTATGATCGGTGTTGGCAGGATTGGTCCGCGGCCGACAGTCGCGGCCGGCCGGTGCACAGCCGCCGGGAGCCGGGATCGGACTGCCATGCTGTACAGGGTTTTCGGTGCCATCCCGTTTCCTGCCGGTATCCTTGCCGCCATGATGTCGACGCGGCTTCGCAATGCCTTGCACCGATTCGCAAACCTGAATGGCGACAAGTGCCCGACCCTCGCGGCGTTTCTCGATGGCCGGAAGGGCTGGATCACGAGTTTTTCGCTTCAGAAGAATGTCGGCCGGATAAGTCAGGATGAACTGCTGGGGATCCTCGAGACCGTGGTCGGCAATATGCTCGTGGCGTCAGGGTTACCGCCGGCAACGGTGCGGCGGATCACGCAATGGTTCGTATATCCGACCGGCGATATTGCATTGGTCAAGCCTGCGGAGTGGGAGAAATTCGAGGCATCCTGCAATGATCGCGCGCGATCTGCCGGGCCGGCCATCGCGGCGGCGGATGCCATCGATCCGGTTCGCGAAATCGCGTTGGCCCCCGAAGCGGGCATGCGCGGGTTTTTCGGCAATGTCATGGCGGAACGCGAGTTCGATGTCGTGAACCTACGGTTCGGGCTTGATGGCGATTCACGCCACACTCTTGAAGAGGTGGGGCAGCGTTACGGTCTGACCCGGGAACGGATCCGTCAGATCGAAGCCAGCGCGCTGAACCGGTGCCGGCTTCCGATCTACAGCGCGCTGTTCGCGACATTCCTCGAGACCCAGGCAGACGCCATGCTCTCGACCATCGTCGACAGCGCCCCGGTGATGTCATGCAAGAATGTGCGCATCAGGGAGAAGCAATTGACCGGGCTGCAACGCGTCGCCGTCCGAATTGCCTGCAATAGCATCGAGACCTGGCTTGATAGTCAGCTCGAACCGATCCATCGCGATGGCGAGCGAATCGCCTGGATCAGCCGTGACGTCGCGCCCGGACGGCGCCCCGATCTCAAGAACTGGCTGCTGGATGATCCGAACCTGTCGGCGAATCTGCCGCAGCGGATTCGGAAGGTCGTGCGCGGTGCCAGCTGGCCTCTCGGTGTGAGCGCGCTTCGCAATCGCCTGCCCGACATTCCGGAAAGCCGTCTCCGGCAATGCCTTCGTGCTGACATGGGCGCCGAACTCGACGGCGACACCATCACGGCTCTGCCCGGTCTGGGCACATCGATCCGCCTGGTGCTGACGCTCCGTCATGCCGGGCGGCCGATGCAGGTCAGGGAAGCCCGGGCGTTGTACCGGGACATGTTCGATGCTGACATGAAGGAGCATGCGGTACGGGCTGTTCTGCAGCGAATGCCGGAGGCGATCATCGTTGAACGCGGCACGTATGCGCTGCGTGATCATATCGAACTCGATGAGAAGGATTTCCTGACCATCCGAGATATCGCGCATGCGCGCGTAACGAAAAATGGCCGGTTCATGTCCGTGAAGATCCTGCGGCGGAGCATCGCCGCACAATTGCCGGCGCGGATCGATGCCCGTCTGACGGCGTATCTGTTGCTCGGGGTCTGCCAGGACGATCCCCGGTTCGCGGTTCGGCGTGGCCTGATGATCGGAAGTGCCAACTGCGACTTCAGTGCGTCCTTCGTTTCGCTCGCCGAGACCGTGTCGGCCGTCGTGCGGGAGCATGGTCCAATCACGATCGCCGGTATTCGCAAGATACTGTCCGATCAACGCGATGTTCTCGGCGTGAGCGTCAATGTCGCGTTGAAGAACACGCCGGACATCGTGATGTTGCGGCGCGGCCTCTACGACATGATCGACAGGGTGATCGGCGATGCGCTCGCGGTCGAACGCCTGGCGCGAGCCATTCAGATCGTCTTGCTCGATGGACCGGCCGGACTGGACCGCCTGACCGAACATCTGGCTGCCTTGCAGATCCGGCATAACCCGATAACGGTGTTGTCGTTTGTGCGCCATATGGACGGTGTCGCGCTTGCGGGAAAGACCGCCTCATTGATAAAACCGGATCCTGTGGTCGCGGCTTATGACCAGGCGTTCCAGATCGCGGGCGATCCGGCACAGGGCGCCGACGGGAATCGGACCGCTTTTGCGGACGCGTTTGCTGCCGGTGACGCTGTTGATCTGACTGCGCTGGATTATCGGCTGGCGTGACGTCTTGTCCGTGACATTGAGTGGCATTACTGTTTGGCAAGAATTCATGTCTCCGAACTGTCGTCATGGACTCGCTGTTTACAGCATGGGATCACCGTGCCGGAGAAGGGATGGATCCTGAACCGGGGTCATGATTTGTCGGACCCGTTCGATAGTGTGAGCAGGGACACGAGACCATGGTTCCAGAAAAATGGGACTGGAGGGGCCGCATCCAATGCCGGGATGTTCGCCAGTTTGTCACGGAATACGAAATACTCCGTGGTCTCGTGAAACAGGCATTTGAGCATTGGCGGTAATGTCGAAATCCAGGAGGTGTATTGCGTTGGCGAACCCCGGGCTGAGCATCGGCCCTTCCTTGCACGGGTGCCGATGCGTTCTTCATGAAGTGTCGCGCCAGAACCGATGATCCCACCGTCGCGTGAACATGCGTTTCCGGGACTGTCAGGCACTGAAAGCTGGAAACGACCTCAATGGGCTGGTGCCGCATCGCTGATGGTCACGAGAATGACAGTCACGATATCCACCCGAAACCGGCGAGCCGGCCGTGGAACGGGGTGTCCCGTTGCGCCGCCATCGCGCTGAACCTGACGGCGGCGCGGTTTCAGTCTGTCGGGCGTATCCTGCGCTCAACATTGCCGGGTCACACCGTGTCCGGCGAATCGGTCGTACACTTGTCTGGCGACCTTTGCCATATCGCGCAGCGGAGGCCCGCCACGCGCATCAAGAGTGCCGTCGAACGGATGCGCCAGCCCGCGTGTGATCACGGTGTCGACAAAGGCGGCACGGCGGCGCGTCGTCACACCAAGCGACAGCAGGTAAACCGGTTTTCCGGTTGCACAAGCTTCCGAGACCATGTTGATGGATTCCGACGTCACCACGATCGCATCGGCGAGGCCAAGGAACCCAAGATAAGGGTTGGCGCCGTTGCCGCCCCACAGGATCGTATCCGCCGGACGGTCAAGCTGTGCGAGTGCCGCCTGAAGCGCCGGATCGGTTCGCCGCGATGTTGTGATCAGCAAACTGCAACCATGCCGTTCGCGCAGTTCGGCAAGCGTGCCTGCCAGCCTTTCCGCCTCGGATGTCGTGACCTTGTGTTGTCGGGTTCCACCACCGATATTGACGGTCACCCGTGGGCGCGGCAGGATCGCGATATGGTTGGCAAAACGGGCGGCTTCGCGCGCCAGGCTGTCTTCGGAAATCCGGTGCAGCGAACCGACCGTCGTGATCACGTTGGGCCCCCGGACCCGATCGTGTTCCGGCACCACGAGAACGTCGAACATGCCCGGAGCGATCCGGGGGTCCTGGATGTGGACCGTGAAGATGCGTCTGCCCGAGGCCCGCCTGATTGCGATGCTGGCGCCGGCGTGACGTCGGCCGCAGGTGATGACGATGGCTGGGTAGGGCGGGTTCAGGCGGTCGCTTCCGGTCGCGCCCGGCGGCAAGCCGGGAATCCGGCCGCAGATTGGCAGTAGGCGCAGCAGCCGTGACGGCCGGATTGTCCGTATCGAGTAGTCGAGCGCCATGGCCTCGGCAAGAGCGCGGCACTGGATCTCCATGCCGGCGGTTCCATCCGAAAGGATCCAGCACTGAGGGTCCGGAACGATCACTTCGGGGTTGTGCCGGAATGGCGCGAATGCGGAATTTTGCTCTCCCGTGTTTCAGAAACCGTCCGCTGCACGGCCCTGATCCAGCGGACGAGCCGGCGGGACGGAATCCCGTTTTATACGGCGCACCCGGCCGGGATTGGCTGCCGCGTGCCACAAGGCAGGCAGGTCACGAAACGCTGATGCAGAGAACCTCGTAGTTCCGGGTTCCCCGTGGCGTCGTGACCTCGGCGCTGTCGCCGACATGTTTTCCGATGAGCGCGCGGGCGATCGGTGATGCCGTGGAGATCAGCCCTTGCTCGATGTCGGCTTCGTAAGGCCCGACAATCGAATAGGTTGCTTCTTCATCCGCCTCTTCATCCGCCACTGTGACGGTGGTGCCAAAGGTCACGGTCGCGCCGTCGATCTGCGACGGCGTGATCACTTCGGCCCGGCTGGCCGCGTCTTCGAGTTCGGCAAGCCGGCCCTCAATGAAGCTCTGTCGCTCCCTCGCGGCGTGATATTCGGCGTTTTCCGAAAGATCGCCATGCTCGCGCGCTTGCGCGATCGCCTTGATGACGTCCGGCCGATCGATCAACTTCAATTGCTTCAGTTCGTCCTGCAGTTTCTTCAGCCCGCCTGGCGTGATCGGAATTCTTTCCATGACAAACGCCCAAATTTGTGTCTGGTCCTGACGATATTTTCATGCCGGCCGCAAGACGCTCCGGCCTCACTATCCGCAATCAGAATGAGTCCCGAAAATAGGATTGCAGGGGCGCGACCGCAAGGTTTCCCTTGCGAAGGGCAGCGATGGCCTGAACCGCGGCCCGTGCGCCCTCGACTGTCGTGTAGTAGGGGATACTGTGGGTCAGCGCAGTTCGCCGCAAGCTGAAACTGTCGACGATTGCCTGTGCCCCTTCCGTCGTGTTGATGACCAGGTCGACATCACCGGACAGCATGCGGTCCACAATATGCGGACGGCCCTGGAGAACTTTTCGGGTCAGGTCGACCTTGATCGAAGCTTGCCGCAACGCCTCTGCGGTGCCGGAGGTCGCGAGCAGATTGAACCCCATGGCCGAGAGTTCCCGCGCGATGTCGGTGATTGCTGGCTTGTCATTGTCGCGCACCGAAACGAATACGGTTCCCGACGACGGAAGATCGGTGCCAGCCGCGATCTGGCTCTTGGCGAAAGCCGCGGCAAAACTGTTGCCGATCCCCATCACTTCGCCGGTGGACTTCATCTCCGGTCCGAGAATACTGTCGACGCCGGGAAATCGGGCGAACGGGAAAACCGCTTCCTTCACGGCGACATGCTCCGGCGTCGCATGTGGCAGCGTGAATGCCGACAGCGGTTCGCCAGCCATGACCCGCGCCGCGATTTTGGCAATCGGCACGCCGGTGGCCTTGGCGACAAAGGGGACCGTCCGACTGGCCCGGGGATTGACTTCGAGCAGGAAGACCTTTCCGTTCTTGACCGCGAACTGCACGTTCATCAGGCCTCTGACAGACAAGGCCGTGGCTAGCAGCCGGGTCTGTCGGCAAATGTCCTCGGTCACCGCGCCGGGCAGGGACTGTGGCGGCAGGGAACAGGCGCTATCGCCGGAATGAATGCCGGCTTCCTCGATATGCTCCATGATGCCCGCGATATGCACGGTGTCGCCATCGGCGACGCAATCGACATCGACCTCGACGGCATCCGACAGGAATTCGTCAATCAGAATGGGCGTATCACCCGCCGCGATGACGGCCTGCCCCATATAGTGGCGCAAGGCCGTCACGTTATGAACGATTTCCATCGCGCGTCCGCCGAGGACATAGGACGGCCGGATCACGACCGGATAGCCGATCCGCGTTGCTTCGGCTTCCGCTTCCTCCGTCGATGTGACGATGCCGTTGTCCGGCTGCTTGAGCGACAGCCGGTGCAGCAATTGCTGGAACCGTTTGCGATCTTCAGCAAGATCGATGGCATCCGGCGCGGTCCCGAGGATCGGGATGCCGACGGCCTCGAGAGCGCGGGCAAGTTTCAGCGGCGTCTGACCGCCGAACTGGACGATCACGCCCTTCACCGATCCATTGGACTGTTCGCGGCGTACCAGCTCGGTGACGTCCTCGGCGGTCAGCGGCTCGAAATACAGCCGGTCTGATGTATCGTAGTCGGTCGAGACGGTTTCTGGGTTGCAATTGACCATGATGGTCTCGTAACCGGCTTCAGACAGGGCAAGGACCGCATGCACGCAGCAATAATCGAATTCGATGCCCTGACCGATCCGGTTCGGGCCGCCGCCGAGAACCACGATCTTCTCGCGGTTCGTTGGCTCGCATTCGCATTCCGGCTGATCCAGCCCGTCACCTTCGTAGGTTCCATACAGATAAGGCGTACGGGCCGGAAACTCCCCGGCGCAGGTATCGACACGTTTGAACACCGGAAGCACATCGAGGGCGCGGCGCCGGGCGGCAACCGCCGCTTCGCCGACGCCCGACAGGGATGCGAGCCGGGCGTCCGAAAACCCGAGCTTCTTGATGTGCAGAAAGTCCTGCCGGTTATCCGGCAGTCCGTCCCGGACGATATCGGCCTCAGCGTCGACGATGACCGCGATCTGGCGCAGAAACCATGGATCGATGGCCGAGGCGCCGTGGATGTCCTTGATGGTGAGGCCGGCGCGAATGGCCTCAGCGATTCGGAGCAACCGGTCCGGCACCGGCTCGCTGAGGGCGGCGACCACGGCGTCCCGGTCAACCATGCCGTTCGAAAGTCCTGGCATGGTGATCGGATCAAGCCCAGTCAGCCCGGTTTCCATCGACCGCATCGCCTTCTGCAACGATTCAGGAAATGTCCGGCCGATCGCCATGGCTTCGCCAACGGATTTCATGGATGTTGTCAGCTTGGCTTCGGCACCGGAGAATTTCTCGAATGTGAAGCGCGGAACCTTGGTGACGACATAGTCTATGGTCGGTTCGAAACTGGCCGGGGTGCTGCCGGTGATGTCGTTGCCGAGTTCATCGAGGGTGTAACCGACAGAAAGCTTGGCGGCGATCTTGGCGATCGGGAATCCGGTTGCCTTCGATGCCAGGGCGGAAGAGCGCGACACCCGCGGATTCATCTCGATGATGACCAGCCTCCCGGTCTCGGGATTGACGGCGAACTGCACATTTGAGCCGCCGGTATCCACCCCGATCTCGCGCAACACGGCGATGGAGGCGTCGCGCATGCGCTGATATTCCTTGTCGGTCAGGGTCAGGGCCGGCGCCACGGTGACTGAATCACCGGTATGAATCCCCATCGGATCGATGTTCTCGATTGCGCATACGATAATGGCGTTGTCGGCTCGGTCCCGGACCACCTCCATTTCGAATTCCTTCCAGCCGAGCACCGATTCCTCGATCAGCACGGTTCCGACCGGGGACAGACGTAGACCGGTCCGGACGATGTCGTCGAACTCCCGGGCATTATAGGCGATCCCGCCACCGGTCCCGGCCAGAGTGAAGGACGGGCGAATGATCGCCGGAAGCCCGACATCCGCCAGGGCTGCCGCGGCTTCGGCGTCGTTGGTGACCAGCTGCGACCGCGGTGACTCGAGCCCGATCCGGTCCATCGCTCGGCGGAACAGCAGGCGATCCTCGGCTTTCTCGATCGCGTCGAGATTGGCCCCGATCAGAGTGATGCCGAGACGATCAAGTGTGCCGTCCTTGGCCAGGACAAGGGCGGTATTGAGCGCGGTCTGGCCCCCCATCGTCGGCAACAGGGCATCGGGCTTCTCAGCTTCGAGAATGCGGGCGACGATGCCGGGCGTGATCGGTTCGACATAGGTCGCATCGGCAAGACCCGGGTCGGTCATGATCGTCGCCGGATTCGAGTTGACCAGAATCACACGGTACCCCTCGTCCTTGAGGGCCTTGCAGGCCTGGGTTCCGGAATAGTCGAACTCGCAGGCCTGTCCGATGACGATGGGTCCGGCGCCGATGATCATGATCGATGACAAGTCGCTGCGTCTGGGCATTCAGGATCCGATGGTTGCGGTGTGACTTGCTGTTACGGAACAGCTCGGGCAACCGGTTTGCGGGACAGGAAAATGTGACGGGCCGACATGTCGCTATCCCAGAAGGTCGACGAAACGCCGGAACAGGTGATGCGCGTCTTGTGGGCCCGGCGATGCTTCGGGATGAAATTGCACGGAGAAAATCGGCCGGCCGCGGACTTTGATTCCTTCGATCGTATTGTCGAACAGCGAGCGGTGGGTGACCTCGACCGTGTCCGGCAGCGTACCTTCGGAAATCACGAAACCATGGTTCTGGCTTGTTATCTCGATCCGTGACGTGGCAAGGTCCTTGACCGGATGATTGGCGCCACGATGGCCCATATGCATTTTCTCGGTCTGGGCGCCAAGCGCCAGGCACAACATCTGATGACCGAGGCAGATGCCGAAAATCGGTTTGCCGCTGTCCACCAGCCGGGCGATTTCCGGTACCGTATAGGCTCCGGTCGCCGCTGGGTCGCCTGGGCCATTGGCGAGAAAGATGCCGTCGGGACGCCGGGCGAGGATATCTTCGGCGCTGGTGTCGGCCGGGACCAGGGTTACCTTGCAGCCGAGCTGGACAAGATTTCGCAGGATGTTGCGCTTGGCCCCGAAATCCATCGCCACAACATGGTGCCGCGCCGGTGGCGGAGTCTGGTAGTCGCCGCAATCGTCATTCCGGAAGGCCCAGGTGCCGCTGGTCCAGTCGACGCTTTGACGGCATGACACGCTGGCGGCGAGATCCATCCCTTCAAGGCCCGGCCAGCTGGCCGCCTGGTCCCGCAGGGCCGGGATGTCGAACCGGCCGTCCGGAACATGGGCGAGCGTACCGTTCGGGGCGCCGAGATCGCGGATGCGCCGGGTCAGGCGGCGGGTGTCGACGCCGCTGATGCCGGGTATTCCGCAGGATCTCAGCCACTCGTCGAAATGGCGTTTGGCCCGGTAGTTTGACGAATCGGTCATGGCGGCCCGCAGAATCAGCCCGAGCGCATGCGGCGTCGCGGTTTCGATGTCCTGCGCGTTGGCGCCGACATTGCCGATATGCGGGAAGGTAAACGTGATGATCTGCCCGGCATAGGAGGGGTCGGTCATGATCTCCTGATAGCCGGTCATCGCGGTATTGAAGCAGACTTCGCCGACCGTGGTTCGGGCCGCTCCGAGGCCCCGTCCCCAAAAGACAGCGCCGTCGGCAAGAACCAGGGCCGCCGTGGCACCTGCCGGTTGTGCTGGCAATGCTTTCCGGGCAGGACCGGTCGCTTCCGCGTCCGCCATTACGATAATATCCTCGCGAGTATGATTGGCACCGTTGATACGCGATGGCGAGCGATGGGTCAAGCTCTATTGTGCTTGAAAAATATTCGTATTTTCAATATGTTAATATTCTTGATTCAACCTTCCGGACTCCCGTCGCGGTGATCCGGCGGATGCATTCCGGATCGCAATCGCGGACGTTCGCGCAACAAAACATCGGATGCCGTAGCAAAACTGTTGCGCCGGCCGCCGATTGCATTTTAAGTGTCATGTCTGGGCGGCCATTCAGTGATGGCGTCGCCGGGACTGTTCAGACAAGGGACTTAAGAGGTGATCCGTACGGAATTGAACGAAGCCCTCAAGACGGCCATGAAGGCGCAGGACAAATGCACTGTGGGCACCATCAGGTTGATTTTGGCGGCACTCAAGGATCGCGATATCTGCGCGCGGGCCGAGGGCAACGAGGACGGCGTTCCAGAGTCCGATATCCTGGCGCTGTTGCAAACGATGATCAAACAACGCAGGGAGTCGATCCGGCTGTATGAAGAAGGCGGGCGCGAGGAACTGGCCGCGCAGGAGCGTGAGGAGATCGAGGTGATCCGTCGTTTCATGCCAGAACCGCTGGTCGGCGATGCGTTGAATGCCGCGGTCACCTGCGCCATCAAGTCAGTTGGTGCGCAGGGTATGAAGGACATGAGCAGGACCATGGCGTTCCTTAAACAGACCTATGCAGGCCGGATCGATTTTTCGACAGCAAGCGGCATCGTTCGGCAGACACTGACAAGATAGTCCTTCGTGGTTGGCTGAACGGCAGCTCTCGGCGTGACGGCCGCGGGTGGAACACATTGGTGATGGTGGGACACGCCGCCACTACGCGGGTTCGGCGTGGCGACTGCTGTCCTTGTTGGACTGTCTGAGCCCATACAGCCGGTTCGGCGCCGTTTGAAGCGGGATGGCAGCAGCCCACGCACGGCGGTTGCTGCCGATCCTGAAAACAAGAGGGCATCGAGCGCGGTATCAATGCTCTCTTGTAATTTTCATCACGCCTCCGGTTATTCTGCTGCCTCTGTGGGAATCACCTCACGGCCCGCAACATCGTCATCGCCGTGGATCGCCAAGGCTTCATTCTCCACCGTAACGAAAATTCTGTCGCCATCGGTGACGCTTCCGTCCAGAATCCGGCCGGCCAGCGGATTCTGAAGCGTGCGCTGAATCACCCGCTTCAACGGTCGGGCACCATAAACCGGATCATAACCGGCATTGGCAAGCCACTGCAGTGCTGCCGCGTCGAGCGCGAGGCTGATCTGGCGGTCGGCGAGCAGGGTCCGCAAATGCGCGAGCTGGATGTTGACGACACCGGTCATGTCGCTGCGGCTGAGCCGCGTGAACAGCAGGATCTCATCGAGCCGGTTCAGAAACTCCGGACGGAAAGCCTGCCGGACCGCCGCCATTACCGGTCCGCGTGCCGTTTCAACCGGATCACCGTCGTTCTGGGCCGCCAGATAGGACGCGCCGAGATTGGAGGTCATGACGATGATGACATTGCGGAAGTCGACAGTGCGGCCATGCCCGTCCGTCAGCCGGCCGTCGTCAAGAACCTGTAGCAGGACATTGAAAACATCAGGATGGGCCTTTTCGACTTCGTCGAAAAGGACGACCTGATAGGGTCGACGGCGGACCGCTTCAGTCAGTGTGCCGCCCTCGTCATAGCCAATGTAGCCAGGCGGCGCGCCGATCAGGCGGGCTACCGAATGCTTTTCCATGAACTCCGACATGTCGATCCGGCACATGGCCTGCTCGTCATCGAACAGGAATCCGGCAAGCGCCCGGGTCAGTTCTGTCTTGCCAACACCGGTCGGACCCAGAAACAGGAATGATCCGATCGGTCGGTTGGGATCCTGCAAGCCAGCCCGGGCCCGCCGTACTGCGTTTGAGACTGCTGCGATCGCTTCCTCCTGGCCGATCACCCGGTCATGCAGATGCGTCTCCATTGCCAACAGCTTGTCGCGTTCTCCTGCCAGCATCCGGTCAACCGGGATCCCGGTCCAGCGCGAGACCACCGACGCGATATCCTGCGGCGTGACCTCTTCCTTCACCAGGCGGTTTCCGGTTTCGGTCTTGGCCTGATCGAGCGATTTCTCGAGGCCGGGGATGACCGAGTACAGGATCTCGCCGGCCCGTTCGTAATTGCTGCTGCGCTGCGCGAGCTCAAGGTCGTGGCGCGCCTGATCGAGCCGTTCCTGGACCTGGCGGATGCTGATCACCGTATCCTTCTCCGCCGTCCAGAGTGCCATCATGTCCCGCGACGAGGCCTCGAGGGTCTCAAGTTCACTCTGCAGCCGCTCAAGACGTTCGCGGCTCTCCGCATCGGAGTCCTTCATGATCGCCTGTTCCTCGATACGCAGCTGTATGATCCTGCGATCGAGTTCGTCGATTTCTTCAGGCTTGGAATCGATCTCCATGCGCCGGCGTGAGGCCGCTTCATCGACCAGGTCGATGGCCTTGTCGGGCAGGAAACGGTCCGAAATATACCGGTTCGAAAGATTGGCGGCAGCGAGCAGGGCGCTGTCGGTGATCCGCACCCCGTGATGCAGCTCGTATTTTTCTTTCAACCCTCTCAGGATCGATACCGAGTCGGCGACATCCGGTTCCTCGACCTGGACCGGCTGGAACCGCCGTGCCAGTGCGGCATCCTTCTCGATATGCTTGCGATACTCGTCCAGGGTCGTTGCCCCGATGCAGTGCAATTCGCCACGCGCCAGGGCCGGCTTCAACATATTCGAGGCGTCCATTGCGCCCTCGGCTGCGCCAGCACCGACCAGCGTGTGCAGCTCGTCGATAAACAGTACGACCTGGCCATCGGAATGAGAGACTTCCAGCAGCAGCGCCTTGAGGCGTTCTTCGAACTCGCCGCGGAACTTGGCGCCCGCGATCAACGCGCCGAGATCAAGACCGAGCAGGCGCTTTTCCTTCAGGGTTTCCGGAACATCGCCGTTGATGATCCGGTGTGCCAGCCCCTCGGCAATCGCGGTCTTGCCGACGCCGGGTTCGCCAATCAGGACCGGGTTATTCTTGGTGCGGCGCGACAACACCTGGACCGTGCGTCGGATTTCTTCGTCACGGCCGATAACCGGATCGAGCCCGCCGTCCCGGGCAATCGAGGTCAGGTCGCGGGTATACTTGTCAAGCGCGTCATAGGTGCTTTCCGCCGTGGCGTTATCGGCCGTGCGACCCTTGCGCAGGTCGCGGATGGCGGCATTGAGCCCGGCCGGCGTTACGCCATTATCCGCCAGTGCCCGAGCTGACGGTGTATCCGGGGTAACTACAAGAGCCAGCAACAGGGTTTCGACGGTTACAAAAGAGTCGCGAGCCTTTTCCGCGATGGCCTCGGCCTGATCGAGGACTCCGGCGAACTCGTTCGCGACATAGATTTGCCCGGCGCCGCTGCCTGCAACCCGGGGCTGCTTGGCAAGTTCGGCATTGGCGGTCGCGAGAACCGCGGCCGGATCACCGCCAGCGCGGGTGACTAGGCCAGCGCAGAATCCGTCTGGATCCTGGAGCAGGACGGTGAGCAGATGGTCCGGTGTCAGGCGCTGGTGATTGCTGGTTCGGGCCAGCTGATGCGCGGTCTGCAGAAAGCCTTGTGACTGATCGGAGAATTTCTCGTACTGCATTGCATTCACTCCCTTTCGTACCGCGGTGATCGCCGATACGGATATGGGTGCCCCGTCGAGGCGGCACCAGACGAACCGGGTGTGGCGGATGCCGTTCCCGGTTCCTGAAGCTGGTCATCGGAACCCTGCAAGAGGCATTCCTGACAACTGGTTCAGATATGGTGTGTTTCGTCGCTGACACAACCGGCGCGAGCGGAATTCAGGGGCTGCCGGCATGGCTGCGGGCCGGAACCCGGTGTGTTCGGTTGACAGCTTCGAGCTGACTGATCAGGCTACGCCATCATGTCGGGTTCCGTTCAGGCACTGTATCGCTATCCGGTAAAAGGCCTTTCGGCGGAAAGGCTGGAGATCGTGCAGCTCGAGACCGGAAAGGCGATTGCGCAGGATCGCCGTTTCGCGATCGCGCATGGTGCGACCTGGCAGCCGGACCGGGGATCGTCGAACTGGCTGCCGAAGGGGCGTTTCCTGCAGTTGATGTCGCATGAGAAACTGGCGGCGCTGGAGACCCGTTTCGATCAGGAGAGCGGCGTTCTCACGGTGTTGCGGCATGGCCGGCCGGTCAGTCGGGGCAACATCACCGACATCACCGGACAGGCCATTCTGGAACAGTTCTTTTCTGCCTACATGGGCCGTGAGATCCGCGGTGCTCCGAAGATCATCGAATGCGGTGAGCAGCCGTTTTCTGATGCCCGAGCTCCTTTCATATCGCTGATCAACCTCGCCTCGGTTCGCGACCTTGAGCGGGTCGTCGGCCGCGCCGTCGATCCGATGCGGTTTCGCGCCAACATCCTGCTCGACGGCATCCCAGCCTGGCAGGAATTTGATTGGGTTGGTAAATCGCTGAAGCTCGGCGAAGCCAGCCTCCAGGTCGAAGAGCGCACCGGGCGTTGTGCCGCGACCAATGTGGAACCCGGTAGCGGCCAACGTGACATGACTTTGCCGCGAAACATGCAACGGGCCTACGGCCATGATGACTGCGGTGTCTATGCCCGGGTTACCGCGTCCGGCACCGCGGCCATCGGGGCCGCAGTGACGCGAATCACCGAAACCTAGCGTCGGGCCGTTGGCACGGTTTCAGTCGTCGGATTTTTCTGTGGTCTTGTCGAGAGTCAGCGTTGTCGACTCGGTCGTGCCCGCTGCACGGCTGCGACGTCGCCGCGGTGTTGCCGGTGCCGCCGGAGCATCCCCGGTTTCGGGATTGACAACCCTGACGGTTACCCCCGGTGCCATGTCGGCAGTGCTGCCATTGCCGTTCAATGCCGCACCCCGGTCAACGCCGTTGGTGCGTTGACGCGGTGCCGAACGGCGTCGTGGAGGGGCATCTTCGGGCAAGTCGGCGGCGACCGGATCAGGCAATTCGGGGCTGGCCGGAGCGTGCGGCTGCGGCTGCAGATCGACTTCCGCATCCGATTGCGGGCCCTTGCCACTATCCAGCTGTCTGGCCGGGTCGGTCCGGGAGTCTGGCGGTCTCGGGCTGACATCCGGCTGCGGACCGCCTGCAAAGGAAACGGCCTCGCCGTTTTCCGCCTGATCGGTCACAGGACGGTTGTCGCGCAGCCGAGGCCCGTCTTGTCCCTCATCGTTGAAGGCATTCAGGATCCGGTAATAGTGCTCGGCATACTGGAAATAGCTTTCGGTCAGAACCCGGTCACCATTGGCGGCGGCGTCACGGGCGAGGGCCAGATATTTTTCGTGGACCTGGCTCGCATTGCCGCGAATTCTGACCTCGGGACCGTTGCTGTCGAATGTCTGGTTTCGGTTCGGAGCACCAACCCGGCGATTTCCGCCGCGGCTCCGCCCACGTTTCGGGTGTGGACCTTGTCTCATATGTGACCATTCATGTCATTTGTGAGTCCGGGCGGAGACAGGATCTCCGCATACTTGTCTGCCGCATTTGCCATTGTCCTGGCAAGAGTCCGATCTGTCATGGATCGTTGGCGCGGCGACGAGCGCCCTGTCAGGATACCCAGACTTTTCCGCCAATCAACCCCGAAGGAAAATTATTTTGGTCGTGAAATGGTCCGAATATGGCCAAGCAATGGCGACTGCCGCCAGCGGTCCGGCGCGTCCGGACAGCATATCAGCATCATGATCTCCGGTTTCGCCCGATCACGAGGCAACGTGGGCGACCGCCCAGATCCTTCCGAACCTCCAGGCAGCACAACCCGGCATCTGCCAGGATCCTGATGACCATATCGGCCTGCCCGGCGCCGATTTCAAGAAACACCAGACTGTTCACTGCCATCGCCGCCGTGAGACCGCCGCTCAGGTCGCGATAACAATCAAGGCCGTCCGATCCGCCATCGAGGGCGCGGACCGGATCATACATCACAACTTCGGGCTCGAGTCCGCCGATCCTTCTCGTCGGGATGTAAGGCGGATTGCACAGAATCACATCGTAAACGGCATCCAGTCCGGCCGTCCAGTCACCGGCTTGAAACCGTGTCCGGTCGTCAAAACCACTGGCCGCCGAATTCTGCTTGGCTATCTCGAGGCAGCAAGGATCAAGGTCAACGCCCAGACCGCTCGCTTGCGGATATTCCGAAAGCACTGCCAGCAGCAGGCAACCGGATCCGGTGCCCAGATCCAGGACTCGGAGGGGTGCCGAGAGATCCGGAAAACGGGTTAGGACCGTATCGATCATAGTTTCGCTGTCCGGCCGCGGATCAAGGGTAGCCGTTCCGACCGAAAATGACAGCGACCAGAATTCTCGCTTGCCGATAATGCGCGAGACCGGCTCGCGTTCGGCGCGGCGCGCCACAAGGCGGAGGAATGCGCGATGCTGAGCGGCCGGGATAGTTGCTGTTTCCTTGCCGTAAAGACGGTCTCGGGGTGTCTCCAGAGCGTGCCCGAGAAGCAATCGTGCATCGAGACGGGGCTGTTCGACACCAGCGGCTACGAGCTCTCGGGTCGCGTCCGCGAGAGCCGCGGCAATGGTGATGCCGTTCCTGTCCGGAAGACCGCTCACGCCGGTAATCAGGATAATGCCGCCAGCCTGGCCGCTTCGTCTTCGGCTGTCAGGGCATCAATGATTTCGTCAAGGGCTTCGCCGTTCAGCACCTTTTCGATCTTGTAGAGGGTCAGGTTGATCCGGTGATCGGTCACCCGCCCCTGCGGAAAATTATAGGTCCGGATGCGTTCCGAGCGGTCGCCGCTGCCGATCTGGCCGCGCCGGTCAGCGGCCCGCTCATCAGCGAGGCGGTTGCGCTCGTAATCATAGAGCCGGGCGCGCAGGATCCGCATCGCCTTGGCCTTGTTCTTGTGCTGCGACTTCTCGTCCTGTTGCGAGATCACGATCCCGCTGGGGAAATGAGTGATCCGAACCGCACTGTCAGTCGTGTTGACGGATTGCCCGCCGGGCCCGCTCGCGCGAAAATAATCAATACGGAGATCCTTGGGATCGATCTCGATATCGACCTCCCGGGCTTCCGGGAGTACGGCGACCGTTGCCGCGGAGGTATGGATGCGGCCCCCCGACTCGGTGACCGGGATCCGTTGCACCCTGTGAGTTCCTGATTCGAATTTGAGGCGCTCGAATACCGAGCGGCCCGATATCGATGCTATCGCCTCGCGATAGCCGCCGACCGGCGTCTCCGAAACCCCGAGCGTTTCGAACCGCCAACCGTGGACCGTGGCGTATTTCTGGTACATCGCGAAGATATCGGCAGCGAATAGTGAGGCTTCCTCGCCGCCGGTGCCGGGGCGGATCTCGAGAATGGCGTTCTTGCTGTCGGCTTCGTCTTTCGGCAACAGCAACCGCTCGACCTCCCGGGCCAGCGCCGGTAGGCGGCCGGTCAGGATCCTGGCTTCCGACCGGGCGACTTCCTGGAACTCAGGATCGTCGACGCTATCCTCGACCAGAGCTAGCGCGTCATCGATCTGGTTTTGCAGATCACGCAGTTCATCGATCTTGCGGGCAACCGGCGTCAATTCGGCCAGTTCTTTTGCGAATCGGGTGATTTGTGCGGCATCGCTGCCCGAGGTCGATGACAACAATGCTTCCAGCTCCTGGCGCCGGGCCCGGACCTGCTCGAGGTTTGCGTCAAGACTCATCAATCCTCTCCCGTGATCCGTTGTCCGGTGACGTCGACCACTCCGTCTAGGTGCCGGCTACCGGATCAAGTTGTCTTGACCGTAAATGTGCAGCGGCCGGCGCCGGGCGGGACCCTGGAAGCCCACGCCATGGCCGGTCGGGGCACAAGCGGGGACCATCGGCAGGGTGGCGCGCATCAAGGATGCATATAGCACCGGAAGCCACCGGAATCAGCCCTTTGGCAATGCGCCGCGCCAGGGCGACGGTATTGGCCTCACTGTTGAATTTGCGTGGCGGATTCGCCTGCTTCGATCTCCGCCGCTTTCTGTTCGACCAGTTTGGCAAGATGATCGACGACGCTCTTGTCCTTCAGACGATGATGCGGAATACCGGCAAGATAGACTTGGTGGGTTCCGCGGCCACCGCCAGTAAGTCCGATATCGGTTTCGCGAGCTTCTCCCGGGCCGTTGACGACACAGCCGATGATCGAGACTGTCATTGGCGTGGTGATATGGGACAGACGTTCTTCCAGCGCCCGGACCGTATCAATGACATCGAATTGTTGGCGCGCGCAGGACGGGCACGAAACGATGTTGACGCCGCGATGGCGCAGGCCAAGAGCCTTAAGCATGTCAAATCCGACCCGTACCTCGTCGACTGGGTCGGATGACAGGGATACCCGGATGGTGTCCCCAATGCCGGCCCATAGCAGCATACCCATGCCGATCGAGGATTTGACAGTGCCGGCTCGCAAGCCGCCGGCCTCGGTAATGCCGATATGCAGCGGGTGGTCAGTGATGTCCGCCAGCCCTTGATAGGACGCGACCGCAAGAAACACGTCGGAGGCCTTGACGCTGATCTTGAACTCGTGGAAATCATTGTCTTCCAGCAACCGCGCGTGGTCCAAGGCGCTCTCGACCATCGCGTCGGGACATGGTTCGCCGTATTTTTCCAGGAGATTTCGTTCCAGACTGCCGGCGTTGACGCCTATCCGCATGGAACAGCCGTTATCACGGGCTGCCCGGATGACTTCGCGAACCTTCCCGGCACTGCCGATATTGCCGGGGTTGATGCGCAGGCACGCAGCGCCGGCCTCAGCGGCCTCGATGGCACGACGATAATGAAAATGGATGTCTGCCACGATCGGTACGGGCGAGGTTTTGACGATCTTGTCCAGCGCGGCGGTCGAGTCACGGTCGGGACAAGAGACCCGCACGATATCGGCGCCGGCCTCGGCACAGGCTTCGATCTGTCCGATCGTTGCCCGGGCGTCCGACGTCAGAGTGTTGGTCATCGTCTGCACGCTCACCGGCGCGTCGCCGCCGACCCGAATCGGCCCGACCGCGATTTGTCGGGAAACCCTGCGGTGAATATCTCTGTAGGGACGTAAGCTCATCACGAGAGTCTGGATCCTGTCTATTCTGCAACCGTCTTATGACACAGATCCGGCTGGCGTTGCCAATGCCTTCACATGACCAGGTCGTGTTGCGAGGTCAGTTGTTGCGTTGTCTCAGCTGCGTCGGGTCGAGGTCGATATTCCTGATGACCTGGCCCGGGTTGCCCAAGGGGCCGCCCTGCTCGCCGTCTATGGCGATGGCAAGCGCGCCAGCATTGCCGGTCGTCATGCGCAGGCCCGGCTGGTCCGGAACTTCATAGGATTCGCCAGCGTGCATGATCCGGGCCATCAGCGTTGAGGCATCGGCGTCGCGGATCCGGACCCAGCTGTCATCCATGGCACGGATCACGACGCGGGGCCTGGCATTTGCAACCTGGTCGCTGTCGGCGGTTTCGTTGGTCGGTCGTGACGCGCTGGTGGGGCGGTCCGTACCGGGCGCCGACATACCAGTGCCGGACCGATCTGCGCCGTCCGCGGCCGGCCGTTCGACAATGTCTGTCCGGTTCCTTGCCGGAAACAGGGTGGCAGTCGGGGCTGTTCTCGCAGCCAGTCTGCCCGGTTCCGGTGCCTCTGCATCGTTGGATGTCGTTGTCGGATGGTTGATCGTGCGCGGAGCGTTGGTGGTGGTCGGTTCCGGCAATTTTGCCACGATGGTTCCTGGCGCGGCTTCGGCCGTGATCGTTGCAGGGGCAGCCTCCCTGTCCGGAAGCGTCCCGGACAGCCCGGTATTGCCGGGCGCCGCGACAACCGCAGGCGCCTCTGAGTCCACCGGCCTCGATGGTGGATTGCTCGGAGCGGATGACCCGCCACTGTCCTCACCGATCCAGGATTGCAGAGAATGCGGCACATCCGGTACCAGATCGGCGACGCTGTGCCCGGAACTGTCGAGATAGTACCAGCCGGCATAGGCGGCGACAGTCAGGACCGCGGCGACAAGGATGATTGCACCGCCAGGGACATTACCTTCCGGAGCCGGTGACGGGAACGCGAGGCGATTGGGCGCGACCAATGTCTCGCTTTCGGATTTCAGCAAGGCGACGGCGCGGTCGGCATCAAGTCCCAGGAAGCTGGCGTAGCTGCGAACAAAGCCGATCGCATAAGTCCGTCCCGGAAGACCGGCGAAATTGCCGTTCTCGATGGCTTGCAGATAGGGATAGCGAATATGCAGGTGGTCCGAGACGCCCTGCAGGTCGTGACCGAGGCGTATACGGGTCTGTCGGAGGCTCTCGCCGATTTCGCTTGCCGGGTTGGAATCCCGGCGGCCGAACAGCGAATCCGGCTGCAAGTCGGCCGGTCGTTCGTCACGCAAAAGCGGGCCGGCTCGGTGTTTGCTGGTCTTTATTTCTCGAAATCCCGTCAGAGATTGCTGTCATGGGTTCATAACCCGGCGATATGTAGTGTACCGCTTATGCATGTGGCTCCGGTGGCACACGATGTTGCCCCCGATGTCGACTATTCCCGGCACGCCAAACGCTACATGTGCGTTTCACAGGAGCCACGTGCATAAGCGATTGTAGTGTTATCAATCAACTATAATATCGCAAAGACTAAAACTGGCACAATTGGTATGTAGGTTGGTTTCAGTTCCGTTGCAACCCCCATTCGCCGAATTCAACAGCGGTCGAAATACATCCGATGCAGTTCGATCGTTGTGTTCGTCGCGAAAGGATGCCGGGTGCGGCGGACTGGAGGGCGATCTTATCATCGGCAAGAGGTCAGATCGAAATTCCATGGTTCCTCGTGTAATCGGCAAGGATCGAGCGGACACCGGTTTCTCCTGAATTCAGGATCGTGCGGATGAAGTCCATGACCTCGCCGCAAAGGGCCGCCATCAGGGTTTCCTTTTTCGGTCCGATCGACGCCGCTGTCATCGACAGGCGCCGAATGCCAAGTCCGACCAACGCCAGCGCGCCGAGCGGCTGTCTCGCCATCTAGCCACAGACCATCACCGGGATGCCGGTTGCCGAACAGGTGCTTGCAACCGCATCGATCCTTCTCGGAAATGGCACCGACAGGGAATCATAGCGTGCCGTGACCCGCTCGCTGCCGCGGTTGGCCGCAGAGGCGAACTTGAGGAGGTCATTGCTGCCGACGGACATGGTCGACTCTCGGCTCCAACGCGTCAAGCTTCTAGTGGTTGATCGTTATAAATATATCCATTATTGTGTTCTTCTGATTTGTCGATCACGGAGGTCTGCAAGATGCGCCCTGGTGTTTCATTCACGCTCACTTCAGGCGATCGGCATCGCCTTGAAACGGTTGTCTCGGACCCGAAGAGCCCGCAGAAGCATGTCTGGAGGGCGCGCATCGTCTTCTGAGCGACGATGGGCTCGGCAGGATGGCCATCATGAGAGAGACCGGCCAGGCGAAGAACAGTGTCTGGCGCTGGCAGGACCGCTTCTATGGAAGACGGTGTGGACGGACTTCTGCGGGACAAGACGCGTCCGCCGGGCAAGACGCCTCTGGCTCCTGAGCCAGAGGCGAAGATCGTCGGGTTGACCCACACCTCGCCGCCTCACGCGGCGACCCACTGGACGCTGCGGGCGATGGCGAAGGCTGTGGGGGTTGCCGCTTCGAGGGTCTGGGCGGTCTGGCAAGCGCATGGCCTGATGCCGCACTGCTGGCGGCCGTTCACGCTTTCGAACGATCCCGCCTGCGTCGAGACGCTGACCGACATCGTCGGCCTCTCCGTTGCGCCGCGGCTTACGCGGTCGTGCTGTCGATCGATGACACGTCGCACAGTCAGGCACTTGACCGCACACAGCCCGGCCTGCCGCTGAAGAAAGGCCGCGGCGCCACCATGACACATGATTACAAGCGCAACGGCACGACGACGCTGTTTGCCGCCCTGACCGTGCTCGACGGCACGGTCATCGGCCAGCATGCCAGCCGGCATCGCCACCAGGCTTTCCCGAGATGCCTCAACCGCATCGCGCGCACGATACCCGCCGGCGTCCCGGTCCATGCCATCCTCGACAACGACGCTACTCACAAGCACAAGGAAGTCCGGGTCTGGCTCGCACGCCATCCGCGCTGGACCTTCCACGTCACCCCCACTTCGAGCGCGTGGCTGAACGCGCTCGAAGGCGTCTTCGCCAAGCGGACACGGTGCCGTCTCAAAGACGGCGTCTGCCGCTCCGGACGCGAACTCCAGGACGCCATCCGCCGCGTCATCGACGACCACAACACCACCGAAGCCAAGCCCTTCGTCTGGACCGCCGATCCCGATACCATCATCGCCGCAAGAAAAAGAGGGTTTCAAACGTTGAAATCAATATACTAGATCAACGCCGGGATTTCGATCATGGCACCGAGCCGCAATGCTGTCGGCGGGATCTGCGCACGGCTCGATGCGCGGACGAACTCAAGTTCGACAATGTGTTTCGCCCGGTCGAATTCTCGGATGTCAGCGACCATCGGAAGCATGATCTCGAGATCACTGCCGGCTGCCGCCCGGATCAGGGCGCGCAACTGCTTGTGCAGAATGGCCGGGCGGTCAAGCAGAATGCGGAGGGAACGCCAACCCATCGACAGGTCCCCCCTCGCTCGAACCGAAGGATTGCAGCCGCTTATCCCCGCCGATGTCGAGGGGCGAAAGGTCGCTGGCCGGTCATTGGCGGCGGACAGGATACGCTGGTAAAGGTCGTATTGCGCATCGACATCGGGAAATCCCTGGCTGTTCATGAAGGGGATTCCCGTACGATAGAGGCCGATTCCGTCGGCGCCGGTTGCTTCAATCTGCGGCATATCGATCAACAGGTCAGCATTGAGCAGCAGTGATACCCGGGTGTTGTCCCTTGTCATGCAGGGGTTGTCGCGATTGGTCGCGAAACAGGCCTTCTCGACGACCCGGGCCTTCGGGCTGCGATTGACCTGGTCCCGCACCTCCTCAGCAGGCCGCAGGAACACCTGTGCATTTTCGCCGTCAATAATAACGAAATCGCTGGACTCGACTTCGTTCACGATACCTTCGGCTTGGCCAACCAGAGGGGTCTCGAGTGTCCGGGCGACGATCGCGACATGCGTGTTCGCCGATCCCTCTTCGAGCACGATGCCGCGCAGGTTGGCGCGATCATAGGCGAGCAGGTCGGCCGGGCCATGTTGCGGGTGATGACGACTGCGTCGGCGGGCTGCCCGTTCCGGTCGATCGGAGCACCGGCAAGGGCGTCAAGCAGGTCGTCGAGTCGTTCACGCAGATAAGGGGCGGTAATCTGGCTGATCCGGGTGCGGGTATCATTCAGGGAATGCTGGACCGAGGCTTCGGCCGTCAGTCCGTTGGCGACCGTCTCCCGCATGCGGCCGAGCCAGTCGCGAACATGCGGTAGGCCTGAAGGACTTCGGCATACTCACCGGACGCCGACAGCGGCGCCTCGTCGACCAGTCGATCGATCCGTTCATGCATCGTCGCCAGCCTCAAGCCGAGCCAGTTCGGCTTCGGGGTTTTCGGCAACCGTCCAGGTGATCGGCATCCGGCGGCAGTGGATATGAGCGTGGCCCACGGCGAGCCCGCTGACGATCGACAGACCCGCCAGCCTTGCCGGAGCCAGGCGCACGTGATCCTGTCCATTGTCGGCGAGTGTTCCGGCCGAAAGCAGGTCGGCCAGCGCCATCGCGAAGGTCTCGAGCGTTTCGATCTCTTCGTCGCCGTAATGCCGGCGGGGCCGGTTCTGAATGACCAGACACCTGGAAGGCGTTCCGCCCGCAGGACCGGAACGCCCATCAACGACTGATAGAACTTCTCTCCGGTTTCCGGACGGTACGCGAATTTCGGGTCCGACTGGGCGTCGGAAAGCGCCAGTGGCCGGGCGCTGGCGGCGATATCGCCAACCAGCCCTTAGCCGGGTATGATGCACGGCTTCCGGGTTGAGGCCCTCGGTTGCGCAAAGTTCGAGCCTGTTATCGGCCCGGCGGACATAAAGCGAGCAGACCGCGGTTGCCATTTCCGCAGGGACGATCCTGACGATAAGATCGAGCCGGTGCTGATCCGGCGTGAAATAGGCCATGACGTTGCGCAGCCGCCGGAGCATGCGCCGGGTCTGTCGGCCAAACCCCGTTTGTCCAGCTTCGGGGGTCATGGGATCAATCGGATGTCTCAGTGTCCAGCCCATAGGCCGTATGCAAGGCCCGGACTGCCAGTTCCGTATAGTCGGCGGCGATCAACACGCTGACCTTGATCTCCGAGGTCGAGATGACCTGGATGTTGATGCCGCGGTCTGCCAGGGTCTGGAACATGGTCTTGGCGACGCCGGGCTGGCTGTGCATGCCGACCCCGACCACCGAAACCTTTGCCACATGCGGGTCAGCGAAGATCTTGGTGAAACCGACATCGGCCTTGAGATCGTCGAGAACGATGACCGCGCGATGGAGGTCGGCGCGTCCGACAGTGAAGGTGACGTCCGTGGTCTCGCCATCCTCGCTGACATTCTGGACGATCATATCGACGTTGATCGCATCATCGGCCAGGGACCCGAAAATTTTGCCGGCGACTCCCGGTCGATCCTTGACCCGGCGCAAGGTTATCTTGGCTTCGTCTGGACTGTAGGCGATGCCGCTGACACTGTTCTGTTCCACGATTTCATCCTCATTTACCACCAATGTGCCGGGATCGTCGGCGAAGCTCGATAGAACCTGCAAGCGTATGTTGCGGTTCATGGCCAGCGCGACCGAGCGCGCCTGGAGAACCTTGGCGCCCTGAGATGCCAACTCCAGCATCTCCTCATAGGTAATCCGTTCGATCTTTCGGGCGCTGGCGACGATGCGCGGGTCGGCGGTGTAGACCCCGTCGACGTCAGTATGAATATCGCAGCGGTCGGCATCGATCGCCGCCGCAAGTGCCACGGCGGAGGTGTCGGAGCCGCCTCGGCCGAGCGTGGTAATGCGGTTGTCCGGCGCCAGGCCCTGAAATCCGGCGACGACTGCGACCTGACCTTCACCGAAGCGCCGGATGATGTCTTCGGCGTGGATCTCGCCGATCCGGGCCTTGCCATGGACATGGTCGGTGCAGACAGGGATCTGCCAGCCAAGCCAGGAACGGGCACTGATTCCGAGATCCTGCAAGGCAAGCGCCATGAGGCCGCATGTCACCTGCTCGCCGGAGGCAACGACCGTGTCGTATTCCCGTGCATCATGCATGTTGCTGATTTCAGCGGTCCAGTCGACCAATTGGTTGGTCACACCGGCCATGGCCGAGACGACCACGGTGACCTCGTTGCCGGCATCGACCTCGCGCTTGACGCGTTGCGCGGCATTGCGGATGCGTTCGATAGTGCCGATCGACGTACCGCCGAATTTCTGAACAATACGGGCCATGGCCAATCGCCTGTCTTTGCTGGATCGCCGACGCCTTTGCGCGGGGGCGTCGAAGCGTCTGGATCGCGCCAGCATGGCGACGATATACATATGGTGGCCGGCCGCTTCGGGCAAGGTTGGCTGCATGATTTTCAATGACATTTCAGCGTTTGTCCCGCTGTCCGGACATCAAGGGATGCCGGTCGCCGGGGACGGTGCATCGCAGGGACTGGAAGTGGCCGGCCGCAACGGGGTAGGATTGGTGCCGGCGTGTTCGTCGGGCGCATGAGCCGCAAGACAGGGATCCGCGCCCCGGCTGCGCCGGGGCAGGCCCGTATCAGTAGTCCGGAAGCGAGATGGCCGCAGACATCACCGGAACCGTCGATACCGAAGAAGTCGAAAAGTTCACCGCAATGTCCGGCCACTGGTGGGATCCGTCCGGTCCGTTTGCGTTGCTTCACCGGATCGTGCCAGCCCGCATGCAGTTCATTCGTGACAGCCTTCAGCGGCATGTTGGTACCGATGCATCGCCCGCTCGCCCGTTTGCCGGCCTCGCGGTTCTGGATATCGGCTGCGGCGGAGGATTGTTATCGGAACCTCTGGCGCGGCTCGGCGCCACGGTCACTGGCGTGGACGCTGCCCCCGATGCGATCGCGGCCGCTCAAGGCCATGCCGAACGGGCCGGCCTCGCGATCACCTATCGGATCGGCGGGATCGAGGACTGTGGGCCCGGTCGCAGCTTCGATGCCGTCATCGCGTCCGAGGTGATCGAGCATGTCGCTGATCCGGGCCTGTTTCTGGCCGGTGCTGCGCGATTGTTGAAACCCGGAGGTTCAATCGTGTTGACTACCCTCAACCGGTCGGCGCGGTCATTCCTGGTCGCCAAATTGGGGGCCGAATACATTCTGCGATTCCTGCCGGCGGGAACCCATGACTGGCTGAAGTTTCTGATGCCTCAGGATCTTGCGGGGCTGCTGGTTACGGCGGGGATCACGCCGGTACGGCAGCGGGGCATTACCTATCGGATTGCGCGGGATCGATTCGAACTGAGCGATGATCTGTCGATCAATTATGCCATGCACGGGACGCTTGCAGACGGCCACCGCGGCGGATAGTCAGGCATTTTCCTTCGGGATCCAGGGCACGGCATTGACGTCGATTCCCTCTTCGACGAGACTTTTGGCCTCTTCGCGCGTGGCTTCGCCGTAAATGCTGTGAGGGTCGGTTTCGCCATAGTGGATACGCCGTGCTTCTTCGGCGAAGCCGGGGCCGACATAGTCACAGTTGTCTTGTATGCGACGGCGCAGTTCGATCATGACGTTGCGCATGGCGACGGCTTGCGGGTCCGGTGCGGGCGGCGGGTCGTTCGTCCCGGTTTTGTCCGCTTCGAAGGTCTCGCGAGCGGATGATCTGCCGATCCGCGGCGTCATCAACGCTTTGGAGATTTTTTCTGACCCGCAAATCGGACAGGAGAGCAGACTATCGTCGGCCTGTTTGTCGAAGGCAGCACTGTCGCGGAACCATACCTCGAATCCATGGTTCTGATCACACTGAAGTTGATAGAGAATCATGTAGTACCCTCTCAGTGTCTGAAGCATAATGATATCAATTAGTGACAGTGACTTGCATGCGTCCGAGGCGGCGCATGAGAACACGGCTTAGAGCCAGCAGGAGCCAGGCGAGGGCGCTGGCGATGGATCGCTCGAAGTCCCTGGAGAGGAGCCGGCAGCGGCGCAGCCATCCGAAGCTGCGTTCGACCACCCAGCGCCGGGACATGACGACGACCCCCCTTGGTGTCCCTGGGTTTTCCGATGACCTCCACAGTGATCGGGCAATTCGCTTCCTTGAGCGCGCTTGCCAGCTTGTTGCCGCCACAGGCGCCGTCGGCAAACACGGTCTGCACCGTGTTCTGACCGGCCTGCAACGCCAGCAACAAGGGACGCGCACCATCCCGGTCCTGGATATGCGCCGGATGGACCTGGGCGGCAAGCGTGTTGCCGTCGACATCGACGGCAAGGTGACGCTTGCGGTCCTTGATCGTCTTGCCGGCATCGTCGCCGCATTCATCGCTGCCGGCTTCGACCGTCGGCACGCTCCGACTGTCGATGTTGGCCGCGCTCGGGTCCGCACTACGCCCCGACCGGAGCCGCTCGAGCGTGGCAAAACGGGCGCAAACCTGCTCCAACACCCCCGACCGGGACCACGCGTAGAAATAGGTCTGAACCGTCGTAAACGCCGGGAAATCCTTCGGTAATGCCCGCCAACTGCACCCTGTCCAGAGTATGTAGGCGATCGCGTTCACCACTTCGCGTAAGTCCACCTGACGGGGACGACCAAGCCGGTATGACGGTGGAAGAAGCGGGTCCGGCAAGGTCCACTCGGCATCGGTCGGATCGCTTTCGTAACGCTCCGTCTTGCGGCTATACTGCTTCCGGGTCGTCTCGTTCCAAGGCATGATATGCCCCCATGGTGTGAGTGTTCACCCACTGAAGACACACACCATGCGAGACCACCCAACTGGTTTTAGGTCAGGCTCTAGGACCATGGCTGACACTGTAAAGGCGTTTGGCCAGCGCGTCAAATTCGCGATTCTAGCCTGTCGGGGTGCCAAGTTTTACTCGTGATTGGTTGAACTGCAACTCCGCTTGCGGAGCATCCTTCGCATTTCCTTCCTGCCTGGGGCGGATAAGAGTCCGGTCATCCTGCCGTTATCGAAACGCCTCGTGGCGTTCGGTCGCCTGTGATCGCATGATTGATGCGCCTTCGGAGATGGGGCCCGGCGATAGTGATCTTCCTGAACTGCGCCGGTGGATCCGGAAGGAACCGGGGGCATGCAACAAGACTTTTGATCGGCGGCCGAAAAACTGCACCAGCGGCGGCGGCAGGCGACAACGACAGGAACTATAGCGCAGACCGATCCGCAGGCGGAACACATCCGTCTCAGGCCCGGGCCCGGCCGAGCTCGTGGCCCGGGACCGACAGGTTACCCGGAAAACCTCCGACCGTGCGCGCGTAATCGGCCCGGTGCGACCGCTTCCCGCAATGTGGATGACCCGCCGTCTTGTACGCTTCCACGATCTTCGCATTGATCCGGCACAAAGCCGGCCGGATCCGACGAACCGCGATTCCGGACAACGATGACGGGCTGCGACAAATTCCAGTTTGCTTCATTGTGACGTTGACAACCACAGAGAGAAACACTCTGGAGATTCCGATCGAGATCTCCGGAAACCGGGATCGGCAGCCTGAACACGTCCATCGCGAGACCGTGATCCGGGAACCGCGCGTGCCCATCCATTATCTTGCGCCCGCTTACTCGCCTTCGAGCACGGCGAGATCAGCTTTTGTTACGAACTGGTGACGATCGGCGGCGGCGGCCAGATGCAGGGCGGGGAAAACCAGGAACGGGTCCCGCATTCGATATGCAAGCCGCGAACCTGTACGTCGGCATTGTATGCGACAATTCTGCGGCCGGGTTTCTTGCTCCTCGTGCTGCAGCACTGTTGGGATGCGTGACAGGATCCGGAAGACCGGTGGATCTACTGTGTGTCTGCTCAAGCGTAATGAGACCGGATCAAGCCTCTATTGGAGCGGAATCCGTTGAATATGGTGATGCTACTTTGGTGTCCGACCTGTTGAATCCAGCCCGGATTTCAGATCCTGAATTTCCGTGACCAGAGAGCTTCTTGCAAAATTGCCGGCCCGACCGGTTTTTTGCCTTCTCGAGGCTGATTTTGTTGTCGAGGGCCTGGGTTTCGGGGGCACCTCGTGGTCTGTTGTGTTTCTACAATACCAAGATACCGAGGAGGTGACCCCGATGACCCTTGGCTCGACCCTATCCGATCTCTGGCACCGATTTCAAGGGGACCTTTTCCCTGCGTTGGCCGAGGCGGTCGGTCCTCTCCTCGAGACGCACAAGCGTTTCGTGACAGCTCTCGATCTCGTCAAGGTGGAGGGCTTCGTCGATGGGGTGTGGACCGGTCCGGGTCGGCCCCGGGAGGATCGCCAGGCGCTGGCCCGTGGCGTCATCGCCAAGGCGGTGTGGGGTCTGCCGACGACCCGCCACCTGATCGACAGGCTCAAGGTGGACCCGACGTTGCGCCGACTGTGCGGCTGGTCGCGTGTCGCGGAGATCCCGAGTGAAGCGACGTTTTCGCGGGCGTTTGCCGAATTTTCGCAGTCCCGTCTTCCGGAGAGGATGCACGCGGCTCTGGTCGCAGAGACACTGGGCGACACGCTCATCGGCCACGTGTCGAGGGACTCGACGGCCATCGAGGCCCGGGAGACGCCGGCCCCGAAGCCGAAGGCCGGGACGCCGAACCGCAAGCGCGGCCGGCCCCGCAAGGGCGAGGAGAGGACGAAGGAGCCTGGGCGTCTCGAACGGCAAGCGAACGGGATGGATCTCGATGAGATGCTTGACGAGCTGCCGAAGGTCTGTGATCACGGGGCAAAGAAGAATGCCAAGGGGGTCCTGGAGGCCTGGCGCGGTGACAAGCTGCCTATCGACACAGCAGACTGCGGGGTGCCGCTGAGTACCGTCCTCACCTCGGCATCCGTCCATGACAGCCAGGTCGCGATCCCGCTGGCGATGATGACCGCCGGGCGTGTGACCAATCTCTACGATCTCATGGACGCGGCCTATGATGCCAGAGAGATCTACCAGATGAGCGAACGGCTTGGCCATGTGCCGATCATCGATGTCAATCCGCGCCGGGACAAGGACCTCAAGGAGGAGCGAGACCGGGAGGCCCGGGCCCGGCGTGCAATAGGCCATGTCGATCCCGAGACCGTGCGGTTCCGGATCCGGTCCGGTGTCGAGAGGACCAACGCCCGCCTCAAGGATGAGTTTGGCGGGCGCCATGTCCGCGTCCGCGGACATTCCAAGGTCGCCTGCCATCTCATGTTCGGCATCCTGGCCCTGGCGGCTGACCCGTTGATACGTCTCGCCGTCCCATAGCGCGCTCCGACAACGCATGCCGACCCTTCGCGGCCCTCTCGAAGAGAGTGGCCCGGAGAGGCGTGTCCCGATGTCCACAAAGGTCCCTGTTTGTTCTCATCATCTCTGATGAGACACCGCGAATCCATGGAGTCCGACCTCCAGGTGCAGAGGTGACCGGAAGCAACCGACCGATCCGGGCTCACCGGACCCTGGGGACAGGAATTTTGCAAGAGGTTCCAGCATAGTCCGGTTTGGTGGCATTGACCGTTATGCCGGTCTGGTTGGCAGAAACCTGACGTTTCATTTCAGCAAAACCAGCATCCATCCGAATGCTCAGAGTGTCGAGTCGCGCGTTAAGAGCCTGACCTAAAACCAGTTGGGTGGTCTCGCATGGTGTATCTTCATGGGTGAACACTCACACCATGGGGGCACATCATGCCCTGGAACGAGACCACCCGGAAGCAGTATACCCGTAAGACGGAGCGTTACGAAAGCGATCTGACCGATGCCGGGTGGACCTTGCCGGACCCGCTTCTTCCACCGTCGTGCCGGCTTGGTCGTCCCCGTCAGGTGGATCTGCGCGACGTGGTGAACGCGATCGCCTGCATGTTCTGAACAGGGTGCGGTTGGCGGGCATGACCGACGGATTGTCCGGCGTTTACGGCGGTTCAGACCTATTTCCATGCGTGGTTCCGGAGCAGGTTTGCGCCCATTTTACGACACTCGAGCGGTTCCGGTCGGGGCGTGGTGCGGACCCGAGCGCGGCCATCATCGACAGTCAGAACGTGCCGACGGTCGAAGCGGGCGGCGACGATGCCGGCAAGACGATCAAGGTGACGCTTGCCGCCCAGGTCCATCCGGCGCAGATCCAGGACCGGGATGGCGCGCGTCCCTTGTTGCTGGCGTTGCAGGCCGGTCAGAACACGGTGCAGATCGTGTTTGCCGACGGCGCCTATGGCGGCGACAAGCTGGCAAGCAAGCTCAAGGAAGCGAATTGCCCGATCACTGTGGAGGTCATCGGAAAACCCAGGGACGCCAAAGGGGTCGTCGTCATGGCCCGGCACTGGGTGGTCGAACGCAGCTTCGGATGGCTGCGCCGCTGCCGGCGCCTCTCGAAAGACTTCGAGCGATCCCTCGCCTGGCTCCTGCTGGCTCTGATCCGTGTTCTCATGCGCCGCTTCGGATGCATGCAAGTCACTATGACTAATTGATATCATTATGATTCAGACACTTAGGAGCTTGATCGAATTTAAGTTTCCAACTTCACCGCGGGTGAAGTTCATAGTTCCAGTCACCGTGGAACTCGTTGCGATGTAGAGACAGCGCTTCCATTTCCGCCTTCGTCGCCGTCACTCCTTTCGGGTCCTCCCCCGTGTCGAGCTCAGCTCTGACCCGAAGCCCTGCGTCGGTGCGCGTAGTGCCGATCAGATCAACGATGGTGTCGAAGGGTCGCAATGGCTTGCCTCGCCAATTGTGCGTGATGTGACAGAACAGGCGGTGCTCAATCTTGTTCCACTTGCTGGTGCCGGGCGGGAAGTGGCTGACGTGTACGCGCACTCCCGTGTCGTCGGCACATTGCTGTAGCCCCTGCTTCCACGCGCGCAAGCGGTAGCCGTTGCTGCCCCCGCATCGGCAGTGATGAACAGCTCGCGAGCTTCAGGGTAACGGCTGCGGCCCCTCTCCTCCCACCACCGCCGAAGCGAGGCGAGCGCGAATGCAGGGGTGTCATGGTCACATCCAACACTGACCCATGCGTCGTTGCGGCCCATGTCATAGATGCCATAGGGGATCGCTTTGCCTGCGGCATCCTGGGGAAAGTCGTGGACCATGGATTTCTCGGGCTGCCCCTTCGGCTGCCACTCGCGCCCCGCGTTCTTGAAATCCCCGACCAGCTCCTTCTTCTTCGTGTCGACAGAGACCACCGGTCGGGCGCGCTGGAGACACTCATCCGCCTTCGCATTGATAGGTTCGAACTGGGCGTTGCGGTCCGGGTGCGACGCCCCTTCGGGGCTCTTGCGCACCGATTGCAACCGATAGCCAAGCTCGTGCAGCAATCGTCCCACCGGCGTCGAGCTCACCTTCCAGACCGCGCGCGACAGCGCCGCGGCGAGCTTCGCCCGACCCTTGCATGTCCATCTCAAAGGCGACTGCGGGGCGCCGCAAGGCAACGGGTCAACGAGCCTCTCCAACGCTTTCTTGAGGCCGGGCTGGGACTGCTCGATACGCGGGCTCCCCGCGCCCCTTGCGAAGGGTCGGGCGCGACAGCCCCGTCGCATCCGAAACCAGAGCCTCGCCTCCATACCCGAGGGCACGCGACCCCGTCGCAGCCCACATACGGCGCCCACGCTCGTCGAGATTACGCCTCGACCACCGCGTACTTCTCAACGATTGTCGCTTCGAGTTCAAGATTGCGTCGCATCGAAGGGAGTAGAACACAGGCGCGTACAAATGGACATATAATTTACACTACCCTCCTTAGTATAGTGTCGTCACGAAATACCAGCCCAGAGCGCCAGACACCGGATCTGCACCGCGGCAAGGAACGATGCGGCATTCCTGGCGTATCGTGTGGCAATCCCACGCCAACGCTTGAGCTACAGAAAGGCGTTCTCCACCCAATGCCGGTGCCGGTAGAGATGGACATCATACGCTCTGGGGTGCTGGCGGTTGCGCTTCGGCGGAACCACCGGAATGACTTCATGCTCCTCACAATAAGACAGGATGGCAGTCGTGTCATAGGCCTTGTCCGCCAACAAGGACTCGGCATCTATCCCTTCAATCAGCTCGACCGCTTGACTGCAATCTGCTGCCGTCCCCTCGGTCACCAACACCCGCACCGGCATCCCATGCGCGTCCACAGCCAGATGCAGCGTCGTGTTCAGCCCCCTTTTGTGCGATCCATCGCCTGATTGCCGCCGACCGCACCGCTCGCATGGGGATGTACCTTGAGATGACTGGCGTCAACCATCAGCCACTCATCGTTCGGCTCATCCACCAGAGGCTCCAGCAACGCCCCCAGAGCCCCTTGTCCCACCAGCGACAGAACCGACGATGGGTATTTTTCCAGTCTCCATAGTCTGGTGGCACATCACGCCAGGGAGCGCCGGTGCGCAGAATCCAGAAGATCGCATTAATGAACCGTCGATTATCCTGTGCCACCCCACCCTAACTTCCCGCCCGGCCAGGCAGATGAGGCTCCAGCAACAGCCAGACCCTGTCCGAAATGTCGTGACGCCGATGAGCCATTCCGATGAGTCGCCTCCAAGAACCATCGAGTGAGTTCGACAGATAGGACAGATGAACATCACTCATGACGACACTATCTAGGGATTGTCTGAACAAGTCGGCTCTGTCACAATTGGTTTCTTGGTGACGGAGTGGAATGCGAGCCCTGGAGCAAGCGACGTTTGCGGAGCTGGAGCACGACCTGAAGACGCGTCGGACGCGGCGCGAGGTCTTTCTCGAGACGATGGACGGGCTGGTTCCCTGGGAGCGGCTGGAGGCCCGCATCGAGCCGTTCTACCCGAAGGCCGGTCGCGGTCGGCGGCCTTATCCGCTGAGCGTGATGCTGCGGGTGCACTGCGTGCAGCTGTTCTACAATCTGAGCGACCCTGGGATGGAGGACCTGCTTTACGCGGTGGAGTCGGTACGGCGGTTTGTGGGGTTGCGCCTCTCGGGTGCGCTGCCTGACGAGACGACGATCCTGCATTTCCGCCACTTGCTGGAGACGCACGGTCTGGGCGAGACGCTGTTCGAGGAGATCAACGCACATCTGGCCTCGCTCGGACACCGCTTGAGCAAGGGGACGATCGTGGACGCGAGTCTCATTGCCGCGCCGTCGTCGACGAAGAACCGCAAGGGCGAGCGGGACCCGGAGATGCATCAGACGAAGAAGGGCAATCAGTGGCATTTCGGGATGAAGGCGCACATCGGGGTGGATGCGCAGTCGGGCTTGACGCACAGCGTGGAGACGACGCCGGCGAATGTCTCGGATGTGGCGACGGCGCACGCGCTGTTGCACGGGGGCGAGGAGCAGGTGTGGGGTGACGCGGGCTATCAGGGGGTGGACAAGCGCGCGGAGAACCGGGACACGGACGTGGACTGGGAGGTGGCGATGAAGCCCGGCAAGCGCCGGGGGCTGGACAAGGCGGGCCCGGCGGCGGCGGCGGAGAGGCGCAAGGCGTCGGTTCGGGCCAAGGTGGAACATCCGTTCCTGTATGTGAAGCGCCACTTCGGCTACGCGAAGGTGCGCTATCGGGGGCTGGCGAAGACCACGCAACGCATCGCCGTGCTGCTCGGGTTCACCAATCTGCTCATCGCGGGGCGCGACGCCACCGCCTGACGTGGGGGGAGTCCGTCCGCAACCGCCGCAAGGTGGCGGGGGCGGTCGGCTCGGGCATCAAAATCTCCATTTCCTGGCGCGACAACACGTCCCCGATGGGCTCTCGTGTTTCATCCACGGGCCACGACACCCGTATACCCGAAAAAACCGACTTGTTCAGACCTTACCTAAGTCGACTCTCCTTTTCTATCCCAGGAAGCCAGCAGTTCAGCTGCTGTGACCTTGGTCAGGCAGGAATGGTTCATGCGCGAGACCCATGTGTTTCAATCTTCATGGATAGCGCATTCGCTGATCAGTTGATTAACAATTTACCGCTTATGCACATGGTTCCGGTCGCGAGAGTTTGCCGCCAGATGTTGAGGTTGAGGTTAGAGCGGGGGAGCGGGTAGAATGCCCCGATACGTTCCTGCCGACGGAGCCCCCACATGAAACAGGTCCCCGACAGCCTCCTCGCCGTCCAGCACATGGTCCCGGACGATGACGCCTGCGCCGTCTGGCTGATCGAAATGCGCTGGCCGGACGGCTTCGTCTGTCCCACGTGCAGCCATGAAAAGGGATGGGCGCTGCGCAGAAAAGCACACACCTTCGCGTGCACCGGCTGCCGCCGGCAGACCTCGGTGACGGCCGGGACGATCCTGCACGCCAGCAAGCTGCCGCTCACCGTCTGGTTCCGGGCCGCCGACCTGATGGCGACCCACTCCAACGGCATCTCTGCCCTGCAGCTCCAGAAACAGCTCGCTTCGGCTCTTATCGCAGCGCCTGGCTGCTCGCCCACAAGCTGCGCGCCAGCATGGTCGAGCCCGAGCGCAACCCGTTGTCGGGCCCGGTGGAAATCGACGAGGCCAGCCGTCCATTCCGGACCAAAGACGATCCTCCCACCGGAGGGCAAGGACGCAGCCACGACGGCAAGATGCTCATCGTCGGCGCCATCGAACTCGGGGACGGAAACATCCCGGGCCGCCTGAGGCTAGCCGACATCTCCTCCTACGGCGCCGCCGACCTCGGACACTTCGTCGAAACCGCCGGCTGGTCCGGCGACGCTGCGGTCCCCGCCGATCGCCACAATGTCCATGTCGTCGGGAAGACCGCCGCTCACCTCGTCCTGCCGTGGATCCACCAAGTCTTCTCCAACCTCAAAGGATGGGCGCGAGGCGTCTACCACGGGCTGCGCCGCAAGCATCTGCAAGCCTATCTCGATGAGGTCGTCTTTCGCTTCAACCGCCGCAAAACCCGCCACGATGCTTTCCGCTCGCTCCTCCGCCTCGCCACCAATGCACAACCCCTTACCTACAGCATGTTGATAGAACCGGAACCATCTGCATAAGCGGTAACAATTTTTCAGTGCCATTTGTCTGCCGAATCCTGCCAGATCGATTAGCGTCGGACGGATAACAGCTTTCGGAGATACTGCCTCGGTCATCGTTCTTTACCGTTTCGCATCGGTTAGCCCATCTTTACCACCCTTCGCATAATCTTGTTTCACATCATGAGGTTATGATGGGAAGAGTCGGCGAGTGGCACGACAAGTGCGCTTTTGAGGACCGGTTACAGACCGTCTTGCGGGTTCCTCCGGCAGTGGATCCGATGCCCAGGGCGTCGTAGCTCGCCTGCTGGGGCGGTTCGGCGCGAGTCACCTTGCGCACGTGCAGGGTGCGCTCGTCGGCGTGACGGCATGTGGCGGTGATGCGCTGCTGTCCTTCGAGGATGCGCCGTAACGTGGTCCAGCTCGCGTTCTCATCCGCTTGACGCAGCCGTTTTCGGATCACCTGCACGCGTTGATACGCGATCACGGTGATGAACAGATGCCCGTCGGCACGGATGGGCTTTGTGGTGATAGATCGGGCGTAGTCCGAGCTCCGGTTTCAGCGAGCGGAACACTGCTTCGAGGTCGGTCAGGGTGAAGTCGGTGCGCCACAGGGTGGGCTTCGTCCCAGTCGGTTTCGCTGCTGCGCAGGCAATACACGCCCGGGTGGGTCATCATTGAGCCGCGGCGCGCACGGCGGTGGCGCGTTCGCCGCTCTTGTCGGTGTCGCTCTCGAAGCGCCGGGCGATGCGCTCGGCGATGCCGCGCTCTTTGGCGGCGCGCTCCTCGGAGAAGCAGTACAACCGGACCTCTGTGCGTCGTCGGACAACCCCTTGTGCAGATGCACGCTGTGCGTCGACACGGTCTCGATGCGCAGCGCCGCTTCCGCGTCGACGGGCCGGGTGCGCTCGCGGCTGACCACCCGGTCGCGGTCACCCGGCTCGCGCAGCTCCCGCAACCGCTCCTCGGCGGCGATGCCGCGGGTCCATCACCACACGCGCATCGAGCATCTCGGCGCGCGTGTGGTGTTCGCGCACGTTGCCGGCGTAGACCTGCGAGCGGCGCCCGAAGGCGCTGGCGTCGAGCACCAGCCCCAGGGTGAGCAGCGGGCAATCGCTGCGCTTGTCCCTGGAGTGTCCGCGCCGCGCCTTCGAAGGAGGTATTGCTCAGGTCGTAGAGCGTGACGGTGGGCTGGAGGTCGAGCAGGTCCATTGCGCGGCCGAACAGATGGTGCTCGATGGCCTCGCGGTGCGCCATCAGCGCGTCGGAGGCGCGGTAAAGCCGCATCGGCCCGAAGGTGGGTGGCGACCTCCACCCCCAGCAGCTCGCCCAGGGCGCTGCGCTCACCGAGCCAGCGCCGGGCGGCGCGCTCAGAGCCCGGTTGGGCCATGCGCGCGATGATCGAGCCGACGGCGGCGGCGCTCATCGACGCGCCCATCCCGAGCTGCTCGAACAGCGTGCGAAGCCCGAGCTGCTCCATCGCCCACAATCCCACCTGCTCGACGCCGACCGAGCGTGGGCGAAGCATCTCCAGGGACCCGACATCGACCTGCTGGACGTCGCGCCCCCGGCCCGCCAACGAGGCGGGGGCCAACGCGCTCATGGGCGAGCCGTTGGGCGGCGATGCGCTGGGCGTGCGATTCCAGCGCCGGCGGGCAATCGGGAGGTAAGGAGAGTGGACCGGCGAGGAGGGCGGCGATGCGACGGCACAGCACCGGCCAGTCGTTTCGCGCGACATCCGAAGTGTCGTCCCAGGGTGAGCAAGGTGCGCTGTCGCACCCCCGCGCCGATGCGCTCGGAGCGCACGAGGCGGAAGGTGAAATAGTGCTCGTCGTTGCTGCGGGTCTGGGGACGCCGAATGAACAGGGACGCGCACGATAGCGGAGCGGCGCGACCGGAACAATACACATAATATATTTGATGGCACTACATCGGCCGCATCGACGACACATCAATCAGTTACGTGAGAAAACTGGCCAAATCGAACCCGATTTCCGCTCAATCGCGGCTCCTGATGGTAAAGATCGGTTAAGGAATGTCTGAACAAGTCGGTTTTTTCGGGTATACGGGTGTCGTGGCCCGTGGATGAAACGCCAGAGCCCATCGGGAACGTGTTGTCGTGCCAGGAAATGGAGATTTCGATGCCCGAGCCGACCGTCCCCGCCGCCTTGCGGCGGTTGCGGACGGACTCCCCCCACGTCAGGCGGTCGCGTCGCGCCCCGCGATGAGCAGATTGGTGAACCCGAGCAGCACGGCGATACGTTGCGTGTTCTTCGCCAGCCCCCGATAACGCACCTTCGCGTAGCCGAAGTGGCGCTTCACATACAGGAACGGATGCTCCACCTTGGCCCGAACCGACGCCTTGCGCCTCTCCACCGCTGCCGCCGGGCCCGCCTTGTCCAGCCCCCGGCGCTTGCCGGGCTTCATCGCCACCTCCCAGTCCACGTCCGTGTCCCGGTTCTCCGCGCGCTTGTCCACCCCCTGATAGCCCGCATCACCCCACACCTGCTCCTCGCCCCCGTGCAACAGCGCGTGCGCCGTCGCCACATCCGAGACATTCGCCGGCGTCGTCTCCACGCTGTGCGTCAAGCCCGACTGCGCATCCACCCCGATGTGCGCCTTCATCCCGAAATGCCACTGATTGCCCTTCTTCGTCTGATGCATCTCCGGGTCCCGCTCGCCCTTGCGGTTCTTCGTCGACGACGGCGCGGCAATGAGACTCGCGTCCACGATCGTCCCCTTGCTCAAGCGGTGTCCGAGAGAGGCCAGATGCGCGTTGATCTCTTCGAACAGCGTCTCACCCAGACCATGCGTCTCCAGCAAGTGGCGGAAATGCAGGATCGTCGTCTCGTCAGGCAGTGCACCCGAGAGGCGCAACCCCACAAACCGCCGTACCGACTTCACCTCGTAGAGCAGGTCCTCCAGCCCAGGGTCGCTCAGAGTGTAGAACAGCTGCACGCAGTGCACCCGCAGCATCACGCTCAGCGGATAAGGCCGCCGACCGCGACCGGCCTTCGGGTAGAACGGCTCGATGCGGGCCTCCAGCCGCTCCCAGGGAACCAGCCCTCCATCGTCTCGAGAAAGACCTCGCGCCGCGTCCGACGCTTCTTCAGGTCGTGCCCCAGCTCCGCAGACATCGCTTGCTCCATGGCTCGCATTCCACTCCGTCACCAAGAAACCAATTGTGACCACGGCAAATTCGTTCTGATTTTCGTCGCTGACTCGCGGCACGCAATCATGGTCGGCCCGCTTTCGTTGGGGTCGTTGCGTGGTCTGGGCAATAGATTTGGCCGCCATGGCGGCGCCGTATAGCGGTCCCCTGGCCGCGAGGGTCGGGCACGGCTTCATCTGTGCATGACCGCTCGCCCCGGCGTGCCGAGGGTTGGCGAGTCGATGGAGGCGGACCGGAGAGGGTGGTCAGCCGGGTGCTGGTCGCGGGGCGATGTTGTCGGTCATTTTCAGGAAGTCGAGGACGCGGCGCGGGTTCCTGGCCAGATTGCGCATGGTCTGGGCGACGGCGCGCCCGCGCCCCTTGATAAGACCGATAGCGACGCGCCGCAGCCGGGTCATGGTCTCTGGACCGTGCCCGGTGCGGCTGCGGTCCTCGTCGACGCTCCAGTCGAGGATGTAGTGGGTTGCCTCGATCGTCCAGTGCCCGCGATTGAGGGTGAGCAGCCGTTGCGGGGTTGCGGCCTCCATGGTCAGGCTGGTGACCCCGTAGGCGGTCTCGCAGCGGCGCTTGCCGGACTTGACCTCGACGGTGTCGCGGCGCACGGCGAAGACCTGTCCGACGCCGGGGAAGTTGAGGTCGTCGTTGCGCTCACTGGAGACCCGGATGGAGCGCCGCTCGCGTCGGTCGTGCTCGGGCTCTCGTCCGTGAAGTCCGGTGCGCGCCCGGCGATGGCCTCGTTGAGAGTGAGCCGGATATCGCTCGGCAGGGTCGGCTGGTTGCCCTTGACGGTGAACAGGTAGGCCGCGCCGCGATCGAGCAGATAGGAGGCCAGCGCCCGCTGGGTGAGCAGGGCGTCGGCGGTGACAGTGCGGCCCGCGATGTCGGGCGCCGTATCGAGCAGGGGGATGACGGCGCCGATCTCGTTGGTGCGCTTCTCCCCTTCGTCGGCGTCGGGCCTCATGCCGACTTTTTTTGACCCCAGGGCGCCTTGGTGTCGTGGCCTATGATGCCGAGCACATGAGCCTGTTTGCCATCGTCATCGATGGCGCCGGTCTTGCCGTCAATAGCCAGGGCGCTGTCTGCCGAGCCGTGGGCAGGGCATGGCGCCGACCCTGGCGGCGGCGGGGATCGTCGATGTGCTGGAAGAACTCGGGCAGGGATCGCATCTGTGCGGCGCTGAGCGTCATCTTCGGCACTCCATGTCGCAGGCGGGGGTCGAGATCGGCGGCCCCAAGCCGGGCCCGCGCGCCCCGGCACAGGGGATGAAGGAACACGAGTTTGGGCCGCGCGTGCGCGCTGTCGCCGTGCCTGTCGCGGGCGAAGCCGCGGGTGCGCCCGATCTCGATCCAGTTGGCGGCGCGGTAGACGGCGCCCCGGAAGAGCGCAGGGTCGACGAAGGTCTCCGCCAGGAGCACGTCGTGACCGAAGCGGGCCGGCCAGTCCCTCACCAGACGGCGCGTGCACAGCGAGAGCACGCGCGAGCCGAGGTTGCGCTCACCGCCGGGGAGAATCAGAAAACGCGAGTTGGTGGTGACCAGGTGAAGACGGCCGAACTGGACGCCGCGGTCCCAGCCGATCCAGTGATCACGCGCCCCACACTTCAGCGCCGGCGCCGAGAACACCGCCAGCGCCAGCCAGCGCCCTCGATGGTGCGCAACATAGCGCACGGTCTCGCCCATCCCCGGCACCGCGCCGAGGTCGTGGTGTGTCTGCATCAAGTCGCGGAAGCGGGCCTCGTCCGCCGCCGCCACGATGTCGACGGCCACCTCCGAAAGAACCGCCACGGCTCCCCCGCCCCCACGATTGCCTCGCGGCACTCATATCAGAACACGGGGAAGAGGTCCACGATCTCAGGCAACTCCCTGGCTGGGCTGGCGAAAGGTCGAAGTACAAATCCGCCCTGCAATTGTGACAGAGCCGACTTGTTCAGACAATCCTTAAAGGATCACACTGGTCTGTTTCTTGTCCACAGTCTCGCAGACATTCGCCTTGCCGCTCCGGTTCGGCAAGGACGCCCGCAACAACACCGGCGGTCCGCGCGAATCTGGCCACGCTATTCGGCATCCGTGACAACCCCTCCGTTTCGGGCTGCGCAAGCGACTTGACCAGATCGGTCCGGGGCCCGCTTGCGGTCTGCCTTCAAGGCTCTGTTCCCGGCCCTGCGGCGCGGCAGGCGACTCCGATGGCTCTGCAGGGATCGACGGCCATAACCGTCTGTCCGGAACCGCCGCTACTCGCCGAAACGCGTAAACTGCTTATGCAGATGGTTCCGGTTCTATCAACATGCTGTAGGTAAGGGGTTGTGCATTGGTGGCGAGACGGAAGAGCGAGCGGAAAGCATCGTGGCGGGTTTTGCGGCGGTTGAAGCGAAAGACGACCTCATCGAGATAGGCCTGCAGATGCTTGCGGCGCAGCCCGTGGTAGACGCCTCGCGCCCATCCTTTGAGGTTGGAGAAGACTTGGTGGATCCACGGCAGGACGAGGTGAGCGGCGGTCTTCCCGACGACATGGACATTGTGGCGATCGGCGGGGACCGCAGCGTCGCCGGACCAGCCGTCGGTTTTCACGATGGCGTCGGGATCGACGGCGGTTTCGACGAAGTGTCCGAGGTCGGCGGCGCCGTAGGAGGAGATGTCGGCTAGCCTCAGGCGGCCCGGGATGTTTCCGTCCCCGAGTTCGATGGCGCCGACGATGAGCATCTTGCCGTCGTGGCTGCGTCCTTGCCCTCCGGTGGGAGGATCGTCTTTGGTCCGGAATGGACGGCTGGCCTCGTCGATTTCCACCGGGCCCGACAACGGGTTGCGCTCGGGCTCGACCATGCTGGCGCGCAGCTTGTGGGCGAGCAGCCAGGCGCTGCGATAAGAGCCGAAGCGAGCTGTTTCTGGAGCTGCAGGGCAGAGATGCCGTTGGAGTGGGTCGCCATCAGGTCGGCGGCCCGGAACCAGACGGTGAGCGGCAGCTTGCTGGCGTGCAGGATCGTCCCGGCCGTCACCGAGGTCTGCCGGCGGCAGCCGGTGCACGCGAAGGTGTGTGCTTTTCTGCGCAGCGCCCATCCCTTTTCATGGCCGCACCTGGGACAGACGAAGCCGTCCGGCCAGCGCATTTCGATCAGCCAGGCGGCGCAGGCGCCATCGTCCGGGACCATGTGCTGGAAAGCGAAGAGGCTGTCGGGGACCTGTTTCATGTGGGGGCTCCGTCGGCAGGAATGTATCGGGAGCATTCCACCCGCTCCCCCGCTCTAACCTCAACATCTGGCGGCAAACTCTCGCGACCGGAACCATGTGCATAAGCGGTACGCGTAATTGCCGACCCGTGCCGTGTGCGCATATCGTGCTGATCGTGTTTGAGACGGCCTTGCCTCGAACATGCCCATATTCGTCTCCTCATGGCGCGGGATCTGCGATATGTCTTCGGTTCTCAGTCAATTGCCGAGGCCAGCAGGACTCTCTGGCATGTGGCGTTCCAGAGAACAGCCGACATGACCGCAGCCGACGATGACAACGCCGTAACGATACCGGATCAGCTCCGGCAGTCCGGGACTGCCGTGCCATCGCCCAGGGTTGTCCGGTTTTCCGAAAAGATCAGGCCGGGCGGGCAGGTTCTTGATCTCGCCTGTGGCGGCGGTCGCCACGGCCGGTATCTGCTCGCGCTTGGATACCGGGTTCTGATGGTCGACCGCGACATCTCGCATGTTGCCGATCTTGCCGGGCAGGCGACGACCGAACTGATTGCCCATGATCTTGAAGACGGTTCGCCATGGCCCTTTGCCGGCCGGCAATTCGACGGCATCGTCGTCACCAATTGCCTGTACCGGCCGGTGATGCGGCGCATTACCACGGCTCTGGCTCCGGGTGGCGTACTGTTTTACGAGACCTTCGCGGACGGCAACCATATCTTCGGCCGACCCCGCAATCCGGGATATTTGCTGCGGGGTGACGAACTGCTCGACACCGTGCGGCCCGGCTTGCGTGTCGTTGCCTATGAGGATATCGCGATCACGGATCCGCGACCGGCGGCCGTTCAGCGCATCGTGACCGTCCGCAGCCCATAGGCGGCGCGGTCCGGTCAGACGGAGGCCGCCGAATGGAGATGGCAACGCGCCTGGTGCCCGGCGTCGACCAACGTGAAACCGGGCGCCTCGCGGTCGCAAAGACCAGCCATCATCTGCGGACAACGCGTACTGAAGGTGCAGCCGGCTGGAAGATCAATCGGGCTCGGAATGTCGCCATGGAGCGGCGGTCCCTGCTCCGGCTGTTCCACCTGCGGGAGTGGCACGGCCCGCAGAAGAGCTTGCGTGTACGGATGTTCCGGGCGGCTGAACAGGGCCTCGGTCGGGCCCTCTTCGACAATGGTGCCGAGATACATCACCGCGACCCGGTCGCAGATATGCCGGACCACCGCAAGATTGTGTGAAATGAACAGATAGCTCAACCCGAGTTCCTTCTGAAGTGCCTTGAGAAACTCGAGAATCTGGGCTTGCACCGAGACATCAAGGGCCGAGGTCGGTTCGTCGAGGATCAGCAGGCCGGGATTGAGCGCGAGGGCGCGGGCAATACAGACGCGCTGCTTTTGACCGCCAGAGAGTTCATGCGGATAGCGGAACAGGAATTGCCGTGACAGTCCGACCGTGTCGAGCAGTTCGGCGACCCGTTGGCGCAGTCCGGCGCCGCGTAGCGCAGTATGCAGAATCAGCGGCTCGGCGACACTCCGTATGATCGTCATGCGTGGGTTGAGTGAGGAATGCGGATCCTGGAAGACCATCTGCGCATTGCGTCTGAGACGGCGTTCGCGCGCCCGGTCCGGGGTCGTGACATCGTCGTCGTTGACCCTGATGCGTCCCGCCGTCGGCTTGACCAGGTGCAGGACAGCCTTGCCGATTGTCGACTTGCCCGACCCGGACTCGCCAACCAGGCCGAGCGCTTCGCCCCGCCCGACCGCCAGCGAGACCCCGTTTACGGCCTTGACGATAGTCTTTCCCTTGCCGCGCTTCGAGACATCGAAATGAACCCCGAGATCTTCGATTTCAAGCATGTGCGCTCTCATCGTGATGCCAGCAGGCAACCTTGTGGTCGCAGGCAATCGCGGTCAGTGGCGGTTTGCGGTGACAGGCCTCTGTGGCCCGGCTGCACCGTGTCTGAAACCGGCACCCCGATGGCGGATCGAGCAGGTTCGGCAGCGATCCGGCGATTCCCGTCAACCGTGATGCTGGCAGGCCCGGATGCGGTACCGCATTCAGAAGGCCGCGGGTATAGGGGTGACGTGGGTTGCCGAACAGATCGCCGACGCTGGCATCCTCGACAACCTGGCCTGCATACATCACCACAATCCGGTTGCAGAGCGTTGCCACGACCCCGAGGTCGTGCGTGATCAGGATCACCGAGAGGCCGAAAGTACCGACAAGTTCTCTGATCAAATCGAGAATCTGCGCCTGGATGGTGACGTCGAGGGCCGTCGTCGGCTCGTCGGCAATCAGGATCTTCGGCCGGCCCGACAGGGCCTGGGCGATCAGCACCCTTTGACGCATGCCGCCCGAAAGCTGATGTGGATAGCTGCCGTACTGCCGCTCGGGGTTCGGCAGATGAACCCGGTCGAGCATTTCGAGGGTATAGGCGCGGATTTGTGCCGCGCTCATGCGTCGGCGTGCCGGCAGCAGTCGTTGATGCGCCCGGATGACATCCGACAGTTGCTGGCCGATGGTGAAGACCGGATTGAGATAGGTCATCGGATCCTGGAAAATCATCGCGATGTCGATACCGCGAATGTTGCGGATCCGGGCTTCGCCGGCGGCCAGCAGATCCTCGCCTTCGAACAAGATCCGGCCGTGCCGGACATGGCCCGGCGGCGACGGAACCAGGCCGAGGATCGATTTTGCCGTAACCGACTTGCCGCAGCCGGTCTCGCCGACGATGCCAAGCGATTCGCCGCGGTCGAGCGTGATGGAAACCCCGTCGAGCGCCTTGTAGACCCCATCGAAGGTATCGAACTCCAGAGCCAGATCCTGGATCTCGAGAATCGGCGCGCCGGTCATTCGCGATGCTGCGGATCGAGAATGTCGCGCAATCCGTCCCCAAGCAGATTGAATCCCATCACGGTAATAAAGATGGCAAGCCCCGGAAAGAAGGAGTACCACCACCAATTAGGCAGATAACTGCGCGCGATCGAGATCATCGCGCCCCATTCCGGTTCCGGCGGCTGGGCGCCAAGGCCGAGAAACCCAAGACTGGCTGCGCCCAGAATCGACATGCCCATGTCCATGGACATCTTGACGATAATCGGCGAGGTGCAATTCGGGAGGATATGGACGAACACGATCCGCATCGGACTTGCACCCATCGAACGGGCGGCGTCGACATAGATTTCGTTCTTGACCGAAAGCGTTTTCGCCTGCACCAGCCTGACGTAACCTGGCCACCACACGAGAGACAGCGCGAGCATGGCGTTGATGATTCCCGGACCGAGGGCGCCGACGATCGCGATGGCGAGAATCAGGCCGGGGACGCCGAGGAAGATATCGGTCACCCGCATGATGATTTCCTGGACCCAGCCACCGACATAGCCGGCGATCATGCCCATCGGGACGCCGATCAGCACCGCCACGCCGGTCACGATGAGCGCGATCTGCAATGTCAGGCGGGTGCCGAGGACGACACGGGTAAAGACATCGTTCCCGACCTCGTCGGTTCCGAACCAGTGTTCGGCATCCGGCGCCCGGAGCTTGTTGTCCATGTGGACCGCACCAGCGGCGTCTTCCGGATAAGGCACGACCCAGGGGCCGGCGACAGCGACAGCGAAGAAAAACAGCACCAGGATCAGACCGAGCATCGCCGAGCCGTTGCGGGCGAATGTCCGCAAGTAAAGCCGGCAGGCGCGGATCGTTCCGTGATGACGTTCGACAAAGCCGAGCGCTTCGATATTGATCGGTTCCGGGATGTCGTGTTCTGCCGAGTCCGCTGTCATGTCAGGTCAAGCCTATATCTGATCGCGCACGCGCGGGTCGAGCATGCCGTAGATGAGATCGATGACCAGATTGGTTACCATGAAAAAGAACCCGAGCACGATGGTCGCGCCCATGATCGGTTCGAAATCCGAATTGATTGCCGATTCGACCGCATAAAGGCCGATACCAGGCCAGTCGAAGACGGTTTCGACAAGGACCGTGCCGCCGAGCATCCAGCCGAAACGCAGGCCGATCATCGCCATGGTCGGCAGCATAGCATTGCGCAAGGCATGGATCGCGACGATCCGGAAGACGGAGAGCCCCTGAGCGCGCGCATTGACCACATAGTCCTGCTTGAGGGTTTCCAGCATCTCCGCGCGGTTGACCCGGATGATCGAGGCGAGGGCCGGGACACTGAGAGCGGCAGCTGGAAGAGCCATGTGATGCAGGCCCTCGCCGAACACCGCGAATTCGCCGCGCAGGAGGCTGTCGACCAGCAACAGATGGGTAATCGGATCGACCGGATCGGTCATCATGTCCATGCGGCCGCCGAGCGGGAACCAGCCGAGGTGCAGGGCGAAGGCGAGTTGGGCCATCAGTCCGAGCCAGAACATTGGCAGTGCAACACCGCCGACCGTGACGATCCGGATGATATGGTCGAGCATGGTATTCTGGCGGACAGCAGCGACCACCCCGGCCGGCACGCCGAGCACTACGGCGAAGAGAATTGAAAAGACCACAAGCTCGAAAGTTGCTGGAAAATACGCGACGAGGTCGTCCCAGACCGCATGCGTGCTGTGGATTGACGTCCCCCAGTCGCCGCTCAGGATGTTGCCAAGATACACCACAAACTGGATCGGGACCGGTTGGTCGAGCCCGTGTTGCCGACGGATCAGTTCGATCATTTCGAGAGTTGCGTCCGGGCCGGCCGCCAGCGCGGCCGGGTCGCCCGGCGCGATATGCGAAATCACGAATGTAATCGCGAGCAAGCCGACGAGCATCACGGCCATCCATAGAGTGCGCCTCAGTGTGAATTCGAGCATCGGGCCGCTCTCCGGGACTGCCTGTCCCACGACATCCCCGGAGCCGGCGGCCGGCCCCGGGGATGAGGCTTGCGGTCGGAACGCCTATCTGCCAATGAACAGCGGATAGAAATCGAGTTCCGACGTCATGCGAACCGGACTGTATTCGAATCCCTTGACCCAATCGCGATAGACAATCAGGCGCTTGCGCATCATGCCGAAGATCTCCGGCTGATCGTCGACCAGACGCTTCTGGATGTCCTCGTAGATTGGTTTGCGGTCCGCCCAGTCCGAGAGGTAGCGCGCTTTTTCGATCAGCTCGTGAACCTCCTTGTTGTCGTAGTAATGCGTGCCATAATACCGGCCCCATGAACTGGAATGATATTGACTGGCAACGGCGTCCGGATCGGTTGAGACCGGGGTCGCGAAGATCGCCATGAGATGCGGCGAGGTTTCGACCCTGGAGCCCTGGGCGACCATATTGGCCCACGTCAACGGGATCATCTTGACCGTGATATTCAGCGGTTTCATGGCATTGATCAGCACCAACCCCATCTGGCGCTCCACCTCGAAGCCCTGGACATAGACATAATCGATTTCGAAGCCGCCATCCGGCCAAGGTGATTTTGCGAGAAATGCCTTGGCTTTTTCGACATCCTGCCGTGGCATTTCCGGGACCGTGATCTTGCCCTTGATATCGTCGCTGAACGGGCTGGTCTGAAGCTTCGCACGACCGTTGAAGATTTTCACGAACGCATCGTAATCGTAGGCCCAGGCGATCGCCTTGCGGACGTTCCTGTCACTCGTGTATTCGGCCTTGGTGTTGAATTTCAAGCCGAACGCGGTCAGTGCCGGCTCCGTCGACGTCACCATGCCGTCGAGATTCGAGACGGCCTCGAACTCGTCTGGTGTCAGGCCGGTCACGATATCGGCTTCGCCCTTGATCAGAGCCGCCCGCTGGGCCGAGGATTCCCGGATGATCTTGTAGATCACGCCGCCGAGATCGCCCTTGAAACCGCGCCAGTAGTTCTGAACCCGTTCAAGCTCGTAGAGATTGCCGGGTTCGACCCGTTTTAGCTTGAAGGGACCGCTGCCGGCCTCGTGATCGATCAACCATTTCTGGCCCATGTCGCCGTCGACTTCGTTAGCCATGACTTCGTCTGGGTTCATGATGTACCACCAGGGCACGAATGACAGGAACGGCGCATAAGGCCGGTCGAGGGTCATCGTGACGGTGTGATCGTCGACCGCCTTGATATTCTCGGCCTTCAGGAAGGCGTTGAGCATCCAGGCCGGCCCCTTGCCGAGTTTGAGGGTGCGCGCATAGGACCAGCGCACGGCCTCGGCAGTGACCGGATCGCCATTGTGGAATTTGGCGTTATCAACCAGATGGAAGGTATAGGTCTTCTGATCCTCACTGATCTCCCAGCTTTTCGCCAACCAGGATACATAGTCCGGCGGTGTCCCGACATATTTCAGCAAGGCGTCGTACATTGCCTGTTGCATGGTCCGGATCGAGGCGTCGTATTTGATGCTCGGATCCATCAGCGGCACCTTCTGCCGGCTGGCCACAACCAGTATCTTGTCCTTGCCACGCCGTTCGAATGCGGCCGCATCCGCGATCAGAACGCCAAGGCCAGCAGCCGCCGCACCGAGGCCGAGCACAACTGTTCGTATCATATTCATGGTCGCCATCCCCTATTGCCGGACCCGGATTCCGTCTGTTCGGCATGAAGGGGTTGGATCCTCCGAGATCTCCCCGTGACGGCCCGGATCCTCCTGTGCGGATGAGCATAGAACAGGGAAACCGAAATCGAAAATACGCAATGATACCTACGAAGCGAATTTTCGGCAGTGGAGGCTTGCAAAACCTCCTCTGCGCAACGATCCGGAACCCTATACCGCAGGGCCATGACGAGCATCGAATCCCACCCGTGCGGTGACGCAGCAAAGGCGGCCAGTCGAACAGGCGCGCTGCGCGGCCAGCTGGTTCCGGAACCGCGGGAGCGCGGTTGCAGCATCCCTCGCGGCAATATCCCGTCCTCCCGGACCCATGTCGCCAGACGTCCTCGCCGGTACTGCCGTCCATTGCGTCGGGCCATCGGGAGGCAACATGATGCAGGAAATGTCCATGATCGTATCAATCCGGCCTGTCTCGGAGCGATGTCCGATGACACGGCGCGACGAAGCCGCGCGGGAAACTGTCGTTCAATGTATTCGGGGCGAATCAGAAGTCGGAAACCATATCGACAATCCGGACCAGGTCCGAAATCGACCGGAACGCCATCTTGTCCATCATCCGGGCGCGGTGAATCTCCACGGTTCGATGGCTGATCGCGAGACGCCGGGCGATGTCCTTGTTCGACAGCCCTTCAGCCACAAGATACATGGTCTGGCGCTCCCGGTCACTGAGACTGCGCAGACGGCTGGACAATGTCTGTTGATCGTCGCAGGACTTCTGCCGTTCCAGCATGTCCAGGGCGTGGCGGATCGCATTGGCGATCAGCTGCCTGTTGAGGATGACGGGTTTGCGCGTCAGACGGCGAAGATCCTGGCGATCGGCGTCGGTGTAACCGAGCGAATGCAACACGAAGATGTCGCAATCGGCCATGTCGCTGGCGGCCCGGGCCAACGCGTTGCGGTCCCCCGGGCGCGCCGTCCGGACACAGCTGCGGTCCCACGGTCCGCCGAGTGGCTGCAGGTCGCGCAATAGGCCATGCAACGGCACGATGATTCCGACCTCGAGATCGGCGTTTGAAAACGTGTCAATTGCACGTTCGACAACCTTGTCGCTCTGCAGGGTCGCACCATCCGGCCGGAAGTCCTGACCGCAGGAGGCTGACATCAGAACCGCAAGATCGCAGCCCCTTGGACTGACCCGGTCATAGACCGCGCGAAACCGTTCATGCGTCCATTCGACGGACAGTTCGACCGGATGTCCGTTCCGCAAGCGGGTCAGGAATGCGGGTTCGTCAGGACCTGGCGCGGCGGCCTCGAGATCAGCCGGCTCGAGTTCGTCGAGAAGCCCGTATTCAACCGCTTCGACCGGTGTGTCGAGTCTCGCGAGAATCCACGGCACCAGGTCGGTCCGCGGACTTTGTCCCAAAGTGACGAAAGCAACGCGCCGGGCGGGGTTGGCCTCCGGGGCGATTGGTGTCGCAATATCGGTCATGGTTCTGCTGCCGTCAAAGATTCTACCCCAGCGCATCGTACCTGGAAAGATCCGGCAAGATCCGGTGGCCGGGGGTCCAATGGCTGTCGTTTGCGTCGTCCGGTTATCTGGGCTGTTGGGCGCGACGTACAAACCGCATACAGTTGTGTGTTATTGTGAGAATAACGGAGCATGGGGAATTCTCGGTGCAACCCGGGTCCAGACCACATCGACAGTTTTCGCCGGGATCCAGAGTCCGGCCGCCCCAGCGGTTGTCGATCGATGATATCGAGGCGCTTGCCCTTGGCGCCTGGATTCTCGGCACCGGGGGCGGTGGTTCACCCTATCACAAGCTGTTGAACATGCGTGAGCTTTATCGTGCCGGCCAGTCCGTTACATTGATCGACCCGTTCAGTCTGGACGACAATGCACTGGTCGCGGTGCTGTCCAGTATGGGCGCTCCTTTGGTCGGTCAGGAACGGCTTGCCGATGCCGCCTTCGCGGCGAAACCGGTCCGGAGCATGGAGACCTATCTTGGCCAGCGCTTCGATGCGGTCATGTCGCTTGAAATTGGTGGCGGTAATGGTGTGCATCCCCTCATGGTCGCGGCTTTGACCGGCTACCCGGTAGTTGATGCCGATACCATGGGGCGAGCGTATCCGGAGGCCCAGATGACCAGTGTCGCAGTTGCCGACCTGCAATGCTATCCGCTGGCTCTGGCGGATATCCGTGACAACGAGGTTTTGATTCCGCGCGCTGCGAACTGGAAATGGATGGAGCGGATCAGCCGCAAGGTTTGTACCGAAGTGGGGTCGACCGCAGCAACCTGCAAGGCGCCGCGGAGTGGCCGCGAGGTCAAGGATCATGCAATCCTGTACACCACGACGAAGGCGATCGACCTCGGCTATGCGGTCATGCAGGCACGGGCGCGCCATGCCGATCCGGTGGCGGCGATCATCGATAGCGCCGGGGGATTGCGCCTGTTCGATGGTAAGGTGGTCGATGTCGAACGTCGGACCACGGAAGGGTTTCTGCGTGGCATGGCTAGGATCGAAGGCCTCGCGCAGGATGCCGGTCATCGTTTTGACGTTCATTTCCAGAATGAATTCTCTGTTGGATACAAGAACGATATGCCGATCGTGATGACACCGGATCTGGTCTGCGTTGTCGACAGCGTCAGTGGTGAGGGCATCGGGACCGACGTCATCCGCTACGGTCAGCGTATCAGTATCCTGGCGTTGCCGGGTCCAGATGTGTTTCGCAGTCCGAGAGGCCTCGAGCATGTCGGACCGCGGGCTTTCGGTTTCGATCTCGACTATCGCTCCGTGTTCCCTGAGACCGGATCATGATCCGGGTCGGGATCGATGTCGGTGGCACCAATACCGATGCCGTGATGGTCGAGGGTAACCGGGTCATCGCCGCAATCAAGACTCCCACGACCGCAGATGTCACCGGCGGCGTCAGCAAGGCCCTGCACGGCCTCGTGGCGGCGCGTCCCGCCGATGCCGGGTCGATTACAGCAGTGATGATTGGGACGACGCATTTCGTCAATGCGGTGATCCAGCGCCGCGATCTCAACCGGGTCGCGGCCGTGAGGCTTTGTCTGCCGAGTTGCGCGAGCTTGCCGCCGATGGTCGATTGGCCATCGGACCTTGCCTCCCGTGTCGCCGGAGGGTGCTATCTCGTAACCGGTGGCCACGAATATGACGGTCGATTGCTGATGCCGCTTGACGAGATGGCGATTGCCGCCGCCGCGCGGCAGATGCGGGCCGACGGCATCGACGCCGCAGCGGTAACGGCTGTGTTCTCGCCGCTCACCGGCGAGCAGGAAATGCGAGCGGCCGATATCCTGCATGACGAACACCCTGATCTCCGTGTGACTCTGTCTTGCCAGCTCGGGCGCATCGGGCTGCTCGAACGAGAGAATGTCGCACTCCTGAATGCGGGCCTTGCCGATCTCGCGCAGCACACGATAGCGGCCTTCGGCGATACGCTGGCCGACAGTGGTGTCATGGCGCCACTCTACATCACCCGTAACGACGGGACCGTAGCGGGCCTGGACAGCGCCAGGAGAGAGCCGGTTTACAGTTTTGCATCCGGGCCGACCAACAGCATGCGCGGGGCGGCCTTTCTGTCGGGCCTTGACGATGCCATGGTCGTCGACATCGGAGGCACCAGCAGCGACGTTGGCTGCCTCGCATCCGGTTTCCCACGGGAAGCCAACAATGTCGTCGAGGTTGGCGGCGTGCGAACGCTGTTCCGTATGCCGGACCTGCTGTCGGTCGCGGTCGGCGGCGGTACTGTCGTTGATCGGGTAACCCGAACGATTGGTCCACAGAGTGTCGGGCATCAACTCCCGGATGCCGCATTGGTTTTCGGTGGCAACACATTGACGCTTACGGATATCGCTGTGGCGGCTGGCCTCGCTGATATCGGCGACCGGCGCCGCGTGGACCTGTTGGCACCGGACCTCGTCGCTGACGTCGTCAACACGATTCATCACCGCCTTTACGAAGCGGTCGACCGGATGAAAACCGACGCCGCGGACCGGCCTCTGCTTGCAGTCGGTGGCGGCGCGGTCCTGGCGCCGCCGCTCATGGACGGTGTTTCCGAGGTGGTCCAGGTCCCTCATCATGGCGTGGCCAACGCTGTCGGTGCGGCAATTGCGCAGGTCAGCGGAGAGGTCGATCACGTCTTTCATGGCATGCGCCGGGACGACCTGTTGCGCGAAGCTGAGGCCATCGCGCGGGAGCGGGCAGTCGGTGCCGGCGCCCGGCCCGAGACCCTGAAGGTTGTCGAAATGGAGGATTTGCCGCTGGCCTATCTTCCCGGCAATGCCGTCCGGGCCAGGGTCCGGGTTGTCGGTGATATCCGGGAGAGTGCGATGTCAGGAGATGAACAATGACAAGACCGAGACTCGGCGTGCTGGTTATCGGGCAAAGCCCGCGCCCGGAGATGGAGGCCGAAATCATGGCCCTTGCCGGTGACGGAACCGATCTCGATCTTCGTGGCGCGCTTGACGGCTTCTCGCGGGCCGAGATTGATACCATGCAACCGCTTGATGATGCGGATGCATTGTTCACGCGGTTGCCTGGTGGCGACGCCGTCACCATCGGCAAGCGCAAGGTCGTTGAACATGGCACGCGACAGCTCACGGATCTGGTTGCAGCGGGTTACGACGTGACAATGGTGATGTGCACGGGGGCGTTTCCGGACTGGATGTCGCGGTTCCGGGTGATTTTTCCGTCGCGTATCATGGCTGCGACGGTCAAGGCCTGTTTGCCCGAAGGACGTCTTGCCGTGTTGTCGCCGCTACCCGAACAATGTGCAAAAACCAGGACGCGCTGGACCAGGGCCGGGTATGAGACCACCGTCGTGCCGCTCTCACCGAATGCATCGACCACGGAAGCCGGTGATGTTGCGGCCGGACTGAGAGTGTGTGATCCGGAACTGGTCGTGCTCGACTGCATGAGTTATACGCGCGAGACCAAGCATCTGGTTCGGACTGTCACGGGTGTTCCGACGATCCTGGCGCTGTCCTGCGCCGTGCGGACGGCGCTCGAGCTTGTCGATTGAGCTTACCCGGTCTTTGGACTGGTTATCCTTCGGCCAGGGCGGCTCTGTGGCGATTGCTGAGGATGTGGTCGATTTTGCCGTCTGCCCCGACGACGCAGCCATAATCACGCAGCGCGCCCTCGACTGTGACAAGGCCGTCATCAAGATCGGCCTGAACCGCATCGTAGTTTCGGTTCAGCGGGTTGCCGAAGCCGGATCCGCCGGCCAGACGTACTCCGGCGCGTTGGCCGGTGTTTTCAAGCGTGCTCAGCCCGCCGATGCCCATGTTGCGGGGGCCATCGCCATCATCAATCCAAGCTGCACCGCGCATGCCCGGGCTGCCGCCGAACAGGCCATCCATCTCGACCATGACGCCGTTGGGATAGAGCCCGGCCTGGCAAGGCCGGTCGTCGTCGTGAAGTTTACGAGTCACGATCTGTTGCGACAGACCACCGCGATTGGCCCCGGGACCGCCGCTGTCGGCGATCAAGGATTTTTCCAGAACCAGTACGGGCACGCGCGTTTCGAACAGCTCGACGGAGGTGTTGGCGGCGCTGGTCGGATAGAGTAACGCCGAATGGCCGTCGCCATGCTGTGAGCCGCCCTGACCGCCACCCTGGAACAGGTGATCGCTGTAGACCATACCGTCGGGACCGACACCGTAGAACAAGGCGCTCGATGGTAGGCCAGTGAAGGCTTGTACATTGCCGGGCGCTGCTTCGGCGAGTGCACCAAAGATATTGGGCGCGACATACCAGCCGGTGCGGACGCGCGTATTGACGGCTTTGGGTTTCTCGCAATTCATGATGCTGCCGCGCGGTGCCGAGACCGATATCGGCTGATAGCATCCGGAGTTTCCGGGGATTTCCGGAGTCAGGATGCATTTCAGCGGGTAAGTTGCGTGGGCCATGGTATAGGTCAGGGTACAGTTGCTGCCGCCGCGGTCCGTCTGCGGCGGCGAGCCCTCGAAGCCCACACTGATTTCATCACCCTTGACCTGGATCTGGATCGGGTAGGTCATGATCTTGTCGATGCCGTCGGCTTGCACTACATGGTTGTATTGGCCGTCAGGCAGGGCTGCGACGGCTTTGCGCATTGCGGTTTCGGCGCGGCCCTGTACGACCGCCGCGAGCGCTTCAAGGTCGTGCATGCCGTATTCGTCCATGAATTCCTTGATCCGTTCGGCACCGGTGACGCCCGCGGCGACCATGGCATGCACATCGCCGAGCACCTGATCGGGCCGGCGGACATTTTCACCGAGAATGTCGAACAGATCTTCGTTCGGTACACCAGCTCGGAAGAGTTTCATCGGCGGGATCTGGATGCCTTCGTCATAGATTTCTCGAGCGTTCAGGTCGTCCTTGGTGCCGCCGATATCGCTGACATGGCCGACGATGCCGACGAAGGCGACGATGCGGCCCTCGCGGAACACCGGCACCGCAACGGCGATATCGAAGAGATGGCCGGCGCAGAGCCAAGGATCGTTGGTCACGAGGACATCGCCTTCCGTGAGCATCTGCGCCGGATAGCGTTCGATCATCGCATTGACGGCGACCGGCAGGGTCAGATTGAAGACCGGCATGGCGCGGGGCGAATGAACGATCTGGCGGCCGCGGGCATCGAGAATTTCGCAGGCAAAATCCTGCGCTTCACCGATGATCAGCGAGAAGGCGGTGCGGATAACCGTGTGCCAGCATTCTTCGGCGATGTTGATCATGCGGCTCCACATGATTTCCAGACCGATGGAGTCGCGTTCGATACGGCTGACCGCCGCATCGAAGTCCATATCGGAAGCGACGATGATCTCGCCGGCAGCATCAACTGACAGGTGCAGATGCAAATTGAGCGCGTCGTCGACCTGCACTGTCGCCCCGGCCGGCACGATCGTCGTTGCCTCGCGTTCCTCGATGACGGCCGGGCCGGTAATTGTTGCGCCGGGCTTGAGCGCGTAGCGGTCATGGACCATCGCTTCGACCATGCCGGCGTCCTCGGGCGAATAGATCCGGCGTCGACCCTTTACGGTGTCCGGGGTGTCGGCAGCATCGCTGTGGAATCGGATCGGCAGCACCGGCGTCGGGGCACTGCAGCGCACTCTGTAATTGATGATCTCGATCCGCGCTCCGTCATAGAGATGGGTATAGAGGCGCTCGTAGGCGCGCCGAAAATCGGTTCTGATCTCGGACATCGCAGCATCGTCAAGAGATCCGTCGGAAATTGCGACGGTGATTTCGTGCATCTGGCCCTGCAGGCGGATGTCGGCAAAGCGCTCCACCAGCAGCGGGCCGGTACTGCCGGCCCCGACGACGCGCTCGCGGCTTGCCGTTTCCAAGTCTCCAAGTATCCTTTCAATTTGCGCGATATCGGCAGTGTCGAACGCCATCGGGAGCGAGCGCGAAGTTTCGAATTCGATTGGGGCGGCGAGCATGCCGAGAGCGGACGCCGCGCCGGACGCGGGAGGTACGATGACCTTGCTGACACCAAGCTTGCGCGCTACCCGTGCCGCGTGTAGCGGACCGGCGCCGCCCATCGCCACCATAGCGTAACGTCGCGGGTCGCGACCTTTTTCGACGATATGGACACGCGCCGCGCCGGCCATGTTTTCGGCGACAAGGTCGCAGATGCCCCAGGCGGTCTCCAACGTGCTGATCTTCAGTGTTTGCGCAAGCGAGGCGACCGCCCTTTCAGCCGCGGCCACGTCGAGTGTCATCCGGCCACCGAGAAAAAATCCGGGATCGAGGTAACCGAGCAGCAAGTTGGCGTCGGTCACGGTCGGGGCGTCGCCACCAAGGGCGTAACAAGCCGGGCCGGGGGCGGCACCTGCACTGTCCGGGCCGACCTTGAGCAAGCCGAGCGCATCGACCCGTGCGATCGAGCCGCCGCCCGCTCCGATCTCGATCATGTCAATGACCGGGGCGTGGACCGGCAGGCCGCTGCCGTGTTTGAAGCGATGAATGCGGCCCGCTTCCAGCATTGCGGCGATGTCGGGGGCACCCTGCCGGATCAGGCAGGACTTGGCCGTGGTTCCACCCATATCGAAACTGATGATGTCGTCAGATCCGATTGCGGCGCCGACAAAGGCCGTGGCGCGGGCACCGCCGGCGGGACCGGACTCAATGAAGCGGACGGGATATTCTATGGCCGTTGCTGGCGTTGTCAGCCCTCCCGAGGACTGAATCAGATGAAATTGTCCGGCAAATCCGCGGTCCGAGAAGGCGTCAACCAGGCGATTGACATAGGTGCTCATGAGCGGTTGGACATAGGCGTTTGCCGCAGTTGTCGAAGAGCGTTCGTATTCCTTCAGTTCGGGATGGACTTCAGAAGACAGCGAGACCGGCAGGCCTGGTGCGATTTCGTGGATAAGCATCCGGACGGTGCGCTCGTGATTGGGATTCTTGTAGGCATGCAGGAGGCATACGGCGATGGCTTCGACACCGTCGTCAACTAGCGTCCGGATTTCCGTAATCGCCTGGATGCGGTCGAGCGATGTGACGACCATGCCGTCGCGGTCGATTCGTTCATCGATTTCGCGGCGCAGATGGCGTGGCGCCAACGGCGCCGGGTATTTGAGAAACAGGTCGTGGATGTCGTAACGCTGCTCGGTCCCCATGGCCAGGATGTCGCGAAATCCCTGCGTGGTCAGGAATCCGAGGCGGCAGCCACGACGTTCGATGATCGCGTTCGTGACCAGCGTCGTGCCGTGAACAATATGGTCGATACGGCCCATGGCGATGCCAAGACCGTCGAGCATTTCCGACATGCCCTCGAGCGCACCAGTCGACGGATCATCAGGTGTGGTCAGGCATTTGTGGAGATGGAGCTGCTGTGTCGTGGTGTCGGCGAGTACGAAATCGGTGAATGTGCCGCCGATATCAAAGCCGAGCCGATAGTCCGAAACGCCTCCTGACATGCCTTCCCTCCTGTAACCCGGCTGCACCAATATTTTAACCTATAGCTTGCGGCCGGTTTGTCGATACGGGCAAACCCTGAGCGCGACGCCGGGGCGGAAAAAGCCGCGATGGCCGTATCTAGCGCGGTGCTGCCGGAGCGGCCTTGTTGCGATCATGAAACCAAGTTCAGTGCGACGCAGCTGACCTGCCTCAGAAAAACGATGGAAAGCACTGGTGGACGAGCTTTGGGGAAAAAACGTTAGAAGCCGACACTCCACTCCGCGAAAGGTCGGTCTCCAATTGGCAAATCGCCGCAGGGGTTCCCATAGCAGCGCGGGGATGCCCGTACAGCGCGATATGACCTGCCCGCTCTTACCGGATGCTCAAAGCCCCTTCATGAGACTTCCCATAACCGCAAAGAGAATGCCGTCCCAGGAGATAATCACAACGCCGTATGCGAGCCATTCACCCATGAATCTAAGCCGGCCCTTATAGCCGAACGCGGCACCTGAGTGTCTGAATCATAATGATATCAATTAGTGATAGTGACTTGCATGCGTCCGAGACGGCGTATGAGAACACGGATCAGAGCCAGCAGGAGCCAGGCGAGGAAGCTGGTGATGGATCGCTCGAAATCTCTGGAGAGGCACCGACAGCGGCGCAGCCATCCGAAGGTGCGTTCGACCACCCAGCGCCGGGACATGACGACGACCCCCTTGGCGTCCCTGGGTTTTCCGATGACCTCCACAGTGACCGGGCAATTCGCTTCCTTGAGCGCGCTTGCCGGCATCGTCGCCGCATTCCTCGCTGCCGGCTTCGACCGTCGGCACGCTCCGACTGTCGATGATGGCCGCGCTCGGGTCCGCACTACGCCCCGACCGGAGCCGCCCGAGCGTCGTAAAACGGGCGCAAACCTGCTCCGGGATCACGCGTCGAAATAGGTCTGAACCGTCGTCGTAAACGCCGGACAATCCTTCGGTCATGCCTGCCAACTGCACCCTGTCCAGAGCATGTAGGCGATCGCGTTCACCACATCGCGCAGGTCCACCTGACGGGGACGACCAAGCCGGCGCGACGGTGGAAGAAGCGGGTCCGGCAAGGCCTCACCCGGCATCGGTCAGATCGCTTTCGTGACGCCCCGTCTTGCGGCTATATTGCTTCCGGGTCGTCTCGTTCCAGGGAATGATGTGCCCCCATGGTGTGAGTGTTCACCCAACGAAGATACACCATGCGAGACCACCCAACCAGTTTTAGGTCAGGCTTTAAGAGAACATCAAGCATGTAAATGACAAATAGAACGATCAAGATCGTCCAGGAAATAATCCAGACTGAACATCAAGCGCCGTTGGCCGATATGTCTTTCTAGATCGCTCCGTAGACACCCGCGATCAACGCGCCATACAGGAAGATTTCAAAGAGGTCAAAATCGTCCATGCCATTCCCCGCACCGCCCGGCCCTGCATCCAGAGCGCAAGATGTTGTGGTTTATGATCTCGCGACCGAGATGAGACTATCGTTAAGATGTTAATGTGCGCGAGATCGGGTTCATGCAGACGTTCGAGACGTTTCTGATCTGGAGCGTATCATCCTCCCGGCTTCCGGCATTGTGAATCGCGGCCTGGCTGATTGGCGGTGCCAGGACAGCGCGGCGGCCACAATCCCGTGCGAAGCCGCGGTCGCACAGAAATGGCCGTCACTCGAGTCGACCCCAATGCCACCTGCGACCGTCGGACGCCGGGTCTTTTGCACCCCTGTGCGTGTCACTGCCGGATGCGGTTTCGGCATCATTCAAATCCGCAAATTCAACAAGCCCCGGATCGTGGGCCGTACGAGCGAGGCGGTGTACCCGGATGCAGTGAGAAATGCGTATGGATCCCGTGCCACATGGTGGTCACGCCATCGCGTGCCAGCAGCACCGTGGTCCGTCCCGGACGATCAAAACACGTTCCGTCTTCATGGTATCCCGTCGAATGCCATGTGGTGATCAGGAAGGCCAGGAGCCGGTCCGGGGACACTCCGACCTGCATGCCTTCGAAATCCCAGGCGAAATCGCTGATTTTTGGCCAGACATTGCGCCATTGATCGCGCTCGAGCGCCTCGAGCCCTTTGACCACATTCATGTGAGTCCCGAAAGATGCGACATTTTCAGCAAATAACAGCCGTGCCGAAGCGAAGTCGGCTTTTTGCACGCAGGATTGCCACGTTCCGAGCCAAGCTCGTACCGAGTTCGCATCATCGGCGTTGGGATTCCAGTCAAAGATCATGAGGGTCCCGAATGACTGCATCCGTAACCGGGCTGCCGTCTCAATCCCGGTCGCGACACGGGCGTAGCAATCGGATGACCACGCCGCGCCGCCCGGGCCAACCTAAAGCAGGGCCAGATTGGTCGCTGCCTGCTTGCCGCTTCGGCCGGTTGTGAGGTTGTAGGAAACCTTCGCGCCTTCGTTGAGATTCTCGATGCCCGACTGCTGGAGAGCCGTGATATGCACAAAAGCGTCGGCACCGCCATCATCCGGCTGGATGAATCCGTAACCTTTCACCGTATTGAACCACTTAACCGTACCCGTCGCCATAACTGTCTCCTTGGACCCAGGAATGAAAGGTCGCGCCGTTACCGCAGACCCAGGATCTGTGCATTCGATGTTTGGGAGGAAATTCGATCTGTTCAGAAGGGGCCATGCTGGATGTTCACGATATATGAACCAGATTAAGATCCAAGTCGAGAGTGCGTCAAGATCAATCGAAAGGCGTGTGTCGATTCGTATCAGGGATACCGGATTTCCCACTGTTTGAAGGTATCGCCGGGCAAATGCCGACCGTCACGGCCGAAGGGATGTCGTGATCGCATCCGGGATTCCGGTGGCGTGTCGGGTGGTCTCGGATTTGTCTGCGATACGGATCTGGCTAAAGTCGTCGCATAGAGCCGGCCGGGCGGAATCATGAAGGCAGCAGCATTCGACTATATCAGACCACGCAGTCTGGACGAGGTTCTGGAAACCCTGTCCAAGTACGGCGGTGATGCGCGTCTCATTGCCGGGGGACAGTCGCTCGTTCCGATGATGGTCATGCGCCTGGTGCGACCGGCCTTGTTGGTCGATATCGGCCGCCTGGACGCGTTGCAGGGCCTGAAGATCCAGCCTGACACGATCGAACTCGGCGCTGCGATACCGCAGGCGGTTGCCGAACAGGCCGAACCGGTCATCCGGCACATCCCATTGCTGGCTGCCGCACTGCCGTATGTCGGCCATGTGCAGACACGGAACCGGGGAACCGTGGGTGGCAGCCTGGCACATGCCGACCCGACGGCCGAAATCTTGTTGACCGCAATCGCTCTCGATGCCCGGGTGACCCTGCTGTCGTCCGAAGGATCGCGATGTCTCGCCATCCGGAACTTTGTGGCAGGGCCGATGGAAACCGCGGTGGGAGAAACCGAATGCCTGACCACTGTCCATTTCCCAAAATCGCCCGTTATCTACCGTATCGGAGTTGCTGTTGACGAGATCAGTCCGCGGGCTGGCGACTACGCAATTGTCGGTGTTGCTGCCGAAATTGGTCTCGACCGGACCGGCGTTTGCCGCCACGCACGCCTGGCCGCGTCCGGCGCATCGCCGGTTCCGGTACGGGCCGTGGCGGTCGAACAGGCCTTGCATGGCACGACGCTTGACCCCACCGATATAGCGCGGGCATCGCTCCTGCTTGATCCGTTGCTTGATCCCGAATCCGACACCCAGGCCTCGGCGGGTTATCGCCGTCGGGTCGCGCCAAAACTTCTGATGCGTGTTATCGATGCGGCCCGAGCGAGCGCCCAGGAGGTTGCGGGATGACCAATGCGATAACTGTTGTCGTCAACGGCCGGACATACGAGGCCAAGGTCGAACCACGAACGACTCTAGTTGACTTTCTGCGAGACGGAATCCGTCTGAAGGGAACCAAGATCGGTTGCGAACATGGTGTGTGTGGCGCCTGCTCGGTTCTGGTGGACGGTGTTGCGGTCAGGTCCTGCCTGATGTTTGCCGTGCAGGCCGACGGTTTGCGCCTGAGAACGGTTGAAGATCTACGGGACGAAGACGGTGCGCTTGGCATCCTGCAGGATGCCTTCTGGGAGGTTCATGCCTTGCAGTGCGGTTATTGTACCGCGGGTATGCTGATCGCGGCTTACGGCTTGCTGATGATCGATCCGGCGCCCGATGAGAAGACGATCCGCGAGGCAATCGCAGGAAATCTTTGCCGTTGCACCGGCTATGTCCAGATCGTCGAGGCAATCCGGTCGGCGGCGGCGCGCATGAGGCAGCAGCGGGAGCCGGACTGTGACTGATGGAGGCAACCGCCGCTTTGTTTCGCGCAAGCGCCGCACCCGGGAGGATGGCCGCTTTGTGGCCGGCTTGGGCCGCTTTGTCGCTGATATCGAACTGCCGGACATGCTGAATGTCGCATTGGTAACCAGTCCGTATCCGGCCGCGCGGATCGACGCCGTTGACACCCCCGGTGCCGAAGCGGCGCCGGGGGTGGCGGCAGTCCTGACCGGAGACGTGCTGGCGCAGGCGATCGGTCCGCTTGCCAACGCGCTCGATACGCCGGGACTGCAGGTCTACCCGCTGGCCACAGAGACCGTGCGGTATGTCGGTGAATGGGTGGTCGCCGTCGTCGCCGAAACCCGGGCGTTGGCAGAGGATGCGGCAGAACTGGTGAGGGTCGATTACACGTCGAGTCCCTATGTCGTCGATCCCGAAAAGGCGCTGTCGCCGGAGTCACCACCAGTGCATACCGGCCATGGCAGCAATCTTCTCTATCGGCGCACGTTCACATGGGGGCCGGTCGCGGCGGATTTTGCGGCCAATCCGCATCATCTCTCGTTCACTGCTCGATGGGCTCGAAGCGCCACGGTGCCAATAGAAACGTTCGGTGTCGTTGCCGCATGGTCGCCGGGCGACTCTCTGCTGGATGTCTGGGCTTCGATCCAGATGCCGTCCTATGCGGAACAGATCGCCGCATCTTTGCGTTTGCCGCTCAACCAGGTGCGGGTGCATTACGATGTGGACGTTGGCGGTTCCTACGGCGTGAAGCGCGGAATCAAGCATAGCATTCTGGTTGGATATCTCGCCCGGCATCTGGGGCGGCCGGTGCGGTTGGTCGAGGACCGGCTGGAGAACATGTCCGGCGGCGACATGCAGGGCCCGGATCGCCGTTTCACGGTCGCGGTGGCGTTCGACGATCATGGCCAGATCCATTCGATGAAGTTACGGGCGCTTGAAGATGTTGGAGCCCAAACTGGCCGGGCACCCCTTCAACTCGGCAAGCCGGTGAGCGCGATCGTCGGCCCCTACAAGATCAACAGCGTCGAATACGAGGCAATCTGCGTGTCGACGAATAAGGCGGGTCAGACTGCCGTGCGGGGATTCGGGATGGCGCCAACGAACCTCGCGATCGAGGCCGCCGTCGACAAGGTCGCACGATACCTCGGACTGTCCCGGTTCTCCGTGCGGCGGCGCAACTTTATCCGGGCTGACGAGTTTCCATACCTGATACCGAGTGGTTCGGAATACGACAGCGGCGACTATCACGAGGTTCTCGCGCAAGCGCAGGCCTGCGCCGATCTCGACAGGCTGCTCTGCCGGCGTGCGGCAGCGCGCCGCGACGGCAGGATTGCCGGCATTGGGGTTGCAAGCTGTCTTGAGCCAGGTGGCGGCAATTCGTCGTTCGAACCCCTGCTCAATCCGAAAAATCAGACAACGACCTGGCCGGAATCCTGTCTGATCAAGATTGACCGGACCGGGATGATTACCGCGACGATCGCAACTTCGACATCTGGACAGGGGCACGAGACCCTGGTTGCGACGGTCATTGGTGAGGAACTGGGTGTCGATCCCGATGGGATTCGTGTCCTGCATGCCGACACATTGTCGGGATTGCCGGGCAACACGCCGGTTGCCAGCCGTATGGCGATCATGCTCGGTGCGGCTGCAACCGGCGCGGCGGCAAAACTGCGTGAAAAGATGCGCCGGATTGGTGCCTATGTTCTGGGTTGCGCGCCGGACGCGACGATTTACGGTGATGGCGGCGTTACCTGCGTGTCGGATCCCCAGCGGAGCCTCGATCTTGCCCGAATTGCACTGATTGCGCATCGTGAATTCCATAACCTGCCGCCCGATATGGAGGAACCTGGTCTGCAGGCGATCCATGTCGCGCAGGTTCCAAAGGGCGGCGCCCTGCCGACGGAAGATGGGCGGATACAGATGTATCCCTGCTATGCCTTCGCGACTCACATCGTGTACGCGGAGATCGATCGTGTCACCGGCCGGGTCACGCTTTCCGATTACGTCATCGCACATGATTGCGGAACGGTGATCAATCCGGACATTGTTCGCGGCATGATGATCGGAGGCGCAGCGCACGGCATCGGCGCAGCACTGTTCGAGGAGTTCGTCTATGATTCGGCCGGCCAGTTCCAGTCCGGAACATTCGCGGACTACCTGATGCCCTCGGCTCTCGAGATTCCGGCAATCCGGCTCGTTGAACATTGTACACCGTCGCCCTTGACGTCGCACGGTCAGAAGGGCGCTGGTGAGGGTGGATATCTCGGGGCACCGGCGGCGGTTGCCAGTGCCGTCAACGATGCGCTGAGCGTGTTCGACCTCGACTGCTACGATCTGCCGTTGCGTGCAAGCAAGCTTGCCGATCTCCTGACCAGGATCCCGGAGCGTTGAACGGACCGCCGCCGGCCAGAGTCCGTCGGGCCGGAGTTGCGGGTCTCATACCCGGCTGCGCGCACCGGCTGAAGATTGCTGATCTCGTCGAAACAACGAAAACCTCGGGGCGGCGCGTTCGAAGACTCTGCGGTGAGCCGATTTCCGGGAACAGCGATCGACTGATACCCGGGCGAACAATCGGGCCGAAACCCTGTCACGGGCCACGATGACGCCGATCCGGACGCGCACCGCGCCGGGTATCGGTCTAGGCGACGCTCAGATCTGCCGGATGACCGAGCAGATAGGAGCCGACCGTCCGGAAATGCGATTGTCGTCCCTGCAATTGCTGCGTGACGCTGCGGATATCCCGATAACGGCGTTCGAACGGGCCCGTCATGCGGATCGCAGAGGCGCCGGCCAGATCGTAAATCGTCCCGGCGACGGTCTTGGCTTCGTGGATGCCGTGCGTCGATGCCAGGCGGATCCGCATCCGGTTGGCCACCGACAGCCGGCCAGTCTCCTGCACTTCGGTCCAGATATCTTCGACTTCCGATACCAGAAGAGCGCGAGCTCCACGGAGGCGGGCCTCGCAGGCGCCGAGTTCATGCTGGATGACCGGGTTGTCGGCGAGTTTCGAGGCGGCGAGACGCGGCGTCTTGTCCAGAGCCAGATCCATGAAGGCGGAGAGCATGGCCCGTGCGATACCCTGTGCGGTCGCCGAAAAGCCGATCGCATACATCGACGTCGAGGGCATCACGTAAAGGGGGTGGCGATATACTCGATGGGCATCGTCGTCGCGAATTGCAGTGTTATGCTCAGGTACGAAGAGGTCCCTGACTTCGAAATCGTCACTTCCGGTGGCCCGCAATCCGATGACATCCCAGGTATCGATCCAGCGGGCTTGCGGTTCCGGGAACAGCATTGTGCGGACTTCCGGTGAACCATCCGGAGCGCGGCGCTGGCTCCCGTCGGTTTCGAATACCGGGACATGGCAGCCGAGCCATGTGGCGCGCCGCCCCCCGCTGGCAAAAGCGATCCGCGCAGTCACCCGGTAACCGCCTTCGACGACATGGGCCTCGGCTTTGCCCGGACCCCAAGCAAGGACCGCACCTTGGTCCTTGCCGAGGATGTCCCGCGCGGCCTCGGGTTGAAGATAGGCCGCAACCATGGCGCACCCATTGCCTTGGCAGAGGCACCATGCGGTGCTCCCGTCGATCATCGCGGCAGCCTCAATGGCGCGGTGAAACACCGACGGGGTGACTTCAAGGCCGTTATAGGCCTTCGGGAGAAGCATCCGGAACAGACCGGCGCTGGTCAGTGCCTTTTGCACCGGCAGGGCAATGCGGCCGTCCGTCTCGCTTTCGGCGGCTTGCCGTTCGATCAACGGGGCGGCTTGCCGTAGCAGGGCCGTCGGATCCGCTTGAGATTCCATTCCGAGGCCGGGGTCGGTGGTCGCGGTCTTGATACCCGTCATCAGGCGGTGATACCGCCATCGACCGGCAGGGCGGCGCCTGTGACGAAGGATGCTTCGTCCGATAACAAAAACAGGGCGGCATTGGCTATTTCTTCCGGTTGGCCGGGGCGTCCAACCGGGGCCATGCCGCCGCGGCTACGCACCAGTGCCTCCTTGTCCATGCCGTGTGTCGATTGCTGGTCAGGCCGGGCGACAAAAACCCGGAGCATCGGCGTATCGACCGGACCGGGACAGATTGCGTTCACGCGGATATCTTCACGGGCGTAGCGCTTGGCCATCGCTTTGACCATGCCGATCACGCCGAACTTCATGGTCGAGTAGACCGGGCTGAACATGGAGCCCTGCAGGCCGGAGGACGATGCCGTGAACAGAAGGCTGCCGCCGCCGCGGGCGCGAAGTTCCGGCAGGGCGGTTTCGGTGGTTATGAACACGGTTCGCAGATTCAGATCGACCGCCTCGTCCCATTCCTTCATGTCGAGATCTTCGACTGTCGCCGGTCCCGGATGCCCGACGTGATTCCAGACGAAGTCGAGACCATCAAAATGATTTGCGGTTTCGCGGACGATACGCCGTGAGTCTTCATCCTGCCGCAGGTCCGCGACGATGCCTTTCGCGCGTCCGCCGTCAGCCTCGATTGCGGCGACCACGGCGGCGACGCCATCCGGGTCGATATCGACCACGCTGACGGCTGCGCCCTCGCGGGCGAACCGCAATGCGCCGGCCCGGCCCATACCCGAAGCTGCAGCGGTGATAATCCCAACCTTGTCTTTCATGCGCATGCGATCTCTCCCAGAAGAACGGGCCGTTGCTGAACGTACAATGTATACGGTCGCTGCATCCCGGGAAAATGGCAACCATATCCGGTAGCGGATTGTTTGCCGGATTGCCGATGGTATTGGCACGGGCCCGGGTTTGACGGCCGCCGGTCTCCGGGATTTCGCAGGAAGCGAAAGGCAACGACCATCGGCAATCCCGACGTCGCCGGTGCCGGAATGACGGGACCCGAAAGCGCGCCGATTTTGCGCTCGCCGGCAAACGGATCCTGTTTGGCGATCGGGCCGAGGCGGGTATTGCGCAAGGCCCTGCGTGCAGTCGAAACGTTGCCTGACAGTGGTATCGCCCGCAGGTTCCGGGCCGGAGACGACAAGCCGCTCGCCCTTGCCGACACGTGGCGACAACGGGCTTCGCCAGACGATGCCGGCATTGGCTGCAAACTCGGTCCAGGCCATCCGGCCGGACTGTTCGAGTTGATGGATCAGACCGGCAACGTGCTCAATCTGCAGGTGGCGGACATTCTGATGGCCGCTTATGGCGACCGTTTGTATCCGCGCCCCGGTCCCGGTCTGGGGGCATGAGCGCTAACTTGTTTAGCTGCAGATCGCGAAGCGCTTCGCGATCTGCAGCGCGCGCCGGCGGGGCGGCTTTGCCAGGGAGCTGGAGATCTGGTTCGATTCGGCGATCACCTGATTGAGAGGACGTTGGGGTTCGATGGCTCGCGCGAGTTGGTTGAGCATGAACCGGAAGTCACGCCAGGGGCTGTGCGGTCGGGATCGCCTCCACGCGGTACCCCCAGGGGAAACCCGCGGTGGCGTGGTGAATGAGCTTTTCCACCAGCAGCGCCACCAGGAGTTTGCGGTAGAGCCATGCCTTGGCGCTCTCGTCGTCGTATTTCGGCAGAGGCCCCAGCTGTGCCAGCGACTTGAAGCGCTTGAAGACCAGTTCGACCTGCCAGCGGGTGCGAGACCACTCGAGAACCTCGGCGGCGGTGAAGCCCGCTTCGGGGAAGGGGGTGACCACGATGACGGAGCGCGCGAACTCGAGAGTTCGGGGTTGAGGCCGCTTGCCTCTGCGCTTGAGCGTCGTGACGTGCGCCAGAAGGTCGAACGGCGCGACGTCGGTCGTCCGAAAGGACAGCGACCCCCTGTTCACCCCTACGGTGACATGGCCGCCCGCAGACACCACATGATCGAAGCCCGCAGCGGTCGAGTAACCCCGGTCGGCCAGCACATAGTCGCCCTCGGCGATCGACAAATGCCTGAACGTCTCGCCCGCACCCGGCCCCGCGCTCGCCGTCAGCTTGAAGAAGGCGCACGCTGTCGTGCAGCCGCTACAGCGACCCGGTCCGTCCAGGCTCCTTCACCGTCGTCGCGGCGAACGCCCTGACCTGAAAGCCGCCGTCGCCCGACAGCGCGATGCACAGGGCACGCAGCCCGTCGCCCGACTTCCTCAGCCGCTTCAACAAGGCCACATCCGACAGATCCGCCAGGGTCGCCTTCCTGGCTCGGACCACGGTCTCGCGCAGCGAGTGCCCGCAGGCCAGATGCAGCAGCAGTATGCGCAGCAGGGCATCGACCGACTTGTCCTTGCGCAGCCGCTTCAACGCGCCCGTCTCGCGGGCAAGCTCCTGCCAGTCCTCGTTCATCTGTTTGGCCTCCCCGCATCGCGCGTCCACGCAACATACGGATCGCCGACATGCTAGGGAATGTCTGAACAAGTCGGTTTTTTCTGATATACGGGTGTTGTGGCCCGTGGATGAAACACCAGAGCCCATCGGGGACGTGTTGTCGTGCCAGGAAATGGGGATTTTGATGCCCGAGCCGACCGTCCCCGCCGCCTTGCGGCGGTTGCGGACGGACTCCCCCCACGTCAGGCGGTGGCGTCGCGCCCCGCGATGAGCAGATTGGTGAACCCGAGCAGCACGGCGATGCGTTGCGTGGTCTTCGCCAGCCCCCGATAGCGCACCTTCGCGTAGCCGAAGTGGCGCTTCACATACAGGAACGGATGTTCCACATTGGCCCGAACCGACGCCTTGCGCCTCTCCGCCGCCTCCGGGCCCGCCTTGTCCAGCCCCCGGCGCTTGCCGGGCTTCATCGCCACCTCCCAGTCCACGTCCGTGTCCCGGTTCTCCGCGCGCTTGTCCACCCCCTGATAGCCCGCGTCACCCCACACCTGCTCCTCGCCCCCGTGCAACAGCGCGTGCGCCGTCGCCACATCCGAGACATTCGCCGGCGTCGTCTCCGCGCTGTGCGTCAAACCCGACTGCGCATCCACCCCGATGTGCGCCTTCATCCCGAAATGCCACTGATTGCCCTTCTTCGTCTGATGCATCTCCGGGTCCCGCTCGCCCTTGCGGTTCTTCGTCGACGACGGCGCGGCAATGAGACTCGCGTCCACGATCGTCCCCTTGCTCAAGCGGTGTCCGAGCGAGGCCAGATGTGCGTTGATCTCCTCGAACAGCGTCTCACCCAGACCATACGTCTCCAGCAAGTGGCGGAAATGCAGGATCGTCGTCTCGTCAGGCAGCGCACCCGAGAGGCGCAACCCCACAAACCGCCGTACCGACTTCACCTCGTAGAGCAGGTCCTCCATCCCAGGGTCGCTCAGCATTGTAGAACGAGCTTCTTGCAAAATTGCCGGCCCGACCGGTTTTTTGCCTTCTCGAGGCTGATTTTGTTGTCGAGGGCCTGGGTTTCGGGGGCACCCCGTGGTCTGTTGTGTTTCCACAACAACAAGATACCGAGGAGGTGACCCCGATGACTCTTGGCTCGACCCTATCCGATCTCTGGCGCCGATTTCAAGGGGACCTTTTCCCTGCGTTGGCCGAGGCGGTCGGTCCTCTCCTGGAGACGCACAAGCGTTTCGTGACAGCTCTCGATCTCGTCAAGGTGGAGGGCTTCGTCGATGGGGTGTGGACCGGTCCGGGTCGACCCCGGGAGGATCGCCAGGCGCTGGCCCGTGGCTTCATCGCCAAGGCGGTATGGGATCTGCCGACGACCCGCCACCTGATCGACAGGCTCAAGGTGGACCCGACGTTGCGCCGACTGTGCGGCTGGTCGCGTGTCGCGAAGATCCCGAGTGAAGCGACGTTTTCGCGGGCGTTTGCCGAATTTTCGCAGTCCCGTCTTCCGGAGAGGATGCACGCGGCTCTGGTTGCAGAGACACTGGGCGATGCGCTCATCGGCCACGTGTCGAGGGACTCGACGGCCATCGAGGCCCGGGAGACGCCGGCCCCGAAGCCGAAGGCCAGGACGCCGAACCGCAAGCGCGGCCGGCCCCGCAAGGGCGCGGAGAGGACGAAGAAGCCTGGGCGTCTCGAACGGCAAGCGAACAGGATGGATCTCGATGAGATGCTCGACGCGCTGCCGAAGGTCTGCGATCACGGGGCAAAGAAGACTGCCAAGGGGGTCCTGGAGGCCTGGCGCGGTGACAAGCTGCCTATCGACACAGCAGACTGCGGGGTGCCGCTGAGGACCGTCCTCACCTCGGCATCCGTCCATGACAGCCCGGTCGCGATCCCGCTGGCGATGATGACCGCCGGGCGTGTGACCAATCTCTACGATCTCATGGACGCGGCCTATGATGCCAGGGAGATCTACCAGATGAGCGAACGGCTTGGCCATGTTCCGATCATCGATGTCAATCCGCGCCGGGACAAGGACCTCAAGGAGGAGCGAGACCGGGAGGCCCGGGCCCGGCGTGCAATAGGCCATGTCGATCCCGAGACCGTGCGGTTCCGGATCCGGTCCGGTGTCGAGAGGACCAACGCCCGCCTCAAGGATGAGTGTGGCGGGCGCCATGTCCGCGTCCGCGGACATTCCAGGGTCACCTGCCATCTCATGGTCGGCATCCTGGCCCTGGCGGCTGACCCGTTGATACGTCTCGCCGCCCCATAGCGCGGCTCCGACAACGCATGCCGACCCTTCGCGGCCCTCTCGAAGAGAGGGGCCCGGAGAGGCGTGTCCCGATGTCCGCAAAGGTCCCTGTTTGGTCTCATCGTCTCTGATGAGACACCGCGAATCCATGGATTCCGACCTCCAGGTGCAGAGGTGAACGGAAGCAACCGACCGATCCGGGCTCACCGGACCCTGGGGACAGGAATTTTGCAAGAGGTTCGAACAGCTGCACGCAGTGCACCCGCAGCATCACGCTCAGCGGATAAGGCCGCCGACCGCGCCCGGCCTTCGGGTAGAACGGCTCGATGCGCGCCTCCAGCCGCTCCCAGGGAACCAGCCCATCCATCGTCTCGAGAAAGACCTCGCGCCGCGTCCGACGCGTCTTCAGGTCGTGCTCCAGCTCCGCAAACGTCGCTTGCTCCATGGCTCGCACTCCACTCCGTCACCAAGAAACCAATTGTGACAAAACCGACTTGTTCAGACAATCCCTAAACAAATCAGCGCTCATGGGAGGGGGGGGGGGGGGGGGGGGGGGGGTCAGTCGCTGGCGAGTTTCCTGTCGTCGCGGGCCAGCGCGATCCGTTCCAGGACGGCGGGCCAGTGGGCTTGAAAGGTTTCGAGATCCTTACCCTTGAGGGTTTTTCCGGCCGGCAGGCGAATACTCATCGGATCTGTCTGGCGGTCATTCACAATCACTTCGTAGTGCAGATGTGGACCGGTTGAACGGCCGGTCGACCCGACATAGCCGATGGTGCTGCCCTGGCGAACCCGGGAGCCGCGTTTCAGCCCTTTGAAATATCCGGACATGTGAGCATAGGCCGTCTTGTAGGTCGAATTGTGCCGGATACGGATATATTTACCGTAGCTCCCGTTGCGCCCGATCTTTTCGATCACGCCATCCCCAGCTGCGAGGATCGGAACTCCTCTTGGTGCTTCGAAATCGACGCCTCGGTGCATTTTCGTGTAACCGAGAATAGGATCACGGCGTTTGCCGTAGCCGGATGAGAGTCTGGCTCCGTTGATCGGCGTGCGCATCAGGGTTTTCCGAACGCTCTTGCCATGTCGGTCGTAGTGATCGGAGAACCCACTTTCGGGCGTAAACTGGAAGTATTCGAGGTTGTTGTTGCTCAGCGTCATCGAAGCCCAGACGATCCGGCCGTTCCGCGCCGGTTCGCCGAATTCATCGTGAAATCGTTCGAACAGCACGGCGAATTTGTCGCCGGACTGGATCTCGCGCTGAAAATCGACATCGAAACTGAAGATCTTGATCAGTGCTGTCAATACGTCGATCGGCAGGTCGATGGCGACCGCGGCGTTGTACAGGCTGGACGCGATCTGCCCTTTGGCGAAGCTGTCGCGGCGTTCGAGCTGACGTTCGACGATCTCGGCATGAAACCCCTGTTCGGGAACATGCCGCAGAACGATTCCCCGATCGGGATCGGGCTGCAGCGTGAGGCGGACCAGCCGCGGCGACCCGGCCGCGTCGGTGTCGGGGCGCAGAGCGACGGTAAACCGTTGTCCGACTTTCATGCGCTGCAGATTGTAGACGGGCCGGAGCGCTGTCACGATCGCATGGGCTTCCTTGCGCGGGATAGTGTTCCCGGTCAGGAGTTTCATCATTGTATCGCCGCGCCGGACGGTGATTTCGCGGGTTTCGGCCGGGGGCGGCTTCTGCTCGTCAGGTATCGTTTCGGGAACTGGCGGCGTCGGTTGTGCGATGGGTTCCGGAACCGGTGCGATTTTGGAACTCACATCCGTCCCGGGTATTTCCGGTCCGTCGTCGGATCCGTATTGCCATGCATATGTGGCGATGCCGAGGGCGGCGAGGGCGGCGATACCGGTTGCAAGGCGCCTTTTGCGTATACGCCGGGATGCGCTCATGCGATATGATGCCCTTCATGGCGACATGTAGCCTTCAGCACCGATTCTTGAAGCCGATCTGGTATTTGTCAAGTTGCATAACCGGGTGCACATCTTTTTTGTGGTGCGCTAGTATAGTGTCGTCATGAGTGATGCTCATCTGTACTATCTGTCGGTATCACTCGATGGTTCATGGAGGTGACTCATGGGATTGGCTCATCGGCGTCACGACATCTCAGCCAGGGTCTGGCTGTTGTTGGAGCCTCATCTGCCTGGTCGAGCGGGACGTTGGGGTGGGGTGGCACAGGATAATCGACGGTTCATTAATGCGATCTTCTGGATTCTGCGTACCGGCGCTCCCTGGCGTGATGTGCCGCCGGACTATGGAGACTGGAAAAATACCCATCGTCGGTTCTGTCGCTGGCGGGACAAGGGGCTCTGGGGGGCGTTGCTAGAGCCTCTGGTGGATGAGCCGGACGATGAGTGGCTGATGATTGACGCCAGTCATCTCAAGGTCCATCCCCATGCGAGCGGTGCGATCGGTGGCAATCAGGCGATGGGTCGCACAAAAGGGGGCTGAACACGAAGCTGCACTTGGCTGTGGACGCGCATGGGATGCCGGTGCGAGTGTTGGTGACCGAGGGGACGGCAGCAGATTGCAGTCAAGCGGTCGAGCTGATTGAAGGGATAGATGCCGAGTCCTTGTTGGCGGACAAGGCCTATGACACGAATGCCATCCTGTCTTATTGTGAGGAGCATGAAGTCATTCCAGTGGTTCCGCCGAAGCGCAACCGCAAGCACCCCGGAGCGTATGATGTCCATCTCTACCGGCACCGGCATTTGGTGGAGAACGCGTTTCTGTGGCTCAAGCGCTGGCGTGGGATTGCCACGCGATACGCCAAGAATGCCGCATCGTTTCTTGCCGCGGTGCAGATCCGGTATCTGGCGCTCTGGGCTGGCATTTCGTGACGACACTATCTAGGGAATGTCTGAACAAGTCGGTTTTTTCGGGTATACGGGTGTCGTGGCCCGTGGATGAAACACGAGAGCCCATCGGGGACGTGTTGTCGCGCCAGGAAATGGAGATTTTGATGCCCGAGCCGACCGCCCCCGCCACCTTGCGGCGGTTGCGGACGGACTCCCCCCACGTCAGGCGGTGGCGTCGCGCCCCGCGATGAGCAGATTGGTGAACCCGAGCAGCACGGCGATGCGTTGCGTGGTCTTCGCCAGCCCCCGATAGCGCACCTTCGCGTAGCCGAAGTGGCGCTTCACATACAGGAACGGATGTTCCACCTTGGCCCGAACCGACGCCTTGCGCCTCTCCGCCGCCGCCGCCGGGCCCGCCTTGTCCAGCCCCCGGCGCTTGCCGGGCTTCATCGCCACCTCCCAGTCCACGTCCGTGTCCCGGTTCTCCGCGCGCTTGTCCACCCCCTGATAGCCCGCGTCACCCCACACCTGCTCCTCGCCCCCGTGCAACAGCGCGTGCGCCGTCGCCACATCCGAGACATTCGCCGGCGTCGTCTCCACGCTGTGCGTCAAGCCCGACTGCGCATCCACCCCGATGTGCGCCTTCATCCCGAAATGCCACTGATTGCCCTTCTTCGTCTGATGCATCTCCGGGTCCCGCTCGCCCTTGCGGTTCTTCGTCGTCGACGGCGCGGCAATGAGACTCGCGTCCACGATCGTCCCCTTGCTCAAGCGGTGTCCGAGCGAGGCCAGATGTGCGTTGATCTCCTCGAACAGCGTCTCGCCCAGACCATGCGTCTCCAGCAAGTGGCGGAAATGCAGGATCGTCGTCTCGTCAGGCAGCGCACCCGAGAGGCGCAACCCCACAAACCGCCGTACCGACTCCACCGCGTAAAGCAGGTCCTCCATCCCAGGGTCGCTCAGATTGTAGAACAGCTGCACGCAGTGCACCCGCAGCATCACGCTCAGCGGATAAGGCCGCCGACCGCGACCGGCCTTCGGGTAGAACGGCTCGATGCGGGCCTCCAGCCGCTCCCAGGGAACCAGCCCGTCCATCGTCTCGAGAAAGACCTCGCGCCGCGTCCGACGCGTCTTCAGGTCGTGCTCCAGCTCCGCAAACGTCGCTTGCTCCAGGGCTCGCATTCCACTCCGTCACCAAGAAACCAATTGTGACAAAACCGACTTGTTCAGACAATCCCTAGGCTAACTGGTGTTTGTGTTGCGGGTGCCAGTACCGTGACAGTAGAGGCTAACCACCCCTTTGCCGAGAGCTGTGCGTCGCTTATCGTGAGGTGCCCGTCGAAGCGTCGGTAGCTGTGCGTGCAGGTGACGTTATCGAGCGCCGAAAGCAACTCATCCGGTGTGCCGGAGCCGTCACAAGGGTTGAAGGCAACGCCCTTCAGCGTCACGGTGAGGCGAAGATGGGTCCGCGGCGTCCAGGACCCATCGCATGTCCGTACGCACAGCATCGGGACCTGCTTATGGGCTTCCCGATGTCAACCGGTATTTCACCGCCGCCGCGACCTTATGCTGTCATCATTTCACTCCTTTGTTGGTTTTGGCCGGGCGGCTGTTTCAACTAGGTCTGGAGTGTCTGTTCGCAAGGCTCAATTCGTGAATCGTAGTCATCGTGATAGAAACTCTCCCGATTCGCCTTGGCGGTCAGGCAGATGGATCACGAGGGGTTTCGGGATTGGTTTTCGCGTGTCGATGAGTTGAGGCGGCGCCGCGCAAGGCGGTGGCGGCGGTGCTGTCGGACCCGCCGGAGGGTGCGGCCTCGCTGGCGGCGATCGAGCTGGGCGTGGATGACGAACGGCGCTGTCGGCATTGCGGCGCCGGCGGGGCGGTGTCGCAGGGCACGGCGCGCGGTCTTCGCCGTGTCCGGTACAAGGCCTGTGGGAAGAGGTTCGGTGCGCTGACCGGCACAGCGCTGTCGGGCCTTTGGCGCCTCGCCTGGCGTCGGCGAGACGATCCGGGAGGCTGCCGAGCGCTGCGGGATTGCGCCGGGCACGGCACCTCGCTGGCGCCACCGCTTTCTGGCGGCGGTGCGCCAGGCGCCGGACCGGCTTGCCGGGATCGTCGAGGCTGACGAGACCGCCGTTCTCGAGAGCCGCAAGGGCGTGCGGGCGAGACCCTCAGCCATACCCTGCCCGCCATCAACGCAGACAGCGTGAAGGAGGGGTTGGAGCCGGTCGTCGCACCGGATGCGCTGCTCGTCTCCGACGCCAACCGCTGCTATCCGCCCGTTGCGGCGGCGCTCGACATCCCACACGAGAGCATCAACGCTTCTGCCAGCGAGCGGGTCCGGGGCGCGCAGCACATCCAGACGGTCAATAGCCGCCACAGCCAGATCAAGGGCGTCCTGCGCGGCTTCCGCGGCATCTCACCAAAGACCTCGACAGTTATCTGAGGTGGTTCCATCTCATCGAACTCGGCGATCAGCCCGCGCCCAGAGCCTGCCTCGAGGCGGCGATGGCCAAACCGCACCTACAATTCACGAATTGAGCCTACCGCTTATGCACGTAGCTCCGGTTGCGAGAGTTTTCCGCGAGAAGTTGACTTCTACCGGTCCATTTGGACGGTTTTCGATCAACATGTTGATCAAGCCGGAGCCAAGTGCATAAGCGGTTTGAGCCTTTCGCAACGGTCGCACAGGGTCTGAGCGTACTCACCTGTTATCCGGTCGGAGGCTTGGCGCTCGGCCATCTTCGTACCCCCCCCCCCCCCCGCTTGCTGCGGACCTGACGGTCTGGGTGGCGGGACCCATCTCGGAAATGATGTTTTTCAGCCAGGGTTTCCCTCGGTCACGCGCCGGCCCGATCCAGCTACCACCGCGTCCGGTCATGGTTGGATCTCGACACCCCGGTTCAGCTCATCCGCGTGTCGTCCGGGACGAGGCCGGACGTGTTGTCGCGCCATAACGCAATCTGATTCCCACTCAAGCCAAGCGCAATTTGAGTAGCCTTTCCGGCATCGGCGGTGTCCGCAGCGCCACGTAGACCAATCCGGGGATGATCTCGGGCAGGTCGAAGCGACGATTGAACCGGTACTCGAACTCCGCGAGATAGCGCTGGGCATATTTGGGACGAATCGCATGGTCGGTGCCACGCAAGGCGCTCTTGATGTTGCCGAGGATCGTGTTCACCCAACGAAACTTCGGGGTGCTCGACCGCGGCTTTCCCGCCGCCGGTCACCATCGGCTCATGCACGCAGCCTGCCGCGGTCACGCCATTGAAGCAGGCCAGCCCATCACAGAGCACTTGCGTGCCCGGACCCAGGTGCTGCTGCGCCCAGGCGGCGATTTCGGTGAGACGGAAGCCCTCGACCACGGTGAGCGTCACCCGCTGCGGATGTCCCTGCTCATTGATCTCGACCGCGGCCACGAACGGGGTCTTGCCCGGCGCCCCGTCGGCGCTTGCCGCCGAGAGTAGGCATCGTCGCGTTGGACCGACCCGCCGAGCGGGTGCTCTCGGTCTCGCTCCATCATCACCTGCATCAGCTTGTGGCGCATGCGCCACGCCGTGTTGTCGGAGATGCCGAGCTGACGGTGCAGCGTCATCGCAGAGCCCCCCTTCTTGCCCTGGGTCATGAGGTAAAAGCCCTGGAACCACACCGTGAGCGGGAGCTTGGTGGAGTCGAAGATGGTGCCGGCGGTGATGGAGGTCTGGCGATGGCAGCGATTGCACTGCTGGAGCTTTCGGGTGTTCAACTGACAGCACCGGTCATGGGTGCGGTGTGGGCATAGAAAGCCGCTCGACCATCGCCATTGAAAGAGGGCAGCGAAGCACTGGTCTTCGCTGCCGTAGAGGGAGAGGAACGCATTGAGGCTGATTCCTTTCTGAAACTGCTACTGGGTTGCGCACCATGTGAATGTCCGCTTTCTATCATCAAATTACATGGTAGTATTCGATATTAAATACTGCTTAGATTCGAGGGTAATCAGGAAACGCAATCAGCAGTTTGCGGACGATTGTGATGATGCCCCGTCGGCGAGACCACCCAACCAGTTTTAGGCCAGGCTCTAAGCCACGAACTCTTGGGTCAGGGTGCTGTCCGGTTGGAAGCGGATCCAGCACCAAGCCCTCTGGACCCGATGGGCACGCAGCCGGGCCGCCCTGTTGCTGGCGATTGTCAAAGTCGCGATGGACCGCCTCGTTGACCAACAGGGTCGCGTCATTTGGACCGATCCCCCGCAGCCCGGTTAGGGCGGCGATCTGTCCGGTGGTCCCGGTGTCTGATGCCTGCCGACCGACAATACGCCGCCCCGACCGGCCAATCCGGGGCCAACGCGCTGTGAATACCCGATTCGCGCGGTCGATCACACAATCGGCAGGCATGAGAAAAACAGGGCAAACTTGGCGTAGGATCGCCGTGGCCCCTGACGGAGGTCGTTGAAGGAAGGGCCGGGGCCCATGGGAGGCCGGAGAACCAAAGCACGTGCCCGGCGCAGAACCGGATAAGCGTGACACAAGCCACTTCTCGGCCACGCTGGTATGCGAGACGCTGCAATATCCACGAGAGTGCGCATGGCGGCTGATCAGAGGCAGGAGCCGGAGGCCTCCACGGGCCTAATCTGTGCTGAGCAATCCGCTTCCTTGTCGGAACAGGTTCTGTGAATTCTGCGAACCGCTTATGCACATGGCTCCGGTTGCGAGAGTTTGCCACCAGAGGTTGAGGTTAGAGCGGGGGAGCGGGTGGAATGCTCCCAATACATTCCTGCCGACGAAGCCACCACATGAAACAGCTCCCCGACAGCCTCTTCGCTTTCCAGCACATGGTCCCGGACGATGGCGCCTGCGCCGCCTGGCTGATCGAAATGCGCTGGCCGGACGGCTTCGTCTGTCCCAGGTGCGGCCATGAAAAGGGATGGGCGCTGCGCAGAAAAGCACACACCTTCGAGTGCACCGGCTGCCGCCGGCAGACCTCGGTGACGGCCGGGACGATCCTGCACGCCAGCATGGTCGAGCCCGAGCGCAACCCGTTGTCGGGCCTGGTGGACATCGACGAGGCCAGCCGTCCATTCCGGACCAAAGACGATCCTCCCACCGGAGGGCAAGGACGCAGCCACGACGGCAAGATGCTCATCGTCGGCGCCATCGAACTCGGGGACGGAAACATCCCAGGCCGCCTGAGGCTAGCCGACATCTCCTCCTACGGCGCCGCCGACCTCGGACACTTCGTCGAAACCGCCGTCGATCCCGACGCCATCGTGAAAACCGACGGCTGGTCCGGCGACGCTGCGGTCCCCGCCGATCGCCACAATGTCCATGTCGTCGGGAAGACCGCCGCTCACCTCGTCCTGCCGTGGATCCACCAAGTCTTCTCCAACCTCAAAGGATGGGCGCGAGGCGTCGACCACGGGCTGCGCCGCAAGCATCTGCAAGCCTATCTCGATGAGGTCGTCTTTCGCTTCAACCGCCGCAAAACCCGCCACGATGCTTTCCGCTCGCTCTTCCGCCTCGCCACCAATGCACAACCCATTACCTACAGCATGTTGATAGAACCGGAACCATCTGCTTACCCCAAGTTGGCAGTTTTTTCCACTGACCGTGCCTGATCGGGGGATGTTTGCGGCCTGAGAACATCATATACTGGGCTCTGCCATCGCCTGAACTTCTATATGTCTGATGTGGGCGCCCGGAGGTCGTTTGTGGGGCCAGGACTTTGTCGTTGCGTCGATATCCCCCTTGCCAGGCGCGCCGGCGAGCGTGTCTGCACAACACATCGCCAACCCTTCGCCTGCGCCATGTACATCAAGGCCACCAAGACCCACACCGAGAAGGACGGCAAGCCCGTCCGAAGCCACAGGCTGATGCTCTCCCAGCGCGTCGGCGACAGGGTGCGCCACAGGACGCTGCTCAATCTCGGCACCCACGATCCGATCCCGCGCGAGAGGTGGAAGGAGGTCACCGAACTCGCCGAGGCGCTGCTCCACGGCCGCCCGCCGCTGCTCCAAGCCGCGCCGGACGTGCAGGCCGCAGCCGAGGACATCGTCGCCAAGCTCAGGGCCAGGGGGTTCCGCACCGAAGCGGTGCAGGAAGAGGCGCGCCAGCCCGACATCGCCACCGTCGACCTCGATACCCTGGAGCACGAGACCCCGCGCACGGTCGGCTGCGAGCGCCTGTGCCTCAAGGCCCTCGACGATCTCGGCTTCGCCGACATCCTCCACGACCTGGGCATCAAGGGCCGCGAAGGGCGCATCGCGAGCGCGCTGGTCGTCGCCAGGATGGTCCATCCCGCCAGCGAGCGGGAGACCAGCCGCTGGCTGCGCCGCGACAGTGCGACCGCCGAACGTCTCGACCTGGAGGGCGACCGCAAGGCACTGCGGCGCAAGACGCTCTACCGCATCGGCGACCTCCTCTGGCGCCACCGCGCCGCCATCCAGCGGGAGCTGTTCAACCGTGAGCGCTCGCTGCTCGACATCCCCGACACCATCGCCTTCTACGATCTCACCAACCTTCACTATCACGGCCACACGCACGGCGAGCGTCCCCGCTTCGGGCGCTCCAGGCAGAAGCGCGACGACTGTCCGCTGATCACGCTGGCGCTGGCGCTCGACGGTGCAGGCTTCCCGCGCAGTTGCGAGATCCTGCCGGGCAACGTGAGCGAGCCGGGCAGGCTGGAGGACGCGCTGGTCAGGCTCGAGGCGGTGTGCGGCGGCACGGCGCCCAAGCCCACGGTGGTCATGGACGCGGGCATCGCCACCGAGGAGAACATCGCGTGGCTGGGCGAGCCGGGCTACGACTGGATCGCGGTCAGCCGGGGAGGCAAACCGCCGCCGCCCGAGGGCGGGCCCGAGGCGCTGCTGATCACCAGCGCGCACCACGAGGTGCGCGCCTGGCGCCTCGCAAGCGAGGACGGCGAGGCGCGGCTCTCTGTCGTCAGCGAGGGCAAGAAGAAGGCCGAGACCTCGATCCTCGGCCTGAGGAGGACCCGCTTCGAGGCGGCGCTGGAAAGGCTCCACAGCGGCCTCCCGGTCAAGGGCCGCCTCAAGCGCTACGACAAGGTGCTGGAGAGCGTAGGCCGCCTCAAGCAGCGCTTCTCCGCGGTCGCCAGGCACTACGAGATCACGCTCGAGAAGGCGGACACCGGCGCCAACGCGTCTGCCGTTCGCTTCAAGCGCAGGCCGCTATACGACGAGGCCGATGAGGGCGCCGGCGCCTATGTGCTGCGCACCAGCCACGTCGACTGGGATATCGAGACGATCCTTCGGACGTACTGGCGCATCACCGACATCGAGGCCACCTTCCGCAGCCTGAAATCCGAACTCGGCCTTCGCCCGATCTGGCACCAGCTCGACCGTCGCATCGCGGCCCACCTGCTGATCGCGGTGCTGGCCTATCACGCCGTGCATCTGATCCGTACCCGGCTGGCCGCGCGGGGCATCCACAAGTGCTGGGCATCGGTCCGCGACGGTCCTGCGGACCTGGGTGCGGATCACCACGCGCCTGCGCCAGACCGACGGCACGTTGATCGTCAACCGCCAGGACACGCGCCCGGCCGCCGAGGGTGCCGACATCTCCTCGGCGGCGGGCGTGGAACCCGCCATCCACCGCAGGAGGGCCCGCCTGACGCGCTGACAGAATCCAACAAAATGTGGGGCCATGTTGAAATCGGCCGAGAAAAATATCGACCCATATCAAAGCGATAAAGGACAGCGGAACAAAAAAGTGCCAACCTGGGTTAAGCGATTTCTGCGATTTGCCGTGGAGATGGGGCTTTCATCCGATGGCGACGGCGCAATCAGTGTGAAGGAGTAGTGGATGCCGTTCATTCAGGACCCGGCGACCGGGCCCGCATGGCAGGCGGTCCCGGGATACAAATCGAAGACG
>CAXXOV010000001.1:0-427685 GCA_963422445.2 Thalassobaculaceae bacterium
GACCGGAATCTATCTCTCCGGCCCCTTGTCCGTTCATCCTTCTTCCGCTTTCCTCCAACTCCGGCTCTCTGGAACCTCGCGGTCGGGACAGCGCTGGGCCAGGTCGTCAGCGAGCGTCTGCCGCACGGCGTCGAGGTCGATGCCGACTTCGGCGAGCAGCATTCCGCCTCTCGGGGTGACGGGGTCGTAGTCGTGGTACAGGTCGAACATTCTGGGCCTCCTGGGTCTGTGCCGCGCCCGGTGCGGGAAGGACCCGCTCCCTCCCGTCCACCGGGCGCTTGCCCGGCATTCGCCGTTCTCCACCTCCAGCATGTCGCGAGCGCCGCCGAGGGAACCGCTCAGGACCAGCCCGTCACCGTCGCGGTGATCGGGGCCTCGCTGACGATCTCGACCTCGTGGAGCGAGAGCTTCGCGAACACCAGACTGGCGGCGGCCTCGGCCTGGGAATCGAACGGGCCGTGCACCGTCCCGGTGTCGATCTCGATGACCGTGAAGGTGGGCTCCCATACCGGAATGCCGCGGAAGTGCGCGGACCGGTCATACGACCGCTTGGCGCACTCGGGGCAGCGGCATGCGCCGTACGCGGGTTGCCCGCAGTCCGTGCAGGCATTGCGGGCGCGGCGCTCGTCATATCGCCGGCGGGCCGCGTCGTTCCTCCCGGCGCTGTCGCGCCGCTCGCCCTCCACGGTCGCGCAGACCCCGCACCGGGACTGGCCGTCGAAGGCGGGCTCGCCGCACGTCACGCACAAGCCGCGCTCGCGAAGCCGGCGATACCGCCCGCGTTCGGCCGCGCGGCGTGCGTCACGGCACCGGCCGCAGACCGTTCCGCCGTCGACGGGAGGCCGGTGGCCGCACCGGGTGCACATGCCGGCATCGAGGCGGGCCTGCCGGCGCCTGGCGCTCGCAGCGCGGGCGGCCTTGCGCTTGGCGCCGGGGTTCCTGCCGCCATAGAGCTCGCCCCGGGCCTTCGCTTCGGAATACCGTGCGCGGTCGGCGGCGCGGCGCCTTTCGCCGCAACCGGCGCACAGGCGGCGGGCCGGCGCCGCGGGCTCCGTGCCGCATTCCGTGCAGAGCCCGCGCGCGATCCTGTCGGCGATCCGCCGCCGGTCACGCGCGCGCTCGCTGGCCGGGTTGCGGCGGCGCTTGACCCCCGCGGCCCGCCTCCGAGCGTCGCGGGCGCGCTCCGATGCCCGGCGCTTCTCGGCGCACACACTGCACAAGGCAAGCCCGTCCTCGGGTCGGCTCTCGCCGCATCGCGGACACAATCCGGCGGCCTTGCGTGCCGCGGTGCGCTTTCTGAACCGCGCACGGTCGGCGGCGCGGCCCTGTGCGGGGTCACGGTAGGCCATGGTCGGCTCCAGGTCGTGAGAGGGGGATGGGACGCGGCGCACGCCCGTCCGGCGGCGGGACGGCGGGATGTCCGCACAAGCGCGCTGTCAGCCCTTCTGGCGGCGGTCGGCGAATATCCCCAGGCTGCGCCAGCCCCAGAGCTGCACCCCGCAGTTACGCAGCCTGACCCCCGTCGCGATGATGATCTCGTCGCGGGCGGGCCGCATACTCTCAACGGCCTTCAGCGGCAGGATCGTGCCGCGCGCCCTGCGCCGCCCCTTCGGCTTCGTCCCGCCGGGCTGGACGGGGACGATCTCGCCGTTGGCGAGCGAGCGGAATCGCTCCACGATGTAGCGGTCGTCTTCGAGACCGCCGCCGACGAAGTGGGTGAGAAACGTGCGCGCGTCGCCGCGCGGTGCGAATGCCGTGTGCATGGCGCCGTGCTCCTTCGACCGGTGGATGGGAACGGCGGCGGCGCCCCTCCCTCCGGAACGCCAACCGCCGCTCCGCTTCCGGCCGAACCTCTCCTCCCGGCGGCGCGAGGCGTTCCTCGGCGCGCCCGAACGGCGGTCGTATTGACGCCTATACGGATACGCTGAGGGGGCGCATGATCGCGGCCGGCACTCTCGTCAGACCGGCGACGGCGCGATACAAGGACCGGGGAAACAGCGCGGCTGGAATGACAAAGACCACACTTGGTGTTATAGAATACGGGCGGTCAGCGGCGGGCCTGGATTGCGGACATTCAAGACCAAGGCGTTTTCCCGGTTCGCCGGTCGCGAGGGAATCGACGATGCCGCGTTGTGCGAGGCCGGGATCGCGTATGTCGTGGCTCGGTCGATGCCGATCTGGGCGGCGGCGTGATCAAGCAGCGCATCGCCCGCAGGGGCGGTGGCCGGTCCGGCGGGTTCCGCATGATCGTGCTGTTTCGCCGGGGGAGTTGGCGTTCTTCGTCTACGGGTTTGCCAAGAGCGGGCGGGAGAACCTGCGCCGGGACGAGCTGGAGATGTTCCGCCGGCTGGCCGACGAGTATCTGGCGCTCGACCGGGCGCGCCTCGCGGCGGCGCAGGCAGTCGGGGCGATAGTCGAGGTGAAATGCGATGACCAGGCAGTACAAGAGTGAAGCGCTGGCGGCCGCGCACGAGGCGGCGCTCGGACTCGCCGAGGCCGATCTGATGTCGAAGCGGACCATGCGGGCGTTCGACGAGATGTGCCTGACGCCGGTCGAGGAGATGGCGCCCGAGGACATCCGCGCGCTTCGGCTGCGCGAGAACGCGAGCCAAGCCGTGTTCGCCCGTCACCTCAACGTAACGACCGGGCTGGTGAGCCAGTGGGAGCGCGGCGAGAAGCGTCCGCGGGGTGCATCGCTGAAGCTGCTGACGCTGGTGGCGAAGAACGGCTTGGGCGCGGTCGCGTGATCGCGCGCGTTTTCACTCCCTCGGGCCGCAAGGCCGGAGCGGGCGAGTCGAGCGCGGTGTCCCCGCAATGACGGCAGCTCAAATGAACCTCGACCTCGCGGGGAGGCCGAGCGCGCGCGTCATCCTCGAGCGCATCCGCGAGGAGAGCCGCGACGAGGCCGAGAAGGGGCGCTGGTTCGAACAGTTGTTCATGCGGGTCGCGCTTCAGGAACCGGAATTCGAGCTCGACGGGATCTGGCGCTGGCCCGACTGGCCCGAGCGCGAGGCGTTGACCGGGCTCGACGGACGCGACATCGGGATCGATCTGGTGGCGCGCCGAACCTCGGGCGAGTGGGTCGCCATCCAGTGCAAATGCCATGACGGCCGGCATGTGCTCGGCAAGGGCGGCATCGACAAGTTTCTGGGCGGCTCCCAACAGGCGGTCTTCCGCCTGCGATGGATCGTGGCGACATGCAGGTGGGGGCCGAACGCGGAGCGCGCGATCCGGAACGCCAATCCCGAGATCAAGCAGATCGACTTCAGGCAGCACCTTAACGTTCAGGTCGAGGAACAGGATGCGAAGCGCCCGGTGCAGGAGCCATGGCCGCTTCAGGCCGACGCGATCGAGGACGCCATCACCGGGTTTGCCAACCACGACCGGGGCCGCCTCGTCATGGCGTGCGGCACCGGCAAGACGTTCACGTCTCTTCGTATCGCCGAGCAGATCGTCGGTGACGGGCAGCGCATTCTCTTCGCCGCACCGACCATCGCGTTGGTTTCGCAGGCGCGACGCGAATGGCTACGGCAGACGACGCGCCGTCTGGAATGCATCGTCGTGTGTTCCGACCCGACGGCCGGGGGACGCAACGAGAACGAGGACATCCGGGTCTCCGAGCTTGAGTGCCCGGTGACGACCGACCCGGTTGAAATCGCACAATCGCTCGGCGGCAACGGCGACGCGGGGACCCGTGTCGTATTCTGCACCTACCATTCCCTGGGGCGGGTGACCGAAGCCCAGGCGCTGCATGGCGCACCAGCGTTCGATCTGGCCATCGCCGACGAGGCGCATCGCACGACCGGAGCGGTACTGGAGGGCCGCAGGCCGAGTGGCGGCCGAAAGGTCGATTTTCAGGAATTCCACGACGACGCGCGGCTGCGTGCCCGCAAGCGCCTCTACATGACGGCCACGCCGCGGCTCTACACCGAGCGGTCCAGGAGCAAGCTCGCCGAACAGGGGGTCGCCGTCGTCGACATGGGCGACTACGAGGTCTACGGGCCGGAGCTTCACCGGCTTCCGTTCGCCAAGGCGGTGGACCACCAGATGCTCTCCGACTACCGGGTGATCGTTCTCGGGGTCAGCGAGGGAAGCGTGACGCCGGGCTTGCGGCGGCGGCTGGAAGGGCTCGACCGATCGCCGACGCGCAAGCAGTCCCCGACCACCAACGACATGACGCGCGTGCTCGGCGTTTCCCTGGCGGTGAACGGGGTGACGGAGGGGAAGTCGCTGGAGCAGCCCGGCCAGCTACCTCGCACCATGGCGTTCGCGAACAGCATCCTGCGCTCGAAGTGGTACGCGGAAGCGCTCATGGAGAGCGAGGTCCTGAGGGCCACCACGCGGCAGATGCAGGCGGGCCGGGCGATGAAGGTCGTTGCCCGGCACCTCGATGCGTCTGCGAGCGCGCTTCAACGCAACCAGGAACTGCGGGCGCTTGCCCATGCCGTCGCCGACGGGGAATGCCGGGTGGTCTGCAACGTCAAGCTTTTCACCGAGGGCGTGGATGTTCCGTCGCTCGACGCCGTTGCCTTCCTCGATCCCCGGGACAGCCAGGTCGATGTCGTCCAGGCGGTCGGGCGCGTCATGAGAAAGGCGCTGGGCAAGCGCTTCGGCTACATCATCATTCCTGTCGTAGTCGAACCGGGCCAGGATGTCGCGGCGGCGCTTGAGCGCGGCACGGAAGGCTACAGGACCGTCGGGCGGGTGCTGCGGGCGCTCCAGGCCCATGACGGGCGCCTCGCGGAGTCTCCTGCCAACTTCATCAAGGTCTATGAACAGGCCACGGCGAACGCTCCGGGAGATTCGGGCGGCGGCACGGCCCACGAAACCGGGGGCGAGCATATCCAGCGCGAACTCGACCTGAAGGAAGCCGAGCAGGGGATTTACGCGCATGTCGCGGCAGCGTCGGGACTTGGCAAGCCCGGCCAGCTTGTCGCCGATGAAATCGCTGACGCGGTCCGGCGCGCCAGCACGGTGCTCCAGGACGAAGAAATGGAAGGTCCGCTGGCGGCAGCTCTCGACCTCGCGCCGGAAGACGATGGCGGCGCGAAGGGGATATGCACGGTCGCCGCGCTCATGCTCTGCAACGCCTGTCTCCTCCAGCGCCGCCTGCGCGACGAGCCGGAAATGCGGACCATCGTGCGGCTCGACAAGGTTGCGGGGGCGAGACACCCCCAGGAGGTTCTCGAAGTCGCGTGGGAGTCGATCCTCGAAAAGGACTACGCGCCCGTGTTCCGTCCCGCGCTCGCGGTGCTCGGAGCGTTGCCTGAAGGCCAGGCGATCGACGACGCCATCCGCATGGTGGCGGAGTGCGCCAACCGCGTCGCCGATTCCCTGAGCGATCTCGGCTACGACCACGCGGGGCCGCTCTACCACCGCATCCTCGGCTCGGCGAAGAGCGACGGGGCGTTCTATACGAACAACCTGTCGGCGGTGATGCTGGCGCGGCTTGCGTTCGGGGTCGATTTCACTGACTGGTCGGACTCGGAATCGGTCGCGAGACTCCGGATCATCGACCCCGCGTGCGGGACCGGGACGCTGCTCATGGCGGCGCTCCAGACCATCAAGGCGCGGGTTGGCGATGCGAGGGAGATGAACAACGGGGATCGAAAGGCCCTGCACAAGCGGCTCGTGGAGGATGTGCTCTGCGGCCTCGATATCAACCAGCACGGTGTTCAGCTCGCGGCATGCAACATGACCTTGGGCGCCCCGACCGTCGACTACGCGCGCATGAACCTCGCCACCATGCCTCATGGTCCGCGGGGCGACGACTCGCCGAAGGCGGGATCGCTGGAAATCCTCACCGCAGCCGGCGACGCGCTGGATTTGCACTCGATGACGTCGGCACGACGGTCGCTCGAATCCCTCGACGCGGCGCAGGTCAGCGAGAGCGAACGGATCCGGTTTCCCTTGCACGATCTCGACGCGGTGATCATGAACGCGCCGTTTACCGACAACCGGAAGCGAAGCCGGAAATTCGGCGCCGTGGCCATCAAGGCCATGCAGCGGCACGAACTCGACATCCGGGACCGGCTCCTGGCGCGCGATCCGGCAGCGGGGCGGGTCATCACGACCAACAGCGTCCGAACGTTCTTCACGCCGCTCGCAGACCAGCTTCTGCGAACCGACCGGGGCGTGCTGGCCAAGGTGATTCCGGCCACCGCCTGCACCGGGGCATCGGGTGTCGATGAACGCCGCTTTCTCGCAGAGCGCTTCCACGTCGAACGGATCGTGACGACGCACGATCCGAGACGGATCAACTTTTCGGAGAACACCAGCATTCACGAATGCTTGCTGGTCTGCCGACGCCGCCCGCAAGGCGACCGCCCGCCGACGGAGTTCGTGTCGCTCCGCGTCATGCCGGATAGCGCCGAAGAAGCGATAGAGGCGGCGGATGCCCTCCTTTCCGGCAACCCCGGCCGCTGGGGCAATGTTCACCACTGGCCCGCAGACCGCGTGTGCGACGGGAACTGGACTCCGGTTCAGTGGTTCGACGGTGCGCTCGCGCAAGCGGCATGGGAAGTGGAGAGCAATGCGCTGTTGGAACCCGCTGGGCTCCATCATGCGATTGGTCCAGACGGCCGAAGCGTACAAGACGCCTACGAGATCGGCGAGCCGGATGGTTCTGGAGCGATACCCGGATTTCATTCAGTGAGCGGCGACTTGCGACGTACCATGTTGGGCGAGCCCGATGTTTGGTATGTCCCGAGACGTCGCCCAAGGCGAAACATGGACCGCTGGATCGAGCTGAGCCGAACGCAGCGAAGCCATCTCCTGGTTCCCATGCGCCTCGATACGGTGAGCGGGAGATTGACGGGCGTATGGACGGCGCAACCCTCGTTCGGATGGTGGGTGCCCATCGCGGTACCCGACGAAGACAGACAGAAGGCGCTTGCCGTCTGGTGGAACTCGACGCCCGTGCGGCTGATGCTGCTCAATCGCCGGGCGCAGAAGTTGACTTACCCGACATGGCAGCTCGCGCACCTTCGGGAAATCCGGATTCCGAGGCCGGACAGCCCCGCTTGGGCATCCCTGCGGACCGCCTTCGATCAGGTCTGCGACAGGGAACTGCTCCCAATGAGGCAGGCCGAGGAATGTGGTGCCCGGAGAGTAATCGACGAAGCGGCGGCATTGGCGCTCGGTATCGCTCTCGATACCATCGCGGACTGGAGAAGGCGCTTGGCCATGGAGCCGACAATCACCAATACGCGCGCCACGGTACCCGGGAGCGAAGAGGCATCCTGAGCATGGCCCTGAACGCGAAGCACACGGATTTCCAAGGGGCTTGAGCATGTCTGTCGAATACTCGATGAGAATTTCCCGGCTTACCGTCGACAAGTTGGGGGTCAAGCTCTACGACAAGGTGTCCGCCGTCATCGCCGAACTCATCGCGAACGCCTACGATGCCGATGCCACACATGTGACGGTTCGAGCGCCGATGGGGCAGTTTCTGGCGACTCGGGCCGGAGGCACCGTGGCGGACAAGGGCTTCAGCATCGAAGTCGACGACGACGGCATCGGCATGACGCCTCAGCAGGTACAGGACTTCTTTCTCGTCGTCGGTTCCGAGCGGCGGAACGACACCAGCCGAGGCGACCGTTCGCCCCGCTACAGACGTAAGGTCATGGGCCGCAAGGGCGTCGGAAAGCTGGCGCCCTTCGGTATCTGCAAGACCATCGAGGTGATCAGTGCCGGCGGAGATTTCATCGACGGCGGGGGTGCGACCCCGGGCGCCACGGGTTACCTCACGTCCCACATCGTCCTCTACTACGATGGCATCACGGCGCTCGATGATGAGCCCGACGAACGCTACAAGCCGGTCGTGGGCGACCGCGATGAGTCTTACTCCCCGAAGTCGGGGACTCGAATCATCCTGAAGGACTTCAGCCACCGGAGGGTCCCCGAGCTCAATGTCCTCGGCCGCCAGCTCGCCCAACGCTTTGGTATCCCGTCGACGGACTGGAATGTCCAGCTTCTGGACAACACGAAATCCACTCCGTCACCGGTGACGGTCGGCACCTTCGACATTCAGACGATGCCGAACACGAAGCTCACGTTTGGGCAGAATGGAACTGTACTCAACCCCGACGGTGCTCCTGCGATGGACCAGTCGGCCGGATTCGAACATGAGGGCATATTTCGCCCCATCACAGGCTGGATGGCGTACTCGAAGGCTCCCTACAAGGACGAGCTCATGGCTGGGGTGAGAATCTACTGCCGCGGCAAGATCGCCGCCCAGACGTCCATCTTCAACCAGCGGGCCGGCTTTACCGGCGAGCACAACATCCGCTCCTATCTCGTCGGCGAGCTCCACGCCGACTGGCTCGACGAAGAAGAAGACCTCATCCAAACCGATCGACGGGACATCCTCTGGTCGGACGAACTCGCTGCCGCCTTCCAAGCTTGGGGCCAGAGAATCGTCAAGAAGATCGGCACCCTGTCGCGGGAGCCCATGCGGAGAGCGACTTTGGATCTGTTCCTCGAGACGGGCGATGTCGACGCTCGCATCCAGAACGCCTATCCGACCGAAGAGCAACAAGACATTCGCAAAAGCGCGAAAGAGGTCGCCGAATCCTTCGGTCGCACGATCAGCCGAGGGGATGTCGAAGATGCCAGCGTCGTGAACGAACTGGTCGATCTGAGCATCACCCTCGCGCCCCACATCACGCTCAACGCCAAGATGAAGGAAGCGGTCGCCAGCGCCGACACGCCGCTCTCTGTCCTAGCTTCGTTCCTGCGTACGGCGCGATTGGCCGAACTGTCCTCGTTCGGCAGAATCGCGGAAGACCGCCTCAAGGTCATCGACCGCCTCGAAATTCTGAAGGACGCCGACGACACCGACGAGAACGATCTTCAGCGGCTGATCACTGACGCTCCCTGGTTGATCAACCCTGAATGGGCGCCGGTGACCGAAAACCAAACCTTCGCGAGTTTGCGCCGGGAGTTCGAGAAGTACTACAACGACAAGACCGGCCAGTCCATTTCGTTGTCCGATTTCCAGAAGACGGGCAAACGGCCGGACTTCGTCTTGTCCAATCAGGAAGGCACGGTGCAGATCATCGAGATCAAGAAGCCGGGCCATAGACTGTCGAACCCGGAAATGGACAGGATCGTCACCTACTACGAGAACATGGAGGCGTTCCTTGACGACCCTGGGCATACCGCGTTTCGCATGCACTTCGCCGACTTCCATGTCACCGTGGTCTGCGACAGGCTCGGTTTGAGCGGTTCTCCGCGCGCCGCCTTTGATGGTTATCGTGACAAAGGCAGACTGACGCGCATGGACTGGGCGGCGTTTCTCCTGAAATCGGAACAAGTGCACCAAGATTTTCTCAGCGAGGCCCAGCGTCAGCGTGCCGCCGGACCAGCGGTTCCCGACGGCCATTGACGAACATGACTCCGACGGCGATCGACATCTTTGCCGGCGCTGGGGGCCTGACGGTTGGCCTCAAACGCGCGGGCTTCCGCGTTGTCGCTGCGGTGGAGATCGAGGCCCATTCATTCGCTACCTACAAGGCGAACCATCCTGAGGTGCGGTGCCTGAAGCAGGACATCGCCACGGTCTCCGGCGACGCTCTTTTCGAACTCGCGGGAACAGACCGAATTGATCTACTGGCAGGTTGCCCGCCGTGCCAAGGCTTCACCAGCCTGACTGCAAAGTACAAGGGTAGGGAAGATCCTCGTAACGCACTCGTTCTCGAGATGGCCCGCCTCGCCGAGGAAATGCGGCCGCGGGCGATCATGATGGAGAATGTCCCCGGATTGGCACGAAAGGGCGGATCGCTATACGGTCGAATGCAAGCGCGACTCCAGGCGCTCGATTACCGACTGACAGATAGTATACTGCAAGTCGCTGATTACGGTGTCCCGCAGTTTCGGCGACGATTTGTCCTACTCGGTGGTCAAGGCTTCGAGATCGCCCTCCCGGACGCGACTCATTCCGGTACGCCGACTGGTAACCTTACGCGTTGGCGCACGGTAGGTGACACGATCAAGAACATGCCTGAACCCCTCACCTTGGCGGAGGCCAAGGCAAGGGGAGAGGTCGAGCGGTCCGACTGGCATGTCGTTCGAAAACTGTCGCGCGAGAACATCGAACGCATTAAGGCGGCGAAGCCAGGTGAGACATGGGCGCACATTCCCGAGCATCTCCGGCCGGCTTGTCACCGTGACGGCTATGTCGGATTCACCAATGTATACGGGAGGATGGTTTGGGACCGACCGTCACCTACGATTACCGGCGGCTGCACCACTCTAAGCAAGGGCCGCTTTGGTCATCCGAATGCCGACCGGACGATCTCCGTACGGGAGGCCGCACTTCTCCAGACCTTTCCCCGAGACTACCGCCTTGACACACCGTTCATGGATTATGTGTGTAACATGATAGGCAACGCATTGCCGTGCGACTTTGCGGAAGCCCTCTCGCGGCGATGTCTAGACGAGCTTAGCAAGCAGGCGAAAAGCATGTCCCCGACATTCTCCAGCTAGCGTAGGGGAGCCACCCGAAATTGCCTAAGGTCGGCGTGTTCGAGAGCGAATCCTTCGCCAATCCAACGGCTACGATCAATTGATACATCGGCTAGTAGGCGTCTCGTTGGCAGCACCACCCGAGCCGAACAATTGGTCAGAGTGTCGGGGTACGGTCACAACCAATCTAGGTCCGGGCGGTCGGGAGGCGACCCAGCGTCGCCATCCGACTCCGCACCATCCCACGGCTCGGGCTCCGCGGATCTGCCCCACAGCGGAGTTTGCTCCTTCTCAGGCAAGGTCGACCCCTTGGGGATCGGGGCCTCCGGCATGGCCGCCGATCTATCGAGGTGGTCCGTCTCGTCCGGTGAAGGTGGCGCCTCCGCTCGGTATCCCATAGCCCGGGCGATGACGGCGGCGGCTTGCACGGCGGCGTCGTGCAAGGCGCCATCGTCGAGATGGGCGTAGATCGCCGTCGTCTCGCGCTGGCGGTGCCCGAGTAACCGCCCCACCGTGCTCAGTCCGAGGCCGTTCATCACGCCCTGCGAAGCCCAGGTATGTCGGCAGTCGTGGATGCGGAGGCCGGGTAGTGCGGCTTCCTTCCGTATGCCGACCCAGAACGTGTAGAGCCGTGCCGACGTCAGAACCTTGGGAAGTACCCGGTCAGTGCCCTGCTGCCGGGGCAGCACCGCGAGCAGCCGTGCCGCTTCGGGTCCGAGCCAGATCGTGCGCGGCCCGGTTTTGGAGTCAGCGATGCGCGCGCTCGCGCCGTTCTCGCCAAGTTCGCCGATCTCGTCCCACTTGAGGTTGAGGACTTCGGAGAGCCGCGCCCCGGTGAGCGTCAGCAGGCGGATGGCTGCCACCGGCCACGGGTGTTCTTCCTGATGTCTGTCGAGCACCGCGCCAAGGCGTTCCAACGCGGCATGATCGAGGTAGCGAGCGACGGACCGGCGCGAGTTCCTGACGATGTTGGCGCAGGCGTCGGGGACGTGTTCGCCCAGGTCGCCCCACTGCCGGGCGGAGGCGTGCATGGCGCGCAGGATCTCGAAGGCGCGGTTGGCCGCGCCGGGCTTGTCTGCGCTCGCGGCGTCGAACCATGCCGAGACCCGCACATGGTCGATGGCGTCGAGCCGGAGCCGCCCGAAGTGCGGCATCAGGCGATTACGCAGGTAGATGTCGAAGGTATTGAGCGAGGACGGCTTCCAGCGATGCCTGCGCCGCTCCCGGTAGCGGGCGGCGAAGTCCCGAAACAGCGGTGCCATGCTCTTGCGCGGTGGCATCACGTCCTCGCCGCCCCACAAGCGGGCGAGCACGGCGGCGCCTTCCCGGCGCGCCGCGTCGAGCGGGAGTTCGGGGAAGCGCCCCAGCGTGATCTTGCGCATGCGCCCCTGGGCGCGGGTCTGGAGGATGTAGGACCGGACGCCGGAGGGCTGCACCCGCACCCCGAAATGCGCCAGAAGGTTGTCCCACAGCGTGTATTCCTTCGCCCTCGGCTTCGCGGCGGCGATGGCCTTCACGGTCAGGCGGATGCGGTGCCTGCTGCCGCTCATCGTCTGCCCTCCTTCGCGTTTCCGGTCATGGCGTCGTTGACGATGCCGGAGATGCGTCCCGCCGCCTCGCGGACATGCTCGTCGGCGAGATGGGCGTAGCGCTCGGTGGAGGCGGTGTCGGCATGGCCCAACAGGCGGCCGACGGTGTAGAGGTCGAGGCCGCTCATCACGGCGTGGGATGCGAACGTGTGTCGGCAGTCGTGGATGCGCATGTCGTCGAGCCCGGCGAGGCCGCGCAGCTTCTGCCAGCGCAGACCAAGGCCCTTCATCGGGCCGTCGCCCTTCCTGTTGGGAAAGACGTAACGCCCCTCTCGCGGCAGACCGTTCAGGACGGCCCGTGCGGGCGGCGGAAGCTGGATCGCCTTCGGCCCGGTCTTCGAGTCAGGCAGGACGGCGCGGGCGCCGCGTATCCAGTCCCACCGCAGGCCCGTGATCTCGGACGACCGCGCGCCGGTGAACAGCAGCAGCCGGATCGCGGCGGCTGCCAGCCTGTCGTCGGCGTGGTCGAGCACGAAGCCGAGGCGCTTCAGCTCGTCCAGCGAGAGGAACCGCTCGCGCGGGGTCGTTTTGTACCGCCGCATGTTGCGGCAGGGGTTCGAGCCCTGGGGGCGGAGATCCCACAGCTCGGCCTGCCGCATCATGACCGAGAGCACCGGCAGGGTCCGGTTGGCGTTGCCGGGCGTGCCGCTCATGGAGTCGAACCACCGCCGCACATCGGCCCGGTCGATCTCCGGGACGCGCATATTGCCAAAGAAGGGGATGAGATGGCGGTCGATCAGATGGCGGTTGCCTTCGCGCGTGGACGACTTCCAGCGCCGCCCCTGGCGGCGCATGAAGTCCTCGATGAAATCGGCGAACAGCGGGCCGGCCTGGCGCTCGGCCTTCGTGGCCTCGATCGCCGCGAGGGCTTTCTCTCTCGCCTCGGCGGCGGTCATCTCGTCGGCCGTGCCGAGAATCGTCTTGGGCGCGCCAACCGGACGCAAGGCTTTGATAAAAAAGGTCTTCGTTCCGTCCTTCGCGACGGTGAAGCCGAACTGGGGCAGGTCGGTGTCGATGACGGTGAGGCCGTATCGCCCGGGCTTCTTCTCCCGGAAGGTGCGGCGCAGCGTGCGCTCGTTGATGGTCGTGTGGATGGGCATGGCCGTGTCTCCGTTGTCTGTTCCCTCGGGCGCCGCCCGTTCCAAGGGAACGAAACGGCGGCTTTGGACAGACAACGCGGCCCGCGCGGGGGATCTAGGCCAGAGGCCGGATCCGGCCTACGGGATTGTTATGAAGCGGAAAACGTCTGGTGAAGGCGCGTCGGTCGGGTCTCGCTCGATGCACCACCGGTGCGTGTGGTGTGAGAACGACGCGCCGACCGGCGTCCCAATCCCGCTTTCTGATCGCTCAAACCGTCGGGCGATGAAAGCCGTTGTCTATCCAGCAGTTAGTCCGAGCGGCGCTTGAGCGGCAGTGCCCGCCGCGCACCCGAGGAAACAGTTCCCGAACCGCCGCGCGGCTTCAGGGCGGCACTATAGGAAGCACGAGGTAACAATTCAACGTGGGCGGAGACGCGCACCGGCGGGATCATTCCCTCGGCCCGCACCGGCCGCGGCGGTGCGGGCTTGTCCGTGCCGCCGCGCAGCAGGAGCCATCGCACCTGTTTGCGGTCGGCTGAAGACCGAACGGTGCACGCGCTACCGGACAACATTTCGGTCACCAAGCCCGGTTACGCCGTTGGGCGAGCCGCGAGCAACGTTCGAACACCGGATGTCCTTTACGGAAACCGTAACAACGACTACAGTAGCTGCGCATGATACGCAGCTTCAAGGATCGGACGACGCGGCGCTTCTTCGAGGGGCAGCGCATTGCGGCATTTCAGGGCTTCGCCAATCAGGCGGCGCGCCGCCTGATTCTGCTGGACAGCGCGGAGACGCTTGGCGACCTTGCCGCGTTGCCGAGCAACCGGCTGGAAGCGCTGCGCGGCGGCCGCGTCGGTCAGCACAGCATTCGGATCAACGCGCAATGGCGCGTCTGGTTCCATTGGACGGACGAAGGGCCGTGCAACGTAGAGATCGTGGATTATCACTGAGGGAGTTTGACATGAACGCAAGCAACGGCATGAAGCCGGTGCATCCCGGAGAGATCCTCCGCGACGAACTCGATGAACTCGGGTTGTCGGCCAACGCGTTGTCGAAGGCGTTGGGGGTGCCGGTGAACCGGGTGACGATGATCCTGAACGGCCAGCGGGGGGTGAGCGCGGACACGGCGCTGCGGCTTGCGCGGTATTTCGGGACGACGCCGCAACTCTGGCTGAACTTGCAGAAGACCTGGGAGCTTCGCCAGGCGGAGATCGCGGCGGGCCACGAGATTGCGAAGTACGTGACGCCCCGGCAGTCGGCGGCAACAGGCGCGGTCGCCGATGCCGGTTCCTGATTTTCAGTCGCTGATGCTCCCGGCCCTCAAGGCGTTCGTCACCGGTGCGGAATCGCCGCTCTCGGAAGTCCGCGCGCGGATCGCCGATGCCGAGGGCCTCTCTGCCGAAGATGTCCGGGAAATGCTCCCGAGCGGTCGGCAGTCGGTCTTCGTGAACCGCGTGAGTTGGGCCGTGATATACATGGAGCGCGCCGGTCTTCTGGAGCGGGTTCGCCGCGGCGTGTATCGGTTGACGCAGGAAGGCGAACGCTTGCTGTCCCGTAAGCCTTCTCGCATCGACATGAACCTGCTTGGAGAGTACCCGGATTACGCAGAGTGGTCGCGGCGGGCGAACGCTCCGTCTCCCGGCAAGGATGCGACGAAGAATCGAAGCGACGACATCGCCGAAACGCCGGAGGAGGCACTGGAACGCGCTGCCAAGCAGTTGAGCAGCGCTCTGGAAGCCGATGTGCTGCATCGGGTTCGCAATGCGGCACCTGCGTTTCTCGAACGGGTGGTCGTCGATCTGCTGATCGCGATGGGCTATGGCGGCGGCGACGCGGCGATGGGCCGGGTGACCGGGCGTTCGGGGGATGGGGGAATCGACGGCACGATCCGGGAAGACGCACTCGGTCTGGACGAGGTCTACTTGCAGGCAAAAAGGTACGGAGACGGCAACACGGTGGGCGAAGGCGACCTGCGCAATTTCGCTGGCGCGATCGACGCCACGGGCACGACCAAGGGCGTGTTCGTCACCACTGCGAGCTTCACGCGCGCCGCCAGGGATTACGTGGCGCGGAGTCCGAAGCGGATCGTACTGATCGACGGTGAAGAATTGGCGCGCCTCATGGTCCGGTACGGGGTCGGTGTGCGAACGCGGCTCCATCACGAGATCAAGCGGATCGACGAAGACTATTTCGATCAGGAAGTGACGTAGACCGTGCGCTTTTCGTGGAATGAGGTCCGCGCCCGCGCCGCCGCCTTTGCCCACGAATGGCGAGACGCGGCCTACGAGAAGGGCGAGACGCAGAGCTTCTACAACGCCTTCTTCCGGGTGTTCGGCGTTCAGCGGCGGAGCGTCGCGCGCTACGAGGCGCATGTCGCGAAGCTGGACAACCGCTCGGGCTTCATCGACCTGTTCTGGCCGGGCGTGCTGATCGTCGAGCAGAAGAGCGCGGGACGCGACCTGAAGGCGGCGTACGAACAGGCCGGGGAGTATTTCGACGCGCTGCCCGAGCGCGACCGCCCGCGCTTCATCCTGGTGAGCGACTTCCAGACCTTCGAGCTTCACGATCTGGACGAGCGGGAGGTCGCCACCTTCGCGCTGGCGGATCTGCCCGCGCATGTCGAGGCGTTCGGCTTCATCCTCGGCGTACAGCGCCGCACCTTCCGCGACCAGGACCCGGCGAACATCGAGGCCGCCGAGCTGGTCGGACGGCTGCACGACGCGCTCTCCGATGCGGGCCACCGGGGGCACGATCTGGAACGCTTCCTCGTGCGTGTCGTGTTCTGCATGTTCGCCGACGATACCGGGGTGTTCGAGCCGCGCGACATCTTCCTCGACTTCATCGACGCGCGCACGGGCGAGGACGGGGCCGATCTCGGGCCGTGGCTCGCGCAACTGTTCGAAGTGCTCGACACGCCGGAGGGCGAACGCACCGCGACGCTCGACGAGGACCTCACGCGGTTCCCCTATGTCAATGGCGACCTGTTCGAGGGGCATCTGCGGACCTTCTCGTTCGATGCGGCGATGCGCGCGGCGTTGCTCGACGCCTGCCGTTTCGACTGGTCGAACATCTCGCCCGCGATCTTCGGCGCGCTGTTCCAGTCGGTGATGGTCCCGGCGGAACGCCGTGCGCAGGGTGCGCACTACACGACCGAGAAGAACATCCTCAAGGTGATCGAGCCGCTGTTCATGGACGACCTGCGGGCCGAGTTCGAGCGCCTGAAGGCGAGAAAGGATCGTCGCCGCCTTGCCGAGCTTCGGCGGTTCCAGCGGAAGCTCGGACGGATGACGTTCTTCGACCCCACGTGCGGTTGCGGCAACTTCCTCATCATCGCCTACCGTGAGCTACGGCTGCTGGAAATCGAGGTCCTGAAGGAACTTCATCCGAAGACGCCGGAGGGCAGACAGACCGACCTCGTGGCGCCCACCCTTTCGCTGATCGACGTTGACCAATTCTACGGGATCGAGCTTGGCGAGTTCCCGGCGCGCATCGCGGAAACCGCGCTGTGGATGATGGACCACATCATGAACAATCGGCTGAGCCTCGAGTTCGGCCAGAGCTATGCGCGCATTCCTCTGGAGAAGTCGCCGCACATCGTCCACGGCGACGCGCTGGAAGCGGACTGGTCCGGCTTGCTGTCGCCGGGCGATTGCTCGTTCGTGCTGGGTAATCCGCCGTTCGTGGGCGCGAAATACCAGACACCGGACCAACGTGCGCAGGTGCGCGGGATCGCCGCGCTCGGCAAGAGCGGCGGTACGCTCGATTACGTCGCCGCGTGGTTCATCAAGGCGGGGGACTACGTGAAGGGCGGCGATGCCCGGATCGGCTTCGTCGCGACCAACTCGATCACGCAGGGCGAGCAGGTCGCGCAACTGTGGACGGTCCTGTTCGGGCGCTGCAAGCTGGAGATCGCGTTCGCACACCGGACCTTCGCGTGGGGTTCGGACGCGCGCGGGAAGGCGCATGTGCATGTCGTCATTCTCGGCCTCGACCGGCGGGAGGCCGCGCGAGCGCAGAAGCGGCTGTTCAGCTACCCTGACATTAACGGCGAGGCGGAGGAAAGCCGCCACGCGGCTCTGTTGCCCTATCTCTTCGACGCCGGCGGGCTGTCCGACCCGCATCTGGTGGTGCGGGAGGAAAGCAGACCGATCAACGGTATGGGCAGATTGATTATCGGCTCCAAGCCCATCGACGGCGGAAGCTACATATTCGACGCGGCGGAACGTGACGCGTTTCTTGGTGCGGAGCCGGAGGCCGCGCCTTGGCTCCGACCGTTCATCGGGGCGCGCGAGTACTTGCAGGGAGGCGAGCGCTGGATTCTGGCGCTGCACGATGCACCGCCCGAAGTTCTTGCGCGGCTACCGGGAGTGCGGGAGCGAATCGCCGCCGTCCGCGCCTACCGCGAGGCGAGCAAGAGCGCTCCGACACGGAAGCTCGCGGCGACGCCGACGCTCTACCACGTCAACGTTATCCCCAGCACACCATTTCTGGTGATTCCGAAGGTCAGTTCGGAGCGGCGCGAATACGTGCCGGTGGGTTGGCTGGAGCCGCCGACTGTCCCCAGCGATCTGGTGTTCGTCCTTCAGGACGCTTCGCTGGTCGATTTCGCGCTGCTGACCTCGGCGATGCACATGGCCTGGCTGCGCCATGTCGGCGGACGGCTGAAGAGCGATTACCGCTATTCCATCGGCCTAGTCTACAACACCTTCCCGACACCGCCCGAAGGCGCGGATATGTCGAAGCTGGCGCCGCTCATCCGGGCGCGACCCTGGCCGATCTCTACGATCCCGATCTGATACCGCCGAACCTGCGCCGGGCGCATCAGGCGCTCGACCGCGCCGTGGACCGCCTCTACCGCCGGGGTGGCTTCGCCTCCGAGCGCGAGCGGGTCGAGCATCTGTTTGGGGTGTATGAGAAGATGCGCATTTCGCTCGGCGCGGGGATGAAGCCGCGTTCGAGACGCCGGACAAAAGCAAGTGAATGACTATAAGGACACACTCATGACTGGACAAGATATTTTGCAGGAAACAGTTGCCGACCTAGTCAATCGAAAGATTGAGGGAACCTATTGGGATTTCAAATGTAGACATCACCACAATAACGGCGATCTCGTTCACGATGTTCTATGTCTTGCCAATGCCAAGCATCATGGCAACAGATATCTGATATTCGGAGTTGACGATAAGGATTTCTCCTTGCATTCGATAAGCGAAAAAACGGGACGAAAAACGCAAGCCGAAATTGCTGGTTTGTTCCGTGACAATTCGAGAAAATTCTTCCAGTCAAGATTCCCCGAATTTTACTTGTCTGAAGTCAAAATCAATGATGCATTACTTGATGTTCTGGTAGTAGAGGATACGCCGCACAAGCCTTATTATCTAATTGAAAGATACGAGAAGATCTGCGCTCATCACATCTATACAAGAGTTTGTGACACCAACACGCCGGTGAACGATGCTGCACAACCTCACGAAATCGAACGCATGTGGCGGGAACGCTTCGGTCTCGATATGCCTCTTCATGACAGAGCTAAAATCTACTTGAACGACCACCACGCATGGATATCAAGTAACAGGGGTAACGAAAGTATTTGCATGTACTACAGAACCTTCCCGGAATTTACTTTGAGAGTTTCTGAGGCGGAAGAGTACATGGTTCGCCATGAAGAATGGACGCGGGGAGAAATTCGTATCGACAATACTAATGCATGGTATTACGATATCTATTATCATCAAACCCGTATGGCCCGCGTTCGAGGCGTCAGTTTTGATGACGGCAAGAAATCAATGATAGCTCCAACATGGCGACCTCTCGGAGCAGGGCGTTTCTATTTCTACCAAGCTGACAGCATTGAATACGCTGTTCATAAATTCCACTCCGAATTTTCTAAGAAAGACGACTCCCTGACACTCCGCATAAGAGATAGGGGAGGAAAAGCCAAAGCTGAAGAAGCTGAAGCACGCTCGCTGTGGGGACATCACATGAGGATACCCGTCCTTCGTGTCGGAGAATTGGATGCCCTTTTTGGCTCTAACGGCAGCTGCGAGTCCGTAGAGCCAAGCACTGACGAAGCTGAGCAATACCGAATCTTCCTTCGTAATCAGATCGACTTTGAGAAATGGCGCGACGAACTTGGCAAAAGCTGATAACAATCCGATGTGATATCCCTTTACAAGTTGTCAGTCACGAGATCGAAATGCACCATGTCCCCCGAATCGACACCACCCTTTTAACAATACGAACCTCTCGTACGGGACACTAGCCTTACTCGACACCCGCGCCACCTACCCACCTAACCCTGACCGATCTCATGCTGCCCAACCTACACCGTGGCCACCAAGCCCTCGACCGCGCCGTGGGCCCACTCTACCAACTGCAATCCGAAGTTTGGCACTTTGTCCTTCCTGATTACGCACCAAGCTCATCCGAGCTACGGACACGACACGCAATCGACCTCGATGGCTCGCCGGAGGCCGCAAATCGGCGTCCGGGTCCCGGGAAACGTCGTCGCGTGGCCTCCTGAACCCCGGTTTCCCGCACCCGGCAGTCGCAAGATGAGCTTGGTGCGTAATCAGGTTGTCCTTTGGAAGGATCCAAATCGTTTCGCCGTCCCACATTGCCCCGGCTGGTACGGTCTTCCCACGTGGAGTCAGGTCGTACTTGAGGTGGATCATCGCGTTCGCGTTCCATTGCAGGACCTCTTCAAGCGATGCCATCTCAACTTTGAACCTCTCTTGCCGCAACTGCTGTCTTCCTTCCGATTGGACAAGTGCGTAGCGCTCGCAAGCACTCTCGTAGATTCTCTTGATTTGAGTTTGTGTACCACGTTGCAACCTGCTGAAGATATTCGCGATGTGGTGCGTGTGCTCGGGCTCCGCTCTGCCGTTCTCATACGACCAGAGCCCCTTGATTGTCAGCTCCACGATTAGCGCGTAGAGAACGATGCTGGTCATCCCGAGGTCGAGCCTTGATCTGTCCTCTGCCTCTTCCCGACTCTCTCCGGGTCGTTGGACCGCAATTGCCGATAGCACCCTCAGCGACCTTCCGAGTTGGCACGCCGTATCGATCATGTTCCTCTCTTTTTTCATCTCTTACCCTCCTGTTATGCGGATTTCTGGGCGAAAGAGCGTTCTGAAGAACCAGGTGCCGGAGGGCGCCAGGATTGCAATTATAAGTCCCCCAATTACCGCCGCAGTTATTGCATCACCTAAAGTTTGCACGGACACTCCTTCAGAACGGGCCTATTCCCTTGCTGGCTCGTCAGGCCAGCGGTGTCGAGGAAGACCGCCTTGCGCTCGGAAGCATGTCCACAAAGACGGCTTGAGGCTTGGGACTCGGAATCTCCATCGCTTTCGCGATCATCTTACCAACCTTTTCCGCCGCTTCGACGAGATGCCCGTCGGCAAGGTGTGCGTAGCCGGCGGTGGTGCGGCGCCGCCGGTGCCCGAGCAGCTTGCCGACCAGGGGCAGATTCTCGCCCGACATGACCGCCTGGCTTGCGGCGGTGTGCCGAAGGTCATGCAGACGCAGGCTGCCGAGCTTCGCGTCGTTGCATACCGTCCGCCAGCACGTCGTAAAGCTATAGGCGCTTCGGCCTTCGGCGTAGCGCGGAAACAGGTGCGCATCCGGGTCGCGCGCACCGGGCAGCGCGGCGACCTGCGCCCGCGCGGCCTCGCCGAGCGGAACGGTGCGCGGGCCGGTCTTCGAATCCCGAAGGTTGACGGCGTCCTCGCCGATATCGCGCCAGCGCAGGTCGAGCACTTCGCTGCGGCGGCACCCGGTGAGCGCGAGCAGCCGGATCGCGGGGACGGCCTCGGGCCATTGCGTCTCGCGGGCGTCGAGCGCGCGCCCGAGCCGGGCCAACTCGTCCGTGTCCAGGAACCGGGCGAGCTTCTTCCTCGGGTTCTTCGCGATGCCGAGACAGGGGTTGCTGCTGCGCTCGCGCAATCCCCACTCTTCGGCCCGGAACATCATCGCGCGCAGGATCTCGAAGGCGCGGTTGGCCGCGCCGGGCTTGTCCCTGCTGGCCGCGTCGAACCACGCGGCCACGTCCTCCGGGCCGATGCGGTCGAGCGGCATCCTGCCGAAGGCGGGCAGGATGCGGGCCTTCAGATAGATGCGCACGGTCCTGCGCCCGAGGGCTTCCAGTGCGGCTCGCAGCGCCGCAGGTACTCGTCCGCGAACTCCCGGAAGGTCGGGGTCTTCTTCTCGCGCTGGAGGTCGTCTGCGGGATTGTCGCCCGCGCGGATGCGCGCGAGCATGTCGCGGGCGCGGCGGCGGGCCTCGGCAAGCTCCATCTCGCCGTGCCGGGCGATGACGATGCGGCGACTCCGCCCCTCGATACGGGTCTGCACAATCCAGACCTTCCGTCCCGACGGGTGGATGCGCAGCCCGAAGCCGGGCAGCGACTTGTCGAACAGGAACGTGTCCTTGCCGCCGGGCCTGCTCTCGCGGGCCAGGCGCGGGGTGAGGTCAACGGTGGGCATGGCTCGTCCCTCCTTCGTCCTCTTCGCCCCTTCCGGCCAGGGCCGCATGGATGCGGTTCGACACCCGGTCGGCGGCGTCGGCAACGGACCGGTCGGACAGATGGACATAGCGCTCCGTGGTCTCGACCAGGGCGTGACCGAGGAGCTTCGCGACGGTCACCATGTCCACGCCGTTCATGGCCGCGACCGAAGCCCAGCTATGGCGAAGGTCGTGCAGCCGCAATCCGGGCAGGCCCGCCTCGTTGCGGATGCGGGTCCATTGGTACTCGATATTGTCGATGTGCCGCGTCGGCGGACGGGCCGGAAACAGGAACGGGCAATCCGGGCTGTATCGCGGGATGGCGTCGATGACGGCGCGCGCGGCGCTCGACAGCCACACCGTGCGCGGTCCGGACTTCGAGTCGGGCAGATGGATGCGCGTGCCGCGAATCCAGTCCCATTCGAGGGAGACGACTTCGCCGACGCGGCACCCGGTCAGCATCAGCAGGCGGATGACGGCGACGGCCTGGGGGCAATAGAACTCGTCGCGGGTGAGCACAGCGTTGAGCCGGGCCATCTCCTCGGCAGCAAGAAACCGCTCCCTGGGCTGCATCCGATATCGCCTGGCGTTCCTGCAGGGGTTGGAGTTGTGCGGGCGGTATCCCCAGAGCTCGGCCATGCGCATCATCATGGACAGGACGGGCATGGCGCGGTTGGCGGCGCCGGGCCGTCGGCCATGGACGCGAACCAGTCCCTGACGTGTTCGACGGCGATGGCGTCCACGGTCATATGGCCGAAGGCGGGGAGGATGCACTTGCGGACCATGTAGGCGTTGGACTCCAGGGTCCTGAGCTTCCAGTGCCGGGCCTGCCGGTCGAGGAACTCGGCGGCGAAGTCGTCCATCGGGTGGCCGGGCGTCTTGAGTCCATTGTCGTTCTTCGCCGTGTCGAGGAAGGCGGCAATCAGCTTGCGGGCCTCGGCGCGCGCCTCCGGCACGGTCATGGCGTCGGCGCTGCCGAGGGTGGCGTAGCGCCTGCGCCCGCGCACCATGCGGTTGAAGACGAATGTGCGCACGCCGGTCGGCTGCACGGCGAGGCCGAGGCCGGTCACCATGTCGTCGCGGAGTTCGTACTTCCTGGCGCGGGGCCTGGCGGCGCGGACACGCTGGGCGAAGGTGGACTTGGGATTGTCGCTCATGGTCGCGGCTCCTGTGTCGGGCCGCGCGGCCGGGCGGTAGTAGAGGAAGCGGCCGCGGCGGCGTTTCTTCGAGGAAGCCGAGAGGCGGAGCGGGGCGCTGTGAGCCGTAAGGCTCTGTATCTATGGCAGTTTCCGCCGATTCATGCGAAGGCGGGCGCTTAGTGTTGAGGGCACCTTGGGTGCGTGGGGTCTGAGACCCAAGGCCGCCTCCGTGCAGTCGGGACGGCCGGAGTTGGGGCATCGAGGTTCGGGAAATCGGCGCCGGAGGCCCCGGCGGGTGGAAGCCGCCGCAGCGATTGATGCGGGCGGCGATGCAGAGCGAGCCGGGGGCAGTCGTGCTGCGCACGACTGCCGGAGGCGGCGGTGTCCGCAGTCATGCGGACACCAGTGCACGGCGCGGTGCGGAGCGAAGTGCGGGCGTGCTCTGCAGGAGCGCCCGCACGAGTGCGGCGAGTAATGCACCGGGTGGTGCGCGAGCCGGTGCGCGGCGAAGCCCGCAGCCGGCCAGGGCGAGCGAGGCGGCGGCGGAATGCGGCGGCGAGCACAGCGGGCTGGAGCACGAGCGGCGCGCGAGGTTCGCTGTCGACGCTTCGTGGCCGGTTGGAGTAAAACGGGCCGCGGGTCAGGCGGCCACCTTCATCACCGGGATGCCCATCGCCTTGGCCTTGTCGGCGAGGTTCGCGATGATGCCGTTGCCGGGGAAGACGATGACGCCCTTCGGGAGGAGGTCGAGCAGCTCGTCGTTGCGCCGGAACGGTGCGGCCCGTCCGTGGCGGTCCCAGTCGGGCTTGCACACCACTTGGTGGACGCCGCGCTGCTCGGCCCACTGTGCGGCGATGCGCTCGACGCCGGGGCCGCCGCCGTGCGCCAGCACGATGTCGGCGTATTTCGCGCGGGCCTTGTCGAGGCTGCGGAAGACGGTGCCAGCGTCGGCGACCCTGCCGCCCGCGATGGCGACGAGGGTGCCCTCGGGCAGGTGCACCCGTGTCTCGCGGTCCTTCCTCGCGCGCTGGAAGTCGCGTGCCTCAATGGCGGCCGAGGTGAGCTTGCCGGTCCGGCTGGTGTGCGACCCGCACCGCGGACGCCAGACCTCGCCGGTCCCGGCGCGGTCGGTGATGAGTTCGAGCTCGCGCTTCTTCGCCAGGCAGGGCTCGCAGGACGAGCGGCCGCCCATCGCCGGAGCGGTTCCGCATCTGACGCATATGCCGGCTTCGCAGTGCGCTTCGGCCTGCCGGCGGGAACGCTCGCGCTCATACGATCTTGCCCGAGCCGGGCCGCGTCGCGGCTTGCCCGCCGCGCGCAGCCGCGCGGGCCTTCTCCGCGTAGGCACCGCAGATGGGCCGGCCACGCGCCGTTGGTCAACGCGCCTGTGGTAGCGCTCGCGGTCCTTCTGCTTGCCGACCTCCTGGTCTCGATATGCCACTGCGTCCTCCTGGCGTATTCTGATTCTGGAGTACAGGCGCCCCGGCCGGGCTTGCTGCCGGCGGGAACGTCCGAGAGAACGTCGCTCAACCTCTCTGTCGGCGGTCGTGAAAAATCCCCGTCGCGAGATGTCCCCCAAATCTGTCTGCCGCCCCTGGTGCGCAGTCCGGTACACACGATGATCTCGGTGCAGGCCGGAAGCATCGCCTCGACATCCGTGCGCGAGACCACGATACGCCTCGTTTTGGGCGCATCGGGCTGAACGGGGCGAATGTCGCCATCGAGCAGCGCCTTGAAGCGCTCGACCACGAAGCGGTCATCGCCGTCGAGGCCGTTGCCGAAGTTGTGAACTAGGTCGTGTTGACACTAACGCAGTGCCTCGACGATGAGCGCGAAGGTGATGAAGCCGAGGAAGATGACGTCGAGCTTGTCGTAGCGTGTGAAGATGCGCCGGAAGCCCTTGAGCCGTCGGAACAGCCGCTCCACCTCATTGCGGCGTTTGTACAACTGCCGGTCGTACGTATGCACGGTCCATCAGCAGGGACCGGGGTGTCTTCTGGCGCCCCAGACGTTCGAGTAGCTTGCGTCCTTCGGGCGCATCCTGGGCCTGGCCGGCAGACAGCGCGAAGGTCACGGCCGTTCGCTCATCTGCGGCAACCAGATGAACTTTGGTATTCCATCCGCCCCGCGACTTGCCGATGCATTGCGGACCGTTTTTTTCAGCGCCCCGGCGCCATCGGGATGGACCTTCACGCTGGTGCTGTCCAGCGAGACCACATCGAGCGTCACATGCACCATCCGCTCGCGCTGCAGGTGCTCGAAGACCCGCGCGAGCACGCCGCTCTTCGACCACCGGTTCATCCGGGTGTAAACGGTGTGCCACTTGCCGAAGCGAGGCGGCAGTCCGCGCCACTTGCAGCCGTGCTCGACGACATAGAGGAAGGCATTGAGCACCTGGAGGTTGGACACGGCGACGTTGCCGCGTTGGACCGGCAGATGCGGGGCAATGCGTTCGTAATGGGCCTGGCTGAGTTCCATACCGATGACTCGCTGGCGAGGGACCGGCCGCCACGATAGCATCATTGAACATTAGTGTGAACACGCTCTAGTTGTGATCTTTCAATAGGTTGAACCTCTTGCAAAATTCCTGTCCCCAGGGTCCGGTGAGCCCGGATCGGTCGGTTGATCCCGATCACCTCTGCACCTGGAGGTCGGAATCCATGGATTCGCGGTGTCTCATCAGAGATGATGAGACCAAACAGGGACCTTTGCGGACATCGGGACACGCCTCTCCGGGCCCCTCTCTTCGAGAGGGCCGCGAAGGGTCGGCATGCGTTGTCGGAGCCGCGCTATGGGGCGGCGAGACGTATCAACGGGTCAGCCGCCAGGGCCAGGATGCCGAACATGAGATGGCAGGCGACCCTGGAATGTCCACGGACGCGGACATGGCGCCCGCCACACTCATCCTTGAGGCGGGCGTTGGTCCTCTCGACACCGGACCGGATCCGGAACCGCACGGTCTCGGGATCGACATGGCCTATTGCACGCCGGGCCCGGGCCTCCCGGTCTCGCTCCTCCTTGAGGTCCTTGTCCCGGCGCGGATTGACATCGATGATCGGCACATGGCCAAGCCGTTCGCTCATCTGGTAGATCTCTCTGGCATCATAGGCCGCGTCCATGAGATCGTAGAGATTGGTCACACGCCCGGCGGTCATCATCGCCAGCGGGATCGCGACCTGGCTGTCATGGACGGATGCCGAGGTGAGGACGGTACTCAGCGGCACCCCGCAGTCTGCTGTGTTGATAGGCAGCTTGTAACCGCGCCAAGCCTCCATGACCCCCTTGGCAGTCTTCTTTGCCCCGTGATCGCAGACCTTCGGCAGCGCGTCGAGCATCTCATCGAGATCCATCCCGTTCGCTTGCCGTTCGAGACGCCCAGGCTCCTTCGTCCTCTCCTCGCCCTTGCGGGGCCGGCCGCGCTTGCGGTTCGGCGTCCTGGCCTTCGGCTTCGGGGCCGGCGTCTCCCGGGCCTCGATGGCCGTCGGGTCCCTCGACACGTGGCCGATGAGCGCGTCGCCCAGTGTCTCTGCAACCAGAGCCGCGTGCATCCTCTCCGGAAGGCGGGACTACGACCATTCGGCAAACGCCCGCGAAAACGTCGCTTCACGCGGGATCTCCGAGACACGCGACCAGCCGCACAGTCGGCGCAACGTCGGGTCCACCTTGAGCCTGTCGATCAGGTGGCGGGTCGTCGGCAGATCCCATACCGCCTTGGCGATGAAGCCACGGGCCAGCGCCCGGCGATCCTCCCGGGGCCGACCCGGACCGGTCCACACCTCATCGACGAAGCCTTCCACCTTGACGAGATCGAGAGCTGTCACGAAGCGCTTGTGCGTCTCCAGGAGAGGACCGACCGCCTCGGCCAACGCAGGGAAAAGGTCCCCTTGAAATCGGTGCCAGAGATCGGATAAGGTCGAGCCAAGGGTCATCGGGGTCACCTCCTCGGTATCTTGTTATTGTGGAAACACGACATGCCACAGGATGCCCCGGGACCCAGGCCCTCGACAACAAAATCAGCCTCGACAAGGCAAAAAACCGGTCGGGCCGGCAATTTTGCAAGAGGTTCCTTGATTAAGAATTTTTAGAGGTGCCCTGAAGTAACGGAACCGGTCGAGGGCCAGCCTTATGATCGGTTCGACCAGTAGCAAATTCTGTTGTTGCCGCGTCAGGGTATCGTGGGACGCGGCGTCCGAAAGGTCCATGGTAACGCCGTCCTGCCGGTCATGCGGTGGCGCACCATAATTGGATGACGCCGGCCTGTCCAATGTTGGCGGTGGCCCGGCAGGGGTGAGACCGGGCCGTTTCTGCCCGCGCTGTCTGATAACCGACAGAAACCGTGCTCTTTTTGTCAGCAATGGTGGCGAAGCAACGATTGTTCGCCGGTGCGGCTACATCGATCGTGCTACCTGCCCGTCGCGACCGATTGGACTTTCTCGCGTCCGGCACCGGGGTTGGTCTGCATCTTGACACGGGATCATTTTCCGTTCCGCGCGGCGCCCCGGCCGGCCCGGATTGATCGGCGCGAACGATAAGAGCGGCACCGGCAGCATCCTGCCGGTGATTGTCACATGACCTGTCCGAAAAGACCGGAGGCCGGGGCGCCTGTTACAGGTGATGGTATGGAGTTGCGTGAACAGGCACAGTTCTGCCGTATCGCGTGTTCGTGGTGGCCGTCAGAGTCAGCATTTCAGTTGATCGGCGAGATCAAGGATGCTTGTCGTGACAAAGTCAAACGAATGCTCGGGCTCGCAATCGCTGGTCTGGTTCGGACCATATTCCTGTGGCCGGGCGATAAAGGCGGTACTCAATCCGCAACCACTTGCCGCGGCCAGATCACTGTTATGAGCGGCGCACATCAGGACATTTTCGGGCTCGAGGTCGAGCCAGTGAACGCCCGTCAAATAGGTTTCAGGCATGGGCTTGTAAGCTTGGGCCGGTTCCGCACCAAGGATCATATCCCATGGCAGGCCGGCGAATTTTGCCATATTGACCATCAGCGAGACATTGCCGTTCGACATGGCGGCGATTATGAACCGGGTCTTGATGCGAGTCAGGCCGGCCACGGAATCCGGCCACGGGTCAAGGCGGTGCCAGGCCTTGTTGAGGACATCGATCTCGGTGTTGGTCAGGTCGCTGATGCCTGTTTCGGTGAGGATCTCAATCAGGTTTTCTCGGTGCAGGACGTCAAGCCTCACAAAGCCGCGATTGCCACTGCGCACGCGTTCCATCGCGGGTTGATACTTGCCGCGCCAGGCATCGGCAAAGCCATGCCAGTCGAGATCGTGACCATATGGGGCGAGAACCGTTGCCGCCTCTCGGGCAATACTGTTGCGCCAGTCAACCACGGTGCCGAAGACATCGAACACGAGTGCCTTGATGTTGGTTGTGGTCATCGTCCCGCCTTCCACTATCGTCCAATTGATCGCGACACCGGACATGTCGTGGTGTTCTGGTTGCATGGCGATTCGGGGTTTGACGGCAAGATCCGGATCCGTTCCTGAAGGTCATGATCGTATCGTCGAACGATCACCGCCAACGACAGGGCATGCTGGGCAAGTGTGACCATTTTCTCTTCGGGACAATCGCGCAGTTTCCCGGTGCGGTCAATGATCCGAGGCTGGATGCAGTATCCGGGAAAATCGCCGGCCGAGCATCCAGGTGGCCGGCAGACACGGTTTCTGACGGACGACAAGGTGTCGGGTAACCGGTCCTTGCGCCCGGTATGGATCTTGACATGGCCTCAAGCGCCAGGTTACGTCCACCGGACCGGCCTTCGGGTCCACCGCCCAGCGTTTCGGCCAGCGTAATTTGCCACTGATGGGCCGTATCCGGCGATCAGCCTGATCTTCTCGCGCAGGGTCTTGATCTCGGGACAGCGGTCGAGGCCGAGCAGCAGCCCCATTCGCCGGCCAGATCGCGCAGCTGTTCGGGGTTGCGGACCCGGACCAGGGTCATGAACGCCAGGACGATCAGGATCGCGTCCGGACATTGCAGAGGCCGGATGCAGGCGCGGTATGGAAAACTGCAAAACCCGTTCAAGGTAGAACCTCTTGCAAAATTCCTGTCCCCAGGGTCCGGTGAGCCCGGATCGGTCGGTTGATCCCGGTCACCTCTGCACCTGGAGGTCGGAATCCATGGATTCGCGGTGTCTCATCAGAGATGATGAGACCGAACAGGGACCTTTGTGGACATCGGGACACGCCTCTCCGGGCCACTCTCTTCGAGAGGGCCGTGAAGGGTCGGCATGCGTTGTCGGAGTGCGCTATGGGACGGCGAGACGTATCAACTGGTCAGCCGCCAGGGCCAGGATGCCGAACATGAGATGGCAGGCGACCTTGGAATGTTCGCGGACGCGGACATGGCGCCCGCCAAACTCATCCTTGAGGCGGGCGTTGGTCCTCTCGACACCGGACCGGATCCGGAACCGCACGGTCTCGGGATCGACATGGCCTATTGCACGCCGGGCCCGGGCCTCCCGGTCTTGCTCCTCCTTGAGGTCCTTGTCCCGGCGCGGATTGACATCGATGATCGGAACATGGCCAAGCCGTTCGCTCATCTGGTAGATCTCTCTGGCATCATAGGCCGCGTCCATGAGATCGTAGAGATTGGTCACACGCGCGGCGGTCATCATCGCCAGCGGGATCGCGACCTGGCTGTCATGGACGGATGCCGCGGTGAGGACGGTCCTCAGCGGCACCCCGCAGTCTGCTGTGTCGATATGCAGCTTGTAACCGCGCCAAGCCTCCAGGACCCCCTTGGCAGTCTTCTTTGCCCCGTGATCGCAGACCTTCGGCATCGCGTCGAGCATCTCATCGAGATCCATCCCGTTCGCTTGCTGTTCGAGACGCCCAGGCTCCTTCGTCCTCTCCTCGCCCTTGCGGGGCGGGCCGCGCTTGCGGTTCGGCGTCCTGGCCTTCGGCTTCGGGGCCGGCGTCTCCCGGGCCTCGATGGCCGTCGAGTCCCGCGACACGTGGCCGATGAGCGCGTCACCCAGTGTCTCTGCAACCAGAGCCGCGTGCATCCTCTCCGGAAGACGGGACTGCGACCATTCGGCAAACGTCCGCGAAAACGTCGCTTCACGCGGGATCTCCGCGACACGCGACCCGCCGCACAGCCGGCGCAACGTCGGGTCCACCTTGAGCCTGTCGATCAGGTGGCGGGTCGTCGGCAGATCCCATACCGCCTTGGCGATGACGCCACGGGCCAGCGCCCGGCGATCCTCCCGGGGCTATCAATCTCCCACTGCTGATACCAAGCGCGCTCCAAATTGACTCACCATCCCAATATGTTGGGGTGACGGTCCGGACGACCTTCATAGACTGTGGTGATCGACTCACCAGCGCCGGAGGATGACGATGAGTGCGGCAACGCCGATAACCTGGACGGCACACACAGCGGACGAGCTCCACGCGCTTTCGAGGCACTGCGGGGACGCGAAGCAAGCGTCGCGCGCGCGTGCGCTCGCCATGATCATGGAGGGTGCGTCTCGCACGGAGGCGGCTCGGGCGCAGGGCATGGAGCTTCAAATCCTGCGCGACTGGGTGTTGCGCTACAACACGGAGGGCTTCGACGGCCTCGCGGATCTCCCGCGCGGCGGGAGCGAGGGCCGGTTGACGGACGCGCAGATCGCCGAGATCGGCGCCTGGATCGAGGCGGGTCCCGAGCTTGAGCGGGACGGTGTGACGCGCTGGCGCGTTCAGGACATCGTACGGAAAATCGAGGAGGCCTTCGGGGTCATCTATACGGAGAGCGGTGCCCGTATGATGCTCCGAAGGGCCGGGTTTCGCTTTGTCTCGGGGCGGCCGGTCCACCCCAAAGCCGACGCGGAGCGGCAGAGGTCGTTCGTGGCGGAGTTCGAGGCACAGTTGACGTCGGCGCTCAGCTCTGAGGCGCTGGCGGGTCCGATAGAAATCTGGTTCCAGGACGAAGCGCGCATCGGCCAGAAGGGGATGACGACACGGGTCTGGGCGAATGGGAAGCAGCGTCCGCGCATCCTGCGCGACCATCGCTATGGCTACGTCTATCTGTTCGGCGCCACCTGCGCAGAGCGCGGCGTCGGCATCGCCCACGTGGCGGACAGGGCGAACACGGCGTCGATGAACGAGCATCTGGCGGCGATCGGCGCGGCCGTGGCGCCGGGTGCGCACGGCGTGATTGTGCTGGACGGGGCGGGCTGGCATCGCTCGGGCGACCTTCTCGTTCCCCCCAACCTGACGCTCGTGCATCTGCCGCCCTACAGTCCGGAACTCAATCCGATGGAGCAGATCATTCTGTTCCTGAAATCGAACCGCTTCGCCAACCGCGTGTTCAAGGATGTCTCCGCCCTGAGGGACGCCTGCTGGACGGGGTGGCAATGGCTGACCGACCAGCCCGACGTCATCACCAATACGACCCGGCGCAGCTGGGCCGTAGCCCCATCGTGCTGATCCCGATGCCTCACTGTATCGGTTCATATGACTTGCGTTTGGTATGAGAAGGTTCCGTTCATTGGATGTTGTCCCATGCGTTGATGAAGTCGATTCCGGCTTTGTATCGCTGCCATGCCTGCCAGATTTTCTCGGTTCCGGGGAGGGGCTGTTGCTTGCTGGTATGGAAGCCTGCGACGCGTGCGAGGTCGACCACGACGGTGCGGATGTCGGGAGGCTTGCCGGTCGGGGCGCGGATGATGCGATGGTATCTGAGCCAGACTTAGAGGACGTTGATTTCGTGCTCGGTGAAGCGCTCGCGCGCGGGCATGTGAGGCTTGTCGCGGGCGAGGCGTTCGAGGTCCATGACGCGCCATGCGGTGACGCCGTCGAAGGCGAGACACTTTCGCAGGTCGTCGGCGTCGTCGAGCCTGCGATCCTCGACGCGGGTGCCGACCTTGAGGATCCTGAAGTATTCCTCGACGGTCCAGCGCGCCTCGTACCAGGCAACGATGCGCCGGGCGTTGTCGATGTCGGCCTCGCCCTCGGTGGTGAGCAAGAGCCAGTGGAGCGGCTTGCAGCGCTTCGGCGGGTCGGGTTCCTGGACCGAGACGGCGAGCATGGGCAGCGGCGCCTGGTTGGCCCTGTTCCTCGGCGGCGCGAGTTCGACGCCGGCGGCGCGCAGGTCGAGGCGGGCCTTGCGCCTGCGGCGTCTGCGGGGACCGCCGCAGGGGAGGAGTTCGATGGTTTTCGTCCCCAGCACCGGCTGCGCCGCCACGACGTCCCACAAGTCCGGTGTCTTGCCGTCGACGACAGCCCGGCGCTGCCGGCCGCGGTCGGAGCGGATCAACAGCCCGTCGCCGCTCTCGCGCGCCTTGCAGAACATCTCCCATATGTCGCCCTCACGGTCGCAGACCGTGACCACGCGGGTGTCGGGACAGGCCATCGCGAGCTGCCCGGCGCTCTCGAGCCCGCGCAGCCAGCGCACGCTCTCCGGCTCGGCCTCGCCGGCCGCGTCCGCGCCGTCGCGCTGGGTGGCGTTGAGTTCGAACACCCCGAGCGGACGCCGGGTTTCGCTGATCGCAAGCCCGACATGGGCGAGGATCCCCCTTGTTCCCGAGCCGCCGCCGCCGAGGTCCACCAGGCCCGTGGTCTTGCGGTGGCCGTTGTAGTTCAGCGTCGTGGTGTCCTGGATGGCGAGGACCACCGGCTCCAGCCGGCAGCGCTCGACCGTCGCCTCGCGGTGGGGTTGAAGAATGTCGTCCATCTTGATCCTGTCGTTGGACAGCAGCCGGTAGGCGGCCTTCTGCTCCGCCTCTGCGGGGAAGATCACGGGCAGGGACGCACCGGGGGCATTCTCCCATGCCCGGCCCATCGCCAACAGCCGCTTGCGCAGGCGGCCGTCGGGATGCGAGCTGCGGCCGTACTCGAAGTCGGCCCAGTCCGCGCCTTTGACCCGGCAGGGCTCGGGCGTCGTGCCGAGGATGGGCGCCGGCTCCCGGCACAAGGCGTCCCGCCAGCCCTCGGCCAAGGGCTTGATCCACACCGATTTCGGCGCCGCCGCGCGGCGCCCCGGCGGAGACCCCGAGGTCCGCTCGGCGCAACACTTCCAGCCCGCCGCGCGGTAGCAGGTGCCGCGCCGCTCGGGACCCACATAAGTGTAGGCGGCCAACGGCACGGCCCCATGCGCCGCCGGCCAGTCGCCGGCCAGGCGCGCCGTCGACAGCGCCAGCACATGCGACGCCAGATTGTCGACCCGGACGCCGGGCAGCAGGAGAAAGCGATGCTGGTTGACCAGCTGCGTCAGGTTGGCGACCCGCGCCGCAGCCGACCAGCCGATGAAGGCGTCGCGGGCCGCCTGATGCCAGCTCGCGGCGCAGAAGCCGATGCCGCCAAGGCGGCCGTGAACCGACGAAACGATCCACCAGTTCAGCACCGCACCCGGCCTTCGCGACCACCCCTGCGGATGATGGCTCTCCATCATCTCCCGCCACGAGCGCTTGTCCGCCGCATCGCCGACCGGGACCAGCGTGACCTCCCCAAGCTCCGACAGCCCGCACCTCAGTTCCAGGTCCGGATAGCCCCGCTCGACCTCGCCGCCCACCGTTCCCGGCGTCCGGCACGGCATCGCCCGCGCCTCGGGCAACGAAATGCCCACCTTGTCCGCCAGCCGCGACAGAGCCTTGCTCGCTTGGGCAAGACACGGAACGCCCCGAGGGTTGCGCCAGTTCTCGCGCTCGCACAACGCGCGCGCCAGCGAATGGCGCGTCCGGCCCGTCTCGCCGGACGCCCCCTTCAGCCACTCAATCGTACCGGCGCTGAAATGCCGAAGCCCAATCTGCATGCCCAGAACATGCAGAACCGGCATTACCTTGTTAACTGTGTCCTATTGAAAGGCCCGGGGCCGACCCGGACCGGTCCACACCTCATCGACGAAGCCCTCCACCTTGACGAGATCGAGAGCTGTCACGAAGCGCTTGTGCGTCTCCAGGAGAGGACCGACCGCCTCGGCCAACGCAGGGAAAAGGTCCCCTTGAAATCGGTGCCAGAGATCGGATAGGGTCGAGGCCAAGGGTCACTTGTTATTGTGGAAACACAACATACCACGAGGTGGCCCCGAAACCCAGGCCCTCGACAACAAAATCAGCCTCGACAAGGCAAAAAACCGGTCGGGCCGGCAATCTTGCAAGAAGCTCGGTTGTCCATCCGGGATTGATACTCGGAAGCTGATGGGTAACGAAGCCTGTCAACGAACCGAGCCCCGGATGAACGTCCATAAGAATGCAAAACTGACACCGCGCGGTCGCGCCGAGATCGTGGGACGGGTTATCGACCAAGGGCAGACCTCGAAGGCACCGTGCGTAAGTGGGCCCAGCGCTACCAGGCCGAAAGCGTCGAAGGCCTGCAGGATCGCTCGTCGCGACCGCATAAACTGCGCCGGTGGTCCGCCAGATCGCCGCGCTACGCCGGAGCCGGCGCACCGGTGAGCTCATCCACATCGACATCAAGAAGCTCGGCCGCTTCGACCGCCCGGGCCATCGCGTCACCGGCGACCGTACCGGCCACAGCAACAGACGCGGCATCGGCTGGGAGTTCCCTGCACCTGTGCATCGACGACCACTCCCGCATCGCCTTCAGCCAGATCATGCCCGACGAGAAGAAGGAAAGCGCCATAGCCTTCCTCAACGCCGCCCTCGCCTACTATAAAAGCCTCGGCGTCACCGTCAGCCGCGTCATGACCGACAACGGCGCCTGCTACAAGGCCTTCGCCTTCCACGACGCGTGCCGAACCCTCGGCCTCAAGCACATCCGAACCAAACCCTACACGCCAAAGACCAACGGAAAGGCCGAGCGCTTCATCCAGACCGCCCTGCGCGAATGGGCCTCCGCACGCGCCTACCAAAACTCAGGCCAACGCGCACACCACCTTCCGTACTGGCTCCACCGATACAATTGCCACCGGCCGCATGGTAGCCTAAAGGCAAATACACCCATCAGCCGACTCAGGCTGCCCGAGAACAACCTGTTGAGGCTCCACAACTAGTGACAGTGACTTGCATGCGTCCGAGGCGGCGCATGAGAACACGGCTCAGAGCCAGCAGGAGCCAGGCGAGGGCGCTGGCGATGGATCGCTCGAAGTCCCTGGAGAGGAGCCGGCAGCGGCGCAGCCATCCGAAGCTGCGTTCGACCACCCAGCGCCGGGACATGACGACGACCCCCCTTGGTGTCCCTGGGTTTTCCGATGACCTCCACAGTGATCGGGCAATTCGCTTCCTTGAGCGCGCTTGCCAGCTTGTTGCCGCCACAGGCGCCGTCGGCAAACACGGTCTGCACCGTGTTCTGACCGGCCTGCAACGCCAGCAACAAGGGACGCGCGCCATCCCGGTCCTGGATATGCGCCGGATGGACCTGGGCGGCAAGCGTGTTGCCGGCATCGTCGCCGCATTCATCGCTGCCGGCTTCGACCGTCGGCACGCTCCGACTGTCGATGTTGGCCGCGCTCGGGTCCGCACTACGCCCCGACCGGAGCCGCTCGAGCGTGGTAAAACGGGCGCAAACCTGCTCCAACACCCCCGACCGGGACCACGCGTAGAAATAGGTCTGAACCGTCGTAAACGCCGGGAAATCCTTCGGTAATGCCCGCCAACTGCACCCTGTCCAGAGTATGTAGGCGATCGCGTTCACCACTTCGCGTAAGTCCACATGACGGGGACGACCAAGCCGGTATGACGGTGGAAGAAGCGGGTCCGGCAAGGTCCACTCGGCATCGGTCGGATCGCTTTCGTAACGCTCCGTCTTGCGGCTATACTGCTTCCGGGTCGTCTCGTTCCAAGGCATGATATGCCCCCATGGTGTGAGTGTTCACCCACTGAAGACACACACCATGCGAGACCACCCAACTGGTTTTAGGTCAGGCTCTCAGAACCGCAACCGCACAAGAATTCATGTCGCCAAACTCTTGTCATGGACTCGCTGTTTACAGTATGGGATCACCGTGCTTTCAATCAGACATCAGTTGCACATTGACTAGATTTCTCTAGGATGATGTTTTCTATACTGAGTCGAGCCCGCCAATGTTCACGACCCGCCCGGAACTTCTCGGCACCTATGGTGCTGTCACGAGCACACACTGGCTCGGCTCGGCGACGGGCATGACAATACTCGAAAACGGTGGCAACGCGTTCGATGCTGCGGTAGCTACCGGCTTTGTCCTGCAGGTCGTCGAACCGCATCTGAACGGCCCTGGCGGCGATATGCCGGCGATCTTCCACGCCGCAGGCAAGGACTCGCCGCGCGTAATTTGCGGTCAGGGTCCGATGCCCCAAGCCGCGTCGGCCGATCGTTTTGCCGCGCTCGGCCTTGACCTGATTCCCGGCAGCGGCCTGCTGTGCGCGGTCGTTCCCGGCGCGTTCGACGCTTGGATGACCCTTTTGCGCGATTACGGAATCATGGGTCTTGAAGCGGTCCTCGGACCCGCCATTGCCTATGCCGAAAACGGGTATCCGGTGGTTCCCGGAATCACCGAGACGATCGAGACCGTCCGGGTGCTGTTCGAGTCGGAATGGACAACCTCGGCCGATCTGTATCTTTCCGGCGGCAAACCACCGGCACCGGGGAATCTGTTTGCCAATCCTGTCATGGCCGGAACCTATCGCCGGATCATCGCCGAAGCGGACGCGGGCGGCGGCAGCCGCGAACAGCGGATCGATCGGGCGCGTGATATCTGGTATCGTGGATGGGTTGCCGAGAGTATCGACCGGTTTTTCCGAAGTCATGCCGTGATGGATGTCTCCGGGCGCCGCCATCGGGGCCTGCTGACGGCTGACGACATGGCCAACTGGTCGGCGCCATACGATGCGCCGGCCACTTACGACTACGGCCGCTATACCGTTTGCAAATGCGGTCCCTGGAGCCAGGGCCCGGTTCTGCTGCAGCAGCTGGCAATTCTCGATGGGCTGGACATTGCCGCGATGGATCCGCTGGGGTCGGATTTCGTGCATGTCGCGGTCGAAGCCGCCAAGCTTGCCTTTGCCGATCGCGAAGCCTTTTACGGCGATCCCGACTTTGTCGATGTTCCGATGGCGACCCTGCTGAGCCGGGACTACAATGCCGGCCGGCAAGCCCTCATCGGCGCCCTTGCCTCGGACGAATTGCGGCCGGGAACGGTGCCCGGTCATACGGCGACAATCGATCCGGACATCGTGGCCCGGACGGGACTGACGACATCCGCCGGCATGGGCGCCGGCGAACCGACCGTTGCGAGGACCGGCGTCGCAACGGGTGATACTGTGCATCTGGACGTCATCGACAGACATGGCAACATGATCTCCTGCACGCCGAGCGGCGGCTGGCTGCAAAGTTCCCCGGTCATTCCCGAACTCGGCTTTTGCCTCGGGAACCGCGGCCAGATGTTCTGGCTGAACGACAATTCGCCGTCTTCCCTCGCTCCGGGCAAACGGCCGCGAACCACGCTGTCGCCCTCGCTGGCCCTGCGCGACGGCGAACCTTACATGGTGTTTGGCACACCGGGCGGCGATCAGCAGGATCAGTGGTCAACCCTGATGTTCCTGCACCACGCCGACCACGGCATGAACCTGCAACAGGCGATCGATTGCCCGGCGTTTCACAGTGAGCATTTTCCAGGGTCGTTCTGGCCACGCGACCGCAAACCACGCAAGCTCGTGCTCGAGAGCCGGTTTTCCGCGGCAACCATTGCCGAACTGAAGCGGCGCGGACATGACGTCGAAACCGGCGAAGACTGGTCGGAAGGCCGGCTTACGGGCGCGGCGAGAGAGGGACGGCTGATCAGGGCGGCCGCCAATCCGCGCGGGATGCAAGGTTATGCTATCGCCCGATAACAATCACCGCTCTAAACCCGTCCTGTCTTGCCGCCCGGCCCCGCCACAAGACGGCCGTCAATCGCCTCGGCAGTCCCCAGCGCCGGACCCGGAGAGCGCGGCGGTGGCGGACTCGATATCCGTCTCCAGGCGCCGCATGAACTGTCGTCGGTCCAGACCGCGCGGGATCACCGGCAATATCCGCACCGTAATGGTCCCTGACCGTTTCAGAAACGCCTGGCGCGGCCAGAAGCGGCCGGAATCCAACGCCACCGGCACGACCGGCAGGTCGAGGGCGCGATAGAGGGCAAAAACGCCCGAGTGATAGCGCGCGTTCTCGCCCCATTTTACACGCGTGCCCTGGGGAAAGATCAGAATTGGTCGCCCGCCGCCCGACCAACGCCGGGCAGCCGCCATCATGACCTTGAGGGCAGCAGCCTTGGCGCTCCGGTCAATCGGAACCATGCCGACCTTCCGGAGATACCATCCGAGCAACGGCAACTTCAGCAATTCGCGCTTCAATACGATCGACGGATCCGGGAAAATCAGGTGCAACGACAACGTTTCCCAAGCTGACTGGTGTTTGGACGCGATCATGAACCGGCCTTTCGGAATGTTTTCCGCGCCTTCGATCCGATGGGTTATGCCTACGGTTGCGCGCAACAAGGCCAGAACCAGCGTGATCCAGAAATCACGCAGACGACAAATCCAGCGTCTGGGACCGGCCAGGAGAGGCAGCCCGATTGTTCCGAACACGGCCGTAACAGCAATCAGGGCGACATTGAAGCAAATCGATCGGATAAGGATCATGAACCGAAGCGGCCGCCTTCACCGTCATGTGGACTGTCCGGACCTTGCCGTACCAACCGCAGGTCCGCCCCGTGGGAGATGACCATGCGCTGGCAACATCGGGCAAGGACAGTGTTGGATAACACGGCGCGAGCAGGAATGACCATTAACTACAGTGATCTCGCCGACGCGGCGAATGTGCCGCCACCACACCGGATTCATGCGGTCACCACCCTTCTTGAAAAGCTGATCCGGGCTGACCACGCCGCGGGCCGACCCTTGCTGGCATCAGTCGCGGTTTCAAAAGTCCACGGCCGGCCGAGTGACGGATTTTTCCAACTCTGCCGGGACATCGGCCGCTATTTCGGGCCGGACCGCGGGCCGCAGGCAGAGCTTTTTCACGCCCTTGAACTGCAACGAATTCATCAGGCCGTGCGAACCCGGCCCGAGGACGCGCCAGACGGTCGAAGGCGACCGGATCCGTGATTGCCAACCCGGCCCATCAGCCGCGATAGACCCGTGACGGATCCAGCCGCGGAATCCAGCGCGGAACGGCATCGATATAGGCCGTATAGGGCGCGCCGTATCGATCAACCAGGCGGGGTTCCACGGCATACCGCAACACGCAATCCATCACGACGAACAGGATAATCAGGTAAGCGATAATCGGCGGCCAGTCCCATAGCCAGTATTGTGCTGCGACGGCCAGGAACACGCCAAGCCAGATCGGATTGCGCACCCGCCGATGGAGCCCTCCCGGATGCGGCCAGGCCTCGGACGGCAGTGCCCGCAATGTCTCCCAGATCCCGACCAACACCAAGACGATCGCTGCAGCAAACGGGATCAGCGCCAGCATCCGGATCCAGGAATTGGTCATCGATCCGAGAAAATCGAACCGCGCCCCGGCCAGAAAAGTCGGAACGGCCAAAATCAGGACAGCGGGCACGATCAATGTCGAGAACAGAACTCTGGGCAAGGACATCGCTGAGCCTCCATCATAACGCCGTGTGCCGTTGACCGGCCCCGGTCAACCCAGGGTAGAATAATGCTGGCAGCAAAAAGGGGAAACCATGGTGACCGAACGGCGTCCGGGACTGGCACGCGGCCTGACGAACTACGGCGATCCGGATTTCAGTCTCTACATCAGGCGCGCTCACGCCGCCTCCATGGGCTACAGCCGGGCTCTGCTGCGCAAACCGGTGATTGGAATTGGCGACACCGGGAGTGGATTCAACAACTGCCACCGGCATGTGCCGGAGCTGGTGGACGCCGTGAAACGCGGCGTTCTGTCGGCCGGCGGATTACCGATTGTCTTCCCGACGATTTCACTCGGCGAAAGCTATCTCAGCCCAACATCGATGATGTACCGCAATCTGATGAGCATGGACACCGAAGAGATGATCCGTGCCCAGCCGATGGACGCCGCCGTGCTGATCGGCGGTTGCGACAAGACCCTGCCAGCGCAGCTGATGGGGGCAGCCAACGCCGATATCCCGGTGATATCGCTGATTACCGGCTCTCAGCTCACAAGTCATTCCGATGGCGAACGGCTGGGCGCCTGTACCGACTGCCGCCGGTTCTGGGCGAAATTCCGTGCCGGCGAGATCGATGACGATGGCATCGACCGGATTCAGGAAAGACTGGTTACCACCGCCGGCACCTGCGCAGTGATGGGCACGGCCAGCACGATGGCCTGTATCGCGGAAACCCTCGGCATGGCATTGCCCGGCACGGCAGCGATCCCGGCCGTGCATGCCGACCGACTGCGCGCCGCCGAGGCCTCAGGAACCCAGGCGGTGATGCTGGCTGGCGCACCGGACACCGGGCAACTGCTGCCGCGCCGGATCATGACCGCCAACGCATTCGAAAACGCGCTCAGGGTCTTGCTGGCGATCGGGGGATCAACCAATGCCATTGTGCATCTTACCGCGATTGCCGGCCGTCTCGGAGTCCCGATTCCGCTTGAACGCCTCAATCGGATTTCCGACGAAACCCCGGTCCTGATCGACCTGAAGCCGACCGGCGACCATTACATGGAAGATCTGTTCCGAGCGGGCGGTCTCGGCGCGGTGCTGCGCGAACTGAGACCCTCACTCCATCTCGACTGCCTGACGATCTCGGGTCAGACTCTCGCCGAACGCCTGGATGCCGAACCCGGTTATGTCGACCGCACGGTTGTGCGAACCGCGGCAGCGCCGGTCCAGCCCGAAGGGGGACTGGTTGCACTGTTCGGCTCACTCGCCCCTGACGGCGCCATCCTGAAACGCTCTGCTGCCGACCCGGCGCTTTTCGAAAGCGAGGGTCGTGCCGTGGTGTTCACGTCGCTTGAAGATCTTGCAACCCGTATCGACGACCCCGACCTTGACGTCGAGGCTGACGACATTCTTGTGCTTCAGAATGCCGGACCCAAGAGCGAGGCAGCAATGCCGGAAGCCGGCTATCTGCCGATCCCGAAGAAACTCGCCCGGGCCGGCGTCAAGGACATGGTCCGTATTTCGGACGCACGGATGAGTGGAACGGCATACGGCACGATTGTCTTGCATGTCACGCCGGAAGCTGCGGTCGGCGGGCCGCTGGCATTGGTGCAAACCGGCGACCGGATTCGGGTCAGCGTACGGGAGCGGGTTCTCGATCTGCTGGTTGACAATGTGGAACTCGATCAGCGCCGGGCCGCATTGACATCAACGGCTGTTCCGCGCCATGAGCGCGGGTACCGGAAGCTGTATTACGACACGGTGCTTCAGGCTGATGCCGGCTGCGACTTCGACTTCCTGCAAGACCCCTCGCTGTAATGCCTTTTGAGGCTTTGCGCCGATGAATCCGGCCCCCGGATGGTTGAACGCGGCGAGCGCCGCAACGATCCTTATTTTCCATAAGGCCCGTAGCCGTGCAAATAGACCGTCTCCTGACCACAATCCGAACCGTGACCGTACCATGAAACGGCGGGGCGATGTCCACTTGGATGCACAACTGAAAAAGGACTCCATTTGACTGTCTTAGTGGATTGATTCCAACGTTTGAACCCCTCTTTTTCTTGCGGCGATGATGGTATCGGGATCGGCGGTCCAGACGAAGGGCCTGGCTTCGGTGGTGTTGTGTTCGTCGATGACGCGGCGGATGGCGTCCTGGAGTTCGCGTACGGAGCGAAAGACGCCGTCTTTGAGACGGCGTCGTGTCCGCTTGGCGAAGACGCCTTCGAGCGCGTTCAGCCACGCGCTCGAAGTGGGGGTGACGTGGAAGGTCCAGCGCGGATGGCGTGCGAGCCAGACTTGGACTTCTTTGTGCTTGTGAGTGGCGTCGTTGTCGAGGATGGCATGGACCGGGACGCTGGCGGGTATCGTGCGCGCGATGCGGTTGATGCATCTCGGGAACTCCTGGTGGCGATGCCGGCTGGCATGCTGGCCGATGACCGTGCCGTCGAGCACGGTCAGGGCGGCAAACAGCGTCGTCGTGCCGTTGCGCTTGGAATCATGTGCCATGGTGGCGCCGCGGCCTTTCTTCAGCGGCAGGCCGGGCTGTGTGCGGTCGCGGGCCTGACTGTGCGACCTGTCATCGATCGACAGCACGACCGCGTGAGCCGGCGGCGCAACGGAGAGGCCGACGATGTCGGTCAGCGTCTCGAGGCAGGCGGGATCGTTCGAAAGCGTGAACGGCCGCCAGCGGTGCGGCATCAGGCCATGCGCCTGCCAGACCGCCCAGACCCCCGAAGCGGCAACCCCCACAGCCTTCGCCATCGCCCGCAGCGTCCAGTGGGTCGCCGCGTGAGGCGGCGAGGTGTGGGTCAACTCTACGATCTTCGCCTCTGGCTCAGGAGCCAGAGGCGTCTTGCCCGGCGGACGCGTCTTGTCCCGCAGAAATCCGTCCACACCGTCTTCCATAGAAGCGGTCCTGCCAGCGCCAGACACTGTTCTTCGCCTTGCCGGTCTCTCTCATGATGGCCATCCTGCCGAGCCCGTCGTCGCTCAGAAGAACGATGCGCGCCCGCCAGACGTGCGTCTGCGGGCTCTTCGGGTCCGGGACAACCGTTTCAAGGCGATGCCGGTCGCCCGAAGTGAGCATGAATGAAACACCAGGGCGCATCTTGCAGACCTCCGTGATCGACAAATCAGAAGAACATAATAACGGATATACTTGTAACGATCTATCCACTAGAAGCAGGTCGCGGAGATAGGGGATATTCGAAAGCTCGACTGACAATGCCGGCCTCCATCTGTAAACCATCTTCCCGGATAGTGGACCTGAGCACTTGGCGACGCTGGCTGATTTTGCTTTTGGTTCGGTAGCGGGTAAAGAAAAATTTGTGGAAAAGGAGCTTCTTGAAAAATTGCCGGCCCGACCGGTTTTTTGCCTTGTCCAGGCTGATTTTGTTGTCGAGGGTCTAGGGATTGTCTGAACAAGTCGGCTCTGTCACAATTGGTTTCTTGGTGACGGAGTGGAGTGCGAGCCCTGGAGCAAGCGACGTTTGCGGAGCTGGAGCACGACCTGAAGAAGCGCCGGACGCGGCGCGAGGTGTTTCTCGAGACGATGGACGGGCTGGTTCCCTGGGAGCGGCTGGAGGTGCGCATCGAGCCGTTCGACCCGAAGGCCGGGCGCGGTCGGCGGCCCTATCCGTTGAGCGTGATGCTGCGGGTGCACTGGGTTGCAGCTGTTCTACAATCTGAGCGACCCTGGGATGGAGGACCTGCTTTACGAGGTGGAGTCGGTACGGCGGTTTGTGGGGCTGCGCCTCTCGGGTGCACTGCCTGACGAGACGACGATCCTGCATTTCCGCCACTTGCTGGAGACGCATGGCCTGGGTGAGACGCTGTTCGAGGAGATCAACGCACATCTGGCCTCGCTCGGACACCGCTTGAGCAAGGGGACGATCGTGGACGCGAGTCTCATTGCCGCGCCGTCGTCGACGAAGAACCGCAAGGGCGAGCGGGACCCGGAGATGCACCAGACGAAGAAGGGTAATCATACCAAACGCAAGTCATATGAACCGATACAGTGAGGCATCGGGATCAGCACGATGGGGCTACGGCCCAGCTGCGCCGGGTCGTATTGGTGATGACGTCGGGCTGGTCGGTCAGCCATTGCCACCCCGTCCAGCAGGCGTCCCTCAGGGCGGAGACATCCTTGAACACGCGGTTGGCGAAGCGGTTCGATTTCAGGAACAGAATGATCTGCTCCATCGGATTGAGTTCCGGACTGTAGGGCGGCAGATGCACGAGCGTCAGGTTGGGGGGAACGAGAAGGTCGCCCGAGCGATGCCAGCCCGCCCCGTCCAGCACAATCACGCCGTGCGCACCCGGCGCCACGGCCGCGCCGATCGCCGCCAGATGCTCGTTCATCGACGCCGTGTTCGCCCTGTCCGCCACGTGGGCGATGCCGACGCCGCGCTCTGCGCAGGTGGCGCCGAACAGATAGACGTAGCCATAGCGATGGTCGCGCAGGATGCGCGGACGCTGCTTCCCATTCGCCCAGACCCGTGTCGTCATCCCCTTCTGGCCGATGCGCGCTTCGTCCTGGAACCAGATTTCTATCGGACCCGCCAGCGCCTCAGAGCTGAGCGCCGACGTCAACTGTGCCTCGAACTCCGCCACGAACGACCTCTGCCGCTCCGCGTCGGCTTTGGGGTGGACCGGCCGCCCCGAGACAAAGCGAAACCCGGCCCTTCGGAGCATCATACGGGCACCGCTCTCCGTATAGATGACCCCGAAGGCCTCCTCGATTTTCCGTAAGATGTCCTGAACGCGCCAGCGCGTCACACCGTCCCGCTCAAGCTCGGGACCCGCCTCGATCCAGGCGCCGATCTCGGCGATCTGCGCGTCCGTCAACCGGCCCTCGCTCCCGCCGCGCGGGAGATCCGCGAGGCCGTCGAAGCCCTCCGTGTTGTAGCGCAACACCCAGTCGCGCAGGATTTGAAGCTCCATGCCCTGCGCCCGAGCCGCCTCCGTGCGAGACGCACCCTCCATGATCATGGCGAGCGCACGCGCGCGCGACGCTTGCTTCGCGTCCCCGCAGTGCCTCGAAAGCGCGTGGAGCTCGTCCGCTGTGTGTGCCGTCCAGGTTATCGGCGTTGCCGCACTCATCGTCATCCTCCGGCGCTGGTGAGTCGATCACCACAGTCTATGAAGGTCGTCCGGACCGTCACCCCAACATATTGGGATGGTGAGTCAATTTGGAGCGCGCTTGGTATCAGTGGTATTTCGGGATGAAGGCGCACATCGGGGTGGATGCGCAGTCGGGCTTGACGCACAGCGTGGAGACGACGCCGGCGAACGTCTCGGATGTGGCGACGGCGCACGCGCTGTTGCACGGGGGCGAGGAGCAGGTGTGGGGTGACGCGGGCTATCAGGGGGTGGACAAGCGCGCGGAGAACCGGGGACTCACCAGACCGGAAAGACCCGATCCGGTCTGGGTGGACAAGCGCGCGGAGAACCGGGACACGGACGTGGACTGGGAGGTGGCGATGAAGCCCGGCAAGCGCCGGGGGCTGGACAAGGCGGGCCCGGAGGCGGCGGCGGAGAGGCGCAAGGCGTCGGTTCGGGCCAAGGTGGAACATCCGTTCCTGTATGTGAAGCGCCACTTCGGCTACGCGAAGGTGCGCTATCGGGGGCTGGCGAAGACCACGCAACGCATCGCCGTGCTGCTCGGGTTCACCAATCTGCTCATCGCGGGGCGCGGCGCCACCGCCTGACGTGGGGGGAGTCCGTCCGCAACCGCCGCAAGGCGGCGGGGACGGTCGGCTCGGGCATCAAAATCCCCATTTCCTGGCACGACAACACGTCCCCGATGGGCTCTGGCGTTTCATCCACGGGCCACGACACCCGTATACACGAAAAAACCGACTTGTTCAGACATTCCCTAGGTCCCGGGGCCACCCCGTGGTATCTTGTTATTGTGGAAATATAACATACCACGGGGTGGCCCCGAAACCCAGGCCCTCGACAACAAAATCAGCCTCGAGAAGGCAAAAAACCGGTCGGGCCGGCAATTTTGCAAGAAGCTCCATATTAAGATGTTCAAATCATATTCGCCCCATTATGCCCAAAAGGCGAACCACGGATCGGTGCAATCTAACCGCGTCGCGTACTGCGTTTACATTGTTGCTCCGATCTGCCAAGGGATGAACTCATTATCCCCGATACCAAGCTCTTCGCTCTTGGTCTGTTCGCCAGAAGCCGTGCGCAGGACCTTGTCGAAAATCCGTTCGCCCATGGCATCAATGGAAAGATGCTCGTCGAGGACTTCCCCGCAATTGATATCCATGTCCTCTTCCATCCGTCGATACATCGGCGTATTGGTCGCTAGCTTGAGCGACGGTGCCGGTTTGCATCCGTAACAGGAGCCTCGACCGGTGGTAAATGCAACGATGTTGGACCCGCTCGCGACCTGACCGGTAATCGAGCACGGATCGTAACCTGGACTGTCCATGAACACGAATCCACGGCTATCGATGCGCTCGCCGTAATGATAGACGCCGCAAAGATTTGTGATTCCACCCTTGGCCGCTGCGCCCAGAGATTTCTCGAGAATGGTGGTCAGCCCTCCGGCCTTGTTGCCCGGAGAGGGATTGTTGTTCATCTCGCCGCCGTTACGGGCGCAATACTCCTCCCACCATCGAATTCGCTCGACGATCTTTTCGCCAACGTCACGACTGACCGCGCGACGGATCAGGAGATGCTCCGCACCATAGATTTCCGGTGTCTCGGAAAGCACCGCGGTGCCGCCATGGCGCACCAGCAATGTTGCCGCCGCCCCGAGCGAGGGATTGGCGGTAATCCCGGAATAGGCATCGGAACCACCGCACTGCAAGGCAAGGGTCAGTTCTCCGGCGGGCACCGTCCGGCGACGGGCTTTCTCGGCCTCCGGCAGCATATCAGAGATCAGCCCGACGCCGCGGTCGACGGTCTTGCGGGTGCCGCCCGTATCCTGCAAGGTCATGGTTTGAAACGTCGGTCCACGCTTCAGACCATAAGCCTCAAGCAGAAAATCGATCTGGTTGACCTCGCAACCCAGACCAACCATGACGATCCCGGCAAAATTCGGATGCTGTGCGAAGCCCCACAAGACCCGTTGCAGGTTCGCGAATCCTTCGCCGGCTCCCGCCATGCCGCAGCCCGTGGAATGGGCCAGGGCCACCACGCCGTCCACATGCGGATAATCCGCAAGCAATCTGTCCGATACCGCATTGGCGATGTAATTCGCCGCGGACGCCGAACAGTTCACGCTGGTCAGCACGCCGATGTAGTTCCGGGTTCCAACCCGGCCATTGGAACGCACGATCCCTTCGAATGTCCGTCGGCAGGCCTCCGGTACGTAATCGGTCGGCCGCGCATCGGCGCAAAACGCATAATCCCTGTCGAAATCCTGCATCTCGACGTTGTGAACATGGACATGGTCGCCGACAGCGATGTTCTCAGACGCGAAACCGATGATCTGATCGTATTTGCGGATCGGCTCGCCACGCATGATGGCCCGGGTCGCGACCTTGTGACCCGACGGGACCGGGCCGGACACGATGACATTCTCACCATCAACATCGGTACCCGCGAGAATGTCGATCCGCGCGGTGACCACATTGTCGGCCGGATGAAGTCGTACGGTAAGCCGTTGTCCGGAATTATGTCCAAGCTCGGCCATCATTGATCCTCCTCCTCATCGTTGACCGGACTATAGACCAGCAACCGGCTGGCGAAAATAGAAGAACGGGCTTGTCGCCAAAACCGGACCGACATACACAGGCACAGTATTCAGGAGGGAGATCCGCAATGGCGACCCGACTTTCCGGCAAGACAGCGTTGATCACGGCCGCGGCCCAGGGTATCGGCCGAGCCACTGCCGAAGCCTATGCCGCCGAGGGTGCAAGAGTTATCGCAACTGACGTCAACGGCGCCGTGCTCGGAGAACTCGGCGGGATCGGCGGGATCGAGACGCGTTTCCTTGATGTACTGGATGGCGACGTAATAAGTAGAACGGCCTGCGATCTCGGGGCGGTCGACATCCTGTTCAACTGCGCCGGTTTCGTGCATCACGGAACGATCATGGAATGCGACGAGGACGCGTGGAACTTTTCTTTCGATCTGAATGTCAAGGCGCAATACAGGATGATCCGGGCGTTCCTACCAGCGATGGTGGAAGCCGGTGGCGGCTCGATCATCAACATGGCGTCCGTTTGCTCGAGCCTAAAAGGAATCGTCCATCGCGCCGCCTACGGTGCAAGCAAGGCTGCCGTGATCGGCCTCACCAAATCCGTATCCGCCGACTATCTTCGCCAAGGAATCCGATGCAACTGCATCTGTCCCGGCACCATCCAGTCGCCGTCGCTCGATGACCGCATCAACGCCTTTGACGATCCTGTCGCAGCGCGCGAGGACTTCATCGCTCGTCAGCCCATCGGGCGGCTCGGCACGGCGGCAGAAATTGCCGCAATCGCGGTTTATCTCGGATCGGACGAAAGCTGCTACACGACGGGCCAGCCTTTCATTCTTGATGGCGGCATTCTCGGATGAATGACTCTGAACCTTTCACACTGGCAACGTTCCAGGCCTCGCGCGAGCGCATCGCCGCACATATCCGGGCGACTCCGCTGATCGATGCCTCACCGGTCCGGAACAATCCGGCGGCCGGTGCCAGATTGCTGCTGAAACTGGAAAATCTGCAAACAACGGGATCGTTCAAGGTCCGGGGCGCGACCAATACCCTTTTGAGGCTGGCTCCAGCGCAACAGCGAGCGGGCCTGGTTACCGCCTCGAGCGGCAATCACGGGCTCGGCGTTGCCTGCGCGGCCGCCATGGCCGGAACGTCGGCGGCGATCTACCTGCCGGACAGCGCGTCCGATATGAAGGTGTCGAAACTCGAATCCTGGGGCGCGGCCATTCATCGCGTTGGTTCCGTGTGGGACGAGGCCAATGCAGTAGCCTTGACCCGGGCCGCGGAAGACGGCCTGACCTATATCCACCCGTTCGCCGACCCTAGCGTGATCCATGGCCAGGGTACGCTGGCTCTCGAAATTCTCGACCAGGCACCGGAGGTCGATACCCTGCTGATCTCTGTGGGCGGCGGCGGCCTCATTGCTGGCGTCGCTACCGCCGCAAAAGCGAAAAACCCGAAGGTGCGGATCCTTGGCGTCGAGCCCGAAGGCGCCCCAACCCATTATCGCAGCCGCGTTGCCGGAACGCTGGTCACGCTGGACGAAATCACGACCAGGGCCGGGTCACTGGCGCCGCGTCGTTCCGATCCGCTGAACTTCGATTTGATCAACAGGCATGTTGCGGACATCATTCTCGTCAGCGATGCCGACATGGAACAGGCTGCCCGATGGCTTTGGCAAGAATTCGCCATTGCCGCTGAATTGAGCGGCGCTGCGGCCGTGGCGGCGTTGAGGGCCGGGGCTGTTGCCGTAAAACCCGGCAGCACTGTCTGCGCCGTGATCTGCGGTGCCGGAACTGACGGATTTGGCTGACGGACACACCCGAGACAATCTGCCGCGTTGCTTGAGCATCTTACCGGATCGCCGCGCTGATCGTGGTCCTGATCAATCTTGGCCTTTGCCTCCGACGGCCACCACCTGGCTTTATAAGCGTTAGATTCCGGTTGAAAGCCATACGCCGTTCAAAAGCCGCCCGGATGCCGGCCTCCGATGTCCATCCGCCGGTTACCTCAGCAAAACGCTTTAAGCACCTCGAATGTTCTCCATCCCGAAACGGTGCAGGACGATCCTCGTTGCCGCCGTTCCGCTCCGCCGAAGCATTTCTCTAGCATTGACCGGACTTGCGGACTTCGTAATATTGCAAACCGCTTATGCACGTAGCTCCGGTTGCGAGAGTTTGCCGCGAGAAGTTGACCCCTACCGGTCCATTTGGACGGTTTTCGATCAACATGTTCAGACTTCCTGACCTTTTGGCGTTGACGCTGCCGGACGGCGTGCCGCGAGCCCCTTGAAGTCTGCCACTTTTCGGCCGTTGCGGGCCGATTTTCGGTGGCAGTCGCAGCCGATGTCGTATATTGTAATATGACACTATATACGCGGCCTCAGCCATGCCCATGACCCTCCCGCTGTGCTCCCCAGAGGCGGTTCCGATCGGCAACAGCTGCTTCGCCGTCCTGATCTCGGACGACACCTTCACCTACTTCTCAAACCTCGTTCCCTTCGCCAGCCACCCCGCCGATGACCGCGCCGCCATGCTCATGCGCATCGGTCGCCTCGCGGTGATCAGCGCGCTCTCGCCGCAGGATCTGGCCGACGCGTTCTGTGTCTCGCGCTCGACCGTGCAGCGAGCACGGCGGCGCTACCTGGCCGAGGGTGAAGCGGCGTTTCTGAAACCCCGGCGCGGGCGCGGGCCGTCGGTGTTCACGCCGGCGTTGGCCAAGAGGGCGACAGCGTTGCTGGAAGCGGGCCTGAGCGGCGCTGCGGTGGCCCGGGTTCTCGGCGTGTCGAAAGCCTCGGTCCACAAGTGGCGCCGGCGGGGGCTGATCGGCAAGGCGGTGTGCGCGCAGGAGCCCGCAGGCTCGGCAGTGGGTGCGCCATGCGAGGCGCGTGTCGCTGAAGAGGCTGGCGGCGCAGCCGGGCCCGAAGCGGGCGAAGCGCAGCCCTTGGCGGACACGGCGCAGAGCGGGGAGCCAGGTCCTCTCGACGCCGGGACGCAGACGGATCGCAGCGCGCGCGACCGGCCGGCGCCGATGGGGCGCGCGACCTGCGATGTCTCGGGCCGGGTGCTGGCCAGCAGCGGGCAGGCGGGACCGGTCGAACCGCAGTTCGCCAGCGCCGCCCGCGGCGTGCGCTCAGGCGGCGTTCTCACCGCCCTGCCGGCCCTGCTCAAGGAAGGTCTGCTGGCCGCGAGCGACGCCCTGCCGCTCCTGCCCAAGGGCTATTACGGCCTGAACACGATCCTGCTTTTCCTGGCCTTCATGACCCTGGCGCGGGTACGCAACCCCGAGAGTTTGCGCTATCGGTCGCCGGGCGAATGGGGCGCCATCCTCGGCCTCGACCGTTGCCCCGAGGTCAAGACCCTGCGGCGCAAGATCGCTCTGATCGCCAACGACGAGGCCGGCGTGCGGGCTTGGCAGCGCGCCCTTGCCAGGCGCTGGCAGGCCGACGAGCCGGAGCTCTGGGCGACGCTGGCCGTCGACGGGCACGTCAAGGTCTACGCCGGCCGCAAGGGACGCCTGCCGAAACACTTCGTCTCGCGCCAGAAGCTGTGCCTGCCGGCCAGCACCGGCTACTGGATCAACGCCCTGGGCGGCAAGCCCCTGCTCTGTCTGCATAAGACGCTGGATCCGAAGATGGTCGCCGCCATCGAAGCCGACGTGGTGCCGGCGCTGCAGGACCTCGGGATCGTCGACGCCCAGGCGCCGGACCTGACCGCAGAGGCGCCCGGCCACCCCGCGCTCACCCTGGTCTTCGACCGCGAAGGCTGGAGCCCGGATCTGTTCCGCCGGCTGGCGAGGCGCGGCATCGCCTGCCTGACCTGGCACAAGAACTTCGGCGGCGAGGATTGGCCGGTCGAGGACTTCGGCGCGACGACCGTTCCCATTCACGGACCGGCGACAAACCGCACCGCCTCCGTGCGGCTGGCCGAAAAGCCGGTGACGTTGCCGAACGGCTTCAGGGTGCGCCAGATCCGCCGCCTGCTGGACAACGGCCGTCAGATCCCCTTCATCGTCACCAATCCGCACAAACCGATGAGCGAGGCCGCAGGCGCCATGTTCTCGCGCTGGTCGCAGGAAAACTTCTTCAAGTACATGCGCGACGAGTTCAATCTCGACGCCCTGCCGACCCACGAACTCGAGCCTCTCGATCCTGACACCATGGTCGTAAACCCGCTCCGGCGGGCCTATGACAAGGCAATCCGCAGCGCCGAACGCCGGCTCGCCAGCCTGCGCAACCGGAGCGCCGGCGCGGCCAGGAAAAAGAGGCCGAAGGCGCAGCTCAGGAGAGAAGTCAGCGACCTCGAGGGTGCCCTCGAGATCGCCAGGGCCAGCCGCAGGAACGTGCCGAAGCACTGTCGAGCCGGCGACCTCGACGAAGACCAACAGCTCGATGCCCTGCCCTCACGCGACCGCCGCCTCCTCGACATCATCCGCATGATCGCCTACCGCGCCGAAACCCGCATGATGCTCCCCGTCATGCAGGGACAAGGCAAGAAGCCTCATCCCCGGAAACTGCTTCAGGCTCTCATGACCGCCGACGCCGACATCCTGCCGGACCCCGCCAACGGCGTTCTCCGGGTCCACATTCTCGGCCTCGCAAATGACGCTTGCGACCGCCAGATCGATGCCCTCCTGAACGAGCTCAACGCCACCGAAACGCTCTTCCCCGGGACCGATCTGCGCATGGTCTACGAGATCGACGCAGCCCCGGAACCCACCCAGCCGGTGTCACACCAAATCACTAGAGGTCAGGAAGTCTGATGTTAATCAAGCCGGAGCCAAGTGCATAAGCAGTTATTGCAATTACAGTAGAGCTTCTTGCAAAATTGCCGGCCCGACCGGTTTTTTGCCTTGTCGAGGCTGATTTTGTTGTCGAGGGCCTGGGTTTCGGGGCCACCCCGTGGTCTGTTGTGTTTCCACAATAACAAGATACCGAGGAGGTGACCCCGATGACCCTTGGCTCGACCCTATCCGATCTCTGGCGCCGATTTCAAGGGGACCTTTTCCCTGCGTTGGCCGAGGCGGTCGGTCCTCTCCTCGAGACGCACAAGCGCTTCGTGACAGCTCTCGATCTCGTCAAGGTGGAGGGCTTCGTCGATGAGGTGTGAACCGGTCCGGGTCGGCCCCGGGAGGATCGCCGGGCGCTGGCCCGTGGCTTCATCGTCAAGGCGGTGTGGGATCTGCCGACGACCCGCCACCTGATCGACAGGCTCAAGGTGGACCCGACGTTGCGCCGACTGTGCGGCGGGTCGCGTGTCTCGGAGATCCCGCGTGAAGCGACGTTTTCGCGGGCGTTTGCCGAATGGTCGCAGTCCCGTCTTCCGGAGAGGATGCACGCGGCTCTGGTTGCAGAGACACTGGGCGACGCGCTCATCGGCCACGTGTCGCGGGACCCGACGGCCATCGAGGCCCGGGAGACGCCGGCACCGAAGCCGAAGGCCAAGACGCCGAACCGCAAGCGCGGCCGGCCCCGCAAGGGCGAGGAGAGGACGAAGGAGCCTGGGCGTCTCGAACGGCAAGCGAACGGGATGGATCTCGATGAGAGGCTCGACGCGCTGCCGAAGGTCTGCGATCGCGGGGCAAAGAAGACTGCCAAGGGGGTCCTGGAGGCCTGGCGCGGTGACAAGCTGCCTATCGACACAGCAGACTGCGGGGTGCCGCTGAGGACCGTCCTCACCGCGGCATCCGTCCATGACAGCCAGGTCGCGATCCCGCTGGCGATGATGACCGCCGGGCGTGTGACCAATCTCTACGATCTCATGGACGCGGCCTATGATGCCAGGGAGATCTACCAGATGAGCGAACGGCTTGGCCATGTGCCGATCATCGATGTCAATCCGCGCCAGGACAAGGACCTCAAGGAGGAGCGAGACCGGGAGGCCCGGGCCCAGCGTGCAATAGGCCATGTCGATCCCGAGACCGTGCGGTTCCGGATCCGGTCCGGTGTCGAGAGGACCAACGCCCGCCTCAAGGATGAGTGTGGCGGGCGCCATGTCCGCGTCCGCGGACATTCCAAGGTCGCCTGCCATCTCATGGTCGGCATCCTGGCCCTGGCGGCTGACCAGTTGATACGTCTCGCCGCCCCATAGCGCGGCTCCGACAACGCATGCCGACCGTTCGCGGCCCTCTCGAAGAGAGTGGCCCGGAGAGGCGTGTCCCGATGTCCGCAAAAGTCCCTGTTTGGTCTCATCATCTCTGATGAGACACCGCGAATCCATGGATTCCAACCTCCAGGTGCAGAGGTGACCGGGATCAACCGACCGATCCGGGCTCACCGGACCCTGGGGACAGGAATTTTGCAAGAGGTTCAGTATTCAATCTTGCAATCCTGTAACAGTCCGCGCATGATCGAGTGAGAGATAATCTCCTGCCTGACCGGGCTGTTCAAACAGTTTCGGTCCGTTATCGTGACCGGATCACGCCAGTCTGGAAAGACCACGCCGCGCCGCTTTCCCGACTCTCAATTATATCAGTCTAGAGTCGCCCGACTGGTGGGAGTTCGCCGAAACCGACCTGCGGGGATTTCTTGCCCGAATGGGCACCGGCGCCGTCCTGGACGAAATCCAGCGCGTTCCCGATCTCCTGTCCTATCTGCAGGTCATGGCCGACGAGGCCGGGCGCAACAGCCTGTTCGTATTGACTGGCAGTGAACAGTTCCAACTCTCCGATGGAATAAGCCAGTCACTCGCCGGGCGCACGGCATTGCTCCGTCTGCTGCCGTTCTCGCTGGCCGAGTTAAGGCGGACGGGTGCAAGTGAAAGCATCGACGACATCCTGTATACCGGCTTCTATCCGAGGATTCACGACCACGGGCTCGAACCCCGGCAAGCGCTCGGCGACTACTTCAAGACCGATGTACGCCGGATCGGGGAAATCCGCAATCTTGCCAACGTCCGCCGCTTTGTCCGATTGTACGCTGGGCGCGTCGGATAGATCGCCAACCTATCGGCGCTGGGAGGCAGATGCGAGCGTCTCGCACACCACGGCAAGCCACTGTCTGACAATCCTGAAAGCCAGCCATATCGTGTTCCGGCTACCGCCGTTTCAGGCCAACATCCGCAAAAGGCTGGTCAAATCGCCCCGCCTGTACTTCTATGATGTGGGGCTGGCGAGCCACATCATCAGCATCGAGTATGCCGGATAGATGGCTACCCATCCGCTTCATGGCCCGCTGTTCGAGAATCCGATCGTGATGGAAGGTCTCAAACACCGGTTCAACAAAGGTTACCGCTCGGACCTGTCATTTTTTTCGCGACACGAGCGGGCTTGAATGCGACCTTCTTTACGAAAGGCTCAATTCGCAATTCGTAGGCATAACTCGATCAAGTTTGTAACCAGACTACGTTCCATGGCGCGGAGGGCGGCAAGTTTCATGGCTTGAGCCGCCTGAAGTGGCTGTCGAGACCGCTGATGGTCATCTCGATCAAACGCCGCAGAAGAGGCCCACTTTTCTGGGACCCGCCGTTCATCACCGTAGCCTCCACCAGGGTATGCCTACGAATCACGAATTGAGCCTTACGAAAATGGCAATAACCTGGGCGCCGTCGAAATCAAGTCTGGCAAGAGCGTCGCGTCCGACTGGTTCGATCCGCTCAACCGGCTGGCGCGGGCGCTGCCTCGGATATCGTTGAAGGCCGTCGTCTACGGCGGTTCGGACCGGCCGTCCCAACGCCATGGCGACGTGGTTCCTCTGACTGGCCTGGGCGGATGGCTTGAAGGCCTAAACGCGCAAACGTGACTCCGATGCACGTCTTCACACCCGGACCGACACTATCTGCGAGGCTGGCGAGAGACCCTGTACGGTCGGCCGATCTGGCCTGCATTACTCATCCTGCTGAATCCGCTCAATGCCGGACGGGTCCGTAACTGATCTCGTTCCGAGAGCGTGTTTCGGATTAACAGGAAGGGCACAATCCACAGGCTGTCGGACCGCAGAGGAAAAATCTGCGAAAGGACTGTTTCGAGGACTGCGAGCGTCCGGTCGCACTTCGGATTGTTCACTCTTGTAATGACAATAGAATGGGTCAGGAGTGCCCGGTTCGTGCTGGAAGCGACATCTCGTTCGGCCTGTCGGCCTGCAGGATACCTCACGGTCTTGGAGGAGAAATTCCACGACAGGCGCGCGTGGCCAAATAGCCGGGTTGAAGCGTGTGCAATACGCGCAGATTTTCCGAATCGGAACTCGACCAATACGGTCTGCAAACCGCTTTTTCGTCATCGTCCTGACAACGCAAGATCTGCCTGCTGCCAAAGGGTACTGGCTCCAGCAAGTCGCTCGCTTGTTCCATGCGGATCGTTGACGATGTGTTGCGACAGCAAAAAAGTCGGTGATCATTGCAAGAACTTCGCAGCCATCGTCACCCGCCCGATAAATGCGCACAGCAGCTTGTCGCCTGATTGACACCGGCCCACTGCCCGGACAGCAGGATCAAACACCTCGCGCATGGGGAGCTATGGCAAGAATGTCCGACCCCAATCGGCCGAGATCCGGCGGGCAAGGCGGGCCGCGTCCTCCGCAACTCCGAACAGGATGCCGGACTTGCGCTTGCTCATCCAGTTCAGGCCCATGAAGTAAAGTCCCGGCACAGATGTCACGCCCATCCGTGTTGCGGGATAGCCCGCCGAATCGCAGACCGGAAAAGCGATCCACGAAAAATTAAATCCGAAACCCGTCGCCCAAATAACGGTCCTGATGTTTCGTTCGGCAAAATCCAGATGCGTGAACTCATGTTGAATCGGCCTGCCTGGCAACGGTTCGCCGACCATTTCCTGATCGGTTGGCATGGGCGCGTCGCCGTGTGTCGCTGCAATATGAGCGTCAACATCACGACGAAACCGCGCCGCATAGTCGTCTGCGTAAGCGATGTTCGCCATGAGGTCCGGCGCGACAGCCGCCCGCCTGTCAGTGACGTCGGCAATTCGCCCGAGCAGCGTGATCCCGTCGGCGCGCAGCGTATGCAACGAGAGCGTATGTCCGTTGCGGGTTCCCGAGAGATGTGGGTCGGGCCGGAACCTGTCCGCCGGATGGTCCAACATGGCCGTAGTTCGGTCGAGCAAGCCGATGTCACGTTGCCATGCTATGCAGTCCTGGCCGCGGTACCGGCGCGGCAGGCGCCCGACCTTGCTGACCGAGAGATAAACCTCCCGGCCGGCGGTGTTCAGTTCCTCGGCGATCTGGCAGCCGGACTGGCCGGATCCAACCACGAGGACAGCGCCGGGATCCAGATCGGCCGGCTTGCGATACCGCGCAGCGGGGATTTGCTGGAGTCCCGGCAGCAGATCGGATGCGAAGGTGGGAATTCGAGGGGTCTGGTAGGTCGCGGTCGCAATGACAACCCGGCGCGCCTGCAATCGGCCGCGGTCGGTTTCAACGACGAACCAGTCGCCATCGGCCGTAACCCGGGTTGCCTGAATCCCTTCATGCACCGGAGCCCCGAATCCTTCGGCCCAGTCCTTGATGTGTCGGCAGATCCCGGTTCGCGAAAGAAACCCATGGGGGTTAGTGCCCTTGTATTCGGCCCCGGGCAAGGTGATCGACCAGTTCGGCGTCACCAGGCAGAACGAATCCCAGCGGTCTTCCCACCAGGCATTCCCGACCCGACCCTGTTCAAGAATGACATGATCGATACTGGCGGCAGTAAGATAATAGCTGAGGCTCAGCCCCGCCTGGCCAGCGCCAATGATGATGACGTCATGTCGCCGACATGTCATTTGTGATCACACACCTGACGCAAACTGCCCGATGCCGAGGCGACAGCGCTGCGATACCTGCCCGCACATCCGAGCCAACGGGGAGAACACAATCGGGCTCGCGCTGGCATTGTTCGCTGGACCTCAGACCCAATCTGCGACAGAATTGCCGCACGCATTGCAGGAGTCGCACCCGATGTTCACCAGGACCCGGCACTACCCGAAACTCGCCGCCGTCCTCATTTTCCTGTCCGGGCTGACCCTGGCCGGACCGGCAGTTGGCGAAGAGAATAACGTCTTCAGCGCAAAACAGAAATCCGCGCTCGAAGCGCTCATCCGCAACTATATTCTGGACCATCCCGAAGTGGTCATCGAATCGCTTCAGAGAATGGAGAAACGCGAACGCATTGCCCACGAACGCCAGCAGGCGACGCGGGTCGCCGCGCTCGCCGATGCGATCGCGCATGACCCCGACGATCCGATCATCGGCAATTCGGATGGTGACGTGACGCTAGTCGAATTCTTCGACTACCAGTGCGGTTACTGCAAACAAATGATCGAACCGCTCCTTGATCTGGCCAACAGCGATGGTCGGTTGCGGATCGTCATGAAGGAATTTCCGATCCTTGGTCCGGTGTCGGTGACGGCAGCAAGCGCCGCGCTGGCGGCACGGAACCAGAACCGATATGAAGAATTCCATATTGCACTGATGCAATTCAGAGGGCGGTTGTCAGAATCGGCGATCTTCCAGGCCGCACGCGAAGTCGGGCTTGATACCAAACGTCTTCAAAGCGACATGCAGGCACCGGAAATCACGGCGCATTTCGAGCAGGTGAAGAGACTGGCCAGCGCACTCTCGATAAACGGTACGCCAGCCTTCATCATAAACGGAATCATCATCCCCGGAGCGGTGAGCCTCGACCGGCTCGAGGCCGAGGTTAAGGAGGCCCGCGCCGGGGGATAGACTCGACCACGGTCAGAACAACCCTTCGATATCACCATCGTCATTCAACGTGATTTTCGTCGCCGCAGGAGTCCGCGGCAGACCCGGCATCGTCATGATCTCGCCGGCAATGGCGACAATGAACTCGGCGCCATTTGACAACCTTACCTCACGAATCGGCAGTTCGTGCCCGGTGGGTGCGCCCTTGGCATTCGGATCGGTCGAAAAGCTGTATTGGGTTTTGGCGATACAGACCGGGAAATGCCCGAGACCGAGATCCTCCCAGTCCTTCAGCTGCCCCATGACCCGCGCCGGCGCGGTAGCATCCTCGGCGCGGTAGATGGTCCTGGCAATCGCTCGAATCTTATCGAACAACGACATGTCATCCCCATAGATCGGCTTGAAGTCCGCCACGCCACTGTCCGCGACCTCCTTGACTTTGCGGGCCAGATCCTCAGCTCCCGCCCCGCCGTCCGCCCAGTGCGTACAGGTGATCGCCTCGACGCCGAGCGGCGCAAGCTCTGCGCACACCGCATCGACTTCGGCATCGGTGTCGCTGATGAAGCGATTCAGTGCCACCACAACCGGAACGCCGAATTTCTGGGTGTTCTCGACATGTCGGGCAATATTCGACACGCCGCGGCGAACCGCATCGACATTCTCCTGACCAAGATCGTCCCTGGCGACACCGCCATGCATTTTCAGGGCCCGGACCGTACCTACCACCACCGCGGCCGCCGGTCTGAGGTCAGCCTTCCGGCACTTGATATCAAAGAATTTTTCAGCTCCCAGGTCGGCACCAAAGCCGGCCTCGGTCACCACGTAATCGGCGAGCTTCAGCCCGACCCGGGTCGCCATGACGGAATTGCAACCATGCGCGATGTTGGCAAAGGGACCGCCATGGATGAAGGCGGGATTGTTTTCAAGGGTCTGGACGAGATTGGGCGCCAGCGCGTCCTTCAGAAGCACCGTCATCGCGCCATCGGCCTCAAGCTCGCGGGCGTAGACCGGTTTGCGCGCTCTGGTATAGCCGGCGATGATATTTCCGAGCCGCCGTCGCATGTCATCAAGGTCCGTCGACAGGCAGAAAATCGCCATGATCTCGGACGCTACCACAATGTCGAACCCATCCTCGCGCGGGAACCCGTTGGCAACGCCGCCAAGCGACCCAACGATCGAACGCAGCGCCCGGTCATTCATGTCAAGGGCTCGTCGCCAAGCGATCCGCCTTTCGTCGAGTTCGAGAGCATTTCCCCAATACATGTGGTTATCGATCATCGCCGCCAGGAGATTGTTGGCTGCGCCGATAGCATGGAAATCTCCGGTAAAATGGAGGTTGATGTCCTCCATCGGAACCACCTGCGCATAGCCGCCGCCGGCGGCGCCGCCCTTGACTCCGAAACACGGACCGAGACTCGGTTCACGCAGACACATGATGCTCTTGTGCCCGAGCCGGTTCAGGGCGTCGCCGAGGCCAACCGATGTCGTGGTCTTGCCTTCGCCGGCCGGCGTCGGATTGATACCGGTTACGAGAATCAGCCGGCCATCGGGCCGGTCCGCCAGCGAATTGATGAACTCCATCGAGACCTTGGCCTTGTAATGGCCATAAGGATCCAGGGATTCGGCGGGGATGCCGAGACCCGCGCCGATTTCAAGAATCGGCCTCATTGTTGCTTCACGTGCGATCTCGATATCGGATTCCACCATGACCGAAGTCTCCCTTGTTCCTCATTGCCCAGTCCGCCGACTCTGCGGAATTTCCAGATTTGCGAGCCCGCAGACACCACGAATACGTGCAGGCAGCACCCCTTCCAATCAAACTACCAGAGGGCATCGACCAAGGCACGCCAGGAACTCCAGCGCGACCGGCCCCGCCTGCCAACCCAAATGAATGAACAGGAAGCGGCCCAACAACAATCGTGAGTCTCCCTGTGATCGGATAAATCGGTCCCGCGCCGTCACATACCGGTCCACGACCATGCGTTGCGACCTGCCGGATGTCATCGGCCACGATCCAGGCCCCCGAATATATCGCATATGCAACGTCAACGACGGTCGACGGCAAACGCTACGTCACCGGCAATCGTCATCGCGGACCAACTGCAGGCCGACTTGCATCTGGAAGAAACTCACGCCGGTCACCCGCGCGGCGGCACGAACGAACCGCCCGTTTGAGCCCTGGCCGGCGATTCGACAAAGGCGTCGGGTGCACAGGTATGCGGAAGAACGTGGTCAGGCCGATCACAAGGTCCGCGAACGGGTTTCCCCGTCTTACTCGGCGGCAAGAGCTGGCGCTCCCTCGTCGTAAACCGTGTTGTATTCCCGATCCATGGTAATTGGCATTTCATACATTTCGATCTTTGGTGGATGGTGGTATTTCTCGGTCATGTAGGCGACCCATTCCGGGCTATACGCCTTTTCCGCTGCGGCTTTCGATTCCCAGAGATAAATCCCGCCGCCGATGCCGTCCCGATAGAGGACATTCTTTCGCATCAGGCCTTCAGTTCCCATGTAACGCGGGATTGAATCCCGGAACATCTGAACCGCCTGCTCGCGGTCGGTCCCCTCGGGCAACCCGTAGGTTACAATGGCAATCATCCGTGACATCGCGAGTCTCCCGTAACATATGGCGCCATTCGATCACGGGCACAGCGTATCAGCAGCGTGATGATGTCGCAAACCGCCGAAGCACCATGACGACACAGCAGCCTGGTGCCGCTCATTCCGCGGCAACGGCAATAGCCCGGTTGCGCCCGGGCAACAATGTGACGCCGCCGAAGATCACAACCTCCATCGCGGCAAGAATGATATTCAGCATGGCAAACCCACCCGCCCCATGAACATAGGTAATAGTCGGAATTGCGATTGTCGAGGCACCGAAGGTTATAAGGTAAACCGCTTATGCACATGGCTCCGGTGGCACACGATGTTGCCCCCGATGTCGACCATTCCCGGCACGCCAAACGCTACATGTGCGTTTCACCGGAGCCATGTGCATAAGCGGTTAAGGTAAATCAACGCATAGATGCGTGATCTCAGATTGACCGGAGCATAGCGCCCGATCAGCGTGTCGGCGATTGGAAGCCCGGCATAGACCAGAGCCATCATCGCCGCGGCCGCAACCATCAACAAGAGTCCCTGGGCATTGGTCACCAGAAACAATGTGAATGCCTGGGCTGCGGCGACGGCGAGAAAAATCGGTTTGATCGGAAACCTGTCGATCAGGCCACCAACCACCAGCTGGGCGACGCCGGCCAGGAGATAGACTCCGAAGGTGAGAAATCCGACCACCGTGGCGCTCCCGGCGACCGCACTGAGCCTTTCGTCGAACAATTGGGAAGCGAGATGATCGTCGACTGAAACACGAAGCCTGTCAGCACCGTCAATGCCGCGATCGTGATCACCACATGCTTCCAGCCAACTGGCGGCGCGACGGTGCCGTGACCGGCATCGGGAGCGATGTCGACGTCGGCAGCAGGAACCAGACTCCACCAAGCGATACTGAATCCGATCGTGACCAGCCCCGGTATGGCACAAGCCGCACGCCAGCCAAATTGATCGGCAAGCGCGCCAGCGACAACGGCCGAGAATGCGACACCGATATTGCCCCAGACACCATTGATGGCGAGCCGCTTGCCGAGACTGGCCGCAGCACCACCCGCTAGGATCGTGACACCCACCGGGTGATAGATTGATTCGAACCCGCCGAGAATAACCAGGGCGATCGCAATCTGCCAGTCGTTCTGAGTGTCTGAATCATAATGATATCAATTAGTGACAGTGACTTGCATGCGTCCGAGGCGGCGCATGAGAACACGGCTCAGAGCCAGCAGGAGCCAGGCGAGGGCGTTGGCGATGGATCGCTCGAAGTCTCTGGAGAGGCGCCGGCGGCGGCGCAGCCATCCGAAGCTGCGTTCGACCACCCAGCGCCGGGACATGACGACGAATCCCTTGGCGTCCCTGGATTTTCCGGTGACCTCCACAGTGATCGAGCAATTCGCTTCCTTGAGCGCGCCTGCCAGCTTGTCGCCGCCACAGGCGCCGTCGGCAAACACGATCTGCACCGTGTTCTGACCGGCCTGCAACGCCAGCAACAAGGGACGCGCACCATCCCGGTCCTGGATCTGCGCCGGATGGACCTGGGCGGCAAGCGTGTTGCCATCGACATCGACGGCAAGGTGACGCTTGCGGCTTTTGATCGTCTTGCCGGCATCGTCGCCGCATTCCTCGCTGCCTGCTTCGACCGTCGACACGCTCTGACTGTCGATGATGGCCGCGCTCGGGTCCGCACTACGCCCCGACCGGAGCCGCTCGAGCGTGGTAAAACGGGCGCAAACCTACTCCAGGACCCCCGACCGGGACCACGCGTAGAAATAGGTCTGAACCGTCGTAAACGCCGGACAATCCTTCGGTCATGCCCGCCAACTGCATCCTGTCCAGAGCATGCAGGCGATCGCGTTCACCACGTCGCGCAAGTCCACCTGACGGGGACGACCAAGCCGGCGCGACGGTGGAAGAAGCGGGTCCGGCAATGCTCACCCGGCATCGGTCAGATCGCTTTCGTAACGCTCCGGCTATACTGCTTCCGGGTCGTCTCGTTCCAGGGCATGATGTGCCCCCATGGTGTGAGTGTTCACCCACGAAGACACACCATGCGAGACCACCCAACTAGGTCGTGTTGACGAATTCATGAAATGCTGATGATCCTTCTCCATCAATGACACTTTCCGGGGACTTATCATGGCGTTACGCCTGCTCATCCCGGATGCTGTCTGCTCGACACTCGAGCCGCTACTGCGTGAGAGCAAACACGCCGCCGGCGCCCCGCCACGGCTCAGCGATCGAATATTCATCGAAGCCGTCCTCTACCAGGCGCGGACCGGAACCCCATGGCGCGACCTGCCCGACGAATTCGGCCATTGGAATGCCGTTTATCAGCGGTTTCGCCGTTGGGAGAAGCGCCACCTCTGGGCACGGCTCTGGCAACAGAGACAACAGGTAGACGATGAACCACTCAAGGAAGTGTTCATCGATTCGACCATCGTGCGCGCTCATCAACACGCCGGCGGCGCGGTAAAAAAAACGGTGGCCAGGAGGCCCAGGCTCTCGGCCGCTCCCGGGGCGGGTTCTCCACCAAGCTGCACGTCGCCTGTGCCAACGAAACAACCGGTGTGTCCTTCGTGTTGACGGGTGGCGAGCGCCATGATGGCGTGAGATTCGAGCTGCTGTGGAAGGCTTTGCCCAGCTCTCCCGCACCGGAGGCTGCGGTCATGGACAAGGCGTATGACAGCAAGGGCATTCGCCAGGTGCTGGCCGACTAGGGCGTCGAAGCCGTGATACCCGCCCGGTCGAACCGGACTGAGACGATTCATCACGATCAAGAAAAACCGCTTATGCACATAGCTCCGGTCGCGAGAGTTTGCCACCAGATGTTGAGGTTAGAGCGGGGGAGCGGGTAGAATGCTCCCGATAGGTTCCTGCCGACGGAGCCCCCACATGAAACAGGTCCCCGACAGCCTCCTCGCCGTCCAGCACATGGTCCCGGACGATGATGCCTACGCCGCCTGGCTGATCGAAATGCGCTGGCCGGACGGCTTCGTCTGTCCCAGGTGCGGCCATGAAAAGGGATGGGCGCTGCGTAGAAAAGCACACACCTTCGCGTGCACCGGCTGCCGCCGGCAGACCTCGGTGACGGCCGGGACGATCCTGCACGCCAGCAAGCTGCCGCTCACCGTCTGGTTCTGGGCCGCCGACCTGATGGCGACCCACTCCAACGGCATCTCTGCCCTGCAGCTCCAGAAACAGCTCGCTTCGGCTCTTATCGCAGCGCCTGGCTGCTCGCCCACAAGCTGCGCGCCAGCATGGTCGAGCCCGAGCGTAACCCGTTGTCGGGCCTGGTGGACATCGACGAGGCCAGCCGTCCATTCCGGACCAAAGACGATCCTCCCACCGGAGGGCAAGGACGCAGCCACGACGGCAAGATGCTCATCGTCGGCGCCATCGAACTCGGGGACGGAAACATCCCAGGCCGCCTGAGGCTGGCCGAAATCTCCTCCTACGGCGCCGCCGACCTCGGACACTTCGTCGAAACCGCCACCGATCCCGACGCCATCGCGAAAACCGACGGCTGGTCCGGCGACGCTGCGGTCCCCGCCGATCGCCACAATGTCCATGTCGCCGGGAAGACCGCCGCTCACCTCGTCCTGCCGTGGATCCACCAAGTCTTCTCCAACCTCAAAGGATGGGCGCGAGGCGTCGACCACGGGCTGCGCCGCAAGCATCTGCAAGCCGATCTCGATGAGGTCGTCTTTCGCTTCAACCGCCGCAAAACCCGCCACGATGCTTTCCGCTCGCTCTTCCGCCTCGCCATCAATGCACAACCCATTACCTACAGCATGTTGATCGAACCGGAACCATCTGCATAAGCGGTCAAGAAAAATACAAGCGGCGCCAGCAGGTCGAGCGATTCTTCAACAAGCTCAAACAATTTCGTCGCGTTGCCACACGCTATGACAAGCTCGCTCGGACGGTCCTCGCGTTTGTTCACGTTGTCTCAGCATGTATGCTTCAATCATTCGTCAACACGGCCTAATTTTAGGTCAGGCCCTGAGCCGCCGCTGTCAACAAGCAAGCCGCACCGCTACCCAGAAAAAAGATCGTGAGCATGCCATGCCGACTCCATCTGTCCCCAAGCCACCGTGCCGGGATCGCGCCGAGACCGAATGCAGGCCAACTGCCGGTCGTCAGGGTCAGCAAGCTGCCGTAACCCTGTTCAAAACTCGCGGCAGCCAACGCGGCAACGACCGGGAACAACAGCATCAACAGATGGTCGAGACCATGACCGACATTGATCAGCAACATGCGGACAAGCGGCATAGACGCATCCCGTTTGACGATTCAACCACAAGGAAGAGGGGTACCGTCATCGATGGACCGAATGATGTTGTCTTCGGTACGGGTTGGCCGCCCGGATTTATGCCGGTGCGGACCGGAAACGCCTCCAGTTTACCATTACCATGGACTGAAGGTCCCCTGAGAAAACCAGTCTCACCGGGAAACTCAGGCAAACCGGGCCCCATCCCGAACGACCGGAAGCGTGCAGGCTGACCTGCCGTCCGGCCGCGGCCCCTTGCCAGATCGTCGACGAGGCCCGCCGCTCGCGCAACCGCCGCCGGCTACCAGAGAGCGCTCGTCAAAGCACTCAGGGATTGTTTCTGCTGGCCTTCGGCGTCGAAATTTTCGGGCGCGAACCAGCGCTCATGCGCTGCTCGCACCGCAGGCCATTCCGCATCGGTGATCGAAAACCAAGCGGTATCACGGCTTCGACCCTTGACGACCAGATGGTTCAGGAACGTCCCCTCATACCGAAACCCGAGCCGCAAAGCGGCCGACCGCGAGCCGGCATTGAGCGCGTTGCATTTCCATTCGAGGCGCCGATAACCCCGGGTTTCAAGGACATGGTGCATCATCAGTGACAGAACATCGGTCGCCCGGATATCCCGCTGCCAGGCCCGGCCAAACCAGATATTCCCGATTTCCGCGACCCCGACATTGGCGCGAACCTCCATGAAACTGCCCATACCGCCAGCCTTTCCGGTCGTCTTGTCGCGATAGACGACAAAAAGCGGATCGGTCGACACTGCACAGCCGGCCAGCCATGCACGCATGTCGACAACCGCGGCAAACGGTCCGTAAGCAAGATAATCCCAGATCCGCTCCGGATCCTGCCCGTAGCGCCCAGCCTCGAACAAGTTCGCGGCATCGCGGTTGGCATCAATTGGCTCCAGACCTGCCACCTGACCCTCAAGGACCGAATTCTCGAACCCTGCCCAGTCGCACAGCGCCGTTTCAGCGGCGCCGACGGGCCGCCGGCCCACCCCGCTTGCCAGTTCATTCTTGCTCGCCATGGTCATTCCCCTTGATTGCCACTGCATCCGCCATCGGCGAATGTATATGCGCCGCACCTTGCCAGATGTCGTCATCGCCAAGCAAAATTCCCGACGGCACAGCATACATGGCAGGCGCAGCCGTCGGCAGCCAGGACCGGGTCGGCGCCACCGCGGCAAGCGCCTCCGCAGTCTGGTCATCAAGGCGGCCGTCACGGATGATGTGGTCGACACCGCTAATGTCAATCCGCGGCTGCGCCAGCGCAGTTTCGATGTCGAGGCCGGAATCATTCACGAATGACGCCAGCTGGAAGACTGCAGGCATGATCTTGCGACCGCCCGACGCGCCGAAACCGAACCACGGCCGGCCGTCGCGCAGCGCAATCATCGGACACATGTTGGACAGCGGCCGCTGCCCGGGAGCCAGGGAATTCGGGCGGCCGGGCCGCGGATCGAACCAGTTGATCCCGTTGTTCATCAGAATGCCGGTTTCCGGCAACACCATCCGCGAACCAAAACGCGACAACAGTGTCGTCGTCATCATCACCAGATTGCCGGCGCCGTCCGCAACGCTGATATGAGTCGTGCAACTCCGGTCATCGACATGGCCCATAGTCTCAAGCCGCTGCCGATAGGCTGCGGTCAGAACCCGTGCAAATGCCGCGTAAGCGTCCGCGTCCAGCACCCCGGCGACAGACGCCGGCAAATTCGAAAGCGCATCAACAAATGTCGGACCGGCCGTCAGACCGCCCGGCAGGTTGTAGACCGCGGTCCCCCGGCGACAGGTCAACGGTTCGACCGCGCGAGCGGCGTAACGACCGAGATCGTCCGCCGACAACCGGCCGCCGGCGGATTGCACGTCACGGACGATCGCCTGCGCCAACGCCCCGTCATAAAACGCCCGCGGGCCCTGTTCTGCGAGACGCTGCAATGTGTCGGCAAGACACCCCATATCGAGATGGACCGCGTCGAGACCCGGCGCCATCGACGGTGTCAGGTCATCGGGAAGCCAGACCGCTCGCGAGGCCGGATAACGCCTGAGCAGCGCCGCTTCACTAGCCACATTCAACGTCGTCCACCAGGTCACGCGGTGGCCGCGCCGCGCCAAGGCAATCGCCGGGGTAATCAAGTCAACCCAGCTCTTCCGCCCGAACATTTCGGCCGCCATCGCGTAACCAGCGACAGCGCCGGGAACGGCGACGGACATGGGGCCATGGAAATTCACATCGCCGGCAACCTCCGGCCAACCGAACAGATCGGTACCGGCCGCCCCGGTCAACGGGTAGTCACCCGGCTTGAGCCCGGCCGGCGCGATCATCCCGAAATCCACAACCCGGACCCGGTTCTCGGAAGCAAGGTACGCGACCATGAACCCGCCGCCGCCAAGGCCACTCATCCAGGGCTCGGTCACTGTCAGGGCAAGCGCTGTTGCAACGGCGCCGTCGACCGCATTGCCGCCAGCCTCGATCATGGCCGCACCAACCCGTGCCGCCTCGGCCTCCTGCGCCACGACAACGCCCGACCGGCTGCGAACAGCCGGTTTCGAAAGCGTCCATGTCTCGTAAGGAGCAGCAGGGATTGTCGGGCTCGTCATTCGGTGCTCCCCAGCGAAGGAAACGATCGTCCATTGATACAGAGGATGTTGACACTGGCCAACCCCGATCGGTCCCGACCCATGTCCTGCTCATACACCGAGCAATTTTCCGGCATGCAAAAAATTCGTTTTGCGGCAAAATTTTCACCAAAAGTCCTGAATGCGCCCTTATCGTCGCGTGCAGAAAAGAGGCAGGGCACGGCATCGTTCAGAAGGATCCGACCACCCTGGTTTCGGACATCCGCCATGCCTGCCATCGCCGCACCGACCCTGGCGCTTTTCATCAGTGTCGCACTTGTCTGGACTGCCAACGGGCTCTGTTTCACGCTGCTGGCAGTCCGCATGGCCGCGGAAGGATTCCATCCGTCTAATATCGGCCTGACAGCTACCGGCTATTTTGCCGGACAGTTTCTTGGCGCCCTGGTCTGCGGCCGCATGATCGAGCAGGTCGGGCATGTCCGCGCGTTCGCGGCCTTCGCCTCGCTGATTTCCGCGAGCGTGATCGGCTACGCCATACAAGTCGAACTCGTGACCTGGATATTACTGCGCGGACTGCATGGATTTTGCATCGCCGGCGCTATCATGGTCGCCGAGAGCTGGCTCAACGGCGTTGTCACCAATCGCGGCCGCGGCCGACTGCTCGCGAGCTACACGATCATCCAGTATCTGGCAATGAGCGGTGGCCAGCAATTGCTGAACCTGGATTCACCGACCGGATTCGTGCTGTTCACGGTCGCCTCGATCCTGTTTTCGCTGGCGCTCTTGCCTCTAGTTCTCTCACCGTCGGTGCAAACCGGGGCGATTACCCATTCCGCGTTGCGTTTCAGGGAACTGATGCAAATCTCTCCGCTCGGCGTGGTCGGATGCTTTGCGGCCGGCGCTCTTGTCGCGACCTTGCTAGGCCTGATGCCGGTTTACCTCGGCGAACGCGCCTTCAGCGTATCCGATATCGCCATGTTCATGAGCATCACGATCGTCGGCGGGCTGATTGTGCAGTATACCATCGGCAAGATGTCCGACGTATTCGACCGACGCACCGTGATTACGGCTGTCCTGTTCGTCGGCGCCCTGTTCTGCCTGTTGATTACCATGCTGCCGGAACCCGGCTTCTGGGCTCTTGCCGGACTGGTCACGATCTATGGCGGGATAACCTATGCCATCTATCCGCTCGCTGTGTCGCATGCCAACGATCATCTGAATCCGGCCGATCTGATAGCGGCCAGTGCCGGGTTGATCATGGCGATGGCGTCCGGCGCCGCATTGGGTCCTTTCGGAACATCGATGCTGATGGAAGCGGTCGGACCGGAAGGCCTATTCATGTTCAGCGGCGGGATCTGCCTACTGCTGGGCGGTTTCGCCGCCTACCGCATGACCCGACGCATCGCACCGGCTCTCGAGGACCAAGGACCGTATGTCCTGGTGTCGCGCACCACGACGGCGTCAGTCGCGCTTGACCCGCGCGCCGATGCCGAAGCGTATGCCGAGACCTATGACACCGGTTCTCACGGGGTTCGGTCGCCGGATGATTTTCATACCGTCTCGGCACCGTAATACAGGGTCACCATGTGCCGTGCCTCGGCAAAGAAAAGCCAGCGCTCGACCATGGTGCCGAGACCGACTGAAAGTACGCCGAGCAGGGTGATGACAATCTGGGCCGCCTGTCCGGGCACCAGCATGACGCATAACGAGGTGATGGCAGGCAGACCGAACAGCGTCGTGGTCGCGATCTGACGCAGCCTGGCCGCATGCTTGCGCGCGATCCGGAACCCCATTTCGCGCATCACGAAGGTCTCGGAGGTGTTCGGGGCGTCAAGCAGGCGCACCCGTTCGCCGCCGGTGCCGAGCCCGGTGGCAGTCGCCGAAGTCGACCGTGACGAGGCTTCGCCGATCATCCGCCAATAGCTCATTTTCAGCATACCGGTGCAGATCGCCAGGATCAGGCCTATCCAGGCATATTCTTCTCGGAATGCGCCAAACGCCGCCGTCAGAAACGCGAGCAGCATCGCGCCGCCGAGCAGACCGATCAGCAGATAGCCCGGAACCACCTGGCCGTTGTTCCATTGCCGGATAGTCTTGAGCGTGGCGTAGATCTTGCCAGTCGAATAGACGGTCACCAGCGCCAGGGCGCCGGCGATCAGGCCCCAACCCGGCCAAGCCAGCAGCGGGTCCGCCGGCACGATCTGCCCGAGAAAAAACAGGCCGGCCGGCGGATAGGTCAGCAGCGCGAACACGCCTTCCCGTGACAGCCACGAACTGCGCCATTGCGACAGAGCGCGCCAGGCTCGTTCCGGATGACCGAGATGGGCGGTCGAGGCGAGCAGGCCGGCGGTGACCAGAATCAGCGCCAGACCGATTCCGACGGTGCCGATGCCACCGTTCCCCGGCAGCAAGCCGATCGTGGTGAACAGCCCGAAGAAAGCCAGCAAGCCATACCCGGCGCCGGATGCCGACGTGAAGATGATGACGGACAGAGCCGGATGCATTGCCTTGTCCCCTTACCGAGACAACATGGCATCGACCCAGCGCAGCATGATGCTGCCGGATCCGGATATCTCCGGCGCTGCCTCGCTCTGGGCTCGGGCGGCGAGGTCCGCCAGACTCACGGGTCTGCCATCCTCGCTATCGCGCCGTGGCCGTGGCGGCAGGTATTTGTTGGTTGGCCGATAATCGGCTTCCGGCATCAGGTCGTAACCCTGCCGTTCGTGCACCAGAATCGACACCGGGGACTCCGGATCACCAAGGTCACCAAAATGCCGCGCGCCAGTCGGACAGCTCGCAACACAAGCTGGAATGCGGTCAACCTCTTCGAGAGTCTCGTTGTAGATCCGGTCGACGCACAGCGTGCATTTTTTCATGACGCCGTCGGTGTGGTCGTATTCCCGGGCCCCGTAAGGACAGGCCCATGAACATAACTTACAGCCTATGCAGGTATCGGGATTGACCAAGACGATGCCGTCCTCTTCGCGTTTGTACGACGCGCCGGTCGGACATACCGTCACACAGGCCGGTTCATCGCAATGCAGGCAGGACCGGGGGAAATGCACGGTCCGACTGCCGGGGCCCTCACCAACCTCGAAGCTGTGCACCCGATTGAACCAGACCCCCCAGGCACCGGCATCTTCGCCGTCGCGGGTTTCTTCGCCGGAATAGGGGTTCCAGTCGGTCATTGGCGCCGAATGGCCACCCGCGTTCCATTCCTTGCAATTGACGGCGCAGGCGTGACATCCAACACAGATGTCAAGATCGATCACCAGGCCAAGCCGGGTTGCGCCCGGTTGCGCCGGAAGACTGGTCATCACATATTCTCCTTCACGCCGTGACGCAGGATGGCGCCGCCACGCGGTACTGTGGACACCGGCTGCAGAATGTCGAATTGCGGATCCGACAAGGCCCCGCGGTCTTCCGAGACCTTCTCGACCCGCACCCTGAGATCGAACCAGGCAGCCTGCCCGGTCACCGGGTCGGCATTCGCGTAACGCAACCCGCCGCCGCGTTCAGGAAGAAGTTCGGAAATCACGTGATTGAGCAGAAAGCCCCGGACGGCCTCGGGCGCGTCCGGGGCAAGGTTCCACGCCCCACGCCGTTTGCCGATAGCATTCCAGGTCCAGACCGTATCCTCATTGACACCCTCCATCAGACGGACCTGAACGGTGATGCTGCCGTGATGCGAGGTCATCCGAACCCAGTCATCATCCGCGATGCCGAGATTTGCAGCCCTCTTCCGGCTCATATAGAGATGATTGTAACCATGGATCTGGCGCAGCCAGGCATTCTGCGAGCCCCAAGAGTGATACATCGCCATCGGCCTCTGAGTCAGCGCATGCATCGGGAAGGTCTCGTGGTCGATCGCCGCCTCCTCAAAGGGCGTATACCAGATCGGTAGCGGATCGAAATAGGTCCGGACCCGTTCCCTGTGTTCGTCGGGCGGCTGGATATCACCATGGCCCTCAGCCGCGAGGCGGAATTTCTGCAAGGGTTCGACATAGATCTGCAGGATGATCTGGTTGGCTGCGCCGATCAAGCCGAGCGCGACCGCCTTTTCAAGGTAAGCCCGGTTGGCATGCTTGAAATAGCGTTCGTCCGGCGCAAGTTCATGACGCCAGAAGCAATCGTTCTCGACATAACGTTCAAGCTGCTGCGGGTTGACCGCACCCTTGCCTTCGGACTGGCCGTCGGCACCGCGGAAGCCGGCGAGCGCACCGACGCCCGGCGTCCGTTCGTGATTGACCAGATAGTCGGAATAACCGCCAGGAAATCGCGGTGAGCCGTCGTCATGGGTGAAGGCCGGTAATCCGAGTCTGGATCCTAGGTCGATCAGGACGTCCTGGAACGGACGTACATCCCGGTCCGGGCTGACGACCGGCTGGCGGATCGAATCGGCGACACCGTCAGCATCGCAGATCGGGCGATCAAGCAGCGAGATGCAATCCCAGCGTTCGAGATAGGTCGTGTCCGGCAAGATCAGATCCGCATATGGCACCATCTCGGAGAAGAACGCGTCGGAATAAATGATTCTCGGAATCCGGTATTCGCCGGTCCCGGGATCATAGTCCGTCATCATCCGGATCGTATCCGGCACGTTCATCGACGAGTTCCAGCTCATGTTCGCCATGTACATGAACAGTGTATCAATCGGATAGGGCTCGCCCTTGAACGCATTGGGGATGACGAGATGCATCAATCCGTGGGCCGACATTGGCGCTTCCCACGAAAATGCCTTGTCGATCCGCACTGGCCCGCCGTCGCTCTCGAGCAGCAGATCCTCCGGTCCGGTGGGAAAGCCGAGTGGCGGCCCCGGCATCGGGGTTCCCGGCGCGACCTGTCCCGGTTTGCCGGCAGGTTTCAACGGCGGCGGCGCCGGTTTGGGAAACGGCGGCTTGTAGCGGAACCCTCCGGGAACATCGATACTGCCGATCAGAATCTGCAACAGATGCAGGGCGCGGCAGGTATGAAACCCGTTGGAATGAGCCGAGATGCCGCGCATTGCATGCATCGCGACCGGCCGCCCGATCATCCTGTCGTGGCGACGGCCTGCCCAGTCGGTCCAGGGTGTGTCGATCGTAACGGTTTCCTGAAAGGCGACATGGGCAATTTCCGCGGCCAGACGACGGATGACGGCGGCATCGATGCCGCAGCGTTCGGCAACCGCATCCGGACCGTATTCAGGGTCGAGATACCGTTCGGCCAGAAGCTGGAACGCAGGCACCGCTTCGCGCCCGTCGGCCAGCCCATAGACGCCGACCAGAGCCGGTGCGATATCACTTTCCAGCGCCGACGCCAGCGCGTTCGCCTGCTTGTTCCACGCCAGTGGCCGCCCCTCATCGTCGCGAGCGAACAATCCATGATCCGGAGCACCCGGGTCCCGGATAACAAGCCAGGGCGCATTGGTGTAGCGAACCAGATAATCGAGATCGATCTGATCGGCCTTCAACAGTTCGTGAATGATGGCGAGAATCAGCAATCCATCCGTCCCCGGACGAATGCCGATCCATTCGTCGGCAATTGCCGAATATCCGGTCTTTATAGGGTTTACCGAGACGAATTTTACACCGCGGGTTTTCAGCTTGCCGAGACCGATCTTGATCGGATTGGAATCGTGATCCTCGGCCACGCCGAACATCATGAAATACCTCGTGTGTTCCCAATCCGGCTCGCCGAACTCCCAGAATGAGCCGCCGATGGTATAGAGACCAGCCGCGGCCATATTGACCGAACAGAATCCGCCATGCGCCGCGTGGTTCGGCGTCCCGAACTGGCTGGCCCAGAAACCGGTCAGCGCCTGGCTCTGGTCGCGCCCGGTAAAAAACGCGAGTTTCCGCGGGTCGGACTGACGAATGCCGGCCAGCCACGCCGTGGCAGTCGAAAGGGCCTCGTCCCATTCGACTTCGACAAATTCGCCGGACCCGCGCGGGCCGATCCGCTTCAGCGGTTTGGTCAATCGTGCCGGCGAATAATGCTGCATGAGGCCTGCGGACCCCTTGGCGCACAGCACGCCGCGGTTGACCGGATGGTTCCGGTTACCCTCGATGTAGCGCACCACACCATCCTTGAGATGAACCCGGATACCGCAACGGCAGGCACACATGTAACAGGTCGTCGGTTTGACCTCATCGGAAACCGGCGGAGACGGATCGAGGGTTTCACGAACCGTTCTGAAAGGATTGAAACGCATCGTTTGTCCTGTGCTTCGGCCTGACGTCAAGATCGCAGGCACTGTTGTCCGCTCCCGGCCCCGCGGTCAAGAACCCGGACGGCAAGTCGAGCGGAATATCTCCGGCGCAAGACCGCAAGACCGAGGCCGACAGAACCTGTCGCTCTGACATCAGGCACATCGCGGCGGCCAGTCCCGTGATCCGTGGCGCTCAAATGTCCTTGTCGTCGTGCCAGACAACAATCCGGTCCGGCGAGGCATGAACCCCGTAGGTCTTGAGCGGCTGCAACCCGGTCACCCGGAATCCATGCCTGACTCCAGGCGGCATGGCCAGCGTCGAGCCCGGCCCGATCGCGACCATTCCCTCAACATCGTCCATCCAGGCCTCGCCGGTGCCCTCGATCACGCTGACAATCTCCATATACGGATGCGAGTGTGTGCCAGTGGAGTAACCGGGCGGCGAAATCTGGACCCCGACCCGGACCGGCGTCGAGCCGGCATCGTCACCAACGATCGTCTGATACGTCGCGCCATTGGCAAAGGCATGTTTCGGAATCCGATCAAGTTCGATAATCGCCATGGCATCATCCTTCGCGGCAGCATTTGCGGCAGGCTATCAGAGACTGCGGCTGGTCGCCATCATATGTCGTGGCGGAGACCGTACCAGATCTCACGCCGCCAATGGACCGCGATCACGATGCTCATCACAAGCCCGACAACACTGTAGAGGGACACCGTCGCGCCGAAGCCAAGCAGGTCGACAAACACGCCGGCGCCAAGCAGGCCGAGCGGCAGGCCATAAACCGCAAGCATACGCACACCCATGACAAGTCCGCGGCGGCGTGGTCCAGCAACTGCGAGCAATGTGACCACGAGCGAGATCATTGCCAGGCTCTGCGCATAACCGGACAACAGCAGGAAGATCTGGCCCGGCACTTTTGTTTCGGCCTGCCCGAAACAGAACAGAATGATGAACATCAGCCAGATATTGATCATCATGAATCGCGACGGCCGGCGCAGGCGCGAGAACACGGCCATGGTTACCGAACCGAGCAATGCGCCCATCGCATAAGCAGCAACGAGATGGGCGAGTCCGTTTTCATCGACAAGATAAATCTTTTTCGCGACATAGGGCAGTATGCCGTGGGAAATGGGGAAAATCGTCAGGTTGACCAGAAAGGCCAGCCACATGGTTGCCAGAATCACCGGCGTTGTCCAGACATAGCCGAATCCATGACGAAGTTCGTTCCATGGCGAAGTCCGGGTATCGCCATCGGGTCCGGCCCGGCGGGTTCGCACATGTGAAACACCGAAAGTCAAACCGAGACTGACGGCGTAGAAGGCAGCCACGACGGCGTAGGAGATGGCGATGCCGAATTGGGAAAACAGACCGGCGCCGATCAATGCGCCGGCAATCCGGGCCGAATCCATGGTCGTACGCGATACGCCCATCGCACCCATCAGGTGTTCCGGCGGCATGGTGTCGCCGATCAACGCATTCCGCATGACCAGATCCGACGGCCGCACCAGGCCGGCGAAGACCGAGACCGCGAACACGTGATAGGAGGAAAGCACTCCGGCGAAGGCGAACGCCAGCAGAATCAGGGCTAGGCTCAGATAGAGCGACCGCATGACGCAAAGCATGGTCCGCCGGCCGACCCTGTCGCCAAGAACACCGATGATCGGGGCAATCAAGGTTCCAAGAAACTGGAGCGACGCGAACAGTGTCAAGGCAAGAACCGAGCCGGTTTCGACCAGAATGAACCAGCCGAGAATCAGGAACTCCATTTCGAAGGCCCAGGACGTCAGCAGATCGGCTGGCCACTGAAACCTGAAACTCCGACCCCGGAACGGGACGAAGAACGATGAACTTGCGAAGCGGAACACGCGGGAATGCCTGACATGCAAGGAAACAGGGCGTTTCACCTGAGCATGTCAGATGTAACCACAAAAGGCACATGGCAACTAGCGCCGCCTTAATCCCGAAGACCGGGTTGTGCATTTTCATCCCGAACCTGATCATGGACGTCTTAAACGCACCCGCCCAACCTCACTGAAACCGACCCTCACGGATCGACCAACCCCTCCTAGTCCGTTCCACGCGTCACGCCGTTGCAAACGTCGCCAATGGCAGATATTGTGACGGGTAATCAAAGGCCCTGTCCGCCATCACCGCGTCGATAAAGCGCATTTATCGGGACGTCTAGTCGCTCTGAACAATCAAGGGACTGGATTGATCCAGGATAGATTGGAGAACAAACTAAAGTGGACGGGAGGGCGCAATCTCAATTTCCAGTCTCCTTAAAAAATTTGATAACGATACAGCTTGTTATTAATATTCAATGTTCTCATAATTTTCTTAATTGTTTATTGAGTTGGATGTTACAATAACATTCTTCTAAGTGATTAAATTGGACACAGAAACAGACATACCGCTTATGCACGTGGCTCCGGTTGCACACGATGTTGCCCCCGATGTCGACTATTCCCGGCACGCCAAACGCTACATGTGCGTTTCACCGGAGCCACGTGCATAAGCGGTACAGACATTTAGCACTTTATTTTAATCATGTCCGAGGTCGAAAAGTTTCCCTATCGCTCTGCCATATAAATTATTGTAAGGAAGTTTGCTAAAAAAATTTCGAATCATTTTTCCATATAATCCAATTTGATCGCGAGTTTTATCGCAAGATAATCCTTCAAAAAACGAAACCACATTCGCTTTTACTATCTGGTATCCTTTCAACTATACTACTATACAAGAGTGACAAATTACAGGTTCGGGGAAATCCATAGCAACATGAAACTCCTTGAACCTTCCCGCCTATCTCGCATTCGGGTTAGAAACAAGCTATGATTCGATCTCATCGGCCAGAAGATTGAAGCTGTAAACCACAACATCATTGTCTATCCATTTCGTAGTGGATCAGAGGACCGCATCTCGTTACATCATCATCGAGCGGATAGCTCGCCAGTAGAATCCGATCGCTGTCTTGAGTGACGACGGCATGGTTGACCGGCGTTTCGTCGAGCGTGGGAATTCAATAAAGGATCCGTCCAAACCGATTATGCACGTAGCTCCGGTTGCGAGAGTTTGCCGCGAGAAGTTGACTCCTACCGGTCCATTTGGACGGTTTTCGATCAACATGTTGATCAAGCCGGAGCCACGTGCATAAGCGGTCCGTCCAATAATGCAACACACTATATTTCACCCTTGCCGGTCCATCTATCCGACCAGATGCGGGCCTGAACCGCAATTCTCAGAAGCGGATCCGGCGGCAATCTGGCCGCGCTCGGAATCGAACGCATGAGCGCCAGAAGATCCGAGTCCTCACCGCATATGTTCTCCGCCACGAGCTTGCCGGCCATTGTACCCCGGGTCATCGGCGCGGCGTCCGAGGAGATGACCGCGTGAACGTTCGCACCGAGATGGCCCCAGATCGTCCCGTCATTGCGGGTAAACCCCAACATTCCGCCCCATGTTCCCTCGAACTCGAGGCCTTCGAGTGCCGGCCACCGCGCCGCAATTGCCGCGCGGTGAACATCCGAGATCCGTGAGAGAGATGCAGTATCGAACCGTTTGCCGCGGGCATATCTTATCGTGTTGCGCATGAGCAGACGGCCATCACGGTCAAGACGGACCGTGCTGCCGTTCGGGTGCGCGGGTAAGAGTGCGAATTCCCCGTCTTCGCCAAGTGAGGCGCGCAGGGCCGGCGGAACCGGCTTCGACAGGCTGGCAAAAGTCGCAATCGGCACGATTCGATGACGACATATGCCCATGTCTTCCAGAAACACCGAGGTCGCGAGGATCAGTCCGGGCGCGAAGACCTCGCCCTCCTCACCCTGCAGACGATGCGGACGGTCGACGGCGACCGAGACGATCGGGCTCTCCTCGTAAAGCGTGACGTTCTCCGGCAGACAGGCCGCAAGGCCGCGCACCATTGCTGCCGGATTGACCAACCCGTTCCCGCGGGCGCGAAGTCCACTGCGATAGAACGCGCTCCCTGTCAACCGCGCCATGTCGGCTGCATCGAGCAGCGTCCAGGGCTGCAGCAACTCGTCATAGACCCGTGACAATGCGCTCAAATGCGCATCGGCGTCGTCCCCGGCCGCCGCGTAGACGCGGCCCCAGTCGCTCCAGTTGCATCGAATCTGGTGCATCTCGACAAGCGTAGCGAGATAATCATGCCCACCCTGGCAGAGGCGGCCGTTTCGCCGCTCGATCGCCAGATCCTTCGATTCACCATGGGTGTTGTGATTGAGCATGAAGCCGGCGTTGCGGCCCGACGCACCGTATCCGACCCGCGATGCCTCCACTACGACGATGCGGTCGTCGGGCCTTAGGTCCGCCAGGCGCCGGGCTGTGGCAAGGCCGCAGGCGCCAGCACCCAGTATGGTCCAATCGCCGAAAACCTCGCCAGTCAGCCGAAGCGGCGGATCCGGTTCGGGCAGAAGATTGTACCAGGCGTTCCCGGAATCGTAGGTCGGGATCTCTCGAATCCGATGCAACCCGCGGTCAATCAAAACGGCCCCTTCGCCGCGCCCATCACCTCGACGGATAACGGCAATGCATGCACGGATACGCGTCTGGAACCGGTATCCCTGCCGATCATGCCGCCATCGGGGCCGCGCCCTTTATGGTGACGCGGTGCAATTCACGCAACTCGTTGACGTCGTCAAAACTCGTCGCGCAATGCATGGCGGAAAGGTTGTCGCACGCGAGAATATCGCCGACATCCCAGCGGTGGCGATGAATGAATCGATTGCTCAATGCAAAGGCCTTGAGTTCGTCGTAGAGACCGGCGTCATCGTTACCGTTGGAATCGATCAGTGCGATCCCGGGATTCTCGAAATGGTACAAAGCACCCGGGTACAGAAGTGCGCGTCCGCTCTCCGGATGTCGGCACACCAGGGGATGTTCGACATCCGGCGTCAGGGCGCATTCCTCCGCCGACAACGGCGCGCGCGTTGGAAACGCATAGGACCAGCCGGTCGTCCAGCTATGCCGGACCCGCATCTGCCGTGCCCGCGATTTCATCTGCTCCGGCAGCGCGTCGAACACTTCACAGCTGTTCAGGAAGAACGTGTCACCGCCGGATCTTGGCACTGTTCTGGACAGCAGGAACGTCACTTTCGCCGGTTCTTTCATATAGTACAGGTCACTGTGCCAATAGAGACCGGCCTTCGACAAACCCGCCGGTTTCCCCTGACGCTCCCTGTTGGAAATGACAAAGACCTCGGGATGGTCGGGAAGCGTGTATTTCGGCACCTCTGTCATTTCGACATCAGATTTCGCATATTTCTTCTGCCGACTGGTCGAGGGAACGCCAGCCAGGATGTCACCGAAGCGGGCGCAGAAGGCGACATAGTTCGCCGCATCGACATGCGCCTGGCCGGTAATAATGATGTTCGCCCGGTCCAGATAGACATCATAGATGTCTTGAAACATGCTGTCGCTCAGCATCCCGGAAAGATCGAGACCATGCAGGACGGCGCCCGAACGGTTCGGCAGTATCTCAATGTCCATTTCCGGCTCCCTTGCGAATTCGACGATGAAACTCAGTAGCCGCGGCAACGCTCCACGATGGGAAAGGGCGCATCGCCACTTTCCATGCGAGCGATATTCTCCGCCACGACGCGAGGCGCCCAGTCGTTGGTCGTCGGCCCTGCCACATGAGGTGTCACATGCACCTTCGGGTGTTTCCAGTAGGGATTCTCCGGCGGCAGAGGCTCGGTGCGAAACACGTCCAGTGCGGCGCCGGAAAGATGACCGCTGTCCAGCAGCGCCAGCAAATCGTCATCGACCAGACTGTCGCCACGGCCGATATTGATCAGAAAAGATCCGGGCGCCAACGTCTCGAGACAAGCCCGGTCGATGATGTCTCGAAGTCCTTCCGTCCCCGGCAGAACCGACACCAGATAATTCGCACTATCAACCGCGCGGCCCAGGCCAGCCGGCCCGAAATGGGTTCGAATTCCCGGCAATGTCTTTTCCGTCCGGCTCCAACCGGAAACGTCGAATTCCATTTCGGCAAGGCCGGTTGCGATCTTTCGGCCGATATTACCGAGTCCCAACACCGCCACGCGACTGTTATGACTGCCCGAATAGAGCTGCCGGGCCCATTGGCGCCCGGCCTGCTGTGTCCGGTAGATGTGAAACTTCCGCTGAAAATGCAGGACCCAATATACGGCGTAGTGGACCATGTCCCGCGTCAACTCCGGATGCTGCAACCGGATCAGAGGAACATCAGGCAGAGCCGCGTCGTGGAGGACATAGGGAACGCCGGCCCCCAGCGAGAAGATCCCCTTCAGATTTGGATAGGTCACGAGATCGCCCACGGGATGGCGCCAGACCAGCGCATACTCAATGTCGCCGCGGTCACCGGCGTCGGGAAACACACGGAAGTCGATCGAACCGAGAACCGACTGCATATGCCTTTTCCAGAACGCCGGATCCCCGTCCGGCCAGGCGAATAGGATGCTCGGGGCTTTGGCCATCATCTCCTGACACACCTTACGTCAAACGTTGTTGACGGCGGCGAAGGACGGGCGAACGGCCGCCATGCACTGATCGTCCGGCCGCCTCCCTCGCACCATGAACCATCAACCGCCGGCCTTTGCCGCCTCGGCAACCCAGCTGTCATATCTCGCCTTATTAGCCTTGACCCAATCGCTCGCAATCTCCTTCAGCTTGGCCGGCTCCTTGCTCTCGTTGTTCATGCGAAGCATGGCCGCCGCAAGCTCGTCGATCGGAAATCGGAACAGTTCGAAAAACTTCGCCGCAGCCGGATGCGCTTCTGCCCAGTCCCTGTTCGCAAGAACATAGTTCTTGTTCGCCACAAAACCGGGATTGGTGCCGTCCGGGAGCGACGTGTCCTTTTCGGCCCGCTCGCCGGGCAAGGCCGTGAACGGAACGCTCAGCTGCGTGACGTCGATGCCCGGACGTAGGACCGCAACGATCCAGTTGGGCATCCAAGTATAGTAGAAGATCGGCTTGCCCTCCTTGAAACGCGCGATCGTATCGGCCATGAGGGCGAAATACTGTCCCCTGTCGTGATTGACCGTCCCACGCATCTTGTAAGCATCCATGTGATGCTCGATCACGCGTTCGCAACCCCAGCCGGGATTGCAGCCGGTCAGGTTCGCCTTGCCGTCTCCGTCGGAATCGAACAACTTGCGGATTGCCGGATCCTCCATTTGCTCCAGATTCGTGATGCCGTACTTGTCGGCAGTCTTCTTGTCGACGAAATACCCCTGCACGGCGTTCTCGTACATCGGCCCCAAGCGAACGAGAGACGCGTCACCGCCCGACTTGTTGTAATAGGCCAGATGTAGTGGATCCCAGTGCAGCGCCGTCCAGTCGGCATCACCCTGGCCAATGCTCAGGTGAATCGTCGGGTAAGTGCCGATCTGCATTTCTCCAATTTCGTAGCCGAGCTTGCGCAAACCGACAAACAGTGCCTCATACATTAACTGGTGGTCCGGGCGTCCCACGCCCATCGGATTGACGGTAATGCCCTTGCCGGGCTCGGCAGCATCGGCGGGCGCAGAGAACGGCAAGGCCGTCAAGAGTCCGAGTGCCAGAACCGTCGCGGATTTCAAAAGCCATTTCATGAGTTTGGCTCCTTCCCCATCGCGTTTGCGGCCCTTACCTGTGCGGGTTGGGCCAGTACACGATGATACACCGACCCACGGTGGACAGGGAACCGTCTGAATCGTTACACATCGTAAGCAGAGGTTACGCTTGGCCGAGCCGTCCGCGAGATGTCAGACGATACAGCAGACGCCTGATCATGCCGACCGGGCCCATGTCGATGAAATCGATTTGCCCCCGGTCCCTGCGCGTGCGACCGAATCCCTGCGTGATGCGATCGACAACGATAGCGAGCATGACGATACCGAACCCGCCGGTTGCGGCTCCGGCCATGTCAAGCTGGCCAATACCGATCAGCACCAGACGCCCCAAGCCTGCCACGGATATCATGGAGGCCACGACGCTCATCGCAAGAGAGAACATCACCGTCTGGTTGAGACCGGCCATGATGGTCGGCCGCGCCAGCGGGAGTTCGATCTTCACCAGGATCTGCAGCGGGGAACTGCCGAACGCGTGTCCGGCCTCGACCAGATCCTTGCGAACTTCGCGCAGACCGAGATTCGTCAGGCGGATCAAGGGCGGAGACGCATAGAACGCGGTGATGATGACGCCCGGAACATTGCCGATCCCGAACAGCACGATGACCGGAACGAGGTAGACGAAGGCTGGGATTGTCTGCATGAAGTCGACCACTGGACGGAGCAGACTCCAGAACCGGTCGCTCTTTGCCGCCAGTATGCCGAGCGGAACGCTGAAAACCACGGCAAGCAGTACCGCGGTGATCAGCACGGCGAGGCTCGTCATGGCTGGTGTCCATGCACCAATCAGACCGATGAAGGACATGGCGAAGATCGTCAGATAGGCGGTGCGATGCCCGGCAACCTGCCAAGCCAACAGCACGAGCACGCCGATTGTCACGGTTGGAGGTGTTGCCCGCAGTCCGCGTTCGAGGCCTTTCAGGAAGATCTTGATCGGCTTCTTTATCGCCTGGAATACGTCCCGAAAATTCTCCGCCGTCCAGTCCATGGCGGCGGAAACCCAGACGTCGAACGGAAAGCTGAGAACGGAGAAGATGTCGAAATTGCCGGTATCTGCCATCGTCAGCGTCCCGGGACAAGGCGCCCGACGAGCGTGGCGAGAGATGTGTCATACCAGGCCCGCGCCCGTCTTTGGCGGGCTGACAAACCGAAACCTTGCGTTATCCGATCGACGACGATCGCCAGCAACACGATGCCCATCCCGCCGACCGCGGCAGCGCCCACGTCTAGCCGGCCGATGCCGGCGAGCACCGTCCGGCCCAGTCCGGCGACCGATATCATCGAAGCGATGACCGTCATGTTCAGTGACAGCATCACGCACTGGTTCACGCCAGCCAGGATAGTCGGCCGCGCCAATGGCAGTTCGACCTTGAAGAGCAATTGCAGTGGGCTGCTGCCGAATGCGTCAGCCGCCTCGACGAGGTCGTGCCGAACCGTGCGAATGCCAAGATTGGTCAGCCGGATCAGTGGCGATATGGCATAGAAACAGGTCACGATTATGCCGGGAATGTTGCCAATACCGAACAGCATCGCCACCGGCACCAGATAGACAAATGACGGAATGGTCTGCATGAAATCGAGAACGGGCCGCAGCACGGCCCAGAAGCGATTGTTCTTGGCCGCGAGGATACCCACCGGAAGGCCGATAATCGCGCACAGTGCCAGAGCGGTAAACACGATCGATATCGTCGTCATGGCATCGGCCCAGGCGCCGATCGAGCCAATAACGATGAAGCCGAGGACCGCCAGAACGGCTCCACGCAAACCAATGCTCAGCCAGGAGATCAGAAAGACGAGACCAAGACCGACAAGCGGCGATGAGTTGCGCAGTCCGTCCTCGAAGAAGCGGAACAGCAACTGAATTGGCTGTTTGATGGTCAACAGCGGGCCCCGAAAGACCGACACGGTCCAATCCAGTGCGATCTGGACCCAGAGCCCGAAGGGAATCTGGATATACTTGAACGGATCCAGAAAGATGTCCCATTCCATGGTCGGACCCCGTCAGGCCAGTTCTTTCGTCAGGTCCCGGCGCACGACGTCAATGATCGAGGTTGGCGTTACCACGCCAAGCACCCCGTCCCTACCGTCGACGGCAACCTCCAACGCCCCCTCCTGAAAGCGGACCAAGACCTCCCGAATATTCGCGTCGGCGGGCACGCCGGCGTCGGCGCTGTTGACGGTTGCTCCGGCATCAAGCACATCGGCAGCCGTCAGGAAGCCCAGGGTTGGCATGCTGGAAACGAATCTGGCGACATACTCGCCCTCGGGCCGGGTCACAATCTCTTCGGGCCGGCCCTGCTGCACGATTTCGCCGTCCTTCATGATCGCCACGCGGTGACCCATGCGCACCGCCTCGTCGAGATCATGGGTTATGAACAGGGTCGTCTTGTCCATCGTTGCCGAAAGCTCCAGGAACTCGTCCTGCAGCTCACGCCGGATCAAGGGATCAAGCGCGCTGAACGGCTCGTCCATCAGCAGGATCTTCGGATTGGCGGCAAGCGCTCGTGCCAGACCGACACGTTGCTGCATGCCGCCGGACAGTTCATCCGGATAGCGGTTCTGCCATCCCGACAACTTGACCATGTTGAGCGCCTCGTCCGCGGCCTCGTAACGATCCGCCTTCGGGACCTTGCGGACCTCGAGCCCGTAGGCCACGTTGTCCCGAATCGTTCGATGCGGCCAGAGTGCCATGTGCTGGAAGACCATGCCGATCGTGAGTGAGCGCAACACGCGGAGATTTTTCGAAGGCAGATCGTTGATCCGCTCGCCTTCGACGAAAATGTCGCCGGCAGTTGGCTCGATCAGCCTGTTGATGTGCCGGATCAGCGTGGATTTACCGCTCCCCGAAAGGCCCATGATGCAGAAGATCTCACCGTGCGCGACCGAGAAGCTCGCGTCCGCCACACCGACCACACAGCCGAACTGCGCGAAGATTTCGTCCTTGTCGGCCCCATGATCACGGGCCGCGACCAGGGCCTCCCCATCGCGGTCCCCGTAGATTTTCCACAACTCACGGCATTCTACCGCCGTACCGGACCGGTTCGCCGCAGTGTCATTCATGATGCCTCTCCAGATAGAGCCAGCGAAAAACCATATCACCCCCTGTCACGAAGAATTCCCTCAATGCCTTGCATAGTGTAACGTGAGGTTACGTGAACGACCATCCACCGGCACGTTTCGACATCCGGGAGCGAAACATTGCCCGCGCCATCGGCAAAACTTCCTTCCGCTCGGGCCCTGGTCGCATTCGAGGCAGCGGGCCGGCATGGCAATTTTACCCGGGCCGGTGAAGAACTCTCGGTGACCCGTGTCGCCATCAGCCGGCAGGTCAAGTCACTGGAAAATCACCTTGGCATCGCCCTGTTTCATCGTGAACCCCGCGGATTGCGATTGACGGCGAGCGGCGAACGTCTTTTCGGCGCCGTTAACACTGCGTTTTCCAGCATACTTCAGGTCACCGAAGGGCTGAGGCGACGGCCATCGGATAATCGTATCACGATTTCGACCACGCCTGCGGTTTCGATCTATCTCCTGATGCCGCGTATCGGACGATTTCGCACGTTGCATCCTGATGTCGATTTCCGGATCGAGAGCACCCTCGCCATGTCGGACATGGTCCGTGACGGCATAAACTTGGCGATCCGTTACGGATCGGGCGCCTGGCCGGGAACCCATACCGAACTTCTCGATCATCAACTGGTGATACCGACCTGCAAACACGACTATTTCGACGGGAGGACAGGGCCGCGTCGTCCTGAAGATCTCCTGAACGAGAATCTGTTGCATCTCGAGACCGCTTACGACCCCGGTCACACTTGGCCGGTCTGGTTTCGCGAGCATGGCGTGGCATACAGCGAGAACCATCGCCAAACGCGATTCACCGACTATGCCAACCTGATTCAGGCTCTGCTCGACGGCCAGGGCATCGGGTTGGTCGGTCCTCCGTTAACGCAACGATTCTATGATGATGGAACACTTGTTATCGCTTTGGACTGTCCGCCGGTGCGCCTTCAGGGTTTTCATCTCGCCTGGCCGTCGGACGTCCCGCCGTCCCGGCCTGTTTGCGCGTTCATGGACTGGATAAGGTCCGAAATCCGGCAATCCGGCATCGTATGAAGACACGGCCCGGGCGGCGCAGCATGTTCCCGGCGTGGGTGCAGGACCGGACCGTCTCCGGGATCTCTACCGAAAACGGACAGGCTGCAAGAACAAAGCAAACCCCGATGGCCACGACGCCCCGCCGTTCGATCTGGCGGATATGGACCCCGAATCGATATCGAACAGCTCTGTCCTGTGCAAACCATTCCTGACATACGGGCGGCTGCACATTTCGCAGACCCGCAGCTTGTCATTCACTCCTTTCGATATAGTCACATTTACGGGTTGACGCAAGCCCCGTCCCGCGCCCAACTTCCCTATGCGATTTCTCGGGTTCCAGACGAAACCCGCCGCGCCAGGGCCACCCGTCATTCAGGCCGAACCCTGACGCAGAAGTCCCCGATAGATCTCGTCATCGCCGATGACCCCTATAAGCCTGCCGTCCTCCAGAAATAACACCGGCGCGCCAGTCCGGTGACGGATCCTGATAGCCGTGCGCATGCGGATGTCCGGGGATGCCGTGACCAGAAATCCAGGTGACAGGTTCGCGACATCGTCGTCATTTGTGTAGGCCGTAAACACGGCTGGCCGGTCGCCGACGGACGCCGATGCGATGCTGCCGTCGGGCGCAAGCCGTAACCGGTTGCGGCCGGACCAGTCGAGGAGCAGATCCTTCCCGTCACGATCGAGCCGGTCGACCGGGGTCATCAGCGAATGGCCACGCAAGACATTGGTCGTGTTGAGATGGGCCACGAACTCGGCCACATAGTCACTCGCCGGATCGAGGATGATCGCTTCCGGCTCGCCATACTGAACGATATGTCCGGCTTCCATGATCGCGATGTGGTTTCCGAGTTTCATCGCCTCGTCGAGATCATGACTGACAAAGACGATGGTCTTGTTCAGCGTTTTCTGCAGGTCGAGAAGCTCGTCCTGAAGATGATCACGGATCAGGGGATCAAGCGCCGAGAACGGTTCGTCCATCAACAGGATATCGGCATCGGTGGCGAATGCCCGGGCCAGTCCGACCCGTTGCTGCATGCCACCGGACAACTGATGGACATATTTGTCGGACCATCGTTCAAGTTCGACCAGACGCAGCTTTTCGGCAACCACAACATCGCGTTCCACCTCCGGAACGCCCCGCAGTTCCAGCCCCAGTGCGACATTCTCGTGCACCGTCCGCCAGGGGAACAGCGCGAACTGCTGGAATACCATCGAAATCCGGTGTATCCGCAGGCGTCGCAAGGTCGCGGACTCACAGTGCGCGACATCGATCCGGGCGTCGCCGTCCTCCACCAGAACCTGACCACGCGCGACCTTGTTGAGCCCGTTGATCGCCCTCAGCAGGGTGGATTTGCCGGAGCCGGACAGCCCCATCAGGACACAGATCTCGCCCCTCCGGATTGTCAATGATGCCCCCGCGACACCGATGACCGAACCGGTTTCGATGCAGATCTCGTCGCGATGCCGGCCATCGTCAAGTAATCGAAGCGCCGTTCTTTCGTCGCCGCCGAAGACGATATCGACAGCCTTGATATCGACGGCGTGAATGACTCAGGTCCCCGAAGCACCGCCCGGCCGCTTGCAAACCCGGTCGAGCAGGATGGCGACAATGACAATGGCGAGGCCGGCCTCGAACCCCTTGCCGATATTGACGGTGTTGAGGGCCCTGAGAACCGGCACGCCCAGCCCCGGCGCCCCGACCATCGCGGCGATCACGACCATCGACAGGCACAGCATGATGCACTGCGTCACGCCCGCCATGATCGCCGGCATCGCATGCGGCAACTCGACCTTCCACATCAACTGCGACCGGGTGGCGCCAAACGCCTCGCCAGCCTCGATCAGGGTTTTCGGCACGCTCGAGATTCCGAGATAGGTCAGGCGGATTGGCGCCGGTATTGCGAATACCACCGTCGAGATCAGGCCTGGCACGACGCCAAGGCCGAACATGATCATCGTCGGGATCAGGTAGACGAAGGTCGGAATCGTCTGCATCAGATCGAGGACCGGCCGCACGAAATTGTAAAGCCACGGGCGATGGGCAATGGCAATCCCGACCGGAACGCCAACCATCACGCACATCAGCGTGGCGAACATGATGAGGGCTAGAGTCTGGATCGTCTCCTGCCAGTATCCAAGATTGATCACCAGGATCAAAGGCAGGATCACCATGGCGACCAAACGCCAGGACCGATGGAGCAGGTAGGCAATGCCGGCGAAAATGACCACCAGCAGCAAGGGCGGCACGGCCAGCATGACATCGGTCAGGCCCTCGATCATGAATTCCAGCGCCACTGACAGGATGTCGAAGAACCCGGCGCCGTATTCCAGAATGAAATCAACGAATTGCCTGATCCAGTGGCCCAGCGGGATCTTGTGTTCGGTCACCCAGTCCATTCAGGGACTCCCGTATCGTGACCCCGCGTTCCGGGAGCCGATCATCGCAACCCTGTATCCTGGCTCCGGGCGTCAGCCTCCGAGATGCTCCGTCACGGCCGCCAGCCCATCGCCGCCGTCGAATGTGGTGACGCCGTCGAGCCAGCCGGTGAACACCTCCGGGTGAATCCGCAGCCACGCGGCTGCGGCCGCCTTGGGCTCTTCGCCGTCATTCAGGATCGCGCCCATGATCTCGTTCTCCATGGTCAGCGAGAAGGTCACGTTCTTCAGAAAGCGCCCGACATTCGGGCATTCGCCAGCATACCCCCTGCGGATATTCGTGAAAACTTCGGCACCGCCGAAATCCGGTCCGAACCAATCATCGCCATCCGCCAGATAGACGAGATCGAAATTGGCGTTCATCGGGTGCGGTTCCCAACCGAGAAACACCACCCATTCGTTGCGGCGTTCGGCTCGCGCGACCTGGGCGAGCATGCCCTGTTCGCTGGATTCGACGACTTCGAAACCCTGCAGCCCAAAGGCGTTCTCATCGATCATCGACTGGATCAGCCGGTTTCCGTCATTGCCCGGCTCGATGCCGTAAATCTTGCCGTCGAGCTGTTCGCGGAAATTCGAGATATCTGCGAAACTCCGGATACCGCCGTCGGCAGCGGCGCGGTTGACGGCAAGCGTGTATTTCGCGCCAGTCAGGTTTCTGGTCAGCGTCTCGACACTGCCGTCCTCCCGGTAAGGCTTGATATCGGCTTCCATGGTCGGCATCCAGTTGCCGAGAAAGACATCGATATCGCCGTTCCTCAGGCTGGTATAGGTGATCGGAACCGACAGGACGGTGGCTGTCGGCGCATAGCCGAGGCCCTTGAGAACCACCGACGTGGCGGCTGTCGTCGTCGTGATGTCGGTCCAGCCAACATCCGAAAAAAGGACCTCCTTGCACGACGCAGGATCTGCGGCGTGAGCTACCGAAGCCATGAACAGGGCGCTCAACGCCCCTGCGAAAATGGTCTTCTTCATGATCCCTCTCCATTGCATGACTTGCGGATTGCCAATCGCGCCATTCGACGGATCGAGTTTATATCCGATTGCGGTTGACGGTCGAATCCTAATTGCCGGATAGTTCGGACCATGAACCGCGCCGTCATCAACCGCGTGCCGGCCGGCACGCCAGAATTCGATTACGTGATCGTCGGGGCCGGGTCGGCCGGATGCGTGCTCGCCGCGAGACTCAGCGAGGATCCCGGCACCCGAGTTCTTCTGCTCGAGGCAGGCGGCAATGACCGCAGTGTCTTCATCCAGATGCCTGCGGCGCTGTCAATTCCGATGAATACGACGCGTTATAACTGGTCTTACCAGTCCGCGCCCGAACCGCATCTCGGCAACCGTCGCCTTCATTGTCCGCGTGGCCGGGTGCTTGGCGGATCATCGTCGATCAACGGCATGGCCTATGTTCGCGGCAACGCGCTGGATTTTGACGGTTGGGCCGAGGCTGGCGCCGACGGCTGGGCCTACGTCGATGTCCTGCCCTATTTCCGCAAGGCGGAAACCCGTGCCGGCGGCGGCGATGCCTGGCGCGGGGAGACCGGTCCCCTGCATGTTTCGAACGGGCCCTGTTCCAACCCCCTCTATGCCGCTTTCATGGCCGCCGGCGTCGAGGTGGGCTACTCGCGAACCGACGACATGAACGGATTCCGTCAGGAAGGGTTCGGCCGCATGGACATGACGGTCCATCGCGGCCGCCGATGGAGCACCGCAAACGCCTATCTGAGACCGGTTCTGCGCCGGCCCGGTCTCACGATCGAGACCCGCGCGCTGACGACCCGGATCCTGTTTGACGGCCGCCGCGCGGAGGGTGTTGCTTACGAACGCGGCGGCGCCGAGACAATCGTCAGGGCGGTGCGGGAGATCATCCTCAGCGCCGGTTCGATCAACACGCCGCAGTTGCTGATGCTCTCGGGGATCGGTCCGGGTGCCACGATTGCCGGGCAGGGGCTGGGGATCATTCACGATCTGCCGGGCGTCGGCGAAAACCTGCAGGATCATCTGGAACTCTACATCCAGCATGCATGCCTGCGCCCAATCACGCTCTACCGCGCCGCGAACCCGATCGGCAAGATGCTGATCGGACTTCAATGGTTGTTGTTCAAACGAGGTCTCGGGGCCACCAATCATTTCGAGGCTGGTGGTTTCATTCGCTCGCGGCCGAGCATCCCGTGGCCTGACATCCAGTTCCATTTCCTGCCGATGGCGGTGTCCTACGACGGCTCGGCCGCGGTAGACTGCCACGGATTCCAGGTCCACGCTGGCCCGATGCGTTCGAAATCACGCGGCCATGTCCGGTTGCGCAGCCCGCATCCCGGCGATCATCCGGAGATCCTGTTCAACTACATGAGCCATGATGATGACTGGTTCGAGATGCGGGCAGCGGTGCGCGCGGCACGGCGGATTTTCGCCCAGCCGGCATTCGACCCCTATCGGGGCGAGGAACTGTCACCCGGCGCCGCTATCACAAGTGACAGCGAGATCGACGATTTCGTGCACGATCGGGTCGAGAGCGCCTATCACCCCTGCGGCACGGCAAGAATGGGAACCGACCCCATGGCCGTGGTCGACCCGGAATGCCGGGTACATGGCGTGACGGGTTTGCGGGTGGTCGATTCCTCGATCATGCCCCAGATCACGACCGGAAACCTCAACGCGCCGACGATCATGCTGGCAGAAAAGGCCGCCGACATGATCCGTGGCCGACCGGCGCTGCCCCCGTCGGATGTTGCATTTCATCGCCATGGCGGATGACTGTCCGGCGCAACCGGACATGATCCACCCATCGCGGCGCAAGACCTGTCGGAATTCTCGAGGCGTGTGGTTCCGATATGACTGACGTAAATCGCGGTGAAACATAATTGCCCAAGTCCCATGTTGCTGACGGTGGCGGGACGATTGTGGGTGCCGGTGTGGTGTCGTCGAATCCCTGTTTTTTATTCTTGACGTTATAGAAGCGCCGGTCTATGGGTAGCGCTCTCGTATGATGGGAGCGGCGGATGGAGTCTTTCGGATCGACGGCGACGGCGGGTTTGTGTCAGACGCTGATTGCGCTGATGCCGCCGCACGATGTCGACATCCATGATCGTCGAGGACGGGGGTCGGGGGCTGTTACGCTTGGCCACGGCGCTCGTCGAGACGATTGCGGCGCTTGAGCCGGACGAGACCGCGCTCGAGCGGAAGACCTCGGTCCTGCGGGACCGCATCGCCGCGTTCGAACGCTGTGCGATGCTCGACAACACCACCAGCAGCAAGCCGCCGTCTAGCGATGGTCTGAACAAGAAGACCACAACACCGAAGCGCATCCGGAGCCAGCGCGGACCGTCCGCGAAGCCGAGCGGCGGCTAGCCGGGTTACAGGGGACCGACCCTGACCCCGACCGCGACCCCGGACCATGTCGTGGATCACGACCCGTCCGCCTGTGCCGGATGCGCCGGTCTGCCGGCAGGTCTTCGACCAGCCCGAACCGCACCATAGGAGACCACCGAACACCGCGCCCATCGCTGCCTCTGCGGCATCGTGGTCGGCGCGATCTTCCCGATGGGCGTGACCGCCCCGGTCCATTACGGTCCCCGTATCACGGCATGGATGAGCGATCTGCTGCATATCCAGTTCAGTCCCGAGAAAAGACTGGCCGACTTGATGAGCGACCGGTTCGCCATGCCGATCTCCGCAGCCACGATCGCCGCCATGAGCCGGCGCAATGCACAGCGCTTCGAGGACATCGTCGACCGGATCCGAACCGTGGCTCCGGTCAAACATCTCGACGAAACCGGATCCCGCATCGAAGACCGCACCCGTTGGCTCCGCCTGCTGTGCACCTCGTTCCTGACCGTCCGGCGTATCGGCGCCGGATGCGGCGATGTCGACCGGGACGTCACGGGCAACCTCGTTCATGACGATGATGCCCGTGACGTTACCCTCGAGGGTGTGGGTCACGCGGCCCGCAACGCCCATCACCGGCGCGACCTCCAGGCTCAACCGACATCGGGAAGGAAGACGGGGCCCACAGCATGCACCGCCTCCTCGAACGCGCCCGCAGGGCCGCGCATATCGCACGCGAGACCGACCGGGACATGCTTGGTCCCGGGTCGATCTCATCGGCAAAGCCCATGATCGCAGCCTCGAACCGGGCCATCGCTTTCCACGACGTGCAGCCGCCGCGCTCCAGAGCGGCAAGCGCGGACGAAAAACGCCGCGCCGGGCACACCCTCGCTCTCCGTCTCCGGATACACAAGGACGGAGGCCTGCGGGTTCTCAACCGACTTGCGAACGCCCTTCACGAAGAATGAGGCCGAGCGTGATCTGCAAATGGTGAAGCTGCGTCGGAAGATCTCCGACGGCTTCCGCTCCGAACAGGGCGCCCGCGACTTCGCCACCCTGCGTGCCGTCATTGCCACAGCCCGCAAGCAGGGCTGGACGATCCTCGAAACCCTGGCACACCCCGACCCGATGCTGTTGATCTCCAGACGGCGGCTCTGAAACCCCCTCCCGGACACCGAAATCCGTCACACGGACAGAGCCGATGCGTGCCGCCGCTGGTGCGGCTCACCATACAACCATGCGCCGGGAACCAGGCCGCCGGGAACAGAACCCGTAATCAGACCTGGGCAGCTACGAATCCCCAAGCTTGACGCCGGCGACGGGAACCCCGACTACCTTGCTTGCATGTTACCTGTTAACAATTGCAGACTTGTGAGCACCTCGTCGCAGCAGGATACAACCCGATCACCGAACTCCGAAAGGATCGCAGTCATGCGAATCAAACCCCTCGCGACGGCGGACATGACGCCACAGCAACGCCGGATCCACGATGAAATCGCCTCCGGCCCGCGGGGGCAGGTCCAGGGCCCGCTCAAGGTCTGGCTCACAAGCCCGGATCTTGCCGACAAGGCCCAGCGCCTCGGGCAGTTCTGCCGGTTCGAATCCAGTCTGCCGCCCCATCTGAGCGAATTGGCGATTCTCGTCACCGGCCGGTTCTGGGGTGCCGAATTCGAATGGTATGCCCACAAGCGCATTGGCCTTGAAGCCGGCCTTGACTCGGACATCGTCGAGGCGGTCCGAGAGCGGCGCCAGCCGTCGTTCAAGACCGATGAGGAGCGAATTGTCTATGACTTCGCCACCCAGATGCATCGCGATCACCGGGTCGGCGACACGACCTACACCGAAGCCGTCAATGCCTTCGGGGATGTCGGGGTCGTCGATCTCGTCGGCATCCTCGGTTACTACACGCTGATTTCAATGACACTGAACGCCTTCCACGTTCCCCTGCCGGATGGCGTCGCACCGGAACTCGACTGAACAGGGCGGTCCTGCAAGGCCGGGATCACGACCGCCGCATCAGCAGAAACGTCGTGCCGGCGCCGACAAGAAACAGCAACGCCAGGGCGAAATACCCGTCCTGAAACGCTAGCTCATTCGCCTTCAGTGTCAAGGTATCGCTCAGATACCCCATGGCGATCCCGGAACGCTCTTGCGCCGACAGGCCGCTCGCCTTCAGGAACGCGCCGAGCGTGGCGAGCATGTCGGCGGTGACCCGGTTGCCCGCCGTCTGGCCGGTCAGAAGTTCCTCGCCATGCCGGGCAATGCGCGCATCAATGATAATCGCCAGCACATTGACCCCGGTTGCGGCGCCGGTCATCCGGATGAAATTAAGGGTCCCCGCCGCGTAAGCCACAAGATCTCGCGGCACGGCGCCCATGGCGGTAAGATTCAGGGCCGGGATGACCAATCCCAGACCGACACGTCCGAACGCAATCAACGCCGCCATTATCCAAGCGGCCGTGAGAATACCCGTCCCGCCGAGCAACCAGCAGGAATAGGCGATAACCACGAAACCCAACGCGAGGATGACGAATGATCGGCGCATGCCGGCAAGGCGCCCGGCAAGCGGAAACACCAGCATGGTGACAATGCCGCCGGGCAACAGGATCAGACCGGCATCCAGCGCCGTGACGCCCTGAACCGTCTGCACCATTACCGGAACGATGTACAAGGAGCCGAACATGCCGGCGCCGAACACGAAGGCAATGACCGCCGAGGCTGCGTAGACCGGATATGAGAACAGTTTGAGTTGTAACAACGGTGCCGGACTGTTCAGTTCCCGCAGGATGAAGGCCGTCATCGTGCAGGCTGAGCCGAACAGCATGTAGAACACCGGATCGGTGGCCCAGCCATCGCGCTGGCCCACCGTAATGCCATTCAGAAACAGCATGATCGATGCGATCACGAGCGAGAAGCTCAGGACATTGAAGGGGGCCCGGACCATCGTGTTGTCGCGGCCCGGAACATAGAGCGCGGCAAGGCCAGCAGCGATGAACATGATCGGAACCGGCGCCGCAAAAACCATCCGCCAGTTCGTCTCGTCGACGATAAAGCCGCCAAACACCGGGCCGATCGCCGGACCGAACACGATCCCCATACCGAACCAGCCCATCGCCTTGCCGCGATCTTCCGGCGAATAGGCTAGGAACACGACGCTCAGTCCGAGCGGCTGGATGACGCCCGCACAGAGGCCCTGAGCGATCCGCGCCATGACCACACCGGAAAAGGTCGGTGCATACTGCCCGATGAATGCGGTCAACGAGAACGCCGCGAGTGCCCAGATCATGACGTTGCGCGGACCGAACCGGGTCATCAGCGACGCGTTCAGCAACATGCCCGCAGTCATCGCCGACAGGAATCCGGTGGAGATCCAGTGCGCCTGGTCCTGACCGACGCCAAAGGCCCCCATGATGTCCGGGATCGCGACATTGACCATCGTCGACGACATGATCATGGAGATCATCGCCAGCATTGCCGCGAGAGTGATGCCGACCCTGTGAACCGGAATGATCGGCGGCGCGGCGCCGGTTACCGCAGCCATGACCAGAATCCGTTCGCGGACCCGTCGTCGACATAGATTTCCACCATCATTCCCGGCTTCAGCTTACCGCCCCGCTGCGCCACATCGATGCGCACCTTTATGCGCTGGGTAACCTTGGTGAAGGTGCTGGAGTCGTTCAGGCGCGGCAACAGGGAGAACTGGCTCGTCGCAGCATTCCCGATCCGGCCGATCCGGCCCTCGAATTCAAGATCGGGATAGGCATCGACCTCGATGCGGACCGGCTGCTCCGTCGTCAGCCGCCCGACCTCGGTCTCGCGAATGTTGCTTTCGACCCAGATCCGCTCCGGATCATGCAGCACCATCAAACGCTCGCCGGCCGACACATACTCACCGGCGATCACGAAGGTGCTGCCGACGACGCCATCAATCGGGCTGATTATGGTTCGATCCGCGATATCGATGCGTTGCCGCGCCATTCGGGCCTCGATTTCCACGACACGGGCTTCAAGTTCCGCCCGCTCGGCTGCCTTGACGGTCAGCCGAGCCCGGTCCGCGATCGCCTCATCAAGCGCCGCGCTCTCGGCCTGCATGCCGGCATCGGCTTTCTGCAACTCCTGCCGCGCCTTGAAATAATCCGCTCGCGCCCGCTCCAGCCGGGTTTCCGAGACCGCGCCCGTTTCTGCCAGCATCTCCATGCGCTGATAATTCGCTTTGGCAAAAGCGAGTTCATGACCAAAGGTACTCTTGTTGGCCTTCGCTTCGCTGAGCCGCGAGCGGGCACTTGCGATCCGGGATACGACCTGAGCCTGTATCAGTTCCGTTTCCGCATCGATGCGCGCCAGTTCAACCCGAACGGTTTCAAGTTCGGCCTCGGTTTCCGTCAGAGCCAGAATCACAGCCCGCGAATCTATGAGGCCGAGAATCTGCCCCCGCGACACCCGGTCGCCCTCGTCGACCCGACGTTCTGTCAAAACGCCGTCGGCGACGCTGCTGACGGCAACGATATCGGCCATGATCCGGGCATCGGTCTCATGCACGAACAGGATGGATGTCCGCACCCATTGCGCACCCCAGGCCGCCATCGCGAGGAGCAGAACCAGTAGGAGCAGGCCGCGCGCGACCAGGTACACGCCGCGGCCACGCGCTCGGGCTGGCCCGGGATCGGCTGGCGCCGGGTCTTGCCCGGGTTCGGTCCTCGCGTTAGTTTGAGTCATGATACGGGCCACACCGGCCCGGTACTCCCTGTCAATTGAACGTCATCATCCTATGTCAAACTGCCCGATGACCAATAGCCTCTCTGACACGCCACGATTCGCCGCTCCTGTGTCGGATCTGTCTTGCCGACCCCGCTGGGCCGTCTCTCGCCGCCACCCGATTCGCCGAGCCCATGTCTGACTTCGATCGCCCCCGGCGCCTCGTCGCCGAAGGGCTCGGGACTGCCCTGTTGCTCGCGACCGTTGTCGGCTCGGGGATCATGGGTGAAATGCATGCCGGCGGTAACGTCGCGCTCGCGCTCCTCGGCAACACCGTGGCCACCGGCGCCATCCTGGTTGTGCTGATCCTGATCTTCGGTCCGGTCTCCGGCGCGCATTTCAATCCGGCGGTAACGCTGTGTTTCCTGATTCGCCGGGACATCAGCGGCACCGATGCGGCGGCATTCGTTACCGCGCAAATCATCGGCGCCCTGCTCGGTGTCCTCTGCGCCCATATCATGTTCGATCTGCCCGCGTATTTTGCCTCCGAAAACATTCGTACCGGTCCCGGTCAATGGCTGGCGGAAGCGGTTGCGACCTTCGGCCTAGTGTCGGCAATACTTGGCTGCCTGCGATTTCGCGCTGCCGCTATTCCCTATGCCGTCGGCCTTTATATCACGGCCGGTTACTGGTTTACCGCCTCGACCAGTTTTGCCAATCCGGCCGTCACGATCGGCCGCACCTTGACCGATACCTTTTCGGGTATCCGTCCGCTCGACGCACCAGCCTTCATCATTGCCCAGATCGTCGGTGCAACGCTCGCGACCCTGCTCTGGCGCTGGCTGGCCGGGCAGGGACAGGACCCGGCAAGGCCCTGAACGGTCACGGAACCCTGCCATCGCAACGGCGACATCCCGATGGAATCTAGATTGCCCGTGAGACAGCCATGGCGGCTTCGTGATTGCATTCCGGATGCCGCCGTGACTCCGGACCGGGCGGCCGCGGTGCCTGCGTGGCGGCCTGTTGCCGCTACCGGTTGAACAGGGCGTCAGCGGCGGAGTTCACGGACTGTTTGGTCCGGATCATCGCCCGTGCGCGCTCGATCTCGTCTTCCATCCGCGCAATGTAGGTTTCGAGGTCCACGATATTCCAGGTGCCGAGATCCTTCGGCTTCACCTGCTTGTGCTTCGGCTCCAGGTCTTCAAGATCCATGATCGATCCTCTCCGGACATATCCGGGCCGTATGTCCGGTTTGTATTGCGGCCAGGTAGCGCCTACATTAACCTGCAAATTTGCTCAATACGTTATCGAAATGATCGACTGACTGTCCGGATGGCCCGGATTGGCGACAACCAGAAAGGAGACGGGATGACACAGCCGCTGATGCCCAGGGCAACAGCCGTCTGGCTGATTGACAATACGGCACTCACATTTGAACAGATCGCGGATTTTTGCCAACTCCATCTGCTTGAGATTCAGGCGATCGCCGATGGCGAAGTCAATGTCGGCATGCAAGGCCTCGACCCGCTCACCAACGGACAGTTGTCGCGCACCGAAATCGATCGCTGTCAGCAGGACCCGGCCAACCGCCTCACCATGCTGGAATCCACCATCGCCGTGCAGCCGGTCAAAAAACCTGGCCCCAAATACGTGCCGCTGGCAAAGCGCGGCGACAAACCGGATGCCATTGCCTGGCTGCTCAAACATCATCCGGAACTCAAGGACAGCCAGATCGCCAAGTTGATCAGCACCACCAGGGAAACGATCGGCAAGGTTCGGGACCGAAGCCACTGGAACGCCGCGAACATCACCGCGCGACATCCGGTTCACCTTGGCCTGTGCCAGCAAAAGGACTTCGAACAGGCCGTTGCCTCGGCAGGAGGACAGACCGCGCCACAGGTCTCGCAGCTCGCCTCGATCTCGGAACTGCCCTGACTCCGGGCGACAATATCCTATCCGACAGCCGAAAAACTGCTGTCGGCGCGCCCGGTACCGGAATGGCGCAACGACCGTTCGGCACGCGGGGTCTTGCCGTAACATTCGCGGTAGCATTTGGAGAAATGGCTCGCCGAAACGAAACCGCAGGCAAGCGCCACCGACAGGATTGACATGCTGGTCTGAAGCAGGAGCTGCCGCGCCCGCTGCATGCGCAGGTTGAGATAGTAGCGGGTCGGCGTCGCCGCCAGATATTTGCGGAACAAACGTTCGAGCTGCCGGGTCGACAGCGAGGCACGCTGCGACAGTTCGGACTGACTCAGGGGCTCTTCAAGATGGGCCTCCATGTCGCTGATGACAGCGATCAGTTTTGGATGACTGACCCCGAGGCGGGTCCGCAATTCCATGCGCTGGTGATCATGCGGTTCGCGAATCCGGTCGTGAATGAACTGTTCGGAAATGTCGCTGGCGATCTGGTGGCCGTGCTGACGACCGATCAGATTCAACATCATGTCGAGCGCGGCGGTGCCACCGGAACAGGTGATCCGGTCCCGGTCGATCTCGAAAAGATCCGGAGAAATCTCGATATCGGGGAATTCCTCCGCAAAACTGTCGAGATTTTCCCAGTGAATGGTGCAGCGTCGATCGTTCAGCAAACCGGCGCGGGCCAGCAGATGCGCCCCGGTGCACAAGGCGCCGACCACAGCCCCCTGGCGGGCCATCCGGCGCAGAAATCCGAAGACCCGGTCATCCTCGAAACGCTGAACGTCAACACCCGATACGACAAGAAGCACCTTGCATCTGTCGACCGCCGCCATCGCATGAGGCGTGACCACCTCGATCCCGTTGCTCGCCATGACCGTCCCGCCGTCCCGGCAGAGCACGCGCCATTGATAGAGCGTACGGCCTGCCAGCCGGTTCGCCATGCGTAGCGGCTCGACGGCAGACGTGAACGCAACCATCGAAAACTCGGGGATCAGCAGGAAATCAATGCTCAGAGGAACATCGCCGGGATCGTCGAACATCCAGCAAGCTCTCCTCGCAATTCGCGCCCCGCCCCGCAGGCCGCCCCTGTGCTGTCATCTCGAAGAATACCACATCTGGCGTCTCGACCTCAAAATGAAAAAAGGCTGCCGCGTTCATGTTTCTGTCCCAGTCGGCCGATCAGCCGCCGGCATAACCCATGGTCGAAAGAGCGGCGGCGATCTCCGGCAGTACCGCCGGGTCGTCGATTGTCGCGGGCATCGGATAGTCCTTGTTGTCGGCGATGCTTTGCATCGTGCCCCTGAGGATCTTGCCGGACCGGGTCTTCGGCAGCCGATTGACGACGACGGCCTGCCGGAACGATGCCACCGGGCCGATTTCCTGGCGAACCATGCGCACAACATCGGCAACGATTGCATCATGCGCTGTCGCAACCCCGTCCTTCAGAACCAGGAACCCCAGCGGCACCTGCCCCTTCAAGGCATCCTCGACCCCGATGACAGCGCATTCCGCAACATCGGAATGGGACGCCAGAACCTCCTCCATACCACCGGTCGACAACCGGTGACCGGCGACATTGATGATATCGTCGGTGCGCGACATGACGTGCAGATAGCCGTCCTCGTCGATCACCCCGGCGTCCCCGGTCTGATAGTAGCCGGGATAGTCGGCCATGTAGCTGTCCTCGAATCGGCGGTCATTGCGCCAAAGTGTCGACAATGCGCTCGGCGGCAATGGAAGCTTGATCGCGATGGCGCCGATTTCGCCCGGCTGCACTGGCTTGCAGGCCGAATCGAGAACCTGGATGTTCCAGCCAGGGACCGCGCTGGTCGGCGACCCCGGCTTGACCGGCAAGTGCTCTATTCCGAGGCAGTTGGCCGCCATCGGCCAACCGCTTTCCGTCTGCCACCAATGATCGATCACCGGCACTTTGAGGATCTCTTCGGTCCATTTCAACGTGTCCGGATCGCAGCGCTCGCCAGCCAGAAATTGTGTCCTGTAATGCGATATGTCGTATTGCCGCAGCATCTTGCCTTCGGGATCCTCCTTCCTGATCGCCCGCATTGCTGTCGGCGCAGTGAACATGCAGGAGACCTTGTGCTGTGAGATCACCCGCCAGAAGGCGCCGGCATCCGGGGTTCCGACCGGCTTGCCTTCGTAAAGTATCGTGGTGCATCCATGGAACAGCGGCGCATAGACGATATAGGAATGGCCGACCACCCAGCCGACATCCGAGGCCGCCCAGTACACGCTGCCCAGCTCGACATCATAGACGTTGCGCATCGACCATTTCAATGCCACGAGATGCCCGGCATTGGGGCGGACCACACCTTTGGGCATTCCTGTGGTGCCCGATGTATAGAGGATGTAAACCGGATCCGTCGCCTCGACCTCGGCGCAGTCTGCCGGTGCCGCGCCCTTGTGTGCGGCATGCCATTCGATGTCACGACCCTCGACCAGGGACGCCTCCAGCATCGGCCGCTGAACGATGATGCAGGTGCCGGGTTTGTGGTCCGACAACGCGATCGCGCCATCCAGCAACGGCTTGTAGTCGACCACCCGGCCAGGCTCGATGCCGCACGACCCCGAAACGACCAGTTTCGGGGTGGCATCGGCAATCCGTTTGGCCAGCTCATTGGCGGCAAACCCGCCGAAGACCGTGCTGTGGACCGCGCCGATCCTGGCGCAGGCGAGCATCGCTATCAGCGCTTCCGGAATCATCGGCATGTAGACGATCACGCGATCGCCGTAGCCGACGCCATATTTGCGCAGAACCCCGGCGAACGCCGCAACCGCGTCCCGCATCTCCCGATAGGACATCGACGTCACGCTGCCGGTCACCGGACTGTCATGAATGACTGCGGCCTGGTCGCCGCGCCCGGCCTCGACATGGCGGTCGAGGGCATTGTAGCAGGTATTGATCCGACCGCCGGCAAACCATCGGGTATAGGGAGGATTGTCGTTATCCAGCACCCGGTCCCACCGCTTTTGCCAGACGACATCCTCAGCCGCATCGCCCCAGAACCCCTCCGGATCCTCAAGCGACCGGCGGTAAACCTCCGCGTAACGCCCCATTGGCCTCCTCCCTCTCATACCGGCGACGCCGTTACCGTGACTTTGCGCCAAGACCCGGCAGCGGACAAGCACACCGTACCGCAGTCCGTTCCATCCGACTCTAACCAGGCGCTGTTTCGGCCCCGGAGGCGCCGATCTTGAGAGACAGGGCGGCGTCGAGAAATCGGTCGATCTCACCATTCAGCACCGCCTGGGTATCAGAGGTTTCCTCGCCAGTGCGCAGATCCTTGATCATCTGATAAGGCTGCAGGACATAGGATCGGATCTGGTGGCCCCATCCGATATCGGACTTGCTCGCCTCGATCGCACTGGCTGCCTCCTCGCGACGGCGAATTTCGAGTTCGTAAAGCCGGGCCCGGAGCATCGCCATTGCCGTCGCCCGGTTGCGATGCTGCGACCGGTCATTCTGGCATTGCACGACGACACCGGTCGGAATATGGGTGATTCGCACGGCTGAATCGGTCCGGTTCACATGCTGGCCGCCGGCGCCCGACGCCCGGTAGGTATCGATACGGAGATCCTTGTCCTCGACGATCACCTCGACCGAATCGTCGACCACTGGATAGACCCAGACCGAAGCGAAGCTGGTATGGCGCCGGGCTGCGCTGTCAAATGGCGAAATCCGCACCAGCCGGTGCACCCCGCTTTCAGTCTTCAACCAGCCATAGGCATTATGGCCAGACACTCTGACCGTCGCCGATTTCAATCCGGCCTCCTCGCCGGCACTGCTTTCAAGATGATCGACATTGTAGCTGCGGGCCAGACCCCAGCGGTTGTACATGCGCAGCAGCATCTCAGCCCAGTCCTGCGCCTCCGTCCCGCCGGAACCGGCGTGAATTTCGAGGTAGCAGTCATTGGCATCCGCCTCGCCCGACAACAACGCTTCGAGTTGCCGCTTGCGACTGGTCTGGAGCAGGGAATTCAGGGTGGACTCGGCTTCGGTGACGATATCGGTCTCGCCCTCGGCTTCGGCGAGTTCAATCAGTTCGACGGTCTCGGCCAATGTCGTCACAAGTCCGTTAACGTCGCCAATCGCCCGTTCAAGCCGGGTCCGCTCCTGCAGCACGGTCTGGGCGTGCCTGCGATCATTCCAGAGGTCCGGATCCTCGGAAACGGCATTCAGTTCGGCCAGTCGAAGATTGGCCTGATCCCAGTCAAAGATGCCTCCTGAGCAATTCGATCGATTGCCGGATCTCGTCTGCCGTGGCAGCGGTTTCAGCACGCATGAGGAACTCCAGACAACTACGGAATCAGGATTCTGTCCGATCCGCTCTAATATAGGCCGTCGGTGGATCCCGCAAGAACCGGCGGCAGCCCGTCGCCCGGCCGGCGCCCACGGCCGGGCGTGCCGTCGATCACCTGGCTGGCGCTGGCCGGCGCGGTTCCGGGCTTGAAGGGTTCGACGATGACCTTCTCGTCACCCGCCTGCGCCAAGGCACCGGTTTCGGCGTTGATGCGCACATGGAGCACGCCGGCCGGGGTCCGGAACGGAACCTCTGGCTCGCCGGCAAGAGCTCTGACCATGAAACGCTTGAAGATCGGCACCGCGACGCTTGATCCGGTATCATGCGGACCCAGCGTCCGCGGACGGTCGAACCCGACAAAGACGCCGACAACGAGGTCCGGCGCGAACCCGATGAACCAGGAGTCGACATTGTCATTGGTCGTACCGGTCTTGCCGGCAAGCGGCCTGTCAAGTGATGCGATACGCCGGCCTGTGCCACGTTGCACCACGCCTTCGAGCATCCTCACGATCTGGTAGGCCGATGCCGGATCGGCAATCTGCTCGCGTATGTCCTGGAGCCATGGCACCGAGCCGCCTGTCCAGGTGCCGCGGCGGCAGCCAGGGCACGGCCGCTGATCATGACGAAACACCGTGCGGCCGTTCCGATCCTGTATCCGATCGATCAGCGTGGGCGTAATCCGTTTGCCGCCATTGACAAGCATGCCATAGCCGGCGGTCAACCGCATCAGGGTCGTCTCGACAGCGCCGAGAGCCATCGACAAATGTGGCGGCATCGTGTCGACAATCCCGAACCGACGGGCATATTCGCCGACCCGATCCATGCCGATCTCGCGCGCCAAGCGAACGGTCATCAGATTGCGCGATTTTTCGATCCCGAGCCGCATGGTGCTCAGGCCGTAGAATTTTTTCGTATAGTTCGCGGGTTTCCACTTCCCGAGTCCGGGGCCCTGATCGATCACGAATGGCGCATCGAGAATCCGGGTCGCCGGTGTCAGCCCCTGTTCGAGGGCTGCGATATAGACGAACGGCTTGAACACCGAACCGGGCTGACGAACCGCCTGGGTGGCACGGTTGAACTGGGATAATGCGTAGTCCCAACCGCCGCTCATCGCCAGAATCCGGCCAGTATGCGGGTCAAGCGCGATGATGGCGCCGCCAACATTCGGAATCTGCCGCAATGCATAGGTATCGGCCGGATAAGGCGCGTTATTGGCATCGACACCAACGGGCTCGACATACACGATATCGCCTGGCGCCAGGACCGATGTGGCCGTTCTGATCTTGCCGCCAAGCCGCTGCCGTTCCTTCCAGGCTCTGGCCCAGCCAAGTTCCGATAATGGAATCGTGCCTCGACGGTCATCAACGAAACCGATGACGGCTTGCGTCTTGTCGACCGAAAGCACCAGGGCGATGTGCCAGGCGTCAGGCATGCCATCCGGACGGCCGGTGGCGCCGAGCCGGTGTTGCCAGCCCGGATCGACCGTCCATCTGGCAACCGGACCACGCCAGCCATGCCGCCGGTCATAGTGCATGAGCCCATATTGCAGGGCCTCCCTGGCGATCGTTTGGAGACGCGGCGCCAATGTCGTTCGCACCGAGAGCCCGCCGCCATAGACCCCCGAGGCGCCGTACCGGTCGATCAGCTGCCGGCGGACTTCTTCGGCAAAATATGGCGCATCGACGAAATCGATCGATGAGCGCGGCCGGATTACGAGCGGAGCAGCCCGCGCCACCTGTGCCGCCGCTTCGGTGACAAAGTCGTTTGCAAGCATCTGCCCGATCACCCAGTTGCGGCGATTGACCGCGGCCAGGTGCTTGCGAATCGGGTGATAATTGTTGGGCGCCTTGGGCAGGGCCGCGAGAAAAGCCGAGTCCTCCAGAGTCAACTCGTCAAGCGACTTGTCGAAATAGTTGAGCGCGGCGGCGGCGGCACCGTATGACCCGAAGCCGAGATAGATCTCGTTCAGATAGAGTTCGAGAATCCGGTCCTTCGACAGGGCGCGCTCGATTCGAAGCGCCAGGATCGCCTCCTTGATCTTGCGTTCCAGCGAGGCTTCATTGGTCAGCAGAAAATTTTTCGCGACCTGCTGGGTGATTGTCGAAGCGCCGCGGGGCCGCCGGTTGGTTCCGACAGTCCAGAGATTGGTAACTGCGGCGACAGCGAGGCTCGGAAAATCGATGCCGTGATGCGAGTAGAAATTCTTGTCTTCCGCCGCCAGGAACGCATTGATGACATGCCTCGGCATTGCTGAAACCGGCACGAAGATCCGGCGCTGGGATGCATATTCGGCAAGCAGGCTCCCGTCGCCGGCATGGACCCGGGTCACGACCGGTGGCTGGTAGTCCGCCAACCGCTTGTAATCCGGCAGTCCCTGACCGTACCGGACGAAGCCCCAGCCCACGGCAACAGCACCGGCCGCACCGAGAACCAGGACCAGCGACGTCAGATAGAGTATCCAGCGCATGTTTCGAACCTCTCGGATCTGCCGCCGATCCTGGTGGTTCCGGCCGGGATGCGACCGTCAACGACAGAAGCCGATCATCGAGGCGAAATATGCCGATCTTGTGGCACGCCGTCAACGCGCGGCGGCGCGAATTTCCCCGAAATACCGGTCGATACCGCGCAGCAGGGCACGCGCCAGGGTTTCCTGGAATTTCCGCGTGCGGAGCAATCGCGCATCATCCGGATTCGAGAGATATCCGATCTCCAGCAAGGCGGACGGAACATCGAGTCCCTTGAGAACCGCGAATCCGGCAAACCGGTGCGCCCGCTTGCGCGTTCGCACCGATGTGCGAAGCGATTCGGCGAGGTACTCGGCAAGGATCGCCGACCGGTTCATGGTCTTCCTTTGTTTCATTTCGATCAGAAACCGCTTGATTTCCGGCGGCGCCTCTTCCTCGAGGTCGATCCCGGCCGTGATGTCGGACCGATTCTCGGCTTCGGCGAGTCGGGCAGCCTCCTTGTCCGAAGCCCGCTCCGACAAGGTATAGACCGACGCGCCTCGGACGGATCTTCTACCGATCGAATCGGCATGGATTGAAAGAAACAGGTCGGCTCCGGCCGCATGCGCGATCGCCACCCGTTGCCGCAACGGAATATACAGGTCGCGACTTCTGGTCAGCACCACCTGGTAGCGCCCGCTCTGTTCGAGAATTCGCTTGATGATCTTCGACGCTGTCAGAACCACAGCTTTTTCATGCGCCCCCAAGACCCCGATGGCCCCCGGATCGACACCGCCATGGCCCGGGTCGATGACAATACGCCAGCGCTTTCCACCCCGTTCCATCGGCAGGGGCGGAAGCAATATCCGTGGTTTGGCGGCGCCATGTCCGGCCTTGAGACGGCGGATCGAATCCTTCGATGCCGTGACGAACGCCCGGTGCGAGGTCGGCACCAGGTCAAGCACCAGACGGTGAGCGTCTTGGCCCCGCGGCGGCAGAATAAAGATCTTATTGATCTGGAACGGTTTTTCGAGATCGATGACGACTCGGGATTCGTCCGGCTTGAACAGACCGAAGCGATAACCGGCGATGCCGAACCGGGCCCGGGTCGATGGCTCCAGAGCTTTGAAATCGATCTCGGGCAGCACCAGCACGATGCGATACGGATTGGTAAGAACAAAATGTGAATACCTGACCGGCTGGTCGAGATCCATCACGACCCGGGTCTTGTCGGGATGCGATCCAAGCCTGAGATCAAGCATCCTTGGCGTCTTCGCCAGACTGGCGCCCGCAGACACGGCAACGGCCATGGACACAACGGCGAACAGGGCCAGGAACCGTGCCGCCGCGCCGGCAAGCTGCATTCGGCCAGTTCGTCCGATCATTGGCCCAACATCCCAACCAGAACTCGCCATAGTATAGACAAAGTTCAGGTGCCCGCAAACATTTTGTACTGAATCATCGTGATAGGCGGTTTTGTTCGTATCTGACTTGATGATGGGCATCCGTCAAAGAAGACCTTGCCTTTGCTGGCGAAAGACACTAGTGTTCCAATTCTGTCGGATTTCGAATGTCCGGATGAACGATGCTTCCTCACGAAGCAGCGACAGAAACGGCTTCCTTGGAGAAGCCGACCGCCGATCTGAAAACCCGTAGGACACCGTCCTGACGTGACGCCCGCGCATGATATTGCGACAGATTGCCCGATTACCCTTGGCATTGCCGGGGTAAATGTGGCGAACGTGATCGCGTGGCAGGTTCAGCCCCGCCGATGCGGCGACGGATGCGAAACGTCAATCCCTCGGCCTGCACGACAGTTTCGACGCGCAGGCCGTCATGAATTCCACACCACGTCCGCGACGACGTCTGAGCGATTGCGCGCGCTCGGCATGCCGCCCGGCATCGCTCCTGCGCCGCCTGGCAGACGCGATGATCCGGCGGACGTTCGGGAGCTGACCCCCAATGACCAAACGCATGCTTATCGATGCCACCCAACCGGAAGAAACCCGGGTGGTTCTGACCAGCGGAAATCAGGTCGAAGACTTTGATTTCGAGATAACTGACCGTAAGATTCTCAAAGGCAATATCTATCTCGCCCGGATTGTCCGGGTCGAACCGTCACTTCAGGCGGCCTTCGTCGAATATGGCGGCGGCCGCCACGGTTTCCTGGCGTTCAACGAGATCCATCCCGATTACTATCGGATTCCGATGGAGGATCGCCAGGCCCTGATCGAGTCGCAGAAGGCGCACGAAGCGCGCGACCCGGACGACGACATCGACGATCTTCCGGACGTCGGCGACGGAGCGTCGGACGCGGACACCGATGGCGAGGCTGGCGAGGACGGCAACGCTCAGGCCGTTGGCGACGCCGCCGAAGACAACGGCGAAGCCGATACAAAACCCCGGATGCGGTCACGCAAGGGGTCGGGGTCACGGAGTCAGTCCGCCGGCGAGACAACCCGGCGGGGCCCGTCGCACCGATCCTACAAAATCCAGGAAGTCATCACCCGGCGCCAGATCATGCTGGTGCAAGTGGTCAAGGACGAACGGGGCAACAAGGGTGCGGCGCTGTCGACCTATCTGTCTCTCGCCGGTCGGTATTGCGTGCTCATGCCGAACACCCCGCGCGGCGGCGGTGTCAGCCGCAAGATAACCGACGGCGCCGACCGCAAGCGCCTCAAGACGGTGGTTGACGACCTCGACGTGCCGTCAGGCATGGCGATCATCGTACGGACGGCCGGAAGCCAGCGCACAAAGGCGGAAATCAAGCGCGACTACGAATATCTGCTCCGGTTGTGGGAACAGATCCGCGAACTCACTCTCGAGTCAAAGGCGTCCTGCCTGATTCACGAGGAAGCCAATCTGATCCGGCGTTCCATCCGGGATCTTTACACCAAGGACATCGAAGAAGTTCTTGTCGAAGGTGATGACGCGTACACCACGGCAAAGAGCTTCATGAAAACCCTGATGCCGAGCCACGCCCGGCGGATCAAGCGTTTCAGCAATGGCGGTGTCCCACTCTATCAGCAATACCAGGTTGAAGGTCAGATCGACAGGATTCATGCCTCGACCGTGCAGTTGCCTTCCGGCGGCTATGTCGTGTTCAGCCAGACCGAGGCGCTGGTGGCGATCGACGTCAATTCCGGGCGGGCGACCCGCGAACGGAACATCGAGGAGACGGCGGTCAAGACAAATCTTGAGGCCGCATCGGTGATCGCCCGCCAATTGCGCCTGCGGGACCTCGCCGGGCTAGTGGTGATCGACTTCATCGACATGGACGGCCCGCGCAACCAGCATGCCGTCGAACGCAAGATGAAAGAGGAGATCAGGACCGATCGGGCGCGTACGCAACTCGGGCGTATCAGCCAGTTCGGCCTGTTGGAGATGTCGCGGCAGCGTCTACGCCCCAGCGTCACAGAAGCCAGCACCATCGCCTGTCCGCATTGCGAGGGTAGTGGGCGCGTCCGCACGATCGATTCGGCCGCCCTGCACGTGCTTCGAGATATCGAAGAAGAGGGCCTGAGGCAGCAGGCTTCGGACATCTCGGTGCATCTGCCATCAGAGATCGGATTCTACATCCTGAACCACAAGCGTGACGTGCTGGCAATGATGGAACAGCGCTACGGCTTCACGGTGCGGATCGCGCCAGACGACTCCCTGATCTCGCCCGATCACCGGATCGAGCGCGCGACATCGAAGGCGCTATCCGACCGCAATCAGAGCATGCAAGCAGCTGTTGCCGAAGCCCCGGCTTCAGCCGGGGCTTCTCAGGGCCGCCGCAAGCGGACCGCTTCAGACGATAGCGGGGACGATGAAGGCAAATCGCGACGACGGCGACGGCAACCGCGGCGATCCGAAAGCACCGAGATCGATGCAGCCCAGAGCGGGGACGTCGCTGCGCTTCCCGCGGAGGATACATCCGACGGTAATGACGAGGCCTGCAGCAATGACGGATCCCGGTCCCGGCGGCGGCGCGGCCGGCGCGGCGGACGCCGACGGATGCGGCGCGAGCACAGTGATGCGACAACGCTTGCCGAAAATGACGTCAGCATTGAAGATCAAGCTGACAGCGTCCCCGATGACAACGCTCCCGCTGCCAGTGAGCCGGAAGACACGGTAATGGAGTCGCGCGCCCCGGAAACGCCTGACGGGGATGTCGAAGCACCGGCGAAATTACCGCGAAAACGGGCTGCCCGTCCACGACGCAAACGTGGCCCAGCGGAAACACCGTCTGGAACGGACGCGTCGGACGCGGCAGAAACGCCGGTCGTCATCGAAACAACAAAAGTGACCGGAACACGGACTCCCGCGGAAACACCGGCCACGGCGGACATGCCCGCCACGCAAGACGCATTGATTGCGGCAACTAAACCCGTTGCCGCCAAAGCACCGGATGCAACGGAAACGCCGAACCCTGCGCCGAATGACGCAATCGCGGAGCCGGTTCCGGTCAAGAGCACGCAAGCATCGGTCTCCGACAGCGCCACGAACGAGGAAGCCGCTGATCTGACCGATGTGATTACCGTCAGTGGTACGGCCACTGCGTCAGGCCCGTCGCGACGTGGCTGGTGGAATCGTTCGTCGTAACGTGGGATCAGCCGGTAGCGTCCGGGTCGTCGCCCGCCCTCCGGATGTCAGCGTTGCAACCAGGTTTTCAGGCGGCGGCAGGCTTCCGCCATGTCGTCGGACGCTCCCGCGAATGAAAACCTGATCGCGGCGTGGCCACGGTCGGGGTCGAAATCGGTCCCCGGCGTGCAGGCCACACCGATGTCTGCGAGCATGCGCTGGCAGAAGGCAACGCTGTCATTGGTCAAGTTCGAAACGTCTGCATAGATATAGAATGCGCCATCGACCGGCGCAAAATCGGTGAATCCGGCCTTCGGCAGATCATTCAGCAGAATTTCGCGATTGCGGGCATAGTGGGCAAGATTGGCCTGCAGTTCTTCATGACAATCGAAGGCGGCGACCGCAGCATGCTGCGACAGGGTCGGCGGCGAAATGAACATGTTCTGGGCGACGCATTCGACCGCTCGCACAAGATCCGGTGGCACGATCATCCAGCCGAGACGCCAGCCGGTCATCGAAAAATATTTCGAGAAACTGTTGACGACGAGTACCTCGGGATCCGATTGCAAGGCCGAGACCGGCGGCCTGCCGTAACTGATGCCGTGATAGATCTCGTCGGAAATCACGCGAATGCCCCGGTTCCGGCAATAGGTCACCAGGATGCTCATTGCCTCGCCGTCGATCATGGTCCCGGCCGGATTCGACGGGCTGGCAAGAATCAGGCCGTCGACCGGATCATCGAGCGCCGCCAGCAGATCCGGCGTCGGTTGAAAACGATGCTCGGGTCCGGCCTGCATGACCACCGGCTCGATGCCGAGGGCCGTCAGGATGTTGCGATAGGCCGGATAGCCCGGCGAGACCATCGCCACCCGATCCCCCGGTTCGAAACCCACCAGGAACCCGAGAAGGAAGGCCGCCGAAGACCCCTTGGTCGTGGCAATGCGTTCAACCGGAATCTCGAGGCCGTACCAGTCGCGGTAATGCGTTGCGATGCGCTGGCGCAATTCCGGAATGCCGAAAGCCAGGGTGTACCCGAGCTTGTCGGCGTCCAGCGCCCGTTTCGCCGCCGCGATCACACCCTGCGGTGCCGCGGTGCCCGGCTGCCCGACCTCAAGATGCAGAACATCATCGCCGGCCTGTTCCCGGTCGGCGGCCGCCTGCATGACGTCCATGACGATGAAGGGCGGGATCTGTCCCCGCCGGGCAACCTTGAGAACCATACCTACTTCCTCTCAAGCAGAATCAGGTCGCCACCACGGCGGTCGCCGGCGATGTCGCATTTCGCCGCTGTTTGTGGAATACCTTCGGGACAATGAAACAATGCGACCGAACCGAGAGCGGGACTTTCCTCAATGGCTGAGGCGGCATCCCCACGCGTCGCCTGCTCATGCGCGGGCCAGCCCGGTTCGACGTACAGCACCCGCCCGGACACATCGACATGAGCCCGCGGCCGGTCGAGAGCGGCTTCAGGCGTTTGGCCGTCTTCGTAATGGTCCAACAGGGTCTGAAGCAAGGCCGACAACGCAGCATCCCCGCCATTCGCGGTCGAACCGAGATGTGTCAGCCAGGTATTCGGGTTGCCGGCGATCACCGCCAGCGCCAATGCTGGCCCGCCCGGCGTAGCCGGGCGCGGGACGATGCCAGTAACCCCGATGGCGCCAAGACCGAACGGCTGCCCCAAACCGATCGTACAGGCCACAGCCCGTCCGGTTCGGTCGATAATCATGAAGGCGGTCGCGCCCGGCGAATCATGCGGTGACCGTGGTACAGCCTTGGCAGTGCTGTCCGCGGCGATGGCGTCACGCACCAGCCGGGCCCGGCCTGCAGCATCCACTCCGGTCCAGAGGCCATCATGAAACAGACCGGCCAACGCCGTTGCAGCACGCGCCTGTATCACAGGATAGGGCGCCACAACGGCCCAGAGATGATTGTCATGCTCGAATGTCTGCACCGGTCCCCATTGTGGACGGACCATTCGCAAGCGTCCCCTGTCGAATTGATACCCGGCGGCCTCAACCGCGTCGGCGAAGGACCGGGCGCTTTCGCCAGCATAGAAATCGCCAATCCCGGCCTGCCGCAATCGCGCAAGTGTCTCAGCCAGAGCCGTCTGGACCAGCATTCGGCTTTGGGCATCCCGCGCGAGGATGTCAGAAAGCACTGGTGCCACTGCAACCGTATCGTGGTGTCGGGCGACATACTGCAGATCCGATATCAGTCTGTCCGGGACTGGAATGCCAAACCGGGCCAGATGCTCGGCCTTTGCGATCAGACCCTGAACATTTTGCCGACCGTAGCGAGCATGCAAGGCATACATCGCCCGCGGCCCGACCGGCAAGGCCACCGTCTTGCCCGACTCCGACGCAGGTTGCGGCGGAAAGTCGAGATGTTCGAAACGCTTGGTTGACGGTTCGAAAACCATGCAGGCCCCTGTCGCCGACAATCCGGCCGAGGACGGCAGCGTCACGGCCAGTGCAAAATACCCGGCGACCGCAGCGTCGGCAGCGTTACCGCCAGACTCCAGAACGTCACGCATGATTATCGCGGCGCGTGGTTCGTCAACGGCAACACCGCCAAAGAACTCTTCCCTGACTTCGAAGGCTTGGTCGGCGCAGGCGGCAAGCAGTCCTGCACCGAACAGCATGCCAGCGACACGCAGCACGGCCCGTCGGGTGAACTGGTGCGGAGTCCTGAAAAATCCTTGAATCGAACGTTGTTCCCACCAATATATCAGTTTCGCGGATTTGAGCCGGGTATGGGTCCAGGCTCGATGACAGGAAACACCGGGTCCGGTCAGGCAAAGCACGATGCAATCCGGTTGACTTGGTTTGCGCCTGGTCCATGATGACGGGCGATTGACCTGTCCGCCTAACCAGGCCGGTCGGTGTTCCATGAAACGCATTGCGAACCCTCTCGGAATTATCATTATTCTCTTTTCGACCATGGCCGTTCTGGTCATGCCTCGGGACGGGGCCCTGGCGAAAGCCGGAACACTCATTCGCGACACCGAGATCGAAGCCAGCATTCGCGCCTTTGCGACGCCGCTTCTGGAGGCGGCCGGCCTCACTCCGACGACCGTCCGTATCTATATCATCAGCGACGATAGCCTGAATGCCTTTGTTGCCGGCGGCCAGAATATTTTCCTGAACACCGGATTGTTGCTCCGTACGGACAATCCCGCCCAACTGATCGGCGTGATCGCCCATGAAATCGGCCATGTCAGCGGCGGCCATCTGCCACGAACCGCCGATGCCTTGCGCAGTGCATCGAACACGGCGTTGATCGGGTTCATTCTCGGCGGTGTGACAGCTGCCGTGACCGGCAGTACCGATGCCGGTCTTGCGGTCATCCAGGGCAGTTCGGCAGCGGCGCGGACAACGTTCCTGGAATACAACCGGTCCCAGGAGTCGGCAGCCGACCACGCCGCCGTCACCCTGCTTGACGCCACCGGGCAGACATCGCGCGGCCTGGCGGAATTCCTGAGAGTTCTGAGCGGAGAGGAATTTCTGACCGCGAAGGTGCGGTCACCTTATACCAATACCCATCCACTGACCCAGGAGCGTATTTCCTTTGTCGAAAATCACGCGTCCCGTTCGGTATTCGGTGACGCACCGGCATCGGCAGACTTCGTCAGGATGCATCAACGCATGCTCGCGAAACTGACGGGGTTCCTGCGCAGCCCGGCCGAAACCATCCGTCGCTATCCAGAAACGGACCAAAGCGTCCCGGCGCGGTATGCTCGGACCATCGCGGCGTTCCGGGCCTCCAGTCCCGATCTTGCGCTGACACAGCTCGACACATTGATTGCCGAATATCCGGAAGACGGATATTTCATGGATCTGCGCGGCCAGATCCTGTTCGAATCCGGACGGCTGGAGGCTGCCCGCATCGCTTATGGCAAGGCGCTTGAATTGCTCGACGACGCGCCATTGGTGCAAAGCAGCCTGGCACGCACCGAACTCGCGCTGAACACGCCCGCCTCGAATCAGTCAGCACGGGCAGGTCTCGAACGAGTGGTCTTGACGATGAAGGACTCGCCAGAGATCTGGCACCAGCTCGCGATCGCTTATGGGCGAACCGGCTCTTTGGGCCTAGCGGCCCTGTCGCTTGCCGAAGAGGCCCTGCTCTCCGGCCAGCATGTCGATGCGGTTCAGCAGGCCAAGCGCGCGCTCAGAACATTGCCGAACGGATCGCCGGGACAGCAGCGCGCGCGCGATATCGAAAACATTGTCAAAGCTTTCCAGAGGCCGCGCCGTTAGGGATTGTCTGAACAAGTCGGCTCTGTCACAATTGGTTTCTTGGTGACGGAGTGGAATGCGAGCCATGGAGCAAGCGATGTCTGCGGAGCTGGAGCATGACCTGAAGACGCGTCGGACGCGGCGCGAGGTCTTTCTCGAGAAGATGGACGGGCTGGTTCCCTGGGAGCGGCTGGAGGCGCGCATCGAGCCGTTCTACCCGAAGGCCGGGCGCGGTCGGCGGCCCTATCCGCTGAGCGTGATGCTGCGGGTGCACTGCGTGCAGCTGTTCTACACTCTGAGCGACCCTGGGATGGAGGACCTGCTCTACGAGGTGAAGTCGGTACGGCGGTTTGTGGGGCTGCGCCTCTCGGGTGCACTGCCTGACGAGACGACGATCCTGCATTTCCGCCACTTGCTGGAGACGCATGGTCTGGGCGAGACGCTGTTCGAGGAGATCAACGCACATCTGGCCTCTCTCGGACACCGCTTGAGCAAGGGGACGATCGTGGACGCGAGTCTCATTGCCGCGCCGCCGTCGACGAAGAACCGTAAGGGCGAGCGGGACCCGGAGATGCATCAGACGAAGAAGGGCAATCAGTGGCATTTCGGGATGAAGGCGCACATCGGGGTGGATGCGCAGTCGGGCTTGACGCACAGCGTGGAGACGACGCCGGCGACTGTCTCGGATGTGGCGACGGCGCACGCGCTGTTGCACGGGGGCGAGGAGCAGGTGTGGGGTGACACGGGCTATCAGGGGGTGGACAAGCGCGCGGAGAACCGGGACACGGACGTGGACTGGGAGGTGGCGATGAAGCCCGGCAAGCGCCGGGGGCTGGACAAGGCGGGCCTGGAGGCGGCGGCGGAGAGGCGCAAGGCGTCGGTTCGGGCCAAGGTGGAACATCCGTTCCTGTATGTGAAGCGCCACTTCGGTTACGCGAAGGTGCGCTATCGGGGGCTGGCGAAGAACACGCAACGCATCGCCGTGCTGCTCGGGTTCACCAATCTGCTCATCGCGGGGCGCGGCGCCACCGCCTGACGTGGGGGGAGTCCGTCCGCAACCGCCGCAAGGCGGCGGGGACGGTCGGCTCGGGCATCAAAATCCCCATTTCCTGGCACGACAACACGTCCCCGATGGGCTCTGGCGTTTCATCCACGGGCCACGACACCCATATTCCCGAAGAAACCGACTTGTTCAGACAATCCTTAGGTTGACCGAAACGCCGACCGAAACCAGTCGTCCGCCGGTCCTGGTGACCCACCAGACCCTCTCGTCATCACCGGGCCACGTTGCGCAAGGGCATACATGACGACAGCCAAGCTGCATTGGCGACTGTCCGCCACAGCGTCCGGTGTTCGACCGACCGGGTCCGATATCGCGCTCACGATAACACAGTTGCTTGCGGCATTGCCCTTGTCATGCCAATGATCTTGCAGCTTGACGAGACCGGATGGAGCAAACGGATGGCAAGACCGGAGAAAGTCGAAATCTGCGAAGTCGGTCCGCGCGATGGTCTGCAATCCGAACCCGTCTTCATTCCGACGCGAGACAAGGTCAGGCTGATCAACCGTCTGATTGATGCAGGCGTGCCGAAGATCGAGTTCTCTTCTTTCGTCTCTCCGCGGGCGGTGCCGCAACTCGCCGACGTCAGTGAGGTTCTTGACGGCATCGACCGCGGCAAGGGCGCGGTCTTGGCGGCACTGGTGCCGAATGCCCGTGGCGCGGTTCGCGCCGCAGCTGCCGGAATTGATGAGATCATTGTCTTCATGTCGGCTTCCGAGAGCCACAACCGAAAAAATGTGAACCGGACGATTGATGAATCGCTGGCGGGTTTCGAAGAGGTGGCCCGCATCGCCAATGATGCCGGCATTCCGGTACACGGAACCATCGCGACAGCGCTCGGCTGTCCGTTCGAAGGTGACATCCCGGTCAAGCGCCTCTCTTATATCGCCCGGCATTACCGCGAGTTCGGATTCCGCGGCGTCGGGCTGGGCGATACCACGGGAATGGCCACGCCGCCGGTCGTGCAACGGGCCGTTCGCCACCTTCAGGACACGGTTCCTGAACTTCCCATTACATTGCATTTTCATAACACCCGAGGGATTGGCCTAGTCAATGTCGTGACCGGGCTCGACGAAGGCGTTGATCGTTATGACGCCTCCTTCGGCGGCATGGGCGGTTGCCCGTTCGCGCCGAAGGCGACCGGAAACATCTGCACGGAAGATCTTGTCTACATGCTCCATGAGATGGGGATCGGGACCGGCATTGATCTCGAGGCCATGATCGGAGTCGCTCATGCCGCCGAGGCGATCATGGGACGTGAATTGCCGGGTCAGGTCATGAAGGCCGGGCCCCGTCTGCAATTGCACGCAATGGATGATGTGGCGACAGCGGCCGGCTGACCGCCTCACCGGTAACTGGTTGTCCGCATGGCGCTGTCCGGTATTCGCGTCATCGATCTGACCCGCATTCTCGCCGGTCCGTTCTGCACCCTGATGCTGGCCGACATGGGGGCCGAGGTGATCAAGGTGGAAAACCCGAATGGCGGCGATCCCGTGCGCCGCCAGGGCGTGGTCCGGGACGGCCTCAGCTGGTATTTCGCGCAGTTCAATCGCAACAAGAAATCCATTGTCCTTGACCTGTACAGCGATGCGGGCAAGGCCGATCTGACCCGGCTGCTGGAGACTGCCGATGTTCTGGTCGAGAACTATCGGCCTGGTGTTCTTGCCCGGATGGGTTTTTCGCCGGACCGTCTGGAGGCGCTCAATCCACGCCTGATTGTGGCGAGCGTCAATGGATACGGCTCCACGGGTCCCTATGCTGACCGGCCGAGTTTCGACTTCATTGCCCAGGCGATGAGCGGCTTCATGAGCGTGAACGGCGCGGCGGGTGACGATCCGATGCGCGCGGCACCACCGATGAGCGACATGATCGCTGGTCTTAATTGCGCTTTCGGCGTGGTCAGCGCGCTGCAGGCACGGCATCGGACCGGGCGCGGCCAGGCGGTGGAGGCAAGCCTGACCGGCGGTTTGATGAGCATGCTGGCTTATCTCTCGGCGGAATATTTTGCGACCGGCCGGGTTCCAGAACGCACCGGTAACAATCACCCCATCGTCGCGCCCTACGGCCTGTTCCGCGCCAGTGACGGGATGGTGGCGGTGGCGCCGTCACATGATGTATTCGTGCGGCGGTTTCTCGGTGTTCTCGGTCTCGAGCATCTTCTCGATGAACAGCGATTCCGAACCAATGCTGACCGCATGGCCAATCGCGATACGCTGGTTGCGTTGATCAACGCGGTTACGGAACAGCGGACCGTCGATCACTGGATCGACGTGATCAACGAGGGCGGTTGCCCGTGCGGCCGGGTCATGGATCTTGCTGAAGTGTTCAGCGATCCGCAGGTGTTGGCACAGGACATGGTTCTCGAGGTTCCGCATCCGGGCCACGGCACCGTGAAAATGACGGGTTTTCCGATCAAGCTTTCGGAGACGCCGGCCAAGCTGCACCGGCCGGCGCCGGAACTCGGCGCCGACACAGACGCTGTTCTCGGACCATTGCGGGATCATTCTGGAACGGCCGACCCCTGACATCAAAAACCCGAACGGGCCGATTGGCCCGTCATGCTGGAGCGTCGGGCCTGTTTCCTGCTGTTTCTTTTGCCCAGCCTCAAACCATTCAGTCAGAGTCAGCTATTCTGCCGGCCGAACGAAACTGGATTCGTGGAACAATTCCTCATTGGCAGTTTCGCGCAAGAAAAACACCGTCGATCAGACCTGATCAACTTGCAGGTAGCGCCCCGATCGAGAGCTAACCGCTCATCATCGGTCAGAAAAAGGATATGGCCAACGCCAACCGCATTCTCTCAACCGAAGCGAAAAACCCCATCACCTTGCCATAGGTGTCGTTCGGCAGTCTGCCGTAAAGTTTCCGGCCAAGACTCCCCGTTGCCGTCCAAATTTTTCCTGCGCATTCACCTGGATCAAAAAAGGGAACTTGTCTTTCATGACATCGTATTCACATCCCGGCATTCGTTAAAGTAGAAAAAAGCTTTGACCCGGCAAGCAGAGATGGGGAGAATTGCGCCCACTTTTTGGCATATACCGACGTTCTTCCGCCCTTCGTAATCGGCGAATCCACTCCAACCGTTATCGTTTGGACAAATTCATCTTCGCGCGCCAAGCGATCGCCGCCTCCCAAGCGTTATCACATATCCTCTGTTGCATCATGTATGATAAAGAACGAGTGAGTATGTTCCAGTATCCCGGCCCGAGATGATGCCATGGCGGATTAACGAAAAAACCATACTTTCATCGATATGTTCTACGTCGATGTATTCAGCCTCCAAGGACCGCCGAATTGCCGATCCAACAGTCTTCCGTTGATAACGCTTGATCTATCCTTTGCTCTTGATGGCAGCAGTCAATCGGGCGATCTTCACTACTGTCAAGTCGGCCATATTCTCGTACCAGTCGTTGACCTCGGAATCGAAAGTCTCCCCTTTGGCCCCACACAGTCCAATCTCGCATTGTCCAAGCACGTATTCCTGAGCATGGGTCCGTGCGCAGAAACCAGTTGCGCACATCAACCCGAGATATTGTATCGGCACAACATGCGCTCCGAATCAGTTTGCGATCTCCTGTGCGCCGTCAAGATAATAGGTCTCACCAGTCGCGAACCGAATGTCCTCGGCAACCAGCGCAGCAACAAAGCGGGCGACTTCCGCCGGTTCACCCGGGCGACCGAGCGGGATCGTCCGGGTGATGAATTTTCGGAAACCAGCACATTCCATATACCGCCGATTGAGATCCGCCAGGGTAAATCCCGGCGCCACATCGATCACCCGGATGTTATCGGCAGCCCATTCCACGGCAAGACACCTCGTGATGACGCCGACCGCCGCTTTCGCGGCGCAATGGGCGGCATGTTGACGTACGCCCATCTTGTCGTAATGCGATACCATTTTGATAATCAAACCACCCCCGGATCGAATCAGAAACGGGTAAGCCTCTCGGCACATCGCAAACACCGCAGTGGCATTCACTGCCATCACCTCCGCAAACTCTCCGGTCGCAAACTCGCTGCTGCGGCCCTGCCGATGAATCCCGGCATTGTTGACAACGCCGTCGAGCCAGCCCATTTCCCTCGCCAAAGCGGCGAATGCGGTCTGCGCCTGATCCTCCTCGGTCACATCGCAAGCAAGATTGATCATCACCGACCACAAGTCTTCGGGCACCGGCACCTGTTCAGGTCCGATCCCGTTGCACGACAAACAGCCGACAACAAAACCGCGTCGCGCCAGTTCGATCGCAATTGCAGCCCCGAGACCACGGCTGGCGCCGGGCCATGCCGCGCTCAGGCATCCCCCATCTTCAAGGCTTCGATAAAGGCAGATTGCGGGATTTCAACACGGCCAAACTGCCGCATTCGTTTCTTGCCTTCCTTCTGTTTGTCGAGCAGCTTGCGCTTGCGCGAAACATCGCCACCATAGCATTTCGCGGTGACATCCTTGCGCATGGCGCTGATCGTCTCACGCGCCAGGACCTTGCCGCCGATCGCCGCCTGGATCGGGATCTTGAACAATTGGCGCGGGATCAGGTCTTTCAGCCGGCCACACAAGGCGCGCCCGCGCGAATCCGCTTGGCTGGAATGAACGATCATCGACAACGCATCAACCAGCTCGCCATTCACCAGCAAACTCATCCGCACCAGATCGCCCGTCCGATAGCCGTCAATCTGATAGTCGAAGCTGGCATAGCCACGGGACACCGACTTCAGCCGATCGTAGAAATCGAAGACAACCTCGTTGAGCGGCAGCCGGTAAACCAGCATCGCCCGGCCGCCGACATAGGTCAGTTCAACCTGTTCACCACGGCGCTCGGTACAGAGTGCCAGAATCGGTCCGAGAAAATCGTCCGGCACGAAGATCGTCGCCGTGATCCACGGCTCCTCGATACCGGCAATCTTTATGACATCCGGCATGTCGGACGGGTTGTGAAGTTCCAGGATCTCGCCGCCATGCAAATTCACCCGGTAGACCACGCTCGGCGCGGTCGTTACGAGCGCGAGATCGAATTCGCGTTCCAGACGTTCCTGTATGATTTCCAGGTGCAGCAGGCCGAGGAACCCACACCGGAAGCCAAAACCGAGTGCCGCTGAGGTCTCGGGCTCGAATGAGAAACTTGCATCGTTCAGGCGAAGCTTCTCAAGGCTCTCGCGCAGCTGTCCATAATCGGCGGCATCGACCGGGAACAGGCCGCAGAAAACCACCGGAACACTCGGTTTGAAACCAGAAAGCGGCACCGCCGTCGGTTTGCGGTCGTCGGTCAGCGTGTCACCGACCCGGCAGTCGGCGACAGTCTTGATGGCCGCGGTCACGAACCCTATCTGTCCCGGCCCTAACCGGTCGGTTTCGACAAGTTTCGGCGTGAACACGCCAAGGCGGTCGACATGATGCACGGCGCCGGTTTGCATCATCCGGATCTTCTGCCCCTTGCGCAGGATCCCGTCGTGAAGCCGGACCAGGATCATAACACCGAGATACGAGTCATACCAGGAATCAACCAGGAGAGCCTTGAGACGGCTATCCGGATCACCCCGTGGCGGCGGCAGGCGCTCGACAAGTGCATTGAGCACAGCGCCAATATTCAGGCCGGTCTTCGCAGAAATCTCGACGGCGTCGCTCGCATCCAAACCGATGACGTCCTCGATCTGCCCGCGAACTCGGTCAGGCTCGGCGGCCGGCAGATCGACCTTGTTCAGGACCGGAATGATCTCGTGATCCGCTTCAATTGCCTGATAAACATTGGCTAGGGTCTGGGCCTCGACACCCTGACTGGCATCGACGACCAGCAACGACCCTTCACAAGCCGAGAGTGAGCGGCTGACCTCATAGGAAAAATCGACATGGCCCGGCGTATCCATCAGATTCAGCTCGTAGCACGTGCCATCTGTCGCCTGATATTTGAGCTGAACCGCCTGCGCCTTGATGGTGATTCCGCGCTCGCGCTCAATCGCCATGGTATCGAGCACCTGTTGCTTCATTTCCCTTTCGCTGAGACCGCCGCAATACTGAATCAGTCGATCGGCCAAAGTCGACTTGCCATGGTCGATATGCGCAATGATGGAAAAGTTCCGGATATGCGACAGATCAGTCATCACTTCGGCCAGCGGTTTGCGCACTTTTGCGGAACATAGGGACACAGGGCCCAATCCGCAACGACCGGAACCTGTCGCCACTGACAGTCACATCGCAGAACCACTCATCCGGAACGGGTGCGCCGGGTAGGTACCGAGAATTCGCACTGCGTGCTCGGGGCAGAAGAAGCGCAGTTCCTCCATCGCCAGTTTCATCCCGTCGTCCCCCGGACGGCCTTCGACATCGACATAGAACTGTGCCGCCTCGAACGATCCGTCGATCAGATAGGACTCCAGCTTGGTCAGATTGATGCCATTGGTCGCGAAACCGCCAAGCGCCTTGTAAAGCGCCGCTGGTACGCTGCGTACGCGAAACACGATGGTTGTCACGCAATGCCCTGCATCAGCCGCAACCTCGATCGCTTCGCGGGCCATGATCAGCATTCGGGTCGTGTTGTGAGCGGCGTCCTCAACATCCTCACGCAGGATCTCGAGATGGTACAATTCTGCCGCAAGCCGCGGTCCGATGGCCGCAATTCGCGGGTCGCCACGTTCCGCCACCTCACGCGCCGCGCCTGCAGTATCCGGGTGCTGGACCGGCCGCACACCCAGCGCCCGGATCAGCTTGCGGGACTGACCGAGTGCATGAACATGGCTGTGGACTTCCGTGAGCCCTTCTATCCGTGCGCCCGGCACACCAAGCAGCATGGCATTCACCCGTTGGAAATGCTCACCAATAATGAACAGACCGGACTCCGGCAGCAGATGATGGATATCGGCGACACGTCCGGCGACTGAATTTTCCACCGGAACCATCGCGTATTTCGCACGCCGGTAGCGCACCGCATCAAGCATGTCTTCGAAACTGTAACAGGACAGTGGATCCATATCCGGGCGCGCGCTCAGGCAGGCCATATGTGAATTGGCCCCCGGTTCACCCTGGAAAGCGATCATATTGTCGGAGTCGGACACGAATCTACACTCGGGAGTTTCTTGCAAAATTGCCGGCCCGACCGGTTTTTTGCCTTGTCGAGGGCCTAGGTTTCGGGGGCACCCCGTGGTATATTGTGTTTCCACAATAACAAGATACCGAGGAGGTAACCTCGCTGACCCTTGGTTCGATCCTATCCGACATTTGGCACCGATTTCAAGGGGACCTTTTCCCTGCGTTGGCCGAGGCGGTCGGTCCTCTCCTCGAGACGCACAAGCGTTTCGTGACAGCTCTCGATCTCGTCAAGGTGGAGGGCTTCGTCGATGAGGTGTGGACCGGTCCGGGTCGGCCCCGGGAGGATCGCCGGGCACTGGCCCGTGGCGTCATCGCCAAGGCGGTATGGGATCTGCCGACGACCCGCCACCTGATCGACAGGCTCAAGGTGGACCCGACGTTGCGCCGACTGTGCGGCTGGTCGCGTGTCGCGGAGATCCCGAGTGAAGCGACGTTTTCGCGGGCGTTTGCCGAATTTTCGCAGTCTCGTCTTCCGGAGAGGATGCACGCGGCTCTGGTTGCAGAGACACTGGGCGATGCGCTCATCGGCCACGTGTCGCGGGACTCGACGGCCATCGAGGCCCGGGAGACGCCGGCCCCGAAGCCGAAGGCCGGGACGCCGAACCGCAAGGGCGGCCGGCCCCGCAAGGGCGAGGAGAGGACGAAGGAGCCTGGGCGTCTCGAACGGCAAGCGAACGGGATGGATCTCGATGAGAGGCTCGACGCGCTGCCGAAGGTCTGCGATCACGGGGCAAAGAAGACTGCCAAGGGGGTCCTGGAGGCCTGGCGCGGTGACAAGCTGCCTATCGACACAGCAGACTGCGGGGTGCCGCTGAGGACCGTCCTCACCTCGGCATCCGTCCATGACAGCCAGGTCGCGATCCCGCTGGCGATGATGACCGCCGGGCGTGTGACCAATCTCTACGATCTCATGGACGCGGCCTATGATGCCAGGGAGATCCACCAGATGAGCGAACGGCTCGGCCATGTGCCGATCATCGATGTCAATCCGCGCCGGGACAAGGACCTCAAGGAGGAGCGAGATCGGGAGGCCCGGGCCCGGCGTGCAATAGGCCATGTCGATCCCGAGACCGTGCGGTTCCGGATCCGGTCCGGTGTCGAGAGGACCAACGCCCGCCTCAAGGATGAGTGTGGCGGGCGCCATGTCCGCGTCCGCGGACATTCCAGGGTCGCCTGCCATCTCATGTTCGGCATCCTGGCCCTGGCGGCTGACCCGTTGATACGTCTCGCCGTCCCATCGCGCGGCTCCGACAACGCATGCCGACCCTTCGCGGCCCTCTCGAAGAGAGTGGCCCGGAGAGGCGTGTCCCGATGTCCGCAAAGGTCCCTGTTTGTTCTCATCGTCTCTGATGAGACACCGCGAATCCATGGATTCCGACCTCCAGGTGCAGAGGTGACCGGGATCAACCGACCGATCCGGGCTCACCGGACCCTGGGGACAGGAATTTTGCAAGAGGTTCTCGGATTTCAGGATTTCAGGATCTGACGGGCGCGCTCAAGATCGGCCGGAGTATCAATTCCGAGCGGGATCGTGTCAACGCGCGCAACATCAATTCGCATGCCCGCCTCCAACGCCCGCAGTTGTTCGAGACGCTCCTGTCGCTCAAGCGGCGACGGCGGCAGCGACACGAATCTTTCAAGTGCCGTGCGTCGGTAGGCATACAACCCGATATGATGGAACATCTCGCCGTTACCGGTTGGAGCGCTGGCCCGGGTAAAATACAGGGCGCGGCCCTGTCGGCCGTCGCCGTCCCAGGCAACCACAGCCTTGACCACCGCTGGGCAGATGCGCTCGGTGGCCCGGGTTATAGATGCAGCGACGGTACCGATATCGACCGCATCACGGGCAAGAAGCCGCCAGGACGCATGAACGGTCTCGGCATCCAGCACCGGCAAATCGCCCTGAATGTTGATGACTGCATCGTGTCGCCCGGCCGGATCGATCGCTTGCAATGCTGCATGAACACGATCCGAGCCCGATGGCAGATCCGGGTCAGTCAGCACGGTTTCCCCGCCGGCGGATTGCACGGCGTCAGCGATTTCCACCTCGCCGCAGGCAACGACAACACGGCCGAGACCGGTTTCACAGGCGCGGCGCCAGACATGCACGATCATCGGCTCGCCGCGGATATCGGCAAGTGGTTTGTTCGGCAGGCGCACCGCCTGCATCCGAGCCGGAATCAGAATAATCGGGTCGCGTGGAATCGCCACGTGCGGACTCTCCGTCTATTGCCGCGTCAAGGCCGCGATATACAACATCGAGCGATCTTTGCCACGGGTCTGATCGCGGGTTATTGGTTGTTCCGGGCTGCCGGGATCGCCGCTCGATGTGGCAGGCCATCCGGACCGATCGGTGATAACCGTTCTTACCCGGCGAATTCTCGAACTTTGTGTTGCCGGCTTAAAGCCGCCTCTCCAGGCTCCGGAAAAGATAACCGCTTCGTCCACCGGCCGAACATGTCTGCCGTCAAATCGTGCGACGCTTGCATACGCGCATTGCAAATCCTAGTGGATTGATTCCAACGTTCGGGCCCTTCTTTGTCTTGCGGCGATGATGGTATCGGGATCGGCGGTCCAGACGAAGGGCCTGGCTTCGGTGGTGTTGTGTTCGTCGATGACGCGGCGGATGGCATCCTGGAGTTCGCGTACGGAGCGGAAGACGCCGTATTTGAGACGGCGTCGTGTCAGCTTGGCGAAGACGCCTTCGAGCGCGTTCAGCCACGAGCTTGAGGTGGGGGTGAAATGGAAGGTCCAGCGCGGATGGCGTGCGAGCCAGACCTGGACGTCCTTGTGCTTGTGAGTGGCGTCGTTGTCGAGGATGGTATGGACCGGGACGCCGGCGGGTATCGTGCGCGCGATGCGGTTGAGGAATCTCAGGAACTCCTGGTGGCGATGCCGACTGGCGTGCTGGCCGATGACCGTGCCGTCGAGCACGGTCAGGGAGGCGAACAGCGTCGTCGTGCCGTTGCGCCTGGAATCATGTGTCATGGTGGCGCCGCGGCCTTTCTTCAGCGGCAGGCCGGGCTGTGTGCGGTCAAGTGCCTGAATTTGCGACGTGTCATCGATCGACAGCACGACCGCGTGAGCCGGCGGCGCAACGGAGAGGCCGGCGATGTCGGGCAGCTTCTCGACGAAGGCGGAATCGTTCGAAAGCGTGAACGGCCGCCAGCGGTGCGGCATCAGGCCATGCGCCTGCCAGACCGCCCAGACCCTCGAAGCGGCAACCCCCACAGCCTTCGCCATCGCCCGCAGCGTCCAGTAGGTCGCCGCGTGAGGCGGCGAAGTGTGGGTCAACTCTACGATCTTCGCCACCTGCTCAGAAGCCAGAGGCGTCTTGCCCGGCGGACGCGTCTTGTCCCGCAGAAGTCCGTCCACACCGTCTTCCATAGAAGCGGTCCTGCCAGCGCCAGACACTGTTCTTCGCCTTGCCGGTCTCTCTCATGATGGCCATCCTGCCGAGCCCATCGTCGCTCAGAAGACGATGCGCGCCCGCCAGACGTGCGTCTGCGGGCTCTTAGGGTCCGGGACAACCGTTTCAAGGCGATGCCGGTCGCCTGAAGTGAGCGTGAATGAAACACCAGGGCGCATCTTGCAGACCTCCGTGATCGACAAAATCAAAAGAACCGCTTATGCACGTGGCTCCGGTGAAACGCACATGTAGCGTTTGGCGTGCCGGGAATAGTCGACATCGGGGGCAACATCGTGTGCCACCGGAGCCAAGTGCATAAGCGGTTCAGAAGAACACAATAATGGATATATTTGTAACGATCAGCCCACCAATATATGATGTGTGTGTCCGACAGGGCTACTTCCGGTAATCGCATGCTTTTCGATCAAAGGTGCAAAGCGAGTATGCTCCAGGCTGAATTGCCGGCAGCGCATTCATGAAATCGTAAAACCCCGGACCGCCCAGGCGATGACGTTGAGCAGCATGCGTCCCATGACCGACCGTTTCGTTAATCACTTACCAGCGAACCTCTTGCAAAATTCCTGCCCCAGGGTCCGGTGATCCCGGATCGGTCGGTTGATCCCGGTCACCTCTGCACCTGGAGGTCGGAATCCATGAATTCGCGGTGTCTCATCAGAGACGATGAGACCGAACAGGGACCTTTGCGGACATCAGGACACGCCTCTCCGGGTCCCTCTCTTCGAGAGGGCCGCGAAGGGTCGGTATGCGTTGTCGGAGCCGCGCTATGGGGCGGCGAGACGTATCAACTGGTCAGCCGCCAGGGCCAGGATGCCGACCATGAGATGGCAGGCGACCTTGGAATGTCCACGGACGCGGACATGGCGCCCGCCACACTCATCCTTGAGGCGGGCGTTGGTCCTCTCGACACCGGACCGGATCCGGAACCGCACGGTCTCGGGATCGACATGGCCTATTGCACGCCGGGCCCGGGCCTCCCGGTCTCGCTCCTCCTTGAGGTCCTTGTCCTGGCGCGGATTGACATCGATGATCGGCACATGGCCAAGCCGTTCGCTCATCTGGTAGATCTCTCTGGCATCATAGGCCGCGTCCATGAGATCGTAGAGATTGGTCACACGCCCGGCGGTCATCATCGCCAGCGGGATCGCGACCGGGCTGTCATGGACGGATGCCGAGGTGAGAACGGTCCTCAGCGGCACCCCGCAGTCTGCTGTGTCGATATGCAGCTTGTAACCGCGCCAGGCCTCCAGGACCCCCTTGGCAGTCTTCTTCCTGATTACCCTCGACGCTAAGTGGCATTTGGTATAGTTATAGTGTCGTCACGAAATGCCAGCCCAGAGCGCCAGACACCGGATCTGCACCGCGGTAAGAAACGATGCGGCATTCATGGCGTATCGCGTGGCAATCCCACGCCAGCGTTTGAGCCACAGAAACGCGTTCTCCACCCAATGCCGGTGCCGGTAGAGAGGGACATCATACGCTCTGGGGTGCTGGCGGTTGCGCTTCGGCGGAACCACTGGAATGCCTTCATGCTCCTCACAATAAGACAGGATGGCATTCGTGTCACAGGTCTTGTCCGCCAACAAGGCCTCGGCATCTACCCCTTCAATCAGCTCGACCGCTTGACTGCAATCTGCTGCCGTCCCCTCGGTCACCAACGCCCGCACCGGCATCCCATGCGCGTCCACAGCCAGGTGCAGCGTCGTGTTCAGCCCCCTTTTGTGCGACCCATCGCCTGATGGCCACCGACCGCACCGCTCGCATGGGGATGTACCTTGAGATGACAGATGTCAATCATCAGCCACTCATCGTCCGGCTCATCCACCAGATGCTCCAGCAACGCCCCCCAGAGCCCCTTGTCCCGCCAGCGACAGAACCGACGATGGGTATTTTTCCAGTCTCCATAGTCTGGCGGCACATCACGCCAGGGAGCGCCGGTGCGCAGAATCCAGCAAGACCGCATTAATGAACCGTCGATTATCCTGTGCCACCCCACCCCAACGTCCCGCTCGACCAGGCAGATGAGGCTCCAGCAACAGCCAGACCCTGTCCGAAATGTCGTGACGCCGATGAGCCATTCCCATGAGTCGCCTCCAGGAACCATCGAGTGAGTTCGACAGATAGGACAGATGAACATCACTCATGACGACACTATCTAGCGGGAATTGCTGGTCGATCAGGAGGTCGACGCGCTCGCCGAAGCGGTGGCGTTCGACGTGCTCCAGATCTGGATCTCGGATCTCCACCGCGCGATCGAGGAGCGCGCCGGAACCCTCGATATCGCCGACGGAACGCAGATCGAGCGCTGGCGGGACGGTCTTCGCGTCAACCGCGTCGCGCTGGCCCGCCACCGCCACGAGGGGTTGGACCGCTTCAACACCGCGCTCGCGGTGGTCGAAAAGCTGCGCCTGATCGAGACCGAGATCGCGGGCGCGCTGTCAGCCGTTCTCCGCGCCGCGCTCGCTTTCTCGCGCGTCGGCGCCGTTGGGTCCCGGTAGGCGGCACCACGATATTTTGGCGGCGAACGTCCCGAATCCCAGGATCGACACATCCTCTCCGTTTGCCAGAGCTTCGCCGATCGTCGCGAACACATTGTCCACCACATCCCTTGCGGGGGCCTTGTTCATGCCGAGGCATGTGCGCTGTGGTGAATGCCGTGGTGGTCAAGTGCTGTAGCTGACCCAAGATTTTTTCTTGCCTCAGCAGGTTGGCAGATTTCTGCGGGGCTGGGGTCGACAAAGAGCGGGGTTTGGCGATTTCCACCCCACACCCAGCGGCATCCCGGTCGGGCTCCGAAAGCGGTTACGGCCGCGTCGCGTCGTCCCGCCCGAATCGAATAGAAGGTGTTGCCATCGGGCCTGAGGCCCTCGTTCCACACACCACCCAAACGGTTGGAAGAATATGATGGCGACGGCGCAGAAGCTACCCTTTTCCTGGCGAGATGTCGAAAGCCTGCCGGACCTTGAGCGCCTCAGATGGTGCTCGATACCCTTCCCGACGAAGAGATCGTGGCTGCGCTTGAGGCCGTGCGGGGCCGCGGGCACAACGACTACTCGGTGAGGGCGATGTGGCGCGCGCTGATCGCGCTGAACGTGTTCCAGCACGCCTTGATCCAGTCGCTGCTGCGGGAGCTGAGCCGCAACCCGGCGCTCCTGGAGCTTTGCAGGTTCGACCCGCTACCCTTCCAGGGGGCGCCTGTGACGGATCTGCACGAGGGGAGCGAGGGACCGAGGACGGTGCCGAGCCACTGGAACTTCTCGCGGTTTCTAACGCGCGTGGTGCGGCTTGAGAAGGAGCGGGAACCGATGTCCGCAATGGTCGAGAGCCTGCGCGCGTCCCTATTCGCTGAAGTGCCCGACTTCGGCCGCCATCTCGGTTGCGACGGCAAGGCAATCGAGAGCCACTCGACAGGCCGGGTTGCCGAGGACAAGGGGGAAATCTCGAATCCCGAGGCTGACCGGGGCAAGCACGAGACGACCGGGGCGAACGGCAAGACCGACAAGATTTGGAAGAAGGTGAATTCATGGTTTGGTTACGGCCTTCACCTGATCGCCGACACCCACTACGAGGTCCCGGTGGCGTTCGAGGTGACGCGGGCGTCGGACTCGGAGGTCAGGATGCTGTCCAAGATGCTGGAGAATCTGTTCGCAAAGGCGCTGCAGATGGTCGAGCGCTGCGACGACTTCAGCACCGACCGCGGTCTCGACTACGCCCCGCAGAAGACGCAGCTCTGGGACAAGTGGACCATCCGACCGCTGATCGACACGCGCTTGATATGGAAGGCCGAGAAGGAGGGGTTCGACTATGACCCGGCTCAGCCGATCATGCGACCGCTATTCCCCAACCGCGCCGATGTTGTCGTTCACAACGATCGCGGCCAGGTGTTCTGCATCTGCCTCAAGACCGGCGAGGTCCGCGTGATGGCGTTCCAGGGTTTCGATGCCGAGCGCGGCCCCTGCGGCACGCTGAAATACCGCTGCCCGGCGGCGGCGGCCTTCGGCTTCGACTGCGCAGGCAGCAAAGCCTGCCACCGGGCCGGCGGGATGAAGCCCGGGGAGTAAGGCCGCATCGTGCGCATCGATCTCGACAGCCACGATCGGCGCATCTTTACCCCCACGTCATGGGGCAGCCCGTCGTGGTGGCGCGGCTACAACCTGCGTTCGGCGATGGAGCAGATCAACAGCCGCCTCGACCGGGCTTCAACTTCGAGACCCACTACATCCGCGGCCTTGCCAGGATGAAGACTCGTGTCGGGCTGGCGCTGGCGGTGATGATGGCACTGGCCCTGGGACAAGCGCGGGCCGGCCACGCCGGGCGGATGCGCTCGCTGGTCGGTGCCGGACTGCTGCACGACACCGGTTGACGCTTCAAACGCCTTCCGGCATCGCGGATCGACCGGGCCGGCTGCCGGCAGACGGGAAGCCTTGGCCAACCTTACGATAATGTTCCTGTATTGTTCATGATCTGCTGGGAATCGCCGCATTCTGCGCGCCCGTAAGACCCACGCAGACGATATCCGGCAGCGCCGCGCGCCAGAAAACACCACAGCGGACACGCATCTATCTTGACAACGGTGTGGGCGGGATCATAATGGCGCGATAACGAGCGGACACGCCCGTTTGTAAGGTTGGGGATTGGCGTTGGTCTCAGCTATCCCATAACGGTGGCATGTGCCGACGGTGGCGTATGTTTGATCGCAACCTGGAGAAACGTTGTGTTGGAAACAATGAAAATCAATCGGTGGCGTATTGGTGTCCTCATCGGATGATTTTTAGAGATAAGCAGAAAAGGAAATAGCTAGGGCGTGTTGACGAATGATCGAAGCATGATCCATGCTGAGACAATGTGGACAAACGCGAGGAACGTCCGAGCGAGCTTGTCATAACGTGTGGCAATGCGACGGACTTGTTTGAGCTTGTTGAAGAATCGCTCGACCTGCTGGCGCCGCTTGTACTTTTCTCGATCGTGATGAATCGTCTCAGTCCGGTTCGACCGGGCGGGTATCACGGCTTCGACGCCCTGGTCGGCCAGCACCTGGCGAATGCCCTTGCTGTCATACGCCTTGTCCATGACCGCAGCCTCCGGTGCGGGAGAGCTGGGCAAAGCCTTCCACAGCAGCTCGAATCCCACGCCATCATGGCGCTCGCCACCCGTCAACACGAAGGACACACCGGTTGTTTCGTTGGCACAGGCCACGTGCAGCTTGGTGGAGAACCCGCCCCGGGAGCGGCCGAGAGCCTGGGCCTCTTGGCCACCGTTTTTTTTACCGCGCCGGCTGCGTGTTGATGAGCGCGCACGATGGTCGAATCGATGAACACTTCCTTGAGTGGTTCATCATCTACCTGTTGTATCTGTTGCCAGAGCCGCGCCCAGAGGTGGCGCTTCTCCCAACGGCGAAACCGCTGATAAACGGCATTCCAATGGCCGAATTCATCGGGCAGGTCGCGCCAGGGGGTTCCGGTACGCGCCTGGTAGAGGACGGCTTCGATGAACATTCGGTCGCTGAGCCGTGGCGGGGCGCCGGCGGCGTGTTTGCTCTCACGCAGTAGCGGCTCGAGTGTCGACCAGATAGCATCCGTGATGAGCAGGCGTAACGCCATGATAAGTCCCCGGAAAGTGTCATTGATGGAGAATGATTATCAGCATTTCATGAATTCATCAACACGCCCTAATGTCACCTGTCTCCTCTACTCGCCGGATCGGGGTTCGGTTATCGACCGGCCGCAATGGACTGCGCGGCTGTATCGCTCCATTGATTGTCGGACTTCTGCTAAGCGGATGCGGTGTTGCACAGGTCGCGGTGGAGGCGTCCAGGGAAGGTGCGAAAGACATCCGCGTTACGACTTCACGACATTATGACCAAGCTAAGCTCGTCGATACGCAAACTGTCGGCGTATTTGTCAGGTCCGTCGGTGAGAAGAGTGCGATCGGTTTCTCCGGTTTCAGTTTTGGAGCCACGGGCGGAAGCGCATCGGAAGTGATACAAAGCCGCATTAGCGCGCTCCTCATCCAACGTGGACTCGATGTCCTGGATGCTGGGGATATTGAACGATTGGCAACAGACGAAGAGGCGGACAAACCGACCGAACGCATAATCATAAGACTTGCCCAAAAAGCCGGAGCCCAATTGGTGGTGCTCGGGATTGCCGAATCTGGTTCTGTGATGAAATTCGGCCTATTCGGCGTCGGAGCTGGATCTGAATCCGGTATCGTTAGCGCCACCGTGAAATTTGTCGATGCCGAAACTGGGCGACCGGTGGCGATGCTCTCAGCAGACTACAAGGAACCAAAGAGCGCCAATGAAGTCATCGACCAGATCGCTCCTTTCATAGGCCGGATCATGAAAGGAGAAGCCCGGAACATCCAGGAAAAGCAGAAGAGCCTGCTTTAGCAGTAGGCTGCCATGCCGGACCGTGCTTTCACCGTACTCGACCGGGCAGGCGAGCAATCCCGATCCCGCCGCGCTCGCCAAGATATCCGCAGCGATGCTTTCGGCGATCCGGGCCGCCGAATTCGTGCACGGAGTCGCGCGCCAGATGCGCATAGCGTGCCGTGGTCTCGACTTGGCTGTGGCCGAGCAGTTTCCCGATCATCGGGAGGGATTCGCCCAGCGCGAGAGCCCTGGAAGCGTAAGAATGACTTAGATAATGTAAAATGAGTCAGCTCTGCGGCATCCGGGGGATGGGGCGCACGAGCGGACGGATGTATCGTATATAGCTGTTTTTATTCTCGTATTTTCATTCTTCTTCCTTGCCAGGGTGCTTGCATCTGCGGCGAGGATGCGCTTTCATGGACATCCGAACGGGTTCAGTCGGTTGCGATTTGCTTCCGCATATTCTGGGCCCGTCCAGCGCAGGAGGGAAGGCGTTCGGTCACGCGGTGATGGCGGCGACGCCGCCCATGGGGATTGGACCCGGCCCATCCGAGGAGAGCGACATGCCTGCCAGAGTTGCCGTCAAGCTCACCATGCGCAGCGTGGACGCGCTGTCGAGCGAGGCGCGCGACGCGATGTTCTGGGACCGCGACCTGCCCGGCTTCGGAGTGCGCGTGTACCGCACGGGCCGCAAGGTCTACATCGTCCAGGCGCGCGGACCCAAAGGTTCGCGGCGCGCCGTGGTCGGGCGGCACGGAGACATCGATGTCCGGGGCGCGCGTCGGAAGGCCGTGGTCATGATCGACCGCATCAAGCGCGGCCTCGACCCGGCGCCGGCGCCGCCCGCGCGGGAGCCCACGGTGGCGGATCTCGCCGAGCGCTACATGACGGCGCATGTGGAGGTGAACTGTCGTCCCGGGACAGTCGAGACCTTCGGACGGGTCGTCAGGCACTACATCGTTCCGGAACTCGGCCATCTCGCGCTCTCGGCGGTGGACCGCTCCCACGTGTCGGCGCTGCACTACAAGATGCGGGACAAGCCGTACCAGGCCAACCAGACGGTGGGCGTTCTGGCCAGGATGTTCAAACTGGCGGAGGGCTGGGGCATGACGCCGCCGCGGCGCAACCCGTGCCGCTCGGTTCGCAGATACAAGGAGCATCGGCGCGAGCGGTTTCTGACGCGCGAGGAATACCGGCGCCTGGGGCGGGTGCTGGCCGAGGCGGAGGCGGACGGATCGGTGTTCCCCTCGGCGGTGCCCGCGATTCGGCTGCTGCTTCTGACCGGCTGTCGCAGGAACGAGATCGTGACGCTCAGGTGGGACGACATCGACCGCACGGCAAGGGAGCTTCGGCTGAGCGAGGCGAAAACGGGTCCGCGGCGGGTGCCGCTGACCCCGGCGGTCGAACGCATCCCGCGCATTGAGGGCAACCCCTGGGTGATTACCGGGCAGAAGGAGGGAGACCACATCAAGAACCTGGACGCGATCTGGCTGCGCCTGCGCGCGCGGGCCGGCCTGAAGGATGTGCGGCTTCATGACTGCCGCCACAGCTTCGCCTCGAGGGCGCGGGCGCTCGGCGAGGGGCTGCCGGCGATCGGCCGGCTGCTGGGCCACCGCAAGGTGACGACGGCGGCGTGAGCGCGCGGCCGGACGGGAAGCGGAGCAAGCGATGGCGGTGTTGAAGAGGAGGACGATCTCGCGGCGCACGGTGGAGGCGCTGAAGGTCGAGAAGGACACGGTGTTCTGGGACCCGGAGCTGTCGGGCTTCGGGGTGCGGGTCTATCCCTCGGGAAGCAAGGTCTACGTGGTGCAGACCCGGGCCGGGGGCGAGGCCGCGAAGCGGGTGACGGTGGGCCGCCACGGGGTGGTCACGGCGGAGGAGGCGCGACGCCGGGCGGCGCTGATCGTGGCGCGCATTGAGGCCGGCGAGGACCCGGCGGCGGAGCCGCTGGCAGCGCGCCCGGCGGAGGGGCCAACGGTGGCGGAGCTTGCCCGGCACTGGCTCGAGGAGCACGTCGCGGTACGCTGCAAGCCGAAGACGGAATCGACGTACCGGCTGATGGTGGACAAGCACATCCTGCCGGCGCTGGGGAAGATGCCGGCGCTCGCGGTGGAGCACGCCCGGGTGACGGAGCTCCACCATCGCCTGCGCGCGACGCCGGTGATGGCGAACCAGGTGGTGGACACGCTGTCACGGATCTACAACGCGACCGGAGATCGGGGGCAGATCCCGGAGACCTGCAATCCGTGCCGGCTGGTGGCGAAGAACCGCGAGCGCAAGCGCGAACGGTTCCTGACCGATGCGGAGCTGCGCCGGCTGGGCGCGGTGCTCGACGAGGCCGGGAGGCGGAAGGGGGTATCGGTTCATGCGGCGGCGATCCGGCTGCTGCTGACCGGCTGCCGCAAGGGCGAGATCCTGAACCTGCGGTGGGACGAGGTGGACCTAGAGGCGCGGGAGCTGCGGCTTCCGGACACCAAGGTCGGCCCGCGGACGATCGCGCTGTCGCGGGAGGCGGCGGAGGTGCTCGCGGCGCTTCCCCGGGTCGAGGGCAACCCGTTCGTCATTCCGGGCAAGGTTAGAGGAAGGCCCATGCGCAATCTCAACGACCCCTGGGACGAGGTGTGCCGGCGCGCCGGGCTGAAGGACGTGCGGCTTCATGACTGCCGTCATTCGTTTGCCTCGCGCGCGCTGGCGCTCGGCGAATCGCTGCCGATGATCGGGCGCCTGCTCGGCCATGCGCAGGTCGAGACGACCGTGCGCTATGCCCATCTGGCGAAGGACTCGGTACACGACTCGGCGGTGCGGGTGTCGGACAGCATTGCGGCCGACATCTTTGCGAACGACCGGCCCCCGGCCTATCAATCTCCCACTGCTGAGAAGGTTCCGTTCATTGGATGTTGTCCCATGCGTTGATGAAGTCGATTCCGGCTTTGTATCGCTGCCATGCCTGCCAGATTTTCTCGGTTCCGGGGAGGGGCTGTTGCTTGCTGGGATGGAAGCCTGCGACGCGTGCGAGGTCGACCACGACGGTGCGGATGTCGGGAGGCTTGCCGGGCGGGGCGCGGATGATGCGATGGTATCTGAGCCAGACTTATACCAAGCGCGCTCCAAATTGACTCACCATCCCAATATGTTGGGGTGACGGTCCGGACGACCTTCATAGACTGTGGTGATCGACTCACCAGCGCCGGAGGATGACGATGAGTGCGGCAACGCCGATAACCTGGACGGCACACACAGCGGACGAGCTCCACGCGCTTTCGAGGCACTGCGGGGACGCGAAGCAAGCGTCGCGCGCGCGTGCGCTCGCCATGATCATGGAGGGTGCGTCTCGCACGGAGGCGGCTCGGGCGCAGGGCATGGAGCTTCAAATCCTGCGCGACTGGGTGTTGCGCTACAACACGGAGGGCTTCGACGGCCTCGCGGATCTCCCGCGCGGCGGGAGCGAGGGCCGGTTGACGGACGCGCAGATCGCCGAGATCGGCGCCTGGATCGAGGCGGGTCCCGAGCTTGAGCGGGACGGTGTGACGCGCTGGCGCGTTCAGGACATCTTACGGAAAATCGAGGAGGCCTTCGGGGTCATCTATACGGAGAGCGGTGCCCGTATGATGCTCCGAAGGGCCGGGTTTCGCTTTGTCTCGGGGCGGCCGGTCCACCCCAAAGCCGACGCGGAGCGGCAGAGGTCGTTCGTGGCGGAGTTCGAGGCACAGTTGACGTCGGCGCTCAGCTCTGAGGCGCTGGCGGGTCCGATAGAAATCTGGTTCCAGGACGAAGCGCGCATCGGCCAGAAGGGGATGACGACACGGGTCTGGGCGAATGGGAAGCAGCGTCCGCGCATCCTGCGCGACCATCGCTATGGCTACGTCTATCTGTTCGGCGCCACCTGCGCAGAGCGCGGCGTCGGCATCGCCCACGTGGCGGACAGGGCGAACACGGCGTCGATGAACGAGCATCTGGCGGCGATCGGCGCGGCCGTGGCGCCGGGTGCGCACGGCGTGATTGTGCTGGACGGGGCGGGCTGGCATCGCTCGGGCGACCTTCTCGTTCCCCCCAACCTGACGCTCGTGCATCTGCCGCCCTACAGTCCGGAACTCAATCCGATGGAGCAGATCATTCTGTTCCTGAAATCGAACCGCTTCGCCAACCGCGTGTTCAAGGATGTCTCCGCCCTGAGGGACGCCTGCTGGACGGGGTGGCAATGGCTGACCGACCAGCCCGACGTCATCACCAATACGACCCGGCGCAGCTGGGCCGTAGCCCCATCGTGCTGATCCCGATGCCTCACTGTATCGGTTCATATGACTTGCGTTTGGTATTAGAGGACGTTGATTTCGTGCTCGGTGAAGCGCTCGCGCGCGGGCATGTGAGGCTTGTCGCGGGCGAGGCGTTCGAGGTCCATGACGCGCCATGCGGTGACGCCGTCGAAGGCGAGACACTTTCGCAGGTCGTCGGCGTCGTCGAGCCTGCGATCCTCGACGCGGGTGCCGACCTTGAGGATCCTGAAGTATTCCTCGACGGTCCAGCGCGCCTCGTACCAGGCAACGATGCGCCGGGCGTTGTCGATGTCGGCCTCGCCCTCGGTGGTGAGCAAGAGCCAGTGGAGCGGCTTGCAGCGCTTCGGCGGGTCGGGTTCCTGGACCGAGACGGCGAGCATGGGCAGCGGCGCCTGGTTGGCCCTGTTCCTCGGCGGCGCGAGTTCGACGCCGGCGGCGCGCAGGTCGAGGCGGGCCTTGCGCCTGCGGCGTCTGCGGGGACCGCCGCAGGGGAGGAGTTCGATGGTTTTCGTCCCCAGCACCGGCTGCGCCGCCACGACGTCCCACAAGTCCGGTGTCTTGCCGTCGACGACAGCCCGGCGCTGCCGGCCGCGGTCGGAGCGGATCAACAGCCCGTCGCCGCTCTCGCGCGCCTTGCAGAACATCTCCCATATGTCGCCCTCACGGTCGCAGACCGTGACCACGCGGGTGTCGGGACAGGCCATCGCGAGCTGCCCGGCGCTCTCGAGCCGGCGCAGCCAGCGCACGCTCTCCGGCTCGGCCTCGCCGGCCGCGTCCGCGCCGTCGCGCTGGGTGGCGTTGAGTTCGAACACCCCGAGCGGACGCCGGGTTTCGCTGATCGCAAGCCCGACATGGGCGAGGATCCCCCTTGTTCCCGAGCCGCCGCCGCCGAGGTCCACCAGGCCCGTGGTCTTGCGGTGGCCGTTGTAGTTCAGCGTCGTGGTGTCCTGGATGGCGAGGACCACCGGCTCCAGCCGGCAGCGCTCGACCGTCGCCTCGCGGTGGGGTTGAAGAATGTCGTCCATCTTGATCCTGTCGTTGGACAGCAGCCGGTAGGCGGCCTTCTGCTCCGCCTCTGCGGGGAAGATCACGGGCAGGGACGCACCGGGGGCATTCTCCCATGCCCGGCCCATCGCCAACAGCCGCTTGCGCAGGCGGCCGTCGGGATGCGAGCTGCGGCCGTACTCGAAGTCGGCCCAGTCCGCGCCTTTGACCCGGCAGGGCTCGGGCGTCGTGCCGAGGATGGGCGCCGGCTCCCGGCACAAGGCGTCCCGCCAGCCCTCGGCCAAGGGCTTGATCCACACCGATTTCGGCGCCGCCGCGCGGCGCCCCGGCGGAGACCCCGAGGTCCGCTCGGCGCAACACTTCCAGCCCGCCGCGCGGTAGCAGGTGCCGCGCCGCTCGGGACCCACATAAGTGTAGGCGGCCAACGGCACGGCCCCATGCGCCGCCGGCCAGTCGCCGGCCAGGCGCGCCGTCGACAGCGCCAGCACATGCGACGCCAGATTGTCGACCCGGACGCCGGGCAGCAGGAGAAAGCGATGCTGGTTGACCAGCTGCGTCAGGTTGGCGACCCGCGCCGCAGCCGACCAGCCGATGAAGGCGTCGCGGGCCGCCTGATGCCAGCTCGCGGCGCAGAAGCCGATGCCGCCAAGGCGGCCGTGAACCGACGAAACGATCCACCAGTTCAGCACCGCACCCGGCCTTCGCGACCACCCCTGCGGATGATGGCTCTCCATCATCTCCCGCCACGAGCGCTTGTCCGCCGCATCGCCGACCGGGACCAGCGTGACCTCCCCAAGCTCCGACAGCCCGCACCTCAGTTCCAGGTCCGGATAGCCCCGCTCGACCTCGCCGCCCACCGTTCCCGGCGTCCGGCACGGCATCGCCCGCGCCTCGGGCAACGAAATGCCCACCTTGTCCGCCAGCCGCGACAGAGCCTTGCTCGCTTGGGCAAGACACGGAACGCCCCGAGGGTTGCGCCAGTTCTCGCGCTCGCACAACGCGCGCGCCAGCGAATGGCGCGTCCGGCCCGTCTCGCCGGACGCCCCCTTCAGCCACTCAATCGTACCGGCGCTGAAATGCCGAAGCCCAATCTGCATGCCCAGAACATGCAGAACCGGCATTACCTTGTTAACTGTGTCCTATTGAAAGCCCCCCGGCGCCGTAGCGCAGGGCGGAAACGGCGGGAGGCGGCCCGAATGCGCCGCCGGGGCCAGCCTGACGGCTACCCGTCGCACCCGAGCGCGGTGGAGATGGATCCAGTGCGGGTCTGGCAGGCGCGGCGGGGCTCGACGACCCGGTCGGCCACGGCCTCTCTCCGGTGTTATGGCGCAAGCGGCCGGATCTGTCCGGATGACCTGCACGCCCCCGGCGACTGCACAACGCTCGACGCCAATACCACCTATTGGGTGAGTTTTCACGAGGGAGCTGCCGATCCTCCGGCAGGAAGTGGGCGTGCTGACGACAGACCGCCACCCCGGCGATGCGCGGGCCGTACTGCACCGGCGCCGACACCCCGCCGGGGAACGCCGCCCGCGTCACCGTCCCGCAATGCCCGCAGCACCTGGCATGCGCCCGGCGCCCGGTCACCTCCAGCGGACGCGGCTCGGGCAGATCGAACACCTGGCGGGCAATCGGCGGTCCCGCCCTGGCCGCGTCCGAAAGCGGCGAACCGCATCCCTCGCAGGAAGAAGGCACATGGTCCTTCACCCGATCCGGGTGATCGGCGCGGCGCAGCGTCTTGCCCTTGTGGCCCGGCTGGCCACCGGGCTTGCGGCCCGATTTGCCGCGCAGGCTTCGGGTTCGCCGCTTCGACTTCGGCTTCTTCAGCCCATCGCCCGAAGGCGGCTTGCCGCTGTTGCCGCTGTCGAGGCGGCGCTCCAACTCCTCGATGCGCCTGACGAGACGCGTGGCCTGCTCTTCCAGCCGCGCGTTCTGCTGCCGAAGCCATGCGTTCTCCTCCCGAAGCCGGGCGATCTTCTGTACGGGCGTTTCGGGCGATGCTCCCGTCGAAGGGCCGCGCGGCGACCCGGGATTGCTCATGTCGTCGTTGAGGCAGTTCCCGCAACTCCCGTCAAGCCCCTCGCGTCAGTTCCGTGCGAACCGCGCCTCAACTCTCTGGCCCAAAATGACAAATCAGACCACCTGGACAGTTACGAAAAATCTCGGGTCAGACGGAGCCCTTGAGCACAAAGGGACTCGCCACAGCGCACACGCCTCATCTTTATAATAGGCTCAATTCGTGAATCGTAGGCATAGTGAGCTTCTTGCAAAATTGCCGGCCCGACCGGTTTTTTGCCTTCTCGAGGCTGATTTTGTTGTCGAGGGCCTGGGTTTCGGGGGCACCTCGTGGTATGTTGTGTTTCCACAACAACAAGATACCGAGGAGGTGACCCCGATGACCCTTGGCTCGACCCTATCCGATCTCTGGCGCCGATTTCAAGGGGACCTTTTCCCTGCGTTGGCCGAGGCGGTCGGTCCTCTCCTCGAGACGCACAAGCGTTTCGTGACAGCTCTCGATCTCGTCAAGGTGGAGGGCTTCGTCGATGGGGTGTGGACCGGTCCGGGTCGGCCCCGGGAGGATCGCCAGGCGCTGGCCCGTGGCTTCATCGCCAAGGCGGTATGGGATCTGCCGACGACCCGCCACCTGATCGACAGGCTCAAGGTGGACCCGACGTTGCGCCGACTGTGCGGCTGGTCGCGTGTCGCGGAGATCCCGAGTGAAGCGACGTTTTCGCGGGCGTTTGCCGAATTTTCGCAGTCCCGTCTTCCGGAGAGGATGCACGCGGCTCTGGTTGCAGAGACACTGGGCGATGCGCTCATCGGCCACGTGTCGCGGGACTCGACGGCCATCGAGGCCCGGGAGACGCCGGCCCCGAAGCCGAAGGCCAGGACGCCGAACCGCAAGCGCGGCCGGCCCCGCAAGGGCGAGGAGAGGACGAAGGAGCCTGGGCGTCTCGAACAGCAAGCGAACGGGATGGATCTCGATGAGATGCTCGACGCGCTGCCGAAGGTCTGCGATCACGGGGCAAAGAAGACTGCCAAAGGGGTCATGGAGGCTTGGCGCGGTTACAAGCTGCATATCGACACAGCAGACTGCGGGGTGCCGCTGAGTACCGTCCTCACCTCGGCATCCGTCCATGACAGCCAGGTCGCGATCCCGCTGGCGATGATGACCGCCGGGCGTGTGACCAATCTCTACGATCTCATGGACGCGGCCTATGATGCCAGAGAGATCTACCAGATGAGCGAACGGCTTGGCCATGTGCCGATCATCGATGTCAATCCGCGCCGGGACAAGGACCTCAAGGAGGAGCGAGACCGAGAGGCCCGGGCCCGGCGTGCAATAGGCCATGTCGATCCCGAGACCGTGCGGTTCCGGATCCGGTCCGGTGTCGAGAGGACCAACGCCCGCCTCAAGGATGAGTTTGGCGGGCGCCATGTCCGCGTCCGTGGATATTCCAAGGTCGCCTGCCATCTCATGTTCGGCATCCTGGCCCTGGCGGCTGACCAGTTGATACGTCTCGCCGCCCCATAGCGCGGCTCCGACAACGCATACCGACCCTTCGCGGCCCTCTCGAAGAGAGGGACCCGGAGAGGCGTGTCCCGATGTCCGCAAAGGTCCCTGTTTGTTCTCATCGTCTCTGATGAGACACCGAGAATCCATGGATTCCGACCTCCAGGTGCAGAGGTGAACGGAAGCAACCGACCGATCCGGGCTCACCGGACCCTGGGGACAGGAATTTTGCAAGAGGTTCTAGTGACAGGGTCTTTGCGGATTCGCCCTGGAGATCGGAGAGATGGATCACGTCCCAGGTTGGCACTTTTTTTGTTCCGCTGTCCTTTATCGCTTTGATATGGGTCGATATTTTTCTCGGCCGATTTCAACATGGCCCGACATTTTGTTGGATTCTGTCAGCGCGTCAGGCGGGCCCTCCTGCGGTGGATGGCGGGTTCCACGCCCGCCGCCGAGGAGATGTCGGCACCCTCGGCGGCCGGGCGCGTGTCCTGGCGGTTGACGATCAACGTGCCGTCGGTCTGGCGCAGGCGCGTGGTGATCCGCACCCAGGTCCGCATACCGTCGCGGACCGATGCCCAGCCCTTGTGGATGCCCCGCGCGGCCAGCCGGGTACGGATCAGATGCACGGCGTGATAGGCCAGCACCGCGATCAGCAGGTGGGCCGCGATGCGACGGTCGAGCTGGTGCCAGATCGGGCGAAGGCCGAGTTCGGATTTCAGGCTGCGGAAGGTGGCCTCGATGTCGGTGATGCGCCAGTACGTCCGAAGGATCGTCTCGATATCCCAGTCGATGGGCTGGTGCGCAGCACATAGGCGCCGGCGCCCTCATCGGCCTCGTCGTATAGCGGCCTGCGCTTGAAGCGAACGGCAGACGCGTTGGCGCCGGTGTCCGCCTTCTCGACCGTGATCTCGTAGTGCCTGGCGACCGCGGAGAAGCGCTGCTTGAGGCGGCCGACGCTCTCCAGCACCCTGTCGTGGCGCTTGAGGCGGCCCTTGACCGGCAGGCCGCCGTGGAGCCTTTCCAGCGCCGCCTCGAAGCGGTTCCGCCTCAGGCCGAGGATTGCGTTCTCGGCCTTCTTCTTGCCCTCGCTGACGACGTAGAGCCGCGCCTCGCCGTCCTCGCTTGCGAGGCGCCAGGCGCGCACCTCTTGGCGCGCGCTGGTGATCAGCAGCGCCTCGGGCCCGCCCTCGGGCGGCGCAGGCCTGGCACCGCGGCTGACCGCGATCCAGTCGTAGCCCCGCTCGCCCAGCCACGCGACGTTCTCCTCGGTGGCGATGCCGGCGTCCATGACCACCGTGGGCTTCGGCGCCGTGCCGCCGCACACCGCCTCGAGCCTGGCCAGCGCGTCCTCCAGCGTGCCCGGCTCGCTGACGTTGCCGGGCAGGATCTCGCAACTGCGCGGGAAGCCTGCGCCGTCGAGCGCCAGCGCGAGCGTGATCAGCGGACAGTCGGCGCGCTTCTGCTTGGAGCGCCCGAAGCGGGGAAGCTCGCCGTGCGCGTGGCCGTGGTAGTGAACGTTGGTGAGGTCGTAGAAGGCGATGGTGTCGGGGATGTCGAGCAGCGAGCGCTCACGGCTGAACAGCTCCCGCTGGATGGCGGCGCGGTGGCGCCAGAGGAGGTCGCCGATGCGGTAGAGCGTCTTGCGCCGCAGTGCCTTGCGGTCGCCCTCCAGGTCGAGAAGTTCGGCGGTCGCACTGTCGCGGCGCAGCCAGCGGCTGGTCTCCCGCTCGCTGGCGGGATGGACCATCCTGGCGACGACCAGCGCGCTCGCGATGCGCCCTTCGCGGCCCTTGATGCCCAGGTCGTGGAGGATGTCGGCGAAGCCGAGATCGTCGAGGACCTTGAGGCACAGGCGCTCGCAGCCGACCGTGCGCGGGGTCTCGTGCTCCAGGGTATCGAGGTCGACGGTGGCGATGTCGGGCTGGCGCGCCTCTTCCTGCACCGCTTCGGTGCGGAACCCCCTGGCCCTGAGCTTGGCGACGATGTCCTCGGCTGCGGCCTGCACGTCCGGCGCGGCTTGGAGCAGCGGCGGGCGGCCGTGGAGCAGCGCCTCGGCGAGTTCGGTGACCTCCTTCCACCTCTCGCGCGGGATCGGATCGTGGGTGCCGAGATTGAGCAGCGTCCTGTGGCGCACCCTGTCGCCGACGCGCTGGGAGAGCATCAGCCTGTGGCTTCGCACGGGCTTGCCGTCCTTCTCGGTGTGGGTCTTGGTGGCCTTGATGTACATGGCGCAGGCGAAGGGTTGGCGATGTGTTGCGCAGACACGCTCGCCGGCGCGCCTGGCAAGGGGGATATCGACGCAACGACAAAGTCCTGGCCCCACAAACGACTTCCGGGCGCCCACATCCGACATATAGAAGTTCAGGCGATGGCAGAGACCAGTATATGGTGTTCTCAGGCCGCAAACATCCCCCGATCAGGCACGGTCAGTGGAAAAAACTGCCAACTTGGGCTATCAGGAATCGCTGGTCAAAGGCTTGCGGCTCTGGCTTGTCGGCCAACCCAACGCCGCAGATTTCTTCCGCGGCCCCACAGGCTTTGCGGAACGGGCCACGGCCGCTGTCGTAGTCATGCGCACGACAGCGCACGTCAGTACGTGTGTGTCGTCAACCTATTGATTTTACTATATGTTTCAGGTTGCGGTGTACAATAGTTCATCTTATGTTCGAATCAGGAGCTACCAGGAATGTCGGCGGTTTCCTCCGGGGCAACGGCGATGATCCGGATCTCCGTGAGGAACCGAAGCGATCCGGAAATGGCCGGAGCGAGGAGAACGCCACCTTGGGAAACCGCGCACATCATGGACCGGGCGCCGGATGGAGATCCGTCTTCGACGCCGAGCTGTGGCGGCAAGGGCTCGTCGCGAGGATGGCGGGCGCGGGCGCGCTTGCCCGCGACACCACCGGGCATGACTGGTACGCGGCCGCCAGGCTCACGGTTGCGGACCTGATGATCGGCGTCGGCTTCGACGGGGACGCGTCCATCGAATTCCGCAACGCGGACGGCGTCATTGAAACGGTCACCCGTTCCGGTCTGACCGACAGCTACAGGGTGCGGTGGGCGCGCGAGGACATCCTGAAGTCGGCCTGGGAAGGCGCGACGCTGGAGGTCCTGTCCGGGTTCGGCGGTGCGCTGCTGTGTTTCGTGCTGGTCTGGAGACCCATGGACGATCGCCGGGGCCGGCGTCCCGCGAACGAGACGGCGCCCGAGCGGCGGCCCGAGGCGCGGGAGCGGTTGGCGTCGTTGCAGGAGAAGCCGATGTCCGATCCGCCAACGCTGCCGGTGAGTTTCGCGCCGACTCGTGCACCGACGGATCGACCGTCTGTTTCCTCGCCTCGCCTTCCCGCGAAACCGGCACCCGCCGTCACGCGGCAAGACAAGCCCGAGACCGGCAAGGACCACAAGACGGCGCCCGCCCGCCGTGAGCGGCGCAAGCGCGACTACGGACGCTGGGTCTGATGGTCGCCTCGATCGGCGCGGTGGCGAGCCCGTCGCAGGGGGCCAGCTACTACGAGAAGGACGGATACTACGCCAAGGACTCGCCCGAACACCGGGCGGCCAGTGCCTGGGCGGGCCGGGGGCGGCCGAGCTCGGCCTCGAAGGCCCGGTCGATCCCGACACGTTCAAGGCGGTGCTGGAAGGCGAAGTCCCCGACGGTTCGGGGAAACGCCTCGGCCGCCGGACCGGCGACGGCGAGATCCGCCACCGTCCCGGCCGCGATCTGACCTTCAGCGCGCCCAAGTCGGTCTCGCTGGCCGCGCTCGTCGGCGGCGACGCGCGCATCGTCGAGGCCCATGACCGGGCGGTGATGCGCGCGCTCGGTTGGTTCGAGCGGAACGCCGCCGAGACCCGGGTCCAGGATCGGGCGACCGGCCGGATGGTCCGGGCCGGGGACCAGAAGACGGTGATCGCCAGGTTCAGGCACGAGACCTCCCGGAACCTTGATCCGGCGCTGCACACCCATTCGGTGATCGCCAACATGCTGCTCGGTAAAGACGGCAAGTGGCGCACCATGGCCAACGAGAGCCTCTACGCCTCCAAGATGCTGCTAGGCGCGCTCTACCGCAGCGAGCTTGCCGGGGAGCTCAAGAAGATCGGCTACGGCATCGAGCGCACCCATGCCGACGGGCGCTTCGATATCGCGGGCGTGTCGCGACACATCATAGATGCGTTCTCGAAACTTCGATCTAGCGAATTTCCTGCATTTCGTGCCAAAATACCGACATAATTACAATGGGTTACAAGGCAACAGGATTCCCGCTGGTTCTTTCCAGCCAACAATCAACACCATTGCAACACCGCGCCCCGATCGCAGTTCCGGGGGTTATTGGCGCTCTCTGGCGGCGTCCGGCGTCTCCTGTCGGCTTCCCAAACGCTATCCGACCGGGACGGTGATGACTCGCCGCCGTCCGCGTCGATTCCTTCCCTCGGTCGGCATCGGGCGCGATTTGATCGAGGCGTCGCCGCCGCGCATTGCCGACAGCATCGGCGCCGATATCCTCCACCGCAAGCGTCTGACGGCGGCGGCGGTCCAAGCTCGCGGCATGCGCGTCATCGGCCCGTGCCGCCGGCCGGGTGCCCGATTTCACCGATGCGCCGGCGCGGCCGGGCCGGAAGCGGGCGCCGCTTCGGCGCGCAGCTTCAAACCCAGAGCGGAGACGACCCTGAGAACCGTGTCCAATGTGGGATTGCGTTCTCCCGAGAGCGCCTTGTAGAGGCTCTCGCGCGACAGGCCGGCGTCGCATGCGACCTGCGACATGCCCTTGGCGCGGGCGATGTCGCCCAGCGCCCTGGCAACGAACGCGGCGTCGGCGCCGGCCTCCTCGATGGCGGCTTCCAGATACGCCGCCATGTCCTCCGCCGTGCGAAGGTGCTCGGCCACGTCGTAGGGTGAAGTCGCGGTTCCGGTCATATCGCCCACCTACAGGTTTCGTGCGAGGCGCATGGCCGTCGCGATGTCGTCGCCCTGGGAACGCTTGTCCCCGCCGGCCAGCAGGACGACGACCGTGCGGCCCTGCTGCTTGTAGTACACCCGGTAGCCCGGTCCGTAGTCGATCCGCAGTTCCGATACGCCTTCGCCGACGGGTCTGACGTCTCCGGGGTTGCCGGCCGCCAGACGCTCGACCCGGACGAGGACGCGCGCCCGGGCACGGGTATCCCGCAGTCCGTCAAGCCAACTGGCGTAGACCTCGGTCTTGCGGACCTCGACCATGCGCACACCGTAGCCGTCAGGCTACGATCCGTCAACTCCCGCCCCGCGTTCCGCGACGCATCGCCGGCCTGCCGCCGTCCCGGCCCCGGTCCGGCGGTAACGCCGTAAACGCGCGACCATGCCCGATCGCGCCCGGCGCCATCGAGAGGGGAGTCTGACCGGAAGCGGGGCGGCGGTCGGCGCCCCGGAGGGAGGCGTTGCCGCCGTTCCCCACCGACGGCAAGACGGAGAGGCACGATGAGCGCAGCGATGGCGATACCCGGAAACACGGCGGACACATTCCTGGTCCACATCTTCGGCACCGGTCTTGAAGACGACAGATACGTTGTCGAGCGTTTCAAGGCCCACGCCGACGGCGACATCCGCCCCTGGCCCGGCGAGGCGCCGGCGAAGGGCAAGGGCCGGCAGGCGAAGCGCGTCACCGCCACGCTGAAGGCGGTGAGGGAGATGCGGCCCGCCTGCACCGAGATCAATCTGCACGGGCCTGCGCACGCGCGGCGGCGTCCAGGTCTGGGGCTCCATCGCGGCCGGTCTCCTGTGCGATCGCAAGCAGCGGGGCTGAGCGGCGCTTCTGGAGGACGGCCGGCCGCGCCGGTCGGGCGTCCCCCGCCCGGATTCCAACCCCGGCAGGGAGGACACGACGATGACCGAGCAGGACATCGCGCTCAGACGCGCGCGGGACCTGGAGCGCTATCACAGGCGGGTCGCCGAGCGCAGGGCGAAGGGCCTTTGCCTGAAGTGCGGGAGGCGCCCGCCCGCGCCCCATCGCAGTCAGTGCGAGCCATGCGCCGAGAAGCGCCGTCCCGCCGACCGCGCCAGCCATCACCGGCGCACCGGCGAACGTGCCGCCCAGGGTCTTTGCCCGAAGTGCGGGAAGCAGCCGCCCGCGGCCGGCCGGACCCTGTGCGAGCCGTGCGGAGACATGCGAAACCGCGCCAGCCGCGCCCGCGACGCGAGGCTCCGGGCGGCCGGGATGCCGCGAAGGGACCCGGACCGGGCCAAGCTCTATGAGCGCGAGCGCTCCCGCCGCGAGGCCGACCAGCGCCGCGCCGCCGGATTGTGCGTGCGGTGCGGGGAGGCGCCGGCCTTGGAGGGACGCACGGTGTGCGAGCCCTGCGCCGAGGCGCGCCGGGCGCGCGAGCGGACGCGCTACGCGAAGGCGAAGGTCGAGGGGAAGCTCTACGGCGCGTTCCCGAACCGCTACTCCCCCGGCCGGACTTGCCTCCGGATTGCGCCATCGCTCCGTCCACCCGCCTGCCCGCAAGGCGTGACCTGACTACGTACCAAGCTCATCTTGCGACTGCCGGCCGCAGGAAACCGGGGTTCAGGCGGCCACGCAACGACGTTTCCGGCGGCCCGAACGTCAATTCGAGGCCTCCGGCGAGCCGTCGAGGTCGATTGCGTTTCGTCTCCGTAGCTCGGGTGAGCTTGGTACGTAATCAGGAAAGATTTTGGGATGGGTTCCGTAAGGTTGGGTCCAGATGTGGGTGCCTCTAAGCCATCGTCTGCACCTCATAACCATACTTGTCTTGCGCCAGGATCAGTTTATGAATTGCACTTGCTGTGTAGCGATTGAGTGGATTCTGGAAACGCTTCTCTATTTCCTTTTGTGCCTCGTCTGGTGTTCTCTCGGTGACGAATACCTCAATCACAGCCTCGTTTGGAATCATGCATAGATTTACAGGATATCCTCGTGGATCTGTTTTTCCAGTTCCTAATGAGTTTTTTAACTCAAGAGTGAGGCGCCACTCCTGCTCGTAATTCCAGTAATCCGCTTTCGTCAATAGAAGGGCCGGCAAGTTTCTTTCATCCTTGAAAATCACGTGCCCTGAATGGACCGGTGGTTCCTTGGAATATTGAACGGCGCCCAGTCGTTCATATCCTGTCGTGATTCCCTTCAGAACAGACGTTCTATATCCTATGACTACACCAGTGCCTGAACCCGCATAATGGGACCAAAGGAGCGGATGATATGGGGAGCTACTGAACGATACAACGCCAAAACGAAGCGATAACTTTTTTCTAAACAGATCGTTCCATGCTTGGCTGCCCAGCTGCTGGCGCGCTAGCTGTAGATCGTTTTCGGTCAATGGATGCTCTGGCACGGCCGAGTTGAGCACCTCGAGCATTTCACGAACTTCGCTTTCTTCTGTGGGATATACGGCGGAACAACGGGTGGCGCATTCAAGAGGGTCGTTCAGGGCATCAGGTTGAGTTGCACGCAACGCCCCGTTTCCGCCTTCCGGAAGGACTTCCATTGCTCTGTCCGTGGTTAGGTACTTGTACACCACATCCGGTTCCCCGATATTCCGACTATCCGACATGGCCACAGCCCCCTAATTTGATGTTCGTATTGACCCAAGGTTCGCCGGGCAAGCAGCTAACCACAATCGAGCTTGACTTCTTATAGAGTTCCGGCGTGTTGCCGTCTCCGAGCTCTACCGCACCCACAATCAGTATCCTGCCAACCGCTTATGCACTTGGTTCCGGTTGTGGGAGTTTGTCGCCAGATGTTGGCACCCGCAGGCTTCCCTCGGCGACTTACACTCAGCATGTTGATCGAGCCGGAACCAAGTGCATAAGCGGTTCCTGCCATTATAGCCCTCCCTCGGTCCCGACGGCGCGCCTCCTTCGTCGCACGGTTCGCTGCGCGGTCGATCCAGTCGTTCAGCGCCTCGGCGTCCCGGTCTTCAAGCCAGATCCTGATTACGTACCAAGCTCATCCGAGCTACGGAGACGAAACGCAATGGCTCATTTCGTGATACGTAGGCTCCCAGACTGTCACCAGCAGCGGGGTACGCTTGTTCCGCGCCGGCACGGGCTGATCCGGCAGCATTTTCGGGGCCTTATGACGCTTCCCATGCGCCGGCCCAGGCAACTACAGGGCAAGAGGTCCATAAGCTAACTGTCCATTATTATTGAATTTTTTCATTAATGCCTACGTTTCACGAAATGAGCCAACGCAATCGACATCGACGGCTCGCTGGAGGTCGCGAATCGACGTTCGGGCCGCCGGAAACGTCGTTGCGTGGCCGCCTGAACCCCGGTTTCCTGCGGCCGGCAGTCGCAAGATGAGCTTGGTACGTAATCAGGAGGCGTGATGCCGCTTGCGGGCATCGCCTCGGACCGTCGCGGCAGCACTCCGTGCGTCGCCGGTGCCCGCTTCGCCGCGCACCGCACTACGCCGTGCAGTCGTGTCCGCACCAGTGCGGACACTTCCGCCCGCTCACGCGCCGCGGCGGCTCCCCTCCGCCGGGTTCCCCGGCGTCGATTCCCCAAACCTCAATGCTGCCGATTCGGCCGTCCCGACCGCCGGGGCGGCCTTGGGTCTCACACCCGACGCATCGTTGATGCCCTTCCGGTTGGTGCCCGCCATCGCGTGAACGAGAGGAAACAGATTTAGTTATAGAGCCTTACGGCTCGCCCCGTCCCACTCCGTCGCGCAGCTTCCCCAACGAAACGTCGCCGCGGCTGCTTCCTGTGCTACAGCCCAGCCGCGCGGCCCGACACAGGAGCCGCGACCATGAGCGACAATCCCAAGTCCACCTTCGCCCAGCGTGTCCGCGCCGCCAGGCCCCGCGCCAGGAAGTACGAACTCCGCGACGACATGGTGACCGGCCTCGGCCTCGCCGTGCAGCCGACCGGCGTGCGCACATTCGTCTTCAACCGCATGGTGCGCGGGCGCAGGCGCTACGCCACCCTCGGCAGCGCCGACGCCATGACCGTGCCGGAGGCGCGCGCCGAGGCCCGCAAGCTGATTGCCGCCTTCCTCGACACGGCGAAGAACGACAATGGACTCAAGACGCCCGGCCACCCGATGGACGACTTCGCCGCCGAGTTCCTCGACCGGCAGGCCCGGCACTGGAAGCTCAGGACCCTGGAGTCCAACGCCTACATGGTCCGCAAGTGCATCCTCCCCGCCTTCGGCCATATGACCGTGGACGCCATCGCCGTCGAACACGTCAGGGACTGGTTCGCGTCCATGGCCGACCGGCCCGGCGCCGCCAACCGCGCCATGCCCGTCCTGTCCATGATGATGCGCATGGCCGAGCTCTGGGGATACCGCCCGCACAACTCCAACCCCTGCAGGAACGCCAGGCGATATCGGATGCAGCCCAGGGAGCGGTTTCTTGCTGCCGAGGAGATGGCCCGGCTCAACGCTGTGCTCACCCGCGACGAGTTCTATTGCCCCCAGGCCGTCGCCGTCATCCGCCTGCTGATGCTGACCGGGTGCCGCGTCGGCGAAGTCGTCTCCCTCGAATGGGACTGGATTCGCGGCACGCGCATCCATCTGCCCGACTCGAAGTCCGGACCGCGCACGGTGTGGCTGTCGAGCGCCGCGCGCGCCGTCATCGACGCCATCCCGCGATACAGCCCGGATTGCCCGTTCCTGTTTCCGGCCCGTCCGCCGACGCGGCACATCGACAATATCGAGTACCAATGGACCCGCATCCGCAACGAGGCGGGCCTGCCCGGATTGCGGCTGCACGACCTTCGCCATAGCTGGGCTTCGGTCGCGGCCATGAACGGCGTGGACATGGTGACCGTCGCGAAGCTCCTCGGTCACGCCCTGGTCGAGACCACGGAGCGCTATGTCCATCTGTCCGACCGGTCCGTTGCCGACGCCGCCGACCGGGTGTCGAACCGCATCCATGCGGCCCTGGCCGGAAGGGGCGAAGAGGACGAAGGAGGGACGAGCCATGCCCACCGTTGACCTCACCCCGCGCCTGGCCCGCGAGAGCAGGCCCGGCGGCAAGGACACGTTCCTGTTCGACAAGTCGCTGCCCGGCTTCGGGCTGCGCATCCACCCGTCGGGACGGAAGGTCTGGATTGTGCAGACCCGTATCGAGGGGCGGAGTCGCCGCATCGTCATCGCCCGGCACGGCGAGATGGAGCTTGCCGAGGCCCGCCGCCGCGCCCGCGACATGCTCGCGCGCATCCGCGCGGGCGACAATCCCGCAGACGATATCCAGCGCGAGAAGAAGACCCCGACCTTCCGGGAGTTCGCGGACGAGTACCTGCGGCGCTGCGAGCCGCACTGGAAGCCCTCGGGGCGCAGGACCGTGCGCATCTATCTGAAGGCCCGCATCCTGCCCGCGTTCGGCAAAATGCCCCTCGACCGCATCGGCCCGGAGGGCGTGGCCGCGTGGTTCGACGCGGCGAGCAAGGACAAGCCCGGCGCGGCCAATAGAGCCTTCGAGATACTGCGCGCGATGATGTTCCGCGCCGAGGAATGGGGATTGCGCACGCGCGGCAAGAACCCCTGTCTCGGCATCGCGAAGAACCCGAGGAAGAAGCTCGCCCGGTTCCTGGACGCGGACGAACTCGCGCGGCTCGGGCGCGCGCTCGACGCCTGCGAGGCGCAATGGCCCGAGGCCGTCGCCGCCATCCGCCTGCTCGCGCTCACCGGATGCCGGAGAAGCGAAGTGCTCGACCTGCGCTGGCGCGATATCGGCAAGGACGCCATCAGCCTTCGGGATTCGAAGACCGGCCCGCGCGCGGCGCCGCTCGGCGAAGCCGCGCGGGCACACGTCGCCGCGCTGCCCGGCGCGCGCGATCCGGATGCGTTCCTGTTCCCGAGCTATGCGCACGGAAAGGGCTACTATCCCATGCTGAAATGCTGGCGGGCTGTCTGTGCGGACGCCAAGCTCGGCAGCCTGCGTCTGCACGACCTGCGCCATACTGCCGCCAGCCAGGCCGTCATGTCGGGCGAGAACCTGCCTCTGGTCGGCAGGCTGCTCGGACACCGGCGGCATCGCACCACAGCGGGCTACGCCCACTTGGCCGACGGGCATCTCGTCGAGGCAGCGGAAAAGGTCGGCCGCCTGATTGCCGAAGCGATGAACCTCCACTGCGTACTATCCCTTTCCGGTTTCCGCGCTCGCCGCAGGTACGACCGCTGGATCTGAGATCAATTGCGCGCAAGCCTATCGCGCGTGCGATGAACGTTTCCTTCTTCGTGGGTTTTTCGGGCTAGAGGATCGGAAACCCGCACCGCTCCTGGAGCCCGGCCCCGAAGAATGCTCCCATTCTCCAATCCCAAAAGTCAATCGCGGCGCGAGAATTTCGCAAGCATGGACCGTCCAACGGCCCAACCCAGGATCGATTCCAGTAGTACAAAGACAAAGGTGAAGAGATTGATCCACAACCAAGTGCGATACTCGAAATGGAGAGGAAAAATCGGCTGGTATATCAGAGCGACTGCCACCCATGCGACGAAGTGAGGCGAAGCCGAAGGGACACGTTTGAGGGTATGAATGACATTCCAAACCGCCCATGCCGCCGCGCCCGACACAAGAATTTTCAGAAGAGTGAATACGCCCCCGGGTAAATCTGTTCTCCAGTCCCAGGGGTCGAAGCCGTAACTATCGAAGGCACCGTCAATCAACACGACCGCAAGAAAGCCAAGTGCGCTTAGTCTAATGACCGCGCTCATGGGATGAATTTCACCAGCACGACCGTGAGGCCGACGACTCCGACCGCCGTCATCAACGCGAGCCGATACATATCGGCCCGCAGACCGGCGACTTCCGCGGTGACATGCGCCTTTGTGGCGATGTCCCCGGCCATGGCGTCGCCCACCGTGGTGACCGCAGCCTCTGCCTGGGCTTCCTCGAAACCCGCCGCCTTGAGCGCCCCGACGGCCTTGTGCGTGTCGACCGCCAGCGAGGTCATGGGATCGGCTCCATCAGTGCCAAGGCGGGCGCGTCGGCCATCACGACATGCAGCACATAGACTTCGGTCGCCAGCCAGGTGCCAGAATCTCATCTCGCGTTAGTCGGTATTCCGCATGGCGCGCGCCAGCCCGGTCCGGGCTTTGTCGAAGCTGGCAGCCTCAAAGTTCTGCGCCCTGTCCCGCGTGCCGAATACGGTAATGACCATACCAACAAGGATAGCGCGATCCCGAACACGCGCTGGCCCACCAGCGTGGCGATGTCGTGCATCACCCGCCCGGCGCGCGCCCGTCCGTGAAAACGGTCCTCACCGGAGGCTCACACTGAATGTCCTGGTTCAAGACATAGTGAGACGGTGTTGTCTTGTCGGCTGTTAAGCTTGCAAGGTCCTTGGCGGAGGTTTGTCCGCCACGTGCGTGGTGTGGTGGGAATGTGTTGAACTCGTCGGCGAAGGCGTCGATCCATCGGTTGAGGGTGTTGAGGTTGTCGGCGAGCAGGTCCCATGAAGCGTGGAACTCGTATCTCCATGCGCCGTTGTTGCGCTCGACATTGCCGTTGAGTTCGGGGGATCTGGGCGGAAGTTCGAAGAAGCCGATGCCGCGTCTTTAGGCATTGGCATTCGAAGTCGGCCTTGAATTCGGCGGCTCCGTCGACCTGGCGGATAGGCACGCTTTGAACTTCCTAATAGACAGTGGGGTCACGATGTCGTTTTAGACGATAGTTTCATATTCCATCCGACGGATCGTGAATAATCAGCAGGATTTCCATGCGCTGTACGATTATAGAATCCTCCTTTATAGATTCATACCATCCGTCAACGGCGTCAGCCATGTCGTTGCAGAATATGTCAACTTGTAGCTGTAGAGTGTTATTGATCTTATTATTGTGAATACACATCCTCGGTCGTGGCTTTGTAAAGTGAAACTCATCCAATATTTTCCTCGCCCTTTGCGTTTCGATACTCACGCTTCCTTCATGCAGGTAGCTGCACCTTAGCGCGTATAAATCCTCTCCATTCAAGAAGACATGTTCTTGTTTATCAGCCCCGACATGACTGGTGTACTTTGGTTCAAGCCACCTCCCGAACCACGCAACATATCTTTCCTTTGTTCCCTTTTCTGGAGATTCCAAATTCCCGCAAACATCAGGCAGCGTAAGAGCGGCAACGAGCGCCGCGTACCAGTTCTCTGTTTTAAGAGACATTCTTATGGAATCGGTAAATCTTTTCATGGCCATTCCTGCGGTTGTCTGGTTTATCATTCGAGTTCCACGATCTTCAGGCTTTCGACAGCCGGAACGTCTCCAGTTTCGCCGGGCGGCCCGCCTCGTCCTCGCCCGCCAGAACGAAGTCCCGCGTGTTGGTCACCAGCACCAACCGGTAGCGGCGCCAATAGCGGCTCACCTGATCGCCCGAAGCCGTGAGCCGGGCATCGTCGTCTGCCGCCTTCACCTCGACCACGCCGCGCTCCGGCGTCTGGCCCTCGCGCGGCTCGCCCTTCTGCACCTGCTTCGCCGCGTAGGGGCCGAAGTCGGGATGGCCCGCGCCCTGGTCGGCGAGTTCGCCGACACAGAACATCTTGGGCTTGAGCGCCGTGCCGACGGCGTTCAGCAGGTTCGCGAGCGGCCCGTAGCTCGACCGCTCCCCGGTCGCCCCGCCGGAGGAGCGCACCCGCCGCAGGTCGGCGAAATAGGCCTCAACCGCCGCGGTGAGCTTTGTATTCGTTCCCGTACTCGTCCTTGAGCTTCTCGACAGAAGATCGCGGTTGCGCAGCTCGGCGTCCCGCGCCGCCAGGTCGGCCCGCGAGGCCAGCACCATCGCCTTCAGCGCGGCGATGTCGTCGGGCAGGGAATGCGCCTCTTCGAGCATGACGGCACCCTACCCGAAAGGGCCGTCAAAGGGAAGACAGAATGACGGTCAACCCATTATTAATCCTGATTAAGCACGAAGCTCATCTTGCTCGATCGACCACGGGGATTGCGCCCTGAGGAGCCCGCAACGGCCGCCGAATCGGTCCGAATGGGCTGCATGACACCATCTCTGTGGCCCAAATTCGGTTTCCGCACCGGTCTGGCGCCTCGAACATGAGGATCGTACGTAATCAGGTTATTAATAAACGGTGAATCATCCCGCAACCAACGGTCTCCAGGTGCGCACGGGCGCCCGCCAGTCGATCCCCTCAAGCAACATCGACAGCTTCGCCGGCGTCACCGACACCTTGCCTTCCGACGCTGACGGCCGAACGAAACGGCCGCGTTCCAGACGCTTCGAGAACAGGCACGCACCCTGGCCGTCCCACCAGATCATCTTGATCAGGTCGCCCCGACGGCCACGGTAGATGAAGAGATGGCCGCAATGCGGATCCGCCTTCAGCACCCGCTCCGCCTGCGCCGCAAGCCCCGGGAACCCCTTGCGCATGTCGGTCACGCCGCAGGCCAGCCACACTCGCACAGATGACGGAACCGGGATCATCCGCCCAGCGCCCGCACCACCCGGCACAGCGCATCGACATCGAACGAACCGGTCGCGCTCACCCGGTGGCCGTTCGACAACGCGATCTCGATCCGAACCTCGGATGCCGCGGCCAGATCCGACGCAGACGGCTCGGGCACTACCTCCACCGGCAGGAAGGATGGCGCGTCCCCGGCATCGACCGCCGGCTTGTAGCGGGGATCGCGGCGCCAAGTGAAAATCAGGTTGGCGTTGACGTCGTAGCGCCGCGCCACTACCGACACCGAAACCCCCGGCGCGTAGCTCTGCCACAATCCGACGCTTCTCATCCTCCGACCAGAACCGGCGTGTCCGACGCCCCACCGCAACCCCCCGACAATAGTGTCCATTAGCCGATAATGGACACTATCGACCTCCGGAACCTCACCAGAGACTGCGGCTCAGAACCGTCCCGCCACAAGGCCAGTCACGCCAGACGCTTACAAGTTAAGCCACGTTTAGCATAGAATATCGTCATGTCACTCAATGATAGAGAAAGGAAATATACATGGCACGCAACTCAGCGCAGTTTCAGACAAGGCATCAGCCTCAACGAGTTTCTCTCGCTCTACGGAACCGAAGACCAATGCTTTGATGCCCTTCTATCGGTGGCGTTGGCCGAATGGATTTCTATGTCCTCATTGCGGCCACGACAAAGGTTGCCAATTGACCAGCCGCAAGCTGCAACAGTGCAATCGGTGCCACCGCCAGACCTCGGTCACCGCCGGCACTCTCTTCGATTCCACCAAGCCGGCGCTCACGGTGTGGTGTGGTGTCAGGCCATCTACCTCATCACCCAGGACAAGAAAGGCATCTCGGCGATGACGCTGCACCGCCATCCGGGCATCTCCTACAACGCGGCGTGGCGCATGAAGCACAAGCTGATGCAGGGGATGATGGAGCGAGACCGCGAACACCCGCTCAGCGGGTGGGTCGAGCTCGACGATGCCTATCTCGGCGGCGAGCGCAGTGGGGGCAAGCGCGGGCGAGGGGCGCCGGCCAAGACCCCTTTCGTAGTCGCCGTCGAGACCCATGAGAAGGGACACCCGCTGCGCATGAAGCTCACGGTCGTCGAAGGGTTCCGCACCCGCGAAATCGCCACCTGGGCACACCGGCACCTGGGCGCCGGCACTTCGGTGGTGTCCGATGGCTTGGCCTGCTTCCATGGCGTCACCGCGGCCGGTTGTGCTCATGACAAGATTGTCGTGGGAAGCGGGAAAGCCAGCGTCGAGCGCCCCGAGTTTCGTTGGGTGAACACCATGCTCGGCAACATCAAGAGTGCGTTGCGCGGCACCTACCATGCGATTCGCTCCAAGTACGCCCAGCGCTATCTCTCGGAGTTCGAATACCGCTTCAATCGTCGCTTCGACCTGCCCGACATCATCCCCAGACTTGCCTATGTGGCCCTCAGAACGCCGCCCATGCCCCAACGGCTGCTTAAGTTGCGCTTAACTTAAGTGGTAATCAGGATTCCCTTTCATTTCGAACGATCCCGTTGTTCAACCGCCGCGATGCGCCTCGCCGTATCGGTGAAGTGCTGGACTTCCTCGGGACGGAACGGACGGTCGAGGATGGTGTGTTCGCGGTAGGAGAGCCATTTCTTGAGGACCTGGTAGCCGCCGAGCCTGTAGCGCCAGACAGCGCCGGGGACGTTGCGCCAACAGGCGTTGCCGTTCAAGTAGATGTCGAACGTGGTCTGACCGATCACGTCCGTCGCACCCCGGCGTGCTGGATGAACTGAAGCGGGTAAACCCGAAGCTCCCGACCGGAGGGTGAAGCAACCGGCACCACCAATGGTTCACGCCGGATTTCGGGCACCCGGAACTTGGCAAGCATCTGGCGGCTGTCATGGCTCTCATGCGTGCCGCGCCGAACTGGGACAGTTTCAAACGCAGCCTTCAGCGCGCCTTTCCGAAGGTGAATGAGCAAATTCCCCTGCCGATGGATGACTGACGGCCAACACTCAGTGGTGAGAGTGCCATGTTACTCGAACAGACGGCCCAAGGAATAGGGTATCCGATCCAACTGGAAGCGGCTCGTCTCTGGGTGGCGCATCTGCAAGTTCACGAGGAGGTTGAACAGGAGCAACAGGCAGATGGCCACCAGGGCGATTCCCATCCTCCGGTGCCTGATCCAGTTCACGAGCTTCAAGATCACGACTCTCCGACGTGAACGGCACCGGCAGGCGCAGGGCCGGTCGCCAAACAATCCACTGGCGACGGTGGGAAGGCTATTGTGCAGATGATCGGTTGTCAACGGGATCTCTAATGAAGACCCTAAACTAGGAAGTTCCGTCAGGGGACGCAGCCGAAAGCTCGGCGCGTCGGCGCTGCCCGGATGCGTCGCCTCTTGCAGCCGGAACAGGATGTGCCGGAGCGGTGGCGCCAGGCCGAGGGGCAGCCGCGCGGGATCGTCCCGCTCGTGCAGCGCCCGCAGCCCCTTGTGCCTGATCCTCATGCTCCACTGTAGCCCGCCGTGGCGTCATGGCCGCCGACCGCTTTGCGGAGCGGTAAGCATGTGCACCGCTCGATTCTGCGTTGCGGGAACATGTCCAGCGGTCCCCACTGCGCGGCGGTAACGCGTGAACCCGCACCGCCGCGGCCGGTGCGGGCCGAGGGAGTGATCCCGCCGGTGCAAGCATCCCCCTGCATTGATTTGTTACCTCGTGCTTCCTATAGTGACGCTCGGAAGCCGCGCGGCAGTTTGGGAACTGTCCCTCGGGTGCGCGGCGGGCGCTGCCGCTCAAGCGCCGCTCGGGCTAACTGCCGGCTGTACAACGGCATTCGTCTCCCGACGATTTGAGCGGCCCGGAAGCGCGGTGCGGACGCCTTACGGCGTTAAGGATCTCACACCCGACGCATCGGCGATGCAGACATCGCGGTGGCTGCCCATGGCCGCGATTGGCCGACTATGCCCCCGGTCTTGCACACTTCCGTCCGCTCCTGACATGCCGGAAAAATCTGCCACCGATCGGTGGCGCGGACCACCATTTCGGTGGCGCCCATATCGACGTAATATCAATAGCTTGTGAGCCGGAGCACCTATCGCAACCTCCGTGCGTTGCGCTGGCGTCCAGGAGGTTTCCTGCGCGCCACCGATCGGTGGCGCCGACGGCTGCCCCATATGATGGCGCCCGTCGCCGGCGCACGCCTCTTACGCCCGCCCCGCCGTTCGTTCCAAGCCGGCATTGCCGCCCGGTCGATGTCGGCTTTCGTGGCAAACTCGATCCGGACAAACCATGTTCGTGGCAGGACTCAGGAACAACAACGGCGACATGCAATGGCGAACTCGACCGACAAGACCCTCAGCAAGCACATCCGCGTGCTCCCCGAGCAGTGGCAACGCATCGAGCGGGCCTCCCAGGGCGCCGCGCTCACGGCCAATCAGCTCGTGGTCGAGCTCGCGATCGAAGCCCTCGACCGGCGCGAATGGCCCAGGACCGAGGCCGAAATCAAGGTGGCCAGGGCATCGCTGTTCGCCGCCCAGGCTCTCGCCCGCGACCTGATTTCCGCGGGACGCGAGAACGAAGTCCAGAAAATCCGCGAATTCATCTCGACCATCGTGCCCGATCCTGTCGCGGACTCGCCAAGTGACCGCGCCTAGGTTCTGTACCCATAAGTTACCAGATGTGGTATGTCTGGCGGCCTTTGGGGTGGAGATATGTGAGGTTGGCGATGGGGCGGCAGCACCCATTGCGGTAAAAGAACAAAAAGAGAGCACGCTGGTTCGTACATAGGTCCGGAAATTGGCGGACGCTCGTACCTGCGGCTCGAGCGACGCCGCGAAACACGATGGACATTCTCGGGGCGGCGCACCGCCGAAATGCCTGTTGCGCCAGATACCGTCTTTCGTCCCCGACGGAGACCAATTCCCCTGCCGGAGGACGCCTTCGCCTCACTCCGCCCAGCCGGCCGACAGCACTTCCGCCTGTTCGAGCACCATCCGCGTCGCCTTCTCCTGCCTGTCGGGCGGGTAGCCGTGCTTGCGCAGGACGCGCTTGACGAGCCTGCGGAGATTGGCGCGGACATTCTCGCGCAGCGTCCAGTCGATGGCGACGTTGCCGCGCACGGTCTCGACGAGCTCGCGTGCGATGGTGCGCAGGGCCTCGTCGCCGAGCACCTGCACCGCGCTCTCGTTGGTCTCCAGCGCGTCGTAGAAGGCAAGCTCGTCTTGCGACAGCCCCGGCGTCTCGCCACGCGCGTTCGCCTCGCGCAACTCGCGGGCGAGCCCGATCAGCTCCTCGATCACCTGCGCGGCATCGACGGCCCGGTTCCGGTAGCGCCCGAGCGTTCGCTCCAGCATCTCCGCGAAAGACCGCGCCTGCACCACATTCCTGCGCCGCCGGGCCGCGAGCTCGCCCTTCAACAGTTTCTGCAGCAGCTCGACCGCAAGATTGCAGTGCTTCATCCCCTGCACTTCGGCCAGGAACTCCTCCGACAGGATCGAGACATCGGGCTTTCCGAGCCCGGCGGCCGCGAAGATATCGACCATTCCCTCCGGCGCGACCGCCCGCGAGACGATCTGCCGAACGGCGTGGTCCAGATCCTCGTCCGCCCGCGCCTCCCCCTCGGCGCGCTTGGCGAGTACCGACCGGACGGCCTGGAAGAACCCGACTTCGTCTCGGATGGCGATCGCGTCCTTGTGCGGAACCGCGAGCGCGAAGGCATAGGAGAGTTCCCGCACGGCCCGGAGGCAGCGGTCCTTGCCGTCCTCCTGTGCTAGGATGTGTTCCTGCGCCGCCGGCAACAGGCCGATGCGTTCCGCCGGCGTCCCGTCGATCCATCGCGCATAGTCGAATCCGTGGAACAGGTCGCGGCAGATCTCGTACTTCTCCCGCATCGCCGCCACGGCATCCGACTGGTCGAGCGCCGCCCGTCCCCGACCGCCGCTTTCCGTATAGGTCGCGAGCGCCTGCCTGAGTTCAGGGGCGATCCCGAGATAGTCGACCACCAGCCCGCCCGGCTTGTCCCGGAAAACCCGGTTTACGCGCGCGATCGCCTGCATCAGCCCGTGGCCCCGCATCGGCTTGTCCACATACATCGTGTGGAGGCTCGGCGCATCGAAGCCGGTCAGCCACATGTCGCGCACCAGTACGATGCGGAGCGGGTCGCTCGCGTCGCGGAACCGGTCGGCCAGCGCCTCCCGCCGGGACTTGCTGCCGATATGGCGCTGCCAGTCCGGCGGATCGGAGGCCGCGCCGGTCATCACGACCTTGATCTGCCCCCTATCGTCGTCTTCGCGCTCCCAGTCGGGGCGCAGACGCACCAGCGCACGATGGAGATCGATGCAGATGCGCCGGCTCATGCACACGATCATCGCCTTGCCGTCCATCGCCTCCAGACGGCGCTCGAAATGATCGACGATGTCCTCGGCGACCAGGGCGATGCGCTTCTCCGCGCCGACGATGGCTTCTAGCTGCGCCCACCTGGTCTTGAGCTTCTCCTTGCGGTCGATCTCCTCGCCCTCGGTCGCTTCCTCGAACCCGGGGTCGATATTGGGCTTCTCGCCCTCATCGAGCGCCAGCCCGGCGAGGCGGTTCTCGTAGTAGATCGGCACCGTCGCGCCGTCCTCGACAGCGCGCTGGATGTCGTAGATGCTTATGTAGTCGCCGAACACGGCGCGGGTGTTGGCGTCCTGGAGTTCGACCGGCGTGCCGGTGAAGCCGACGAAGGAGGCGTTGGGCAGGGCATCGCGCATGTGGCGGGCGAAGCCGTCGATGAAGTCGTACTGGCTGCGGTGCGCCTCGTCGGCGATCACCACGATGTTGCGGCGGTCCGACAACAGCGGATGCCGGTCGCCCTTCTCCTCGGGGAAGAACTTCTGGATGGTGGTGAACACCACGCCGCCCGACTCGACCGCGAGCTTCGCACGCAGATCGGCCCGGCTCTCGGCCCGCGCCGGCGGTTGCCGCAGCAGATCCTGGCAGCGTGCGAAAGTGCGGAAGAGTTGGTCGTCGAGGTCGTTGCGGTCGGTCAGCATGACGATAGTGGGATTCTCCATCGCCGGCTCGCGCACGATGCGACCCGCATAGAACGCCATGGTCAGGCTCTTGCCCGAGCCCTGGGTGTGCCACACGACCCCGATGCGCCGGTCGCCGGGATCGCCGCCCGGCCTGCGGCCCGACTCGTAATGTGCGGCCTCCTCGCGGAGGGCGGGAGTCCGTTGCAGTTCCGTCGCCCGCAGGGTTTCGGCGACCGCCGTCTCCACGGCGTGGAACTGGTGATAGCCCGCCATCTTCTTCGTAAACGCCCCGCTGCCGTCGTCCTCGACGACGATGAAGTCACGGACGAGCGCCAGGAAACGGCGGCGCTCGAACGCGCCCGCGAGCAGCACCTGAAGCTGCGGCAGGTCCGGATCGGCGAGAGCCTCGCCGGCGATCGTGCGCCACGGCTTGAACCACTCCCACCCGGCGGTCAGCGTGCCGATGCGCGCCGCGGTCCCGTCCGAGACGACAAGCGCCGCGTTGAAGGCGAACAGCAACGGCAGTTCGGCCTTGTAGGTCTGTATCTGTCGCCACGCGGTCTGGATCGTCGCGTCCTCGTCGGCCGGGTTCTTGACCTCGATCAGCCCGAGCGGCAGCCCGTTGACGAACACCACCACGTCCGGCCGCCGCTTCCGCTTGTTCTCGACGACGGTGAACTGGTTCACGGCCAGCCAGTCATTGCCGTCGGGATCGTCGAAGTCGATAGCGCGAACCTGGGCGCCCCGGATCGCGCCGTCCGCCGCGCGGTACTCGACTGTCGCGCCGTCCACCAGCAGCCGGTGTATGGTCCGGTTACGCGCCTCCAGAGTCGCGCCGTCCGGCCGCAAGAGCTTGCGGAAGGCTTCATCGAGCGCGGAACCGGGAAGCGCGGGATTGAGCCGGGCCAGCGCATCGCGCAGCCGCCTCTCCAGCACGACCTCGCCGTAACCGGCCCGCTCGGCGCCCGGCGTATCGGGAGCGATGTCCGGGCCATGGGCGACCGTCCAGCCGGAAGCCCGAAGCCAGTCAAGGGCAGCTTCCTCGACAACTGATTCTGAAATTGATGGCATGGCGCTAGTTGTCCTTGCGCAGCGGAGGGAGTTCTTCCAACCGGGTCAGCCATCGCCCGAAATGACAGCACTCGGTGCGAATGCGCGCAAAACCCATATGGTCGGAGATGACCGTGCCGTGCTGCCTGCAACCGCGTGAACGAATGTCGCGCTGGACGCGATGCTGCGGGCGACATTCCAACCAAGGTTGCCAAGCCATTCGAGAGTGGCGACCTTCGACGTCAGACTCGGTGAATCGTCCTAGGCTCATGCCCTGACCGCCCCGTCTTCCGCCTCATCGGAATCCGCCGTCGGGGCTACGAGTTTCACCATCGCCGAAAAGTGCTCGCCGTCCAGCGAATCGATCATCTCCAACAGGTCTTTGAGAACAGCCGAACCCTCGGCGAGCGCTGTCAGGTCATGCTCCGGTTCTCCGACTGCAATGCTGTGCGAGTGTGTGTGCAGGAACCGGAGAATTCGGAGCTTCTTCGTTTCGTCAAACTGGACCGTCCTTAGTTTCTGCCTCAGATTCAACGAGACATCCGGCTGACGGAACGCGAGAAAGGCTTCCAACATGCGTCTGGCCATATTCGGGAGGACATAGTTCTGCTCGAGACCCTGCGATGGCAATTCGAGGGACGCCCGATGGATGCGAGCGAACAGGTATTGGTACTCCGACTCGTACCGCTCAAGCAAAGGATCGAGCCGTCGAATCGCGCTGCTCCGTGTGCTCTCGTCCAGCGTAGAGTCAAGCATGAAGAATCGAGCGGGCCGTTGGTTTATATCGTTCCTTCTCTGTCCCTCCAAATGGTCAAACCAATTGCGAATCTGTCGGAAGAAGGAGAAATTGTGGGTCAAGACGAATAGTTGGCCCGCGTGCTCCGTGCGCTCCTGAATAAAGCCGAAGGCGAGGAACAAGGCGTTCGCATCGAGACTCGACACTGGGTCGTCTAGCACGATGACGCCATCGGCAAGCGTAAGTCGCCTGTCTTGCAGCGACTTCAGGAAATACAGAAGGGCGACCGCCTTAGTTTCTCCCTCACTCAAAGACCGTGCTTGCACGCCACCGCGTGTGATTGTGTGGCCGGTTTCCTTGATTTCCAGGCATAGCTCTTGATGACCGAGATACTTGTGCAGTTCCTCGTTCAGTTCCTCGGCGGGCTGGCGATACTCGATGATCTGCCCTTCCAACCCGTCGATTTTATTATTCAAGCGTTGTACCTCTTGCGTCTTCGTTTGCACATCGGCTGTCGCACTGTCTGCGGCCTCCTTACAGAGCATGAACTTCTTCAGTTCCGCTGCAATCATATCGTTGGCCAGTCGTTTTCGGGCATCTTCGATCCGGGACTCGAAGCCATCGCACGCCTGATCGTGCTTTCGAATCACTGCGTTCAGCTTCTCGACCGCGTCCACGTCCACAGGCGGCACTTCAAGTCCCAGCTTGACGTGCTCGAAAACCCGACTCTTCTTTTCCTCCAACGCATCCACTGCGGCGTCAAGAAAGCCCCGCGTCGACTTCATCGCTGCTGTCAACCCGGCCTCCGCAGACTGAAACTCCGTGCCGAGGTCATCGTAAAGTTCCGCTTTAGTCGGCGGTCGAAGTCCTTATGACACCGTAGACTTGGCCTTTAACTCGTTGATATCCTTGTCAAGGCGCTGAATGAACTGCTCATATTGGGCGTTGAAATGTGCCTCCAGCGCTGCCAAGAGATCCTTCGGCAACGGTTGTTCGCAGAACAGACATCGTTCGGCATTTTGATCCTGGTGCAGCGCCAAACCTTGCCGGGTCCAGTCGGCGAGTTTGGGATTGTCTTTCAAGGCTTCAATCGCCGCTGATACAACTGTATTCGTCAGGAGTTTCGAAAGGTCATCAGTAATCGCGTTGAAGTCCGGAAGAGCGTAGACAAGTGCCTCCACTTTCGGCCTCGGCGTCGCCCTGAGCTTAATGAGTAGCTCCTCGCGTTCCACTTCGGTTAGGCGGTGAGTAGCGTTGTCGCCGGCACCGATCATCTTCTTTACATCATCCCGAAAATTGGTCTTGTCGTAGTTGTTGTACGGGTTTTGACCGCTCGACCGGAGCGTGTCTTTAATAACCTTCGCACGGTCGATACAGAATCGGTCCAAGTTGTCACGTTTCGCCTGTTTCGCAGAGCGTGCGGATTCCAGATTCGATTGGGCTCTCGCGTATTGCTCCTTCAGGTGTTCAACTTCCTTCTGTTTCTCAACATTCTCCGCGCCCAGCACAAGGATGGGCGGCATGTCGCCGCCCCCCACAGGAAACACATTCTCGTTGATGAAATCCGAGTTGAAGACGCGTACCTGAAGGTTCGATTGTGGGAATCTCTCGCCTTGGACATCGCTGCCGTCAATACACAGCACGGCATCTCCCATTGTCGGCGACCGCCTGAGTTCAAGGTCTCGAAGCAATCGGCTCAGTGTCGTCTTGCCAGTCCCATTCCAGCCGTAGATCAGGTTGTAACGTCCGAATCCCGGCAGGTCTGACGGCCATCTGAAGTTCTGGAAGATGCCGCAACTGCGTAGACGCGATATGCGAGTGATATGATTCAGACAGCCCTCCCGATGAACTTCTCGGTAGCCTTCATGCGCAACTCCCCGGATACCAGATTGGGGAGCAGTGCATCTCGAATCGCGCCGAGAAAGTGCGACTCTCGCTCGTTCTTGACGATCCGATCATAGAGCGATTGCCCCAGTTGGTTATGGGCTCTCCTAACCGATTCGTGCGGCACGATAGCCGGCAACTGCCGAAAATTTCGCTTGTTGATCTCTTGGAACGTGGAGCCGTTCGCGTGTTCTCTAATGCCGTCCATGTTCGTCTCGGTCCAGAGCCAAACGTACACGGCGGCCAGTCGTCGCCGGCACTTCATCGCGATGAAGCCCTGGTTGATGGCCACCGGCACGTCTGCTATCGCCACATAGCCTATCGGCGCACGCGACGACAGCAACACCGTTCCTCGCGACAAGAGTCCAGAACTAATCTTGCCCAACCCCTGCTCCGTTATTCTACGAGCTGTTTCCATCAACACTGGCGATGCAAGTCGCGATAGATCCTTCGGGGTCGCCCAGCGTATGGACCCGTCCCAATACGACCGCTCCTTGGTGCTCGGGGTAGAACCTCCTACCACATAGACCTCCTGGCCGATAGTAGACACCTCCCACCCCTCCGGTATCTCGCCCAACTCCGAATCGACCAGGCGATCGGGGAACAGCGCCGCAATCTCCGGGTTCATGTTGTTGAGGTAGGCGCGGGCGCGTTCGGCGGGCCAATCTGCCTTGCCTGTACCATCACTCACCTTAGGGGGAGGGGATGTCCGCTTGGCTTGGCGCAGGGCGGCCTTCGCTCGCACCGGGCCGAAATCGACGAACCAGTCCTTGAAGATTGCCCGCGCCATCGCCTCCAGCGTCTCGTTCATCCGGCGATTCAGTTCGATCTTGTCGTCAAGCGTGCCGAGGACGTGCGCGATGACGCGTTGCTCGGGGAGGGGAGGAACCGGGACTGTAAGGTGGTGCAGGGAGTCTGTGGGCACTCTTTGACGCCCGGAAGTGCCGGTCATCTGATCCACCGCGTAGCTCCGTACTTCCTCCCACTGAGTCAGATTAATGGGCAAACTCGGTATTCGTAACGTCGGGGCGCCCACGAATAACGATAAATTCGGTCGATCCGTGTGCGGTTCGCGACGTGTCCGACATACAGTAGCGAGCGATCTTGCCGTTCTCCAAGCAAGGCGTAATGCGCGCCATAAGCGTGTCGCCGCTCTGAAAGCGCGATCCGCCGCCGGAGTACGTGCGTTTCTCTACCGCGCGCACACACCGAGAACCTGCCTTAACAGCGGCCATATCGACGAACGGATAGATTTTTCCACGCTCAAGATGGACTGTCGGGTTAACCAAAACCGCGTCGCTGAATGGCATATCGCGCCAGTGACCTTGCCCACGCTGCCCCTCGCTGCCCGCCAACGTCACGTGATCCCGCTCGATCTCCCGGTGGAAGCGCTCGGGCAGGCGCACCCAGTCACGCGCCTCGACCAAGAAGGGGATCGTCGACTCCCGCACCGCTTCCTCGAATTTCCCTAGTTGTTCAGCCGGAATCTCTTCCAGCCCCGTCCCGCGCAGCACGAGGTCGAGAGCGCTGCCGTCACGGCCGCGCCCGTCCACGCGGCTGCCATAGGCCCAGACCTCGACGCCGGGCAGATGCTCACGCGAGAGCGATACCAATGTCCGGTGGTGCGTCTCCGGCACATTGAGCCGGCTCGCCAATGCGTTCTCCTGCTTTCTGTACAGTTCGATTCCGTCTCGCCGGACATGCTTGCGCAAGGCCGCATCTTCGATCCCGTCGTACAGGAGCAGGTCGACCCTCTGCGGAACGGTCAGCTCCTCCATCGCCGCCGCCAGACGGACTTGATCCGCCGTCGTCAGCGCTTCGCCGAACAACGCGATGTCCACGTCCGAGCCCCGGGTGAAGGTCTCCGTCGCCCGCGATCCGAACAGCACTGCCCGCTCCACGCGCCCGTTGGCGCGAAGCACGTTCACGATCGCGGTCCGGTGCGCATCCTTCAGTCCGTCCGTCATCGGTTCGCCTTCGCGCTCAGCGTCGCGTGAAGCCGCACAAGAACGGGATGGTAACGGTCCATGATGAGCGCTTCCGCTTCGAGAGCGGCGCTTTCCCGGTAGGCATGGCTCAGGACATTGCGCTTTTCCAGCACTTCTAGGAGGAACTCGCAGTCCTGCTCGTCTATGTAGTCGACCTCGAAGCTCCTGCGGATGGCCGAGCGGGGAACCTTCTCCTCGTAACCTTCGTAGAACAGAAGGTCTTTCAGGACGTTCCAGGACAGCTCGAAGCAGAACTCGAACGTCTTGACCAGCCCGGCGCGTTCGAGGTTCGAGTAGGATTTCTGCGCGCACGCCTCGCTGAGTTGCGCGAGCGCCAGCCCGAAACTGGCAAGACGCAGCTTCCAGCGTGTTTCGTCGGTACTGCTCATGTTTCGCCGTCCTAGAAACCCAGCTTCCTCAGATTCTCCGAGATGGCCACGTCCAGCCGCGCCCCTTCGGCCTGCTGCTCGTGCAGTTGCGCGACCAGCCGCTTCATCTTGCCCTCGAACGGCTCGCCGTCGTCCTCCTGCGGCGGGGCGCCGACATAGCGGCCCGGAGTGAGCACATGGCCGTGCTTGCGCACTTCGGCGAGCGGCGCGCTCCGGCAGAAGCCGGGGACATCCTCGTAACCGCTGCCGCCCCGCCAGGCATGGCAGGTATCGGCGATGCGGGCGATGTCCTTGTCGGTCAGTTCGCGGTGAGTGCGGTCCACCATGCGGCCGAGCGCCCGGGCATCGACGAACAGGATCTCGTTCGCGCGGCTGCGGTCCCGCGCCAGGAACCACAGGCAGGCCGGGATCTGGGTCGAGTAGAAGAGCTGGCCCGGCAGCGCCACTATGCAGTCCACGAGACCCGCCTCGATCAGGTTTTTCCGTATCGCGCCCTCGCCCGACTGGGCCGACGACATCGAGCCGTTGGCGAGCACGAAGCCGGCCGCGCCGCCCGGCGCCAGATGGTGCACCATGTGCTGCACCCAGGCGAAGTTGGCGTTGCCCTTCGGCGGGACGCCATACTTCCAGCGCTTGTCGTCGGCGAGCCGCTCGCCGCCCCAATCGGAGACATTGAAGGGCGGGTTGGCGAGGATGAAGTCGGCCTTGAGGTCGGGATGGCGGTCGGCGTGGAAGCTGTCGCCATGGGCGATCCGGCCCTCGATGCCGCGAATGGCGAGGTTCATCCTGGCGAGCCGCCACGTCGTGTAGTTGGACTCCTGCCCCCAGATCGAGATGTCGCCGCGCGCCTTGCCGCCATTGCCGTTCCCGGTCGCGTGCGCCCGGATGAATTCGACCGACTGAACGAACATGCCGGACGAACCGCAGCACGGGTCGTAGACCCGGCCCCGATACGGCTTCAGCATCTCGACCAGGAGCTGGACCACGCAGCGCGGGGTGTAGAACTCACCGCCCTTCTTGCCTTCGGCGCTCGCGAAGCGCGACAGGAAATACTCGTACACGCGGCCGAGCACGTCCCGCGAGCGGGCCTCCTCGTCGCCCACCCGGATATTGCCGATCATGTCGATGAGCTGGCCGAGCCTTTGTTTGTCCAGCGCCGGCCGCGCATAGTCCTTCGGCAGCACGCTTTCGAGCGCGGGGTTGTCGTGCTCGATCGCCGCCATGGCGTCATCGACCACTTGGCCGACGGTGGGCTGCCGCGCCTGGGCCTTCAAATGGCTCCAGCGCGCCTCGGGCGGGACCCAGAAGATGTTCTCCGCGAGATACTCGTCACGGTCCTCGGCCGCATCCTCGCCCCATTCGGCGAGCACCGCCGCGCGACGCTCCTCGAAGGCGTCGGAAATGTATTTCAGGAAGATCAGCCCGAGGACGACATGCTTGTATTCGGCGGCGTCCATCGAGCCGCGCAGCGCATCGGCCATCGCCCACAACTCTGCCTCGTGGCCGGTCGTCGCGCCGCTGTCCGGCTTGGCTGTCGCGTCGCCTCGCTGTTTTCCGGGTCGTCCCCGCGCCATGCCGCGCCCTTCCGGTCAGTTGTCGCTTCGCTATCCGCCCCGGACAATTGCCGGAGAGCGGCCCTTTGGTCCTGTTCCGAGGCTGAAATGCCCGCGGAAATCTGTAGCGCACCGCCGGACAGCTTACAATCGACCGCCCGCGCCGTGCGACCGTGACCGAAGTATGACCTGTTCCGGCGCGCGTGATGTAGTGACCGATTCCGGGCTTCCCATTGCACCCATCAGCTCATCTATCCGGTCGGCGATCCGCTGCGCCGGCTCCCGGAGCTGTCCGACGGTCCAGTCGGCGGCGTAGCCCTCGGTCACGTCCTGCGGCCGGGCATGGTTGACGAGCCGCTTGGTCAGCGAGCGCGGCAACATGAGTTCGCGCTCCGCCACCGTGATGAAGCAGTTGCGAAGCGCGTGGAACCAGAACTTCGCGCCGCCGGCCTTCGCGATGGCGGCGTAATGCGCGCGGGGCTCCACGACATGGCCCGACTTGCTGGTGAGCGACGGAAACACCCAGTCCCGCAACTCCGCGTGCATCGCTGCGCCGCCGGCCCGGCGGCGCGCGAGGATATCCCCGAGCTGGCGCGTGATCGGCAACTCCAGCGGCGCCCCCGTCTTGGTCTCCTCGACCCGGAACAACCCCGCCTCCAGATCCACCCGCTCCCAGCGCAGGGGGAAGATCTCGCCCCGGCGCATACCGGTGTAGAGACCGAACAGGAACACGTCCCGGTGCACCGGATTGCGCACCGCCGCATCGATGCCCGCACGCCATTTCGGCAGAACCTCCGCCGGAGAGGAAATCCGCTTCCGGGGCGTGCGGTGGTAGCGCCCGCCGCCGGCCAGCCACAGCTCGACCGGATTGCGCAGGCCCTCGTGGTCCACGCAGGGCCTGCGGAAGACCGAGCGCAGGAACGACATCGTCTGATTGGCCGGCACCGGGCCGCGCTGTTCGGTGATGAGGTGGAAGCGGGCCTCGATGTCGCGCCGGGTAATCGCATCAAGCGGACGCGACCGCCAGTCGCCCAGATAGAGGTCGGTATAGCGGCGGTAGGACTTCTGCGTCGAGTCTGCCCGCCCGCGGCCGGTCTCGATGTAGTCGTCGCAGGCCTCTCCCAATGTCGGCAGGGCGCGGGCATCGGCGCGCTTGCCGGCGGGGTCCTCGCCGCCGGCCACCCGCCCGAGCAAGTTCCTGAGCGCGGCGCCGGGCCTGGTCGGGGGCGACGCGGCCGTAGCGTCCGACGACGACCCGCTTGTTGGGCGCGTTGCGCCCGCCTTCGCCGGCGCGGTAGTTGATGACGAAGGACTTGGTGCCGGAGGGCTGCACGCGGCAGCCGAACCCCACCAGCCTGTCGTCCCATGCGATCCAGGGCTTGTCGGCGGGCTCCAGCGCCTCGACGGTGCGCTTGGTGAGGGTGAGCTTCACCTTGGCGACGCGTTTTGCGGAGTGCTGATTCATGGAACGATCCTACCGCCTGCGCCCGAATAGTCAACCCTGAGGTCAACCCAAGAAAAAGAATTGGAGCGTAGCAGAGCCACCGTCTGGCGGCGTATGGCGACGATGTCATCTCACAAAGCATTGTAAATGCGCTACTATTGTCACCCCCTGTCCACACCTGTCTACGCATGCCCTCGATTGAACGACGGGTTCTCGACACGGCGGGCCGAGATCGAGGCGGCGATGGAGGGCCGGGGCCTCGGCTCAACCGCGGAGAACCAGCACTTGGCCCGGCGCGCAGCGCTGATGACGCGCGCGGCCAAGCGCGATGTCGACCGGGAGGAGCTGCGCGAGACCTGGGGCCGGCAGGCCGCCGACCTCGGCTTCGACATAAACGCGCTGGCCGCCTCTGCGATGGAACGTGGCATTGACGGGGGCGGCAGGGAGCGCAACAGCCTCGGGGCGACCGGCAAGGACGGACCGCCCGCTGTGCCACTTCAGGCCGATCTATTCGAGCACGCCGCCCGATCCCATCCTGCGCGCGAAGCGGTTGACTGGGCGCTGGCCCATCTTTCAGAGCGCGACGCGGTGTTCGCCAGAACCGACCTGCTCGCCTCTGCGCTCGCGTACAGTCCCGGCTCGGCGTCCATCGGCGAGATAGAGCGGGCCGTCGCCGGCCTCATGCGCGAGGGCCGGCTGCACGATGCGCCGGCGTTCCCCGGATCGGGTCCGGGGCAGGCTGGCGGCGGCGGGCTCACCACGGACAAGGCGGTGGCCGACGAACGCGAGACCGTCGCGCTGATGCGAAGCGGCGAAGGCCGGGGCAAGGCGCCGATGCGCGGCTGGACGGTGGACCGGCATCTGCGCAAGGGACCGCTCACGGCCGGACAGCAACAGGCGGTGAAGCTTATCCTGTCCGAGAAGGACCGCACCATCGGGGCGCAGGGTTACGCGGGCACCGGCAAGGCGCGAATGCTGAACCGCGCCCGGGCGCTCGCCGAGAAGAAAGGCTGGCGCATGGTCGGGCTCGCGCCGTCGGCTTCGGCGGTGCGGACGCTGGCGGCGGAATCGGGGATCGAGAGCGAAACGCTTCAGCGGTTCATCGCGAGAAATGCCGGCGTCGCCGAAGGCCGCCTGACGAAGAAGGGCGCGCGGGAGATGCGCGCGGCGTTTGCAAAGACGATCCTGGTGGTCGACGAGGGCTCCCTGGCCTCGACCGTCCAGGCCCGCGACCTGCTCCGGATCGCTGGCGAGCTACGCATTCTGAAGCTGGTCCTGGTCGGAGATGCGAAGCAGCTCGATGCCGTCGATGCCGGCAAACCCTTCGCGCAGTTGCAGCAGGCGGGCATGAAGACGGCCGTCATGGACGAGATCATGCGCCAGCGCGATCCGGACCTGAAGGCCACCGTCGAGGCGAGCCTCGCGGGCGAGATCGGCAGGGCGTTCGAGAAACTCGGCTCCAATGTCGCGGAAGTGAAGCCCGACAATATCTCGGGTGCGGTGGCGGCGAGCTGGCTGAAACTCTCGTCGGAGGAGCGCGAGAGAATCGGCATCATGGCCCCGAGCCACGAGCTGCGCGAGGGGATCAACGCCCATATCCGCGAGCGCCTCGCCCGCGAGGGCCGCATCGCCGGTCCGGCGATGCAGACGCAGCGGCTGGTCTCCAAGGGATACACCAGGGCGGAGAAGGCGCTTGCCTCCAACTACGCCCTTGGCGATGTCGTCGCCTTCCACCGTCCCTACAAGCATCTCGGCGTCGAGAAGGGCGACGAGCGGCGCGTCGAGAGCGTCGATCACGAGAACGGGATCGTGCATCTCGAAGGCCCGGACGGCGCGACCGTCGCCTGGAAGCCGTCGGAAATCGGCGGTCGCAGGGGCGGAACCGAGGTCTACCGGACCGAGACCGTCGAGCTTCGCGCCGGCGACCGCATCCGCTGGACCCGCAACGACAAGGGGCTCGGGCTGGTCAACAGCGGCACGGCGGAGGTCCTGGGCGTCCGCAACGGGCGGGTGACGTTCCTGCTGGAGGAGGGCCGGAAGCTCACCCTCACTCCGGGCGACCCGCAACTGCGCCATCTCGACCATGCCTGGGCCTCGACCGTTCATGCATTTCAAGGGCGCACGGTCGACAACATGATCGCCGCGATGGAGGCGAACCACCCGCAACTGACCACGGCCAAGGCGTTCTATGTCGAGATCTCCCGCGCCCGCGACCGGGCAGAGCTCGTCACTGACGACGCGCAGGCGCTCAGGGAGCGTCTGGAAGCGGTGACCGGCGAGCGCATCTCGGCCCTCGAAGGCATCGGCGAGAGCGTCCAGACGGAACGCGAACACGAAAAGGAGGGGAAGACTTCGCCCGGCCTCGAACGGCCGAGTCCGGAGGCGTCCACGCCACCCTCACCGGACAGGGAAATCGAGCCAGCCCTGTCACGGGACAGGGTACCCGAGCCCGAACCGCCCGCCCGCGAGAAGCGTATCGAGATGGATCTCGGCCTCTGAGCGCAGGTCGTTCGCGCCTCGCTTCATGCACATTCGCATCTTGTCGAACGTCATCGCCTCGCCATCAGCGCCGTTTCGGTTTCCGGGGGCTTGACGATGCGTTCGATGCAGAAGCGGTTCTCTTTCGCGGCTGCCGCAGGTTTCTCGTGTAGCCACAGTCCGGGAAATTCGAGCAGCCGAGGAAGCGGCCGAACTTGCCCATCCTGGCGTTCAGCCAGCCGTCGCAGACCGGACAGGCCTCGATTGCCCCGCCGCAGTCGCGGCAGCGGTAGGCCTCGCCGGACCTGACAGGAAGGCCGTTCCCGCAGCGAGGGCTGGCACGCGCGGTGTGCTCGCAGAGCGGAAAGTTCGAGCAGCCGTAGAAGACGCCTCCGTCGCGGGCGTTCTCGCGGCGCTCCAGCCGGCCGCCGGTGCATCGCGGACAGGATACGTCGCCCTTCGGCGGACGGCCGAATACCTCGATGTCGTATCCACCGTCGATCAACTCCGTCACGAATTCCGAAGGCGGGCCGCCGTCGGCAAGCAGGAAGACCTGACGGCTCGCCCGCGTGATGGCGACATAGAGCAGGCGCCGCTCCTCGGCGTTCGGATGCGCTTCGGGCGCCGCCAGCACCAGATCGAGCAGCGGATCGTCGGCGATCGCGACGGGAAACCCGTGCTTTCCCGAACACAGACCAAGGATCACCGCATAGTCGGCCTCGAGACCCTTCGAGCGGTGCACGGTCATCCAGGTGAAGCGAAGGCCCGGATACTGTTTGGGCAGCGCGTCCAGGTTGCGGGGCCGCAGATGCCGGTAGCGGCCCAGCAGCAGCACCTCCGATGTGCCGTCGTATTGGCGGGCATCCGCTTCGATTCTGTCGAGCGCCTCCTTCAGAAGCGCGAGATCCTGCTCGCCGGGGAGCCCGACGTATACAGCAGGCCCGTCGGCCTTCCGCGTCGTGCAGACCGTCTTTGGGATTTGCGCCGGGTTGCGCAGCACGAAATCGGTAGCGACCGCGGCAATGCGGTCGGCGCAGCGGAACGTGGTCGCGAGATCGATGCGCTCGAACGCGCCAAAATGGTCCTCGAACTCCCGCATGACCGCGATGTCCGAGCCGCTGAACCGGTAGATCGCCTGCCAGTCGTCGCCGACCGCGAACAGCTGGACCCCCGGCGAGCTGTCGAGCAATGCCTTCAGTAGCCCCGCGCGGGACGACGAAATGTCCTGGAACTCGTCGACCAGGATGTATCCGAACGGGCTGCGGTAACGCCCGGTCTCCACGAGATCGGTCGCCCGGTCGATCATGTCGTGGAAGTCGATCTCGCCTGCGCGGGCAAGCGCCTCCTGGTAGCGTTCGAATATCGGCCGGAACACTGCAACGAACGCCTGCGCCCGCTTCCTGTCCCGGTGGCCGCCGGCGCGTTCGGCGATGTCGGCAAAGGACAGCCGACTGTCCTTGAAGTGCTGCAGGAAGGTCGCCACCAGTCGCGTGAACGGATCGATCCGGCCCTGCTGCTCGAGAGCGGCGAACACCTCCTCGCGCGGGATCGGCGAAAGGGGCACATCGTGGGCCGCAAGCTTCTCCGTCAGGTTGCGGAGCAGCTTGCCCTCGGCCTGTTCGTGACTGAAGGTTTCGACAAGGATCGTGCCGTGTTCGGCATGGACGCCGCGCTTCCAGTCCATGTCCTGCCGATACTGCTCCCGGTCGACGAAAGACGCCGTGTTCCCCGCGGCGTCGATCCCGAAGTGCTCGATATAGATGCCGTGTTCGGGAAGATGGAAGTCGGGCTTGTACTGGCGCTTTTCCGAGGTCGCCAAGTCGTGCTCGTAGGGGCTTCGTACTCGTAGGCGACGCCGTGAAGGTAGAGGAAGTTCGCGATCTCGCATTCCTCGAAGCTGCGGACGGTTTCGCCCTTGAGCGCAGCAATTCTCCTTTTGGAGTTATCGGGGGTTTTCAAAGGCTTGGAGATGTGATTCAAGTTGTTGTATGAAGCGTCTTGAACGATACATAGAAGTGGTGGGGAAGCGGTGCGCGGCGTTGCCCGACAAGCGCTCGGGAAGCAACACGCGCTATACCATGAGAGACATCGGGCTTGCGGCGTTTTCGGTGTTTTTCGTGCAGAGCCCGTCGTTTCTGGCGCATCAGCGCCTGCTGTCGGCGCAGCGCGGCGCTTCGAACGCCGGGACGCTGTTCGGCATGGAGCGGGTTCCGTGCGACAGCCATATCCGGCGGATGTCTGGATGGGGCGCCGACGGATCATTTCGACGCGGTGTTTTCGGCGCTTGTCGATGACCTGGATGGCGCCGGCGCCTTGTCGGGTCTGCGCTGCCTGGACGATCGGGTGTTGATCGCGCTGGGCGGCTCGGAGCATTTCCGTTCCGGCACGATCCACTGCGCGCACTGCTCGACGCGCCGGCGGGGCGAGGAGGTGGAGTATTTCCACAGCTTTGTCGGCGCCGCTCTGGTGGCGCCGGGGCAGCGCCGCGCCTTGCCTCTGGCGCCGGAGTTCGTGCACCCGCAAGACGGCTCGGCGAAGCAGGACTGCGAGAGCCGCGCAGCGCAGCGCTGGCTGGCCCGCCTGGGGCCTTGTGTGGCCGGGCTGAGACCGGTCTATCTGGGCGACGATCTCTATTCCCGCCAGCCGATCTGCGAGGCGGTGCGCGCCGCGGGCGGGAGCTTCATCTTCGTGTGCAAGCCGTCCAGCCACAAGACGTTGAGCGAATACACCCATGGCGTCGTGCTGGACGAGGTGTGCCAGACCGTGGGCAGGGGCGCGGCCAGGCGCCGCCAGCGCTATCGCTGGATGAATGGCGTGCCGCTGCGCGACGGCGCCGACGCGCTCGCCGTCAACTGGCTGGAGGTCGAGATCGCCAAGCCCGACGGCAAGGTGACCTACCGCAACAGCTTCGTCACCGACCTTGCCGTCACGCGAGACACCGCCGCCGCCATCGCCGCCTGCGGGCGTGCCCGCTGGAAGATCGAGAACGAGACCTTCAACGTCCTGAAGACCAACGGCTACAACCTCGAACACAATTTCGGGCATGGCAGCCAGACACTGGCCAGCATCCTGGTCGTGCTCAATCTGCTGGCCTTCGCCCTGCACACGGCCTGCGACCTGATCGAAGCATCCTGGCGGCGGGCGCGGCACGCACTCGGAGCCCGAAGGCGCCTGTTCGAGCACATCCGCACGATCACCGCCTACCATGTCTTCGCGTCATGGGCAGTCCTCATGAAAACCGTCATCACGGGCCTCCCCCCTCCCGCAAACGCCTGATCCCCGGCCCCCGCGCCAAACCCATCCCTCCAACCGCAAAACCGCCAAAAACCAACACGAAAGGCCGCAATGCAACGAAAAACGCCATAAGGAGAATTGCTGCCTTGAGCGATCGGATGTCGAACTTGCGGATGTAGTCGTGGTACTCGCCCCAGTTTCCGAACTCGTGCGCGCTCCTGTAGGGCGCGAACTCCTCCCTGAACCATTCATGCAGCGTGGCCGAGAATCTGCGGCCCGCGAGCAGATCGGCCACGACACCCTTGAGCAGGTCGAACAGCGTCCGGTCGTTCTCGGCCGCCGCGGCGAGCGCCGGGCGCTTCCCCTCGGCTTCGCCGATGATCGCCATGCCGAGACCGTGGAAGGTGCGCACCGTCACGTCGCCCGCGATTGCGGCGCCGAGACGCTTGTCCATCCGCTTCTCCATCTCCTCGCGGGCGTCACGCGCGAAGGCGAGCAGAAGCAGTTCGGACGACTTGCGGTATCCCTTGCGCACGAGCCAGCCGGTCTTGGCCACGATGACCGAGGTCTTGCCGCTGCCGGCCGCAGCGACCACGAGGTTCCGGCGCTCGTCGATGACGAGCGCCCTGCGCTGCTCTTCCGTGAGCGGGCGGGCCTCGATCCGGTCGAAGAGTTCGCGCGAGCGGACCAGCTCGTTGACGACGAACGCCTCGTTGGCCGTCGCCCGGGCCTCGCCGGGCGCTTCCAGAAACGCAAGGACGTCCCGCAGCATCCGGATTTCCGGGGCATCCGACAGCGCTTCCGGCCACCGCGCAACGAACCCGCCGACGGCTGTTCGGGCATCGGCCACAAGGTCGCGAAGCGTATCGGCGGTGAGGTATTTTGGCGGGTCGGCAAACCCGGCGATGCGGTCGTGGACCGGTCGGAGCACGCCGGTCCATGAGGCGAGGGCCCGGCGCCACCATTCGCATCTCGCCGTTTCAATGGCTTCGGCCAGAGCGTACGCGGCCGTTCGGGGCAAGCCCGAAACATGCGCGCTGCCTGCGGCATGACGGATACGAACGCTGGAATAGAGACTGCCGCCCGCTACATTGACCGTTTCCACATCGCCCAACGATATGTGGGCGGAACGTGAACCGAACAGCAGCCGGACCGCTTCGGCGTTCACCGACGCCGCCCTGGCATGGCGTGGATGCAGGATTGCGAACAGGATCCCGGCGAGACCGGTTCGTTTGGCCTCAAGCACGACGCCCGCCGCCATATTCGATCGATGCCCGGGTCGCCCGGCGCGTGATGAGGTCGCGGGGTTCTCTCTCAACCTTCTCTCCGGGTCTTTCAGTAGGCGTGCGTTTCCGAGAGCACCATATGCCGAACCGTTCCCGAATATTCACCGTCGGACTCGCTCATGCCGAGCCGTCCTCCATCGTTTCCGCCATCACGCGGTGTGCCGCAGAGACGATGTCGTCGAGTTCCTTCTCCCGCCGCGCGTCGAGCATCCGATCCCGGTTGAGAGTGGCGAGCACGTAGACCATGCGGCAGGTGGTCTCGATGAGCGCGAGGTGTCCAGGCGACAAAGTTTCCGGGGGAGACTCGCCGAGCCGATCCTCGGCGAGGGCGAGCGCGCCGGCACGCACGAGTTCGCCGGCCGGAATGCCGTGCCGCGCGGCGGCCCGTTCGATCAGGTTCCATTCGGAATCGGAGAACCGGATCGAGCGCGGGCGGCGCGCGGCGCCCGGATTCTCGCCGGGCCTGTTCCCGGTTCCGGAATCTTTCCGATCGTTTCCCGACATCCTTTCCGCCTTCTTCAGATCGATCCACAGATCGACTCCGGTCAGTTCCCTGCCCCGGAACGGAGTATCGACATCCCGTTCCCGGTCGAGACCGGGACGCCCCACAAGGCCGTCGAGACCCGGCACGACCTCCCCGCCGGGCCTGTCGCCGGGCGCCGCGACGGGTGCTGCCAAGACCCGCATGAGGGCTTGGGCGGAGTGTGTTCGAAGCGTGGTCGGGCGACTACAGTCCGCCTACCCAACGTAATACCTCGTCATACGATCTGCAACCAAGCGCCACCGATCGGTGCTTTCGATGGACAGGCGCCGCTAGGCCCGCGCGGCAGTACGACAATCTCCGGTAGGCGGAGAGCATACGCTCGATCCGCCACACGTCTGAGGACATATGTCGTTGAATGCGCAGGAGAAGGTAGGGTATGCGCACGTATGCCGCGCCTCGCAGCCCGCTGCGTTCCGGTGTGAGAACCAAGGCCGCCCCGGCGGTCGGGACGGCCGAATCGGCAGCATCGAGGTTTGGGGAATCGACGCCGGGGAACCCGGCTGAGGGGAGCCGCTGCGGCGCGTGAGCGGGCGGCGGTGCGGCCGGAGCCGCAGGCAGTCGTGCGCAGCACGCTGCCGGAGGCTCGGGCGGAAGTGTCCGCACTGGTGCGGACACGACTGCACGGCGTAGTGCGGAGCGCGGTGCGCGGCGAAGCGGGCACCGGCGACGCACGGAGTGCTGCCGCGACGGTCCGAGGCGATGCCCGCAGCCGGCCAGAGCGAGCGAGGCGAGCACTGCGACGAGCAGGGCGCGCAGCGCCGTCGCGAGGAGCATACGGCGGTCGAGCGACCGATGCCGTCGATGATGATGACGACGGTGTCGGCCCGGCAACGGCGGTGAGCGCAGTGAGCCGCCGGGCAAGCGGAGCGCGAAGCGACGCGCCCAGATTCACCTTACCGTCCGGCACACCGGTCAGCATCTTCGGCACCGGCGGAATGACCAGCACCGGCAACACCGCCGGCAGCAGCATCCTCGTCACCATCGACCGCAGCGCCGGCATCGTCGTCGGCGACACCGGCACGATGCGGGGCAACATCATCGTCGTCTGGCGAGCGGTCTGCGGGGAAGGAGCGGCGGAGCCGCCGCGGAGCGCGGCGCCGCAGGCGACGCGCGAAGCGAAGGCGGGTGGCGGTCGCGGTGTCCGACCAAAAGGGGGACCGCGCCGCCGGAGTGGCGACGCGGCCCGTGGTGGCGATGCGGCTCAGGCGGCGACGCGCTGGACCGGGATGCCGAGCGCGACGGCCTTGTCGACGAGGTTGTCGGTGATGCCGGAGCCGGGGAAGGCGATGACGCCCTTGGGCAGGAGGTTCAGCAGCTCGTCGTTGCGCCGGAACGGTGCGGCCCGTCCGTGTGCGTTCCAGTCGGGCTTGCACACCACCTGGTGGACGCCGTTGCGCTCGGCCCACTGGGCGGCGATGCGCTCGACGCCGGGGCCGCCGCCGTGCACGAGGATGATGTCCGCGTACTTCGCCTTCGCCTTGTCGAGGCGCGCGATGACGGCGCCGGCGTCCGAGACGTGCTTCCCGCCCGCGATGGCGACGAGCGTTCCCTCGGGCAGGTGCGCCCGGGTCTCGCGGTCCTTTCTCGCCCGCATGAAGTCGCGGGCGTCGATGGCCGCCGAGGTGAGCTTGCCGGTTTGGGAGACGTTGCTGCCGCGTCGCGGGCGCCAGGTGTCGCCGGTCTCGGCGCGGTAGGCGTCGGCTGCGAGGTCGCGCATCTTCTCGAACGCATCGCGCCAGTCGCCGAGTTTCTGCGCGCGGTCGGTGACGAGTTCCAGCTCGCGGGACTTGATTTCCGTTCCGTCCTGCTCGCGCTGGAGGTCGCGGAGCTCGGGGCTGAGCCGGTCGACGCTGCGGTCGAGCCTGCGCACCTGGGCGTCGAAGGTGTTGACGAAGCCCCAGAGCAGGCTCTCGCGCTCGTCTGCGAGCTGGAAGCCGTCGGGTCCGACGCCCTCGGCGATGATGCGGAACGCTTCGCTCACGGCGTCGAGCGCGTCGTCTTCGTCCCAGACCTCCCTGGGGTCGAACTCGTCGCGTTCCGGAGTGGCGCCGAAGAGCTGCGCGTTCTCGCAAACGGTAGCGGTGACTGACTGGGACTGAGAGTTGTCGATATCGAACATGGTGATCTCCTTCGATCGCTGAAGTGAAGAGCCTTGTGGCCCGTGACCGCCGGGGCGTACGTCTCCCGACGTTGGTCTATTGGTTCACGCGCGCGCAGGGGAGCCACATCAACTGGAACCGGATTCGCTCTCCCGAGGACTTGGTTCACGCGCGCGCCGATGGGCCTAGGCGCGCCAGCGCCGTTGCCCTGCGAGTCCCGGCCGGAACGGAGCGCAAGCGGAGTGGAGGACCCCGCAGGGGTTGGCGCAGTGAGCACGTGTGGGACAATGGGCCAACGTCGGGAGGAGTGCCCAATTCCCCCATTGACGAACGTGCTTTTTGGCAAGCGGAGCGCGCAGCGAGCTTGCGAGCGGAGCATCCGTGTTTACAGTCAACCCGGACTCGGGGGTTGAAGGCGGTCTACCGGTATTTCATCCAGCGACGTTCACTGATTTCTCCACAGGCCCGACAATCATGCAGTGATCGGAGTGGGAGCGGACGGCGCCCACTCGCGGTCCTCGCGCACGAGCACGTTGGCGAGGATGATGAGCTTGCGCATGACGGCCACCACCGCAACCTTGTGCGGCTTGCCCTCTTCGGTCAGGCGCTGGTAGAGCTGCTTCATCTCGACGTTGTACATGCTGGCTGTCATCGCGGCCATGAAGAGGACGTTTCGAGGCACGGCTCGGCCACCCTTGCAGTATCGCTTCCCGACCCTCTTTCCACTGTCGTCCGGGAAGGGGGCGACACCCACCAGGGAGGCGGCCTGGCGGCGACCGAGGGTGCCGAGCTCCGGCATCTCGGCACAGAGCACGGCGGCGGTGACGGGGCCGATGCCGGGTATCGAGCGCAGAATGCGGTCGCGCCGAGCATGCTCGGGATCGTCGACGATGACGACGCGGGTCGCGGCCTCGAGTCGGCTGATCTCTCGATTGATGTCGTCGACCAACTGCTTGAACGCAGCGACGGTTTCCGGCGTCTCGTATTCCTTGATGGAGTTGGAGAGCGCGGTCTTGGTCTTGACCAACTGTGCACGCGCCCGGGCGCGGTCGCCGAGCCGGACGTGAGCGCCGCTGCGTGGCGGCGTCGCATCCGGGTCCATCGCCTGGCCAAGGCGTGCCAGCATGGCCGCATCGATGGGGTCGGTCTTCGCCAGTTGGCCGAGGGCCTGGGCGAAACGCCGAGCCTGTAGCGGGCTGACCACGGCGACGCGGAGGCCTGCATCGTCGAGGCTGATGTGCACCGGCCTGTGATAGCGCCCCGTGGCCTCGACTACGACAAGATCGACCTTCGCCTTGTGCAGCATCTTGCGAAGGCCGCGGCGGCCGCCGGCATCGTTCTGGAACTGCCGCGCCTCGCCCGAAGGGGCGATGTGGACGTCGAGAGTGGCCTTGCTGACATCGATGCCGGCGACTACCTTATTCTTGGTTCATGTCCCGTGACTCCTGTCCTTGCAACTCAATCCGGGTCTCACACCCACGCATCCGTTCAGGACGCACGGAACGAACAAGGGATGAGCCGACCAAGCTCCGCTGCGGATCCGTGTCCTTGGCGCGTAGACGGTCCGACTCCTCCCAGCGGGGAAAGCGGCCGCTTTCCCCGCACTGCTTTTCCATCTAACGACGGAGCCGCAGCAGTCCCAAACCGTACTCAGTGACTGGGCCATGGCATGGCGTTGGTCGCCGAAGAGCGGCGGTTTTCCACAAAATTCGCGACCACAACAACTGTGGATAACCTCTTGTTCAAAGGGGCTAAGGCGGGTCATACAAGGCGCGAGGGATCGCAGCGGAAATCGGAGCGAGCGCAGCGAGTGGAGATTGCAGCGGAGAGCCCGGCCCGAAGGGGTCGCCCACAATCCACCGCGCTGGAACAGACCCCGGTTCCGGAGATGAGCACAGCGGCGACCGTGGCCCGCATCACCCGGTCTCCCGTGCCCGGAGTATCTCGGCGGCCCAGGCCGCGGCACGGGCGAGCACGTGACCGTGACAGGGCAGCGGGTCGCAGCAGCAGGCGAGCCACATGCCGTCCAGGGCGGCGAGCTCCTTGAGCGCGACTTCGCCCGCGCGGATGCGCCGCCAGAGGTCGGCGCGATAGCGCGCGATGACCTGCTCCCTCGTTCCATCGCGTCCGACCTTGAAGGGGTTGCCCCACTTCGTGCGGCGGTCGATGAGCGCGGTGTTGTTGTGCACCTGCGCGTATTCGAGTTCCTCGCGGAGCTTCGGCTCGCGCTTCAGATTGACGATGGCGTCCATGACCTCTCTCCTCTCTCCCGGTCGGCTTGCCCGACCCTCTGCTCGACTCTTCCTCCCGCGAAGCGGAACAGGGGGCCGAGCCTGGCGGCGAGTGCGGCGGGACCGAGCGCGACGAGGTCGTCGTTGAAGTCCCCGCCTTCGGGGACGACGACCGTGGCGGCGACGCGAGCCCGCGCGCAGCGCCGGGCGAGGCGCATCGCCGCCCGCTCACCCTCGGCGTCGTTGTCGCGGGCGATGACGAGGCGGGCGAGGCCGGGCGGCGACACGAATGCGCCGAGGCTTCCGGCGGACAGCGCCGCTGCAGCGGTGATCTCCGGCACCGCGGTGACGAGCGACAGCACCGTCTCGATGCCCTCGCCGACCAGCAGCGTTCCGTCGGGCGAGCCGAAGCGGACCGCATGGCCGTAGATGCGCCCGAGGGCCTTGCGGGGCGATGCGACGCCCGCCTTGGCGGGCGAGCGGGGGTCGAGCCAGGTGCGCTGCACGCCGAGGATGGCGCCGTCGTCGCCGGTGACGGCGGCGACCAGCGCCGGCAGGCGTCGAACGCTCGCGCCTTCGCGGTAGCGAAGCGCGGGGTGGAAGCGCAGCGCCGCGAAGCGGCAGCGCGCGAGCCCCCGGGCGAGCAGGTAGCGCTCCGCGTGGGTGCCGCCTCGGTGGCGTCGTAGATCTCGCCCCTGCCCACGGCCGGCGCAGCCCCGGGAACGGGGTCCGGGGCAGGCGGCAGGGCGAGGAAGGCGCGGGCTTCGTCGAGCGCAGCGTCGGCGCACGGAGCCGGTGGCGGACGATGTCGAGCAGGTCGCCGTGCTCGCCGGTGGCGGCGTCGGTCCACTTGCCCGGCATGCCGGGAGGGTCAAGGCGGACGTAAAGGGAGCGGCCGCGGGCGCCGTCGAGGTCTCCCGCGACCCAGTAGCGGCCCTGGCGGCGGCCGTGCGGCAGGTACCGCCGGCACACAGCCTCGGCGCGAAGCCCAAGCGCGGCGGCGATGGAAGCCGCGTTCACGACGCGGCTCCGGCGCGAGCGGTGCACGATGTATGGCATGGTTGGAAGCTCCTCGGCCTGGCGGGGGACGCCCCGATACCGGCCGCCCCTCCGGCTCTCGCCGGCGCGGCAAGGCGGGCGCGCCGCCCGGACGGGGACGGGCTCGAAAGGGGCGCCATGGGAAAGGGGACGACGCGCATGAGACTGTGAAAGTATTTCTGTGAGCCCGAACAGGGCGGAACTCTGAGCCGATGACAGAGATCTCGACGAACCAGGTGCTGACGAGGGCGAATGAAGCAGTCTTTGTCCGCCAGTGTCCCGGTTTCCCGCAGCCTACAAGTGCTATGCTCGCCGGCAATCCAGGCAACCACAAGGTTTACCACGATGCCGGAGCGACGTTATCGGGAGGTGCGGTCCCGAAGCGAGTTGATGCTTCTTCCGCCCTGCGTGGACAACTATGTGTCCGAACACAATCCGGTGCGCGCGATCGATACGTTCGTCGGCACGCGGAAGAACACTGCGGGGCCGGCCAGCCAGCCTACGATCCGAGACTACTGCTGAAGCTGTATCTGTACGGCTATCAACACCGGGTGCGCAGTTCGCGCCGGTTGGAAGCGGAGACGCGACGGAACCTGGAGGTGATCTGGCTGTGCCAGGGGGCCACGCCGAGCTACAAGACGATCGCGGATTTCCGCAAGGACAATGCATCTGCGCTGCGGGCAGCCAACCGGGAGTTCATTCTGCTATGCCGGGAGTTGTCCCTGCTGGAGGGTCGCCGGGTGGCTGTCGACGGGACTTTTCTGAAGGCCAATGCAAATGCGGACAGCATCCATACGAAGGCAAGCCTGGGAAAGGGTCTGAAGCGTCTGGACGAAAAGATTGCCGAGTATCAAAGGCTGTTGGACGAGGCGGATGCAGGATCGGAGGATGGAGAGGACAGCGGGGAGGATCCAGAACTGGCGGCGAAGATCGAGGCTCTGGTGGAAAGGCGCAAGCACAAGCAGTCTTTGCAGGAACGCTTGCAGGCAAGCGGGGAGAATCAGATATCGGAGGTGGATCCTGATGCGCGGGTGCTGAAGAAGTCTGGCAAGGCGGTAGGCGGCTACAACTGCCAGATTGCGGTGGACGACCGGTATAAGCTGATTGTCGCGGAGGATGTCGTACAGGACGGCAATGAAGCCGGCCAGCTGGAGCCGATGATGACGAAAGCCGGCGAAGCCATGGTCGCCGAGCGATTGATCGGTCTGGCGGACTCCGGTTACTTCAGCGGCGAAGAGTTGAAGAGTTGTGAAGACAAGGGCCTGGACGTGTACGTACCGATACCGAGACCTCCGCCCCCAAGAAGGGGTAAAGGCGACGTCATGCGATTCAGCAGAGACGACGATTTCCGTTACGATGCCCGAAATGACACGTATGTTTGCCCGGCCGGTCAGAGACTGACCCGAAGGGGATCGCCCCGCATAAGGGAGGGCAAGCGGTATTTCAGATATAGCTCGGTGACCGCGGTTTGCCGGGATTGTTCGCTGAGGGACCGATGCCTGACAAAATCGCAGTCAAGGCGGAGATTGGCCCGCTGGGAGCATGAGGACGTGATCGACCGGCATCGCACGAAGATGAGCGCCGGTGCACCATGGATGCGCCAAAGAGCTACGCTCGTCGAGCATCCTTTCGGCACCATCAAGCGATGGGCGGGAATGGACCATTTCCTGATGCGTGGACTGGACAAGTGCCGCGGCGAGTTCAGCCTGATGACACTGGGGTACAACTTCAAGCGGGTGATGAACGAGTTGGGCGCGGATGCATTCAGGGAGCATTACCTCCAAGAACGGCGGACTGGGACGGTTACTGCGTGATATTGCTCTGGGAGTTGTGTTTTTCCGTCATTCAGCACGGCTTCGCGGCGTTCGCCCGCGATCGACTTTCCTCCGCCTCCGCGGACCCATAGTGCTCGGACGGCCGTACACCCGCCCGGCTGCATGAGAAAAGGGGACGGCGCCGAAGAGACTGTGAAAAGCCGATACTTTCACAGTCTCCGAAGCACCGACCCCAGGCGGGAGGGAGGAGGAAGCGACGTCCGTCCACTCAGAACGGAATGTCGTCGTCCATGTCGGCGGTCTGCGCCGGGGCGCCGCCGGCCGGCATGGACGAGCCGTTCGCGGGCGCCTGACCCGCGTCAGTCGCGGCGCCGTTCCCGTTGGCCCCGTTGGGGCGGTCGAGGAACTGGACGCGTCCGCCGGGCACGAGCAGGATCTCGGTCGAGAAGCGGTCGCCGGTCTGCTTGTTGATGTACGACTCGTCGGTCGCGACCGACAGGTTGGCGCCGCGCCCGCCGCTGGTCAGGTGATTGACGGTGACGTCGGTGCCGAGGCGGCCAATGAGTTCCACCCGGTTCAGTCCGAATGCCATGGCGATTCTCCTTGCAAGGCTAGTTGATGACGATGGGTTGCGACCGGTCGAGGACCGGGGGACTCACTCCCCGGCCCCTTCCCGTTCACCCTCTTCAAGCCCTCCTCTCACTCCGCCGCGTGGCGGAAGGGCGATTCGCCGTGGAGGTCCGCGATGCGCCGCTCCGGGTACACGGCGTCCCGGTCGGGACAGCGCCGGGCGCGGTCGTCCTCGATGGCGTCGTGCATGGCGCGGGGGTCGATACCGAGTTCGGCAAGCACCTGCTCGCCGGTGACGGGGAAGTCGGGGTCGGTGTAGAACATGGCCGGGGTCTCCTGTACCGGTTGCCGCATCCGGCAGCGGCGGGAGACCGTCTCCCTCTCTCGCAGCCGGGCATTCGCCCGGCACTCCGCACCGCTCTGACTCGAACTGCGGAGAGGGTCAGGCCGCGCGGCGGATGGCCAGCAGGCGCTCGCAGGCCGTGCGCGGAGAGAGGACGCCGAGGTTCAGCACCGGAATGCCGTGCTCGGCCGCGATGCGTAGCGCCATGCCGGTTCCGCCCACGATCTCGCCATCGGGAGACCAGCACACGATGGCATGGACGGGCCGGTCGAGGCGGGGCCCGAGCACGACTGCGGCGTTGCGCGCATGGAGCTTGCGCACGGCGGGCGAGCAGCGGTTCCAGGCGGGGTGCAGACGGGCGGCGAGGCTCATGCAGGCTTCCAGTTCCGATGGGGACAGCACCCGGCAGTCCAGCCCGCCATGCCCGTTGTAGCCGCGCCACGGCAGATACAGTGTCCGCTTTTCGGCCGGCGCCCCCCCCCCCCCCCCCCCCCCCGGCAAACGCGGTATCGGCCCCCTTCGCGCCGCCGCTCGCGAGATGCCAGCCGGCGCGCGCCAGCCATTCCGCCATCACGGTCATGTCGGCGAACACATGTTCGGGTGTGGCGCGGGCGCCGATGCCGGCGTAGATGAGCGTCGTCTGTCGTAACCTCCCCGGTAGCGGCCGCAGGCCTCTCTCTCGCTTGCGGCCATCGCCCTCCCCGGGCCGTCCTCCAACGCCGGCATGCACGAGGGCAGGACGGGCCTGGAAGCGGCGCGCGCATCGGGGCGAGGCGTGAGGAGACGGGAAACCGTGGGACGATGGGAGCTCTGGCCGCTGGCGCTGTGGTGGCTGCCGGTCGGAGTCCCGGTACAAGCGGCGATGCTGCCGATGGCGGCAGGATCGTTGGTGTTCGACGCGGCCGGCTGCTGGCGCTCGGTTGCCGGAGGCTGTGGCGTCTCGGCTACCGGCGGGGCGCGCGGGCGCCGGGAATCGCGCTCGGCACTTTCACGGTGGCGGCGTCGATGCTCGTGGGGTTGTCGGGTCCGTCGGCGGTCGCCGTCGGTGCGGTCGCGCTCAGCCGGCCCGTGTGGATCGCATGGCGGTCGCTGGCGATGCCGGCGCGAAGGCGGCGCGCGGCAGGATCTCCGCGAGCCGGGGGGTGGTTCAGACGGCTTCGGTGGCGGCGACGCGCAGCCTGCCGGCGGTATCCGAACGGGGCTGCCGGATGACGATGTCGATATCGCGGCCGAGCGCCATCAGGAGGCGCAACAGGCGCTCCAGCGAATATTCGCGGAAGTCGCCGCGCAGGAGCCGCGACACGTCCGGCTGGGACAGGCCCAGCAGGCGCGCGGCCTCGGTCTGGGTGATGTCGCGCTGGCGGAGGATGGCGTCGATGCGGCCGACCAGTTCCGCCTTCAGCAGGTGCGTGTCGGCCTCGGGAAGGCCGAGGTCGGCGAAGATGTTGCCGCCGCCGCGTTCGACTGTCGCGTCGGATGTGGTCATGGTTCTACCCTCCGCCATGCGTGTCCCGGTAATGACGCTCGGCGACTCTCAGCCGCCGCCGGACCAGATCGAGATCCTTCTTCGGCGTGGCGATGCCCCGCTTCGCCTTCTTCTGGAAGGCGTGCAGGACATAGACCGCCGCCTGGAACCGGACCGTGTAGACGGCCCTGAAGGTGTCGCCGTCGTGGCGCGCCAGGACCTCCAGAACGCCGGAACCGAAGCCCTTGAGCGGCTTGGCGTCGTGGTGTTGCAGGCCGGTCTGGGCCTGGTAGATCGCAAAGCCCATGCGGTCCTGCACGGGCTCCGGAAACCGCTTCAGATCCACCTTGCTCGAACCGACCCATTCGACTGGTCTCGACATGCGCCACTGGATCCGGACTATAGGGGTTTCACCATATCGGGGCAAGGCACCCCTGTCGAGATGCCTTCGGCGGATGTCGGGCCGGCTGCGCAGCGGCGCCGCCGCGCCCCGTCAGTGCTCGATGGGGTTGCCGGGCTCCAAGGCCTCGGTGCGCATGGATGCGGCGGCCATGGTCGTCCACGCCTCGCGGTCCATTCCGAGGCGGCGGTTGAGCTTGTCGCAGATGGTGAGCGCATCGTCGAGGTCGAGCGCGATGAGCGCTGTCGGCACGTGGCCGGCGAGCCCCTCGATGACGATGCGGATCTGCTGCACGTCGACCTCGATGTCGTAGGCGGGGCAGAAGCAGAAGTTCGGATTGTCGGGCAGGGTCTGGGCGGTCATGGCGGTGTTCCTCCCGGGGTGTGGCAGCGGGCGGCGGGCCGGGGGTACGTACCCCCGGCGCGGCGGCGAAATAAATCGGGGCGGCGGACGGACCGTTCCCGGCGGTACGGACAGGGTCACACGGCGGGCGGCCAGCGGTCGAGGATACGCGAGAGCGCGTCCGGCCCGGGCGCGAACGCGCGGGCGCGGTACGAGACGATCTCGACCGTGCAGCCGATGCGTCGGAGTGCGGCGATGTCGGTGTCCGTGGGTCCCTCGATCTCGACGCGGTCGGCGCCCATGATGCGCCGCCGGGCGAGCCGCCAGCCGTTGGCGAGGGGGAGCGCGGCGCCGCGTCCCAGGACCGCCTCGAAGGCCTCCCCGCCGGTCAGGGCGGGGCCGCCGCCGAGGCCGAAGCTTGCGCGCACGGCGCGGACCTGCCCGGCGTCGAGCACGCGGCCGATGAGGGCTATGCCGTCGTCCGAGGTGAGCCGGCGCACGCGCATGTTCTCGGCCGGCAGCCTGTCCCAGACGGGCAGCAGGAGCCCGGCGGCGAGCCAGAAGCGCGACTCGCGGTGGGTCGGCAGGGAGGCGATCTCCCGCTCCCAGAGAGCGCGCCAGGTAACCTCGTCGGCGGGGCGCCAGTTGGAGGCGTCGAGCTCGGCGCGGGCCATCGACTCGCGCACTGCGGGGCGGACGAGCCGGACCCGCTCCTGCACGCCGCCGTCGTCGAACATGCGCGAGGTGCTGCGCAGCAGGACGGCGGCGCGCTTCGAACGCGCGTTGACCACCAGCGCGGGTCTGCCGTCCGGTGCGGGATCGCACGCGCCGATGTCGAGCGCGGCCTCGACCGTGGTCGGCACGAGGCGGTCGCGGCGCAGGATCTCGACCAGCTCGGTCGCGGCGCCGGTGCCGGGACGGTCGTGGAGGGTCTCCCGGCCGGCGAGGACAAGCGAGTCCGCGCGTACGGTCTCGACGCCGACCTCGTAGCTGCCGGCCTCGACGGCCTGCTCGATGTTGGCGGCGATGCGCTCCTCCAGCGCGGCGAAGAGCGCGTTCTGCTCGGCGATGGGCAATGCGAGCAGGCGGTTGAGAAAGCGCGGCATGGGCGGCAGCTCCTCCTTGAGACCGCCCTCGTGGATGAGCTTGAGGCCGGTGGCGTCCTGGAACCGCTCGACGGTCCAGCCCTCGATGCGCCCGAGCCAGAGCGCGCCGTAGAACTGGCGCAGCGCCGCCTTCGCATACAGGCTCTCCAGGTTGTCGCTCTCGCGGAAGAGCGCCCGGTCGCCGCCCATGGCGGTCTGGCTGTCGCGTTGTCCGCGGGTGATGGCGCCGAGGCTGTCGAGCCGCCGGGCGATGGTGGCGATGAAGCGCCGCTCGCCCTTGACGTCGGTGGCGACGGGGCGGAACAGAGGCGCCGAGGCTTGGTGGGTGCGATGGGTGCGGCCGAGGCCCTGGATCGCCTGGTCGGCGCGCCAGCCGGGCTCGAGCAGGTAGTGGACCCGGCGCGCGGTGTTGGCGCAGCCGAGGTCGGCATGGTAGCTGCGCCCGGTGCCGCCGGCCATGGAGAAGACGAGGATCTTCTTGGTCCCGTCCATGAAGGCGGCGGTCTCGGCAAGGTTGGCGGACGCGGGCCGGCTGCGCAGCGCCAGGCGCTCGCCGTGCCCATTGGCAATCCGCAGCACCCGGCGCGAGCGTCCCGTCACTTCCGCCACCGCCTCGTGCCCGAAGTGCTGCACCACCTGGTCGAGCGCCGCCGGCACCGGCGGCAGGGCTGCGAGCTTCTCGATCAGGGCGTCGCGGGCCGCGACCGCCTCCCGGCAGAGCACGGGGTTGCCGTCATCGTCGAACACGGGCCGCGACAGGAGATTGCCCTCGTCGTCGGTGAAGGGCTCCTGGATCTGCACCGGGAAGGCGTGGGCCAGGAACTCGATGACGGTCTCGCGCGGTGTCAGGTCGACGTTGAGGTCGTCCCATTCGGAGGCGGGGATCTCGGCGATGCGCCGTTCCATCAGCGCCTCGCCGGTGGAGACCAGCTGGATGACGGCGGAGCGGCCGGATTCGAGATCGGCCTCGACGGCGCGGATCAGCGAGGGGCACTTCATCGAGGTGAGCAGATGGCCGAAGAAGCGCTGCTTGGCGCCCTCGAAGGCGGAGAGCGCCGCTGACTTCGCGTTCCTGTTCAGCGTGTCCTCGCCCTGGACGATGCCGGTGGCCTTGAGCGCCTCCTCGATGTTGCGGTGGATGACCTTGAAGACGCCGGCGTAAGCATCGTAGATGCGCCGCTGGGCGGGGCTCAGCGGGTGCTCCAGGATGTCCACTTCGACTCCGTCATAGGAGAGCGCGCGGGCCTGGTAGAGGCCGAGCGCCTTCAGGTCGCGGGCGACCACCTCGAGCGCCGCGACCCCGCCCGCCTCCATCGCGGAGACGAACGCGGCGCGGGTCTCGAACGGGGTCTCCCCGGCGGCCCAGAGACCGAGCCTGCCGGCATAGGCGAGGCCGGGGAGCGTGGTGGCGCCGGTCGCCGAGACGTAGACGATGCGCGCGTCGGGGAGCGCGTGCTGCAACCGCAGCCCCGCGCGGCCCTGCTGGGAGGGTTTGACCTCGCCCCGGCTGCCCTTCGAGCCGGCCGCGTTCGCCATGGCGTGCGCCTCGTCGAACACGATGACGCCCTGATAGGCGTGGCGGTCGTCCTCGTCGAGCGAGCCCGCGAGCCAGGCGACGATCTGGTCGAGGCGCGAGGGCCTGCCCTGCCGGGCCGGCGAGCGCAGCGTCGCGTAGGTCGCGAACAGGATCCCCTCGCCGGGCGGAATCTCCGCCCCCTGGCGGAACTTGCCGAGCGGGATAACGTCGTCGTCGAGTCCCCCCAGCGCGGTCCAGTCGCGGCGCGCGTCCTCGACGAGCTTGTCGGACTGGGAGAGCCAGAGGGCGCGCCTGCGGCCGCGCAGCCAGTAGTCGAGCACGATGGCCGCGACCTGCCTTCCCTTGCCCGCGCCGGTGCCGTCGCCGAGCATCCAGCCGCGGCGGAACCGGACCGGAGCGGAGAGCGTCTCGCCGTCGGCGGTGACGGCCTCGTCGCCTGTGGTCTCGCCGTCATCGTCCACGCGCCGGACGGTCTCCCAGCCCGAGCCGATGCGGAAGTGCGCGCCGAGGTGGCGCGAATGGGCCTCGCCCGCGAGCGCGACGCTCTCGAGCTGGGCGTCCGACAGCAGACCGGCGGTCACCACCCGCGCGGGTAGCATCGGGCGGTACGACGGGACGGGGTGCGGCACCGCGGCCATGGCGGCGGATTGCACCAGTGGTGTCGGATGCGCGACCGCGCCCGGCGCCCGCACCACGCGCGGGCGCCACAGCTCCCAGGGGCCGGCGGTCGCGGCAGACGGTCCCGCATCGGGCTGCGGCGCGCCGGTCTGGACTTCAAGCTCGGCGACCAGACCCCAGTCCCGCGCGGGCGTCGGCGCTGGGGAGACGACGGGCTTGCGCGTCGTCTTCGGCGTCGTGGTGCACGGCCTCGGCGTGTGGCCGAAGAGATCGGCGCCGGAGACGGGCTCGATGGCGAGCCTCGGAGGCACCGTCGCGATGACGGCGTCCAGCAGTTCGGCGGCATCGGCGGCGCGCGCCTCGCGGTCGATATCGATGCCGGGCTCGCGGCTTCGGTCGAGCACGGTGAGCCGGGTGTCGAACCCGGTGCCGCGCCGGGCGTAGGCGCGTCCGTCGATGGCCATGGTGAAGACGGTGCGCACCTCTCCGTCGAGGGCCGCGAAGGCGTCGTTCCACGCGGCATCGCCGGGGACGCAGTGGGCGGAGGTGATCGCGGCGAGCCGGGCGCCGGGCGGCAGCATCGAGCAGGCGGAGCGCAGGTGGCGCAGATCGGCGTCGTGGCGGATGCGTTCGACGCCCGGCGTCGCCGAGAACGGCGGGTTCATCAGCACCACGGTGGGGCGGACGCCGGGCAGGAAGTCGGCGATGTTCTCCGCGTTGTGGCGGGTGACGCCCGCGCCGGGGAAGATCGCGGCCAGGATGCCAGCGCGGGTCTCGGCGATCTCGTTGAGGTGCAGGTGGCCTTCGGCGCGGTTTCCGAGCGCGCACTCGGCCATCACGGCGAGCATGCCGGTGCCGGCGGAGGGCTCGAGCACGACATCGCCCGGGCGAACGGCGCCGGCCCGGAGCGCGGCGTAGGCGAGCGGCAGCGGGGTCGAGAACTGCTGGAGGCGTACCTGCCGCTCGGAGCGCTTCGTGTGCGAGGGTTCGAGCGCGGCAACCGCCGCCAGCATGGCGAGCATCCCGCGGGGACCGTCGGGACCGGCGCCGGCCCGGCGGCGCATGGCGCGGCCGTAGCGGCGGACGAACATCACGACGGACGCTTCGGCCGTCTCGTAGGCGTCCTTCCAGACCCAGGCGCCCTCGGCGTCGCTCGCACCATAGGCGCGGGTCATGGCGTCGCGGAGAGTGGCGGCGTCGAGGGGCCGGCCGGCCTCCAGCACCGGCAGCAGGGTGCGGGCGGCGGCGATGAGCGCTTCCGCGCCGGAGCACTCGGGCGCGGCGCCGACGAACGCGGCGGGAGCGGAGGGAAGCTGCGGGCGCGCGGATGCGTCCGCCGCCGGGATGGCGTCGAGCATGGCGTTCTCCGAATCGGAATGGATGAAACCGCGGGGACGGCGGCACGGGGCATGGGCTCCCGCGCCGCCCCGCCGGACCTGTCCCGGACCGACTGCCCGACCTCCGGGCGGCGTGGACCGCGGATGCGATGGATCGGGGGCGCCGGCGCGCCGGCGTTGGGCTGGGCGGGCGCGGGATAGCCCGGTCAGGCGGGCGTACTCGGTGCCCGCATGCTGGAGCGGGCGACGGTCAGCCGAACCTCTGGCCCGCTTCCGTGAACGTCCAGCCGTTGACGGCGATGGCTTCGGCGGCGGCGGCGGAGGAGGTCAGGTACTCGTACTCGCGCTCGAGCTGGCGGTAGAGCCAGCGCGCGAGGTCGCGCAGCGCCTCGATCACCCTGTCCTCGGCGTCGTCGGTCATGGGCTGCCAGGTCGGGCTGTCCCGCTCGACCTCGATCGCCATACTGTGCTCGTGGCAATAGCGGCCGCAGTGCCGGATCGTGGCGTGCAACTGATAGAAGTTGCGCCGCTGGACCGCCTGCAGGGTGTCGGCGATGGCGTGCAGCACCGAGTCCTTCGGCGCATGTACGCATATGGCCTTACCAGCGCCCGCGCCATGGCGGTAGGACCCCTCGAACGAGGCCCCGTCCCCCTGCGAGGAAAACCCGCGACAATGCCGACAACCGGACTATGCCGGGTTCGTCTCCTAACACATTGATTTCGCTACAGACGAGCGAGCTTTGTCGGCATATTCACAGGGCCGGTTGCGCGTTCGGATTTCCTGATAGTCCTTCTCTCCTTTCACCACGAAAGGAGAGAAGCGAACAATGTCCAACATCGAGCAATCTTCGGTGCCGGGCGAGACGGGCTGGCTCGCGCCGTACCGGCACACCTATCTGGGCGAACTCGGCAATCTCGGTTACACCAAACGCAAGTCATATGAACCGATACAGTGAGGCATCGGGATCAGCACGATGGGGCTACGGCCCAGCTGCGCCGGGTCGTATTGGTGATGACGTCGGGCTGGTCGGTCAGCCATTGCCACCCCGTCCAGCAGGCGTCCCTCAGGGCGGAGACATTCTTGAACACGCGGTTGGCGAAGCGGTTCGATTTCAGGAACAGAATGATCTGCTCCATCGGATTGAGTTCCGGACTGTAGGGCGGCAGATGCACGAGCGTCAGGTTGGGGGGAACGAGAAGGTCGCCCGAGCGATGCCAGCCCGCCCCGTCCAGCACAATCACGCCGTGCGCACCCGGCGCCACGGCCGCGCCGATCGCCGCCAGATGCTCGTTCATCGACGCCGTGTTCGCCCTGTCCGCCACGTGGGCGATGCCGACGCCGCGCTCTGCGCAGGTGGCGCCGAACAGATAGACGTAGCCATAGCGATGGTCGCGCAGGATGCGCGGACGCTGCTTCCCATTCGCCCAGACCCGTGTCGTCATCCCCTTCTGGCCGATGCGCGCTTCGTCCTGGAACCAGATTTCTATCGGACCCGCCAGCGCCTCAGAGCTGAGCGCCGACGTCAACTGTGCCTCGAACTCCGCCACGAACGACCTCTGCCGCTCCGCGTCGGCTTTGGGGTGGACCGGCCGCCCCGAGACAAAGCGAAACCCGGCCCTTCGGAGCATCATACGGGCACCGCTCTCCGTATAGATGACCCCGAAGGCCTCCTCGATTTTCCGTAAGATGTCCTGAACGCGCCAGCGCGTCACACCGTCCCGCTCAAGCTCGGGACCCGCCTCGATCCAGGCGCCGATCTCGGCGATCTGCGCGTCCGTCAACCGGCCCTCGCTCCCGCCGCGCGGGAGATCCGCGAGGCCGTCGAAGCCCTCCGTGTTGTAGCGCAACACCCAGTCGCGCAGGATTTGAAGCTCCATGCCCTGCGCCCGAGCCGCCTCCGTGCGAGACGCACCCTCCATGATCATGGCGAGCGCACGCGCGCGCGACGCTTGCTTCGCGTCCCCGCAGTGCCTCGAAAGCGCGTGGAGCTCGTCCGCTGTGTGTGCCGTCCAGGTTATCGGCGTTGCCGCACTCATCGTCATCCTCCGGCGCTGGTGAGTCGATCACCACAGTCTATGAAGGTCGTCCGGACCGTCACCCCAACATATTGGGATGGTGAGTCAATTTGGAGCGCGCTTGGTATTATCATGGCGTTACGCCTGCTTATCACGGATGCTGTCTGCTCGACACTCGAGCCGCTACTGCGTGAGAGCAAACACGCCGCCGGCGCCCCGCCACGGCTCAGCGACCGAATGTTCATCGAAGCCGTCCTCTACCAGGCGCGGACCGGAACCCCCAGGCGCGACCTGCCCGACGAATTCGGCCATTGGAATGCCGTTTATCAGCGGTTTCGCCGTTGGGAGAAGCGCCACCTCCGGGCACGGCTCTGGCAACAGAGACAACAGGGAGACGATGAACCACTCAAGGAAGTGTTCATCGATTCGACCATCGTGCACGCTCATCAACACGCCGCCGGCGCGGTAAAAAAACGGCGGCCAGGAGGCCCAGGCTCCCGGCCGCTCCCGGGGCGGGTTCTCCACCAGGCTGCACGTGGCCTGTGCCAACGAAACAACCGGTGTGTGCTTCGTGTTGACGGGTGGCGAGCGCCATGATGGCGTGGGATTCGAGCTGCTGTGGAAGGCTTTGCCCAGCTCTCCCGCACCGGAGGCTGCGGTCATGGACAAGGCGTATGACAGCAATGGCATTCGCCAGGTGCTGGCCGACCAGGGCGTCGAAGCCGTGATTCCCGCCCGGTCGAACCGGAGTGAGACGATTCATCATGATCAAGAAAAGGACAAGCGGCGCCAGCAGGTCGAGCGATTCTTCAACAAGCTCAAACAATTCCGTCGCATTGCCACACGTTATGACAAGCGCGCTCGGACGGTCCTCGCGTTTGTCCACATTGTCTCAGCATGGATTATGCTTCGATCATTCGTCAACACGGCCTAGTGTCCTGCTCCATAAGTTCGCACTATTGTGTTGTTGATGGAAGCAAGGAGGTTCATTCCGTGGCGAGAACAGCGGTGGACATTACCCTGACAGATGAGGAGCGCAAGGAGCTGGGTCGGCTGAGCCGGAGCCGCAAGTCGTGGCAGGCCTTGGCGCTGAGGTCACGGATCGTGCTGGCGGCGGCGGACGGGCTGTCCAACAAGGAAATCGTGGCCTTATTGGAGGTCACGGAGTTGACTGTCGGCAAGTGGCGCCGCCGCTTCGCCGAAGACCGCCTCGACGGTCTGCATGACGCGCCGCGTTCGGGTGCGCCCCGGCGCATCGGCGACGATGAGGTTGCCGAGGTCGTTCGCATGACGCTGGAGGACACACCGCCCGACGCCACCCACTGGAGCCTGCGCTCGATGGCGCGCGCCACCGGGTACGGCGCCTCGACCATCCATCGCATCTGGCAGGCCTTTTCCCTGCAGCCGCACCGCAGCGAGACCTCTTGAGTAACTTGTCTCTAAGCCATTGACATAGCAGCACTTGTGTTTTTGTTGTCGTCGCCGATCTCGAGCAGTTGGAAGCCGAGCTTCTTGGCCTGTCGACGGAGCGAGGAGAACTTGCGGTCCAGGCGTCGGCTTTCGTAGACCTCCATCCCCTTCTCGGCATATTGCTGGCCGCGGGTCACCATCAGGTAGATCAGGCAGGCGAGTTCTCGGGCGGTGGCGACAATCGCGACGTTCGTGTCCATCCGGGCGAGGCGGCTGCGGTGCTTGGCGCCAATGAAGGTTTGGCTGGAGCGAGCGGTCATGGCCGCCATGCGCAGCGCCTGGCCAACCCGGTTGACCACCCTGGGTCCACGGCCCGGCAACGGTTTGCCGCCGCTGATCCTGGTCCCCGGCGCCAGCCCCAGCCAGGAACTGAAGTGCTGTGCGGAGGGGAAGGCGGAGAAGTCAGGGCCGATCTCGGCAGCGATCACCAGGGCGGTGGTGATGCCGACGGTCGGGATCGCGGTGAGATCGACCCCCATCATCTTGTTCAGCGCCACAGCCATGGCCTTATCCTGCCCGCGGAGCGTCCTGCCGCTGCTGTTCGGGGTCTCGTTCGACGCCGTGCCCGACGATCCGTCACTGGGAGTGTCGTCGGGCGTACCGTCATCGGTCGCATCGTCCGGCGGGGTCAGGTGCTCAACCTCTGCCATGATCCGCGCCTCGCACGCCGCGATCTGCTGCTCCAGGAAGTCGTGGCGCTGCATCGCCTGCTCCAGGGCAAACAGGTGCTCCTCGCGCCAGGTGCCCTCCAGGCTCGCGGCAATCGTGTCGGCGCTGGCCTTGATCCGCCGGTCGCGAAGCGAGGCCAGCCGCTGGGGGTCGCGCTCGCCGGCGACGATCGCCCGCAGGATGCGCTCACCCGTCTTCCCCATGATGTCGCTGATCACCGAGTCCAGACGCACGTTCATCTGGGTCAGCGCCTTCTGCATGTGCAGCACGCAGCGAGAGCGGTCCTCGATCAACTGCTTCGCCTGACGCATGAAGGAGCGCAACGGGCAGATCGCGTCGCCCGGCCGGAAGGCGCCACGCAGAAGGCCGAAGGACATCAACTGCCAGATCCACTGGCAGTCCAGCACGTCGCTCTTGCGCCCGCCGATCTGCTTCGTCATCCGAGGCGGCACCAGCATCACCTCGAACCCGGCTCGCTCCAGGACCTCGTAAACCGGGATCCAGTAGACCGAGGTCGACTCCATCGCCACCTTCGTCACATCGCACGACTTGAGCCACTCGGCCATCGCATCCAGGTCGCGCGTGAACGCGCCGAACTCTCTCACCGGTTCCTCGGCTCGCTCCGGATCGACCGCTACGAAGTGCCGGTCCTTGCCGATGTCGATCCCGGCGCAATCCGGGTGTACCACCTTGAGGCGCTGCCTCCTTCTCCGCTTGCTCGGCATCGAGAGCCCTCCCAAACTCCATTGACGTTGTGGGTGGGGAGGAACCGCGGCGAAGTCTCAATCTCTTGAACGAGGTCACGGGCGAACCCGTGCCATCAGTGACAGAAGCCGATCACGGTTCGGGCCAAGCTTCAAGACGGGTGCTCGCGCACGCCATTGCTCTTACGGCCTCGCCTGCCCCACCGGCAACCACTCCACGCGTCACCCGTCGAAGACACAACCCCCAGTTACTTTGGCGACTGAGCAGCCGCGCCGCGGGGGTGGTGGCTTCAAGCTGTCGGCGGACCCGTACTTCGTGGACAAGACGCGCGACATCGTCGGCCTCTACGTGGACCCGCCGCAGCATGCCATGGTTCTCTGTGTGGACGAGAAGTCCCAGGTTCAGGCCCTCGACCGCACCCAGCCCTTGCTGCCGCTGCGGCCGGGCATCCCTGAGCGGCGCAGCCATGACGACAAGCGCAACGGCACGACCTCGTTGTTCGCCGCCCTCGACGTCGCCACCGGCGAGGTCATCGGCAAGTGTTTCCGCCGTCACCGAAGCCGGGAATTCCGCAAGGTCCTGGACTATATCGAGGCCAACGTGCCCGAGGATCTCGACATCCATATCGTCATCGACAACTACTCGACGCACAAGACGAAGGAAGTCCGCGCTTGGCTCGCAAAGCGGCCTCGCTGGCATGTCCACGTCACGCCGACCTCGGCGTCGTGGCTCAACCAGGTGGAGCGGTGCTTCTCCGATCTGACGGAGAAGCAGATCCGTCGCGGGGGTCACCGCTCGACCGTCGAGTTGGAGCAGGCGATTACCGCGTATATCGAGGCGGTCAACGAGGACCCCAAGCCGTTCCACTGGCACAAGTCCGCCGACGAAATCCTGGCGTCCATCAAACGCTTCTGCCTGAGAACCCTCGAACTCGCGCCAGCTCAATCATAGCTATGCGAACTTCAGAATCAGGACACTAGGAAAGACCCTTGCGACACTGTTCGGCCTGCTGGCTGCTAGCCCGCATCCTGCATGAAGGATGCGGGCTAGGAAGCCAGCGCCTGCGCGAGCGTCATCGCGTTGTGCCGCATCATGTCGAGATAGGTCGGCGCCGGACCGTCCGGGCCGGACAGCGCGCCGGGATAGAGCGTGCCGCCGATCGTGGCCCCGGTCTCGTTTGCGATCTGCTCGAGCAGGCGCGCATCGCCAATGTTCTCGATGAAGACGGCACGAATGCCCCGCTCACGGATCTGTTGGATGAGGCGGGCGACATCCTTTGCGGACGCCTCAGACTCGGTGCTGAGCCCCTGCGGCGCGATGAAGGTCAGCCCATATTCGCCGCCGAAATACTGGAACGCATCGTGCGAGGTAACGACGATGCGGCGTTCGGCCGGCAGGGCTGCCACGATCTCGCGGATCTCTGCATCGAGCGCCTCGATCTCGGCGACATAAGCTGCCCGGTTTTGGTAGAAGTCGGCCGCGTTCGCCGGATCGGCCTGAGCCAGAGCGGCAGTGATGTTGTCGACATAGTCTGCGGCATTGCCCAAGCTCTGCCAGGCGTGCGGGTCGAAAGCGCCATGGTCATGGTGGTCGTGGCCTGCCTCGGCATGCTCATCGTGGTCGTGGTCATCATCATGACCGGCCTCGGCCTGGTCATCGTGATCGTGGTCATGCCCGGCCTCTTCGGCGTGGACGTCGAGGTTGTCGCCCTGATCGTGCTCGTCGTCGAACGCGATCAGCTCGATCCCTTCGGTTGCCACCACGCGCATGCCATCGAAGTCGGAGGCGTCGATCAGCCGGTCCAGCCAGCCTTCGAACTGCAACCCGTTGACCACAAGGATCGTCGCTTCGCTGACGGCCCGGGCATCGGCAGGGGTCGGCTGGTAAACGTGCGTGTCGCCGTTAGGACCGATGAGTGTCGTGACGGCGATATGCTCTCCGCCGATGCGCTTCACCATGTCGCCGAGGATCGAGAAGGTGGCGACCACTGGCATCGGTCTGTCGGACTGTGCGATGGCCTGAGCGGAGAGCGACAGGGCGAGGAGGGCGGTGGCGGATATCAGAAGCGCTCTGCGGGTGGGCATGGGAACTCCTTTCAGGCTTCGAGATGGCGTCGCGCGAAGGCCCGTCTGGCGAGACCGCCCACCGGTCCAAAGACCAGCGACAGAGCGTAGGCGAGACCCGCGACAAGAATGATCGCCGGCCCGGAGGGCAGGCTGAAGTGGTAGGAGAGAAGAAGGCCGCTCAGGCTCGAGAGCATCGCGACCGAGACCGCGACAGCGATCAACGCGCCAATGCCGACTGCCCAGAATCGTGCGGCGGCAGCGGGAAGTATCATGATACCGACCGCCATCAGCGTGCCGAGCGCGTGGAAGCCGGCCACGAGGTTCAGCACGACGAGGGCAAGAAAGGTGAAATGCGTCACGGCGCTGAGCCCGCTCACCGAGCGCAGGAACTGCGGGTCCGCGCATTCGAGCACGAGCAGCCGGAAAAGAGCCGCGAGCGTGAAGACCGAAACGGTCGCGATAGAACAGAGCAGAGTCAGAGCGGCGTCGTCGAGCGCGAGCACGGTCCCGAAGAGCACGTGCATCAGGTCGACATTGCTGCCCCGGGTGGACACGATCAGCACGCCCACCGCCAGTGAGATCAGGTAAAAGGCCGCCAAGCTCGCATCCTCGCGCAGCGCCGTGACGCGGGTCACGAAGCCTGCAAGCAGCGCCACGGCCATGCCTGCGATCAGCCCGCCGACGGTCATCGCCCCGAGCGAAAGGCCCGCGACGAGATAGCCGACGGCTGCACCCGGCAGGATCGCATGGGCCATCGCGTCGCCCGTCAGGCTCATGCGGCGCAGCATCAGGAATACCCCGACCGGTGTCGCGCCGACCGAGATCGCAATGCAGCCCATCAGTGCGCGCCGCATGAAGCCGAAATCGGCGAAGGGCTGGACGAGGAGCTCCCACATCACGCCACGCTTCGCCCGCATATGTGCGGCGGGCCGGCGCAGGCTTCGCACATCTGGCGCGCACGGAACTGGTTTTCGGCCGTCAGCACCTGCGCCGTGGGTCCATGGGCAACGAGTTCGCGCGCCAGCATCAGCGTGCGGGGGAAGTGAGCCCGCACCGTGTCGACGTCGTGCAGGACGGCGAGCACCGTGCGGCCTTGGCCGTGCCAGCGCCGCACCACGCCGATCAGGTCCGCCACCGTTCTCGCGTCGATCGCCGCAAAGGGCTCGTCAAGCAGGACGAGCCCTGCGTCCTGCAGCAGCAGGCGGGCAAAGAGCGCTCGCTGTATCTGCCCGCCCGACAGCGACCCGATCGGCCGCTTCTCGAACCCTTCGAGGCCGACCGCGGAAATCGCTTCGGCGACGCGGGCGCGGTGAACAGTCCGCAAGCCCGCAAAGCCGCCAATCTCTCGCCAGAGGCCCATTGCCACGAGGTCGGCGACCGCGATCGGGAAAGACCGGTCGACATCCGATTGCTGCGGCAGGTAGGCGATCTCGCTGCGGGTGAGCCCGCCGAACGCGATCCGACCTTCGAGCGGGCGGAGTAAGCCGGTCACCCCCTTCAACACCGTGGACTTGCCGGCCCCGTTGGGTCCGACGATGGCGGTCAGGCTGCCCTCGGCGATCTCGCCCTGCAGGCGATGCACGGCCGGTTGCCGGTCGTAGCCGAGGCTCAGGTCCTGAAATTTGAGGGCGTAGGTCATGGCCCCCCTCCCGGCGTGGACGTCGCCCAGAAGAACGCGCCCCAGAGCGCGGCAACGATCAGGGCCGCCCCGGCCAGCCGCGGGCCGGCGCCGAGCGGCAGCAGCCGAAGCGACGAGGTGCGCCGCGTCCTCATGCCGGCGCCCCCTGTCGAGCGGCGGCGCTCACGTCCAGCCGCCGCGACCGTCCATCCGGATACCGGCTCTCCATGGGTGGACCTCCTCGTCCCCGTCCTACGCCGCGCCGGCTTCTGCGCATCGCGCGCACATGCCCTGGACCTCGACCATTCGACGTGTCGCGACGAACCCGAAGACGGCGGCATCCTCGGCAAGCAGTCCTCCGATCCGCGGATCCTCAAGCTCGACCGATACCCGGCAGCCGCTGCAAATGAAGAAAAGGCAATCGTGGTCGCGCTCGGGATGGACGCACGGGACGTAGGCGTTCAGGCTTTCGATCCTGGAGACGAGGCCCTGCCCCATCAGGAAGTGAAGCGCCCGGTACACGATCGGCGGTCCGACCGAACGCGAATCCCTGAGCTTGATCGCTTCGATCAACTGGTAGGCGCTCGTCGGCCCACCGTTCGCCCACAGCAGCTCCAGGACACGCCTCCGCAGCTTCGTCATCTGTACGCCGCGCGCCTCGCAAATCGATACTGCCAGCGCGACCCGTTCGCGCGTCGAGTGCCGCCCGCGGCAATCGGGATCGGTGCAGGGCCGGGGTCGGGCCGTCGGTTTCGTCATCGCATGTCTCACCTTGCGAGGCAGAAGGAAATGTTATAACATATCGCAATAGTTCGCAAAAGTGCCACGATCCAGGGCCAGCAATTCTCCTTTTGGAGTTATCGGGGTTTTTCAAAGGCTTGGAGATGTGATTCAAGTTGTTGTATGAAGCGTCTTGAACGATACATAGAAGTGGTGGGGAAGCGGTGCGCGGCGTTGCCCGACAAGCGCTCGGGAAGCAACAGGCGCTATGCCATGAGAGACATCGGGCTTGCGGCGTTTTCGGTGTTTTTCGTGCAGAGCCCGTCGTTTCTGGCGCATCAGCGCCTGCTGTCGGCGCAGCGCGGCGCTTCGAACGCCGGGACGCTGTTCGGCATGGAGCGGGTTCCGTGCGACAGCCATATCCGGCGGATGCTGGATGGGGCGCCGACGGATCATTTCGACGCGGTGTTTTCGGCGCTTGTCGATGACCTGGATGGCGCCGGTGCCTTGTCGGGTCTGCGCTGCCTGGACGATCGGGTGTTGATCGCGCTGGACGGCTCGGAGCCTTTCCGTTCCGGCACGATCCACTGCGCGCACTGCTCGACGCGCCGGCGGGGCGAGGAGGTGGAGTATTTCCACAGCTTTGTCGGCGCCGCTCTGGTGGCGCCGGGGCAGCGCCGCGCCTTGCCTCTGGCGCCGGAGTTCGTGCGCCCGCAAGACGGCTCGGCGCAGCAGGACTGCGAGAGCCGCGCGGCGCAGCGCTGGCTGGCCCGCCTGGGGCCTTGTGTGGCCGGGCTGAGACCGGTCTATCTGGGCGACGATCTCTATTCCCGCCAGCCGATCTGCGAGGCGGTGCGCGCCGCGGGCGGGAGCTTCATCTTCGTGTGCAAGCCGTCCAGCCACAAGACGTTGAGCGAATACACCCATGGCGTCGTGCTGGACGAGGTGTGCCAGACCGTGGGCAGGGGCGCGGCCAGGCGCCGCCATCGCTATCGCTGGATGAATGGCGTGCCGCTGCGCGACGGCGCCGACGCGCTCGCCGTCAACTGGCTGGAGGTCGAGATCGCCAAGCCCGACGGCAAGGTGACCTACCGCAACAGCTTCGTCACCGACCTTGCCGTCACGCGAGACACCGCCGCCGCCATCGCCGCCTGCGGGCGTGCCCGCTGGAAGATCGAGAACGAGACCTTCAACGTCCTGAAGACCAACGGCTACAACCTCGAACACAATTTCGGGCATGGCAGCCAGACACTGGCCAGCATCCTGGTCGTGCTCAATCTGCTGGCCTTCGCCCTGCACACGGCCTGCGACCTGATCGAAGCATCCTGGCGGCGGGCGCGGCACGCACTCGGAGCCCGAAGGCGCCTGTTCGAGCACATCCGCACGATCACCGCCTACCATGTCTTCGCGTCATGGGCAGTCCTCATGAAAACCGTCATCACGGGCCTCCCCCCTCCCGCAAACGCCTGATCCCCGGCCCCCGCGCCAAACCCATCCCTCCAACCGCAGAACCGCCAAAAAAACCAACACGAAAGGCCGCAATGCAACGAAAAACGCCATAAGGAGAATTGCTGATCCAGGGCGACCCGACATCGATGAAAAGCCGCAATATGGACAGTGCAGTTGTTGAGAATCGGACCTCGACGCCATCGCGCACCGGCTCGGAACCACGCCGTCGGCCGCGCCGCGCCGAGGCTGCCGTTCGCACGTTGATCGAGTGGGCCGGGGACGATCCCGACCGGGAGGGGCTGAAGGGAACGCCCGCGCGCGTCGTGCGGGCCTACGAGGAATTCTTCGCCGGATACGCCGAAGACCCGGTTGCTTTGTTAGCCACGACCCTCGAGACGACGGCCGCTTATGACGAGATGATCGTCTTGCGCGATGTACCCCTCGAGTCCCACTGCTAACACCACATCGTTCCAATCCTGGGAAAGGCGCATGTCGGGTATCTGCCGGCGGAACGGGTCGTGCTCATCTCGAAGATCGCGCGCCTTGTCGAGGCCTTCGCGAAGCGGATGCAGATCCAGGAAGCGTTGACATCGCAGATCGCGGACACGATCCAGGACGTGCTCGAGCCACGTGGCGTCGGCATGGTCATCGAGGCGGCGCATCAGTGCATGACCACGCGCGGTATCCGCGAGCCGGGGGTCAGCCTGGTAACCAGCCGCATGCTCGGCTGCTTCCGCGACGCCCCGACCACGCGGCGGGAGTTCCTATCGATGATCGGAGTGGGCCCCTGGGGTCGGACAGTTTCATGCGGCCGATTTGACCGGGGTGCGGGGTTGTTCCTTTTCGAAACGGTTGGGGCTGAGATAGCCGAGGGCGGAGTGTAGGCGTCTCTCGTTGTAGCTGTCGATGAAGCGGGGCAGGTGCTCGGCAACGTCGTCCGCGCTCTCTAAGGCCATGGGGTAGACGCCCTCTGGTATCTTGACGGGGACAATGTGACGCCGGAGACCGTCGCCAGGATCGAGGCGGCCATCGGTCCGGAGCAATCCACCAAGCTCCGTTCTGCTGACATTCCGGTCTGGATGGCGGATGCGCTCGACGTCGCGATTCGGATCACTGTCCGTCGGTGACGCCTTTCTTTCATTGCCCACTTCGGAACAGCGACACATCCCCAGGATCGCCGCTCCTCGTTCCAGGCAGCCAGTACTCAGCGCGCACCCGGTTAGCCATGCCGTCGCGATGTCGATGCGGCGGTCGACCGGATCGACTTCACCAGCACATTGATGTAAAGTAATGTCACTTACATAGACCGAAGAAGTAAACGCCATGCCCTTGCAGGTCACCGCACGATTGCCGGACCCGGTAGTGGAATCTCTGGACAGGGCCGCAACGCAACTCAGACGCAGCCGGGCGGATGTGATCCGTCTGGCCGTCGAGCACTATCTTGAGGACTTCGACGATCTCTCCGTCGCCGTTGACCGGCTCCGCGATCCCAGCGATCCGGTGTTGGACTGGGACGAGGTCCGGCGTGAGCTTCTCGATACGGATTAAGGAGAGCGCCGCCAAAGAGCTGAGGCGTATCTCCAGGCCGGACCGGACACGGATTGTTGCGGCCATCGACAGACTCGCGGAGCTTCCTCATCTGGGCGCCGCCTTGAAGGGCGACCTGCGGGGGCTGCGGCGGCTTCGCGTCGGCGACTACCGTATCCTGTATGAGATCGAGGACGATGAACTCATCGTGCTGGTCGTTCGCGTCGCGCACCGCCGAGAGGCCTATCGGCGGACGCCTTGATGATCGATTTGCCGGAAAGCGCCCATCCGCATGGTATGCAGCTATCCGGCACCAATTTTGGCTCATCGGCGTGCGTCATCTCCCGTGCTCAATTGTCGCCAAGTTTGCGCTTGCGTGTGATATAACCAATTGATAAATAATACTATAATTCTTGACTTTGCCTTTCCTGCACTGAAAATCGCCTCCCATGAGCGTCGGTGTTGCTGGGAGGCGGGACGTTATGGGAAGAAACGGAAGCGGGCGGTCCAGGGACCGCGGTGCCGCCAACGACAACGGCGCGGCCGAGGCCCGGGTCCGGTCCGTCGTGCTGACCATCGCGCGCCTGCTCGGGCGCCAGATTGCCCGCGAGCAGTTCGAGCGGCAGGCTTCGGCCAACGACAATACGCCGGTCAAGGAGACCTGAGATCGACAGGAGCGATGACATGATCCGCGCCGCCCTCTACGCCCGCTACTCCTCGGACCTTCAGAGCGCGGCCTCGGTCGAGGACCAGTTCCGGATCTGCCGGGAACACGCGGAGCGAGCGGGCTGGACGGTCGTCGACACCTACCGGGACGCTGCCATCTCCGGCGGCAGCATGATCCTGCGCCCCGGTATCCAGGAGCCGCTGGCCGACGCCCGCGCCGGCGCGTTCGACGTGATCGTGGCGGAGGCACTGGATCGGCTGAGCCGCGACCAGGCCGACGTCTCCGCGCCGTTCAAGCACCTTCAGTTCGCCCGCGTGATGATCGTCACCCTGTCGGAGGGTGACGATCAGCGAGCTCCACATCGGCCTCAAGGGGACGATGAACGCCCTCTTCCTGAAGGACCTCGCGGCAAAGTCCCACCGCGGGTTGCGGGGCCGGGTGGAGAAGGGCCGCTCCGGGGGCGGGCTGTGCTACGGCTACGACGTCGTCACGACCTTCGACGCCGCCGGCGAGCCGGTGCGGGGTGAGCGCACAATCAACGAGGCCGAAGCCAACGTCGTGCGGCGCGTATTCCGGGACTTCGCCTCCGGTGTCAGCCCACGGGCGATAGCTCGTCGCCTCAATGCAGAGAATATCCCCTGTCCCTCGGGCAAGCTCTGGACCGATTCCACCATTCGCGGCCAGGTCAAGCGCGGCACCGGGCTGATCACCAACGAGCTCTATATCGGCCGCCTGGTCTGGAACCGGCTGCGCTACGTGAAGAACCCGGAGACCGGGAAGCGGGTCTCCCGCGTCAACCCGAAAGAGGAATGGATCGTCACCGAGGTTCCCGAGCTCCGAATTGTCGACGACGAGCTCTGGCAGGCGGTGAAGAACCGCCAGGAAGAGCTCAAGGAGAAATACGCCACCGTCATCGAGGCCACACGCACCGCGCGCGCCAATCGCCTGAACGGGACCCATCGCTCCCGCCACCTGCTCTCGGGCCTCCTCGAATGTGGCGCCTGTGATGGCCCATATGCGATGCGAGGACAGGACCGCTACGGCTGCTCCAACCACGTAATGAACGGAAGCTGCTCGAACGGGCGCGGCATTCGCCGCACCGAGCTCGAGGAGCGCGTTCTGACCGGTCTCGAGGACCGCCTGATGGCGCCGGATGTAGCTGCCGAGGCGGTGCGCGCCTGGGCGGAGGAGACCAACCGGCTCAACCGGGAACGCTTCGCTTCCGGAGAGACGGACTGGAAGGAGCTGGCGTCGGTTGAGAGGAAGATCGAGGGGATCATTGCGGCCATCCAGGACGGGCCTATAGCCCCGCGCTCAAGGAACGGTTGCACCAGCTTGACAGCCGAAAGAAGAAACTAGCGGACCGCCTGGCGACCGTTCCCGCCAAGATCCCGGACATCCATCCGAACGTCGCCGGCATCTATCGCCGCAAGGTAGCCCGGCTCGCCGAAGCGCTTCGCGAACCCGAAGAACGTGATGGTGCCGCGGCGGCCGTTCGCAGACTGATCGAGCGCATCGTGCTGACGCCCGGCAAAAGGCGGGGCGATCTCGGGACGATCCTGAAATGGACGGGAAATGGGGCCGAAAAAGGAAAGACCGACACGCCCTCCTCGGGAATGTCGGTCTCGGTGGTTGCGGGGGTAGGATTTGAACCTACGACCTTCAGGTTATGAGCCGGAATGTGGCGTATTTCTCTCAAAAATGCCTACTCGGACCCTGGCGGAGCCAGATGGTTCTTAATTGTTTATTATACAACAGTTTTTCGGGTTATCTCCAGACTGTTTCAGCCTTGACACGGGGCCACAGAGGCCCCTAAATGGGCCACATGGTGAAGTGAGATCGCTTGCGGTATGCTTACGGTAGATTTCACCGCCATCACTGTCAACCGCAAACGGGATTCGGAATAACGTGGCCAGGCTGTAAGCGTTCGGGTTCCGGGGGATCGTAACCTTCTACGAATTTTCCCGCTGATAACTATTCCGCGCATGCGCTACCGTCGGGCGCATGGCGGTTCTCGACGCGGATTTCTGTACTGACCTGACGTCGGGCGAGGGCGGCGCCACCCTGTGGTCGCTTTCCTTGGTGGTGCCGACCTGCGAGCCGCCCGACTGGGAGTCCTTGCTTGAGCAGGCAGAGGCGCGCGTCAAGGAAGAACGGGACCGGGCGGTCGTGGCGGATCTGCGCTGCGAGCAGCTGCGGCGGGCGGAGCGTGATGCCTGTTCGCGCGTGCGTTCGCTGGAGAGGCCGCTCGACACCTGCCGGTCCAAACTCAAGGCGGCTGTCGCTGAGGCCAAAGATGCCGGTAGCGCGGTGTCCTCCGCGCCGAAGATCGGGTCGCGGGCCGCCAAGGCGTTGGAGCGCAGGGTCAGGTTCCTGGACGACGAGGTGGCCGATCTTCGCGTTACGCTGTACAGGGCTCACGAGCACCGGGAACGGGTCGAGGAACGACACCAGGACGAGATCAACTGGCTAAAGCAGGATCTCGACCGAGCGCGCTCGGAAACAGTGAAGGTGTTCCGCAAGGGCGAGCGCGTGGCCGGGTCGCTGCGCAAGCAGTTCGACCGGCAGCTCGCGGCGGCCAGGCGGCTGGTGGAGACCCGGGAGGGCACGATCGCATGGCTGCGCGAGTGCAACGGCCGGCTCCGGGCCGCGGTCGTGCGGGCGACCGAGCTGATCGTGTCGCTGCGTGAGAAGAATGCCCGGCTGCGTGCCGAGGTGCGGGATCTGAAAGGCGAGAACGCGGCGCTGGCCTCGCGTGTCGAGAAGCTGGAACTCGACCTCGACAAGCTGCGCTCGACCCGGAGCGTCCTGTCGAAGGCGCTCTACGGCAGCAGGAGCGAGCAGCAGCAGAAGCCGGGCACCGGGCGCAAGCGCGGCCAGCAGCGCGGCGCCGCCGGACACGGCCGCACCCAGCGCCCCGCGCTCGGGCGGAAGAAGGAAACGCGCGAACCGCCGGAGGATGCGCGCGTGTGTCCGCGCTGCGGCAAGCCCTATGCCGCCAACGGCGAGCGCTGCACCGCTCTCTTCGAGATCGAGGTCGAGGCCTACGAGAACACCATCGTCCGGCCGCGCTACCGCCGCGGTTGCGACTGCGCGTCCTCGCCGCGCGAGGTGACCGCGCCTGCGGTGACGCGGCTGTTCGAGACCACGCCTTACGGGATCAGCGTCTGGACGTGTGTGCTCTACGAACGGTTCGTCTGCTGCCGTCCCCTGCATCGGGTCGCGGCGTGGCTCGCCGACATGGGGCTGGCGATCTCGCCGGGGACGCTGGCCGACAGCATCAAGCGCTTCGTGCCGCTGTTCGAGCCGTTGGCCGAGGCGATCCTCGCGCACCAGAACACCGCCGCGCTGCGCCATGCCGACGAAACATCCTGGCGCGTTCAGGCATATCGTGAGAAAGGCCGGTCGAGCCGCGCCTGGCTGTGGACCTCGGTGAGCCCGGACGCGGTCTACTACCACATCGATCCCTCACGCAGCGCCGAGGTCGCGATGAAGCTGTTCGGCTCGACACAGGGCATCGTGGTTCTGGTCTGCGACCGGTTCAGCGCCTACAGGAAACTGGCCCGCGAGCTCGCCGGCAAGGTGATCCTGCAATGGTGTTGGGCGCATCAAAGGCGCTCGTTCATCGACTGCGCGGCCGGGCGTGTGCGGCTCAGGCGCTGGCGCCAGAGATGGATCGAGCGGATCGCGCTGATCGACCGGCTGAACGATGCGCGGCTGGAGCATTACGACCCCGCTCACCCTCTCGCACGCCAGGCTGAAGAAGGCGGTCGACGAGCTGTTCGCATCCGCCGAAACGGAACTGGCCGGACTGACGGACAGGGCGCGCAGGACCAAGCCGCTGCGATCGCTGGTCAAACACCGCGAGGGGCTGTGCGTCTTCGTCGACAAGCCGTTCGTGCCCATGGACAACAACCGCGGCGAGCTTTCGCTGCGCTTCGCGGTCATCGGGCGACGGCTCTCGTTCGGTTCCGACAGCGAGAAGGGCGCCGGGTTCACGGCGACGATGTACTCGGTGGCCGGCACGCTGACGATCAACGGCATCGATGTCCGGCGCTGGCTCCGCGAATGGCTGACCGCGTGCGCGGAGAACGGCGGCAAGCCGCCCGACGACCTGTCGCCCTGGCTGCCGTGGTCGATGAGCGAGGCGCGCCGGCGCGAACTCACGGCGTCGGGATGACCGGCGCGGTCGAGTGCCGCTACTACGGCCGAGACTTCACCGCCGAGGACATGGCGCTGCTGCGCGCGCTCATCGCCGGTCCCGCGCAGCTCTCGCGCCGCGCCCTGTCGATCGAGTTCTGCCGCCGCATCGGCTGGCTCAAGCCCGACGGCGGGCTCAAGGACATGATGGCCCGCGTCACCATGCTCGCCATGCACCGCGACGGCCTCATCGAGCTGCCGCCGCCCAGGTGGCAGCGGGGACGGCCCAGGCCCATCGTCTTCGGACCCGACACCGAGCCGCCGCTGTTCCCGGCGCCGACGACGCTCGACGAGGTGCGCCCGCTCGACTTCCGCACCGTCGTGCACAGCACCCGGGAAGGCAGGCTCTGGAACGAGTTCGTCGCCCGCTACCACGACCTCGGATACAAGACCCTGGTCGGCGCCCAGATGCGCTACGCCGTCCACGACCGAAACGGCTGGCCCGTCGCCATGCTCGGCTTCTCCACCGTGGCCTGGAAGCGCGCCCCGCGCGACAACTTCATCGGATGGACGCCCGAGTTGCGCGAGAAGAACCTCCCCCTGGTGGCCGACAACCCGCGCTTCCTGATATTGCCGTGGATCGAAATCCCCAACCTCGGCTCGCACATCCTCGCCATCGTGCGCCGGCGTCTGCCCGGGGACTGGACCGAGCGCTATGCCACCACCCCCGTGCTGATCGAGACCTTCGTCGAGACCCCGCGTTACACCGGCGCCGTCTACCGGGCATCGGGCTGGCTACGCGTCGGGACTACCCAGGGGCGCGGTCGCTACGACCGGGACAAGCGCTACGACAAACCCCGCAAGGACGTCTGGCTCCGGCCTCTCAGAAGGGATTGGCGGCGCGCCCTCAATCGGTAGAAGCATGCCCGGGCGCGGCCGGATGCGGGTGAGCATGCCAACAAGCCGATAATCGTCTCCTCATCCCCCGGAACCCGAACGCTTACGCCAGGCTCGAATACAGGACCATCTCGCACCGCACCGTCCACGCATTGCCGGTGGGCGACAAGGATGCCGTCTATTGGGACCGCAAGCTGCAGGGCTTCGGCGTGCGCGTGTATTCCTCCGGGTCCAAGGTCTACGTCGTTCAGACGCGGGCGGGCGGAAAGTCGAAGCGCGTCGCGATCGGCCGCCACGGCGTCATAACGTCCGAGCAGGCCCGTGCCAAGGCGACCCAGATCATCGCCCGCATCAAGGCCGGGGAAGACCCCGACCCCGATTCCGCGAAGCCAGCGCCGGCACCTACCGTCGCCGAGCTCGCCGAGCGCTATCTGACCGAGCATGTCGAGTTCCGGTGCAAGCCGCGAACGGTCGAGGCCTGCCGATGGCTGGTCAAGAAATTCATGATTCCCGACCTCGGCAAGATGGTGATCTATGCGGTCGACCAGGAACACATTGCCGCCCTGCACCACAAGCACCGGAACACGCCCTACCAAGCGAACCGCATCCTCGAGGTGGTCAGAAAGATGTTCAACCTCGCGGAGGCCTGGGGCCTGCGCAAGGACGGCGGCAACCCCTGTCGCTTCGTGCAGAAGTACAAGGAGAAGAAGCGGGAGCGGTTCCTGACCGACGAGGAGTTCCACCGGCTCGGCCAGGTCCTCAACGAGATCGAGGCGGACGGCTCGGAGACGCTCGCCGCCGTGGCGGCGATCCGCCTGCTCATGCTGACCGGCTGCCGGCTGAGCGAGATCCAGACGCTACGCTGGGAGGGCGTGAACCTGGAAGCGGCCGAGATCAGGCTCCGCGACGGCAAGACCGGTGCACGGATGGTGCCGCTCTCCGACGCGGCGGTAAGCCTGCTTTCCGCCCTTCCCCGCACCGAGGACAACCCATGGGTGATCGTCGGCAGGAAGCCGGGCGCCCATCTGACCGATCTTCAGCACCCCTGGCGCCGCATCCGCACCCGCGCGGACCTTGGCGACGTTCGAATCCATGACTTGCGCCACTCCTTCGCGTCCCGCGCCCTAGCCCTCGGCGAAAGCCTCCCGATGATCGGCAAGTTGCTCGGTCACACCCAGGTCCAGACCACTGCGCGGTACGCCCACCTGGCGAACGAATCCATAAAGGCATCGGGGTCGCGCATCGGGGACAGCATCGGTGCCCACATCGCGCCGTCGGAGCGGGCATAGGCTATCGTAGAAAGAGTCGTTTCAGCTGGTCTTCAGCGTCCGGCGAATACCGCGCCATCGTTGCTTCGCCGGAAGCGGTGACCGAGCGGGGTCTCTGATTCACAGGCCAGCGGCCGGATTTACAGCCCACCCGCCATAGCCGCTCGACCGCACGCTGACACGGCCCCGCACAGCGCCATCGGCTACTGTCTGCCAGCCGAATTTTTCGGGAAGCGCTACGGCTCCGAGACGCTTTCTGCACAACGACAGCCTGGGCCAGAACCGTTACCGCTGGGCGCCTTCGGCAAATTTCTGGATGGCCTTCGGCACGAAGGCCGCCGCGAGGAAGTACAGGACAAGTTCGTTCTTTCCCTCGCCCGATCCCCACCCGTGGACCTCAATCGCCGCCAGGGCCATCGCAACGAACAGTGCGCCCAGCGACATCAATCGCACGGACGACGGATTTCCATTCTTATCCGTGAACCATCCCTTCCTGTTGTCCGCAGCCTCGGCCGCGTCATCACCCGCGCTCGCGCCTTCAGCGAATTTCTGCAGCGCCTTCGGCACGAAGGCCGCTGCGAGAAAATAGAACACGAGCTCGGTATCGCTGCCGCCCTCAGCCTCAGTCGCCATCTTGTAGAAGACTTCCACGACAGCGAGGTATCCCGAGGAAATAAAAGAGATGGCAGCCATCACCCGCATCGAAGAGGGATTCCCCTCATCGTCCAGGAACATTCGTTTCCAGCCGCGTGGTTGCTGCTGCACGCCTGCAGCCTTTACATCCGTCATCCAGTCCTCCTCACGCGCTAACGACCCCGACCGGATCCATTTTCCTGGCTATTCTTCCGTCGCCACGACCGCTCATGCCGATGCATCCCGAGAGCTTCTTGCAAAATTGCCGGCCCGACCGGTTTTTGCCTTGTCGAGGCTGATTTTGTTGTCGAGGGCCTGGGTTTCGGGGCCACCCCGTGGTCTGTTGTGTTTCCACAACAACAAGATACCGAGGAGGTGACCCCGATGACCCTTGGCTCGACCCTATCCGATCTCTGGCGCCGATTTCAAGAGGACCTTTTCCCTGCGTTGGCCGAGGCGGTCGGTCCTCTCCTGGAGATGCACAAGCGCTTCGTGACAGCTCTCGATCTCGTCAAGGTGGAGGGCTTCGTCGATGAGGTGTGGACCGGTCCGGGTCGGCCTCGGGAGGATCGCCGGGCGCTGGCCCGTGGCTTCATCGCCAAGGCGGTATGGGGTCTGCCGACGACCCGCCACCTGATCGACAGGCTCAAGGTAGACCCGACGTTGCGCCGACTGTGCGGCTGGTCGCGTGTCGCGGAGATCCCGAGTGAAGCGACGTTTTCGCGGACGTTTGCCGAATTTTCGCAGTCCCGTCTTCCGGAGAGGATGCACGCGGCTCTGGTTGCAGAGACACTGGGCGATGCGCTCATCGGCCACGTGTCGAGGGACCCGACGGCCATCGAGGCCCGGGAGACGCCGGCCCCGAAGCCGAAGGCCAGGACGCCGAACCGCAAGCGCGGCCGGCCCCGCAAGGGCGCGGAGAGGACGAAGGAGCCTGGGCGTCTCGAACGGCAAGCGAACGGGATGGATCTCGATGAGAGGCTCGACGCGCTGCCGAAGGTCTGCGATCACGGGGCAAAGAAGACTGCCAAGGGGGTCATGGAGGCCTGGCGCGGTGACAAGCTGCCTATCGACACAGCAGACTGCGGGGTGCCGCTGAGTACCGTCCTCACCACAGCCAGGTCGCGATCCCGCTGGCGATGATGACCGCCGGGCGTGTGACCAATCTCTACGATCTCATGGACGCGGCCTATGATGCCAGGGAGATCTACCAGATGAGCGAACGGCTTGGCCATGTTCCGATCATCGATGTCAATCCGCGCCGGGACAAGGACCTCAAGGAGGAGCGAGACCGGGAGGCCCGGGCCCGGCGTGCAATAGGCCATGTCGATCCCGAGACCGTGCGGTTCCGGATCCGGTCCGGTGTCGAGAGGACCAACGCCCGCCTCAAGGATGAGTGTGGCGGGCGCCATGTCCGCGTCCGTGGATATTCCAAGGTCGCCTGCCATCTCATGTTCGGCATCCTGGCCCTGGCGGCTGACCAGTTGATACGTCTCGCCGTCCCATAGCGCGGCTCCGACAACGCATACCGACCCTTCGCGGCCCTCTCGCAGAGAGGGACCCGGAGAGGTGTGTCCCGATGTCCGCAAAGGTCCCTGTTTGTTCTCATCGTCTCTGATGAGACACCGCGAATCCATGGATTCCGACCTCCAGGTGCAGAGGTGAACGGAAGCAACCGACCGATCCGGGCTCACCGGACCCTGGGGCAGGAATTTTGCAAGAGGTTCTGACTTCAGTGTGTGTTGTCAAAGCGCCGCTCGACCGGCGTTCAAATTTAGCATGGGATCGTCGTGGACGGTCCCGCGCGCTCAAACAGGCGCTTCAGGTTGAACTGGATGGCGGTCTGATCGACGACGGCAAGGACGAATTTCTCGGGCTCATGCAAGGACGTGACGAACTCCTGGCGAATGATCATTACAGTGTCCGCACCGTTCACACGATCCCTGGCTTCAACAAAACGATGCCCCCAGGTGTCGGGATCATAAGATGCTCATGTGCCAGATTCGCTCAGACGGTGTAGGTCGAGTGAACGACGCGGAGCTTGTGGCAGAGGGTATTGCCTGAGGAGCGCCCGCATTCGGATCCAGGTCACATGACCTTTGCGACTGCGGCGTCAACGCCACCGACGCCATGCGATCATGAGGTAGCGCCGGAACAGTCCCGGTCGTTTGCGATTCCCCGACAGACCATGATACTGGCAGTGACCCTGGAGGACATTGGCAAGATGCGCCTGCTGCTCGGTGACCGGGTCGTACCGGTATCTTTTGCACCAGGTCCAGACTACCGTCGCCGCCCATGCAAAACGGTTTTTGGTCGTAATTTGGCGCACGACGCAGCTGCCTCGCCGCGACCGTTCCCACACGGGGGTAAAGCCGAGAAAGTCAAACGTCGCGGCCGGATCATGGCCTTTCGCCTGTGCCAGTCGGATATCCACATACCGCGTCCTGGTCTCATGGAGCGTAAGCCCGAATAGGCCAAGACGTTTTCCCGGAACGTCGAGCACGCGCTCGCCGTTCCGGTTGTCTTCGAAGGCCATCACAAAGTCATCGGCGTACCGGATCAATCGACACCGCCACCGCAGGCGTGGCCGGACCTCCGCCTCGAACCACTCATCCAGCACATGGTGCAAGACAATATGCGAGATTAGTGGCGATATGACCCCGTCCTGGGGCGTGCCCGTACTGGACCGCTTCACAGTGCCCTTTTCGAGACCACTCGCCTTCAGCCATGTGAAGATCATTTTTCGGACGACACCGACCGTGATCCGCAGGTCAAGAATCTCCCGCTGCCACGCGTGAGGGATGCTGTCGAAGTCCGTCTTCAGATCGGCATCAATCACCCACCAATGGCATTGCTCCGCGGGCCCTTCGCGCAAAGCGCTCAAGGCATCGTGAGGAGAACGGCCGTGTCGGAAGCAGTATGAGCACGGCAGAAAGTCCTGCTCGTACATCGGCTCCAGAAACATCACGATAGTCCGCTGCGCCACCTTGTCTTCAAACGTAGGGATACCGAGCGGGTGTCCCGACCGGTCTGCCTTCGGGATGTAATGCCGCCGAACCGACGGCGCCATCCTTCCGCGTCCGGCGATACGCCTCCCGCATCCAGTTGATGTCGATCATATGATGCAGGGATGTGAACATCCGGTCCGGGTGCATCCTTGCCTGTTCGACGACCCACTGCTGTTGCTTTGACGTGTTTGCGGACCTCGGAGTTTTCTCCATCGTGTCCTTTCAATGTGTCTGAACACATAACGCCCCGCTTCCCTCCAGCGGGTCCCGACGGATTCGGTTCCCCACCTTCCACGGAACTATCAGAGCGCTACGACTCCCTGCACTGCGTCCCTTCGGCTTATTGGTTCGCCTGCCGATACCGCGGATGTCTGCCTTATTTGTGTCCGCCGACGCGATCCCTCACGACACCAGACAAAACTGTGCGGGCCGGAAGTATTGGTCAGCCGGCTCCCCTGTATTCACCGGCAATCCCCCTACGGACAGGACTGGGCATCCCAGGTTTCCCGACGAGCCGTCCCGTAGCTATGCCTTCGGTGTTGTGATACCGGACGGCCCATTACGCCTCGCCTGCCGCGACGCTTCCGGTGCAGTCCGGTATCACAAAGGCGTCATCATCGAGTTTCTCGAGGCTCAATAGCGACACTTCACCACACGCTTTGTACACTTCACGACGCACGTTACCATACGCTATGCAGTCCTCGCTTCCGGCTGACGGGTTGCGTCTTTACCGACGGATGAGCCCGAACCCGCTGGCTCGCTACAAGAGATTTCAGGTCATGCACGACCTCCTTTCATTGTCGTCCTCCCCCCTTCAAGGACTTGCTCTGACACAATGTGATCGAAATACATTCGAACACCCGCGCTGCGCAACGGGAGATCAGAGAATGCAAATCCGATCGCACCAGAAACATAACCTGTGAGACCATCGTGCGCCCTCACGACCAATTGAACCGGAGAACCGTGACCCGACATTCCCGTCGAAAGGGGCCGGTTTCCGGCCCGCGGGAGACGATACCGGATTTGCCCGCGCCGTGATCCGGGCGTGAACCGGACCAAAACTGAAAACCCGGTCGTCGCGCCGAGCCGGATCATCGGGGATTCTTCGGTGCTTACGGCCCAACCGATCTGAAACATCCCGTCAATTCCGTTGGACAGACGAGCGCGAGCCGGTTAGACAGGCGCGGCATGCGCCGATATTATGGCAGGAGCCACCGGTTACCGGCGGCGGGCCGCAAGCAATGAGGTTTGGGTATGGCATCTCTGGAGTTCAACAAGATCGCCGCAGGCGTCCTGTGCGCCGGGCTGCTGGCATCGGCATCGGGTCAGATCGCCAAAATTCTGGTCAGTCCTGTGCATCATCTGGAAACCAATGCCATGGCCGTCGACATCAGCGCCATGACCACCGCGCCGACCGCCGAAGCCCTGGCCCCGGAGCCGCTGCTGCCCCTGCTCGCCTCAGCCGATATTGTCAAAGGCGAGAAGATCTTCAAGAAATGCGCGGCCTGCCATACACCCGACAAGAACGGTGCCAACAAGATCGGCCCGAATCTTTTCGACATCATCAATGCGACCAAGGCCGGGCGCGAAGGCTTCAACTATTCGGGAGCCATGAAAGAGGCGGGCGGCAATTGGGATTACCTAGCTTTGAGCGAATTCCTGAGAAAGCCGAAGAACTACATGCCGGGCACCAAGATGACCTTCGTTGGATTGAAGAAAGTTGGGGACCGCGCAGCAGTTATCGCTTATCTGCGTTCGCTGTCCGACAACCCTGCTCCCCTGCCGACAGAAGAAAATATGGCAAACGAAGCGTCCGGCGGCTGATACCAGCGGTCGCCGACCACTAGGCCGCGGCAGGTCGGCATGACGGATGCAATGACGGACTTCGCTGATTTCGCGGAATCCCTTGTTGATGCAAGCCGCAAGATCGTGCTCGGCCATTGGCGGCAGCGACTTGATGTCGTCGACAAGGCCGATGCAAGTCCGGTCACCATCGCGGACCACGCCGCCGAAGCGGCAATGCGCGAGCTGATCGAAACCCGCTTCCCCGATCACGGCATCGCTGGGGAAGAATACGGTCGCGTTCGCATGGAAGCCGAATTCGTCTGGTCACTCGATCCTATCGACGGCACCAAGGCTTTCATCAGCGGCTCGCCGCTCTTTGGCACGCTTGTCGCGCTCCTGCATGACAACGATCCGGTCCTCGGAGTCATCGACGTTCCGGCAACCGGCGAACGCTGGGTTGGCGGCGTCGGTATCGGCGCACGGATGAACGGCGCCCCCGTCAGGACCCGAACCGGACTGCCGCTCGCAGCAGCGATCTCAGGTTCGACCAGCCCGGCGATGTTCCGCGGTGCCGACGGAAACCGCCTCGCCCGGATTCACGACCGGATCAAACTCCCGATCTGGGGCGGCGACTGCTATCTTTATGGCCTCCTTGCTCTGGGTCAGGTAGATCTGGTTATTGAGGCTGGCCTTGGCGACTATGATTATCTGGCGCCAGCAGCTGTGATCCGCGCCGCCGGCGGCACCGCCACCGGCTGGCAGGGCGAACCGCTCGGCATTGCCAGTACCGACCGTATTGTCGCCGCCGGTGACGCAAGACTGCACACCGAAGTGATCCGCTTGCTGAACGAAACCTGACCAGGCTTTGGCCGCCTCGACAGAGGCTGAACACGAGGCCCGAATGATCGCCACATCGATCCCATATTCCGACCATACCCGCCAGACACGGTCTGGCACCTGTCACAAGAGGGGCTCGACCATGTTACAGTCTCCCCGTTTCATCCGAATCAACCTGCTGGCTGCAAGCGCACTGCTTGCCACGATCTTGCACGTGCCGACGATGGCGGTCGCCGAGCCCGCCCCGGTGCATGGACTGGCAATGCACGGGGTTCCGAAATATCCCGCCAGCTTCACTCATTTCGACTATGTCGATCCCGACGCGCCGAAGGGCGGAACGATCACGCTCGCAGCAACGGGTACTTATGACAGCTTCAATCCGTTCATCGAAAAAGGCATTGCCGCAGCCGGAATCGGATTGATCTACGAGTCCCTGATGACAGCGTCCAACGACGAGGCTTTTTCCGAATACGGAAAGCTTGCCAAATCCGCCGTCATGCCGGCCGACAGGAGTTGGGTCGCCTTCAATATCCACCCGAACGCGCACTGGCATGACGGCAAGCCGGTCACGCCAGAAGACGTTATCTGGACGTTCAACACCTTGCGCGAAAAAGGGAGAAACTTTTACAACACCTACTATGCCGATGTCAGCGAGGTCACGAAGACGGCGGAACGCCAGGTCACCTTCCGTTTCGATGGCATGTCCAATCAGGAACTCCCACTCATTCTTGGCCAACTCGCCGTCCTGCCAAAACATTTCTGGGAAAACCGGGATTTCCGGTCGACGTCACTGGAGCCGCCGCTCGGAAGTGGCCCTTACAAGATTGTTCGCTCCGAACCTGGCCGCTCGGTCACCTATCAGAGGATCAGGGACTATTGGGGACAAGATCTGCCGGTCAACCGCGGCACCAGCAATTTCGACGAAATCCGTTACGAATATTATCGCGATCTTGATGTCGCAACGGAGGCATTCAAGAGCGGCGCATTCGATTTCCGCTTGGAAAACTCGGCCAAACGCTGGGCGACAGCCTATGATTTTCCTGCCCTGAATGCCAGCAAGGTTATAAAGACACTGCTCCCGCATGAACGGCCGACCGGAATGCAAGCGTTCATCTTCAACACCCGCAAGGTCCTCTTCAAGGATCCCGAGGTCCGTCGCGCGCTCGCCCATGCGTGGGATTTCGAATGGACCAACAAGACCATCATGTATGGCGCTTACACCCGGACCAACAGCTATTTTTCGAACTCGGAACTCTCGTCGTGGCGCAGCGGCCTGCCCGAGGGTGAAGAACTGGATATTCTGCAGCGCTATCGTGGCCAGATTCCCGAAGCGGTCTTCACGACATCCTACCAGGCGCCATCAACCGACGGGTCCGGAAACAATCGGGCGAATCTGCGTCAGGCTCTCGACATCCTGCGGAATGCGGGTTGGAAGGTCCGGGACGGTAAACTCACCAATGACGCCGGCGAGGTATTCGCCTTCGAAATGATTCTGGTACAGCCATCCCTCGAGAAACTCGCCCTGCCATTTCAGCAAAGCCTGAAACGTCTCGGTATCGAGATGTCGTTGCGCACTGTCGATACTGCGCAGTACCGGTTTCGCGTCAATAATTTTGACTTCGACATGATTGTCGGGACCATTGGACAATCGCTTTCGCCGGGCAATGAGCAACGTGATTTCTGGCACTCGTCAACCGCCAACCGTCCCGGCAGCAGAAACGTGATCGGAATCAAGGATCCCGTGATCGACGCCCTTGTCGACCTGGTTATCGCCGCACCCGACCGCGACAGTCTGGTCGCAAGAACCCGGGCACTCGACCGGATATTACTCTGGAGCCATTATGTCATACCACATTTCCATCTGCAAGCATCGCGCCTAGTCTACTGGAACCGGTTTGGCCGACCCCCGGTAACAGCGAAATACTCACACGGTTTTCCTGAAACCTGGTGGCTTGACCCGGTCAAGGACGCCGACCTCCAGGCCTGGCGGAACCGGTCGGGCAAATAGCCGGGAGGAACCGGACTGCTTATCTATATCGTCAAACGGCTTCTGTTCGTTCCGCCGACGCTGTTCGCGATCATCCTGATCAATTTCATCGTCGTTCAGTTCGCGCCGGGCGGACCGGTAGAACAGATGATCGCCAATCTCCAGGGGACCGGTATCAGCGCAACCGCGCGGATCAGCGGCGGCAGTAGCGACACTGTCGGAGGTAGCACGGGATCGGAGTCCGGGGCGATTTCGGGCAACGCCAGCTCGCGATACCGCGGTGCCCGCGGCCTGGATCCGGAAATCATAGAAAAGATCGAACGGAGCTTCGGCTTCGACAAACCAGCCCATGAACGGTTCGCCCTGATGCTGGGCAATTATCTGGTCTTCGATTTCGGGGAGAGTTACTTCAAGGACCGCAAGGTCGTCGACCTCATCATCGAGAAGATGCCGGTCTCGATTTCTCTCGGTCTGTGGACCACGCTTCTGGTCTACCTGATTTCTATTCCGCTCGGAATCCGCAAGGCCGTTCTCGACGGGAGCCGGTTCGATGTCTGGAGTTCCGGTCTGGTGATCGTCGGCAACGCCATACCCGGATTTCTGTTCGCGATCCTGCTCGTGGTCCTGTTTGCCGGCGGCAGCTTCTGGCAGATTTTTCCGATCCGCGGTCTGGTTTCGCAGGACTGGGAGATGCTTGGCTGGCTTGAACTTGTCGTCGACTATCTCTGGCATCTCGTATTGCCGGTCGGCGCCATGGTCATCGGCGGCTTCGCAGGCCTGACAATGCTGACCAAGAATTCGTTCCTTGAAGAGATCAACAAACAGTATGTCGTGACCGCTCGGGCCAAGGGGCTGACCCGAAACCGGGTGCTTTACGGGCATGTCTTCCGTAATGCGATGCTTATCGTGATCGCGGGATTTCCCGGCGCCTTCATCGGCATCCTGTTTACCGGATCGCTGATCATCGAGATCATCTTCTCGCTTGATGGTCTCGGCCTGCTCGGCTTCGAGGCAGCGCTGGGCCGCGATTACCCTGTCATGTTTGCCACGCTCTATGTCTTCACGCTACTCGGTCTGCTGATGAGTATTCTTGGCGACATCCTGTATGTCGTCATCGACCGTCGCATCGATTTCGAAACCCGCGAGGTCTGAGCGATGGCGGAAGACCGGTCTGGTGATCGGATACTGGGATTCCGGATAACGCCGCTTACCCGGCGCCGCATCGAAGCGTTCCGCAAGAATCGACGGGGCTTTTGGTCATTCATCATCTTTCTGATCTTGTTCGGAATCAGCCTGTGTGCCGAACTAGTGGCCAACGACAAGCCGTTCCTCGTGCAACACGACGGCAAATTATACTACCCCGCATTCGTTGCCTATCCCGAGACTGTCTTTGGCGGCGATTTCCCGACCGAGGCTGACTACACCGACGGGTTCGTACAGGATCTGATCCTCGAAAACGGCTGGATGTTGTGGCCGGTCGTGCGTTTCAGCTACGATACCATCGATCGGACGCTTGGCCGCCCGGCGCCATCGCCGCCGGATTCACGTCACTGGTTCGGAACCGACGATCAGGCGCGCGACGTTTTCGCCCGATTACTCTACGGTTTCCGGATATCGGTCCTGTTCGGGCTTCTCCTCACTACGCTGAGCAGCGCCATTGGCGTCTTCGCCGGCGCCGTCCAAGGGTTTTACGGTGGCTGGCTGGATCTGATTTTTCAACGCATTACCGAAATCTGGGTCGGGATGCCGCAACTTTACATTCTGATCATCATGTCGAGCATCCTGATGCCGAGTTTCTGGGTATTGCTTGGGGTTCTGTTGCTATTCAGCTGGGTCACTCTGGTCGGTGTCGTGCGAGCCGAATTCCTGCGCGCGCGTAATCTTGACTTTGTCCGCGCTGCCCGCGCGCTTGGCGTCAGCGACATCATGATCATGTTCCGCCATGTCCTGCCCAATGCGATGGTCGCGACCATAACCATGCTGCCCTTCATTCTGTCGAGCGCAATAACGGCGCTGACATCGCTGGACTTCCTCGGCCTGGGGCTCCCACCCGGTTCGGCTTCGCTCGGCGAACTGCTGAACCAGGGCAAGAACAATTTGCAGGCTCCGTGGCTTGGGCTGGCCGGTTTCTTCGTCCTTGCCGTCATGCTCAGCCTTCTGGTCTTCATTGGCGAAGCGGTGCGCGACGCCTTCGACCCGCGCAAGACGTTCCAATGACGGCATCCGGTCATACACCGCTCCTCGAGGTTCGCGATCTGGGTGTCACCTTCGATACTGGCGCCGGATCCGTTACGGCCATTGACACGATTGGCTTCACACTCGACCGGCACGAGACCCTGGCCCTGGTCGGCGAAAGCGGATCCGGCAAGTCGGTAACGGCGTTGTCGGTCCTTCAGTTACTGCCGCGACCGGCGGCGCGTCAGGCGCCGGCGAGCAGCATCCGGTTTCTCGGACAAGAAGTTGTCAACGCCGGCGAGCCGGTCCTTCGGGAGATCCGGGGCAACCGGATTTCGATGATCTTTCAGGAACCGATGACCTCGCTCAACCCCCTGCATGTGGTTGAAAAACAGATCGGTGAATCGCTGTTGTTGCACAAGCGCCTTAACCCGGCCGAGGCACGGAGGCGTACGCTCGAACTGCTGGATCTGGTCGGTATCCGCGACCCCGGAACCCGGTTGCAAAGCTATCCGCATCAGCTTTCGGGCGGCCAGCGCCAACGGGTCATGATCGCGATGGCACTGGCCAACGAACCGGATATCCTGATTGCCGACGAGCCGACGACAGCGCTCGATGTCACGATCCAGGCCCAGATTCTGACGTTGTTGAGGGAACTGCAAGCCGAACTTGGTATGGCAATGCTGCTGATTACCCACGACCTCGGTATCGTACGCAAGATGGCCGACCGGGTTTGCGTCATGACCGGAGGCCGGATCATCGAGACCGGCCGCACCAATGCCGTGTTCGCTGCGCCACGCCATGCCTATACCCGGCATCTGCTCGCGGCCGAGCCGAAGGGGCAGCCGGCGCCGATCGAAGCGACTGCGAAGACCGTGATGGCAGCACACGACCTCAAGGTCTGGTTTCCGATACAGCGCGGTGTCCTGAAACGAACGGTGGGCCATGTCAGGGCAGTCGACGGATTATCGATCGCGGTATGCGAAGGAGAGACCATCGGCATTGTCGGTGAAAGCGGATCCGGCAAGACCTCGCTGGCCATGGCCCTCCTGCGTCTGACGTCGAGCACCGGGGCCATCCTCTGGCAAGGCCGCGACATCCAGGGCCTGCGTTTCCGCAAGACCCGGCCGCTGCGGCGCGAAATGCAGATCGTCTTTCAGGATCCCTTTGGCAGCTTGAGCCCGCGAATGTCGATGGCCGAGATCATTGGTGAAGGTATGCGGGTCCATCGGCGGGAAGATCTCGGGCTTGCGGACAAAGACGCTCTGGAAGACCGCATCGACGAGGCAATCGCCGAGGTCGGTCTCGACCCGGCGATGCGCAATCGTTATCCGCACGAGTTTTCCGGTGGCCAGCGTCAACGCATCTCGATCGCCCGGGCCATGGTCCTGCGGCCGCGCCTTGTGGTTCTGGATGAACCAACCTCGGCGCTCGACATGAGCGTTCAAGCGCAGATCGTCGATCTGCTGCGCGCGTTGCAGTGCAAACATGGTCTGGCCTATCTGTTCATCAGCCACGACCTGAAAGTCGTGCGAGCAATGTCACACAGGATCATCGTCATGCGCGACGGCGTGATGGTTGAAACCGGCCCCACCGAAGCGCTCACCGCCAATCCTCAGGAAACCTACACGAGAGCCTTGATGGCAGCGGCGTTTGATCTGGAAAGCGTTGAGATCGATTGTTGAGAATCGGAGCGCGACCCATCGCGTCCTGCTGATGCTTCTGTTCATCGCCCTACGGCCATTCCGGGAATTGCTCAGCATCTTCGCCGAGCATGTCGTCGTGGATTTTGTGGGTGCTTTACTGATTTCGACTGACGTATCGATCTGATTCATAGCAACTCCGGATCGACGAAGAGTGTCTCGAACTCCCCTGAAAATGCCAGGCAATGCAGAAATTCCCGAACGAAACTCGTCTTGCCATCTCCCTCCGCATTGTCAACGGCGTTTGCGTTCCGTCCGTTAACCGGCTCCAAGGGTTTCGATCCGGATCGCCTGATCGACGAAACGATCTCCCTCAATCCTGTTGCATTTCTGACTCCGAACCGGGGAGGAATTCAGACCGTGAACAGATCGGCATACAATTCCCAGGGAAAGATCCACGATGATCCCATGCTGTAAACAACGAGTCCGTGACAAGAGTTGGGCGACATGAATTCTTGCCAAAACAGATAGAAAAGCCCGTTTTCTTCGGCGATTTAATCTCGTTTACGGACAAAATCGTGAAAATGACTTCGCTGTATGTTGTCAAAGCGCCGCTCGACCGGCGCTCAAATTTAGCTTGGGACCGCCGTGGGAAAGATCAGTTTCAACATATCCTGTTCTCACTGATATCGCCCAACCGGTCCATGACGCGAACCTCGGAAATAGGCACACGACAGAACCTCCAACGACAGATTGACATGCATGACCTGTGACGGCTTACGACCGCGTGAACAGGGAACCCGCCCCTCCGGAACACTATGTCGACGGAGACGGATAACATATCGGCGGAAACCCGGGCGGTGGCGGTGTCGTTTTGACCTGGAAACCATCAAGACGGGCATGTTAACAAACCGAACAAAGGTCGGGCTGCACACCCGATCTGCCGCGACCAGTGACACGGGTTCGGCTTCAGGCCAGACATGATCCAAGACAGGGAGAAGGCGATGCTGACCATCGTCATCAAGGCCGGCACGGAACGGGCCGAGCCCTATATCACCGCGTTGCACGATCTTGATACCACCCTCGATATTCGGGAGTGGCCGGATGTCGGCGACCCCGGCGATGTCGATATCGCAATGGTGTGGCACATGCCACATGGCGAACTCGCAAAATTTCCGAATCTCAGACTGATTATCTCCATGGCAGCCGGCGTCGACCATGTCCTCAAGGATCCCGACATGCCACGCGCGGTGCCGCTGGTACGTGTCACCGATCCGCATATGGCGCGGTCGATGAGCCACTGGTTCGCGATGAACATTCTGCGTCTGCATCGTGAGACAGCCTACTATGACCGCCTCCGCAAAAGCCGGACTTGGGCGCCCGAACGCGCGTTTGACACGGATTCGGTCCGAGTCGGAATTCTCGGCCTCGGATATCTTGGCACGCATGTCGCCCGTGTACTGCAAGCAATGGGCCTCCATGTCGAGGGCTGGAGCCGACGGCCTAAATCGCTGGACGGGATCCCGTCTTCCGCCGGCACGGACGGGCTGCACCGGATGCTGGCAACAACCAATTATCTGGCTTGCCTGCTGCCCGACACACCGACCACGGCCGGAATCATGAATGCCGGCCTGTTTGCCCGGATGCCGCGCGGATCCTATGTGCTGAACGCGGGTCGCGGCGCTCAACTTGTGGAAGCAGATCTGCTGACAGCCCTCGACTCCGGTCAGCTCGCCGGCGCTGCCCTTGATGTGTTCGCAACAGAACCCTTGCCGCCGGACCATCCGTTCTGGGATGACGAACGAATCATCATTACGCCGCATCACGCCGCCGAGGTCTACCCGCCTGCGGTCGCCGCGACATTCCTCAACAATATCAGACGCTGCCGTGACGACCGCCCGCTTCTCGGGCTGGTCGATCTTGAGGCCGGCTACTGAACGACCATCATCCGGTTACCCGTACCGCGCCTTCAGCATGGCGTAGACAGCGCGAATGCCCATCGCCTCGCCGCCCTCAGGGCGTCCCGGCCGCTTGCTGCTGTTGTAGGCCATCAAATCGATGTGCGCCCAGGGAATGCCCGGCTCGACGAAGCGTTCGAGAAACAGCGCCGCCTTGATCGCACCGCCCTGCGGTGCGGTCCCGGTGCTCGACACATCGGCGACCGGAGACTCCAGATCCGTGTTGTAGGGTTGCCAGAGCGGCATGCGCCAAAGCGGGTCTGCAGTCTCGCCGGCATGCCGCAATAGGGCATTGGCCAATGCGTCATCATTCGAGAACAGGGCTGGCACATCCGGGCCGAGCGCAACACGGGCCGCACCGGTAAGGGTCGCGAAATCGATGATCATGTCGGGGTTCTCTGTCGCGGCCTCGGCCAGGGCATCGGATAGAATCAGACGGCCCTCGGCATCCGTATTGCCGACCTCGACCGTCAGACCCTTGCGGGTCTGAAGAACATCGAGAGGACGGAAGGCGTTCCCCGAAATCGCGTTTTCGACGGCCGGCACCAGGACCCGCAAACACACCGGCAGGTGGGCATCCATGATGATCCGGGCCAGACCGAGCACTTGGGCCGCGCCGCCCATGTCCTTTTTCATCAGGCGCATACCGCCGGACGGCTTGATATCAAGCCCGCCACTGTCGAAACACACGCCTTTGCCGATCAAGGTCACGCGTGGGTCCGTGGTTTCGCCCCATCGAATATCGATCAGCCGCGGCGGTTGCGCAGCCGCGCGGCCGACCGCATGCACGGACGGATAGTTGTGACGCAACAAGTCCTCGCCCACAATCACCGAAACCCGAGCGTCGTAGGATTTGGCCATTGCTTCGGCGGCTTCCGCGAGATCCGCAGGGCCAAGGTCGCCGGCCGGGGTATTGATCAGATCACGCACAAGACCAATTCCCGCCATCAGGCGCAGAATATCCGCCTTGTCGGCGTTCTCCGGCCACACCAGATGAGCAGCCGATTTCGGCTTCTTGCGGTACCGGTCGAATTGATAATGACCCAGGGCCCAACCAAGCGCCGCCCACCCTCCAGCAGCCGCGGAAAGCACGGCATCCAGCCAATACACGCCTTTCGGCAACTGCGCCGGAAGGCCGGCAAGATCCCAGAGTCCGCCACCGGGCGCGTCGGAGGTCTCAACCCCGACCAGAACCCGCGCCAAGCTGCCGCCAGGGGTGGGAATCAAGCAGGTCTTCCCGGGTCGCGGTTCGAATCCGCTGGCTTCGACCCAAGCTGCTGCCAAGTCGTCCAATTGCGCCAGTACAGCGTTGAGGCCGGTGCAGGCAACCGGTGTGATCGGGACCGCACCGGCGGTCCGATGTTCGGCGAAGGGCATTGATCTGCAATCCTGACGGTTACGGGATCGGAGGTACACCTTCTATCGGCTGACTGGCGATAGCTCAAGGTCATGTCCCCCGCCGTACTCCGTTAATCCATGCCGGTGCAGGTGAAAACCTTGCTGCTGTCATGGTCGGGTCCGGACCTTTTTCGGTTCCGCGTCGCACCCGCGCGCTGTCTCCGCAGTGACGGCATGTAATTGCAATAATGTCCGCAAACCGGCGACAACAAGCGGCCGAATCCCGGTTCTCTGTTGCCAGGTCGACCGTGTTGAATGCCGTGCACATCTCCGACAATCTCGCGAAACAGACGCGAAATCAGGCCGACGTACCATGACAGCAGAACCCTGCAAGCGGCAATCCGGGACTTTGCGTGGGCCGGATTGGACTTCGGTTCCCAAGACTGTTGCGCTGTTCGTCCGGACGGGCTCATATAGCGGTGAAGGTTACAATCGGGAGGGCAGCCATGGATGATCTTGTCCTGGTCATCGGCAACAAAAATTATTCCGCATGGTCGCTCCGACCCTGGCTGGCCATGAAGACGGCCGGTGCGAAGTTTAAGGAAATCCTTGTTCCGATCGAACAACCGAACACGCGTCAAGAAATCCTGAAACACTGGCGCAACGGCCGGGTTCCGATTCTCAAACACGGCGACAATGTCGTCTGGGAAAGCCTCGCTATATGCGAATATGTCGCCGAACTGTTTCCCACCGTCCATCTGTGGCCAGACGACACGCGGGCGCGCGCCATCGCCCGGTCGATCTGCTCGGAGATCCATGCCGAATTCACGGCGCTGGACCGGCATATGCCAATGAATGTTCGAAGCCGCTTTCCCGACGAAGGGCGCAAACCCGGCGTTCAGGACGACATCAACCGGATCACCGCAATCTGGCGACGGGCGAGGGAACGCTATGGCAACCGGCATGGCGGACCGTTTCTGTTCGGAGCCTTTTCCAATGCCGATGCCATGTTCGCACCAATTGTGAGCCGGTTCCGGACCTATGCCGTTGAACTCGGCGATGTCGAAGCCGCCTATGCCGACGCCGTATGGAATCACCCATCCATGCAAGAATGGGTCAAGGTAGCCCAGGGCGAACCCATGGTCATCGACTCGGCCGAATTCTGACAGACGTCAAAACGATCCGGATTTGCTGGCAGCACATCTGTATATCTGGCAAACCGCACTTGTGATATCGGGCCGGTGTCGGATTCGATGATATACTCCCTTAGAGCCTGACCTAAAACTAGTCCTGATTCCCCTCGAAGCTAAGTGGTATTTAGTATAGAATATCGCCATATAGTTTGTTGATAGAGAAGAAGAATTCCATGGCTCGCAACCCGGTTCAGTTCCAGAAAGGAAGCAGCCTCAACGAGTTCCTCTCGCTCTATGGAACCGAGAACCAATGCTTCGACGCCCTGTCCCGATGGCGCTGGCCCAACGGTTTCGTGTGCCCGAACTGCGGCCACGACCGAGGTTGCCAGTTGACCACACACAAGCTCCGGTAGTGCTATCGCTGCAACCGCCAGACCTCCATGACCGCCGGCACCATCTTCGAGGCCACCAAGCTGCCCCTGACGGTGTGGTTCCAGGGCATCTCCTTCATGACCCAGGACAAGAAAGGTGCATCGGCGATGACGCTGCACCGCCAACTCGGCATCTCCGACAACGCCGCATGGCGCATGCGCCACACGCTGATGCAGGTGATGATGGAGCGCGGGCGCGGTGCGCCGGGCAAGACCCCTTTCGTGGCCGCGGTCGAGACCCATGAGGTGGGACATCCGCAGCGGGTGACGCTCACCGTGGTCGAAGGCTTCCGTCTCACCGAAATCGCCGCCCGGGCGCAGCAGCACCTGAGCCCGGGCACGCAGGTGCTCTGCGATGGGCTGACCTGCTTCAATGGTGTGACCGCGGCAGGCTGCGTTCATGAACCGATGGTGACCGGCGGCGGGAAAGCCGCGGTCGAGCGCCCCGGGTTTCGATGGGTGAACACGGTCCTCGGCACCATCAAGAACGCTTTGCGCGGTACCTACCATGCGGTTCGACCCAAGTATGCGCAGCGCTATCTGGCGGAGTTCGAGTACCGGCTCAATCGTCGCTTCGATCTGCCCGACATCATCCCGAGACTGGTCTACGTGGCGCTGAAGACGCCGCCGATGCCGGAACGGCTACTCAAGTTACACTTGGTTTGAATGGTAATCAGGAAACTAGTTGTATGGTCTCGCATGGTATTCTTCATGGGTAAACACTCACACCATGGGGCATATCATGCCCTGGAACGAGACCACCCGGAAGCAGTATAGCCGTAAGACGGAGCGTTACGAAAGCGATCTGAGCGATGCCGAGTGGACCTTGCCGGACCCGCTTCTTCCACCGTCGCGCCGGCTTGGTCGTCCCGTCAGGTGGACCTGCGCGATGTGGTGAACGCGATCGCCTACATGCTCTGGACAGGGTGCAGTTGGCGGGCATGACCGAAGGATTGTCCGGCGTTTACGACGGTTCAGACCTATTTCTAGGGGATTATATACGAAAGTCCCATTTTTTGTTGGCGCAGGGTCAAATCTCTCTATACTAGAATCCCAATAAGGGAGGATGAGCGATGCGACAGAAGGCACCGGGCAAAGCGTTCCGTAAGGGGATCAGCTTCAAGCGGCTCATCGCCATGTTCCCCGATGAGGACAGGGCGCGCGCATGGTTCGAGGAACATATGTGGCCGCAAGGCGCATATTGCCCGCATTGCGGTCGCTTCAATGTGCAGCATCCAATCAAGCACCGGACGATGACGCATCGCTGCCGCGACTGCCCCAATCGACCCCAATTCAGCCTCAAGAGCGGCTCGCTCATGGAAGGCTCGAAGCTGGGCTACCAGACTTGGGCCATCGCGCTTTATCTCGTCATGACGAACTTGAAGGGCGTCAGCAGCATGAAGCTGCACCGGGACCTGGAGATTACGCAGAAGAGCGCATGGCATCTGGCGCATCGGCTCCGCAAGGGGCTGGAAGATGGAACGGTCCCCATGTTCCACGGCCCGGCGGAGGCCGACGAGACCTACATCGGTGGCAAGCGCAAGAACATGAGCAACGCCAAGCGCAAAGAGTTGACCGGGCGCGGCACAGTCGGCAAAGCGGCCGTCGCCGGCGTGAAAGACCGGGAGACCGGGCAAGTCTCGGCGCGGCGCATGGAAGCGACCGACGCAAGCGCTCGACAGGGCTTCGTTCGGGACACGGTAGAGCCGGGCGCGACGCTCTACACCGATGAGGTAGCCGCCTATCGCGGAATGCCCGAATTCGAGCACGAAGCTGTCAATCACTCCGCCAAGGAATATGTGCAGGACATGGCGCATACGAACGGCATGGAGAGCTTCTGGGCGATGTTGAAGCGCGGCGATGTCGGGACCTTCCACAAGTTCAGCGAGAAGCATCTCGATCGCTATGTCGCCGCGTTCGCGGGCCGCCACAATGTGCGCCCGCGTGACACTCTCGACATGATGCAGTCCGGCGCTACCGGTATGAAGGGCAAGCGGCTCCGCTATCGGGACTTGACAGCCGATAATGGCTTGCCCAGCGGCGCAAGGAAGCGGCAGACAGCCTCGACGATGTCCCGACGCCACCATGAGCGACGCGCGCTTTGGTCGAGCATGTCATTGCCAGGGACGACAATCTGTCGGCCATGGAACCGGCTTGCGGGCGCGGATGCATGTCGCAAGCGCTAGGTGAGTATTTCGGCGCCGTCGCTTCCAGCGACATTCACGACTACGGCTTTGCCGAGACCCGCGATTTCCTCGGGCCGGCCCATGCGGCCGCATCCGTAGACTGGATAATCACCAACCCGCCGTTCCGTCTCGCGGAAGACTTCATAAGCCGTTCCCTGCCGATTGCCCGCATAGGCGTGGCACTGCTGGTGCGGACGGTATTCCTCGAAAGCGTCGGCCGCCATGAGCGGTTGTTCGCAGTCTCTCCCCGACCATCGTTGCCCAATTCAGCGAGCGCGTTCCAATGGTGAAGGGGCGCGTGGACAGGAAGGCGTCAACCGCGACCGGCTATGCCTGGCTTGTATGGCAGCATGGACAATCAGAGGTCGCGCGGTTGGCATGGATACCGCCTTGCCGGAAGCAATTGGAGCGAGACAGCGACGATCTCGACAGCGTCTTGCAACCGGACGCCGAACAGCCGGCCCCGCAGCATGACTTGTTCGCTCATGCCTGAGCTTCTCGCCATCATGGAACCGGAAATTGACGCGCCGATAACCCGGCTCGATGCCCGCGAATTCCGGGCAGACCCTATTGCAGGGCCGCACTTCTCGAAGATCGTCAGTGTCATGAGTTCCGCCTACAAGCGACACGGCTTCATCATCGAACGCGCCATCCTGGAACAGTTGAAGCGCAACCCAGACTTCGAGGCCTGGGATGACCGGGCGTTCCAGGTGACGCCGGCGGCGGATCACAGTGTGGACAGCACCATAGGCCGCCCGGAGGACGTGTTCGGTTCCGAAACAGCGTATCGGGACGGCCATCGAACCCTTCAGGTCGATGCGATTGTCTATGACGCCAAGAGCCGCCGCATACGGGCATATGAGATAAAGCGCGGGTCCGGCAAACACGATGCAGGGAAGCGCCGCTCAATCCTGCGAGACTTGCTTTGCCTGCAAATCCTGCTGCGCTCCTACGGCCAATCGCGCGGCTTGGAAGTGGTGGAAGCGAGCGCGCATATCATCTTCTACTACGGCCAATGCTCGATCCGTAAACCGTTCAGCCTGACGAAAGACGAACTGGACGAGCATTTCGGCTGGCCGGTGCTGGAACCGGGCGAGCGGGTCAACGCGCTGTTCAAAGAACGCCTGTTTGCAATCCTGACAGGGTGAGGGAGGAAGCCATGTCCATTGAGCGCCCGGAAGTTCGGGTCAAACCGAACCGCTATCAACCGAGCAAAGCCGAGGTGGAGGAGGTGTTCGGACCGCCGCGCAAGGCCGACGGCTCGCCCTACACTGTCAACGAGGCGATCCGCACTCTCATGCAGCCCGTGCAGGTCGTGGAAGATCCGCAGGCTTGACAGCCGAAAGAGTCAACCGATTTGGGACTTTCGTATATAATCCCCTATTTCTACGCGTGGTCCCGGTCGGGGCGTAGTGCGGACCCGAGCGCGGCCATCATCGACAGTCAGAACGTGCCGACGGTCGAAGCGGGCGGCGACGATGCCGGCAAGACGATCTAAGGTGACGCTTGCCGCCCAGGTCCATCCGGCGCAGATCCAGGACCGGGATGGCGCGCGTCCCTTGTTGCTGGCGTTGCAGGCCGGTCAGAACACGGTGCAGATCGTGTTTGCCGACGGCGCCTATGGCGGCGACAAGCTGGCAAGCAAGCTCAAAGAAGCGAATTGCCCGATCACTGTGGAGATCATCGGCAAACCCAGGAATACCAAGGAGGTCGTCGTCATGTCCCGGCGCTGGGTGGTCGAACGCAGCTTCGGATGGCTGCGCCGCTGCCGGCGCCTCTCGAAAGACTTCGAGCGATCCATCGCCAGCGCCCTCGTCTGGCTCCTGCTGGCTCTAAGCCGTGTTCTCATGTGCCGCCTCGGACGCATGCAAGTCACTGTCACTAATTGATATCATTATGATTCAGATAGTTAGGTCGGAGGGCCTCGAAACCGTGCCACTGGGCATGGCGTCCGCCGGACAGCGCTGTACTATACATGCCGGCCCATCGAGGCCGACCAACGACGACAGGGACGGGCCGGCGGCCAATGACAGGACAGATCGGCGCTCCACGATGACAGCGGCAATACGGCAGCCAGACCGCCAAGAAGCCTTGACGCCACTTCTTGCCCTCAATGGAATTACCAAACGATTCCCCGGCGTTGTCGCCAATGACCATATCGACCTCCGGGTCATGCATGGCGAAATCCATGCCATCCTCGGCGAGAACGGAGCTGGCAAGTCGACATTGGTGCAGATCGTCTACGGTATGTTGCAGCCCGACGTCGGATCCATGACCTGGAATGGCGCCCCCCTCACGGTCAGCGGACCGGCGGCGGCGCGCAATCTTGGAATCGGCATGGTCTTTCAGCATTTTTCCCTGTTCGAGACGATGACGGTGCTGGAAAACATCGCGCTAGCCATGACTGGAAGCCACGATATGGCAGCTCTCCGGGCCCGCGTCCTTGCAATCTCGCAAAGCTACGGACTTCCGCTCGATCCCGAACGCCATGTCCACGCGCTTTCGGTCGGCGAGCGTCAGCGGATCGAGATCGTCCGATGCCTTTTGCAACAACCGAAACTGCTCATCCTTGATGAACCGACCTCGGTTCTGACGCCACAAGAGGCCACCCGTCTGTTCGCCACGTTGCGACAACTGTCACAAGAGGGCTGCGCGATCCTCTACATCAGTCACAAACTGCGGGAAGTGCAGGCCCTGTGCACGACCGCGACAATCCTTCGGGCCGGGAAGGTTGTTGCCGACTGTGCTCCTCGCCAGGAAACCTCCGAGAGCATGGCCGAGATGATGATCGGCAAGAAACTTTCAAGCATCGTCAAGACTCGAGCAGGCATCACCGATGACGCCCGGATCGTGGTCAAAGGGTTTCGGATGTCACCCGGCGACCAATTCGGCGTTGAACTGCGCGATGTATCCTTCAAGGTCTGGCGCGGCGAGATCTTCGGCATCGCCGGCGTCGCCGGAAACGGACAGACTGAACTCCTCGCAGCATTGTCAGGTGAAGTCGTCGGAGATTGTCCGGCCGGCGCCATCTGCTTCGACGGCCATCCGGTCGGGCAGCTTGGCCCCGCCCGCCGCCGGGCGCTCGGCGCCAGTTTCGTGCCGGAAGAACGTTACGGCCATGCCGCGGTCGCGCCAATGACACTTGCCGAAAACGCTTTCCTGACGTCCGCAAGGCAAATGCTGCTGACGTCCAGAGGACTGATCGACCTCGCCGGCATCAGGAAACTCGCGGAAGCGGTGATCACGGAGTTCGATGTACGGGCAGCGGTGCCGGAAACGGCGGCCGGCAGCTTGTCCGGCGGCAACCTGCAAAAATTTGTCGTCGGACGGGAAATCCTGCGGGATCCGGGCATTCTCGTGGCCTCGCAACCAACCTGGGGGGTCGATGCCGGTGCCGCCATGACCATTCGCCAGGCTCTGCTCGACCTTGCCGGCAAAGGCTGCGCGGTTCTGGTGATTTCCCAGGATCTCGATGAAATCTTCGAGATCTGCGACCGCATCGCCGTGATTTCCGAAGGCAGGGTTTCCGAAGCCATGGAGATTGGCACGATGACAGTCAGCGAGGTCGGCCTGCTGATGGGCGGTCTGCATGATCTCGCCGAGACCGACACGTCCCCGGAACCTGCCGGCGATGCGGCGCTCACGCATGGTTAGGCTCGAACCGGTCCGCACGGCCTCGCGCTTTTGGACGGTGATGTCACCGGTGGCGGCGGTTCTTCTGACCCTGCTCAGCGGCGTGGTCATCTTTGCGGTCATGGGCAAGCATCCCGGCCTCGCGCTCTACACATTCTTTGTGCAACCGATCTCGACCGTTTATGGCGTCACCGAGCTTGTGGTCAAGGCAACCCCGCTGGTTCTGATCGGCGTCGGGTTGTCGATAGGATTTCGCGCCAATATCTGGAATATCGGCGCCGAAGGGCAGTTCACGATCGGCGCGATTGTTGGTGGCGGGGCCGCAATCGCCTTGCATGACAGCGATAATGTCTTGCTGCTACCCTTGATCCTGGCGCTCGGGGTGGCCGGCGGTATGGCCTGGGCCGCGATCTCGGCCTTTCTGAAAACCTGCTTCAATGCCAATGAAATCCTCACCAGCCTGATGCTGAGCTACGTATCCGTGTTGTTGCTGAGCTATCTTGTGCACGGTCCCTGGCGCGACCCGGACGGCTACAATTTCCCGGAAAGTCGACTGTTTCCCGACGCCGCCACATTGCCGGTTCTGGTTACTGACAGCCGGCTGCATCTCGGGGCCGTGTTCGCTTTACTCGCAGTTGCCGCGGGTTGGGTCGTCCTGACGCGCGCCGTGATCGGGTTTCAGTTGCGGGTTGCCGGTCTGGCGCCGGCAGCCGCAAAACATGCCGGGTTCAACCAGAATCGGCTGATCTGGTTTTCACTTCTGTTGAGCGGTGGACTGGCCGGTCTGGCCGGAATCTCTGAGGTATCAGGGACGATCGGCCAGTTGCTGCCGACGATATCGCCCGGATACGGATTCACCGCGATCATTGTCGCGTTCCTCGGACGGCTGCATCCGGTCGGGGTTCTGTTGGCGGGTCTGATCATGGCGCTGTCGTATCTCGGCGGCGAGATCGCGCAGATAGAGATCGGCCTGCCGGCCGCGGTGACCGGTCTGTTTCAGGGGATATTACTGTTCTTCCTGCTGGGTTGCGATGTACTGACGCAGTACCGCATTCGCTCCGGCGCGCCCGGGCGCTCGGGAGAGATCTGAGCCATGGACCTCATGCCGGTCATTCTCACGATCATCACCGCTTCGACGCCGTTGCTCTGCGCCGCCACCGGAGAACTGGTGACGGAAAAATCCGGCGTCCTCAATCTTGGTGTTGAAGGCATGATGATCCTCGGCGCGATCGGCGCTTTTGCGATCGCCAGCACGAGCGGCAGCGCTGGCCTGGGTGTTATCGCGGGTATCGCGGCCGGAGCATCGATGGCCTTCGTCTTTGCCGTGCTGACACTGAGTCTTCTGGCCAATCAGGTTGCGACAGGGCTGGCGCTGACGATCTTCGGAACCGGGCTGAGCGCATTGATTGGCGCCGGCTTCGTCGGCTTCCCGCTGGAACCGCTGCCGCGCCTCCATGTCCCCGGCCTTTCCGACCTGCCGGTGATCGGCCCCATCCTGTTCGGCCAGGACGCGCTGGTCTATCTCTCGATCGTCATTCTGTGCGCCGTGGCGTGGGTTCTCGCCCGGACGCGACTCGGTCTCATTCTGAAGGCCGTCGGCGAGTCGCATGATTCAGCCCACGCCCTCGGCTACAACGTGATTCTGACCCGTTATGCGGCAACCGTGTTCGGCGGCGCGATGAGTGGCCTGGCAGGCGCTTATCTCTCGCTTGCCTATACGCCTCTCTGGGCCGAAAACATGACCGCCGGACGGGGCTGGATCGCAATCGCGCTTGTTGTCTTTGCCACCTGGCGGCCGGGACGCGTCGCATTCGGAGCCTATCTGTTCGGCACCATCACCATTCTTCAACTTCACGCCCAGAGTTGGGGCATTGATATAGCGGCACAATTCATGTCAATGCTGCCTTATCTCGCCACCATCGTGGTTCTGGTATTGATTTCCAGAGACAGGATCAGAATCCGGTTGAATGCGCCCCACTGTATTGGCAAGACATTCCATCCGGCACATTGACCGGCTCTGGACCATCACACCCGCTGCTTCCAGTTACCCGGAGAGTCACCATGCAGAAAAGAACAGTCCTGACAATCCTTGCCGGCCTGCTAATCGCAGGGCTGGCTTCCATGACTTCAGTTTCGGCACAGCCCGTAATCAAAGTCGGGTTCGTCTATGTCGGCCCGATCGGTGATCATGGCTGGACTTATCGCCATGATCAGGGCCGGCTGGCCATCGAGAAGGAATTCGGCGACAAAGTCGCGACGACTTATGTCGAAAGCGTGAAGGAAGGCCCGGACGCCGAGCGGGTCATCCGCCAACTCGCCTCAAGCGATCACAACCTGATCTTCACGACCTCCTTCGGTTTCATGAATCCGACCGTGAAAGTCGCGAAGCGGTTCCCGAAGGTCCACTTTGAACATGCGACAGGCTACAAGCAGGCCCGCAACGTCTCGACGTACAGCGCCCGATTCTACGAGGGGCGTTATATCGCCGGCGTGATCGCCGGCAAAATGTCGAAATCCGGCAAGATCGGCTATGTCGCATCGTTTCCGATTCCCGAGGTCGTGCGCGGCATCAATGCCTTCCTGCTTGGCGCCCGGTCGGTCAACCCGGACATGACCATCAACGTTGTCTGGGTCAACACTTGGTATGATCCCGGCAAGGAAGGAGACGCCGCGAAGGCCCTCATTGACCAGGGCGCCGATATCATCACCCAGCACACCGATTCTCCGGCGCCGCTGCAAGTGGCCGAAAACCGCGGCGTGATCGGCTTTGGTCAAGCATCCGATATGATCCATTTCGCGCCGAACGCCCAACTGACTTCGATCATCGATGACTGGGACAGCTATTATGTCGAAAGAACCCGAGCCATCATCGAGGACAGCTGGGCCTCGCAGGATGTCTGGCTCGGCCTGCGGGAAGGCATGGTCAGGATGGCGCCATACAGGAACATGCCAGACGATGTCGCCGATCTTGCCCGGAAGACCGAGGCGGCGATCCGCAACGGGACACTGCATCCCTTCACCGGTCCGATCCGGAATCAGTCCGGCGAGATCGTTGTCGAAGCCGGAGGGACCGCCGATCCCGAAATGTTGCTTGGCATGAATTTCTATGTCGAGGGCGTCAACGGATCGTTGCCGAAGTAAGACACGCGAGGACCGGATGATCGTGCCGGCATCCGGTTCGACCGGCGCAGAGGCTATTGCGGAACCGGACCCGCAGCAGTGTCCGCGACGGCCTCACCGGTGAATCATGTCGTGGTCTTCGAACGGTAAGAGGCTCGGGCGCGCAGCGCTTGACTTTGCGGCGAGAGCGGCGACGATCTTCAAATGAGGCTCAGGCGATCGCCTTGCGATATTGCGGCACCGATGTCCGGCTGCCCGGATCGCCGTCGGTATCGGCGGCTCCGGTCGGCACGACGGTCCGTGATCGGGAGCGGATCTGTCCGCTTCGATCTATCGGTCATGGCGCTGATCGTATCGAACGACACCCGGCCGCAGTCTCCGGGCGATCGATGTTGGGTGAACACTCCAACCGTCAGCCTCGGATTGCAACGCTGAACCGAAAGGGGAACCGGATCATGAGCGCATCGGGGGACGGAACACTGCCGGACTTCGCCCGCAAGCTGATCAATCTGGCTTCGCCCAGGCTCGGCAGCGAGGGTATCTATGCGACCGACGAGTTCTTCGCGCCACTTTCTCGAATGATCGAGGATCAGCCAGCGGTCTTCATTCCTGACAAGTATGACGACCACGGCAAATGGATGGACGGCTGGGAAACCCGGCGGCGGCGGAATTCCGGGCATGACCACTGCATTATCCGGCTGGGCATAGCCGGCCGGGTCCGGGGCGTCGATATCGACACTAGCCACTTCACCGGAAACTACGCGCCGGCAGCCTCGATCGAGGGGTGTCTGGCCGGCAACGCACCGCATGAGACTGCGAACTGGACCGAGGTCATGCCCGCCGCCTCGCTCGGCCCCGATGCGCATCACTACATCACCATCCAAGACAACCGGGTCTACGACACGCTGCGCCTCCGGATTTTCCCTGACGGCGGTATCGCCCGCCTGCGTATCTACGGCGAATCGGTGCAAACGGCGGACATGCCGGCCGATACGACGCTGGAGCTTTCGAGCGTCCTGAACGGTGGTCGCGTCGTCGCGTACAACGACTCGCATTACGGCACGCCGTGGTCCGTGCTGTTGCCGGATCGCGGCATCAATATGGGCGACGGCTGGGAGACCCGCCGGCGACGCGAGCCCGGCAATGACTGGCTGATCATTCAGCTCGGCGCCACTGGCATTATTGATCGGGTCGAAGTCGATACCGGACATTTCAAGGGCAATTTTCCGGATCGGTGTTCCATCCAGGGCGCGTTGGTCGAAGGCGGGACCGACCAGTCGGTTATCGTGCAGGCGATGTTCTGGGACGAGATTCTCGGCGAACAGAAACTCCGCGCCGACGACATTCACGAATTCGGTGGCGACGTGCTCGCATCCGGGGGGCCGTTAAGCCATGTCAGGCTGAATATTTTTCCAGACGGCGGGGTCGGCCGGTTCCGGGTCTTCGGCCGGCGGGCTTGACGGGTCTCAACCGATGATCTCGTAATGGGCTTCAACCGGCTGCCGGTGTTCGCCATTGATCGGCAGGATATCCTGCGGGCAGGCCGAAAATGCGATGACAAGATCCATTTCGGCCATGAACAGGACATGGTCGCCCGGCTTCGACAGCGGCGCGTCGTAGCTGAGCGCCCCTGAGGAAGTCCACGGAATATTCATGAACAGATTAAGCGGCGATGGTGTCTTCGGCGCTTTGAGGCCGAGTTCGGTCAGGCCCGCCGCAAGATTGTCGGTGCAATTATCGTGATAACCGACATGTCCCAGCAGAACGTAACGGTGGCGGTCGCAGGCGGCAATGAGCGTGTCATGCCGACCCGGCGTGGTGTCTTCCAGGACCGTCAACATCGCCCGCCGGTCGTTGCTGTAGTAACTGTCTCCGGGATCGAGACAGAGCTTCGTTACCGTTGCCCGGGTTGCCTCCATCGACATGCATTCATGCAGGTTCGCCGCATTGAACGCCCATGTATCGACGACCTGGCTGCCATGCGTGTTGATGATTCTCACCTGCTGGCCTTTACGCACCCGGTCCGCCTTGCCGCGGCGGGCCGGAATCGTGATCAGGACACTGCTTTCCAACATAACCGGCTCCCGTATCGTTCAAGAAAACATGTCAAGCCGACATCTGTCGATTATAAACCCATCCGGGAACGGTGTCACCTCTGTCGATATCAGCAGGATATGCGCCATGGCAGCGTTGGGCTAACGTCCCCGGCGTTCGATTTTCCACAACCACGCAAAAATGCTGAACAGTGAGCTGCGGAGTGCCTGGCGGTTCCGGTAGACCACAAATTGGGTTTGACCCGAAACCATGGATCGTCCAGATCACGGTAACATCTCTCATTCCAAATCGAAAATCATTCTTGGTAACAATCTCCATGACCTATTCGAGTCCCGTTTTTTTCTATCCAAAGAACACAATTTCTTTCACCTCATATTTGCGATATGGGTTCGGGTGAAGGGTTTACGATGATCAAAGCACTAACACACATACTGCCATCGCTTCACATGTTGTCTCTTGATACACTTCTCTGTGAAACTACCTTCTTTTTTGCGTGTAAATGAATACGGAACAACTCTTACAACGATTCCAATCGTTGGGATGCTGTCTGTTTCTTGACTTATTATGGAAGTTTCAAATGCCCTTGGGGTGGTGAGACACCGTCTTTACAAAGTCTCCGAGCTTGAGAAAAATTTCGATAGATGCTGTTAGATTCGCTCACTATCCGCACGAAACGGATTTCCAATTTCACACTCTTGGTCAAATTGTTGAAATCTGTGCCTCGATCCTCAACCAACAGCGTAACCAATGCAGCATTTTCAGGACAGTACTGACTTCATCCGTTTTTGCGGAATAAATCTCTACCCAAATGCCTGTTCATTGCCTCCAGGTGATTTATAGTCCAAGCTATAATTCCAACGGGGCGCTTCGACATGGCCTGAGTTCCGCGTTAACGCTAAATCAAGATTTATGCTGCCAGTCAGACGTCGGTTATCCGAACATGAGACCTTGTTTCGGTATTTTCTCCGCATAGCTTTCTTTCTGATCTGATAAACAACATTTAATAGTATCGGGCCAGATACCACAGCTTCCTTGAACGTCATGGTGTTCCCCGGGGTGCGTTCTTGGCAACTTGCGCGACAATGTCTCCGACATGACCTAAAAATTCGGTTACGCCACCCCAACCGCCCTCGACGGGATCATCAGATCCGGGATCTAAGCCGAAGATATCCTGCACCTCGTAGACCGCGAAAAATAGTACGTTTTGAAGTCACTATTAAGCATTATTTTTCCATGTCTTTCGTGCTATATGTGCTTGTTATATGAATAAATGAAATAAAATTCTTATATTTTCACCGTTATCATGAACAAATACAAGTGCTCAAATGACATAAAGAATGTGAAATGAACGCGTGGAAATATCGATACGATACCCATGAGAACGAGGTTCCGTGACAAGGTTAAGAACAACACTGATTCCGTCTGGATGCAATTCCATTTCTGATTCTTCGATTACAATCCATTCAATGCCGGGTTTTCCGACACACATCCTGGAGGAAACCAGTACAGACCAAGAAGCAACGGGACAAGTTCCCGTTATCCCAAAAACCATATGAGATACGGGAAACTGAATTCCTACTTTCACTTCCGATGGTCAGGCAAATTTGATTTGCGGATGAAGGCTTATCTCTGAGTGTCCGTGTGATGAACATTTTGTAGGTTTCTGGCGTGATTGCGACGCCGATACCGAGAATGGTGCGGAAGGCGGCGTGACGAGTTCGGCGGCGGTTGAAGCGGAAGACGCACTCATCGAGGTTGGATTGCAGATGTTGGCGGTGGCCGTGGTAGATGCCTAGCGCCCAGATTTTGAGATTGGCGAAGACGCGATGACCCCAGGGCAGGACGACATGGGCGGCCCTGTTTTCAACGACGTGCGGGTCGTGTGTGACGCCGGACGCGCCGGCCCCGCCGTCGGTCCTGGCGGTGGCGCGGTTGGCATCCAGGAAGGCGTGCAGGCTGTTGGTGGAGACGTCCTCGATCTGCGCAAGGCGGATCCGGCCGGCTCCACCCTCGCCGACGGCGCCGGCGATCAACAGCTTGCCGTGGTGGCTGCGCCTGCCGCCGCTCGCAGGGTCGTCCCTGGAGCGGCAGGAGATCAGGCTTTCGTCCACCGCGAGCAACCCCGCCAGCGGCATGCGATGCGGTGCGACCATGGCCCGGCGCAGCTTAGCGGCGAGCCGCCATGCGGTCTTGCAGGAGCCCCGGCCGCGCTGCTTCTGGAGGTGCAGCGCCGCGATCCCGTTGACGTGCATGACCATCAGACAGGCGGCCCGGAACCACAGGGTCAGCGCCAGCCTGGAGCCGTGCATCACCGTACCGGCCGTCACCGAGGTTTGCTTGCGACAGTCGGCGCATTCATGGGTGTGGACCCTGGTCGCGAGCGCCCATCCTCGGCTGCCGCCACAGGCCGGACAGACGAAGCCGGCCGGCCCGATCGGCGGCGCAAGCATCCGCGTTTGGAAAACGCTGTTGGAACTCTAACAGGGACCGGGGAAAGTCAGTCATTTCCGGGCTTCCCAAGGGGATCATGGTCATATTATGTTCTGTCACCAGCTTCACCCCATGTCACCACATTTCGTGACCCCGAACACTCAGGGATAAGCCTTAGCGGATGAATATTTTCGTGGTGACCTATCGCCGAATATCTGCATGTGCAACGGCTCACGTCGGGCCTTAAAAAGGAGGATTACATACATGGTTTAACTCTCCTTCAATTTCCGCGAAAGGCTGAACAGGGAATTCCCACATCCCGAGAAAGTTCCCCCTAAAAACAACTTGGTGAGCTGCATACGCTTATAGTTGGCAAACATCTTCCCGGTGCCCTGACACATTACACCAGAGTCAACCTATGCATGTAATCCCCTTAAAAAGACACCGTGTGTTCGGAAAAATTTGGGGATTATATACTTGAATATGCAGCCGTCCATCCCCAAATCAATGTCAGAGTGGATAGGACATGGCACAGAAAGCACCCGGAAAGAGCCATCGCGAGGGGATCATCCTGATAGAGCTGTTCGGGCGGTTTCCCGATGACGCCACCGCCGAACGGTGGTTCGAGGAACAGCGCTGGGGCGCGGCTGGTAAGCCCTCTCATTGTCCGATGTGCGGCGGCACCGAGAAAGTGCGGCCCGTTCCTTCCCGCAAGCCTCTGCCCTACTGGTGCGGTGAATGCCGGCGCAATTTCAGCGTCAAGACTGGCACTGTGATGGACCGCTCGAAGATCGGCCTCCAGAAATGGGCCATCGCAATCTACCTGTGGTCAGTGTCGCTCAAGGGCGTATCGTCCATGCGGCTGCATCGCGACCTGAAGATCACGCAGAAGTCGGCCTACTTCATGGCCCAGCGGTTGCGCGAGGCGTGGACCGAGGGGCATGGCGGCATGGCTGGTCCGGTCGAGGTCGATGAGACCCATGTCGGTGGCAAGGAGAAGAACAAGCACGGAAACAAGAAGTTGCGGGCCGGACGCGGCGCCGTGGGCAAGACCACCGTTGCTGGTGTTCGGGATCGCGCCACGAACACCATCAGTGCCGCGATTGTCGAAAGTACCGACGCCGCTTCGCTACAGGGTTTCGTCGCTTCGCGGGCGGGCGAGGGAGCCAAGGTCTATACGGATCAGGCGGCCGGCTACAAGGGCATGAACTTCGATCACGAGACCGTCAATCACTCCGTCAGCGAGTATGTCCGGGATCAGGCGCACACTAACGGGATCGAGAGCTTCTGGGCCACCTTGAAGCGGGGATATCACGGGACTTTCCACCACATTTCGCCCAAGCATCTGCACCGCCATGTCAATGAGTTCGCGACCCGGCACAACATGAGATCGCGTGATACGGACGCCATGATGGCCGAGACCGTTGCCCGGATGGTCGGGAAACGGCTAATGTATCGGGAACTGGTAGCCGGCTAGGCTGCGGATACAGCGGGCAAGAGGATGGGTGCACCGGAATGGGCGCTTGAGACCGCGAAGGCTTGGGCGCAGGAACGGCTCCGCTCAGGAGCGGAGCCGCCTTGGACATACTACCGCTTGATGCAGCTCGTTGAAGCTGTGGATTCGCTTGCAGCAGGAACCCGGTCAGTTACTTCCACGGGCTGTTTACAGCCAGAGGCGCCACCTCAGGATGCCAGTCTCCCTCAAGGGGAGAATGTTTGTCGGCTAGATACCGCTCGATCCCGTCGCGCTGAGCAACAGGTACAGATGCCCACGTGACGTAAAGGGCGCCCTTTTGAGCATGCCTTGTGATCGTCGGGTCATTGCGGTGATCTGCAATGCGGTCTGCCACGTCACCTTGCCCGACGTAAGCGGTGTGAGGGGCGGTGCCTCCATGCCAGACGATGTAGACTCCATGTTCGGTTACTTTGGCCAAGTCGAGCCCGCCGAACGGGCACCACTCATCGCCAATACATTTGAGCCTCCGCTCAATTGGCGGAGGGCGAACGCTTGACAGATTCGCGGGAGACGGTACGATCACAGCGCTCTCACACAAATCTATCCGGTGCACCCTCCAGTGCTTCACCAGACCCCAACAAGGTCGAAGGCTGGGCTGGCACCCGGCCTTCGTCATTTCTGGGGCCGCTACGAATCTCCGTAGCATTCTGCAATATATACAAAATCATGCGGTCCGACAAGAATGCGTCTACCGCCCATGGTGAGACATGCCTGAAAAGCTGCCCCACAGCCCTCACGGGTCCAAAGAGGCCGACAAACCCTCGTCCAACGTCACCCTCCCGCCTGTCGACGCGACCCCCGAAGAAATCGCTCAGGCGCTATTTCGGTTGAAGCCTGAAGGCGAGGCCGAGACGACCGCCTAGATGATGGCCCGCGCATAGTCATCTATATAATTCCCAAAAATTTCCCATTCAAACCGATTTTATTTTGAACGGTATCGTGGATTACTTGACTGAATTCTCGATGTACAAATGGATCTCCAAACCTGTAATCGCCGAAGGAGCATGTTATTCCATCACGAAGTCTTAAAATTCTCTAAGTTGTAATATCGTCTTTTGAAGAATCTACGAATGACATCTATGTATATAGAAGCCAAATGTCGTCGCCTTACGCGAATTGACGCGAAGATAAATTTTTCACCCATACCGCCGATGCTATTTCACCAAGATACTGATTCAGGAACGCCCCTAAATCGTTATTCGATGCTAGACCAAAAGTAGTATTGTTTGATATATTAGAAGTTTATCCAAAATCAATTTCAAAAGTTGAAGCATGATGCTCTTGCCGGTAGCTTGCGGATCAACAAACACCGTCAGATTACCGAACTTGATACTTTCTGCAGAGATCCGCCCGATATTTTTTGGAACTATATACGGTTCTAGCCAAGGAGTTCTTGAAGCTGTCGCCGAATCGGTTCGGTCTTGATCAACTCGGATAGCAGGAACTCCACGTTGTCGGGACCATCGGAGCGACGTGCTTCGACAATCGCGGCGTAGTCGATCTCCAGAAGTTCACAAAACTCGCGGCCCGTCGTCATCGCCTCATCAAGCGCGATGCGTCGCTTGAACCCGTCCTGGATCGCATGTCGATCTTCCTGATTGAAGGCGCAGAAGTGTGCTCGGAAGTGATACTGAATGTGCTGGGCGTTGCGCTCAATAAACCCGTGCATGGCATGGCGCTCTGCGCTGGCCTTCTTGGTGTCGAACACGTGACCGTCCTTCAACTCGATAATGTGACAGGTCTGCACACCGCCACGGCGCTTGAACACCATGAAGTCCGGTTCGGATCCGGCGAAGTCCAGGGTGGCGCTCTGCTTGATCTTGCGCTTGCGGGCAAGCCACATTCCCTCGGGCATGATCTCCCGCTCCAGGTAAAGAGTCGAGGTCGGGAATGTTGGGAACCGCCGCCACGACCATCGCTTCGAGTTCCGAACCCGACGATATGACGGTGGACTGGGCCTTGCTGGCGAGTTCGCCCAACGCGGCGTTGTCGAACAGTCGAGCGAATGAGCCGGACGTGTTCTTGAGCTTCGCGTCCCGGAGTCGAGCCATGGATCTACCCGTTCAGATCGCAACCAAGGAAGGTGCGTCCCCTGTTCTGCGCCGACTGTAGCACCGAGAACGAACCTGCGGCGGGATCGATTACGAAATCACCCTCATGGCTCACGGCAGCCATGAGTTCGCCTTGCAGGTCCGCTGGCTTCCTGTGCGGATGGTCGCGCCGCGACACCTTCTCCTGAACCACGTCCGGGATGTTGTGGATTTTCCAGACACCCTTCGCCCTGCGGGGTTGCTTCTGCAACACGACGCAATACTCCGCCCGGCGGCGGGTGCGGTAGCCCATGCCGAACGTGCCTTTATCCCACGTCACAAGGTCCACAATATCGAGGCTCGTTCCGTCGAACCACGGGCGAACGCCCTGGCACAGATGGAACTTGTCAACCCATAGGAACAGGTGGCCGGACGGTATCAAGGCGCGGTCAATGCCGCGCACGAAGCAGCCTATCGTGGCATCAGTCATCTGCTCCAAGGCGCAACGCCGCTTGCCGCGTTCCTTACCCTCGTTGCCGTAGGCCAGTTTTTCGAACACGCCGCGATATTGCGGGTCGAGAAACGCAACAGGGATAGCGTCGGCCGGAAGCATGGACAGGAAGTCAAGACCGTTCATCTTGAGCCTGGAATTCGGCTTGAGCGCGGGAGGCAGTGCCAGCGGCGGCGCATGGACGGTGCGTTGTCCAGAGAACACCGCCGCCGTGAGGGTGTCCATCGTCGTGTCGATAGGCTCGACAAGCTGTCGGGCTTTCCGCGGCATGGTGTATCCCCTCAGTTGGTCGCGAGCGCCTTGTAGCCCGGCTCGCCGCGAGCGTTGCGGAGGCTCTGGTCAATATGGGCTATCGTGTCCCAGCCGCGCCGGTTGTGTCGAGTCGCGAATTCGTCCACGTAGCGGCCCATGTGCTTTTCGGAGATGTGGTGGAAGGTTCCCACGTAACCACGCTTCAGGAGCGTCCAGAAGAATTCGATCCCGTTGGTGTGAGCCATGTCGCGGACATACTCGCCGACGGAATGTCCGACGGTTTCATGCGTGTATTCGCCCCTGCCTTTATAGGCTTTGTGGCCATCCGTGCAGATTGTCGAACCGGGCTTGACATCGGAACGCAACACGCCTTTCAGCTGTGCCGCGTCCGTTCCCTCGACAGGACGGGCCTTAACGCGACCGGATTTGCGCTCGCGGATCCCGATGACCGTCTGCTTGCCAACAGCGCCGCGCCCGTCCCGGAGCTTCTTGTCGGCGTGCTTATTCTTTTCCTTCCTGCCGATGATAAGTCTCATCAACTTCTACCTCGCCAGAAATCGGGTCGCCAACGCCCGATTTGTTCAGCCACGTCTCGCGGATGCGCTGGGCCAGATACCAGGCAGTCTTCTGAGTGCAGCCCAGTTCGCGGGCCATCTGGCAGCTTGAGATAGATTTCTTGGCGATCGCCATGAGATAGATTGCGTAGAGGCACTTGCGCAGCGACAGGTTGGCCGAATGGAACACCGTCCCGGTGGTGACCGAGAAGTACTTGCGGCAATCCTTGCAGCGGTAAGGCTGCGGCCTCTCGTTCGCAACATGACTGATCCGAGCGCTTCCGCAATGCGGGCAGTAAGGCTCATCGCCCCACCGCATCCGCTCGATGTGAGGTCGTGCATCTTTATCCATCGGGAACCGCGCCATGAAGTCCCAAGCGCTCATGATCTCGAGCTTGTCGCGCTTCGCCATATTCCATACCCCTATAGCTAGAAACATAAGGAGATGGAGAGACGATATCAATGGACAATATATTTCGTTATATCAACATGTTAGTCTATATCTAGTTAAAACTGTTATGTTATTCTCATATTTTTTGCCTTACTCGATTGGCCATTTCAGTTTCGCCTTACAGGAGCTGGCCTGATTTTGATGGTACTGTATTGTGGATAGTTTGGCAATCAAAATAGTGTTTCACCGGGGGAGAAAATTATTGCCACTCGACCCGCGACGGCCGCGGAACGACTCCATTCGAATAGTTTTCGCTCGAATCCGTTGTCGGCGGTCCCGACGCCTGCAATGACGATGCGCTCGGTCTGGACGGAAGTATCGAATACCGAAGATCATTCTCCGATGGCAAATTTGACGTCGCTGACAGGATTGACTCCGACCCTGTCAAGGTCCGTCAGACATGCGCCATCAATTCGGCATATCGGTCAAGCGCAAGCAGAATCTCCGTCTCCGTGGCCGGTGGCAGCGCAAAAATCACCCGATCGGTGCAGATATCGCGATACCGTTTCAGCGTCTCAAGATCGCCGGCAACGCCATAGACCGTGATCGGGATGCTGTCCGAGTCCCGGCCAGCTTCAGCCGCCATCTGCCGGAACTGCGGAAAAGTCTCCAGGACATCGTCATAGTCCGGACGGCGGGCATGAGGAAGCCAACCCTCGCAATAGGCGATCGCACGCCGCGCGCCAAACGGGAAGGCGCCGCCCATGATGATCGGCGGGTGCGGTGTCTGGGCCGGTTTTGGCCAAGCCTCAATCTCGGAGAAATTCACGAAACGTCCGGAATAGGACGCCGGGGTCCGGGTCCAGATTTCGCGCATCGCCTCGATACGTTCGCGCATCAACGACAGGCGCGTACGGTAGACAGTCCCGTGATTTTGCATTTCTTCAGCATTCCAGCCGGCGCCGACGCCAAACAGAAAGCGGCCGTTCGAGATCTGGTCGATCGAGGCGACGGACTTCGCGGTCTGGATAGGATCGCGCTGGACGACAAGGCAAATCGCGGTGCCGACCTTCAGCGTTTTAGTCGCTGCAGCGGCGGCCGACAATATCACGAAGGGATCCATGACTTCGCGATATTCGCGCGGCAAATCCCCGCCGGCAGGGAAAGGCGAGATCCGGGATGCCGGAATATGCGAATGCTCGGGTGCCCACAGCGATTCAAATCCCCGTTCCTCCAGCGCCCGGCCAAGTGCCGCCGGTGCCATCGTATAGTCGGTAAAGAACAGTGAAGCGCCAAACTTCATGCCGATCTCCAGTTTCCGGCATTGCCCGGTCAGGACGCATTGTCAGCCGGATACACGATGCTGCGCAACAGAACCCGTCGTTCGGCAGGGTCGGCGTCGCCGGCATTGCGGTGCATGGTTGCGAGTTCGTCCCAGATCAGGAGATCTCCCGGCCGCCAGTGGTGGTGAAACAGGAACCGCGGATCGGTCGCATGCCGCCACAGCCGTTCGACCAGGACGCGGCCTTCCTGCGCTTCAAGACCGACAAAGCCATGAACATGGCTCGGATTGACGAAAAGAATCCGGCGCCCGGCCTCCGGGTGGACCAGCACAGCCGGATGGAACTGATCAACCTGATTTTCAGCCAGATCCTGCTTGGAATAGATGTCGTAAGCACCACCTGGCCCGACATTGAAGCCATGGACGCCGATCATGCCGTCAAGCCGGCCTTTCGTCTCCGATTCAAGCGCATCATAAGCGGCGCGCATATCGGCGAAGATGGTCCCACCACCACGCGCCGGCACCTCGACAGCATAGAGCATGTCAAGGCGCGGCAAGCGGCTTTCATAAGTGGCATCGGCATGCCAGTTGACAGCCCGCCTGATCCCGAACGGATCAACGTTACCATCATCGTCGACATTGCGGACATAGGAGACCTCGGCAATCTCCAGGTGCCGATAATTCAGCATCACATGTTTTTGCGGCGTGCCGAAATGGCTAGCAAAGGCATGCAGGGCCGGCGCATCGAAATGCTGGTTTCGGAACACCAGAACCGCATGTTCGGCGAACGCCATCTCGATCCAGGTCAAAATGTCTGGATCGATCACCTGCACTGCCTCGATTCCCACTACCTCACGACCGAAGCCGTCGCCGAGCGGGCGAAGTTCCGGTTGCCCCATCAGGTACTCCCGATTCAATCGCCGATGCCGGCACGATGCCACAGCGCACGGCATTCGCAAAGACTGCGATGCCGAGATTCGCCCGATAGTCTGAAAAGCACCAATGGCGTTTCCTTGCGAATTCCACCAACCCGGAGATGGGCATGACAAAGTTGTCGGCTGGATGCCGCGGCCGCAGGGTCAAGAACGTTACGGTCCGAACTGCAACAGCGCACTCTGCGGACAAACGGCAAGCGATGACATTCGGTTATACAATCGGAGATATATAATCAGTCAATGTGGAAGATTAACTCGCGTGTAATAAAGTAAATCCAATGATATCGAAGAAAGCTTACGAAATCACCCAACCTTGGCTCGATTTTGCGTCTGACCTCCGGCAGTTGCGCGATATCGCCCGCGCTTTCAACGAACTGGTCCAGGATCTGGAAAAGAACGGCCACGTAGCGCTGACAACGAGGCGCATCGGCTGGATCAACGAAGCAATCTTGCGTGATCCTGAAATCGAAGCATATAGTCATCCTGGGCAGGCTCGCATCTCGAACGTTGTTGTTGGCCTGTACCGATGCCGCGATCGGCGAGATGTCAGGTATCTTCTTGAGCATTTCTGTGACGTCTTCAACGACGACGAACTGCCGGAAGACAATCGGATTTCATTCGCTATTCTCAAGGCAATCCTTGCTCATCTCTATTTCGTCTGGATTCACCCGTTTGGCGACGGGAACGGACACACGGCACAGCTTATCGAATTGGCAATCCTGCTTAAAGCGGATCTACCACAACCGGCCTGTCATTTGCTTAGAAATCACTATGATCAGACCTGAAGTGAACATGATCGAAGGCTCGAACACGCGAGCCGTAAAGAGAATGGCCGGTATGATTTTGTATCCTGCGAACTTATCGGATTCGTAGACGGATTGCGGGAACAGACTTTGCTCATTCAAAACCATAAGGCAACGGAAACATGGATCAATCTTGCCCGTGAATAATTCCGCACGAACCGAGGTGCGATTGCCCGCCTCCGGTGTTTTCTAGAACTCGGATTGGCTCGGGTCGATTCTCCTGTTCCGGTCCGTGATCTGCCCAGATTAAATCCGGACCTGGCACAGGAATACGCCAGGGTTTCCCACCGGACGCTCGTCCGTGATGTCGAAGTATTCGCGCAATGCCAATTCATTCTGGCGAACCACCAAGGCGTCTGGAGCAACAAGGAACGGATCTTCGCATTTCTTCCCTGACGCAACAGGCGACCGAATGCGGCAATACCCGAATGACGCGAACCGGCCGCGACCGAACCCGGTTCGTCGCACGGACGCGCTGCAACACCAAGAAATCAGTCGCCGGTCTGCAAGGACCGGTGCGCCGAAATCCATCGTCGATGTCCAGACCGATCGGACCACTGCTGGATTTATCCTTGTCTGCAACACATCCAGGCACTCACAGGTACCGGCGTTCAGTTCTGACCGGTATCAGGTGAGGATCCTGTCAGCGGGCACAATACTTTTGGCCGCCATGACGACGCATCCAGCGCCGGTGCCCGAAATCCGCAATTGCGGCGCGATCAACCACGATGTGTCCCGATCAAACCAATCATATCATGTGGCTTCTGGCCGCAAGTCCGAAACTGAACGTCACTGTCCCGCAATGACGGAATTCGACAGCACTCCAATACCCGTAATCTCGATCTCGCAGATGTCACCCGGCTTCATGTTTTCCGCGCGACCTTCCGTGCCCATCCAGATCATGTCACCCGGGTCGAGAGTCAGGTAGCGCGACATCCGGCTGATATACCGCGCAACTCCGAAGATCATGGTGTTGGTCGCAAACCGAATCACTTGACGGCCATTCAGACGGACAATCGTGTTCAGTGCTTCAAGATCGACATCGGTCTCGATCCACGGGCCCATCGGGGCGAAGGTATCGGTGTTCTTGGCCCGCCACAGGGTGCGGTCGGCACGTTGCCAGGTGCGTTCACTCACATCATTGCCGATCGTGTAACCGAACACGCTGGTTAACGCGTCGGCCTCGCTGATGTTCCGGGTTCGCCGGCCGATGATCGCCACCAGTTCCGCTTCATATTGAAACTCTTCCGAGGAGTCCGACGGCTTGATGATCGGTTGATCATGAGCCACCAGTGCATTGTTGGCCCGATAGCCGATATCGGGCTCGGTCGGGATGTTCGGTTCGCGATTGTTGGCTCGAGCCTGTTCGATGACATGTTCGGCATAGTTCAATCCGGCCGCGTAGAACGTCCGCGGCTGCAACGGAACCAGGAACTTGGCGTCGTTGACGGCGACGCTCCCGCCGGTGCGCTGACCACCGTCGAATAATCCGCCCTCGACCAGACAAATCCGGTCATCTTCGACGATCCCGTGCATGGCGGCGCCGTCAACGTCTATTCGGGCTATACGCATGAATTCTGCTCCGCTCCTGCCACGATGACGCCTACCGCAAAATGTGTTGTGGTACGCTTGCTAGGTCAAGCTGGCCGGAACCAGGGCCTTGCAAGCTGGCCCGTGAAGCACGACATTGCCGCTCTGGCGCGCGCTGCCGCTATGGTGGGCGGCTCATCGAGGAATGGCAAGGCAATGTATGCACTCAGTGATTTCGGGAGTTTTCATGTCGGCGGCCGCCGGGTCGAGGTCAATGGCAAGCTCAAGCAGACGGTCTGGTACACTGAAGCCATGTCCTATGAATACGACCCGAACGGACACTTCCTGATCGAGCAACTCTATGTCCAGTATTTCATACCTGCCGAACAGCGATTCCCGCATCCGCTTGTCCTGTTGCATGGCGGCGGCCTGACCGGAGCCTGCTGGGAAACGACCCCGGACGGACGGCCTGGCTGGCTGCACGAATTCCTGCGGCAAGGATTCGCGGTCTACGTCATCGACAACGTGGAACGCGGCCGTTCCGGTTTCTGCGCCATCGACGGTATCTGGGAGGGTGAACCGGTATCGCGCACCGCTGCCGAAGCCTGGGATCTATTCCGCTTCGGACGACCGGAGGATTTTGCGAACGGCACGCCATTCCCGGGCCAACGGTTTCCACTGCAGGCGATGGAGGCTTTCGAACGGCAATTCGTGCCGCGATGGACATCGACATCGGCGGTGCAGATCCGCGGCATCGGAGCGGCATTGCAGAAAATCGGCCCCTGCGTTCTGATCTGCCACAGTCAGGGCGGCTATCTCGGAAGCCATGCCGCGGTCGGCAATCCCGACACGATCCGTGGTGTGGTCTGCGCCGAGGGGTCCGGTTGGCCGACCGACGGCCACATCACCGCTCAGACCGTGAACGGCCGGCCGTGGTTGCTGTTGCTCGGCGATTTCCTCGATCAGTCCGCGCGCTGGAGTCTTGCCAGAAAGGACACGGCCGCCTTTGGATGCAAAGTCGTTGCCGCCGGCGGCCGCGCGGACCTCGTCGAATTGCCGGATGTTGGTTTTCCAGGCGCGACCCACATGTTCATGATGGATGAACATTCGGCGGAAATTGCAAACTGGGTAGGCAACTGGATCCGTGAAACCTGTTGACCGGCGTCGGCCCGTCCGCAGTCAGACACTGACGATTTTGCCCGGATTCATGATGTTGTCGGGATCGAAAGCCATTTTCAAAGTCCGCATCAGCGCCATCGCCTCGCCATGCTCGGCTTGCAGGAAACCCATCTTGCCATAACCGACCCCGTGTTCACCGGTACAGGTGCCCCCCATGGCCAGGGCTCGCATCACCATGCGGTCCGAATGGGCCTGAGCCCGTGCCATTTCTTCCGCATTGTCGGGGTCGATGAGATAGACGAGATGAAAGTTGCCGTCACCGACATGCCCGACCAGCGGCGCCATCAAGCCCGTCCCCTCAATGTCTGCCCGGGTCTCGGCAATGCATTCGGCGAGACGCGAAACCGGCACGCAGACATCGGTCGCCCAACCTTTGCTGCCCGGACGCAAGGCCAGCGCCGCGTAATAGGCATCATGGCGCGCCTGCCATAGCTTGTTCCGCTCCTCCGCTCTGGTCGTCCACTGGAATGCCGAACCGCCGAACTCCTCGGCAATCGCCTGCACGCTCTCAGCCTGCTCGACCACACTGGCATCGCTGCCGTGAAATTCGAAAAACAGGGTCGGTCGCGCTTCATATCCCGACAGCGAGGAATAGACCATGCAAGCCCTCATCTGAACGTCATCAAGAAGTTCCATGCGGGCGACCGGAATACCGGACTGGACGGTGAGGATCGATGTGTTGACCGCGCTGTCAAGGTCGGGAAACTGACAGACCGCCGATGAAATCGCTTCCGGAACCCCATAAACCTTGAGCGTGATCTCGGTGATGACCCCAAGTGTGCCTTCCGACCCGACGAACAGGCGCGTAAGATCGTAGCCGGCAGACGACTTGCGGGCACGCCGCGCCGTCCGGACCACCCGGCCGGTTGCCGTAACCACGGTGAGCGAAAGCACATTCTCGCGCATCGTGCCGTAGCGTACAGCATTGGTCCCCGACGCCCGGGTTGCCGTCATGCCGCCGATCGAAGCATCGGCACCCGGATCAATCGGGAAGAACAGGCCGGTATCGCGCAGATAGTCGTTGAGTTGCTTGCGCGTCACGCCTGGTTGAACGGTAACGTCGAGATCCTCGACATTGACCTGCAGCACCGTATTCATTGCGGAAACATCTATGCACAGCCCACCGCGCAGCGCCGCGACGTGACCCTCGAGCGAGGTTCCAACACCGTAGGGAATGACCGGAAACCGGTATTCGGCACAGGTACTGACGGCATCCGCGATCTCCTCGGTCGTTGATGCAAAAAACACCGCATCGGGCGCGACCGCGGCATGATAGCTCTCGTCCTTGCCGTGATGCTCACGAACTGCCGCAGACAGGCTCAGGCGGTCGCCATAGCGTTGCTTCAGGATCCCGAGTACCGTATCGCGGGTTGTCGAATCGGAGGGCTCGGCGTCGACCTGCATGGGAATCTCCGAATTGCAGCAAATGATCTGAACGACAACCTAATGCAGATCGGCGACACGCGAAAGGCGCCGGCCCCGGATAACACGGCGATCCCATGCTAAATTTGAGCACCGGTCGAGCGGCACTTTGACAACATACAGCGAAGTCATTTTCACAATTTGGTCCGTAAACGATCAAGTCGCCGGAGAAAACGGGCTTTTCTATCTTTTTTAGCAAGAATTCCTGTCGCCAAACTCTTGTCATGGACTCGCTGTTTACAGCGTGGGATCACCGTGCCCGGATAACCTCGCTTGCAGCGCTGCAATGCGATCTTTATCTGGGAGGAAACGGACTTCCAATCGCTACAAGGTCAGGGGCACGTCTGGCCAGGACGCAACGGATGGCCCGGCACCGTGTCGTTACCATAACCCGGATACAGGATGCGAAGATGACAGGAAACAAGACATTGTATCTGGCAAATGCGTATGGCTTCTCAAGGCAGCAACGCGAGGGTTCTCTTGTATTACTGGTCGAAACCTTGTCACAACTCGGCGCCGAGGTCTGGGAACCTTTCGCTCGCAACAACCAGATCGACAAATCTGTCCCCGGGTGGGCTTATCAGGTCGGTCAGGCTGATCTTCACGATGTCCGTGACGCCGACGGCCTGTTTGCGGCCGTGAACGGATGTCCACCGGATGAAGGCGTGATGGTCGAACTTGGCATGGCAATCGCGTGGCAAAAGCCGATCTTCCTGTTCCGCGATGATTTTCGCCGATGTACGGACAGCGAGGTCTACCCATTGAACCTGATGATTTTCACCGGCCTCCCCGAGATCGGCTGGGAGGCATTCTGGTATGACACGTTCGAAGAGCTCGCTGATCCGGACAAAGCTCTGGTCCGGTGGCTCAACGGCGAGACCCCGCCATAAACCGGTTCCGCCTGCGGGATATGATCCGGCAATCTGAATAGCCGAATGGGATGATGTTGCCAGGTTCTCTCCTCGTAGAGATGATTCCGGATCAGGCGGAACCGGGGTCCGGCGAGGGCTTCATCCTGGAATCGGACTTCGACGGTGTCGGGTGTTGTGCCCCGCCTAACACGTCAAGGTTGATCGTTCTGTGATCCTTGCAGAAGTTCGCCTGCCTCACAGGGTCGGCCCGGGGATGAAACGGGCGCCCGGAGAGAAAAATATCGGGGGCGTGGAGCAGATAGCGCGCCGTTTCGAGGAAACACGAGACAACAAACGCCGTCTTGATCCAGATGCCGGTTTCCCGTTTTCGAAGGCGTATGCTGCAGTCTTATTGGCGATGACAACGAAGGTATTCCATTGAGGACAACTCCTGTGGCCCAATTGAGGGTACGGAAAGTGAGCCGGGACTTAGCGCGGTGTTCAAACGGCGGGCTGCCGCCCGCGGCCGGTCGGCGGAAGCCAAGCACAGGGACATTCTTCATGCCTCGCTTCTCGGGACCGAAGAGGATTTCTCCACCCGCGCCGAAACATTGCGGCGGCGACTTCGTTCTTCCATCGATAGCAGCGAAACGATCCGGGCCAACAGTGCCGGGAACGGAGCCGCGCAGCCGGTTATGTGGTCGATGTCAGTGTCGCGGTAAAATGGCCGGTGACCGAGACCTTCTCCGACGACGCGACAGGCCTCCTGGGACGCGGATCGACCTTGGCCGCACCGGCTCTCGTCTTCGCCGAGGCCGCTAAGGATTGTCTGAACAAGTCGGTTTTGGTACAATTGGCTTCTTGGTGACGGAGTGGAGTGCGAGCCATGGAGCAAGCGACGTTTGCAGAGCTGGAGCACGACCTGAAGACGCGTCGGACGCGGCGCGAGGTCTTTCTCGAGACGATGGACGGGCTGGTTCCCTGGGAGCGGCTGGAGGCGCGCATCGAGCCGTTCTACCCGAAGGCCGGGCGCGGTCGGCGGCCCTATCCGCTGAGCGTGATGCTGCGGGTGCACTGGGTTGCAGCTGTTCTACAATCTGAGCGACCCTGGGATGGAGGACCTGCTTTACGAGGTGGAGTCGGTACGGCGGTTTGTGGGGCTGCGCCTCTCGGGTGCGCTGCCTGACGAGACGACGATCCTGCATTTCCGCCACTTGCTGGAGACGCATGGTCTGGGCGAGACGCTGTTCGAGGAGATCAACGCACATCTGGCCTCTCTCGGACACCGCTTGAGCAAGGGAACGATCGTGGACGCGAGTCTCATTGCCGCGCCGTCGTCGACGAAGAACCGCAAGGGCGAGCGGGACCCGGAGATGCATCAGACGAAGAAGGGCAATCAGTGGCATTTCGGGATGAAGGCGCACATCGGGGTGGATGCGCAGTCGGGCTTGACGCACAGCGTGGAGACGACGCCGGCGACTGTCTCGGATGTGGCGACGGCGCACGCGCTGTTGCACGGGGGCGAGGAGCAGGTGTGGGGTGACGCGGGCTATCAGGGGGTGGACAAGCGCGCGGAGAACCGGGACACGGACGTGGACTGGGAGGTGGCGATGAAGCCCGGCAAGCGCCGGGGGCTGGACAAGGCGGGCCCGGAGGCGGCGGCGGAGAGGCGCAAGGCGTCGGTTCGGGCCAAGGTGGAGCATCCGTTCCTGTATGTGAAGCGCCACTTCGGCTACGCGAAGGTGCGCTATCGGGGGCTGGCGAAGAACACGCAACGCATCGCCGTGCTGCTCGGGTTCACCAATCTGCTCATCGCGGGGCGCGACGCCACCGCCTGACGTGGGGGGGAGTCCGTCCGCAACCGCCGCAAGGCGGCGGGGACGGTCGGCTCGGGCATCAAAATCCCCATTTCCTGGCGCGACAACACGTCCCCGATGGGCTCTGGCGTTTCATCCACGGGCCACGACACACGTATACCCGAAAAAACGGGGTTGTTCAGACATTCCCTAACGCCCTGTGGGCCATGCGCCGGCGCGGTGACAGTGCCGCCGGGGATCTGAAGGCCGCGGGGAGATCTTGAAAGCGGCGCCGGTTCCGGTGCTCTTCTCCATGCTGCAACTCGTCCCCGCCGCCGCGCGGTTGGCGGTAGGCCTTGATCATCCGGTTTATGACCGCTTCTATCTCGCCTCGGCGATTCAGACGCAGTACCCAGTCGTGACGGCCGGCGCGCGCTTCCACGACAAGGTACGCGGCCACCCCTACCTGTCGAACCAGATCCCGCACGTGGCGCGCACCGGACTGGGCAGTTCTGCAACCCGAGGATGCATTGTAGTCACCTCGCTCCGGCTCGTCGATTTTAAAAACTTCGCCGATGTGCTGGGTCAACCGACACCGCTCCCGCAGGCGTGGTCGCACCTCCGTCTCGAACCACTCATCCAGCACGTGATGCAGGAAGATATTCGAAATCAACAACGATATCGCACCGCGCGATCACACGCCGCTTACACGTCATGACGTACGTTGCCGGGTGCCATGTAACACTCGCTTCCATCTGGTGAGCCGAACCTCTACGGACAGGCCTCGAATCCAACGGCTCGCCACGAAAGGTCCCGTTCATGCGCGACCTCCTTTCATTGGCTCTCTCATTCCCGGGACTTGCCCCGGCACAATCAGAATGTCTCCTTGAACGGCCTCAGATCGACCTCGAATGTCCAGGCCGACGGATGCTGACAATGTAGTTGCCAGTAGGTCTCGGCAATCGCATCGGGGCTCAGCAACCCGTTCTCGCCAACGCTATTCTTGCGGGCAGGTACACGGGAATTCAGCAGATCGCCGTCGATACCACCGTCGATGATGGCATGACCAACATGGACACCCTTCGGACCGAACTCCCGGGCCAGACCGGCAGCAACAGCCCTCAGACCGGCTTTTGCCGAGGCAAAGGCGAGAAACGGCGGTCGCGCCTTGACCGAAGCCGTCGCACCGGTAAACAGCAAGGTTCCCCGGCCGGCGCCAACGAGTCGTTTCCCGGCTTCACGGCCGGTGATGAAGCCACCAAGGCAACAGACCCGCCAGGCGGATTCAAAATAGTCGGCGGTCATCGAAAGCGTGTCTTGACGAAAAGCGTTGCCAGCATTGTAGACAACGAGTTCAAGCGTGCCGTCCATACGGTCAACGCTTTCGAACAGCGCTTCGACCGCGCTTTCAACCATGACATCCACGCATTGCGGTGTCGCCGTGCCGCCGCGCGAGGCAATATCGTCAGCCACAGCCTCGACCTTCGCGGCTGTTCGGCCAACGATGATGACATGATGCCCGGCCCGTGCCGCGCGCCGGCACATCGCACCGCCAACACCATTGGTTGCGCCAACCCCCAGAACAATCGTCAACGATTGCGTCATGACGTCAGATCCTCACCCTGTCTTGGCTGCACAAATTACTCGCGGTGCCGAATCAAACCAGCTTCCGTGTTCGGGGTCGAGAGTAATCGAAAAATTCCGCGCCGGTCATGCCAACGACCCAACGGCGCACAGCCGGATTCGTGACAATAAGCGGTTATTCCGGGTTGCCAAGGCCGGCAAGACGTCCCACATGTCAAACTATCTGCGGTATCGGTCGGCCGGACCGCACCGCCTCGCCGTTGCTGCCCCAGTTGACGACGAGCCGGATCAAGCCCAATATCACCGGCGGATTGGCCGTGAATTCTGGATCGTTATCGTGAGCATCTGGGGCAAAATCATTGGCGGAGCGGCCGGTCTCGCCATGGGCGGTCCGATCGGCGCCCTGATCGGCGCCGCCGCCGGTCACGCGGTCGACAAAATGACCGCCACATCCACCAACCAGCCGGTTGACGAAGAGGATGCCACCCGCAAGGTCGCGTTCACCATCGGTATCATCGTTCTGTCGGCGAAGATGGCAAAAGCCGATGGCATTGTTACACGCGATGAAATTGCGGCATTCCGGGATGTGTTCCAGATACCACCCGAGGAAGTCCGGAATGTCGGCCGGGTTTGGGACCAGGCCCGCAAGGATGTCGCCGGATTCGAAATCTATGCCCATCAGATCGCCCGACTGTTCAATCCCGGATCGCCGGTACTCGAAGAACTGATCGGCAGCCTTCTGCATATTGCCCGTGCCGACGGCGTTCTGCACACCAACGAGACAGCTTATCTCGAACGGGTCGCGGAGATCTTCGGATTCGATGACCACACCTTTCAGCGCTTGCTGTCCGTCTATGGCGGCGAGCCGGCCAGCGACCCCTATAGCGTTCTCGGCATTGATCCCGCCGTCAGCGACAATGAGGTCAAGGTCGCCTACCGCAGGCTGACCCGTGAACATCACCCCGACCGGCTGATTGCCGACGGCATGCCCGAAGAATTTGTCCGGCAAGCCAATGACAAGATGGCCGCCATCAATGTCGCCTATGACGAAATTGTCAGGCTCCGGGGTCTGAACTGAAGAAACGGATCTCCGGTCAGCCGCCGGTAACGCTCATATGCCGGCTGACCGCCGGACCGCGGCGGCGCCGGTCGACAATGAAGTCATGACCTTTCGGCTTGCGGGCAATGCCGGCATGGATCGCATCGATCACGACCGCATCCGCTTCCGAGCGGCGCAACGGCTCACGCAGATCGACCGCATCATCCTGACCAAGACACATGTAAAGCGTGCCGGTACATGTCAGTCGGACCCGGTTGCAGGACTCGCAGAAGTTATGGGTCAGCGGGGTAATGAAACCGAGACGCCCGCCGGTCTCGGCCACGTCGACATAGCGGGCCGGTCCGCCGGACTTGTACGCGTTATCGGTCAGCGTGAAACGCTCGGCAAGGCGCGCCCGGACCATCGACAACGGAAGATACTGGTCAAGCCGGGTCTCGCCGCCTATGTCACCCATCGGCATGACTTCGATAATTGTCATATCGTAGCCGCGGTCACCGGCCCATTGCAGCATGTCACCGAGCTCCATGTCGTTGACACCGCGCAAGGCGACCGCGTTGATCTTGACCTTCAGACCTGCCGCATCGGCTGCATCCAGACCGTCCAGAACCTGTTCGAGCCGACCCCAGCGGGTGATGGCGCGGAATTTTTCGGCATCCAGCGTGTCGATCGATACATTGATCCTGCGGACACCGCATTTCGCCAAGTCTTCAGCGTAACGCGGCAGCTGGCTGCCATTGGTCGTAACCGTCAGTTCATCGAGGGCGCCACTCTCAAGGTAGGCCGACAGACCGCGAAACAGGCTCATGATGTTCTTGCGGACCAACGGTTCGCCCCCGGTCAGACGCAGCTTCCGGACCCCGAGGCCGACAAAGACGCCACACAAGCGTTCCAGATCTTCAAGGCTGAGAACATCCTTCTTCGGCAGGAACGTCATGTCTTCCGACATGCAATAGACGCAGCGAAAATCGCAACGGTCGGTAACCGAAACGCGCAAATAGTCGATGGTGCGTCCGTAAGGATCAAGCATTGGGGTCTCTCACCGGAAAATGCCACGCCTGTTGGCCGGCATTGTTACCTGTTCAATATAGGCGTGCGCAACGGCCCACGCAATGGCCGGCGGATCGCAACCGGGCCATGACACGATTCGACTGTTGCGCCGCGCCGCCAATCATTCCGGATCCGGTGATCCCGCTCTTCCGAAGATTTGCAGCCATCTGGTCTGGTCTATCCCTCCACGATCGCATCGCTGACACGACCACCGCCGTTGCCGTAGTAGGATTGCCTGCGGCCAACCGCCCGGAAACCGAATTTCGCATAGAGGCGACAGGCAGCATGATTGGAAATCCCGACTTCAAGAAATACCTGCCGGGTCCCGCTGCTGGCCATCACTTCCAATGCCCGCAACAACAACATCGTCGCAACGCCGCAGCGGCGCCCGGACGCCGAGAGACAGGATCTCGCCATCACCGCACAATGTCCTGAACAGGACATAACCATCGATACGTTCGGGGCCGCCGGACCGGCGGACCCTGCAAACAAGACATTCCAAGCCGTCCTGCCGAAGCATGTCACGAATAGCGGATTCAAACCACACGGCGCCAGCGCGGCAATCCTGAAGCACCATTACGGCAGACAGATAGCGCGCTGGCGATCGTGCTGGCGCAAACCGGACAATCGCGTCATGCGGTTTCAACGATCCGCGACCGTGGCGTAGGGGCGGCCCAGATAATCGGGCACGAGGCCTGAAACGTAGCCGGTCCCGGCTATCCCGGAAGACTCGAGCGTCTCGATCGCAAGCCAGGCGACATCGACGGCATCGGGCGGTTCGGCAGCGCCGCAGGACACCGACACGTTTTTGGAAGCCAACAGCGGAGCAAGTGTTTCAACGCTCCGCAAGACGGCGTCCCCAACCAGTCGGACATGATCCTCAGCCAATGCCAAAACCGCCAGTTGCCCGGCGAACGTCACTGGCGGAATGACCGACGCCGGTATGACCGTACCGCCACCACGACGAACCGCCTTGACATAGATATCATCGCGCCGCGTTTCGAGAACCATTGCCATGATCGTCCAGTCGGTCGCACCGGCGTCGCGAGTCCCGCGTCGGGCCACAGCGTCAAAGCAGGAGACACCGATCAGGGGCCGATCGATGGCAAGCGCAAGCCCCTTTGCCGCCGCCAGTCCGATACGGATGCCGGTAAACGATCCCGGCCCGGTTGTCACAGCCACCCCCGCTAGCCGCGACAACGAAGGTTTGAACTCTTCGAGCGTCTCGGCGAGCAGTTGCGGCAGCACCATGGCGTGGCCGGTACGAAATCCTCTCCGGTGCCGAAGCTCGGACACGCCATTCTCCAGCGATGCCACGGAACAGCCGTCAGCTGAGGAATCCATTGCGAGAATCAGCATGTATAATCGCGATATGGTGATGCCGAATCTATTCTGCGGCCGGTTGTGCGTAATGATCTGGAAACCAAATGCCTTGTCCGCGTAAAGTCTGCTGTTCGCCTGCGTTCCATGATGGAAAACGAAACGATGACGATCGAATGCCAACGATCTTCAATCTGGCCTGCCGCGCTTGCCACAGGATGCATCCTGACGATGGGGCCAATCTTCGCTACCCTAACACAGGCTAGCGAACCGGCAGCCGTGATTCTGCTCTACAACCGTTTCGGCGACCCGCGGCTCCCGGCGATAAACGTTCGGCTCGAACAGTTCGAAGCCCATCTTGAGGAACTCGCCAATCCGCGGTACACAGTCCTTCCGGTCCCCGAAATCGTCAGGGCGTTGAAGAATAGTGAATCACTTCCCGACCGGACAATTGGCATCACGATAGATGACAGCTATTCTTCTGTCTATCACGAGGCATGGCCGCGACTGCGGGACGCCGGCTTTCCATTCACCCTGTTCGTTGCCCCCGGCCGTGTCGACCGGGCAGCGGCCGACAACATGACCTGGGAGCAGATTGCGGAGCTGCAGCAGGCCGGCGTGACAATCGGCAACCACACCCGAACCCGGCGGCGGCTTCCAGGACTGGCGCCCGTAGCAGCAGGACGCGAGATTGACGATGCGAATTTGCGTCTTGCCGCGGAACTCCCAGCCGGACCGGCCATGTTGTTTGCCTACCCCTATGGAGAATTCAGCCTGCAAAACCGCGACCAGGTGATCAATCGCGGCTATGCTGCGGCATTCGGTCAGCATTCCGGCGTGGTCGGCCCGGGATCCGACAGATTTAGCCTGCCGCGGTTCGGAATGAACGAAAAATATGCCGACATCGACCGCTTTCGACTAATCGTCAACGCCCTGCCGTTGCAGGTCAGCGATATCCTTCCGGTCAGCCCGATCCTGACCGACAATCCGCCAGCCTTCGGATTCATGGTCGATCCGAAAGTCGGCAAGCTCAATACCCTCGCCTGTTTTGAATCCAATACGGGGGCCGTCAAGCTGGAGTTTCTCGAACACCGGATCGAAGCGCGGTTCAGCAAACCGTTTCCGCCCGGACGCATCCGGGTCAACTGCACGATGCGCGGGCCGGAAGGGCGATGGCGTTGGTTTGGCAGACATTTCATGGCAAATCAATAAGATCTTGACGCCGGGATAGTCCTGGAATGATGACCGGGCGACGCAACCCTTGATCTGGAGCGTGACTTCTGCCAAATATAGACCTTCCCTGGAACCCGCGCCGGCAATCCGGCGGAGGAGCCGTAGATGTTTATTCAGACCGAGGAAACCCCGAATCCGGCAACGTTGAAGTTCTTGCCAGGTCGGGACGTTTTTCCGGGCGGCAGCCTGGATTTCCGCTCCGAGGAAGAAACCGGCTGCTCGCCGCTTGCCCGGGCGCTATTCCAGATCGATGGTGTTGTCGGTGTGTTTCTGGCCGATGATTTCGTGACCGTCGCCAAGCGCGACGACAAGGAATGGTACCTGATGAAACCAGCGATCCTCGGAATCATCATGGAACACTTCACGGCAGGACGGCCGGTGATTCTCGCCGATCAGGCCGCCAGCGACCAGAACGTTGTCGATGAAGACGACGATGAAGTCGTCGCCCAGATCAAGGAACTCCTCTATACCCGGGTTCGGCCCGCGGTAGCGCAGGACGGCGGTGATATCGTCTTTGAGGGTTTCGATCAGGGCGTCGTGACGCTGCAAATGCGCGGCGCCTGTGCCGGATGTCCGAGTTCGACGGCGACACTGAAGATGGGTATCGAGAACATGCTGCGCCATTACATTCCCGAAGTCCGGGAAGTGCGCGCATCAGGAATGTTCTGACGACGAAACCGCCAATCCCGATCATACCGCCCGAAACGGCAGCTGCAAACCGCCGCAACACGGCGTCGCGGAGCACAGTCCGCGTTTACAGCCTCAGGAAGCCGACAATATCCTGCGCCTCGCGGACCACCGGACCGGCGATGGCGCGGGCCTTATCGACACCGCGGGCGAGAATTTTGTCGACCTCGTCGGCCGCCGCCATCAGACGCTGCATCTCGTCGCCGATCGGCCCGAGCGTCGCGACCGCGAGATCGGAAAGTTGTCGCTTGAAGTCGCCGAACCCCATGCCCCCGTGCTCGATAATGACACGTTCGACCGGGCAGTCGGCCAGCGCGGCATAAATCGTCACGAGATTGGCTGCCTCAGGACGTTCCTCAAGCCCGTCCGGCGAGTCCGGCAAGGGCAGCGGATCCGTTTTGGCCCGGCGAATTTTGCGCGCGATGGCATCCGGGCCATCAATCATGTTGATGCGCGAGTAGTCCGACGGATCCGATTTGCTCATCTTGCGGGTTCCGTCGCGCAAGCTCATAATCCGCGCAGCCTCGGCTTGGATTCGGGGTTCCGGTAACGGGAAATATGCGACGCCAAACATCGAATTGAACGCCTGCGCAATATCACGTGACAGCTCGATATGCTGCTTCTGATCCTCACCGACCGGGACATCGGTCGCCTTGTAAGCCAGAATGTCGGCCGCTTGCAGAACCGGGTAGGTGTAAAGGCCAACCGTGGCGCCTTCGCGGTCCTTGCCGGCCTTTTCCTTAAACTGGGTCATCCGGTTAAGCCAGCCGAGCCGGGCGACGCAATTGAACAGCCAGGCCAGTTCCGCGTGTTCCGGCACCTGACTCTGGTTGAAGATAATACAGGTGTCGGGATCAACACCGCCTGCGATCACTCCGGCCACGACCTCGCGCGTCGCTCGACGCAGTTCTTCGGGATCCTGCGGCAGCGTGATCGCATGCAGATCGACAACGCAGTAGATGCATTCGTGGTCACGTTGCATCCGTGCCCAGTTCCGGATCGCACCCAGATAGTTTCCAAGCTGGAGATTCCCCGAAGGCTGAATGCCCGAGAAGATCCGGTTCATGGGAGTGATCCCGTTCTTGCTGAAGACCGGACGGACTTATCGCGGCATGACGGCAGAAGGTCAAGAGCCGGAGTGACCCGCCGGATCATGATGTCGGGGCTAGTCGGCGCAGGATCGCACGTATCTGATCGATCCGAACGACGCCGAACAGAACGACAATGGTAGCAAACAGTGCCATGCCACCGATCACCAGAACTGCGAGCGCGCTTGCGGCCTGCAACACCGATCCCTGCAACCAGGCTGCCAGCTGCGATGCCGCGAGGAACAATCCGCCGGCCATCACCCCCGCGGCCAGCATCATGCGCCAGAGCCGGACCCGAACCGGCGCGCCAATCAAATAGAATCCGCGCCGCCGCAAGAGCCATAGCAACGCCGCCGTATTCACCCAGGCTGCGATCGACGTTGCCATCGCCAGACCGACATGGGCGTAATACTGCATCAGAATCAGATTCAGGATCAGGTTCAGCGCAACCGCGGCCGCGGCAACCTTGACCGGCGTCGCGATGTCCTGGCGGGCATAGAAGCCTGGCTGAAGCACCTTGATCAGCACGAAGGCCGGGAGCCCAGCGGCATAAGCCAGCAAAGCGTCGGCTGTCGCCGATGCGGCGACAGCGTCAAACACGCCATAACCAAACAGAATCGTGACGATCGGCAGGGCCAGAACCATCAGGCCCGCGGCCGCGGGCAAGCCCAGCAACATGCCGAATTCGAGGGCCTGGTTCTGGCTGTCTTCGGCGCCCTGATCTTCACCTGCGCGAATCTGGCGCGCCAAGCCCGGCAACAGCGCTGTTCCGATCGCGATGCCGACGACTCCCAGCGGCAATTGATTGACCCGGTCAGCGTAGTAAAGAACGGAGACCGCGCCAGTCGGCAAGGTCGACGCCAGGATCACGTCGATCAGCAGATTGACCTGCACCACGGCCGCGCCAAGTGCCGCTGGTACCATCAAACGGCACAAGCGCGCGACACCGGGTGTCCAGCGCGGCAACCGCCACCGCACCGTCACGTCGTTGCGGCGGCAGACTGCAGCCAGCCAGAGAAACTGAACGACACCGGCGACAGCGACTCCCCAGGCGAGGGCATATCCCGGGTTTTTCAGACTGCCGGCAAAAATTGTCATCGCCGCGATCAACACCAGATTCAGAAGAATCGGTGCTGCCGCCATGGCGGCAAATCTGCCGATACTGTTCAGAACCCCGCCGAGCAAGGCTGAAAGCGACACTACCGGCATGTAGAAAAACGCTATGCGCGCCAATTCCACCGCGAGATCGTACCGCTCCGGTGTCCTGGCGAAGCCAGGCGCGAGCACATGCATGAACGCAGGCATGAAAATGACGATGCCAAGGGTGACGGCAAACAACACGACCGCCATCATCGCGAAAGCCTCTTCGGCCAGACGCAATGCCGCGCTTTTACCATCGCCTTGGAGGATTCCGACAAAGAGCGGCACGAAGGCGACCGAAAATGCACCCTCGGCCGTCAGGCGTCGAAAAAAGTTCGGGAACTTGAATGCCACCAAAAACGCATCGGCGACGGGGCCGGCGCCAAGCGTCGTGGCAATCAGGATGTCGCGCAGAAAGCCGGTGATCCGGCTGATCATCGTATAGCCACCAACGGTGGTCATATTCCGAACGACTGACATTCTCAGCGTCCACGCGCCTCAGATGCTGAGTCGGCCGGCAACAGGAGCGGCCCGATCATCGCCACGTCAGGCCTTCAACGCCTGCGCCACCCCGGAAGCCGCCTGATCAATCACGGTTCTGGTCTTTGGACCCGCGCTCCGCTTTACGGGATGGTCCGGCTCAAGTTCCGCCAACATGGCCTTCCGGATATTGGCCAGCTTGCGCTCGCTGTGAACCTTCAGCCCGAAAAGATCCTTGACATAAAATACATCGACGATACTGACACCATAAGTCGAAATCTTGGCCGCCGAAATCTGCAGGTTCTGTCGCGCCAGCCTCAGAGTCAGACGATAGAGCAGACCCGGCCGATCGGTGCCATTGACCTCGATCACGGTATGAGTGGTGCTCGCCTTGTTGTCGATCAAAACCCGCGGCGGCACGGTCATGCCGCCGGCCCGCTTCGGCAGCGAAAGCGGCCGTTTCTCGATTTCCTGACGCAGACGGGTGGCTCCCGACAGTGCCTGCGTAATCGCCGATGACAGCGAGGCAAGCGTATCGGGCCGTTCGAACGCTTCGCGATTCACGTCCTGAATCCAGAACGTGTCAAGCGCCATGCCGTTGGTCATGGTGGATATCCGCGCATCCACGATATTGGCTCCAACCGCGGCCATCGCCCCCGCAATCCGGGAAAACAGGCCGGGATGATCGACCGTGTGCACGGTGACTTCGGTCACCTGACGGAACCGGTCGACCCTGGCATCGACCGCGAGCTCCTGACCGTCTTGCGCCGCGGTCTGCACCATCCGGGCATGCCGGATCAGGGTCTCGACATCGTAAGTCAGCCAATAGGACGGATAACCGCGGGCGATATGAGTCTCGAACAGATCCCGGTCCCAGTCCGGCAATCCCGCGCGCAACGCATCATGCACGGCAGCGACCCGGGCGACCCGGCCGGTATTGCTGCTCTGACCGGACAGAACCTCATCGGCCCGCCAATAGAGATCGCGCAGCAGCGCCGCCTTCCACCCGTTCCAGACATTGGGCCCGACAGCCCTAATATCCGCCACCGTCAACACCAGCAGCAGGCGCAGGCGTTCCGGCGATTGCACGATATTGGTGAAATCCTCAATGGTCTTTGGATCGGTGACGTCGCGCTTGAACGCCACGTTGCTCATCAGCAGGTGCCATCGCACCAGCCAGGCCACAGTTTCGGTCTCTTCCGCTGTCATCCCGAGGCGCGGGCACAGCCGTCGGGCGACTTTTTCGCCCAGGATCGAATGGTCCCCGCCACGCCCCTTGGCGATATCATGGAGCAGTACCGCAACATACAACTCCTTGCGGCTGATGACCTGATGGACGATCTCGGAGGCGACCGGTGCGATTTCGGCGAGATCGCCGCGCTCGATACCGAACAGGATGCCAAGCATGATGATGGTGTGCTCGTCGACCGTGTAAACGTGATACATGTCGTATTGCATCTGCGCCACGACACGGCCGAAATCCGGCACGAAGCGGCCGAAGACCTGGGCTTCGTTCATGCGGCGGAGAATCCGTTCCGGTCCTTTTTTCGAAGTCAGGATTCCCAAGAACAGACGATTCGCTTCGGCGTTGTTGCGCAGACCGGCATCGACCCGTTTCAGGTTCTGGGTGACCAGCCTGAATATATGCGGGTGAAACTCGAGATCGTTGTCCTGCGCCACCTGGAACATCCGGATCAGATTGACCGGATCTTTTTCGAAAACCGTATCGTCGACGGCATTGAGCCGGTTTCCGTCGATCCGGAAGTCGCCGAACCGGCGTTTGCGGCTGGCAAACAGAGACAGACGAAGCCGTGGCGGCCGGCGATGCGCGGCCTCGATGGCGGCGCAGAATATCCGGGTCAGATCGCCGATATCCTTTGCCGTCAGATAGTAATGTTTCATGAAGCGCTCGACGGCCGCGTTGCCTGCCCGGTCAGTATATCCGAGCAGGGTGGCGATCTCGCGCTGCAGATCAACGGTCAAGCGATCCTCGGCCCGGCCGGTCAGATAATGAAGATGACAGCGGATGGTCCAGAGCTGTTTCTGCGCCTTGGCGAAGCGCCGGGCCTCGGCCACAGACAGCACCTGCTTGTCGACCAGCGCCCGTACCGCATTGACCTGATAGACGTATTTGCCAATCCAGAACAGTGTGTGAAGGTCACGGAGCCCGCCCTTCCCGTCCTTGATATTGGGCTCGATGACATAACGCGAATCACCGAGTTTGCGGTGCCGTTCGTCAGATTCCTGCAGTTTCGCCTCAACGAACTCGAGGGCCGACCCGGTCACGATATCCTTGCGAAACCGGCTCACGAGATGATCCATCAAAGTCGGCTCACCGCACAGGAAGCGGGCCTCGAGCATCGCCGTCCGAATTGTCATGTCGGCCCTGGCCTGGCGCATGCATTCATCGATCGACCGGGTTGAATGGCCGACCTTCAACCGCAGATCCCAGAGCATGTAGAGCATTGCCTCGACCACCTGCTCGACATGCGGGGTCTGTTTGTAGGGCAGCAGAAACAGAAGATCGATATCTGAAAACGGCGCCAGTTCTCCGCGCCCATAGCCGCCGACCGCAACAACGGAGATCTGTTCGCCCTGGGTGGGGTTCGGCGCCCGGTAGATCTTGCCGGTCACTGCGTCGTAAATTGCCCGGATCAGGGTATCCATGAGATAGGACTGAGCGAGCACGGACTCGGCGCCGTCATTCCTGGCGAGAAATCGATTCCTGATTTCACCGCGCCCGGTCTCCAACGCCTCGCGGAAACTCTCAAGGAGCCGGGCCCGGAACCCGTGCAGGTCCTCGGTCTCCTGCCAGGCCGCCTCGACCCGCTCGTCAAGAACCGTCGAATCAACGATCGCGCGGCGATTGCGCAACCGACGTTCGTCCGGCGCCAAACCGTCGATCCCGGGCGCGGCTGGCCGCTCCTCGGTAATGGCGATGTTCATCCGGCCTCCTGCAGACCCGTTTGGATCAGAATAAGCGAATTGCGGCAACTGCGCCATCGGCTCGCGCCACCCACTTGCTGGCCGGCACCGCCGTCAGGTCATCAGCGCGCGAATGAAGGCCGGCAAGGCAAAGGCCGCGACATGCACTTCGGGCGTGTAATACCGAGTCTGGATGCCGGCGCGGTCGAACCGTCCGGTGATGCTGGTGATATCGGCCCGGCGGTAGTCCGGCCGGTCCGTAGCCCATCCAAACGCCATATGACCGCCCTGATAGGTGGGAATCGGTGCCAGGTAAAACCATATATCGGCAAAATGCGACGACAGGCGCAAGGTACTGTCGGTCACCTCGCTGCCCTGCACCGCCGGCACGCCATTCTGGGTGACCAGAATGCCGCCAGGCGCAAGGCAGCGCTTGCAATCCCGGTAGAAGTCTTTACTGAACAGGATTGCTCCGGGGCCGATCGGATCCGTCGAGTCGACGATGATGATATCCCAACGGTCCTGCGCCGTCTTCACGAAGTCTGCGCCGTCAGCGATCACCAGCCGCAGTCTCGGATCGTCGAAGGCCCCTGCGGAAATGTCCGGCAGATAGTGCTGACAAAGCCGGGTCACAGCCGGGTCGATTTCAACCATGGTGACTGTCGAGACATCACGATGCCGCAGCGTTTCGCGCGCCATGCCGCCGTCGCCGCCGCCGATAATCAATACCCTGGCGGCCAAGCCATGCGCCAGGATCGGCACATGGCTCAGCATCTCGTGGTAAATGAACTCGTCGCCTTCGGTCGTCTGCACGACACCGTCGAGCGCCAGAACGCGGCCAAACAGACGGTTTTCAAAGATCACGAGATCCTGAACATCGGTTTTTTCGCGATACAGGATCCGATCCATCGAAAGGCGTAGCGCGATACCCTGATGCAACGTCTCCTCGAACCATTCGGTCATCCGACAATGCCGCGCTTATGGTCACCGATCTGCATGCTGCCGGCCTCAAAGGCCTGTTTGAGAACCGGAACCGCCTTGTGAGGTGCGGCGGTGCCGCACATGAAAATGTCGATGGCGGCATAGTCCCGCTCCGGCCAAGTATGAATGCTGATATGGGATTCAGCGAGAATAGCCACACCGGATACGCCGCCATAGGGCGTAAACCGATGCAGATGGATGTGCAGCAGGGTCGCGCCGGACACTTCGACGGCGCGGCGCAGGGTCGCGTCGACATGCGCCATGTCGTCGAGGCGCGAGGCGCCCCAGAGATCAACGATCAAATGGGTTCCGGCAAAAACCACGCCGTCGCGTTCAACGAAATGGTCGACCTGTTCGATAGCCGCCTGCTGCGGCGCCAGCGTGACAATATTGTCATTGTCCCGGGAAATCGGGGACTCAGTCGCGTGTCCGTCCGCATGTTCGGAATTGGTTCTGCTCGGTCGAGTGTCCGAGATCATCCCCAAATCAGTGAAAGTGATGGGTTCGGTCATCACTCCCTCCCAACCAGTAGATGTCCCAGCACCCCGTCGCATCCCGCTTGCCGATACATGCCATGGGCGGAATGGTCTGGCGTACTTAATTGGATCAAGGATCGGGACGCGCCAGCCCGAAGGTTGTTGTTCCGTCGCCGATCCCGTTCAGTTGCAGTGTCGTCATCTCCAAAGCAAACGATTCGGCCGAGTTACGGGGCATCCGCACCCGAACGCTCCAACCTCGACCAATACGCCGGACCGCAATATCGTTATACGGCCGGTGCAGGTCAAGCAGGATTTTTCGCGCTCCGATTTAAAGGCCCAGCGCCGCCGACGCATTCAGCCAAGGATCGGGGTGTTCGATTAAGGCAGGAGAACCGTGCTGCGGTCGCGGCGGTTTTTTTCGCCGCTTTGCCCATCGACCGATCGGCTATCGCAAGCGTCGTTCACAGGATCGTCCGGGTCGTTGGCCTTGTCGTGCCGTGCCATGGTATTGATGACTTGGTTGCGGGTTCAGGCCAGTATTGCGCAGGATCAGGCTTTCAGGGTTGCGGCCGGCAGTCGTCAGGGCGTGTTTGACGTCGGCGGGATTTCCCGATCGTCCGGAGCCTCGTCCACGTTGACTTCGGTATCGTCGTGAATGCTGTCCGGCAGGTCACGACCGGGAGGTTGGAGTGGGCAAGGACATCCCACCGGACCCTGCGCTCGACCTTGCCGGGGAGTGACCCGGCCTTGCGCAAGTCCTTGCTGATTTCGAACATGTCTTCTTCAATGCGGGAATTCAGGCGACTGAGATAACGGATATCCCCGAGACTGCGGGACAGCATGATTCTGATCACGAAGCATATGTTTCCGGCGGTGAATCTGATCATGGGGATGGAGATGGGTTCGGTATCGAGGTATCTGCGGCGCATCGGGGATTTTTGTGAAACCCCGAGCATTTCAGGGTCATGGGCGATATTCGACGAGGGCGGACTGGCCGACGATATCGACGATGCGTACGAACCGTTCGGCGCCTTCGGCGTCCATCAGTTGAAGATATTCACCCGGAACAATGGTGACTGGTTGTTGTTTGTCTCCATCAATGGCAATGTTGTCAGCATAGAGACGTTCGGTTACGAGTATCACAAACAGGATTCAATCTCCCCTCCATGTCTGGACTGTAGCCGGTTGCTTCGGGAAAAATGACGCCGCCGCCTAGCGGTATGTTCAGGTCCACCGTAAGCGCGCCCTGGCCTGGCACCCAGTTTCGTTCAAGACGCGCGGCGTATCCGGGAGCGGCAACCAACACTGTCACCGGGAGGTGAGCCGTGTGCAGGTCGACAGCTGCTTTTCCATCCCTGCCCGTAATCGCCTGTTTCCAAATCTTGTCCGGAAACAGAAAACAACAGACTAACGCAGGATAGAGGTCGACCATCGGCAAACACGGAAACGGCACATTCGGGGTCCCGGAAGCCCGTTTCATGCAGCATCCATCAAGAGATCAGCCTCCCTTTGGCGCGGTGCTGCATTCGATCGCCGCCATAGGCAACGAAAAACTCGCAAGGACCGATAACGCGGAGATGCCAATTGCTGATCGGCAAATTGACCAGATACTCGGTCAATTTGCTGCCAGTGATTGCTGGCGCTTGTTCACGGATTATCGTCGGATAGAAATATCGTTGCCCGCCCTCTGCGGATCATGCGCGGGATCCATAACGGTCCGGCGCCGATGTCTCGGCACGCCGTCGTCGCAGCTCGCGGCGTGTCACCCGGCGTCGGTCGATCCCGGCGGCGGCCTGGCGTTCACGCAGATCCCGGAGAACCGTGCGTTTCTCATCGTCGGTATAACGCGCCCAATGCGCCACTTCCCGAAGCGTGCGCCAGCAGCCGAGGCAGAATTTCGTCTTCGCATTGATCTGGCAAACCCCGACACAGGGCGATACGACCGGATAATCCTGCGTCATCGAACATCTCCTGTCCCGAGGCTCGACAATTCAAGGCAGCGTATCAGAGACACGTCATGTCAGGCCGTCAAGGATGAATTCAAGCAGCCTGATTGACCTCACTCTCATAGCGCTCCACCAGTTCGATGAAGGTGGTCATCGCCTGATCGATGGAGTCATGGCCGGCACAGGTCACCAGATTGCCGGTCGCGACAACATTGTCGTCACTCCAGTCGGCGCCTGCGGTTATCAGGGTTTCTCGCAAGTCCGGATCCGCTGTGATCGATCGCCCAGCCACATCCTCCGTCGCGATCATAAGTTTGGCACCGACACCCAGTATCAGAACTGGCATGTCCGCGCGAAGAAACGCCTTGAGGACGCGCCGGGCATGCGGTTCATCGGCCATCTTGTCGATGCTGCGGATACCGCCCGGGACGACCAGACCGTCATAGTCAACGGCAAGTGTATCGGCGAGGTCGGCATCGACCGGAAAGAAATGGCCCCAGCCGCCATCGTACCATCCGTTGACGAGGCCGTTCGCGCTCGAAACCGCGCGAGCCTCAGTTCCGGCCTCAATCAGTCGCTTTTGAGGTTTCGTGAATTCGATTTCGTCAAATCCGTTGGCCACCATCATTGCAACTTTTTTCCCGGCAAGTGGCTTGTCGGTCATACCTGTCTCCTCATGTTCATTAGAAACTGCCCAGTCCTGTCGGGCTGCCTGTGCCGCCGGCCCGGCCAGCGGAACGCACACGCGATCGAGTTGTCCGCGAGCGTGGGCTGTCACCCGGCGGATCATCCCGATTGCAAGGGTCTGCGGGGAGCGCGTCGATGCGGAACCTGCCCGCTTCGATGATAACGGAAATCAATCTTGATCGGATGCCATGACCTAATGCGAGCGATGATCAAATGCAACCCCGGCTGTCAAAAATACACTACCGCGGCCTACAACTGTCGACCCGACGCAGGCCCGGACACGGCTGCAGAGTGGAGCGGGTGAAGGGAATCGAACCCTCGTATTCAGCTTGGGAAGCTGATGTTCTGCCATTGAACTACACCCGCATCATTAGATTGTCCTTCTATGACATTCGGTGTAGCGGGGCAAGCCCGAAGCCGTATCCGTGGTCAGATCGCCGGCGGCAAGGTCGCAGTGGACAAAACGGCCGCGGCTGATGCATAATTGTCCGTGTCGGGCTGGCGCGTTCGCACGGCCTGTTGATGTTTCCCCTGGATGCATCTTGCGGAGGATCCTGGAAGTGTACCGAGAGACGACCGACGGCATCACCGTTTCGGTAAAGCCGGTCTACCTGGAAGCCCAGTCGTCCCCGGTCGAAAACCGCTATGTCTGGGCTTATCAGGTCACGATCGAAAATCATGGCGCCGGTACCGTGCAATTGCGAAGCCGGATCTGGTCAATCACCGATGCCGCAGGCCATACTCAGGAAGTCCGCGGTGCCGGCGTGGTCGGCGAGCAGCCGGTGTTGCAGCCTGGCGGCAAGTTCGAGTATACTAGCGGTACCCCGCTGAAGACGCCATCCGGCATCATGGTTGGGTCTTACGAGATGGAGAGAGAGACTGGCGAGCGTTTCCGGGTTCCGGTTCCGGCGTTCTCGCTCGATAGCCCACACGAAGCGGTCCGCTTGAACTGACCGGACAACAGTTTATGATCCGGAATACTGTCAACCGTCCTTAATCGGGCTTATCCTTCGGACCGGACAACTGCCTGACCCGACCGGACCTGATTGATATCCGGACAGCCGCAATGACAGGGAACAGCGCCATGCCACCAGATGATCACGGTAGAGTCGTTTCCGCCATAGCGGAACCCGTTGCGTTGGCATCCGCAAGACCATCGCGTGAAGAGGCCGAAAACGCCGTGCGCACGCTGATCCGCTGGATCGGAGACGACCCGTCGCGCGAAGGCCTGATCGATACGCCGCAACGTGTGATCAAGGCCTATGACGAGATGTTTGGCGGCTATCAGGAAGATCCGGTCGCCATTCTCGAGCGTACGTTCGAGGAAACGGAACGCTATGAGGAAATGGTTCTGCTACGGGATATCCGGCTCGAATCGTTCTGCGAGCATCATGTCCTGCCGATCATCGGCAAGGCTCATATCGCCTATGTTCCAGATGGCAGGGTCGTCGGCGTCAGCAAACTGGCCCGGGTGCTGGATGCCTACGGCAAACGATTGCAGATCCAGGAGAAGCTGACGGCTCAGGTTGCGCACAGCATCAACGATGTGCTGCGGCCACGCGGCGTCGCTGTGGTCATCGAGGCCGCGCATGAATGCATGACGACCCGTGGCGTATACAAGCCTGGCGTAACCATGGTCACCAAATCCTTCCTCGGATGCTTCAGGCGCGATGCGGAGATCCGCCGCGATTTTCTTGGTCTGATCCGTTTGCAGGGCTGAGCCTGGCGTGCCTCCCGCGACCGTCGTGAACGCATTGGCCGGCCGAAGGCATCCGGATCACCGGCAGAGCCATTGCTGGTAACCGGCCCGGTACCGGAAGAGTCGCAGCGGAGGCCCTTTGGTAGCGTTCGGACCCGTCCTGTTCAACATTGGCCTGCTGGTCTCGCTGCTTGCGGTTGCCATGGGGTTACCGGCAATCGTCGACCTGCTGGCTGGCAATCCCGATTGGCAGGTCTTCACAGGCGCGTCCGCGGTATCGCTGTTCTTCGGCGTCAGCCTGATGCTTGCGACGCGAACCGGCGGCCATACCGGCCTCAATCTGCGGCAGACTTTTCTGCTGACCGGCATGAGCTGGCTGGCCATTGCCGCCGTCGGCGCCCTTCCGTTCGCATTTTCAGAACTTAATCTGAGTGTTGCCGACGCCTTTTTCGAGTCGATGTCGGGTATCACGACCACAGGCTCGACCGTGATTGCCGGACTCGACCAAGTGCCGCCCGGCATTCTGCTTTGGCGGGCAATACTGCAATGGCTCGGCGGCATGGGCATCATCGTGATGGCGCTCACCGTTCTGCCGACCCTGCAGGTCGGCGGCATGCAGTTGTTCCAGACCGAGGCCTTCGACACGCCCGAAAAAGTCCTGCCGCGCGCCGCCCAGCTGGCCGGCCGCGTATTCGCCATCTATCTTCTGTTCACCGCAAGTTGCGCGCTTGGCCTTTGGCTCGCCGGTCTGTCCGGTTTCGATGCGATAACCCACGCGATGACGACGATCGCCACCGGCGGCTACTCGACCCACGATGCGTCGGTCGGGTACTTCCGTAACGAAACGGCAGAATGGATCATCATTGCAGGCATGATCATCGGCTCTTTGCCGTTCATGATTTTTGTCAGAATTGTCCTCAAGTCGACACGCCGAGACCGCAGCCCGATTCTCCGTGACAGCCAGATTCGATGGTTTTTTTTCATTGTCGTGCTATCGGTCAGTGGCGTAACGCTGTGGATCTGGGGCAGGACCGGTTTCGACGGCCCCGACGCCCTGCGTAGCGCCGCCTTCAATGTCATCTCGATCCTGACCGGCACCGGTTATACAACCACCGATTTTGGCAACTGGGGCGGATTTCCGGTCATCCTGTTCCTGTTTCTGATGTTTATCGGCGGTTGCAGCGGGTCCACCACCTGCGGCATCAAGGTATTCCGGTTCCAGATTCTCTACGCCACGGCGCGGGCCCAGATCCGCCGCCTGTTGCTGCCGCATGGCGTCTTCATCCCGCTTTACAACGGCAGACCGGTTGCCGAAGGCATTTCCAATGCCGTCATGGCGTTCTTTTTTCTCTATATCATCTGCTTCGGCGCGCTCGCCGCGGGGCTTGCAGCGCTCGGCATCGATTTCATCACGGCGATCTCGGGTGCCGCCACGGCCATCAGCAATGTCGGTCCCGGTCTCGGCGACATCATCGGCCCGACCGGGAATTTCCAGCCTTTGCCGGAATCTGCCAAATGGCTGCTGTCATTCGGTATGCTGCTCGGACGCTTGGAGTTCTTTACGGTATTCGTACTGTTCACACCCGCTTTCTGGACACGATGACCGTGTCTGACGCAACAGGAGAATGATCGCGATGTCTGACGATGCTCTTACCAGTTCGATCGCATGGCTGGACCGCCTGATCGCTTTCGACACGACATCGCGTATCAGCAATCTCGCGCTGATCGACGATGTCCGGACTTATCTTGACAGTTTGGGGCTTCCCACGCGCATCACCCGCAACGACGCCGGAACCAAGGCCAATCTCTGGGCGACGATCGGTCCGGACGACCGGGGCGGAGTTGTTCTCTCGGGCCACACCGACGTGGTACCAGTCGACGGTCAGGACTGGAGTCGCGAGCCGTTCCGGCTGTATCGCGACAACGGCAAACTCTATGGTCGCGGTACGGCCGACATGAAAGGCTTCTGCGCCATTGCCCTGGCCCTGGTGCCGACCATGCACGACCGCGAGCTCCGTACGCCGATCCATCTCGCTTTTTCCTACGACGAAGAAGTGGGCTGTCTGGGCGTACGGGGGCTGATACGCGATGTCGTGGAAAATCTGCCGTTACCACGGGCCGTGATTGTCGGTGAGCCCACGTCAATGAAGATCATTGGCGGCAACAAGGGCGGGCGATCATTCCGGACAACGGTTCGCGGCGTGCCCGGCCATTCCAGCGAACCGCACCGCGGCGCCAATTCGATCGTCGCCGCGGCCCGAATCATCGACTTCATCGCCACATTGCAACAGGAGCTGGCCGGTAATGCCGACCCTGACAGTCCGTTCGATCCACCGTACACGACCTTCGATCTTGGTCTGATATCGGGCGGAACGGCGCAGAACATCATTCCGGAATACACGACATTGCATTGGGGTTATCGCGGTCTGCCGGACGAGGATCCGGAAACGCTGGAACAGCGCGTCCGCGCCTTCATCAACAACGAGGTCAATCCGGCACTGCAGGCGGTGGCGCCGCATGCCGGTGTCACGACGGATCTGCGCAATGCGGTTCCGCCGCTGATTCCCGACACCACTTCAGCTGCCGAACAGTTGATCCGTCATCTGACCGGCCTCAATGAGTCGGGCGCAGTGTCGTTCGGAACCGAGGCCGGCCTGTTTCAGCAGGCTGGCATCCCCGGTGTCATCTTCGGGCCCGGCTCGATCCAGCAGGCCCACCAGCCTGACGAATTCATTACCGTCGACCAGATGGCTCAAGGTGTCGCCTTCGTCGAGACGCTCGTGGACTGGGCTGCGAAGACTCCATGATCCGGAGATCGGACAGGTTGCCGCCGGCGCGATCTCATACGCTGCAAGTCTTCAGCTGGATCTTGGCTGTCGCCAACGGCCTGGACGACGCGCGGGCATACGCCTTGTTGCCGCAAGACCGGTGCATTTTGCACAATCATTGCCTTGCGGCCCCCCTGGCGCCCGCGCGGCCTGCCATCCGCGTAAAAGTACTCCAGATATAGTACCGTCAACGCGGCGCGTGGTCCGACGGCCGTGCCAGTTGTCGTCCTTGTATTGACCTTCATGGACGGCGCCGTCGGCGTAGTGTTCGACCCAGTGGCCATGCTACTTGCCTTTGAAACAAGGGCCTTCCCCGTGAGCTCTACCGTCGGTGGAGCGCCAAATCCAGGGGCCGTGCCGTCTACCGTCCACACAGAGACTTTACCGGACATGATCCTCCCAGTGCTCATCCAGTAGCCATGGCGCTTGTCGTTCACATAGGGGCCCTCGTTGACGGCGCCAGCGGCGGATCGCTCGACCCGGTGACCAATCCGCTTGCCATCCCGGAACATACCCGTCTGTTCAGCGGGATCCCCAATTCTACGACCAGACAATCGTTCCCTTGCCGTCGACCACGCCGCCGGAACACGCTTCTGACCAGCAACGAAACGGTTGCTCCACACATGGAATCCGGGTCTGTCGGTGGTCGCCATCCAGCAACTAACATCCTCCGCCATCTCGGCGCGTGCCGGCTCGAGGGTTGCGTACAACTGCGTCTCGCCCTTGGCGGCCATCCCGTTCGGGAGGAAGACAAGGACAGTGAACAGAACGACACGGACGATAAGGGAACATCCTCATGGAATCAGGCTCCCGTTGAGGCGCAAGGCCCCGATCTTTCGACCCCTGTTGCATTTCGGACTCCGAACCGGGAGAGTTCAAGCTCTTCCGTTTCCTGACCAAGCTCGGAACGATGCCTGTCATCTGGTCACCGCAAGGAAGCAAAGCAACTCATTCGCCTCGTCGCGCAGGGTTCCGAGGCCGCTGTACTTCCATCCAGGCTATCCGACCATCACCTCCAATGTCGCCGGCCGACACCGTCGGCGATCACCATGGGTCCAACGCCCCATAATCGTTGTCGTGCATTTCCGTGTCACGGTCTGAAACGATCCGGCTGCCGAGACAAGCGTTGACAAGGCCGTTCGGCCGTCGAGTCCGGAGATTTCGGCCCTTGCGCTGCACGTCCGGACATCGAGAGGGAGAATTCTCGAGTGATGTTCAATCCCGGTCCGAGGTCCAAGTCAACGCACATGGGGAACCGCCAGGAGCCCTGGAGCGAACACCTCGACATCGCGGAGCAGCAGATCGGACGAGGTCCGACAGCGCCCGAAACAGGGAGCACCGCTCGACTGCTGTGTGGGTGGCCCCGACCCCGACGGAGCGGGGAGGATCGAGATATACCCTACGCTCGAGCCAATGGCGCTAGCTGATGGTTCTCGATCTGGTGCCGGATCACAGAATTCGAGACGCGAAGTTCCCGAGCCAGCACACTCAGAGCGGACGCCTTGACGGGGCCGCTGCCGAGCCGTTCGCGCGGTTGCCGGGCCGGGGCAAGAAGTTCCGCGGCAAACGCTCTCGTAAGGGCCTGGAAGTCCGTCACCAGTGAACTGAGAAGTACGGGGGCAACGTGCGAAGACGCCAGATAGGCCCCGAGCGCGCGGGCGCGCAGAAAACGCTCCCCTGCCGCCTCTGGACGTGATCGCACAAGCAGGCGAGTTAGCAGCAACCAGTCCCTGGAGTCTCGTCGAGGGAGCATGCATTTTGCAGTGAGGAATTTCGGACAAGCCACTCGACTCAAGCGGATCCAGGGACTCATTGTCCCCGATCTCACGGAGCAAGGAACGCGCAAGGTCGTAACCTTGCCTCCAAGGAGCCGCAGAACCTGACAATGACACTAACCCTCGAAACCGGTCCCAATCCGATCGACCGTCGATCTGTTGTTCGCCGAGGAACGAAAGGCCGCGCTGCAACCAGCGTTCAACCTTCAGAAGTGAATCCGCATCAGCACCAGCCAGCGCGTCTTCTCGCAGACTCGGCAAGGTTCCCTGCCAGAACTCCACGATAGTATCAGCCAGGGAGTCATCCACATCGAATGGGTCGACGCCGAGCAACGCCGCGGCACGGGCGAGTTCCTGCTCCTCGGCGTCGAGATCGTTGATCGCATTCCACGCATCGTCGAGGGTCTGAAACAGGACATTCTCCCGGCGAAGCTTGTTGAGCACCGTATCGATCAATGTCCGAAACGAACACTCCAGCTCATTGGCGGGAACACGCGCTTCACCGGTATGGATAAACTCCAGTTCGGCGAACTGCAGCCGCGAGGCGTGCCATCGCAAGCTCGTCTCGCCGGAAACGGGTGAACCGCTTATGCACTTGGCTCCGGCTTGATCAACATGTTGATCGAAAACCGTCCAAATGGACCGGTAGGAGTCAATTTCTCGCGGCAAACTCTCGCAACCGGAGCTACGTGCATAAGCGGTACGGGTGATATTGTCAGGTGAGGCAGAACGAATCTATCCCCAGCGAAAACCAGGTTATGCCGAGTGTCGAAGCTCGGACGTTGTACCGCACTGTCCGCGGTCTCATAAAACAGATGATGCCAATGGCCGACGAGCACTCTGCGACATGGTGCAACGGTACGACAACATGGTCTCGGTTATGCCGCTAACTGTGATCGGTCACCCTAGTGACAGCAGTGCCGTCGACGCGGATACACAGTTTCGCCATGGTTCGGCAAGCGAACACATCGGGAGACAGCATCGCATCGACCCAGTCGAATTCAAATCGAAAGCTCATGGCAGGCCTTCTACGTACTGCTTTGGCTCAAGCGGATAGCCGTGATACTGCCCCGAACCTGGGGAACCCTGACGGGCGTCGAAGACGGTGTCACCGAACCGACACCAGACGTAGCGCGGGAAGCCGTGCTCCCAAGTGCCTGTCCTTCCCGACCGGATCGCATCACGTAGCCACACCTGAACACGATCCAGATCGCCAGACAAGTCAGGTGAGCACCGGCTCGCATCGGGATGCGGTCTGCGGGTGCCCACACGACTGTGGTAAGAGCTGCTGACGTATTCGGCATTCAGAGCGACATCGTCGAGAGCGACATCGTGCGGTGGGGCCTGAACGACGCGAGCATTCAGATTGTCGCGCCGATGCTTCCGCCTACGCATTGACGCCAGTATGCGGCAGAAGCCGGCCCCACAACCGGAAACTTCGCCGGATCACCCACAAACATTTGACCGAGACCGCCATTATTTCCTTGCCCCATGCTCGATTGGAGCTTGGGTATTGCTACCAATACAGAATGATACATGCTCCCCCTTGCACACTTTTTTTCTGAACCGTACCGGGTTTCCCGGAGGCTCCAAACCTTGAGAGACTGGAGCGATGAAACATTCAAACAGATACTTCCCGGAGCTTCGGGAGCGGGCAGTGTGGTTGGTCCTGGCCCCAGGGCGGGCACGAAACGCAATGGGCGGCGATCGTCTCGGTGTCGTCGAAGGTGGGCTGTTCGGCCGAGGCACTTTGCAAGTGGGTCCGTCGAGCTGAACGCGATACGGGCGTTCGATACGGGCTGACGAGCGAGGAGCGTGAGCGGTTCAAGGCGTTGGAGAGGGAAAACCTTGAGCTTTGCCGGGCGAACGAGATCCTGCGCAAGGCGTCAGCATATTTTGCCCAGGCGGCGTTCGACCGCTGACCCAAGACATGACGAGGTTTATCGACGCGCCCCGCGGCCAGTACGTCGACGGGGCGATCTGCAGGGAGCTGCCGATCGCCCCGTCGACGTACTACGAGAGCAAGGCCCGGGATGCGGACCGCAGCCGGCGCGTGCCCATCGCGATGCGCAACTGCGCGAGCACGTCACCCGGGTGTGGGAGTTCCAGGCCCCGCGCCCAAACGCCTTGTGGCGCGGGGGCATCACGTACGTCGCGACCTGGGCAGGGGTCATCTACGTCGCGTTCGTCATGGACGCCTATGCCCGACGCATCGTCGGGTGGCGGGTGTCGAACGCGCTTCGCACCGACCTGCCGCTCGACGCGCTCGAGCAGGCCCTGTACGCCCGCGTGCTGCACCCTCACGATGCCTTGGTCCACCACGGCGACAGAGGCTCGCAATATCTGTCCATCCGCTACACCGAGCGCCTGGCCGAGGCCATCATCGGGCTGGACAAGACCGAGGTGATTCGACCCCGCGGCCCGTGGCGGGGCCTTGAAGCAGTGGAGTTCGCAACACTCGAGTAGGTCGATTGGTTCAACAACCGCCGGATCCTCGAGCCGATCGGAGACCGACCTCCGGACAAGGCCGAAGCGCCGTACTATCGCCAAACCGAGCACACGGCGCTGGCCGCGTAACTCACACAAAACAGTCTCCGGAATTCCCGGCGCGGTTCATTCACCACGGTGCAAAGGGAGGGAGTTGGGTTGGTCCTGATCAATGGCAATCTTGACCCGGTACCGGTTCATTTTCCACGTCATGTGCTGTTCCGCGACAACCACCCGAATGCCGGAGGTCAACCCCGGTCCGGCGAACAAAGGTGACGCTTATTACCCAACGCCCAACCGGAACACTTCGACCTCCGGGTTTCCAACCTGAACCGCTATCTCCGCGCTGGTTCTGCCGGCAGGCCCACGGCGCACCACCAACGCATTCCACAGCACCCGAACCCTGGTGCCGCAGATGGCGTCATTCGAGGCCGACGATCTGTTCACGATCAAGGGCAATGCGCCCGAAACCTGGACCACGCTGACGACACGCGAGTGGCAGACCGAGGCGACGGGGCATTGCCAGGACGAGGTCATCCTCGGGCATGGCCGCATCGAACAGCGCAGAATTGCGGTCTTCATACCGCCACAAGCGATGATCAATGATCCGCATGTGAACAGATCGTCCGGGTGACCCGTCACAGCATGGGCAAGACAACCGAAGACGAATTCACCGAGTCCACCATCGGCATGACCGCCGTCGACGCCAGCCGCGCAACACCGCAAGACCGGCTCGCCTGGACCCGCGGTCACCGGCTGGTCGAGCGCCATCACCCTGTCCGGGACGTCACCTTCAAAGAAGACGATTGGACCGCCCGCACCCGATCCGCACCGTCCAACAGTGCCATCATCAACACCATCGCGATCGCCGTGATCCTGGGGGACAATCGCAAGATCGGCAAACCGAAGAGGGGCTTCGCCGAGAGCCCGCGCGCCTTCAGCTATCGACGCAAGGACGGCATGAAGGCGCTCTTCACGCCCCTCCGACCGAGACCGCTCTCCCGAAACCACGACACCACCGGTGTGTCCGCCGCCCGCACAACGCGACGGATGTCTCCAGGATCGCCCGACCGACAATACGCCGCAGCGACCGGCCGATCCGGGGCCAACGCGCCGTGAAGGCCCGATCCGCGCAGCCGATCACATTATCGGCAGGCATGAGACAAACAGGGCGAACTTAATGTAGGGTCACCGTGGGACTTTGCCGCGGCCACTTCCCTTGTTCGCCGCAAAGCGGCAAGATATCCAGAGCAAGGATGGAAACGGGTTGCAGGGAGCCGGCGATGCAGACAGTCCGTATCGACGCGGTCGAGAATTTTGCGGACCGCAGCAAGCGGGTCGTAACGATCGGCGACGAAGAGATCGGCGTATTCCGCCTCGGCCAAGAGTTTTTTGCCTGGCGCAACATCTGTCCACATCAGGGCGGACCGGTCTGTCAGGGTCGACTGTACGCCCGCGTGCATGAGAAGCTCGACAGCGCGATGCGCAGCCATGGCCGTTACTATGACGACGACAAACTTAATATCGTCTGCCCCTGGCACGGCCTCGAATTTGACGTCCGAACCGGCCAGCACCCCGGCGCGGCAACCCTGGCGCTGGAGCCGGCAACCGTTCAGGTTGAAGCAGGAGAGGTTTATGTCGTGCTGTGAGGCGCCTGTGCCAAACCGTGAAAACGATCCTTACGCAGCGCTCGAACGGGCGGCGGATCTGGTCTGGGACCGCGCAGATGGTGCGATCGGCCGCAACGAGGCCGACAGGATTTCCGATCTGGCGGTCGCGAAACTGATGACCGCGGCTGTCAAGCTCTACGCGGCAAAGGCCGACGGTGAGGCGAGAACCTTTCGGCCGGTGCTCGGTGCACACGACGAGATCGTCACGCCAACGGAAGCGCTGACGGCCGTTACCGAAATCCTCCGGGCCTTGCAGCTCGGACCGATGGAATTCGGCCTGTGGTCGCGCCGGCGCCCGGAAGACTATCACGATACGCCACATCCGCCGGCGCCGCCGGGCAAGGCCTGACGCCCGGACCGCACTCCGCGAAACCGGATCAAGGGGAAACAGTATGGACGCGACCATCGTTCCGGCAAGGGACCATCCAATCCAGGACGTCGACACCCACACCGACACCCGCGATTATCTGGCTCATGCGCGCCGTGATGCGGAACGCAAGGGCTATGCCGACTGGCTTATCGTCGATATCGACGCACACCATGTCGAAAGTGTCAGCTGGGCCGAAGTCACCGAGTATATCGACGATCCGGTCATCCGGCACCAAGCCACGATGTATCAGAAGGAGCGCGTCGGCGCACCGCCCTACGGGCTGAACGGTGATCTCGGACTGCGGTATCAGGATGTCGGCGGGCGAATCCCGCACCAGTCGAGCCAGCGTGAAACCGTCACCGAAACCGATGTGCATCGCGATGTCGTGCTGACCTGCCGGGCCATGCATGCACTGGCTGTCGACTACATGGTCCTGTTTCCAACCCCGATGCTGTTTCTTGGCATGCATCCGCAAACCGACATGGAGGTGGTTCTCGCCCGGGCTTACAACCGCTGGCTTACCGAACGAATCCTGCCTGGCGAACCCGGTATCGTGAGCCTGGTAGTCCTGCCCTTCAACACGCCCGATGCGGCGCTCGAGATGGTAGAGACCTACGCCGATACGCCCGGGGTCATCGGATACTGTGTCACCTCCACCCGTTACAAGCCGGTTCACGCCAATGAATACATGTCCCTGTATCGCGCGATCGAGGCGACCGGCAAACCAATCGCCTTTCATGCCGGCTATCACTGGCAGGATCCGTCGCTGGCAACCTGCAACACCTTTCTCGGCATGCATGCCCTGGGTTTCACATGGTGCAATATCGTGCACATGACCAACTGGATTCTGAACGGGATTCCCGAACGGTTCCCGAAACTCAAATCGCTGTGGGTCGAAAGCGGCCTAGCCTGGATACCGTTTCTGATGCAGCGTCTTGACGACCAGTACCTGATGCGTCAGTCGGAGGCGCCGTTGCTCAAACGCTTGCCAAGCGACTATATGCGAACGAACTGCTGGTATAGCTGCCAGCCGATGGAAAAGGGCAATCTCAAGGCTCTGGAATGCACATTCGAGATGATCAACGCCGAACACCAGCTTCTCTACGCCTCGGACTGGCCGCATTTCGATTTTGACACGCCGGGCGTGATCCACGACCTGCCGTTTCTCGATGAATCGGCAAAACGCAATATTCTTGGCCTGAACGCGGCCCGCATGTTCCATCTGAACGAAAACGGGCCGGGGGCCTGACAATGTCTCGCGCAACCATCACGACCGGTTCCGGCCTGCGCCATGGGACCGGTCCTTCAGGCTGGCGCCGACCAGACAATCAAACCGTGGATCAGACATGAACCAGCCGCAATCCGAAGCGTTGCCGCCCTTTGCATGGCCCGCGGAAGGAGTTACCCGGGTTCCGTTCCGGATCTTTTCCGACCCGGCGATCTATGCGCTCGAGCAAGAACGGATCTTTCGCGGTCCGGTGTGGAACTTTCTCTGCCTCGAACTCGAGCTTCCCGAAATCGGGGATTACCGCACCGGTTTCATTGGCGATACACCGATAATCGTGGCGCGCAATCGGGACGGTGCGATCAACGCGATGGTGAATCGCTGCGCCCACAAGGGCGCTTTGGTCTGTCACAAGGAGCGTGGCAATGCGCGCGCGCTGTCCTGCGTCTACCATTCCTGGACCTACGACCTGACGGGACAGCTGATGGGTCTTGCCTTCCGGGACGGACTGCGGGGCAAGGGCGGCATGCCACCGGATTTCAAGGTCGGCGATCATCGTCTGGAGCCGGTCCGCACCACAATCCATGCGGGCATGGTGTTCGGCACCTTTTCAACGGAAACCCCTGATATCGAGACCTATTTCGGACCTTCGATGTGCGGCATTCTGGAGCGCAACTTTTCGCGCCCCCTGCAGTTGCTCGGCTACCACAGTCAGATCATTCACAATAACTGGAAGCTCTACGCCGAGAATGTGCGGGATTCCTACCACGCCACCCTCCTGCACACCTTCTATACTACCTTCAAGATCAACCGTCTGGACATGGATGGCGGGATCCGCATAACCGACGCCGAGAAGCCCTGGCACCATCTCTCGTTTGCCAAACGCGCAACCTTCGACGCCGCCGAAGAATATCAGACCGCGGATGTCCATTCCGCGAGTTACGATTCCCGGCTTGCCGGCTCCGACTTGCTCGACTCGTGGACCGAGTTCGATGACGGCATCACGCATTCTATTCAGGCCTTGTTTCCGACCCTGGCAATTCAGTTCACCCTCAATTCGCTGGCTGTCCGCTGGTTCACGCCTCGCGGCCTCGACCGGACGGAACTGTTCTGGATGTATCTCGGCTATGCCGATGACGACGCGGCGCAACAACGCATGCGGGTCATGCAGTCCAATCTGACCGGCGCCGCAGGACTGGTCAGCCTGGAAGATGGCTGCATCAATGAATTCGTCCAGCGCGGCACCATGGGCAGCGGCCAGGACGCAAGCGCATTCATGGAGATGGGCGGCAAGACCATCGAATCGAGCGAGGGGTCGCGAGCTACCGAGGTGGCAATTCGCGGTTTCTGGCAGGGTTATCGGGAGATCATGGGATTTGACTGAAACACCCGTACCGGCCCCGGCGCGGCCCGCCTCCATACTCGACCCGAACTTGCGCGCGCGCGTGGCGGATTTCCTGACGGACTGCTCGATCGCCATTGACGAAGACCGCCTTGAGGACTGGCCGGGCTTCTTCACCGATGATGCGCTCTATCACATCACCACGCGCGAGAACGAAGCGCGCGGGCTGCCGGTCGGCATCATGCACTGCCGCGGCCGCGGCATGCTCGAGGATCGGGTGAAGGCGCTGCGCATCGCAAATATCTTCGAACCGCACAGCTACTGTCATATTCTCGGCCCGGTCCGGCTTGTCGATGCCGGCGGCGGTCTAGTGTCGGCACGAACCAGTTTCTCGGTTATCCGGACCATGCAGAACGGCGAGAGCATGCTCTTTGCCGCAGGCCGGTTTCTTGACGAGATCGCGGTGGATGCTTCCACTCTTGCGATACGCTCGCGGCGGGTCGTCCTTGAATCCCGCCGGGTCGACATCCTGCTGGTGATCCCGCTCTGACTCGGTCGGACCGGGACTAAGCCTTGCGGTCCCGGACAAAGGGATAGATTCGCATCTGGTCCTGGTTCGGATCACTGTCAGCAAAGGCAGCAATCACCTCATACGCTTCGCGGATCACCTCGTTCGGCGTGCCCTCGGCCCCGGAACCGGTCACGAACAGGCCGATGTCCTTCTTGACGATATGCGCCTCGGCGCCGGACCCATCGTAAGCTCCGGTCGCGACATATTTCGGGAAGATCTGCGCCGTTGCAAAATTCTGTCCCGAACTCGCATTGATCACCTCAAGCATCGTTGCAATATCGAGCCCGCCGTTTTCGCCATAGGCGAGAGCCTCCGAAGTCGTGACATAGGAAGATATGCACAGCGCATTGTTGACAACCTTCATGCGCTGGCCCTGTCCGGCATCCGTACCGACATGATAGAGCACCCGCGAATATCCCTCGATCAGCGGCCGGGCCCGTTCGACAGCCGGGGCGGCGCCTGCCGTCATGCTGGCGAGCGTACCCTCCTCGGCCCGGAACTTGAGGCCGGACACCGGGCTGTCGAGATAATCGATCCCGGCGGCCTCGAGGACAGCCGCGTTTTCCGCAGCGGCCTCGGGCCCGATCGTGCACGTATCGACGACAATGCTGCCGGCCCGGCCGGCAGCGGCGATTTCGGCGACGACGGCACGGTTGGCAGCAACGGTCGGCAACGATAACGCCATCACGTCGGCACGACGCGCCACCTCGTCATTCGATTGGGCGATTTCAGCCCCTTCCGGCGCACGGTCGGCTGTACCGGCAATGTCGTGAACAATCATTGCGATGCCGGTGGCGCGGGCATTCCTTGCCATCGGCCGTCCCATATTGCCCAATCCGATGAACCCGAACAGTGTATCAGCCATGAGTATCACCTTCCTTTCGAACCGGTCCGTTGCGGCCAGGAGGTCCGTCACGATCTGGACCAGGGATCGCCACGCCCGCCGATCGCAAGTTTCCGATCGGGCGCATCAGGACGCTATTGACGATACCCGCGACAGGATCGTCAGGAAAAGACAATTCCGCCGTTCACATCGAGCACGACACCAACCATGCCGGCAGCAGCCGGCGACAACAGAAATGCGATCGGCCAAGCAATATCCTCCGGTTCGAGAATCCGGCCCAGCGGGAAGCCATCCGTACTGATGTCACGGCCTTCGGTCATCTGGGTTCTCGTCGGCCCCGGTGCGACTGCGTTGACGAGGACACCGGCGCCAGCATACTGGGACGCGAGTAAACGGGTCACGGCATGGACACCACCCTTACTGGCAACATAATGCGGTTGCGATGTCAGCCCGCCCATACGGCCGGCAATCGATCCGACCAGAACCAGCCGTCCCCAGCCAGCCTGCTCCATGCGCGGCAACACGGCGCGCGCCACATTGATCGGACCACGCATGTTGACGTCGAAGATCAGATCGACATCCTGGTCCCAGAGTGCCGTATCGCTGGCGATCCAGTCATTGTAACGGGTGACGCCGGCAGTCAGGGCGACGGCATTCGGCATTCTTCCCTCGGTTTCAAGCCCGGCCATGACCGCATCGACCGCACTTCGGTCAGCGATATCGAACGCCTTCGTCGCGATGGTGATTCCGAATCGGCTTTCGATAACCCGCGCCGTTCCGGCCGGTTCATCCACATCGGCAAGAATCAGGTTGGCACCCTGTGCCGCGCAGACCTCGCTGACGGCACGGCCGATTCCCTGTTGGGCGCCGATCACCATGACTGTCAGGCCGGCCAAATCGAATCCGGCGGGTTTTCTAGTTTGGGTCATGACGTCTCCGCCGCTGTTTGGTTTCGCAGTATCGACGCGCCCGCACGTTATCGCAAGCGGGCGCCGACCATGGTCAGACAGTCGTCGTTCAGGGGCGTCAAAGGGGTGAAATCCCGGAGCGCAAGAAAATCCGGACGGGTCGGCCGGCGAATGGCGTTGTCAACCCGATTGAGACTCGAGAACACGATCGACCGGTCCCATGGCGACATGTTCGGTGCGGAACCGTGCACCGTGCAACCATGGAAGAAGACCGTCGATCCGGCCGGGCCCTTCGGGGCAGCGATACCGTTCGCCCTGATCATCGCATTGATCGTTTCCTTGCGGTAGGGGCTGCCAACGGCATCGGCCGAAAGCCGGCCATAGCCCGGCACCCGTTCGAAATCCTGATCGGCCTCGAGGCGGCCATTCGCATGCGAACCCGGGATGAACATCATCGGACCGTTGAATTCGTTGACCTCGTCGAGAAACAAGGCCGCGTTGATAACCGCCGGTTCGGGCATCCCGTCGTCCTCGTACCAGGTCCGGTAATCCTGATGCCAGTGCCAGATCTCACCGTCTTGCGCCTCTTTGGCATTGACCTTAAACTGGTGCAGATAGACGGTGCCGCCGAGAATCTGGCGGGCCGGCTCGATCAGGCGAGGATGGCGGCTGAGGTTCAGGAACAACTCGTCGCGCAGATGCGGCGCGATCACCGAGCGGACGGCGTTGCTGCCCCGTTCGCGAAGGGTTTCCGGTCCGTCATGCCGCATCAGGTCCGGCAACTGCGCACGCAGCGAAGCGACCTCGTCGGCTCGAAACAGGCTTGGCACAAACAGAAATCCGCTGCGCTCGAAGGCTGTGATCTGGTCTGGCGTGAGTTTCACCTGCGCCTCCTGTCAGGGTTGGCAGACATCTGGATCGTAGCGGAATTCGAGATCATCTGCACGCCACTGGCGGCGCCATCCTGCGAGGAGCCTGATGCCACGCCAAGATCCGACTCCACCCACAGAAAATTTGACGTTAGACTGCGCCGGATCCGCACGAAAACCATTCCGCCAGAGGAGATGCCAATGTCGACAGCTCTGGAGATCACGCCCGTTACCCCTTTGATCGGTGCCGAAATATCCGGTATCGATCTGTCAAAACCGCTCTCAGGCAACGAGCTTGGGGCCGTCCGGCAGGCTTTGCTCAATCATCTTGTTCTGTTCTTCCGCGAACAGGACATGACGGTCGAGGAACAGAAGGATTTCGGCCGGCAGTTCGGCGACCTGCACATTCATCCGGCGCGCGACCGCAACGGCCTCGATGGGCATCCCGAGATTCTCTATATCAATGCCGGACCGGACACCTCCCGGGTCAATGGCGACGAATGGCATTCCGATGTCTCTTGCGACCCCGAGCCCCCGATGGGAAGTATTCTGCGCCTGTTCGAGGTGCCGCCAGCGGGCGGCGATACCCTCTTTGCCAACATGTATGCCGCATATGACGCCCTGTCGGACGCCATGAAAGATTTTCTCGGCGGTCTGACGGCGATTCACGACGGCGGTCCGAACTATATCGACCGGGCGAAGCGGGCCGGTATCTATAAGCCCGACAAGGTGTTTCCGGCCAACGAGCATCCGGTCATCCGGACCCATCCCGAGACCGGACAAAAATCAATATACGTCAACAGGATCTTCACCCAATCCATCGTCGGCCTGAGCCGTGACGAAAGCCGAGCGGTTCTCGACTTCCTGTTTCAACACATCGCCAAACCGGATTTTCAGTGTCGTTTCCGCTGGGAAAAGGATTCGGTGGCATTCTGGGACAACCGGTGCACGCTGCACCATGCGATGTGGGATTACTATCCAAATATCCGCCGCGGTTACCGGGTGACCGTCAAGGGTGACAGACCAGTCTGATGCGGTGTCCCGACCTGTCGGCCTGCGAACCGGATCGCATGGAGGGTTTCGAGCACGACCCACGATGTTCAGGCCGCGCGGTGTGACCGCTTCTACCGTCTCGATGTTCGAGGTGGATCGTGTCCCGTGAACAGAAACGCGCCCATGACCCGGCGGCGTCGCAGGCGCATTCAGTGAAGCCGGGCCGGGTGCGGCGATGCGTGACCGATCCGTGACTCCTGACCGCTCTGCTGCCGGGTCGAATCAAGGGTCAATCGGTTCGGTATTCGTGTAATACCAAACGCAAGTCATATGAACCGATACAGTGAGGCATCGGGATCAGCACGATGGGGCTACGGCCCAGCTGCGCCGGGTCGTATTGGTGATGACGTCGGGCTGGTCGGTCAGCCATTGCCACCCCGTCCAGCAGGCGTCCCTCAGGGCGGAGACATCCTTGAACACGCGGTTGGCGAAGCGGTTCGATTTCAGGAACAGAATGATCTGCTCCATCGGATTGAGTTCCGGACTGTAGGGCGGCAGATGCACGAGCGTCAGGTTGGGGGGAACGAGAAGGTCGCCCGAGCGATGCCAGCCCGCCCCGTCCAGCACAATCACGCCGTGCGCACCCGGCGCCACGGCCGCGCCGATCGCCGCCAGATGCTCGTTCATCGACGCCGTGTTCGCCCTGTCCGCCACGTGGGCGATGCCGACGCCGCGCTCTGCGCAGGTGGCGCCGAACAGATAGACGTAGCCATAGCGATGGTCGCGCACGATGCGCGGACGCTGCTTCCCATTCGCCCAGACCCGTGTCGTCATCCCCTTCTGGCCGATGCGCGCTTCGTCCTGGAACCAGATTTCTATCGGACCCGCCAGCGCCTCAGAGCTGAGCGCCGACGTCAACTGTGCCTCGAACTCCGCCACGAACGACCTCTGCCGCTCCGCGTCGGCTTTGGGGTGGATCGGCCGCCCCGAGACAAAGCGAAACCCGGCCCTTCGGAGCATCATACGGGCACCGCTCTCCGTATAGATGACCCCGAAGGCCTCCTCGATTTTCCGTAAGATGTCCTGAACGCGCCAGCGCGTCACACCGTCCCGCTCAAGCTCGGGACCCGCCTCGATCCAGGCGCCGATCTCGGCGATCTGCGCGTCCGTCAACCGGCCCTCGCTCCCGCCGCGCGGGAGATCCGCGAGGCCGTCGAAGCCCTCCGTGTTGTAGCGCAACACCCAGTCGCGCAGGATTTGAAGCTCCATGCCCTGCGCCCGAGCCGCCTCCGTGCGAGACGCACCCTCCATGATCATGGCGAGCGCACGCGCGCGCGACGCTTGTTTCGCGTCCCCGCAGTGCCTCGAAAGCGCGTGGAGCTCGTCCGCTGTGTGTGCCGTCCAGGTTATCGGCGTTGCCGCACTCATCGTCATCCTCCGGCGCTGGTGAGTCGATCACCACAGTCTATGAAGGTCGTCCGGACCGTCACCCCAACATATTGGGATGGTGAGTCAATTTGGAGCGCGCTTGGTATCAATCGTACCGGCGATTATCCCGCGAGACCCGGATGCCAAGCCTCCCGTCGAAAGCTTGTAGCATCGAGGATCCAGGGATCGTGTTGACAGGTTCTGTGTCGCCGTCATCGACTCACGAGACTCCTCGAAATCTGGACTCGGATGTCCCCGGCGGTCGGCCTGCGCATTGTGAACCACCAACAACCACGCAGCCATTGCGCTGGCGGTCAGTGAAGGTCCGGCCCGCGCAGCACGCCCAGTGCACCCGGATGACTCTCGATGTCGACATCAAGCGGCAGCATCAGCGCAATCAGCGTCCGACACAAACCCGCCGACGCCGTCGATCCGAAAGACCCCATCCGCCACTCCCATCATACGAGAATGCCACCCATAGACTGGCGATTCTATATAACATCAAGAAAAAACAGGGACGCAATGACACCACACCAGCACTCACAATCGTTCCATCATCGTCAGCAACATGGTATCTGGGCAGTTACGAAGTTTTAAGCTCAATTCGTGCCTCGTAGGCTCGGTCTAACCATCGCCGCCTCGAGGCAGGCTCTGGGCGATGACTGATCGCCGCGTTCGATGAGATGGAACCACCTCAGATAGCTGTCGAGGTTCTTGGTGGGATGCTACGGAAGCCGCGCAGGACGCCCTTGATCTGGCTGTGGCGGCTATTGACCGTCTGGATGGGCCGCGCGCGCCGGACCCGCTCGCTGGCAGAAGCGTTGATGCTCTCGTGTGGGATGTCGAGCGCCGCCGCAACGGGCGGATAGCAGCGGTTGGCGTCGGAGACGAGCAGCGCATCCGGTGCGACGACCGGCTCCAGCCCCTCCTTCACGCTGTCTGGGTTGAGGGCGGGCAGGGTATGGCTGAGGATCTCGCCCGCACGGCCGGCGGCGACCAGGACCGGCCCCGGCGCCGCGTGCGGTCCAGCTTCCGCTCCCCCTTGCGGCTCTCGAGAACGACGGTCTCGAGAGCCTCGGCGATCCCAGCAAGCCGGTCCGGCGCCTGGCGCACCGCCGCCAGAAAGCGGTGGCGCCAGCGAGGCGTCGTGCGCGGCGCAATCCCGCAGCGCTCGGCAGCCTCCCGGATCGTCTCGCCGGCGCCAGGCGAGGCACCAAAGGCCAGCCAGCGCTCCTCATGGTGCAAGCCCGACAGCGCTGTGCCGGTCAGCACACCGAACGTCTTCCCACAGGCCTTGCACCGGAAACGGCGAAGACCGCGCGCCGTGCCCCGCGACACCGCCACTCGTCATCCACGTCCAGCTCGATCACCGCCAGCGAGGCCGCGCCCTCCGGCGGGTCCGACAGCACCGCCGCCACTGCCATGCGCTGCGCCGTCTCAACTCATCGACACGCGAGAACCAATCCCGAAACCGCTGTCATCCATCTGTCTGACCGCCAAGGCGAAGCGGCCGGGTTTCTATCACGATGCCGACGATTTACGAATTAAGCCAAATTTTATACTGGAAACGTACGGGTGGCGTTACCACATCTCGATCCAGGGACTGTTATGGGATCCGGTCAACGGACCGTCAGCATTTGAGGATCGGATCCGCTGTCCAACCGGCATGGAGATTTTAGCATGGACGGGTCTATCGCACGCATCGAAGCGACCGGACTGTTTGCCGACTTCGTCCTCGACAAAGGCCCCGCCGGATGTAGAGAGGTGACTGCTGCCACGCTCCGACCAGACCCTGACAGTGACCGAAGTGCCGGATAGAAAAGGAGACAATCATGAGCCAATCGATCGCACATATTGAGGGCAAATGCCCGGTATTGCGTAGCGCGCGCGCGCAAACAGCTGGCGGCGGCACATCAAACCGCGACTGGTGGCCCGACCAGCTGAAGCTCAACATTCTTCGCCAGCATTCGGCCTTGTCCAACCCCATGGGCGAAGGATTCAACTACGCCGAGGAATTCGAGTCACTCGACCTTGAGGCCCTGAAGACGGATCTTCATGCACTGATGACCGACTCGCAGGACTGGTGGCCAACCGACTACGGTCATTACGGGCCGCTTTTCATTCGAATGGCCTGGCACAGTGCCGGTACCTATCGCACGGGAGACGGCCGTGGCGGCGCAGGGACCGGCAACCAGCGCTTCGCACCTCTCAACAGCTGGCCCGACAATGCCAATCTTGACAAGGCGCGCAGGCTGCTGTGGCCGGTCAAACAGAAATACGGTAGGAAGATCTCGTGGGCGGATTTGATGATCTTGGCCGGCAACTGCGCGCTGGAGTCGATGGGATTCAAGACGTTCGGTTTCGCGGGCGGGCGAGAAGATGTCTGGGAACCCGAAGACGACATTTTCTGGGGTTCCGAAACCGAATGGCTTGGCGACAACCGCTATAGCGGTGACCGGGATCTCGAGAACCCGCTCGCCGCCGTTCAAATGGGGCTGATTTATGTGAACCCGCAAGGGCCGAACGGCGAACCGGATGCAATCGCTGCAGGCCGCGACATTCGGGAGACCTTCGCGCGTATGGCCATGAACGACGAGGAGACTGTCGCACTCATCGCCGGTGGACACACCTTCGGCAAATGCCACGGAGCTGGTGACGCGGCACTTGTCGGCCCTGAACCGGAAGGTGCCGGACTTGAGGACCAAGGCCTCGGCTGGAAGAGCCGCTTCGGCAGCGGCAAGGCCGGCGATGCTATCACCAGCGGGATCGAAGGCGCCTGGACCCTTGATCCGGTGACGTGGGATAATAACTATTTCAACACCTTGTTCCGGTACGACTGGACTCTTGTGAAAAGCCCTGCCGATGCTTGGCAGTGGGTTCCGACCGATCCGGCGGCAGCGAATGCTGTGCCAGATGCCCATGATCCGACGACACGACATGCGCCCATAATGACCACGGCGGACCTCGCGCTCCGGATGGATCCAATCTATGAGCCAATCTCAAGGCGTTTCCTGGAAAATCCGGAAGCGTTCGCGGGCGTGTTCGCTAGGGCGTGGTTTAAACTGACCCACCGCGATATGGGGCCCCGCTCGCGTTATCTCGGCCCGGACGTCCCGTCGGAAGACCTTGATTGGCAAGATCCCATTCCTCCCGCCATGCATGATTTGATCGACGACCAGGATATTGCGGACCTCAAAGCCAGGATCCTCGCTTCGAAACTCTCCGTGTCCCAACTAGTCTCGACCGCCTGGGCTTCGGCGTCAACGTTCCGAGGCTCCGACCTGCGCGGTGGCGCAAACGGCGCGCGCCTTCGCCTCGCGCCGCAGAAGGATTGGGACGTCAACGATCCGGACCGGCTTGCTGCTGTGCTGCGTACCCTTGAAGACATCCGGAGAGCGTTCAATACCGCGCAGTCCGGCGGAAAATTGGTTTCACTTGCCGACACGATCGTTCTGGGTGGATGCGCAGCCGTCGAACAAGCGGTGAAGACTGCCGGGCACGACGTGAAGGTTCCCTTCGAACCAGGACGGACGGATGCCTCCCAGGAACAAACCGATGTTGAGTCCTTCGCGGTGCTCGAACCGGCCGCGGACGGATTCCGCAACTACCTCAAGACTGAATATCCCGTCGCCGCAGAGCACCTGCTGGTCGACAGGGCGCAGTTGCTGACACTAACGGCGCCCGAGATGACGGTTCTGGTCGGCGGCATGCGCGTCCTGAACACCAACGCTGGACAGACCCGGCACGGCGTTTTCACCGATCGTCCGGAGATACTCACCAACGACTTTTTCGTGAACCTACTCGACATGGGTACCGTGTGGACGGCGGTTTCCGACGACGATAACCTGTTCGAGGGGCACGACCGGGCGACAGGCAGCCGCAAATGGACCGGAACCCGTGTCGATCTCATATTCGGTTCGAACTCGGAACTCCGAGCGCTCGCCGAGGTTTACGGATCCAGGGATTCTCAGCCAAAGTTTGTGCAGGACTTCGTCGCGGCGTGGGACAAGATCATGACCCTGGATCGTTTCGACATGACCTGACCTTCGTTGCAGCATGCGCCAGGATCGAACGGCCGCGCGACATGACGGACCCGGGGGTCGGGCCGATGCCACGATCGCCTGTCATGCCTCTTGCGGCTCAGTTTCGACTCGGCCTCCCTGCCTGACATCTAAACGCGACGACGAATGGCACGCCGGTTCAGGCAAGATATCGAAGAAGGGCCGTCGTGATTTCCGCCGCCTCCCGATTACGGGCACCATGATGATCGCCCGACGCGCGGCGTGGTACAGCGGCAACTCTCCTGGCGGGCTTACCGGATGGACCTGTGCGGGCAGGGCACAGGAGGCGTCGCCACAGTCGTGGATGACGAGATAGCCGGGATACAGTGTGTCGAGACTTCCGAGGCTTCGTCCTTTCGGCGTCATGGGTGGCAGGTAGGCGGGGTCGTTACCGAGCCTCGCCCCTCAGTCGTGCTAGAAATGCGGATTACTCCACACACCCCGCACAGTTTCCCCGCATGCCCGCCAGGGTACGGGTGACGGATGGTGGCGCGTGCGTCCACAGTATTTCGGTCATGCGCTCCAGCCGTTTCCAGTCAAAGCGGTGTCGTTACGATCTCCGCCGCAGCACCCGCATCCATAGGCGTTACAGGCGTCGCACGAATTGTCGGAGTCCGGCCATCGTCCCCGGAACGTCGGCGGCGTTGAGCTAGCCGTTGACGACCCGACCCAGCCATTGCCCGATTTCCGGAATATCATATCCTCTCCGGCACCTCACCGATCCGCTTTTCCGCCAGGAAAAACTTTGACCGGCGCCACATCGTTCTGTACCGCCAGACTACACGCCCCGAACCACGACGTCACGACCCGCCCGCGACCAGACCGGCCAGCACCTCGTCGCACCGGCCGCACCCGCGCACGCCGGGTCCGTGCAGAACAGGTTCCTCGATACACGACCGGGAAAAGGAATAAGGCGCGGCCCTGGCCACCCCGCTTCGCCAAAAACTTCTCTTTTTTCTAGATAGTGTCGTCATGAGTGATGTTCATCTGTCCTATCTGTCGAACTCACTCGATGGTTCCTGGAGGCGACTCATGGGATTGGCTCATCGGCGTCACGACATTTCGGACAGGGTCTGGCTGTTGCTGGAGCCTCATCTGCCTGGCCGAGCGGGACGTTGGGGTGGGGTGGCGCAGGATAATCGACGGTTCATTAATGCGATCTTCTGGATTCTGCGTACCGGCGCTCCCTGGCGTGATGTGCCGCCAGACTATGGAGACTGGAAAACTACCCATCGTCGGTTCTGTCGCTGGCGGGACAAGGGGCTCTGGGGGGCGTTGCTGGAGCCTCTGGTGGATGAGCCGGACGATGAGTGGCTGATGATTGACGCCAGTCATCTCAAGGTCCATCCCCATGCGAGCAGTGCGGTCGGCGGCAATCAGGCGATGGATCGCACAAAAGGGGGCTGAACACGACGCTGCACCTGGCTGTGGACGCACATGGGATGCCGGTGCGGGTGTTGGTGACCGAGGGGACGGCAGCAGATTGCAGTCAAGCGGTCGAGCTGATTGAAGTGATAGATGCCGAGTATTTGTTGGCGGACAAGGCCTATGACACGAATGCCATCCTGTCTTATTGTGAGGAGCATGAAGTCATTCCAGCGGTTCCGCCGAAGCGCAACCGCAAGCACCCCAGAGCGTATGATGTCCATCTCTACCGGCGCCGGCATTTGGTGGAGAACGCCTTTCTGTGGCTCAAGCGTTGGCGTGGGATTGCCATGCGATACGCCAAGAATGCCGCATCGTTCCTCGCCGCGGTGCAGATTCGGTGTCTGGCGCTCTGGGCTGGTATTTCGTGACGACACTATCTAGCCACTATCAGATTCAGCCCGACTTCGCGCAAATCTTTCGTATCGGTCTTGCTGGCCTTTTCCATGGCGGTAACTCCTGTCTGACGGTGAACAACGTATATGATTGTTCCCTCGCAACCCGACACCCTTGGACCCGGTTCAATCTCTTCACATCGACGGTCATGGCAGTCCAGTCGTAATCCTCGTTTCACTAGGCGGTCGAACATTGGTTCCCGGAGTCCAAAGTCTGGACTCCTCGCACTGGATGTTCTGGTTCAACGCGGCATTTCCCGGTTCGGCCGGGACGATATCCATACCATCGGAGGCATTGAACCCGGTGAACCCCGTGACGCCATGCGAATGATTCTGGAGCGGTTCCGGGTCGATCTCGCCGGTGCCGATGTCGCACGCTGGGTGGCTCTGCTCGAAGATGTCGCCGACGGCTGGCCGCAACATCTGGACGGCAGTCTGCACGCCCTCGCGGAAGGCCTGATGCGAACAGGCAGGCATCTCACCAACGTCGATGAATCCACCGTGCTGGTACGCGCGCAAGACTTGCGGTTGGATGCCTATCGCGCGCGCTTGAGCCCGGAGATGAAGCGATCCCGCCCCCTGGTCTCTGGGCTCATGGCATCCTTGCCGGACGATGGTCTCGACGAGGATCTGTGTCTGGACGTCATTGAACGACTGATACAGCCGGACAAAAGGTTACCGCGAGGAATGGACTCGAACACATCCCGGTGGATCACCTGATCCACCGGGATGTCCTGCAAATCAACGCGGACGCGCGTTTCATCTGCCCCATACCGAGTTTTCGCCAGTTCCTGATAGAACAGGCAGAGCGCGAAGGGGATATCGCTCCGACACCCACCGGGCAGAATTGCTGACCCGATCTTCTGCGCGCGGAAGGTGCTGTGCAGTCGGTAGAGGTCGGTGCCGGTTTTGCAGCCGTCCAGTATGCCGTCGGCACAGTCACGAGATCCAGACATCCCTTCATAGACAATCGTTCCGGTCCAGGACCGGGTTGTAACCTCTTGATCCGAACATGGAGTGGGCCCTTGGGGTCGGACAGTCGGCTTGAAATGATTTGACCGGTGGGCCGGGCATTCGAAGGATCGCCGCCCATGGCCAAGCACCGCACCCATAGCATCGCCTTCAAGCGGCCGGGTCGTTCAGGAGTATCTCGCTGGCGAGACCCTCCACGGCCTGGCACGCCGGCCACGAACTCTCCAGCACCCTGATCCGAATCTGGGTCGACAAGTACGAGGCCAGCGCCTTCGACGAGGACGCCGAGGCGGCAAGCATGGTCCAGGAATACGAGGCCCGGATCGCGGCGCTCGAGCGCCTGGTCGGCAAGCAGGCCCTGGAGCTCGAGTTTCCAAGGGGGGGCTCAGCGGTACGGACGACGGTCGAGAAACGCGCCCATGTCCGTCATCACCGGCCCCAAGGCCTCTCCGTCGCCGAAGGATGCCGAGTGATGGGGATCACGCGTTCTACTTAACTACCGCGCTTCGGGCGGATCGGCAGACGACACCGCCCTGATGGAGGCCATGCACGCGATCAAGGAGGAGTTCGAGGCCTACGGATGGCGCCGCATGCAGGCGGCGTTCAGGTATCGGGGCTGGGTGGTGAACCACAAGAAGATCAAGCCCTGATGCGCGAGCACGCTTTGCATCCGCCGCGCCGGCGCGGTTTCGTCGCCACCACCGACAGCGATCACGACGAGCCCGTCTTCCCCGATCGCTCCAGGGAGCGCGAGGTCGATGGCCCGAACCAGCTCTGGGTCGCCGATCCGACCTGTATCGCTATCCTCGGCGACTTCGTCTATCTGGCGGCGTTCAGAGATGCGTGGTCGCGGCGCATCGTGGGCTACGCCCCCGGCCGACGGATCGATGCCCGGCTCACCCTCGCGGCGCTCACGACGGCGATCGAGAACCGCCACCCGGCTGCGTCCATCACTCCGATAGAGGCTCGCAATACGCCGCCCAGGCCTAAAGGGCCCTGCTCGACGAACACGGCCTGGTCGGCTCGATGGGCCAGCACCGCAACCCCTGCGACACCGCCATGATGGAGAACTTCATGAAGACGCTGAAGGCCGAGGGCGTCTACCCCATGGCCTTCGAGAGCGCGGCGGACGTCGCGGAGCACCGGCCGCGCTTCTTCGACAGCTACAACGAGAGACGCCTACACTCGGCCCTCGGATACCTGAACCCCAACCGCTTCGAGGAAAAGCAGTCCCGCAAACCGGCCAAAACCGCCGCATGAAACTGTCCGACCCCAAGGGCCCACTCCAACTGGAGTCCAAAAATTGGACTCCTGTCTGCCGTAATAGCATCCGGCTCCCTGTTCCGGACCCGCCGCCCTACCCGGTGATCTGGGACAACCGGGGGCCTGCGCCGCCGGAGCATGGTAAGCCAACAGAGATAGCTCAACAGTCCCTGCGGGTCGAATGCCCCTGCAACCGGAACACCATAATCCGCACGACCTGTACAGGTGACGGGGCGATCTTCGAGACGTCGAAACGAACGATGTGTGTGCTCTTTCGCCTGCCCGGCGATCATTGCCATCGCTGATAATCCCGGCAAGCCTCCTGGTTATACGGAACCCTTGGGCAACATATCGATGTCTTGATCGCATAACCCGGAACGGACAAATGCCGGGACAGCGCCCGTGATTCGCCCATTCAGAGACCGGCACCCGAACTGACAGTCCTCGAACTCAGAGAACTCCGGTCCCGAATCCTGTTGTCGTTCAGGTCTGGGTGTCGCAGCGGCCGAGCGGAATCAGAAACCACAGGAAACTCACCACCTGAGACAACAGAACCAGACCAAAGGCTGTAGCATAACCATCCGGGTCATAACCGCTGCCGGAGGCCGCCGGCCAGAGATCGATGACCTCGCCAATGGCTGTCTGCGTCAGGAACACCCCGAGAAAGATCAGCATGTTCATGGCGGTCGTGGCACGCCCGGACAATTCTGGAGGAAAGTATCGGGCAATATAGGCAAAGGTCACCATGGCGATGTTCGCGAACATCCCGTATCCGATCCAGGGCCACAGGGCCCGTGGCATCAGTTCGAACACGATCGCTGCCTGGAACCCCATGAAAACCAGGGTGCAGGCACCGACAAACACCAGCAATGGAACACCGAAGCGCTCGAGCCAGCTTGCCAGAACGCCAAGCACCACCGACCCGCCGGTCAACGCGAGCGCCAGGATAAGAAGATAATGTGCAACCGCATCGCGCCCCAGATCCGCGACGTCCTGCAACCATGGGCCAGCCCATAACCCCTGGATTGCCAGATTGGCCGCCATGCTCGTGACCGTCAGAGGCGCCAGACGCCAAAAGCCGGCGTCACCGTAAATCCGGCCGATGTCCCGAAATGCCCGAACCAGCGGTTGCGCCGTGCGGGCCGCACCGGGTTCGGGCACGGTCACGAAGATGATCAGCGACACCGCCAGGGTCGCGGCAGCCAGCAACAGAAACACACCGCGCCAATCCATCACACCGAGTGTCGCTTCAAGCGGCGTCGTCGCGCTCATCGCCCCGAGGCCGCCGACAGCGAGCGCGCAACCATTGACAATCGGCCAATGTCTGGCCTCGAACCATTCGGTGCCTGCCTTGACCGTCGCCATGAGGCAGCCGGCAACACCGAAACCGATCAGCGCCCGGCCCATGGCAAGAATCTCGATCCGGTCCCCCGCCGAGAACACCAGTGCACCGGCAACGGCGAACAGCAGCAGTCCGGCCTGGACCCGCCGTGGCCCGTACCGGTCGAGCAGAACCCCGAGCGGCAGCTGACATGCTGCAAATGTGAGAAAATACATTGCCGTTAGCAGGCCGAGATCACCAGCATTAAGCCCGACCTCGCTGATCAGTTGGGGCGCGATGACTGCATTGGTCGAGCGAAAGAAATAGGACAGAAAGTAACCGGCGGCAAATGGCAGAAAGACCAGAAAAACAGCGCGAAGCAGCCCGGCTTGCCGTGACGCCATCTCCGGCCAGGCAGTTCCGGTGCGCCGGGCATTCGGTCGCCTCAGTGCCAAGAATGCAAAAGCGTGCATGAGCGGATCAGTCCCGGCCGCCGGCTAGTGCAAGCGATAACGAGACCTCGACCTGAGACCCTGTGTACCGGGTTCGGTACAAGACCGGCGATACGCGCTGCAAATCCGGGCCGATCATACCCGGTCAATCGACTTGCTGGTTAATTTCGATGAAGTTGTATGATGGATCGAAGGTGTAGATCTGATGCATGCCGGCCATGGCATAGGTTCCGGCATCGGAATAGGCGTGCCCGGCCCGATCCATGCACGCCATGACAGCCTCAAGATCGGGGACCGTGATCGCGACATGGCCGCCGAAAGTCGGATTGTGCAACAAGCCGTTGTCCGTGTGGAATGTCGGCATGCCACGCACGAGATGCAGGCCGCGGTTGTCTGGGCCGAATACCGCAAGCGAGTCGCTTGAGCGGTCGAAATCACCAATCTTGTCCGCAGGCGGCGTCCGGAAGACACCGGGGGCCATGCCGATCAGGTCTCTGTAGAACACGGCTGTCACCGGGACGTCATGTGCCTGTCGGTTGACGTGGTGGATATACCAGCCACCCGGTTCCCGCCGAACCGGATGGGCATCGCCGTCACGCGGCGTGGCGCCGCCGGATGGATCAACGATCTGGTTGATCTCGACGATATTCATCGACGGATCGTAACAATAGATCTGGTGGACGCCCCGCATCGCATAAACGCCGGCATCCGAAACCACGACCCCGGCATGTTCCAGACGGTGTTTGACCGCCATGACATCGGCAACGCAGATAGCGAAATGTCCGCCAAAGGTCGGATTGTGAACGAAGTTGTTATCTCTCGCGAATGTGGTGATCGGACGAACAATGTGCAGGCCGCGATTGCCGGTCCCGAAATAGGCCAGGGTGTCCGGATTATGGCCGACCGCGCCCACCTGGTCCGGATAAGCCCAGACCCCATCTTCCAGACCGATGATATCACGAAAGAACGCCGCTGTCTCGACCACGTCATGAGCCTGAAGGTTCACATGATGGACATACCAAGTCATGACGCGTCTCCGTTTCGTCGCCTGTTGCCCGCCGTGCGAATACCAGTGGCAAGAGCCGGATCCGGGCGAGACATCGCCGTGGCTTCTGCGCGGCCAGTTGCACACCCCGCATTGCCCTCTGGTCTTGTGGTCCTAAACGTCGACCACGATATAGCTGTCCTCGACGGTCACGTCGAACGTCTCCGCCATGCCGACGCCATCGCCCAATACTGCACCTTGTGCAACATCGACGTCATATTGCGTCGCTCGGAAACGATCCGGCTCACATCGGGCCTGTCCGGTCCGGATATCGAATTCCCAGCCATGCCAGGGACAACGTATGATCTCGTTCTGGCGGGAAAACACATACTGACCCGGTTCCGTTGATTCGATCAACCCGACCAGACAACCTTCGGACAGGTTGCCGCCCTGATGCGGACACCGGTCAAGCATCGCAAAGAATTCGCCTCCGAGGTTGAAAATCACGACCGGCCGGCCGCGCAACTCGACACGCTTGCGACCTCCTGGCGGGACATCCGCCGCCGGTGCAACGACGTATTTCGCCATGCCGCCCGCGACCCGATAGCTCAGCCGAGACCGTAGACATCCAGAGCGTTACCCAGGAAAAGACGCTCGCGGGCCGCCTTGTCGATGCGGACCGGCAAGGCGCGCGCCGGATCGTCGAAGTCCCAGTGCGGATAATCGGTCGCGAACAGCAGCCGGTCCCAGCCAATCCATTCGATCGCGTCGCGCAGATGTGCGCGCGGCTCCGGCTCTTCCATCGGCTGTGTCGTCAGCCAGACATGCGCGCGGATCAGGTCCGATGGCGGCCGCGAGACATGCGGGAGCTCGTCGCGAGACCGCTGCCAGATCTTGTCGAGCCGCCAGCACAAGGCTGGGAGCCATGCAAAACCGGCCTCGACCAGTATGACTTTCAGAGCGGAATATTTCTCGAACACGCCCTCAAGCGTCATGCTGGTCAGCAAGGACTGGGTGTTCTGTGCATGGCCGACCATTTCCTCGATATAGAATGACGGCCAGCCACCACCCGTAACCGGGGTGCCGCCATAACCGAAGGCATGGACCGCAACAGGCAACCGGGCCCGGCATGCCGCCTCGTAGATTGGCCAATAGCGCCGTTGACCCAGTGGTTCCGCCGTCCTGCTGAGGAGGAGGATCTGGGCAAAATCCGGGTGCCCGGCCCAACGGTCGATTTCGACGACAGAATTCGTGGCATCCTCGTAGGGAATGACCACCGAAGCCTTGAGGCGCGGTTCCCTGGATGTCCAGTCCGCGACCTGCCATTCATTGACGGCCCGGCAATAGGCCGCAGCGAATTCGCCGTTCTGGAGACCCTGGCCGCTGCGTAGCGGGTTCAGAATTCCCAGCTGCACGTTGTTAGGATCAAGATGCTGTTCCCGCATGAATGCGAGATCGCTGCCGGGGCGACCACCATCGGGTGGAAAGGCATCGCGCCGGGCCGCGTCCGGCTGCCCCTTGGGGAAGGCCGGACCTGTGGGAAAGCCCTGCCGATAGATGAGACCGTAGGTCTCAAGATGGCGCTGCCAGCGTTTCGGGAGATGCGGATAGATCTCGACCGGCAACGATTTCGGACTTGGATGAATATCGCAATCGGCGATGGCCAGTCCGGCCGACGATTTGCCCGCGGCCGCCGGGCGGTTGATGACATGAACATTCATCGTCGTTCTCCTCCCTGCCGGGATCCTGCACTATATCGACATCAGTCGAGGATACGTGTTTTGCGGGTTCTCGACCATGACTTTATGGGCCAGTCCGTCTGGCATGCCCTCTGGAAGGACCGCATCGCCGTCGAACTGCCAGTGCGGGTAGTCGGTCGAGAACAACAGCATTTCGTCCGACCCCATATGCTCCATCAGGCGCTCGAACTGATCCGAAGACGGCGGTGAGTCAACCGGTTGCAAGGTCAGCCGGAAATGGTCCCGGGCGATTTCGATCGGCGGCCGGTCAACCCAGGGGATTTCGCCGCGCAGGCCACGCCAGAACTTGGTCAATCGCCAGAGATGCGCCGGCAACCAGGTGACCCCCGATTCCGCGAGCACGATCTTCAGGTCGGGGAATTTCGCGAACACGCCCTCGCAGACGAAACTCGAGACCATATTGTGAAAAGCGGGTGCCTGGGCCGCGTAGTCCTCGGCATGATAGGATGGCCAGCCGACCGAGGTGACCGGGTGCTTGTAGGCGCTACCGGCATGAACGCAGATCGGCAGATCGTGGCGCGCGGCAGCAGCGTAGATCGGCCAGTAGAGCCGGCGCCCGAGCGGATTTTCATCCATCACCAGCATCAGCACGGCGACAAAACGCCTGTCGTCGGCCCAGCGCTCGATCTCGGCGACCGCAAGTTCGACATTTTGGGTCGGAATCACGATCGAGGCCCGCAGCCTTGGATCCCGATCGAGGAATTCCACTGCCATCCAGTTGTTGACGGCGTTGGCGAACGCCGCCGCCATGTCCTCGCTCATCAGCAATTGCACGCCATACAAGCAATTGCAGATCGCGATGCTGGTTCCGAATGGATCAAGGGCCTGACGCCGCACTGTCTCGACATCGGCCGCCGGCCGGCCCTGGACCGGGCGCCAGTCCGGCCGGGCGGTCAGCGGAGCATTCGCGGGATAGGCGATAGTCTCGAGTTCATGCACGCCACGCTGGATGATCGTCTCGCGCCAATGATCGGCCATGTAGGGCAGCAGCGCCTGAAGATCGGGCACCGAGGGATGGATGTCACAATCAATGGCACCCGTCGTGGCAACACTCATACGCCGTCATCCAGTGTCCGGGCAAGAGAATATGCAGACATTGCCCGCAGCACGGCATGTTGTCAAACCGGCAAGCCGCGGGATCGACGGCGTCCATTTCGCGGCACATCCGCATCAATAGGGTACGTCACCCTTGACAACTACCCGATGAACCGCGCGTTTTTCCTTCACGGCATCATAAGGCTCGACGCAATGCATGGTGCAACGATTGTCCCACATCAGGACATCATTGACGCGCCATTTGTGGCGATAGACGAATTGCGGGACAGTTGCAAGCGCCTCGAGATCCACCAGCAGCCGCTCGCCGTCAGCGCGCGGCATCCCGACGATGTGACTGGTGTGGTTGCCAATGTAAAGCGCCTTCGCGCCGGTATCGGGATGAGTGCGAATCAGCGGATGGTCGACTGGCGGCGCCGCGGCGAGTTCGTCTTCTGTCGCCGGGCGCTCACCGGATTTCTCCCGGCTGCGTTTCCAGTCATGAACCACGCGCAGGTTTGCAATCCGATGCCGCGTCGCATCGGGCAAACTGGCATAAGCCCGGACCATATCGGCAAACAGCGTATCGCCGCCTTCTCGTGCGATCGCCGGCGACCGCAGAATTGTGGTCAACGACGGAGTTGGCGTGTAGGATTTGTCAGTATGCCAGACTAGCGTACCTTTTTCCGGATGCAGGCCGGTTGTCGAGCCGTCCTCCCGAACGTTGGAGAATATCTGGATCTTGGGCCGCGTCCTGTCCCGGGTCGCCCGGTTGATATGACCATCGAGTTCCCCGAAACGGGCCCCGAAAGTCTGATGCGCCTCGTCACCAAGCAGCTGGTCGCGGAATACCAGAACCTTGTGGTTGAGAAAGGCGTCGTGGATCACCGCAAAGTCCGCATCGCTGATCGATGCGGCAAGGTCAACGCCGCCGATCTCGGCACCGAAACCTTCAGCGTGCGGGGTGACCATGACCCGGGTTCCGACCGAAAGGGCTGCTTCAGCCATGGCTCGACCTCCTTGCGTACCGAACGCAAAACATGCAGCGTAACCAAAACGCCACGCTGGCACACTTTTTCAATCGAGTCAGCAATTACAATAATCGTCATCATGATTGTCAGCCTGCGCTGGCGCCAAGCCACCAGCGCCGCGTTTGGACTTGTCTGTACCCGCCGGGTTTTGCTAGACTGATGTAATGGTCGGTCCACTAGTCAATCAGGCCCGAATGAAAATCCTGTATCATCACCCTTTCGACCCGTTTTCGCGAAAAATCCGAATTCTGATCGGCGAAAAGAAGATCGAAGCCGAATTCCGGATCGAGAAATACTGGGAACGGCGCGAAGGCTTCCTGGCGCTCAATCCGGCCGGTACAATCCCGGTCTTGCAGGATAGTGACGGCGCCATCATTGTCACCTCGCAGCCGATCGCAGAATATCTTGACGAAACGGTCGCGGACCCAACCCTGATCGCCGGCGAGGCGGCGAAGCGCGCGGAAATCCGGAGACTTTGCGTCTGGTTCGATAACAAGTTCAACCGCGAAGTCACGGACCATCTGTTCGGCGAGAAGGTGTTGAAATGGTTGCACCGGACCGGCACGCCCGACTCCGAAGCGCTTCGCGCCGGTCGTGCCAATCTCGACACCCATCTGCGATATATCAGCTACCTGACCGAGAGACGGCGCTGGCTGGCCGGTGACAAGTTGTCGCTCGCAGATCTCGCCGCGGCGGCTCAGCTTTCTTGTCTCGACTTCATCGGTGATGTGCCCTGGGACGACTACCCCGACGCAAAGCAGTGGTACGTCAAGATCAAGTCGCGGCCAAGCTTCCAGCCCCTGTTGCAGGACCAGTTCCCCGGTTTGCGACCGTCACCGCATTACGCCGATCTCGATTTCTGATGGATCGGGTGCGATGGACGCTGGCGCGCTGCCGCCCGCCCGCAAACATCTAGCCTGGCAACTCTCGGGTTTCTATGCCAGCTATTTCCTGGCTGTTGGCCTTTTCGTGCCGTTCTGGCCACTCTGGCTCGACAGCAAAGGGCTGTCGGCGGTGGACATCGGTTGGATTCTCGCTGCCGCATTCTGGATCAAGGTCGCGGCCCAACCGGCAATCGCCGCGATCGCCGATCTGCGCGGCCGCACCCGCTGGCTCACCTGCAGCCTCATGACCATGGCCGCCGCCGGCTTCATGATTGTCGCCGGACTTGACGGCTTCTGGCCGTTGCTGATCGTCAGCGCCCTGACTGCCGCCTGTTATCAACCGGTCCTGCCAATCATGGAGAGCGTTGTTCTGCGCCATGCCGCGGTTCATCGGCTCGACTACGGACGGATCCGTCTCTGGGGTTCGATCGGATTCATCTTTGCCACGATCGGAGGTGGCTGGTGGCTGGAGAAAACTTCGGCCGGAGTCGTCATCTGGTTTTTCGTCATTGCCATGATTTTGGTCGCGCTGGCCTGCGCAACGGCTCCGGACCGGCCCGGCCGCGCGTCTCGAACCAGACTAGACGGATCCTGGCCGGAGTTGATCACCCCAGCCGTCATCCTGTTCGTGGCCACCGCCGGCCTGATCAATACCAGTCACTCCATCCTCTACGGCTTCGCCACCCTCTACTGGCGCAGTCTCGGCCATAGTGAAACACTGATCGGTTGCTACTGGGCCATGGGCGTCATCGCGGAAATAGGCCTGTTCGTGGTTGCCGGGCGCTGCGCCAGACACCTCGGGGCGGCGATGCTGCTGGTTCTGGCCGCGCTCGGCGGAACCATCCGCTGGTCCCTGTTGGCAATCACAACCGACCCGACGGCGTTGCTGGCCTTGCAGATCCTGCACGGATTGACCTTCGGCGCCGCTCATCTCGGCGCCATGGCCTTCCTGCAGCAAACGATTCCGCCAGACCGTTCGGCAACCGGCCAAAGTCTCTATTCGGCCTTCGTCGGCGGCGTTCTTGGCGGATGCATGCTGCCCGTGGCCGGCCTGCTGTATACCGAATTCGCCGCCATGTCGTTCCTGGTCATGGCTGCAATGAGCGCGGCAGGACTGGTCGGAGCGATCATGCTGTTCCGGGTCAGGCCGCCGGCATCGGCGTGACGGCAGCATGTGTCACGAATTGCCGTCATCCAGCCGATGCTGCATGACCTGCCGCAAGAGAATGATGCTGAAGACAAGGACAATGGCGGGGATGCCGAAGGCTTTGAAACTGACCCAGGTATCCGTATCGAAACTTCGCCAGACCGCCTCGTTGACAGCCGCGAGGAAGACGAACATGGCAATCCATCCCTTGGTCATAATGTGCCATCCGCGATCGGTCAGCGTCAGGGATCGGCCAAGAGCGATCTTCAGCAGATTGCGGCCAAAAAACATGCCTGTCGCAAGCCCGCCGGCAAATAACAGGTTGACGATGGTCGGCTTGATCTTGATGAACAGCTCATCGTCGAAAATCAGCGTCAGGCCACCGAAGATCATGACGAAAACGCAAGTGACCGTTGGCATGACCGGTACAGAGCGCTCGGCGGCATAGGTAATCCCGATTGCGAGAACCGTCGCCACCATCAACGCAGCAGTGCCGACCATGATCCCGTAACCATAGTTGACGGCAAAAAACACCACCAAAGGCGCCAGATCGATGACCGTGCGCTGGCCATTGGACAGAGCTTCCGTCTTCACATCACCCCCTCAGGCTGCCGTCAGCATGGGCGGTCTCACCAACGCCGCCGCGCGGCGAATCAGGTCGGCCGTTGCGTCCGGATGCCGCGCATCCTCGCTCAGCGTCCGGCGCCAGAGCCGGGCGCCTGGCAAACCGTGAAACAGCCCCGTCATATGCCGGGTGATCGATTTGAGAGGAACGCCGCGGGCCATGCTCCGCTCGGCATAGTCGGCCATCACCGCAGCGACATTCCAGCGGTCCGGCGCCGATAGCGGTGCGCCGAAGACACGCCTGTCGACGCCCGCGAGCACCCAGGGAGTTTCATAGGCTGCCCGGCCAAGCATGACCCCGTCCAGCACCCGAAGATGCGGTTCGGCATCGTCAAGGGTAGAAATCCCGCCATTGATCACGAGAACCATGTCCGGCCGCGCCGCCTTGACCGCATGAACCAGCGAATAATCAAGGGGCGGAACAGTCCGGTTCTGGGCCGGGCTCAATCCTGACAGCCAAGCTTTGCGGGCGTGAACAATGACAGTGCCGCAGCCTGCATCGGCAATTCGGTCAATAAACTCGGGCAGTGTCTTGTGCGGGTCCTGGTCATCGACACCGATCCGGCACTTTACCGTCACCGGAATGCTCACCGCTTTTTGCATGGCCGCAACACAGTCAGCGACAACCTCTGGTTCCCGCATCAGACATGCACCGAAGCGGGCCGACTGTACCCGGTCGCTGGGACAACCGACATTGATGTTCACTTCGTCGTAGCCCCATGCTTCGGCGATGCGGGCACATTCCGCGGCCTCGGCCGCATCGGCCCCACCGATCTGCAATGCCAACGGGTGTTCCTGCAGATCAAAATCCAGCAATCTCATGCAATCACCGTACAGTATCGCCTGGCAAGACAGCATTTCGGTATACAGCCGGGCATGGCGGGAGATCTGCCGCAGGAAGAACCGGTCATGCCGGTCGGTGCGGTCCATCATCGGCGCGACCGAAAACCTGTATGACTGTTCCGGGCTGCGGTTCCCGCCATCTGCCACTGTTCGCATACCTGTCCGCCGGCCCTGTATCGTACGAGCATCGCCCCCGATAACAGATCGGACGCGGCGCCGGAAGGGCAAACCGGCGTCAATCGCCGCGTCCAACGCTTTTTGCCCTTGGCGACCACACTGCCGCTTGACGGAAGCGGTCTTCGTTGTGGCCGAAGAGCTGCCGCGTCCGTATTGACGGCCAGGCACGATCAGGACGGGAGAGAACCGGCCGGTTGCGCGGTCAGACGTGCCGCGGCAACCCTGGACCCTGGCTCGCTTTCGATCGCTGCTAGCGCCATCTTCTTGCTATCGTCGTAATCCGGGCTTTGCCGGATCTCTCGCCACAGATTCACGACCTCGAAATAGTCGCGGTCCCGCAACGCAACCAGCGCCAGCGCGACCAGCGAGTCTTGCGTCCGATGCAGGATGCAAGCCCGTTCGGCATGACGGCGCGCCTCGCCCATACGACCACCGTCGAGCGCCAGAAGCGCCAGACGCCGCTGCTCCGAGGCCGCGTCTTCAACCGCGAGAATCTCGTGGAAAGCCGTCTTGCAGCGGTGGCAGGACAGGCCGCCACCATAAGTTGCACCACAGGTTGGACACGTCTTCATGGGCTATTCCAGATAGAAAAGAAGTTCGTCGAGCGCTTTACCCAGTCCCTTGACCTTTTCCTCGTCACACTGTTTCAGGGCGTTGCGAAGATCTTCCATCAAATCGACCATTTCCGTCCGGTCTTCCCCGTATGCCAAAGCCAGAGCCTGCTCGGCGCGTTTCAACACGGCCGCAATCTCTTCATCATCGTCGATCGGCGCCGCGGGAGCGGTAATGTCCGATGTTGCATCGACAATCTCGGATTCAGACACGTTGTCATCCCAGTCGGAGCCGATTCGGGCTTTCGAGCTGGCAACATCGTCATCGGAAAGCCGATCCATTACGCCGTCAATCGTTGCCCGCAGTTCCTTTCCGGTCGCCCGTTCGAGTGCATGGATATGCAGGATGCCGTCAAGATCAAGACTATAGCTGAACAGAATGCCCGCATCGAACGCGTCTTCACTTTCATTCAGACCTTCAAACAAGAAATTCGCGATCTTCACGTTGTTCGATGCTTTTTCATGTTCACCCTGATAGACATCGATGCTCGCCATTTTTTGCGCACTGGTAAACGTGTAGAACGCTTCGGTGCGAGCCACCGGGAGTTTGGAATTGCGCCTGATGATGGGGATGAAAATGTCTTCGGACCAGAAGCCGTTCCGCTCACCAGACACCCGCGTGCCAAAGGTATATGGCGTTATGTCGACGAGAACGGCCTGCATGTCCTTGCCCATCTCGATCCCCGCCTGAACACCGGCCCCGAGCGCAACGCAAAGGTCCGGGTCGACTTCGCCGTGCGGCTCGTGGCCCAGGCGCTCGCGAAGCAGCGAGGCAACCCTGGGAATGCGGGTCGACCCGCCGACCAACAACACCCGTTCGAGTTGATCCGGTCGAAGCCTGGCGTCGCTGAGCGCCTTGGTCACCGCCGTCATCGTGCGCGCCAACATCCCGTCGACGGCCTCCTCGAAGGTGGCCCGGGACAATTCGAAGGAAAGATGAACATCTTTCCCGCCCTCCGACCCGATGTGATCTTCTTCGATACGAACATAAGGCTGCTCGGAGAGCGCGATTTTCGCCTGCTCGGCCGCCCGAGTCAGGCGGGCCTGAAGGAGAATGTCGGACCGACAGTCCTTGAGTCCGAGATCGGATTCAATGAAATCGTTGAGCAACCCGACGATAATTTCATCGAAATCGTTGCCGCCAAGTTCATTATCACCCATCGTGGCGAGAACTTCCACAACGCCATCTTCGATCGCGACAACCGATACGTCAAAGGTTCCGCCGCCAAGATCGTAGACTAGGATCTTGTGCTCACCCGACTGACCGCTTTCATAGGTCAGTGCGGCAGCCGTTGGTTCGTTGATGATCCGCACGACCTCAAGACCCGCGATTTGGCCGGCTTCCCGTGTCGCCTGTCTCTGGCTGTCGGTAAAGTACGCTGGCACCGTAATGACGGCCTTGCTGACATCATGGCCAAGCGTGTTGCTCGCCCGTTGTTTCAATTCCTTGAGGATGAACGCGGATATCTCTTGCGGCGTATAGTTCCTGTCGCCAAGGCTGACCCGGCTGGTCTTGCCCATCTGGCGCTTTATGGACAGTACGGTGCGTTCCGGCGCCGCAACGAACTGGTTTCGGGCTTGCTGTCCGACGATGATGTTGCCGTCAAGGTCAAGTCCGACGCAGGACGGCAGAATGAAGTCCTGACCGTCCGGAACGACCTCCGGTCTGCTTCCGGTGATGATCGCGACTTCGGAATTCGTCGTTCCTAAGTCGATACCAATGATTGCATCAGGGTCCATGACGTCATTTCTCCAGTGGATGGCGGTTTACCGCAACATCAGCAAGCCGCAGAATGTCTGCGCCACGCCTGAAACCGCAAAGGAACTCCTTGACGACTTCACCATCGTCAGTTTTCGTGTCCGAGACTGTCTCCATCGCCCGCATGGTTTCGGGATCGAACTTGCATCCCAGAGCGTCGACACGCGTCACGCCAAAACCGCCCAGAACCCGGTCGAATCGCTTGAGGGCCATCTCGTAACCTTCGGCAATACCGTCGAGCTGGCGCTGCCTGAACCCGAAAACCGAAATCGGCCCGGTTTTCCGCCCGGTTGCGTTGAGGCCACGGACCAAAGCATCGCGCATATCCAGGAACGATTCCAGACAGCGGTTTTCAGCTTGCCGGGAGGTCTGCCTGTCGAGGGCGGCGATGTCCTTCTGGATGCGGCGTCGATCATCGGCACTGGTCTCATAGACTTGCGCGGCCTCACCAAGCTGGCGTGTGGCCCGCGACTGCTCGCGGTTCTGCAAGTGCACCTCCTGACGCAGGGCCGCGAATCCGGAAAACAACGTGTGGAGATCGCAATCGATACCATTCTGCCAGCCGTCGACGGCTGGCGGTGGAGCTGGCGTGGCAACCGCCTGGGCGGTCTCCCTGAGCCATTGCCGGAAATCGTCGAGTGCCTCCTGCCGCCAGTTTTCATCAGCTTCGGTCATTGCCATCCCGTTCATTGACAAGCTGTTCCACCACAAGGAGTTGCCGCAAACCCGGTGTTTTGCGGTTTGGCGCGCTGACCTGCGCGATCTCCTGGATTGCAGCATTGGCATCGATGTAATTGGTCACCCCGAAAATCTCTGAATCGATGCGCGAGCGCCGATCCTTCAGGCCCTCATAGGCCTTGCTGATCTGCTGAAACCGGTCCGGATCCCGGCTCGGCGGATGCGCCTTGACCAGATCAAGATACCGTCGTCGAATCTCGCTCTGAGACGCGGTCAATGGCAGGTTGAGCGCCAGATAATATGTCAGCATCGTCTTGCCGTATCCCGGGGTTGATGGTTGAACCAGCGAACAGCATCGGACAGGGCCGAGGCAGCAGCGTCCGGCAATGATTCGCCGCGTGCCACAACGACGCATCCGGGACCGGCTCCCGCCGAACTCCCGCCATTCGCCACCCGACCCACCGTATCCGGCCCACTGACGTCCATCACAATTAACCAGTCGTATTGTCGAAAATATCGAACAAATCGGGCATCTTCGGCGTCTCGACAGGCTTGCGGTCCTTTTTCGAAGGCGCCTTTTCCTTCCGCGACGGCCGTTTCCGCCGATCGGGAGGGGAGTCAGGCGGGTCGAGAATATCGAAATTGAACTGCTGAAGCGCCCTCTGCAAGTCTGGTGACAACTGATACGGCGCGAGCCGTTGCGCCGCCTCGCGCAGGGCCCCAAACTCCGCATCGGCCGCTTTGTCGAGGATATCCCGGAAGTGTTCGGCCCCGTCAACCTGACCTTCGTCATGACGTATGACCGCAAGATAGAACAACAGCATCGTGTTGCTCGCGTCGCCGACCTCACGCAAGCGCCGTTCGATTTCAATTCGCACGGCGTGTTTACCTTCATCGGCGATTACAAGATCGAATGCCTTGAAAACATGCCGGGTTTCGATCTTGCTCAAGATATAAGGCCAGAAAGGTTCAACGGCCCATGCCGCATTCCGCCACCGATAAAGTATCCTGAAGTCTTCATGGATCGGCCTGAGCAGGTCAAGCAATTCGCTCTCGTCCAGCTCTTCAAGAAGCGATTCCCTTTTGTGCAGCGCAGACTGCAGGGCTTGAGAAGACTTGTCCTGCAACATGCGTTGATCTTTGCATGTTGAGAGATCGACGATCATAAGGATCAATGTTCGCAATTGTTCATCAGCCGGAAGCGGGGCCAGATGACGATCAAGGATCGCATCTGTCTTCCGGTCCGTCGAAACGATTTCCAGAAAGACCCGTTTGACCAGCAGCGGGATCTCGATCACGCCGCGGTCCATCGCTTCCGCTTTTTCGAGATCCTTTGCGGCGAGATCAAACCGCCCTCTTTTTCTGCTTTGTTCAGATGATTTCAAAAACCCGATAGCTCTGAAATCAAGTATTTTCTCGTTATGAGGCGCATGTTTCTGTGCCTGCAACAGGCTGGTTTCAGCCTGCCGATAGGCATTTCGCTGGTACTGCACGGTCGCCAGTTCGATCCAGGTCTCGGTTTCTTCAGGAAATCGATCGACAATTTGCTTCAGGACGTTACGATACTGGGTATCCGAACGGAGAAAAATATTCGACCTCAAATACTGGCAAAGAAATGTATAACCGTCACGATTGTCGGGATCTTCCTCCAGGCTTTTCTTCATCAATTCAGTCGGAATATCATAGTGGTGGGAAATTCGCAGATCCAGTGCGGCATTGAGCGCATTGATCTCGTCAGAGAAACCGTAATAGATCAAATTCAAATCCGAGCATTTGGACCGCGCCATGGTCTCGAGGATTCGCGCCCGAGCAATTGCCTGATCGGCCGGATCGGGAAAATCTTCCGACAAGACCCGCAGATACTCCAGACATCCGTACGGGTTCCAATCGGACGACTTAAAACGCTGTCCCAGAGTGAGAGCTTGATGAACCGTTACCCGGCGTTTTTGCCTCGGAATCAGACGGGCCATCACCTTTGCGAATTTGCTTTCACTCAGCCTGCCGCCCGGTCCTACGGTAGCGTAGGTCGTGATGTTGACGATAGCCCGGCGGGCGCGATAACGATCCTCGGGATAAATCGCGTCCGCGAACGTCTGAACTATCCGCACCGTGTCATCAATCGATTTCCGATCGGCGAAAGCGTCCTGAACATCCTGCACCAGACTGTCGGATATCACGTCCCGAATGCCCAGAGCATTTTGTACCGCGGACCAAGCCTGCGCACCGGCAATCTGACAGTGATGTTTCCATGTCGCAACGGTCCTGGCCAGAACGAAATCTTCCGGAATCAACGCGACCGCTCGACGAAGGCTATCGTCATCGCCATCCCCGAAATGGACCATGGCCTTGCAAAACAGCCTCCAGGGCGCAAAGGGGGACTGGCGCGGAATCCCCTGCAAGGCCGCGCCGGCTTGCGCCCAGTTACCGGAGTCCATAGCGTCCAAGCTTTGTCGGACAATGCCAGCGTCACGGCGAAACGGATCATCCGGCGCCAAGGCATCAAGGGCGTTCCAGTTTCGCTCTAGAACAACCCTGTCGGCCAACAACCGCCCGACCGCGCCGACCGGTCCGTTATTCTTCAGATAATCGGCATAACGGGCGAATCCATCGACGATATCAAGGCAGCCGACATAGGCTGTCAGATCCGCCGGGCCAATCAAGTCATAATCGAACGTGCCCCGATAATGTTCGGCCCTGGCCCGCATGGATTCGGCTTCAATGGCCATGCCGTCGCTTGCGAGTTGCCGCGCCCGCGACATACAGGCGCAAAAAAACAGGAATGCGAGTTCATCCCCGGCTTCACCCTTATGCTGCGCCTTCCTCAGCCAATTGAGCGCGCTGCGGCCGTCCTGGTTCCGCAGGGCCGCGCGTGCCTTTTCAACAAGCGTCTGCGCTTGCAATCCCCCCTGGCGCTGTCGCGTACGGCTGCGGGATCTGTTTTTCTGCTTGCGAGAGGCCATGAACGATCAGAAATCCATCAAAAAATTCATCGCCCAGAATGCTCGGTACAGACCCCGAACGGGCGGTTGCGAACATACGGGGAGACCGCGGTCAGCGCAAAATCGCTCCAAACGCCCTGAGAACGGAATTTCCATTGAGTCTTCTGCAAGACTATTTGCTTCAAATACATAAGATTCAATATATCATGTGTCGATGCTGTACGACAAGCGCAAATATGTACAAATTATGCCCCGAAGCCTGACAGTACCGGTTGCTTGATTTGCCGCTGCGCCCGCGCTGGCCAACTGCCAGTTGGCGCGAAGCTGATGTTGCCGCGGCATTCGATCGTTAGCGCGCATGGACCTCGTCGCCGGCCTGGACTCTAGGGCCGGCGACATCTGTGGCGCGCGCTGCGGCCGGGTCAGAGATCCCCTCGACCAGTTCGGTGCGTAATTTCCCGAACGGTCGGGACACATCTTCCCTCTATCGTGTCTGGATATACAAACGAACGGAGAACAGGCAGTCCGATGATCGCAAAGTTCGATGTCAGGCATCCCCGGCTATTAGGCCTGACTTATGATCTCCGCTTCCTACCAGAACCGCTGTTAGCGGTTGCGCCCCGCCCAGTTTCCAACCAATTTAAACATCATGACGGTTTGCCGAAAGTTACCTGGACCGGGGTGGAGGAACCGATGTCTTCATGAGTGCTTGTTTCGGCCGCTCGGCTGACCGGGCCGCGGTGAAGAGTCGGGTACGGCCCCCACCAGCGAACATAAGCGGAACTTCAGCAACGCGGCGAGACAGACACGAGCCCGGCGGCAACAATCCGAGCGGCCTTTCAGGAAAAGTACCGGCGAACCTTGCGCGGACAAGTACTCTCCATCACCATATCATCGTTTGACGACAACCCTTCGCAGGGCGCATCGCCGCAATGCCTGTCTTCCAGCAACATCCGTTCCCGACCGCCGACATGGTGGCTTCGCCCCGCATGGCCATGCGGGTAGCTCTGGAAAACGCCAGGCTCGCCCCGTGTCCGCAATGCTCCGACCGGTCAAGTCGGGCTACCGGCCAGTGTTCACCGTCGCGGCAGAAATGCCGGCACCCTAGCGTTCCGGTAACGTGTACTCGAACAGGCTGAAACAGGCGTATCGATGACGGAGTCACATCCGGACCTACGGTCCACCAAACTTGCGCTCGCCCCTGCGGACGTGAACGTCCAGACTCGTACGGACGGAGCGATTCTCATGACATCGCCGCTAGTGCTGGCGACACCGCCGCGCGCCGTCGGACTATGGCTTGAAACCTGGGCCAATCGGACCCCGGAGGCCTTGTTTCTCGCCGAGCGAGGTCCCGGAGACGGCGCGACATGGCGGCGATTGACTTATGGCGAATGCTTGCAGCGAATCCGGTCCGTTGCCCAGGCTCTTCTCGACCGTGGTCTCGGACCTAACAGGCCCGTGATGATCCTGTCCGACAACAGCGTGAATCAGGCGATCCTCACGCTCGCCGGCCTCCATGCCGGCGTCCCGATTGTTCCGGTCTCACCGGCTTATGCCTTGCAATCGACAGATTTCGAAAAACTGAAAGGCATCGTCGCCTTGATGTCCCCCGGCCTGGTCTTTGCGGAAAACGGCGATGCTTTCGAGCGAGCGCTGGCCCTAGTCGATTTCGGCAGTGCGGAAATCACTATCGCGACTGCAGTCTCCGATCAGGCCACAGCCTTCGACACTCTGCTGGACACGGCGGCAACCGCCACGGTCGATGCAGCCTTCGCCAGAATTGGCCCGGATACTGTCGCCAAGATCCTGTTCACGTCCGGTTCGACCGGAACGCCGAAAGGCGTGATCAACACGCAACGGATGCTCACAGTCAATCAGGAACAGATTATCGCACTCTGGCCGTTCCTGAAGTCCCGGCCGCCGATCCTGGTCGATTGGCTGCCGTGGAGTCACACATTCGGCGGCAACCATGATTTCAACATGGTTCTGCGCAATGGCGGCAGCCTTTATATCGATGCTGGCCGGCCAACCCCCGGCCAGTTCGGACCCACACTGGCCAATCTCAAAACCGTGGCCCCGACACTGTGCTTCAATGTGCCCCGCGGTTTCGATCTGCTGGTTCCGTATCTTGAGGCGGATGCCGGGTTTCGCGACCATTTCTTCAGCAATCTCGATGTCATGTTCTATGCCGGAGCGTCGTTGCCACAAACACTGTGGGACCGGCTGCAGACCCTCTCGATCGCGGCCCGCGACGAACCCGTCGCGATCTTCACCTCTTGGGGCACGACCGAGACTGCGCCGATGTCGACCCGCGTGCATTATCCGGTCGAGCGCGCCGGGGTGATCGGTCTTCCGGCCCCAAGCACTGAACTCAAGTTGGTGCCGGTTGACGGCAGACTGGAAATCCGGGTCCGCGGCCCCAATGTCACGCCGGGATACTGGAAACGTGATGACCTGACGCAGCAGGCCTTCGACGCGGAAGAATATTACATTGCCGGTGATGCGGTGCGGCTGGTCGATCCCGATGACCCCTCCCACGGTCTGCTCTTCGATGGGCGGATCGCGGAAGATTTCAAGCTTTCCACCGGCACCTGGGTTCAGGTTGGCCAGCTTCGGCTGGATGTGATTTCCGCCACGGCGCCGTTGGTTCAGGATTGCGTTCTGACCGGCCATGACAGCGACTTCGTCGCCCTGCTCGCGTTTCCGAATCTGGAAGCGTGTCGGGCGCTCTGTCCCGACCGTCCGGCAAGTTCGCCGGCGGCGACCGTCTTCGCTGACCAACGGGTCAGGACGGCCCTGCAGGCCGGCCTTGCTCGCCACAACGCGGCAAAACCCGGGAGCAGCACCCGCATCGCCCGGGCTCTGCTGCTGGCGGACCCCGCGGCGATCGACGCTGGTGAAATCACTGACAAGGGCTACATCAACCAGCGGGCTGTCCTTGCCGGCCGGTCGCATCTTGTCACGCGATTACATGCCGGTCCGCCCGATGACACCGTCATCGTTGTCGATTGACCGGATGACGTTCGGTTGGCGGCACCATGGAGAGTGATTAGCCTCGGCAAGCTGGCCGGCGCGACCGGTCAAGGCCGACTATTGCACAGGCACACGTAGCACTGCGCGACGATGCGCCGCACGCGCTGCCATCGCAGATCTCGCGTGAAGTTTCTCAATGGCCGCCGTCACATGATGCTTAGGCTTACCTCGGGATATTTCCGGCTGTCAAATCCGGAAAGCCGTACGACGGCAAAGACCCTGCGCCGTCAATGCGCGACGGAAGGCTGAGACCCGGTATTGCTTGGGCATTGAGGCCGGATGTCAGAACTTTGTCCGGGAATGGCACGCCTCGGGATACAGCCGTCCGTGCGCCTCAAACTCAGCGCAAGGTCCGGCCATACAGCGCGAACAGGCGTTCCCAGTGTCTTTCGGCAGTCGGTTTATCATAGCACCAGCGTTCCGGAAACGCGAAGCCGTGATGAACGCCAGGATGAATCTCCAACTCGCCGCGATTGCCCGAAGCTTCAAACAGCTTGCGCAATTCCTCAACCATGTCGAGCGGAGCCAGATCATCGTGCTCGGCACAGGAAATATAAAGCTCGCCTTCGGCGTTACCAAGCGTCAGATGCGGGCTTTCTTCGGCATCGCTGACCAGCCAGGTTCCGTAGAAGGAGGCCGCAGCCCCGATCCTGCCAGGATAGCGCGCCGCCGCGGCGAGAGCATACGGGCCGCTCATGCAGTAGCCATGCGCCCCGGCCAGGCCGTTCCCGGCACCGTCATGCGCGTCGGCGTAATCAAGCAGCACGCCGATATCCTCCATGACCGGCGGAATTGTCATCTTCGTTCGAATGGCACGCATGCGGGCATGTTCGGCACTGCCGTGCTCCAGAACATCGCTGCCGAATTTGGTCTCGCGCCCCGCCCGATAATAGAGATTGGGCAACATCACGAAATATCCGACCGTACCGAGGCGGCGGGCCATGTCGTAGAGTTCTTCACGGATCCCTGGCGCATCCATGAGGAGCAAGATCACGGGCCAGGGGCCGCCGCGTTCAGGGCGGCAGAGAAATGTCTCCATCTCGCCATCAGGGGTGGCGATATCCACGATCTCTTCAATCATTTCGAGTCTCCTGTCAACAGGCTGGCTGATTGGACCGCAGATGCAGCATGCTGGCAAGACATCTGCGACGTTCGGGCCGAATCAGCGAGCCAGCGATCATCCAGGCACCCGCCGCCGGAGGCTGTTGTCTGTCCCTCCAGACTCCCGGAGCTTCGCATGTGTTATCCGATCACTGCCAGTCCGGCGACGCCAAACGCGGTCAGCAGGCAAGCCATGCAGTAGAGCCGAAGCGCTGCGGCGATATCCGCCGCGCCGGCTTCCGTATGACCGTCGCCTATCCATGAATCGTCAACCATCTGAGATCCGTAGCGCCGCGGGCCGGCGAGTCTGAGCCCAAGAGCTCCGGCCATGGCTGCTTCTGGCCAGCCGGCATTGACCGAACGATGTTTTCCGGCGTCGCGCAAGGCTGACCAGCCCGCCTTACCGGCATGCGCGTTTACTGTCACGGCTGCAGCAAATACCAAAAACAGGGCGGCGAGCCGCGCGGGGACATAATTGGCGAGATCATCCAGCCGCGCCGCCGCCCATCCAAAGGCACGATAACGCGCATCCCGGTGTCCAATCATGCTGTCGGCAGTATTGAGTGCCTTGTAAGCGGTCAGTCCTGGCAGGCCGAAAAGCAGATACCAGAACACCGGCGCCAATACCCCATCGGCGTAGTTTTCAGCCAGGGATTCGATCGCGGCACGGCCTATACCGGCCTCGTCAAGGCTGTCCGGGTCGCGTCCGACGATCCGCGCGACCGCCATCCGTGCGGCATCAAGGCCGTCCCGGGAGAGCGCGGAGGCGACATCCGCAACATGACGGTAGAGACTGTTCTGGGCGAGAAACGGGAATATCGCCAATGCTTCAAGCGCACGGCCGTACGGCAAGCTGGCCAGTCCGGCATGGATCATCCAGCCGGCTGTTCCCGCCAGAGTTAACAAGATCGCAACTGCAAGAGATCCCAAACCCCGGCGGACGGCATCGGAAAATACGTCGCGGTTTGCCACCGCTTCCAGACGGCCGATCAGCATGCCAAACACGGCGACGGGATGGAGGATACGCCTGTAGAGCCAGTCTGGATCGCCAACCAGAGCGTCGATCAGGATCGCAAGCAGCAGGGGCGCCGCATGATCGGCGAACCCGGTCACCGGTTCGGCCGGCCGTCGCTGACCGAGGCCGTCGCCGGTACCTCGAAGCCAGCCCGTTTACAAAGCGATCGAGAGACATCGCCCTGCAATGCCACCGGCCAGTGCATCATGGATTGGCCTTGCGGCCGGATTTTACAGTCATGGGCAAACCGGCAACCATGAACAGAACCATGTCTGCTTCCTCGGCAATACCCTGATGCAGACCACCTGCCAGATCACGAAACTGCCGCGCCAGAACATTTTCTGGGACAATCCCCAAGCTGACTTCACTGGAGACAAGGATTATGGTGCCCGGGGCTCGCATAATCGCGTCGATCAGGATACGGCACATGGCTGCAGTATCCTGCTTTTCCATCAACAGGTTGGTCAGCCAGAGTGTCAAACAATCGACGAGCAACACCCGGCCCGGGGCAGCTTCGGCCGTAACGGCGCGGGCGAGTTCAACAGGTGCTTCGACATCATGCCAGCCCTGACCTTGTCTGCGGGCCTGATGGCTGGCGATACGCGCCCGCATTTCATCATCGAAGGGGCAGGCCGTTGCAATGTAAACTGGTGATAACCCGGTGGCGAGTGCGAGCTGTTCGCCGTGCCGACTCTTCCCCGACCGGGCACCACCGAGAATCAGTATGATCCGGGCCATTGTCTGATCAGTGTGTCCGGGCGGCGGGCCGGGTTCCCGGTCCGGGACGGCAAGACCTGGCGTTTCGACTGACGACTGTTTCCGGCAGTGCACCGCCGGCTGCAGGTCGAGCCGCCACGTGATTAAACCGGGGGATCGGACTGTTCTGCAAGACCTGGATATCTGTCATCATGGCATTGTAACAACCGTTGTCGGAAAATTCCACGAAAGCGGGTCCGGATTTTCCTGTTCCCCACAAACCGAAACAGGGAAGCTCGATCGGTGGGATGTCGTCCGTCACGAAAACATCAGACTTTGTCGATCGCCAGAGTCTATCGTCCCGTCGCCGTCTAGGTCGTGTTGACACTAACGCAGTGCCTCGACGATGAGCGCGAAGGTGATGAAGCCGAGGAAGATGACGTCGAGCTTGTCGTAGCGTGTGAAGATGCGCCGGAAGCCCTTGAGCCGTCGGAACAGCCGCTCCACCTCATTGCGGCGTTTGTACAATTGCCGGTCGTATTTCCAGGGCGCGGTACGAGTCCTGAGCGGCGGGACCACTGGCACAAACCCCAGCGCCGACGCCAACTGCCGTGTCGCGTCGCCTTCGTATGCACGGTCCATCAGCAGGGACCGGGGTGTCTTCTGGCGCCCCAGACGTTCGAGTAGCTTGCGTCCTTCGGGCGCATCCTGGGCCTGGCCGGCAGACAGCGCGAAGGTCACGGCCGTTCGCTCATCTGCGGCAACCAGATGAACTTTGGTATTCCATCCGCCCCGCGACTTGCCGATGCATTGCGGACCGTTTTTTTCAGCGCCCCGGCGCCATCGGGATGGACCTTCACGCTGGTGCTGTCCAGCGTGACCACAGCGAGCGTCACATGCACCATCCGCTCGCGCTGCAGGTGCTCGAAGACCCGCGCGAGCACGCCGTTCTTCGACCACCGGTTCATCCGGGTATAAATGGTGTGCCACTTGCCGAAGCGAGGCGGCAGTCCGCGCCACTTGCAGCCGTGCTCGACGACATAGAGGAAGGCATTGAGCACCTGGAGGTTGGACACGGCGACGTTGCCGCGTTGGACCGGCAAATGCGGGGCGATGCGTTCGTACTGGGCTTGGCTGAGTTCCATACCGATGACTCGCTGGCGAGGGACCGGCCGCCACGATAGCATTATTGAACATTAGTGTGAACACGCCAGAGTCCGGCCTGTGCCCGCACTCTGGCGACGATCTCCCTGGCGGATTCGTTGGTCCTGATACAGCTCATACCAAACGCAAGTCATATGAACCGATACAGTGAGGCATCGGGATCAGCACGATGGGGCTACGGCCCAGCTGCGCCGGGTCGTATTGGTGATGACGTCGGGCTGGTCGGTCAGCCATTGCCACCCCGTCCAGCAGGCGTCCCTCAGGGCGGAGACATCCTTGAACACGCGGTTGGCGAAGCGGTTCGATTTCAGGAACAGAATGATCTGCTCCATCGGATTGAGTTCCGGACTGTAGGGCGGCAGATGCACGAGCGTCAGGTTGGGGGGAACGAGAAGGTCGCCCGAGCGATGCCAGCCCGCCCCGTCCAGCACAATCACGCCGTGCGCACCCGGCGCCACGGCCGCGCCGATCGCCGCCAGATGCTCGTTCATCGACGCCGTGTTCGCCCTGTCCGCCACGTGGGCGATGCCGACGCCGCGCTCTGCGCAGGTGGCGCCGAACAGATAGACGTAGCCATAGCGATGGTCGCGCAGGATGCGCGGACGCTGCTTCCCATTCGCCCAGACCCGTGTCGTCATCCCCTTCTGGCCGATGCGCGCTTCGTCCTGGAACCAGATTTCTATCGGACCCGCCAGCGCCTCAGAGCTGAGCGCCGACGTCAACTGTGCCTCGAACTCCGCCACGAACGACCTCTGCCGCTCCGCGTCGGCTTTGGGGTGGACCGGCCGCCCCGAGACAAAGCGAAACCCGGCCCTTCGGAGCATCATACGGGCACCGCTCTCCGTATAGATGACCCCGAAGGCCTCCTCGATTTTCCGTAAGATGTCCTGAACGCGCCAGCGCGTCACACCGTCCCGCTCAAGCTCGGGACCCGCCTCGATCCAGGCGCCGATCTCGGCGATCTGCGCGTCCGTCAACCGGCCCTCGCTCCCGCCGCGCGGGAGATCCGCGAGGCCGTCGAAGCCCTCCGTGTTGTAGCGCAACACCCAGTCGCGCAGGATTTGAAGCTCCATGCCCTGCGCCCGAGCCGCCTCCGTGCGAGACGCACCCTCCATGATCATGGCGAGCGCACGCGCGCGCGACGCTTGCTTCGCGTCCCCGCAGTGCCTCGAAAGCGCGTGGAGCTCGTCCGCTGTGTGTGCCGTCCAGGTTATCGGCGTTGCCGCACTCATCGTCATCCTCCGGCGCTGGTGAGTCGATCACCACAGTCTATGAAGGTCGTCCGGACCGTCACCCCAACATATTGGGATGGTGAGTCAATTTGGAGCGCGCTTGGTATCAGTTCCAGGCTTTCCTCGGTGATCGCGCCCATGGAACGGCCATGTCGCGCGGCGGCTTCCTTCAGAGCTTGATGCATCCGGTCAGCCAGGTTGATGATCGGGCTGGGCATGGTGTATACTTCGATTCGTGTGTACGGACTTTCTCGCCACCACATCACCGCATCTGATTGACAATCGAGCGACGAGAAACTCGGGATACTCCGTCATTCTGATCCCATGATTCGACCGGATTGATGGTCCGAGGTTCCAACTCCCGAATTTTCGGAGGGTTTTGTTGTCCGGGTACGCATGTCCTTGATAGTTGGCGCCAAAAGTGAACGGGTTTTGCAGTTTCTGGTGCTCGCCTGCACCCTGCCTCTGCAATGTCCGGACGCGATCCCGATCGGCACGCTGTTCGCCATGACGGTCGTCGAGGGCGTCACCCTTTGGTTTTGCAATCTCGAACCTGTCGACAGTCATCCGGCTGACGATGTCCGGGCCCGGACCTTGCGCATCGCCCGCCGTCATGTCGACAACCGTCTCCGGCAGAGCGAGCTGTCCGAGACCTTCGGTGTCTCGCTTCCGACAATTCGTGCGCCATCCAGTTGTATCGGCATGGCCAAGGCTTTCGGTTTCTCGTCTGCCACCTTGAACAAGAATTGCCTGACACCGGTCCGGCAGCATCCCGGGATCCCGTCTCCGACCTTTCTGCCGCCGGAACCATGACCGCCCGCGATCGTGCGCCGCGTGAGGCCCGCGACCGCACAACGCCGATAGGCCGTGCTGCATGATACCGGGACCGGGTGCTAGCCAGTTTCGGCACCCTTGAAGACGCAACACCGCAGGTCCTGGAACCGGAGAATGCGGTCGGCAATGGCGGCACTCATAGCCCTGCCAACCGTGTTGAAGGACGGGCTGCTCGACACCGCCGCCGGCCTGGTCCAGATGCCGAAAGGGTGTACGGCCTGACCACGATCCTGATCGTCCTGGCGTTCATGACCCTGGCCCGGGTCCGTGACCCCGAACAGCTGCGCGATCTGGCACCCGGCGAATGGGAGCTGCTGCTCGGCATCGACCGCTGTCCCGAGGTCAAGACCCTGCGCGAGAAGATCAGGCTGATCGCCGTATCATCGGATACGGTCCATCAGTGGCAGATGGCGCTGGCCGAACGCTGGGCGGTGGCCTGAAGGCCGATCCGGTGGCCGTAACCGGGCGCTTGACGGCCATGTCAAGATCCGTGCCGGGCGCAAGGACCCGTTGCCCGAACACCTTGTCGCCCGTCAGACACCGTGTCTGACGGGCACCGTCGGATACCGGGTCAACGCCCTCGGCGGCAAGCCGCTGCCGTGCATCCACAAGCCACTCGATCCGAAACCGGGCGCCACGATCCGGGAGGATATCGTGCCGGACCTGACGCGGCCGGACCCCGGCGATCCGGCGCAGACCCTGGTCTTCGATCGCGAAGGTTGACGCCGGGCCCTGTTCAGGACTCTCGCCCGTCAGGACATCGCCTGCATCACCTGGCACAAGACCCATAAGGGAGACGACGGGCCGGACAGCGACTTCCGCCCGGTCGCGGTCCTGCTCCAGGGGCCGGCCGGTGTCCATGACATCACCGTCAGCCTGGCCGAGAAAGATGTCACCCTGAAGGTCGAGCTGACGGCCCGACAGATCCGTCGGCGTCTCGACGCTGGCCGTCAGGTGCCACTGATCACGACCCATCCGACCCTGTCGAGTGCGCGCGTCGCTGGCGCCATGGTCTCACGCGTGTCGCAGGAGAATGTCTTCGAATACATACGCCACGCGTCCAACCTTGATGCCCTCGAACCACCGATCCCGACCAGACCGTCGAGGCCCTCACCGTCGAGATCGACGATCTGAAACAGCGACGCCACGCCCAAACATGCCCGGACCGGCGACCTCAGCAACACGGACAAACTCGATGCCCTGCCGATCGCCGAACGCCGGGTCCTCGACATCATCCGCATGATCGCCTGCCGCGCCGAAACCCGGATGTGCCACCCGTGATTGAAGTGCAGGGCAAGGCGCCCGACAGCCGGAAGCTGCTCCAGGCTCTGCTGATCTCCGACGCCAACATCAGGCCCGAACCCGAAAACAGCATCCTCAGAGTCCGGATCCCTAGCCTCGCCGACAATGCCCTCGACCGGATGCTGGCGCCGCTCCTCACGGATCTCACCGAACCCCGGACCATCTACCCCGGAACCGACCTCGGACTCGTCTACGAAATCGCAGCCAAATCACAAAAACGGGGTTCGTCTGATTTTAGATGGGATCAGGATGTCTGAAATTGTAAAAATGACTTCGCTGTATGTTGTCAAAGCGCCGCTCGACCGGCGCTCAAATTTAGCATGGGATCGCCGTGCGATCTCATTCGAGGATGCTTGAACCATAGCCAAACCGGCACTATCCAGAGGCGACGACCACGCAGTGCCGCAACGCAATCTGGAACGGAACATGTTCATGCGCACAACCTTGTCGGCCCTTGTCCTTGCAGACAGCGGCATGAACGAAAGCGGTCTCGAAACCAAGACCGCGACCGATTGGACTATCACAATTCTTGACGCCGGGACCGAACGTGACGCCATCGCCGCCGCCATTGCGGATGTCGACGCTATCGTCGGAGGCCCATTGCCGATCCGTATTCCAGACAATGCAAGGCTGCGGCTCTATCAGGCGCCATTCGCGGGATATGACTGGATTGCGCCGGCAGATCTGCCTGGTTCGGCCGTGTTCTGCAATACCTACGAACATGAAACGACAATTGCCGAACATGTTCTGACCGGAATGCTCGAGTTTCAGACGGAACTGTTGCGCGTAACCCACCCTCTGATGCGGTCGCGGTCCTATGCCGGGCGCAGTATCAATCTGGGGCCGAAGCATCGTGAGCTACGGGGAACGACGATCGGTATTGTCGGTTACGGTCGTATCGGGCGCGAGGTCGCGCGGCGGTGCAAGGCCTTCGATATGCGCGTGATGGCGGTGTCGCGTCACCCGCGCGATGACCCGGAACGAGTCGACTGGTACGGAACACCCGATCAACTCCGGACATTACTTGAGACAAGCGATTTCATTCTCGTTTGCGCGCCCGGCGGCAAGGCCACACAGGGGATGATCGGAGCTGCAGCCTTTCGCGCGATGAAGCAGGATGCCGTCGTAATCAATGTCGGTCGAGGCGAAGTCGTCGATGAAGCCGCACTTTACGAAGCGCTGGTCGCAAAACGCATCCGTGGTGCGGTCATTGACGTCTGGTATGTCTACCCATCGCCAACGGAGGCCAATCCGTGGCCATCCCGGTTTCCATTTCAGAAACTCGACAATATCATCATGTCACCGCACAATTCGGCGTGGACCACCGCAATGAGCGACCGGCGGTGGACCTTCGTTGGGCAGAATCTTGATCGCTTTGCACGCGGCGAGCCTCTTCACAACGTCTGTTTCACGGGAAAACGGTCCGTAAAGGCTACTGGATGAGTCCGGTTGCAACGATTGCCGATGGAGAACAGACTGCCACGCCAACCCACTTCTCCTTCACGACCAGCTGGGATTATCCATGACTTTTGACCTGACTTCTGCGCAGCTCGGTCTGCAGGCCAGCGCCAGGGCACTGGCGTTCTCTCTCGTCGCCGACCGTGCAGCCGATATCGACCGAACCGAGCAATATCCCTGGGATGTCGTGCAGGCGCTGACCGACGCCGGGTTCATGGGCATGACAATTCCAAGATCGCTGGGCGGGGCCGGGCGAAGTTTCCTTGACGCCGCACTGGTTGTCGAGGAGATGGCGGGTTTCTGCGGGCCAACCGGACGCATAGTCGTCGAAGGCAATATGGGCGCTATTTCCGCCGTCATGCAGTACGGCACCGACGCACAGCGCAAACTGGCCGCCGACCTCGTCCTGACCGGCGACAAACCGGCCATCTGCATTACCGAACCGGAGGCGGGAAGCGCCGCCTCGCAGATGACCACCCGGGCCGACAAGCGCGGCGATGTCTATGTCCTTAACGGCAGCAAACACTGGATCACTGGCGGCGGTATCTCCCGTCTGCATCTGATTTTCGCCCGGGTGTTCGACGAGGACGGCTCGGAACTCGGCATTGGCGGGTTCCTGGCTGTCCGCGGTGAATCGCAAGGCCTGCGTATCGGTGACCGCGAACCGACAATGGGACTGCGCGGCATTCCCGAAACCGAGGTGATCTTCGAGGATCTGGAGGTTTCGGCCAATATGACATTGATGCCGCCGTCCGGGTTTCAACGCGGCTTCGCGGACCTCATGAATGCCTATAATTCGCAGCGGATCGGCGCGGCGGCCGTTGCGCTGGGGCTTGCGAACGGGGCGTATTCCCAAGCCTTGAACTATGCTGGCAAACGCGAACAGTTCGGCCGGCCGATTGCCGAATTCCAGGGTCTCCAGTGGATGCTGGCCGATATGTCTGTGCAGATCGCTGCTGGGCGCTCCCTGCTGCATCATGCAGCCCGCAGCAGTGGTCATGGCGATAGTGCGTTTCCCGATCCGACGCTTGCCGCCCAAGCGAAAATTTTCATCTCCGAAATGGCAATCAAGGTTACGACCGATGCGCTACAGGTCTTCGGTGCTCGAGGATATTCACGGAATTTCCCGATGGAACGCTTGGCCCGTGATGCCAGGATGTTCACAATTGGCGGTGGAACAGCGCAGATTCTGCGCACCGTTGTGGCTTCACGTATTCTCGACCGCAAATTGCCGCAGACCCGGGACGGCTTTGTCCGGCTCGCTGAACAGGATCAGATCAGTCCGCAACTGCGGGCGGCGGAATAGGCGTAGCTGAATGCCAAATGGGCGGCGAACCGTTGATTTGATTGCCGGACGCCTTTACCAGGCGGGCGTCCGGATGGCCTTCGGCATCCCCGGCGGTGAAGTGCTGACCATGATCGATGGACTCGAAAAAGCCGGGATTCGTTTCTTGCTGACACGGCACGAAAATGCAGCCGGATTCATGGCCGAGGGCGTCCACCACATGTCCAGCGCGCCCGGAGTTCTGGTCACCACGGTCGGGCCAGGTGCCGCCAACGCGGTCAACGTTACAGCCAACGCCTATCAGGATCGCGTCCCTCTGATCGTACTGACGGGCTGCGTCGATCCCGCGGATGTCGTCACCTATAATCATCAGGTCTTCGACCACCGCGCAGTGTTCGGCCCGATTTGCAAGGCTAGCTTTACCGTGCCTGAGGGCAATGTCACCGACCTGATCGACAAGGCCATCGCCATTGCCACCGAAGGCCGCCCGGGACCGGTTCATCTCGACCTGCCGATCGCTGAGGCAGCGCGCGAGCACAACACGCCGGTACCGGCTGCAAGAGCGGCACGAGCGCCGTCGGCACCAGCCGACAGCAAGGATCTGGACGTTGCCCGGCAGTGGCTGGGCACCGCCCGGCGGCCTCTCGTGATTGCCGGGCTGGACGCGGTGAACCAGGGCGCGAGTGATGCCGTGACCGGCTTTGCCCGCCGGTTCGGCGCGCCGGTGATCACCACTTACAAAGCCAAGGGACTCATTCCGGAGGACGACCCGCTCAGTCTGGGTGCTGCCGGGCTGTCCCCGCTTGCCGACCATCATTTGATGCCCCTGATCGAGGCTTCAGATTTTATCCTGCTGGCTGGTTACGATCCAATCGAGATGCGGATTGGCTGGCGCGCGCCGTGGTCGGCGACAAATCAACATGTCGTCGAATTGCTTGTAGAGCCGGAATATTCCTACATGCATCAGGCGTCGATCAGCTTTCTCTGCGACATCGCAGCCGGCATTCGATCATTATCGATGGATGTTGACCCAACGGCAACCTGGCAGGACGGGGAGCCGGCCGAAAGCCGTGAACAACTGGGCATGGTCTTTGGTCAGGACGAGACTTGGGGACCGGCAGCAATAACAACGACAGTTCGTGAGGTCGCGCCGCGCGATACTGTCGTGACGGTCGATTCCGGCGCCCATCGCATCCTGTTCAGCCAAGTCTGGCAGTCTTATGTGCCGCATGCCGTGTTGCAATCGACGGGATTGTGCACGATGGGTTGCGCGTTGCCGCTGGCGGCCGGCGCCAGACTCGCCGCGCCCGAACGCTCGGTCATTGCCTTTACCGGCGACGGCGGGCTCGAGATGGTGTTGGGCGAACTGGCGACATTACGCGATCTGGAACTCCCGGTGATCGTTGTGGTGTTTGTTGATGCATCGCTGGCCTTGATCGAGAAAAAACAACGGGAGATGCAGTACCCCAATGCCGGCGTTGATATGAACGAGACGGATTTTGCAGCAGTCGCGCAGGCGCTTGGCGGCCGAGGCATCACGGTGGACGATCGCGCAGCGCTTGCGCAAGCGGTCAGCGAGGCCCTCACAGCCGACCGCTTTACGGTCATTGCGGCAAAACTGCCGCGCGGTGCTTATGACAATCGTATCTGAACGCACAATGCTGCCGCCCCCATTGATGTTGTCCGGGTCCAGCGCCTTGTTCGATCCGGTCTCCGGATGAGCGGGAGGTTTCGTCCAGTCGTTGAGAGACATCGCTTTGCCATTCAGACCGTGTTACGTCTTTCCCCGTCCCGCGCTGCCAGTTCCGTGCGCCACGACATCATGACAATTGAAACCGTTCTGTGCCGCGCACGGGCGATTCCCGTACTGACGATCGATGATATCGAAGACGCGGTTCCCCTTGTGCGGCGCCCTTGTGCGGCGCCCTGATGCACGGCGGTCTGCTGGTTCTCGAAATCACTTTGCGCACGGCGTCGGCTCTTGCCGCTGTCGAAGCGGTCGCGAAAGCACTTCCTGAGGCAATCGTCGGTGTCGGGACATTGCTAGAGTCAGCGGATTTTGCGCGGGCTCGCGATGCCGGTGCCGTATTTGCCGTCTCGCCCGGCCTCAATATGGATCTGGTCGATCAGGCTGCATCGGCGGAACTCGCCTATCTGCCCGGCATTCAGACAAGTTCCGAAGCGATGACGGCCTATCGTGCCGGACTGCGGTGCCTGAAATTTTTTCCGGCCAGGGCCGGCGGCGGGATTTACGGATTACAACAGTTGGCGCCGCTGTATCCGGGCCTCCGGTTCTGCCCGACCGGTGGCATAGGCTTTGACGACGCACCGGATTATCTCGCCGAACCGAATGTCGCATGCGTCGGCGGCAGTTTTGCTTCACCGCGTGCCCTGATCGAGTCAGGTGACTGGTCTGCAATCGCCGAACTTGCCGCTCGCGCAGCGGCACTGTGACCGCGCGGCGGACGCACACCATCCCGCTCAAACGGGCGAGGTTCGGGACCGTATCAGAATCCGCCGACCGTCGCTTGCCACTACCCCGAAACTGCGGCCGCATTGACCGCGGCAACCGCGAGTTTGACCGACGCAAGCAGGATGGCGGTCCCGACCTCGTTGTCTTCGATCCGTCGCGACAAATCCTTCACCCAGAAATCGATGATTCGAAACGTGACAATCTGGATCATGAGCGCGACAGCGCCCCAGATTATGATGTCCCAGACATTGGCGCTGTATGCCATGCATACCGCGAGCGGGATGGCGAGGCCGAGAACCGCTCCTGAAAGCGACACCGCCGCGGACACATTCCCCATGCGGATCAATGCGATTTCGTCATGTGACGTCATCCACATATAGATGAGCACGCCGACCACGAGCATCAGGATGGTGACGCCGAAATGACCGAGCAGAAACGGTATCCCGGAAAAAAAACTCTGAATCGCCGCTTCCATATCTCACCCCATCCCTCGTTCCTGCTCAAGCCGGCCCCACGACCGGAGTTGAAACGTGCCACGCCGGTTCCAGCCCTTTCCGACCGGTTTGGCACGAACGGGCGAACCTGATCCGACATCAGCCGTACGCCGTGTGGTGGCATCAACGGATATTGACACAATTACATCTGCGAGACCAGTCGGCATCGCCCCTGTAACGCCCGTCCCTGATCCGCGTTGGGATGCAGGTTACCGGACCTTCCAAACCTGCGACATGTTGCTGCAATCTAGTGGATTGATTTCAATGTTTGGACGCCTCTTTTTCTTGCGGCGATGATGGTATCGGGATCGGCGGTCCAGACGAAGGGCTTGGCTTCGGTGGTGTTGTGTTCGTCGATGACGCGGCGGATGGCGTCCTGGAGTTCGCGTACGGAGCGGAAGACGCCGTATTTGAGACGGCGTCGTGTCCGCTTGGCGAAGACGCCTTCGAGCGCGTTCAGCCACGCGCTCGAGGTAGGGGTGAAATGGAAGGTCCAGCGCGGATGGCGTGCGAGCCAGACCTAGACTTCCTTGTGCTTGTGAGTGGCGTCGTTGTCGAGGATGGCATGGACCGGGACGCCGGCGGGTATCGTGCGCGCGATGCGGTTGATGCATCTCGGGAACTCCTGGTGGCGATGCCGGCTGGCGTGCTGGCCGATGACCGTGCCGTCGAGCACGGTCAGGGCGGCAAACAGCGTCGTCGTGCCGTTGCGCATGGAATCATGTGTCATGGTGGCGCCGCGGCCTTTCTTCAGCGGCAGGCCGGGCTGTGTGCGGTCGCGGGCCTGACTGTGCGACCTGTCATCGGTCGACAGCACGACCGCGTGAGCCGGCGGCGCAACGGAGAGGCCGACGATGTCGGTCAGCGTCTCGAGGCAGGCGGGATCGTTCGAAAGCTTGAACGGCCGCCAGCGGTGCGGCATCAGGCCATGCGCCTGCCAGACCGCCCAGACCTTCGAAGCGGCACCCCCACAGCCTTCGCCATCGCCCGCAGCGTCCAGTGGGTCGCCGCGTGAGGCGGCGGGGGTGTGGGTCAACCCGACGATCTTCGCCACCGGCTCAGGAGCCAGAGGCGTCTTGCCCGGCGGACGCGTCTTGTCCCGCAGAAGTCCATCCACACCTTCTTCCATAGAAGCGGTCCTGCCAGCGCCAGACACTGTTCTTCGCCTTGCCGGTCTCTCTCATGATGGCCATCCTGCCGAGCCCATCGTCGCTCAGAAGAACGATGCGCGCCCGCCAGACGTGCTTCTGCGGGCTCTTCGGGTCCGGGACAACCGTTTCAAGGCGATGCCGGTCGCCTGAAGTGAGTGTGAATGAAACACCAGGGCGCATCTTGCAGACCTCCGTGATCGACAAATCAGAAGAACACAATAACGAATATATCTGGAACCTCTTGCAAAATTCCTGCCCCAGGGTCCGGTGAGCCCGGATCGGTCGGTTGATCCCGGTCACCTCTGCACCTGGAGGTCGGAATCCATGGATTCTCGGTGTCTCATCAGAGACGATGAGACCGAACAGGGACCTTTGTGGACATCGGGACACGCCTCTCCGGGCCACTCTCTTCGAGAGGGCCGTGAAGGGTCGGCATGCGTTGTCGGAGCGCGCTATGGGGCGGCGAGACGTATCAACGGGTCAGCCGCCAGGGCCAGGATGCCGACCATGAGATGGCAGACGACCCTGGAATGTCCACGGACGCGGACATGGCGCCCGCCAAACTCATCCTTGAGGCGGGCGTTGGTCCTCTCGACACCGGACCGGATCCGGACCCGCACGGTCTCGGGATCGACATGGCCTATTGCACGCCGGGCCCGGGCCTCCCGGTCTCGCTCCTCCTTGAGGTCCTTGTCCCGGCGCGGATTGACATCGATGATCGGCACATGGCCAAGCCGTTCGCTCATCTGGGAGATCTCTCTGGCATCATAGGCCGCGTCCATGAGATCGTAGAGATTGGTCACACGCCCGGCGGTCATCATCGCCAGCGGGATCGCGACCTGGCTGTCATGGACGGATGCCGCGGTGAGAACGGTCCTCAGCGGCACCCCGCAGTCTGCTGTGTCGATAGGCAGCTTGTCACCGCGCCCAAGCCTCCAGGACCCCCTTGGCAGTCTTCTTTGCCCCGTGATCGCAGACCTTCGGCAGCGCGTCGAGCCTCTCATCGAGATCCATCCCGTTCGCTTGCCGTTCGAGACGCCCAGGCTCCTTCGTCCTCTCCTCGCCCTTGCGGGGCCGGCCGCGCTTGCGGTTCGGCGTCTCGGCCTTCGGCTTCGGGGCCGGCGTCTCCCGGGCCTCGATGGCCGTCGAGTCCCGGGAGACGTGGCCGATGAGCGTGTCGCCCAGTGTCTCTGCAACCAGAGCCGCGTGCATCCTCTCCGGAAGACGGGACTGCGACCATTCGGCAAACGCCCGCGAAAACGTCGCTTCACTCGGGATCTCCGAGACACGCGACCAGCCGCACAGCCGGCGCAACGTCGGGTCCACCTTGAGCCTGTCGATCAGGTGGCGGGTCGTCGGCAGACCCCACACCGCCTTGGCGATGACGCCACGGGCCAGCGCCCGGCGATCCTCCCGGGGCCGACCCGGACCGGTCCACACCTCATCGACGAAGCCCTCCACCTTGACGAGATCGAGAGCTGTCACGAAGCGCTTGTGCGTCTCGAAGAGAGGACCGACCGCATCGGCCAACGCAGGGAATAAGGTCCCCTTGAAATCGGTGCCAGAGATCGGATAGGGTCGAGCCAAGGGTCATCGGGGTCACCTTCTCGGTATCTTGTTATTGTAGAAACACAACATACCACGAGGTGCTCCCGAAACCCAGGCCCTCGACAACAAAATCAGCCTCGACAAGGCAAAAAACCGGTCGGGCCGGCAATTTTGCAAGAAGCTCTCTGTAACGATTAATCCACTAGAAAACGGCCATATCTGCCGATCACGCGTAAACCGATGAGGCCGTTTTATCGCCTTTATCGGCATTCAGCCCCATCTGCGATCCGGCAACTCGGCCCGACGGGGTCCGCACTTCCGTATCTTTCGCAGATCTGACTCGAAACTGGCTTCGGTGGGCAAAAGCGCCTGGGCCGTTTCCATTGCATCTTCGACTGCCCCGATCGGTGCCTGCGGTAGAGCCCGTGTCTACGCCAAATCTCGTCAGACCCCGGCACGAAGGGTCGGCGGCGCATTCGACCGTGCCACCTCCTCAAGCAACAGCTGCGCTTCAAACTCAAATGGACGAAGTAATTCCTTCTTATACCAAAGCCATGAATGATTGACTCGTCGGGCAAGGTATTATGTTTGCGTGATATTTGTTCCCCTTTATGTTGTGATGTGGGGTTTTTCGGAGGTCTTTCGGAGATGAGCGATGACGGTTCCCGTAACGCGTCTTGATCACACGGCAGGAGAGTTGCGCGCTGCGGCGAGGCGCTGCGGGAACGAGCGGCAGGCGCGTCGTCTTCGTGCGATAGCGATGATCCTGGACGGGCACAGCCGGGAGGAAGCGGCGCGCTCGCAGGGGATGGACCGTCAGACCCTGCGGGACTGGGTGCACCGCTACAACGAAGCCGGTTCTGCGGGTTTGCGCGACCGTCCCGGTTCGGGACGGAAGGTCATGCTCGACGAGGAGCAGATGAAGATCGTCACGGGCTGGCTGGAAGCGGGTCCGGAGCCGGAGGCCGATGGGGTGGTTCGGTGGCGGGTGAAGGACATCGCGGGCAAGATCGAAGCCCATTTCGGAGTGAAGTATTCGCGGGAAGGAGCCCGCCGCCTGCTCCGGCGTCTTGGCTTCCGTCATCTGTCGCCGCGCCCGCGTCACCCCAAGACGGAGACGCGGAAACAGGAGGCGTTTCGCAGCGACTTTCAGACGCTTGTCGAGGAAGCCGTGGGACCGGAACGAGCCGAACGGCCGCTCGAGATCTGGTTTCAGGACGAGGCTCGGATCGGCCAGAAAGGCATGCTGTCACGGGTCTGGGCGCGCAAGGGCCAGCGTCCCCGGATCGTGCGCGATCATCGCTACGGCTACGTCTATCTGTTCGGCGCCGTCAACGCGGCGAGGAAGCAAGCCGTGGGCCATGTCGCCGACCGGGCCAACACGGTCTCCATGAACGAGCACCTCGAGCGGATCGCCGCCGCCGTGCTTCCGGGCCACCACGGAGTGGTGGTTCTCGACGGTGCCGGCTGGCACAAGAGCAAGGAACTCGCGATCCCCGAGAACCTGACCCTCGTCCTGCTCCCGCCCTACAGCCCGGAACTCAACCCGATGGAGAACGTCATCCAGTTCCTCAAACAGAACTGCTTCGCCAACCGGCTCTTCGACGACACCGACGCGCTCCGCAAGACCTGCGAGCAGGCTTGGGACTGGCTTTGCAAATCCCCCAAGCGCATCGCCTCCATCGGCCATCGAGACTGGGCCGTCAGCCCAAACCCCATACGCGTCAGTCAATAGTGGGTTTGGTATCAGATCGGTTCAACGACATCCGGGATCGGTGTGATACAAGAACCACACCCGTGCCAGCGCTGTTGCGCATAGCGCTCGACCACTTCGCCCCCACATCCGACCGCCGCAGTCGCCGACAGATGGCACGAAGCCGAATTGCGTGACGCCCTCGAAGCGGGCGGCATATCACCCGCGCACGTGGTCATCCGTAGACAGGGATATTTTCACGGCGGTCAAGACATCGAAGCTTTTCCTGGTACGACAACACGTCCCCGATGGGCTCTGGCGTTTCACCCACGGGCCACGCCACCCGGATACCCGGGGGAACGGGGTTGTTCAGATTTTCCTTACCGGGATTGGGCCGGCCGCCGGCGGCTATGGGGCACACATCCCGGAGATTCCGTAGATTTGGTCCGACAGTTATCGTGAGCCCTCTTGTGTTCACCATTATCCTGGCGGTAATGGTTTATTTGCTGGCCAATCGATATCGGAATTTCCAGGAGACAGCAGCGATGAATCGCAAAGCAAAGATACTCGTGTTCGCCGGTAGTGCCCGTACTGACTCGTTCAACAAGAAACTGGCCCAGGTCGCTGCCGGCCAGGCCGAGGCTGCCGGTGCTGACGTGACATTCCTTGACCTCGCCGACCATCGTTTGCCCATGTATGATGGCGATACCGAAGCCGGAAGCGGTGTCCCGGAGGACGCGCGGAAACTGAGAAAACTGTTTATCGCCCAGGACGGGTTCATCATCGCTTCACCCGAGTATAACAGCTCGATCGCACCGCTGCTCAAGAACACGATTGACTGGATTTCCCGGCCAGATGGCGGCGACGCCATGGTCGCTGCCTATCGTGGGAAAATTGCCGGGCTGATCTCGGCTTCACCGGGAGCGCTTGGCGGTCTGCGCGGTCTGGTCCATCTCCGTTCGATCCTCGGAAACATTGGCGTTTATCTGGTTCCGCAACAGCATGCGATTGCCGGTGCGGCGGCAGCCTTCGACGAAACCGGCACGCTGGCGCGTGAGGCCGATCTGAACGCCGTCAAGGCTGTGGTCGATGCGGTCGTCGAACTTGCCAAAAAGCGCAACGGATAAGTTCGAGCCAACCTGCAATCAAGCTGATGCCTTCGAACCGGCAAGGCGATAGACCTGAATTCGCCCGATCCGATTCTCGATCTCTTCTTCGCCGAGCCGCTCGACATCGAAATCGCTGCCGAGTTCGGCTGCCGTCGTTGCGCTGAACACGATGGTCACTTCAGCATCCGGTAACAGCCGTCTTCCGAGCTGTTCCAGCCTTTGCGCGACATTCACGTCGTCGCCGATGACCGTATCGTTGACCCTGTCACGGGATCCGATGTTGCCGGCGATCGCTTCGCCCGGATGGATGCCGATACGCATGTGCATCGACCGCTCTCCGCGCGCTGCCTTCTTCCAGTTTGCCGTCGCGATTCCGTCCCTGATCGCGAGGGCCGCCCGACACGTCCGCGCGGCGCGATCCTTCTATTTCTCCGGCACGCCCCAGAACGCCACCTCGCTGTCGCCGATGAACCTGTCGACTGCTCCCCCTGTCGCCTCGATTCCACGGGTGACAATTGCGAAATGGTCATTGAACAACGCTGCGACTCCGGAGGCCATCCGGCCTTCCGAAGTCGTCGAATAGCCTGCAATATCGGTGAACATCACGGTCATCTCGCGTCTGCCCGATACCAGCTCAGCGCGCGTATCCTCACGGACCGGCTGACGCACCGGCGAATGCGGCACATAGGTTTGAAACTACCTCATACCAAGCGCGCTCCAAATTGACTCACCATCCCAATATGTTGGGGTGACGGTCCGGACGACCTTCATAGACTGTGGTGATCGACTCACCAGCGCCGGAGGATGACGATGAGTGCGGCAACGCCGATAACCTGGACGGCACACACAGCGGACGAGCTCCACGCGCTTTCGAGGCACTGCGGGGACGCGAAGCAAGCGTCGCGCGCGCGTGCGCTCGCCATGATCATGGAGGGTGCGTCTCGCACGGAGGCTGCTCGGGCGCAGGGCATGGAGCTTCAAATCCTGCGCGACTGGGTGTTGCGCTACAACACGGAGGGCTTCGACGGCCTCGCGGATCTCCCGCGCGGCGGGAGCGAGGGCCGGTTGACGGACGCGCAGATCGCCGAGATCGGCGCCTGGATCGAGGCGGGTCCCGAGCTTGAGCGGGACGGTGTGACGCGCTGGCGCGTTCAGGACATCTTACGGAAAATCGAGGAGGCCTTCGGGGTCATCTATACGGAGAGCGGTGCCCGTATGATGCTCCGAAGGGCCGGGTTTCGCTTTGTCTCGGGGCGGCCGGTCCACCCCAAAGCCGACGCGGAGCGGCAGAGGTCGTTCGTGGCGGAGTTCGAGGCACAGTTGACGTCGGCGCTCAGCTCTGAGGCGCTGGCGGGTCCGATAGAAATCTGGTTCCAGGACGAAGCGCGCATCGGCCAGAAGGGGATGACGACACGGGTCTGGGCGAATGGGAAGCAGCGTCCGCGCATCCTGCGCGACCATCGCTATGGCTACGTCTATCTGTTCGGCGCCACCTGCGCAGAGCGCGGCGTCGGCATCGCCCACGTGGCGGACAGGGCGAACACGGCGTCGATGAACGAGCATCTGGCGGCGATCGGCGCGGCCGTGGCGCCGGGTGCGCACGGCGTGATTGTGCTGGACGGGGCGGGCTGGCATCGCTCGGGCGACCTTCTCGTTCCCCCCAACCTGACGCTCGTGCATCTGCCGCCCTACAGTCCGGAACTCAATCCGATGGAGCAGATCATTCTGTTCCTGAAATCGAACCGCTTCGCCAACCGCGTGTTCAAGGATGTCTCCGCCCTGAGGGACGCCTGCTGGACGGGGTGGCAATGGCTGACCGACCAGCCCGACGTCATCACCAATACGACCCGGCGCAGCTGGGCCGTAGCCCCATCGTGCTGATCCCGATGCCTCACTGTATCGGTTCATATGACTTGCGTTTGGTATCAGAACCCAGCCATCTGGTTGAAGGCGCCAGACTGCTCGTTGAGTTTGCAAACCCGGCGTCGGGGCAACTTACGAATGTCCTCGAAGTTCAGTTCGCCTACCAGATGCGCTGCGGAGGACAAACGGAACACCGGTCGGGCAAGCCTGCGGCCAATGAAAATGCCATCAGGACTGACAGGATGAGAGCGACGAGACCGGCGATTATGGAATCACTGGTAGAATCCGGCGTCGACGACATCGACATTGTAATGCGCTCCCGCATAGAAACGGGGTCGGCATACCAGAGTCGAACCGTCGGTAAATAAACATATGGTCGATACCGTCAACATTCGTCTCATGTGTTTACAGTTTACAGCCTGTCGTCCTGCACCGGGTCGGGTCGGCCCCATATCCTGTTGAGAATCTGGTCTGCGAAGCCGGCAAGGGAGTCTCCACCGAATGACCGGGATATCCGTCAGCCAGCAACTGGTGCGTAAGCACTCGGTCCCTGCCGTAGAGAACAAAAACGTTGGAGCCGATATGGCGCGCGGCTTTCTCCAGATACTCCAACAGAACACGCGTGTTGATGACCACGACCAGAACGCCCTGAAATATACTCTGTTCGAATCGGTCACGTGAGGGTGAGTATTGTTCGATCGAATTCAGGCTTGGAGATCGGCGACCCTGGCCCGGTTGTTGATGGGTGCGGCCATAGTCAAATCCTGTGAACATCGGCATCATTGGTGAAGTCGGACCTGTATGTGCGTACCGGGTCGATTGCCCTGTCGGTGATCAGCGCTGTTCCGTTTGCGTCAATGTACGCAGCCACCGGTAATTACCGGGTCAGCAGCCATGGCGCCATATAGATAGGGTCTCCAGGGCCCTCGAAGTCGTCATGGCCAACCTTGCCGGATTCAAGCGTACGCGCCACGAATCTCCCCTGGTTGCGTGCTGACTTGTGATGACTGTCGATTTCGTCGGTGATTCCGCCAATGCTGAGATTTGCCTTGTCGCGCAACAGGTAGATGGTGTTGTGGATGGCTCGCGAACACCGTGAGCCCGATGACGGCAAGGACAGAAACCAGAATGAGGGAGCCGAAACACAGCGTCAGGATCGACGACATTGAAAATGTCGCCAATCGGCCTGTTCGGTCTTCCGTGTCGTTCTGCCCGGCGATGGTCCTGCATCTCGGTGATGTAAGCCTCGCTCACGGATTTGCGGTCCGTCTGTCTGCTGCCACCACGATGGTCCGCATCACGGCTGGTCAGAACGGAAACGCCTCTGGAACCGGCCTCCGCACTCGAGCGGCAAACACCATGCAAGACAGGGGTTGACAGGCCTCGTGACGGACATCAGCCGTCTTTCTCAAGCCCCCGGCAGATATTTTCCGCCAATTCCATTTCCAGACCGCTCAGGACTCCGACGACATGACGTTTCAGCTCTGGGCATTTATGCGCCAGCCGCCCCAGAAACACGATCGTGTCATCATCGGCGATTGGCCCGAGTGCCTGGATTACGGCTTCGTCCGGGTTCATCTTCAGTTCGGTCAGCAAGATTCCCCGAACCGACACTTTTCCGAGTCCGCCCAGCGTGATTGCGGCGGCCCGTCTTGCGGACTGGCTGGGGTCATCGAGACCAGTTTCCAGACAGTCCAGCATACTCGGGCCCGGGCGCCCCGCAAAGGCCGCGAGTTCGAAGGTGAGAGCGCGGGCCTTCGGCTCCTCGTGCCGGGACCATGTAATCAGGTGATCGGCCGGAAGATTCAGACGTTTTCGCGTCGCCACACTCAGGAGTGTTGCGAGGAGCGGCGGCGGGAACGTGTCCGACAACAAGATCTTTCGCAAACACCCCGCCGCGCCGGCACCACCGATGCCATCAAGGGTCCGGATGACCTCGATCTGTTCCCGCAGAGGCTTGCACCTTCCAAAACCGGTGTATCTTCGCCACAGGTCATGCAGGGCAGATCCTGCCATGGCGAGTGACCGGCGCCGAATTTCTGCACAGATATCCTGGATTTCACGCCAATTGGCGGTCGGCAACCGGGAAACAAGCGCCTGATCGGAAAGGGTCTCTGCCGAATTCGGGACACCAGGACCGTCCGGCTGATCCTCGGACTGCCAAGAACCGAACAGATCAAGCTGGCGATCAGAACAATTGGCCATCCCTCACACTCCGAACATATCTGTCCCCCTATCGGAAGGACCGATCACAAGCGTCAGGCCTGATACCATTCATCGTAACTCCCGATCCTCTCTCTGCCAACACCGGATCCGGGCCGCTCCAGAGACAAACCCGTTCACTCTCCCCTGGCTAGACGAGTCTCGACAAGACGGGCAAAATAGCTTGCCCCGAGTGGCAGAATCTCATCGTTGAAATCATAGTGAGGATTGTGAACCTCGCAAGTCCAGCCGCCTGAATCGCCCTGACCGATCGTGACATAAGCCCCAGGCACGACATTCGACATGTACGAAAAGTCTTCCGATGCCGTGATCCGGCTGGCCATCCGGTCGACATGGTCCTCGCCGACCAACCCGGCCGCAACATGGCCGGCAAATGCAATTTGCTCTTCATTATTGACCAGGGGCGGGAAAACAACCCGGAAATCGACCTCGGCCTCTGCCCCCATGCCGGACGCGATACCAATTGCGGTCCGGGTCAGATTCTTCTCCAGAAGACTCATAATTTCATTCGAGAATGTGCGGGCCGTGCCTTTCATCCCGGCCGTGTGCGGGATGACATTATAGGCATCGCCGGACTGGATCTGGGTGATCGAGAGCACCGCCATTTCCTGGGGATTGGCGTTGCGCGAAACAATAGTCTGGGCCGCCGTCGCGATATGGGCGGCGACGATGACTGGATCAATGCCGGATTCCGGCCGCGCGCCATGCGCCCCCTTGCCCTGAACCGTGATATCGAACAGCGCCCCGCCAGCCATCGCCGCGCCGGGCCGCATGCCGAATTTGCCCGTCGGCTGACCGGGCCGATTGTGCATGCCGAACACCGCATCGCAGGGAAACTGCTCGAACAACCCGGCCTCGACCATCGCCTTGGCGCCGCCAAGCCCTTCCTCCGCTGGCTGGAAGATGAAATGCACGCAACCCTCGAAATTCCTGGTCCTGGCCAGATACTGCGCCGCGCCCAAAAGCATGGTCGTATGGCCATCATGGCCGCAGGCATGCATGACACCGGGGTTGACGGATTTGTGGCCGAAGCTGTTTGCCTCCGGAATCGGCAGTGCATCCATGTCGGCCCGTAAACCGATGCTGCGGGTCGCGTTGCCGACCCGCAGCGTACCGACGACACCTGTCTTGCCAATGCCGGTCGCGACGTCCAGCCCCCAGGACTTCAATTTCTCGGCGACCAGCGCCGCCGTTCGCCGTTCCTCAAAGCCGAGTTCGGGATGGGTGTGAATGTCCCTGCGAATTTCGGTCAATGCGCCGTGTTCGGTGGCGATTTCGGGAATCGCCAGATTGTTGACGGACATATTTCAATCCAGTTCTGCGGGTCGTCCCGGTACAGTGCAGCCGGACGAGAAGTTTCACAGGGGCAGATCACCAACTCCCGGTGTTGCCCATGCTGGTCCAGGGTTGGGCCTGTTCAAGAGCGCCGCCCTTCTGAAGCAATTCGATAGACACACCGTCAGGGGAACGGATGAATGCCATGCGGCCGTCACGCGGTGGCCTATTGATGGTCACACCACTGTCCAAGAGAGTCTGACAGAGACCGTAGATATCATCGACCTGAAACGCCAGATGGCCAAAGTTACGGCCGCCAGTGTACTCCTCAGGATCCCAGTTATATGTCAATTCCAGAGTGGGAGCCCAGTTCTGCCGCGCCTGGTCGAGGTCGTCGGGCGCAGAAAGAAAGATATTGGTGTACCGCCCTGCTTCGCTCTCGGTCCGGCGCACTTCGACCATTCCGAGCTTTTTGCAGTAAAATTCCAGAGAGTCATCGACGTTACTGATTCGCACCATCGTGTGCAGATATTGCATTCGAAGCCTCCTTCGAGCACCGTTCGGGTGGGGTTTGGCCGTAGCGTATTCGAAAACGCCATCACGGTAACCCATTTGATGGAATGACGCCGCACTGACTATGTCAATGATCCGCAGTGCCGCCCATCCCTTTCGCGCCGGAGTTTACGAATTCGACGGGCGTGATCTCCAGAACCAGTGGGACATGATCGCTCAACCCGGTCCCAACCCAGTCTTCGTACCGACCGACCGTCAGATCAAACGGCTGTCGTGCCCAGTCATCTTCAATAAACATGTAGTCGATGTGATAGGTCGGACCATCGCGCGACCGGTCGCGCCAATACAATGTCGGTTCCGGCTCCTCTCCAGCCCGGACACCGCGCGAGACGTGATACGCGCTGACCAGTCCGAGATGCGACAGGGCACGGATTTCGTTCGCGTGATTCATCCGCCACCCCGGACGGTCCCAGATCACATGGTTGTTGAAATCGCCGGCAACGATGGCCGGAGCTGCCCGCAAGAACTTTCGGTACCGCTTGAGCGCATCCTGAAGAAAACCCGGATTGCCCTTCCTTCGATTGTCTTCATTCGCGTTTTGCGCCCAGACGCCAAGGAGATGAAGGGGCTGACCGAACCCGGGAATGCCGTTGACCGCGACCGGCGCCATCCAGTGCAAGCGACTGTCGTAACGGTGTGGACTCATGTCGAGAACAGTCGGGCCGAAACCCGCGATCAGCAAGCCCTTGTTGGAATTTTTCCCGATCCAGACCAGCGACGCATCGGTCAGGGCCGCAGCACGACCGACCAGTCGTTCCGGTGCCGCAGCCTCGGGAATGATTGCAACATCCGGTCGCAGGGACAACAGGGAGTCGATCTTTCGATGCAAGGCCATCGCGCAGTTCCATGCGACGATACGCATCGCCCCGGCCTGCTCAGGTCTCAACCTTCCTGGCAACGAGATAGCAGTGGATATAATCCATGGCGTGACCGTCCGGCGACTCCCGGACAAGCGTTTCGTAGTTGTCATAAAACCGGTCGATGATCATCGCACGTTGCTCGGCCGGCCGGGCCTGCGACAACCCCCCGGCGAACGTCACCTCACTCCACGACCTCAGTGTCGGAATGTATTCATGAGCGAAGCGGACGGCATCGCCATGTTCGCCATACGCAGTCGCGAACGGACATGGCACGAGCCGGGTTTCGACATGTTCGACCCGCAAACCGGCCTGATGGACAGGGCTGGAGATATCCTCGAACGGCGCGACGAATTGTTCAACCGTTCTGTAGAACTGCGGGAAGTTCGTATTGAGGTATTCGGCCTCGGTGATCACACGGTCGTCACGCAGACCGGCCCAAACGCTGTTGAATGTGTCGAACATGTCGACCCCGCCGGTGGAACCGAGATAGCGGCCCTCTTCGTCAATCCCGAAATTGAACAGCGCAAGCCTGCCGCCTGGCGCCAGATCATGCGCCCGGTTGACCAGCATCCGCTCCCAGTCGGCCCGGCCTTGCTCGACATAGGCATCGCGCTCGGCGCCGGTCGCGCCGACCATATGGACATGGTTCGAGATCGGTCCCGGATTCTCGCTCAGATAATGCGACGCCGTTGCCGAAAACCCGAGATGCAGAGTCTCGGCCGGAAACATGCGCTGGTGGAACGATGTCGCCGACGCGAAGACGAATAGATTTTCGATATCGGAAACATAACTCTCGACTTCGGTCTGGCCGTGAGCGGTCTGGAACAGCTGGCTGAAATCGTTACGCGGCAGATCGGTGTAAACCATCTGGATCGGCCGCGACGGAAGCCGGCGCCGGAGGTCGCGGAGAGCCGTCCCGACCATGGAAATGGACGTTCCGCCATCTGCACAGCCCATATCGGCCATAGTAAAGATCGATCCGTCGTCAGGCGGGTCCATGCGCGATATGGCGTCGAGTATCAGATGCGTGGCCCCGTCAATGACGTGTTTGGCGCCAATCGTAGCTCTGGAATAGTAGCCGCCGCCGCGCATCGACATGAAACTTGCGGTCGCCGTCGGTTTCGTCATAACGTCTTTCCGTGATGAAATCCGGTTCATTCAGCCGTCTTGGCCTGTCCCCGGGTCTGATGGACCCAGGGCCCGATATAGCCGGCCGACCAGTCCGGCGGGACTTCGCAGGCCCTCGGATCGTGGCTTGACCACCGGGCCGGCTCACCGCGTACGACCGTTCCCGACATGCGACTCGGGATCGGGTTGGCGGTGTAGGGAAAGGAGTCGGCGGAGGAATAAACCAGCAGCAGGAACGGCCGCGGCCGTTCCGACCGATTGGCCGCCGAACCGTGAATGGTCCTGCAGTTGAGCATGACCAGTGATCCTGCCGACCCGGTCATTCGCTGGGCCCGGGTCATGTCGATCCGGTCCTCCGGAATCCTCAGAACCCAATTGCGATCCTCGTCATACATGCTGTGCAAAGGGCCCTTGTGGCTGCCGCGGATCGTGATCAACGGTCCCTGCTCGTCGCCGCAATCTTCGAGATAGAGGCCAACCGTGACCGGGCTGTAATCCGTGTGAGGCCAGGCCTGAATGTCCTGATGCCAATCGAATTTCATGCCGCCGTCAGCGACTTTGAAGTTCAGTTTCGAGTGGTGATACGTCACATTCGGCCCGACCAGATCAGCCGCCGCGTCAACGGCGGGTGACGCCATCGCGAAGTCCCGGAAAGCCTGGTGATGATCAACCGGACTTGAAAGCCGTTTCAGTCGCGGCGCATCGGCGCTATGCCCATCCTCGAGAATGTAATGACTGTCCGAGGCAACGACCTGCCGGCTACGCTCGACGGCCGCAGCCGTGGCGGCTCGCAGCCGCAGTAACCAGCGCTCCGGAATCGCGCCCTCGACCAGGACTGCCCCGTCCTCGAAATACTGTCGACGCTGGTCCTCGGTCAAAAGCAGCGCCGGGTGTTTGAGAATATCCTGTTCCAGCATGGCCGGGCCTCACTGTCCGTTCAGACAACTGGCGTGAATTCGATATGAAAACCCGGCAGATCCGGAGGCCCGGCCTGCAGGCCGCCGGACATCTTGCGCAAGGCAACCCCCGCGGACCGCAAGACCGCTTCGGTTTCACCCAGATCGCCAACCTCGATGCGAAAACCCGCAAATCGAGCCGTCTCCAGCGCACCGGGCGCTTCGGCTCCGAATCTGTCCAGAAAAGCCGGATCCGTCATCATGCTGATCTCGCCGGCGGCCGTACGAACCAGAAGGCCGTCTGGTTCTATCGTCACCGAGGCCGGACCGTGCATGCCCTCGAAAAACCCTGCATGAGCGGCAGGATCGGGGGCGACCATGATTGCTTCGGCAGTCCTTCGGGCACCATTGGCGTGGATCTGATAGGCGGGTTTCCAGAAATGTTCCGGCGCATGTTGCTGACAGGTGAAGAATACCGTTTGCGGCATGTCCGGATCGGTCACGAAGGCCAGCGAGAAGGCAACCGTGACCTCGTTGCCGTCCGGCAGGGTTGCTCCGCGCGAGAAATCGACATTCTCCCAAGATGCGTCAAGGCCCGCAGCGAGAAAATCGGCGCGATCGGCACGGGCGTCGGTACTCTGGAAGACCAATGCCGACATGCCTTCCCCGTGTTTCAGGAAATCCATTGCAGCCCAGGCGAAACTGAACGACCGTGGGCCGTGCGGCTTGATTTTTTCACGATCGGCGACTGCCAGAATCTCAAGGAAACTCCCTTGCAACTGGATCAGGAAATTTTCGGTGCCGAAGGGGTGCACGGCGCGTGGGGTCGTCGTGAAGCCGAAACGCTCATAAACCCCGCGCGCCCGTTCAAGGTCGTCAACGACCAGAACCAGATGATCAAGACCGCGTCCCATCCGCCACCCCCGTATCCGAGCGCCTACCGATTGGCAATGCCGCCATCGACATTGATCGTGATCCCGGTAAGCCAGGCCGCTCGGTCCGAACACAGGTAAACGACGGTATCGGCAACTTCCTCGACCGTCGCTGGCCGATTGAGCGGCATTCCCGAGAAATAGTCCTGCCAGCGGCTTTCATCGCCCTTTTCGATCCTGGCACGGGCTTTCAATATCGTCGCGATGCGCTCAGTCTGTACGGCGCCGGGGCAGATGCCAAGTACTCGCATGCCATCTTCGAGAGCATGGGCCCCCATTGCATGGGTCAGTCCGATTATCGCCGCGTTGCCGCCGGATCCGGCAATGTAGTTTCTGTCAACCCGCACGCCAGCGAGGCCGATGACATTCATGATCACGCCGCCGCCGTGAGTCTGGATCTGCGGATAGAACCGTCGCATCATGTTGATATAACCGAAGACTTTCAGATCCCATGCCTCCCGCCAGGTCGCCTCATCGACCGTCTGGATGTCGCCGCCGGGGATGGCACCGGCATTGTTGACCAGAATGTCGATATCCGGACAGCGCTCGGCCAACGCATCGACATTGCGTGAATCGGAGAGATCCAAGGGGTAGACCGTAACGTCCACATCGTGCTTTGTCGCAATCGCCTCCTGTGCGGTTTCAAGATCTGCCTCGGTACGGGAAACCAGATGCAGGTTGCATCCTTCGACTGCAAATTCGTGCGCGCATGCAAGGCCGATGCCCTTCGATGCGCCGGTGATAAGGACGGTCTTGCCGCCAAGATGCAGGTCCATTGATTGCCTCCGAACCAGTGAGTCATCGCATGTTTCAGACCGTTATCTTGTAACGTGGCGCGCCGGTTTGGCAAGTGGCGACCGGTCTTCGCGCCGAAACCCGCTGTTTCTCGATGTCGCAAACAACAGGTCTTGCCTCCGGCCGTGGCACAAAACAGCGCTAGAGAGGACCGCGTTGGGTGCCGAAACCGGCAGAAAACTGCAATTTGATGGTTTTTGGGAGGACAGGACTTTATCTATACGCCACATCGTCGCACACTCGCCGCCACGCGGTCATCATGGAGACGGGAGCAGGAACGCCAATGACGAGCCATGACTGGGATCCGATCGAGTTTGAACTCCTGCGCAACGCGGTTGTTGCCATTGCCGACGAGATGGCGCTGACAATCATGCGAACCACCTATTCGGGGGTCTTGCGCGACAACATGGATTTTTCGACCGCGTTTTGCGACGCTGACGGCAAGCTGGTCGCGCAAGGCCTGACCCTGCCGGGTCACCTCGGCTCGATTCCGACGGCACTGGAAGCCGTGGTCGATCGTTTTGGTGCAGCGATTCAACCGGACGACGTATTCTGCCTGAACGACCCGTTCCGAGGCGGCATGCATCTTCCGGATATCTTCATATTCAAGCCGATCTTTCATGACGGCCGACGCATCGCGTTTGCCGCGACGATCTGCCATCATACCGATGTCGGCGGACGCGTTGCCGGATCGAACGCCTCGGATTCCACCGAAATCTATCAGGAAGGCTTGCGTATCCCGCCGATGTACATGTTCGAGCAGGGCCGGCGGAACGAGACGCTCTGGAGCCTGATCGAGGCCAATGTCCGGGTGCCGATCAAAGTGTTCGGCGATATCCGCGCACAGCTGGCCGCCTGCAACATTGCCGAACGGCAGTTTCTCGAACTTGTGTCGAGCCATGGCGCCGGAACCATGACCCAGTTTCTCGAAGACTTCATCGACTATGGCGAGCGTGTGACCCGCGCCGCGTTGCGCGATCTGCCGGACGGGGAATGGTCTTTTGAAGACTGGATTGATGATGACGGCGTCGAGATTGGCAAGCCGATCCGGTTGTTCGTGACGTTTAGCAAGCAGGGAGAGCGCATCGCCGCCGACTGGACCGGAACCTCGGACCAGGTGAAGGGCGCCATCAACAATACCCTGTCCTACACCAAAGCGGCGACCTATTGCGGCGTCAAATCGATCATGCCGCTCGATGTGCCTGCCAATGAAGGATTCTTCCGCTGTGTCGAAGTCACCGCGCCGCCCGGCACGATTGCCAACGGAGTGCTGCCGGCCGCCTGCGCGGCGCGCGGCCTGACCGGATTCCGGATGGTTGACTGCGTGCTCGGCGCGCTCGCCATGATGTTGCCCGACAAGGTGATGGCGGCGTCGGACGGCGGCAATACCGGTGTTTCGATCGGCGGCTACGACGCCGACCGCAATCCGTTCATCTATGTCGATTTCGCCTGCGGTACTTGGGGCGCGCGGCCATGGGCGGACGGATTGTCCGGGAATTCCAATATCTTCGCGAATATGGCATCGCAATCGATCGAGGTGTGCGAGGCAGAAAACCCGGTAGAGATTCTAGCCTACGAATTCGTGCCGAACCGGGCCGGGGCCGGGAAATTTCGCGGCGGGGTACCCTATCGGCGCGACTACCGGCTGCTTGAAACCGAGGCGGTTCTGCAAGTCCGATCCGATCGTGCCGTGTTCCGGCCCTACGGCCTCTATGGCGGTAATCCGGGCGCACCGTCATGCAATCTGATGAACCCGGCAGACTCCGATGAGCGGCTCGACTCCAAACTCACGATCACTATGCGGTCCGGCGATATCTTCCGTCATGAACTTGCGGGCGGCGGCGGCTGGGGCGACCCGCTCGAGCGAGCTCCGGACCTGGTGCTCAAGGATGTTCGGAACGAGCTGCTCAGCCCAGAGCGGGCGCGGACGGATTACGGCGTTGTCGTGGATACCGGTCACTGGATCGTCGATGACGCCGCGACCGACCGGTTGCGGGCGGACATCAGAGTAATGCGGGTTGGCGAGGCACAGGCGGTGAACTGGGAAGACTGGCCCCGGCACGGACTGGCGGCGGAGTAGCGGTATGGGCAATTATCGTGTTGGCGTCGACATCGGAGGCACATTTACCGATGTCGTCTTCCTGAATGAGGAAGGCCGCCTCTACACCCGGAAGGTGCCGTCAAGCGTCGACAACTATGCGCGGGCAATCGTCGAAGCTGTTGCCGAAGTTTTTGCCGAAACCGGTATCGGTCCGACGGACATTCGTGAGTTCCGGCACGGAACCACGGTAGCGTCGAATGCGATTCTCGAGTTGAAGGGCGCGCGGGTCGGCCTCATCACGTCCACGGGGTTTCGCGATGTTCTGGAAATCAGGACCCTGCGCATGCCGCGCCTGTACGACCAGGCCTGGGAAAAGCCGCCGCCGCTGGTTGAACGCTATCTTCGCCGGGTTGTCGACGAGCGGGTCAATGCCGATGGCGGTGTCGAGCGCGCGGCAAAGCGCCACGAGATCGAACAGGTTGTCGACGATCTGATCGCCGAAGGGGTCGATGCGATCGCGGTATGCCTGATCAACGCCTATGCCAATCCGGTCCATGAACGGCTTGTGGAAGCCGTCATACACGGGAGGGCCCCGGATCTGCCGGTCTGCATCAGCACCGACATCCTGCCGGAGATGAAGGAGTATGAGCGGACCTCAACCACGGTGATCAATGCCTATGTCCTGCCGGTCGTGGGGGCCTATCTGGCGGCCTTGCGCAAGGGTTTGGACGATGCCGGAATCCCGGCGCCGATCTATCTCATGCAATCGAATGGCGGGCTCACGACATCGGGCAAGGCCGCGCATTTGCCCATGCATATCATCGAGTCCGGTCCGGCAGGCGGGGTTATCGGGAGCCAGGCGATCGCGCGCGCGTCGGATCTTGACGATGTCATCACATTCGACATGGGCGGAACCACGGCGAAGGCGTCGATGATTGCCGACGGACAGGTAACCCGGGCGCTCGACATGCAGGTTGGCGGCGGCATCATGCACGGCTCGCGCCTGCTCACCGGAGCCGGGTATGCGCTGAAGGTGCCGGCAATCGATCTCGCCGAGGTCGGCGCCGGCGGCGGATCAATCCTGACCATCGATGCCGGCGGAGCACTCAAGGCCGGACCGCACAGTGCCGGCGCGGTGCCGGGACCGGTGTGTTACGACATGGGTGGCGAAGAACCAACGATCACTGACGCCAATGTCCTGCTCGGTTATATCAACCCCGGTCATCTCGTCGGTGGCGCACTCAAGCTGAACCGCGACAAGGCGCTTCAGGTCTTCGAGGACAAGATCGCGGTACCGCTTGGGCTGTCGGCCGATGTAGCCGCACACGGCGCGCATCTGATTTCAGCGGCAAACATGATCAGGGCGATCAAGGCCGTCTCAACCGAGCGCGGCCGGGATCCTAGGAACTACGCTCTGTTTGCCTTCGGCGGGAACGGTCCGCTGTTTGCCGCCGGCATGGCGGCGGCTATCGGAATCAGGCGGGTCGTCGTGCCGTCTTCTCCGGGCCTGTTCTCTTCGTTCGGCCTGCTCTACGCGGATGTGGAGCATCATTATTCCCGCACATTCCGACGGCTGCTCGCCGATGCCGACCCTGCTGAACTGACCGCCGCCTGGGATGCTCTAGCGCAGGATGCGATCGATGACCTCGCCAGCGAAGGATTTGCCGGCGCGACTGCGGTCGTCGAGCGTTCGGCAAGCCTGCACTACAAGGGCCAGATTTATGAGCTGTCGGTGCCGGCGCCCTCCGGCCGGCTCGATGCATCGAAGCTGGCCGAATTGGCGGAACGTTTCGGACAAGAGCACGAGACCGTTTATGGCCACCGGGCCGGACCGGAAGAGCCGGTCGAGCTGGTCAACATCGCCGCTGTCGGGCGTGGGGTTTCCGAATCAAGCCGGGTGCCTGACGAGCTGATCGCGCCGGATGCGGTTCGGCCTTCGGAGTCGTCGCGGCATGCTTACTTCGGGCATAGTCACGGCTGGCTCAAAACCCCTGTGATGGCGCGGGCTGATCTCTCCGGACCAGTTGAGGGTCCGGCGATCGTTGAGGAATATGACGCCACCTGTCTGATCCCGCCGGGTGCCCGCGCGGTGCTCGATCGCTTCGGCAACATCGTGATTGATGTCTGACCGGATCCAGACATACGTAAACTGGCGCAGACCATGGCAGCGTCCCGTATGGCGCATGGGGCTGTTCGGTCATGGCTGATCCTCAAGAACCACGGCCTGCGGCATTTTTTGGACCGCGATGGCGTGTTGAACGAGGATAGAGGCTACGCCTATCGACCGGAGCAGATCCGATGGATTCCGGGCGCAGCCGAAGCCATCCGGATGCTTAAAGGCCGCGGCTATTTCGTCTTTGTCGTGACCAGCCAGGCCGGGATCGCGCGAGGTCTGTATGACGCGACCGATGTTCAAGCACTGCACGTATGGACGAACGAAAAACTGTCACGACGGGGCACCCGGATCGATAACTTCCGGTTCAGCCCGTACCACCCGGATTACGACCATGGCGATTATTGTCATCTTGCCCATTAGCGCAAGCCGCAGCCGGGCATGTTGCTGGACCTGATGCAACACTGGCCGGTCGCCAGGCAAGGTTCGTTTCTGGTCGGTGATCGCACGACTGGCGTCAAGGCAGCACAAGCAGCCGGAATTGCGGGATTTCTGTTTAACGGAGATAATCTCGCCAGGACAGTACGAAAGCATCTGGCCGATCTGAACCCATCCGGCGAACCGCTACCCGACTTGAAGCGGGACTGACAGTCTGATGACGGGGAACAATTTATTCCAGTAACCAGCGGCTGGCGCCGTCAGCTTTGCTCGACCCCGATGATGCCGGTGCAGAATCTCCACCGGTCTCTGCACCGCGCCCGGCATCCGTATCCGCACGCCTGCGCGCCCCGGTATCTTCATCTTCCGCACGATTCGCCGTTCCCGACCGCTCACGGCCGCTTGAATCACCGCACCGTAGCGATGGTGCCCTCCAGGCCATGTGCGCGCCAGTCGCGCATTGTTACGCTGTTTTTGCGCAAGGGGCGTCGGGTACATGCCCAATCGAGCGAATGCTGTCAGCATGCACGCGGACGATCATGACACCACGGGGACAGGGCTGTGCCTGTCCTACACAGATACCGGTTCGTTAGGCAGCAACACCCGACCGTGTGCCCTTGCCGCGTAGCCGCCTGTCTACTTCATCGACGGACGCGATCTCGAAGAACAGCGAGAAGGCCTCGGCGAGATTGTTGCATGCCTCGGCCACGATCCCGCTCTGACTCGCAACATCGCCATCGGGACAGGGTACAAAATAGCCATCGCCATCGCGTTCGACAATTGCTGTCAAGCGTCTGTTCATCCGACGTCTCTCGTTACGAGATCGTTCAGCATCCGCATCGCCTGTAGGCACTGGAGTTGCGGCGCTTCGCCAACGATACCGGCCTCAAGGTCTCACTATGCCATATCACAGAAACCTGGTACGGACATCCGCTGATCAATCATGAGGCGGTAGTCAATCTGATCGGTCATACGACGACGAAGCGCGGATTGACGATCAGCGCCGAACTTGATAGCAACCTATCCTTCGGGGTAGTAGGTCACCGACGCACAACTTGAGAGCCTGGCACTCAAACGGAACGGCTTTCACGGCGAATGGAATTATATCCTCTCACCAAGAACAAAATGAACAGTTTATTTTAGCGAGCGCCCGATCTATAGGAGTTTTCCTTTCAAGGCACTAATGTTTGTTACATAGAAAGAAAGGGGAACATGGACAAACTATCAAAAAAATCAATAAGGCAAAAGCCATTACATTATCCGGGGACCCGCAACGGGTCGGACCGGAGCTGCGCAAACTACGTTTGATGGCTGAGCTTACGCAGAAACAGATAGCACAGCGGATGGATGTCCGGAAGGCTGCTGTCTCGAAAATCGAAAAAGGTAGCAAAGTCTATCTGGCCACTGTACATCGGTATGTTGAGGCCCTTGGAGTATCTCTTCGACTGAACGCTCACTTTCCAATAGATGCACCATTGTCGATAAAGTTCTGCGAAGAATTCAACGTCGAAACTGTTCATGATGATCCGTTCGTCTTGCAGAATCTAGGTGATAAGCTGTTCAAACCAAAACGTGATGTCGTTTTGTCGATCAAGCCTATGTATTCGGAAAAGATTCTTGAAGGTAGAAAGACCGTTGAGCTGCGCCGTCGATTTCCGGTGCCCGCTCCGAATAGAACGCTCGCGTATATCTACTCTACCTCTCCGATCAAAGCGATGTTAGGAACTGCCGCGATCCTCGATGTTCTCAAGCTTCCTGTTGAGCAAATTTGGATCCAATTTGAAAGCAAAGCTTTAATTGAACGCGAAAGGTTTGATAAGTATTTCAAGGGCCTCGATCATGGCTTCGCGCTAGTTTTTGGGAATGTGAAGATATTCTCCTGCCCGCTACCCCTCAGTGAACTGAGAGAAAAATTTAACTTCAAACCACCCCGATCCTTCCTTTATGCCACGCGCGAACTCGGAAAGGCTCTCAAAGATGAGCAAAAAATCTTATCTCATTGATACAAACATCCTTATCGGGTTGGAAGACAACCACACGGTCGAATCCGCATACACAACATTCTACAGGTTAACCTCGACCTATAACATCAGCGTCTTTGTCCATGAAGCTGCGAAAGAAGATATCCTACGGGACAAAAACTCCGAGCGTCGTGCGATATCTCTCAGCAAGATAAAAAGATACCGCATTCTCAACAAGCGACATGGTTTGACCAAAGCCGATCTTGCCGCAAATTACGGACCACTCAACAGGCCCAACGACATTGTCGATGCGACACTCCTGCAAGCTCTCGAAAGTGGCGTGACCGACTTTCTCGTGTCACAGGACAGGGGGCTTCATGAATGCGCTCAAAAACGTTGTGCGGAACTGGGACGCCGTGTTCTTTTTGTAGGGGACGCAACCGATCTTCTAATTCAAACCTATGATTCGAAGCAAATGCCGATTCGCCATGTAAAAGAGGTCGGAGCCCACGAAATTAATCATACAGACAGCTTCTTTGATAGCCTTCGTGAAGGTTACCCGAAGTTCGATGATTGGTGGCGTGACAAATGCGTCAAACAACATCGGCCGTGCTGGGTAGTGTATGACGACAATACGCTGGCAGGACTGATCGTCCGCAAGGATGAGGCAGCAAGTGATACTGATGCGGTGTCACCGGCAGAAAAGATCCTGAAGATCTGTACATTCAAGGTATTGCCCGAAATGAAGGGAGTGAAGCTTGGCGAACTACTCCTGAGAAAAGTGCTTTGGTTTGCTCAGACAAATGGGTATAATCTAGCCTATTTGACCGCCTATGCAGGCTAGGCAGCGCTAATGAGCCTGCTCGAATTGTATGGGTTCGTGAACGTAGGCAGGAATGCAAATGGAGAATTCATCTACGAACGCATCTTCGAATCGGGTGCGCTCGTGCGAGACGGTAAAAATACACCTTTCACCCTTGCATGCAAAAATTATCCGAGGTTCCTGCTTGACGACGAAACCCAAGGCTTCGTAATCCCAATCAGGGAAGAATATCACGACAAGCTCTATCCCGATCTGCGGAATCCACTGCAGCCTGATCTCTTTCCGGAAACACCAACCCGTCCCGGAAACACCATGCGAAAAGTCTATCTTTGTCGCGCCCGGTCAAATCTGGGCGATCCGGGCTCGATTTTGTTCTTCTACAAGAGCGCATCACAGGACCCGCCATCCCAAGCGATGATCGCCCTCGGCATCCTCGAAAATGTTACGCTCGCCAGATCCACAAGTGATCTGATGCTGCTGACAGGTGGTCGCTCAGTTTATAGCAAGGAGGATTTGGACGCGTGGGAGAGTTCTGACGAACACCCGGTGAAGGTCATCAACTACCTCTTGGTGGCCTATATTGATCCGCCCATTTCGCGGGACGATCTTCAGAACATGGGAGTGGTGGACAGACATCCTCAACAGTCAATCTACAAACTATCCGATGACCGGCTTCATGAACTCGTGACTCGGTCCAATCTGGCATTTGAGGTATGAAACAGAAAATCGTTACTTTCACGGGAATTTCAGGCGTCGCGAGAAGCACGTTCCTAAACGGTGTGGTTGAAGAATTGCCGCTTCAACACCTTGCTGCGCGAAGCCTGATCACCGCGGCACGAGCCGAGTCTGTTGAGCAGTGGGATGATTTGCGGTGTATGGATCTTGAAAAAAACCAAAGGCTGTTGATCTGCGGGTTCGTGCAAGCAAAAGACACCGAAGCCTCTGTAGCCATCATGGATGGCCATGTGATTAATAGATGGGGTGAATGGTATCGCGGAGATTTAACACCGAGCTTTCTCGAATCTTGAAGCCGAACCATCACGAATCGTCCAAACCCGATCCAGCAATAAGATGCGGAATCGACCTCCATTATCAATTGAATATTTGCGCAACCATCAACAATGGTCAAATTGACATGCGTGATATTTTTTGTAAGATTGTCGTCAGATTTTTCGTCGTAACTCACTCACAGAAACTTCTTTTTTGTTGAGTAACTTGCAGTTTGATTTGACTGTTAAGATGCAAGACGTATTTCACAATAACCGCTTATGCACATGGTTCCGGTTCGATCAACATGCTGTAGGTAAGGGGTTGTGCATTGGTGGCGAGGCGGAGGAGCGAGCGGAAAGCATCGTGGCGGGTTTTGCGGCGGTTGAAGCGAAAGACGACCTCATCGAGATAGGCTTGCAGATGCTTGCGGCGCAGCCCGTGGTAGACGCCTCGCGCCCATCCTTTGAGGTTGGAGAAGACTTGGTGGATCCACGGCAGGACGAGGTGAGCGGCGGTCTTCCCGACGCCATGGACATTGTGGCGATCGGCGGGGACCGCAGCGTCGCCGGACCAGCCGTCGGTTTTCGCGATGGCGTCGGGATCGACGGCGGTTTCGACGAAGTGTCCGAGGTCGGCGGCGCCGTAGGAGGAGATTTCGGCCAGCCGCAGGCGGCCCGGGATGTTTCCGTCCCCGAGTTCGATGGCGCCGACGATGAGCATCTTGCCGTCGTGGCTGCGTCCTTGCCCTCCGGTGGGAGGATCGTCTTTGGTCCGGAATGGACGGCTGGCCTCGTCGATGTCCACCAGGCCCGACAACGGGTTGCGCTCGGGCTCGACCATGCTGGCGCGCAGCCAGGCGCTGCGGTAAGAGCCGACACCGAGCTGTTTCTGGAGCTGCAGGGCAGAGATGCCGTTGGAGTGGGTCGCCATCAGGTCGGCGGCCCAGAACCAGACGGTGAGCGGCAGCTTGCTGGCGTGCAGGATCGTCCCGGCCGTCACCGGGGTCTGCCGGCGGCAGCCGGTGCACGCGAAGGTGTGTGCTTTTCTGCGCAGCGCCCATCCCTTTTCATGGCCGCACCTGGGACAGACGAAGCCGTCCGGCCAGCGCATTTCGATCAGCCAGGCGGCGCAGGCGTCATCGTCCGGGACCATGTGCTGGACGGCGAGGAGGCTGTCGGGGAGCTGTTTCATGTGGGGGCTCCGTCGGCAGGAATGTATCGGGAGTATTCTACCCGCTCCCCCGCTCTAACCTCAACCTCAACATCTGGTGGCAAATTCTCGCAACCGGAGCCATGTGCATAAGCGGTTCACAATAGAGCCACATGCGGATCCATCCGCCTCAAGCTCCTCAAGATCGGCGCCCAGGTCCGACGCAGCGCAAGGCGTATCCGCATCGCCATGGCGTCCGCCTGTCCCATGCCGATACCTTCGCACAGGCACACGCCCGATTATGGACCTGACCCTGGCCCAGGGCCCCCGCCCGACAACAACAGGAACACAGCCCCCGAACACACCGCGCCACCGGCGCCAGCCCTATCCCTGCACGCTCAATCAGGCGACGCCGCCATGCCACACAGCCCAACCAAACCACTACACAGATCACCGTCCAATATGAACTGGTGAGAAATCTGGGCTAGCAGCACGGCAAATTCGTTCTGATTTTCGTCTCTGACTCGCGGCACGCAATCATGGTCGGCCCGCTTTCGTTGGGGTTGTTGCGTGGTCTGGGCAATGGATTTGGCCGCCATGGTGCCGCCGTATAGCGGTCCCCCTGGCCGCGAGGGTCGGGCACGGCTTCATCTGGGCATGACCGCTGGCCCCCGGCGTGCCGAGGGTTGGCGAGTCGATGGAGGCGGACCGGAGAGGGTGGTCAGCCGGGTGCTGGTCGCGGGGCGATGTTGTCGGTCATTTTCAGGAAGTCGAGGACGCAGCGCGGGGTCCTGGCCAGAGTGCGCATGGTCTGGGCGACGGCGCGCCCGCGCCCCTTGATGAGACCGATAGCGACGCGCCGCAGCCGGGTCATGGTCTCTGGACCGTGCCCGGTGCGGCTGCGGTCCTCGTCGACGCTCCAGTCGAGGATGTCGTGGGTTGCCTCGATCGTCCAGTGCCCGCGATTGAGGGTGAGCAGCCGTTGCGGGGTTGCGGCCTCCATGGTCAGGCTGGTGACCCCGTAGGCGGTCTCGCAGCGGCGCTTGCCGGACGTGACCTCGACGGTGTCGCGGCGCACGGCGAAGACCTGTCCGACGCCGGGGAAGTTGAGGTCGTCGTTGCGCTCACTGGAGACCCGGATGGAGCGCCGCTCGCGTCGGTCGTGCTCGGGCTTCGGGCTCTCGTCCGTGAAGTCCGGTGCGCGCCCGGCGATGGCCTCGTTGAGAGTGAGCCGGATATCGCTCAGCAGGGTCGGCTGGTTGCCCTTGACGGTGAACAGGTAGGCCGCGCCGCGATCGAGCAGATCGGAGGCCAGCGCCCGCTGGGTGAGCAGGGCGTCGGCGGTGACAGTGCGGCCCGCGATGTCGGGCACCGTATCGAGCAGGGGGATGACGGCGCCGATCTCGTTGGTGCGCTTCTCCCCTTCGTCGGCGTCGGGCCTCATGCCGACTTTTTTTGACCCCAGGGTGCCTTGGTGTCGTGGCCTATGATGCCGAGCACATGAGCCTGTTTGCCATCGTCATCGATGGCGCCGCGGATGGTCTTGCCGTCAATAGCCAGGGCGCTGTCTGCCGCGCCGTGGGCCTCGTGCCACGCCCTCAGAGCGGCATCGAGCTGGACCGGGTCGACGCGGATCAGCAGGCTGCGCATTGCCGACAGGCTGGGCGGGCGGTCCTGGCGGCGGCGGGGATCGTCGATGTGCTGGAAGAACTCGGGCAGGGATCGCATCTGTGCGGCGCTGAGCGTCATCTTCGGCACTCCATGTCGCAGGCGGGGGTCGAGATCGGCGGCCCCAAGCCGGGCCCGCGCGCCCCGGCACAGGGGATGAAGGAACACGAGTTTGGGCCGCGGGTGCGCGCTGTCGCCGTGCCTGTCGCGGGCGAAGCCGCGGGTGCGCCCGATCTCGATCCAGTTGGCGGCGCGGTCGACGGTGCCCCGGAAGAGCTCGGGGGCGACGAAGGTCTCCGCCAGGAGCACGTCGTGACCGAAGCGGGCCGGCCAGTCCCTCACCAGACGGCGCGTGCACAGCGAGAGCACGCGCGAGCCGAGGGTGCGCTCACCGCCGGGGAGAAGCAGAAAACGCGAGTTGGTGGTGACCAGGTGAAAACGGCCGAACTGGACGCCGCGGTCCCAGCCGATCCAGTGATCACGCGCCCCACACTTCAGCGCCGGTGCCGAGAACACCGCCAGCGCCAGCCAGCGCCCTCGATGGTGCGCGACATAGCGCACGGGCTCGCCCATCCCCGGCACCGCGCCGAGGGAGTGGTGTGTCTGCATCAAGGCGCGGAAGCGGGCCTCGTCCGCCGCCGCCACGATGTCGACGGCCACCTCCGAAAGAACCGACACGGCTTCCCCGCCCCCACGATTGCCGCGCGGCACTCATATCAGGACACGGGGAAGAGGGCCACTATCTCAGGCAACTCCCTGGCAGGGCTGGCGAAAGGTCGAAGTACAAATCCGCCCTGGGGCTAGTGTCCTGATTCCAAAGTTCGTACCGTTATGATGTTGCGGCTGCAGCGGTTTCGAGGGTCCTGAGGCAGAAGCGCTTGATGGACGCCAGGATTTCATCGGCTGTCTTGTGCCAGCGGAAGGGCTTGGGGTCCTCGTTGACGGTGTCGATGTACCCGGTGATCGCCTGCTCCAGCTCGACGGTCGATCGGTGAACCCCGCGCCGGATCTGCTTCTCTGTCAGATCGGCGAAGAAGCGCTCGACTTGGTTGAGCCACGAGGCAGAGGTCGGGGTGAAGTGAACATGCCAGCGCGGTCGCCGGGCGAACCCGTCGCGGATCGTCTTCGTCTTGTGGGTCGAGTAGTTGTCCATGACGATGTGGATCTCGAGGTCGGGCGGCACGTTGGCCTCGACGTGATCCAGGAACTTGCGGAACTCCACGCTGTGGTGGCGCCGATAGCACTGTCCGATGACCTTGCCTGTGGCGACGTCAAGGGCTGCGAAGAGCGAGGTCGTGCCGTTGCGCTTGTAATCAGTGCGCCGCTCGACCTGCCCCGGGCGCAGCGGCAGCAGCGGCTGGGTGCGATCGAGGGCCTGAACCTGCGATTTCTCGTCCACGCAGAGGACCATGGCATGCTGCGGCGGGTCCACGTAGAGCCCCACGATGTCGCGCGTCTTGTCCACGAAGTAGGGGTCTGCCGAGAGCTTGAAGGTCTCGCTCCTGTGCGGCTGAAGGGAAAAGGCTCGCCAGATGCGATTGACCGTCGACGGCGCATACCCCGTCGCCTGCGCCATCGAGCGCGTGCTCCATTGGGTCGCGTCACGAGGCTTCTCCTCAAGCGTCTTGCGCACCACCTCGGCCACGGCGTCGTCATCGATGCGCCGGGGACGGCCGGAGCGCGGCTCGTCGTCAAGCCCGTCAAGACGATGCTCTGCGAAGCGATTGCGCCACTTCCTGGCGGTCTGGCTGGTCACGCCCAGCACGCTCCCAATCTGCACATTGGTAAGCCCTTCGGCCGCCAGCAGCACGATGTGCGCCCGATCGGACAGGCCTCGCCAGACTTTGCGCCCGCGCGCCAGCCGCTCAAGCTCGTTGCGCTCGTCCGCGCTCAGCTTGATCTCCACCGAAAGTCGCATCACCATGCCCCCCGAATCGACACCACCCCCTTAACAATACGAACTTTGCGTACAGGACACTAGCAGTACGTCGTATGGTCGTCGAAGCAGAATCCATAGTACAAGCAGAGCCTTGTCCCATGAGACATGACCCTGAACGGATGGCACGAATTCCGCCAAAGGTGACCGGCGTCATATCCTGGGTCGGCGGTCGAACTCCGCCGCGGCGAAATACGCCGACGCCTTTTGCAGGATCTCGTTCGCCTGCGTGAACTCGCGCTTCAGCGCCTCGAGCCGTTCGTGCTCATCGCTCGTCAGTCCAGATCGAATGCCCACATCGCGTTCGGCACGCCGGACCCACTCTTGAGGTGTCTCGGTCGAACAACCGATCTTCGACGACACCGAGACGATGGCTTGCCGCTACGAATCGTGCTCGGCCTGGTGGCCCAGCACTAACCGCACTGCCCGTTCCCGAACCTCCGGGGAGTATCTTGATGGAGGTCGAAATCGCTCCGGGCTCTCAAGAAATGGGCCTCCGGAAAACCCGAAGCGATTCAGTGCTGCCGGAGCAGACCCAATGACGGCTCCTGCGGACCGGTCCCTGGAACGCCATCCGGAATCAGCGGGGCAGCATCGTCCTCCCTGGCTCTGCGCGAATTCGAGCCGCCGCGCCATGACCGGGGAGCCACGGTCAATTTCGTGAAGGACGTGTGGCTGTGGCCCACGCTGCACTCGCCACCGCAGCGGCAAGCTCCCGAGCGGAAGCCAGCTCGGACTCGAGCCGGGCCGCCCGTTCGGAGCCGGCGACCACAACCGGTCCGTTGAAGGCCGACCGGGGCACTCCCAGGCCGCTCACCGAGTTATCGAGCACGAATTCGGTCGACCACATCTCGTTCGCCGCTCTCGTCGTCGCGACTCCATGCAACGTGTACTCCTCCGTCGGGACGCTCTTCCTGCTCACCACCTCGAAGGGACCGATGCTTCCGCCATCATCGTCGGCCGGGACATAGAGCTCTTCCTGCGGCGAGACAGCAGCTTCGAACCGCTGCTGGTAGACCGGCAAGCCCTGGTCCTCGCTCTTTGACGAAACGGATATCTCGACCGACCGGACCGACCAGTAGGCCGGAAGATCCGCGCCGAGGGCGGTCAGGAGCACATTCTCGTCCGGCTCGTCATCCGGCAGGAACAACGCCAGCGCCCCGACCACGCAAACAACGACTAGGGAGCCGATGCCAATCAGAACTTTCCGGTACGGCTTGCTCATCCGGATTGCACCTCATCCTCTATCCGTCGCCGTCCGACGGTGCATATCCTGCCGAATTCCTGGTCGAGTGGCATGAATTAGGAGCACCGGCGTCTGGACGCTACAGGTTCACTTCGGCAGTGGCAGAGAAGTCATTATGATCATCATACCCTTCGCAAGTCGTTACGCCTGCGAGTATTCCTTTATCGTTGACTTGTGCAACCGTAGTACAGCTATTCCGGTAGTCGACACGTCTATAAGTACGGGTCACGTACCAAGTCCCCGTGAGTGTCAGCTTGTCTCTCTGCACCGAACCCGATCCCGTGGGGGCTTTGTCTTTGTCTTTGGTGACTATTCCGCCCATATGAGGCTGGAACTTACCGACGAACGACAAATTCTCCTTCTTGAACGACGTGATCTCGATCATTTGATTGTAGATGCGTTGGCCCTTGTCTACTTTTTGCGTTAGCGTTATTCCGATTCGTGGCGCTTTGGCAATGAGCGCCGCCAATGCCTTTGCCTGGAGACCGTCATCACCGGATTTCATGGCCTCGGCAATCGCGCTCTTCTTCAGTCCTTCATCGTCGGACTTGAGGATCAAGTCGAACGTGGCGTTTCGTTCGGACAGGCTCTTGGAACGAAGCGCGGCGACTAGTGTCCTGTACGCAAAGTTCGTATTGTTAAGGGGGTGGTGTCGATTCGGGGGGCATGGTGATGCGACTTTCGGTGGAGATCAAGCTGAGCGCGGACGAGCGCAACGAGCTTGAGCGGCTGGCGCGCGGGCGCAAAGTCTGGCGAGGCCTGTCCGATCGGGCGCACATCGTGCTGCTGGCGGCCGAAGGGCTTACCAATGTGCAGATTGGGAGCGTGCTGGGCGTGACCAGCCAGACCGCCAGGAAGTGGCGCAATCGCTTCGCAGAGCATCGTCTTGACGGGCTTGACGACGAGCCGCGCTCCGGCCGTCCCCGGCGCATCGATGACGACGCCGTGGCCGAGGTGGTGCGCAAGACGCTTGAGGAGAAGCCTCGTGACGCGACCCAATGGAGCACGCGCTCGATGGCGCAGGCGACGGGGTATGCGCCGTCGACGGTCAATCGCATCTGGCGAGCCTTTTCCCTTCAGCCGCACAGGAGCGAGACCTTCAAGCTCTCGGCAGACCCCTACTTCGTGGACAAGACGCGCGACATCGTGGGGCTCTACGTGGACCCGCCGCAGCATGCCATGGTCCTCTGCGTGGACGAGAAATCGCAGGTTCAGGCCCTCGATCGCACCCAGCCGCTGCTGCCGCTGCGCCCGGGGCAGGTCGAGCGGCGCACTCACGATTACAAGCGCAACGGCACGACCTCGCTCTTCGCAGCCCTTGACGTCGCCACAGGCAAGGTCATCGGACAGTGCTATCGGCGCCACCGCAGCGTGGAGTTCCGCAAGTTCCTGGATCACGTCGAGGCCAACGTGCCGCCCGACCTCGAGATCCACATCGTCATGGACAACTACTCGACCCACAAGACGAAGACGATCCGCGACGGGTTCGCCCGGCGACCGCGCTGGCATGTTCACGTCACCCCGACCTCTGCCTCGTGGCTCAACCAAGTCGAGCGCTTCTTCGCCGATCTGACAGAGAAGCAGATCCGGCGCGGGGTTCACCGATCGACCGTCGAGCTGGAGCAGGCGATCACCGGGTACATCGACACCGTCAACGAGGACCCCAAGCCCTTCCGCTGGCACAAGACAGCCGATGAAATCCTGGCGTCCATCAAGCGCTTCTGCCTCAGGACCCTCGAAACCGCTGCAGCCGCAACATCATAACGGTACGAACTTTGGAATCAGGACACTAGCCTATCGTATCGGGCATTCCTTTCAGCGAGGCCGGCAGCCCGCGCCTGCCGGGCCGACTCGGCGGCCCGCTTCGTCTCCTCGGCCAGGGTTGCGAATGCGGCGGCGAGCTTCTTCTGCGCCTCCGTCTCCGTCTCCGTCTTTGCAATTGCGTCCAGGGTCTCGGCAACCGCGGTGATCTCCGCTCGCTTGCGTTCGTACTGCGCTTGCAACGCGTTGAGCTTGGCCTGGTGCTTCTCGCCGAGGAGCCTTCGCTCCTCGGCGAGAGCGGCAGCCATCTCGTCGACCTTCGCGGACTCCTGGTCAAGCTCCGCCTTGAGCGCCGCGAGCCGGTCCCGGTTCGCCGCCTCCATCTGCTGGCGCCCGCGCTCCGCCGCCACCGCGAACACGGCCCGTTCCTGCTCGTACTTCTGCTTGAGCTCATCGAGGATGCGCTGGCTGTCCTCGACCAGCAGCTTTCGCGCCTGATCGACGGCCATCTTCCTTCTCGCGAGCGCGGCCGTCTCTTCCCCAAGCTCCGCCTTGAGCGCCGCGAGCCGTACCTGGTTCGCGGTCTCGATCTGTTGGCGCTCGCGCTCCGCCGCCGCCGCGGTGACGCGCTCGCGCTCGTACTTCTCCTTGAGAGCGGCAAGGCGTTCCCGATTGGCCTCGTCGAGTGCGGCCTGTTCCTCGGCCGCGAGCTTCTCCAACGCCTCGGCGCTGACCGTGCTCCGGACGACGCCCTCGGTCACCGTCTTCGAGAGATCATGGAGCTTCAGGAACTGCTCCGCTATCTGACCGGTCCGCTCCGCTCCGGCGACGATGACCGGCCCTCCGAAGAGCGAACGCGGCAGCCCCATCCCAAGGACCGAGTTCTCGACATCAAGTTCGGTCGACCATTTGCCGAGCGCGACGACCGATGTCGCCGTCCCGTAGAGCCTTCGCGACTCGGTCGCCGGGTTCGTCGTGATCAGCATCGCGAACGGGCCGATTTTCCCGTCGCCGGTCACGGGCAGATAGAGGTCTTCCCTGGGGAGCGTATCGGCCACAAACCGCTGGCGATACCGCGGCGACACGTCGTCTCCATCGTTGACGGAAGAGGCGATCTCTACGGATTGGATGGACCACCAGGCAGGAAGCTCGGCGGCGAGGGCGGAGATGATCTCGCCTTCCCCCGGCGGGTCGAGAGCAAGCGCGGGGAGAGGCGCTCCACACATCAATACGAGGCCCAAGGGAATAGCGAGGATCGCTTGGAGGCGCTTTTCCATCTGCTTCTGCTCCTGCTGGATTTTTAGGGATGAGCTTCTTGCAAAATTGCCGGCCCGACCGGTTTTTTGCAAGAAGCTCCATTTACAATGAATTATATCGAATCAGCGCATGCTGGCGCAGATAGGGCTGGGTATCGGATATAGTGAGTTACCTGCTGGACACAAATGTAGCATGTTCCTTCCTACTGGCCTAACCTAACGTATTCAAATAGATTTTCTTTTTGCCCAACTGGCCCGTAAGCAATTCGGAAGCGGATTGGGGTGAAAGCCCGCGCGTTTCTGCGCGGCGCTGTCGACGGAAACCGCCTACCACTCCGTTGACCATCGGACCATCGTAACCGCTCGTCGGCCATCCGCTCGTGCGCTGTCCCGTTCGGCGAACCATCGGTGCGACGCAGACTCCATTGCGGTGCCGCGTTTCGGGATCGTAAACACCGGCCGAGCGCGTGGCCGGCGTACGGACATGCCGGTGATGTCGGCACGGGGGCCTGTTGCCACCTGCATTGCTGAGCGCACCGCACTTTCACTCCCGGCTGTCGGGTGCGTGGGCTGGCCTTACACCCGTCTGACGGTCCAGAGCACCTTGCCGACGATGTGCACGTCTTCGGCAAGGCAGGTGTAGTCGGCGTAGTCGGGGTTGGCTGACTTGAGCCGCAGCTCGGGCGCGCCGCCGGCGTCGTTCAGATGCTCGACGCGCTTGACCACGAGCCCGCTGCCGTCCCAGAGCACGAACATCTCGCCGGTGGCGGGGACGCGGCGGGCGGTGTCGACGAGCAGCCGGTCGCCTTCGGAGAGCTCGGGCTCCATCGACTCGCCGCGCACCCGCAGCACGCGGATGGCGCCGGGGTTTGCGCCCCCCTCGTAGCGGATCATCCCCTCGGGGAGGAACCAGCGCGCGCGCTCGGCGACGAACTCGTCGGCAAGCGCGCCGGGTCCCGCGGACGCCTCGACATCCACCTCCGGGACGGCGGCGAGCGGCACCGGTCCGGGCTCCATCTCCTGTCGGCGCCGCTTCTTCGCTGCCGCCCCCTTGCGCCGGGGCGGGCGCTCGGCGTGGTGCAGATCTCCGGCCTTGCAGCCAAGCAGGCCGGCGAGCTTTTCCGCGTCCTGGTGCGAGATCACCTTGGGGGTGCCGCGCTCGAGGAAGCCGTGCAGGTAGGAGACGTTGCGGCCGATGGCGAGCGACACCTCGCGCATGTTCATGCCGCGCTTCCAGAGCAGGTCGCGGATGTTCTGTCGTACCGGGTCGCGTTCCATCGCGTTGCCTCGCTGGGTTGTCGCCGGTTGACGGCGGATGGCATAGCGTATTCACTAACTAACGCGATTGTCAACGACAATCTGCCTGCGTATCTTCCGCCGCCATGAACGCACTCACCACACATTTCCGCCACGCCGTGCGGGCGTATCTCGACCGCACCGGCACCGCACCCGCGCGGCTTGGGCTAGACGCGCTGGGCGATCCGTCCTTCGTGCATCGGCTGATGCGGGGCCGCGAGCCGCGGCTGGATACCGCCGACCGGGTGCTCGTCTTCATGGGCGAGACGCCGGTCGGACCCGCCTTCAGGGCCGAGGTCGCCGGGTTCGTCGCGGTGACGCGCACCAAGCCCTACGTGCTCGGGCACGAGGCGGCGGGGGATCCGTCGTTCGTCGCGCGACTGCGCCGGGGCTCGTCGCCCCGGCTGGATACCGCGGAGCGGGTTCTGCGCTGGATGGCGGCGCGCTGCACCGGCGCCGAACGCACGGCGATGCGCGAAGCGTTCGCGGGCGACCCGGGCGGGGTCATGGATGAAGACAGGGGAGGAGACGTTGCAGTGAACGACAGACCGACGGAGTACATGGGCACGCGGGAGGCCGCGGCCTTCCTGGGGCTCTCGCCCCGCACGCTGGACCGCTACCGGGTGACCGGCGAGGGACCGGCGTTCCACAAGTTCGGGACGCGCATCCGCTATGCCCGCGCCGACCTCGAGGGCTGGGCTGCGGAGCGGCGCAGGACCTCGACCTCGGACGACGGCCCGGACAACGACCCGAAAAGCGGTCCGGGCGGTCGGAGGGCGCGGTGATGGCCCTGCTGCCGTACCGTAGCGGGGACGCGGTGCTTGCCGCGAATGCCCGGACGCTGACGACGCTGGCCGTCGCGGCGGCGTTGGTCTTCGGCGCCGACCCGGCGTTGGCCTCGTCGGACACCACCTTTGCCGGCCCCCTCAGCACGGTGAGCAAGATCGTCGGCGGCACCGGCGGCCAGCTCGCCGCGGCGCTCGCGGTGGGCGCGGCGCTGGTGGGCTCGGTGCTGCGCTTTAACGCCGGGCAGCTGCTCGGCGCCGTCGGCGTCGGCGTGGCGGCCGGCGCGGGGGTGGGCATCGTGACCGGCCTCGTCGGCACGGCGATCGTCTGAGGCGGCCATGAACGACTCCGCGCGCCATGCGATTCCGCGCCGTCTCGACGATCCGGAGCGCTGGCTGTTCTGGACCGTCGACGAGGCGGCGGCGCTCATCGGCCCGGCCCTCCTCGGGCTCGCCGCCAACGCGTTCGTGACCGGGATCGTCGCCGGCGCCGCCGGCTGGTGGCTGCTGCGCCGCATCAAGCGCGGCGGCGGGGCGAACGTCGTGCACTACGCGCTCTACTGGTTCCTGCCGGACTTCGCGCTACGGCTCAAGGCCACGCCGCCGAGCCATGTCCGGCGCTACGTGGGCTGACGCGCGATGCGCCGGGACATGCAGGAGGCGGAGGGCCGGAAGGCGCGGGATGCGCGATTTGCGCTCGCGGGCCTGCTCGGGCTTTCGCTTCTCGCCAACCTCGCGCTCTCGGTCGGCATGGCCGGGCGGGATGTCACGACGGTCCTGGTGCCCGCGGTCTCCGGTCCGGTGTGGGAGGTCGGGAGCACCTGGGCGGGACGGCGCTATCTCGAGGACGCGGCGCGCACCGCCACGGTGACGCTCCTGACGCTGACGCCGGAGAACGCCGGGCACGTGCGGGAGGCGGCGGCGCGGATGAGCGCGTCCGAAGCGCGGGGCGCGATCGGCGCCTGGGTGGCGGCGGAAGCCGAGCGGATGGCGCGGCGCGACCTCAGCACGGCCTTCTACCCCGAGCGCATCGAGGCCGATCCGGAAGGTCTGACGGTCGAGGTGCGGGGCCGGCTCGCAACCTGGATCGGGCGCGAGGAAATCGCGCGGACTGCCAGGACCTACCGGCTCGCCTTCCGCGTCGAGGGCGGCCGGCTGGGACTCCTGAGATTCGAGGACATGGAGGACGAACAGTGACAGCTACGAAACGAAGGCCAAGCCGCGCCGGCGTGCTGGCCGCCGCACTCCTTCTATGGATGGCGCATGCGGGCGCCGCGCCCGCAACGGCCGCGCAGATCCTGGACGCCGCCGACCATGCCGAGCTTGCGGCTCGGGTTTCGGCTACCGGGGTGAGCCGGGTCGCGCTGCTGGGCGACCGGATCGCGCGGGTGATCCGCGCTCCGGGCGGCTACCAGGTCGAGCACGATCCGGGTACGGGCGATCTCTATCTTCGCCCGCTGCCCGAAAGCGCGGACGGCACGGCGCCGGGCCTGGATCGGAGTCCGGGGCAAGCCTTGCCCGTGGCGCTCTTCGTCGGCACCGAGAAGGGCTTCACCTACCGGTTGACGCTGACGCCGGCCGAGCGCGGTCCGGCGCAGATCCTGATCCGCAATGCCGACATCGTGAGCGCGGAGACGGCGGAAACCATCGCCGCGAACGATGCACGGATCGCTGCCATCGCCCGCTTGATCCGGGCGGTGGCGAACCGCGAGCCGCTCGCAGGCTACACGATCGAAGGTGGCGGCAACCGCGATGCGGATAACACGGCCGTCACCGTCGTCGAGGTGTGGCGCGGACCACGGTTCTCGGGATGGGTCGTGGAACTCGGCGTGGACGCCCCGCGCGACCCGGAAGCCCTCGCTGCACGACTCGGTCCGGATATCGCGGCGGTCTGGCTCGCCGACACTGGCACCGGGCCTCGGGGCGGCCGCTTCGCCGTGGCCGTGCGTGAAGGAGTCTCTCGATGAGCGCCGCCGGGAACGCCGCGCCGGACGGCGGGGCGCGGCAGGTGCGCAACCGCCAGGTCCTGCTGTTCTCCGGCATCGCGGCGGTCGCGCTGCTGGCCGTCGCGGCGTGGATTGCCGCCTCGGGCGGCAAGGCGCCGGCGCCCGGTCCGCGGATCGCGGCCGAGCTCGCCGGGCCCGGCACGGCGGAGGAGAGCTGGACGCGGCGCTCGGAGACGCGGCTCGGCCGGATCGAGGCGGACCTGAACGAGGTGCGCAACGAGAGCCGGCGACTGGCCGACGAGAACCGTCGCCTTCAGGACCGGCTGCAGACGCAGGCCGACGAGGCGAAGACCGTCATTGACGGCTTGAGCGCGGCGCTTGGCGAGGCGGAGCGCGGCAACGCCGCGAGCAGTCCGGCCCCGAATGCATCGGTCCCGGGAGGCGGCGTGTCGGGAGGCGGCGTGTTCGCGCCGGCCGGCACGGCGCCCGGAGCGGGCGCGGCCCCGTCCGGCGGCGCCGCGCCGCAGCCGGCGGCGCCGTTGATCCGGCGCTTCGAGCTCGAGGCGCCTGTGTTCGGCGACCCCGGGGGCGAGGACGCGAAGCCGCTTGCGCTCTGGCTGCCCGCGGGCAGCCACGCGCGAGCGGTGGTGATCGCCGGCGTCGACGCCTCGGCCGGGATCGCCTCCCAGGGCGATCCGCGCCCGGTGCTGCTGCGTATCACCGGTCCCGCGTGGACCGCGGCCGAGGACGGGAGCGCGCAAGCCGTCGATCTCGACGGCTGCACGGTCACGGGCGCCGCCTACGGCGACCTCTCCTCGGAGAAGGTCTACGCGCGGCTGCGGACCCTGACCTGCTCGGGCGACGAGCCCGGCACGGTGGTGGAGACGCAGGTGGCGGGGTTCGTCTCCGGCGCCGGCAAGACCGGCGTGCGCGGCCCGGTAGTGAGCCGCGAGGGGGCGCTGGTCGAGAAGGCGTTCCTCGCGGGCCTCGTCTCCGGTATCGGCCAGGGCGTCTCCGGCGCGTTCGCCCCCCAGGCGGTGGCGACCGGGAGCGGCGCCGCGGTCGCCAACACCGGGCTCGACGACATCGGCCGCGCGGGCCTCGGCTCCGGCGCGTCCTCGGCGGGGCGCAAGGTCGCCGACTACCTGATCCGCCGGGCCGAGCAATACCAGCCGGTGATCCAGCTGCAGGCCGGCACGGCGGTGACCGTGGTGTTCCTCGAGGGCACCCGGCTCGACGGCCGGCCCGACCCCAATCCCCCACGGAGAAACGAACAATGACGGTTGAAGGAACGAACATCATGCGACGCCTGCGTACGGTGCTGACGGCGGCCGGGGCAGCGCTCGCGCTCGCCGGCTGCGCCGCGACCCATGTGGGCGAGGACTGGCAGTGCCCGCTCGCCCAGGGGTCGCAATGCACGAGCGTCGCCGCCGCCGACCCGGCGGTGAAGGACGAGGCCGACCGCGGGCGGATGGAGAGACCGGCACGCGCCATCCCGGCACATGGCACGACCGATCGCCGTGGCGCCTCCGGGCCCGAGATCGCCGATCGGGACAATGCCGGCCGCCGCGACTGCGGTGTGCGCTGCAATCCGTTCGCCTGGCTCGCGCGCGTGTTCGGCGCCGACGGCGAGGCGCGGGGCCGGGACGACAGCGGCGAGCGCGAAGCGGCGGTGTCCGGCATGACGGAAGGTTCCGCTTCCGACAATTCCGAGCCGACAACGGCGGACGGGGCCTCTTCCGCGGCCACGGCCTCGACGCCGACCGATGACGTGACCCCCGCCACCGATCTGCGCGCGCCCGAGACGCTCGCCCGGGTATGGATCGCGCCCTTCGTCGACGCCGAGGGGGTGTACCGCGAGGCGTCGTGGGTGCGCATCGTGATCGCGCCCGCCGAGTGGAAGCGGCCCTGATGCTGGCCCGTCTCGCGGACCTGTTCGAGGGCCCGGCCGGACTCGAGCCGTGGTCGCCGCCGGAGGCCCCGGCGGCGATGGTCGACCTCCTGCCCTGGCGCGCCTTCGACGAGCGGAGCGAGCTCTACGTCAACGCGGGCTCGACGGGGTTCGTCATCGAGGTCCCGCCGTTCGCCGGGATCGACGAGGAGACGCTGGGGGCGCTCGCGGGGACGCTGGCCGACGCAGCGCCAGAGCGTTGCACGGTGCAGGTGATCCACTGGGCGAGTCCGCGCTTCGGGTCGGCGCTGGATGCCTGGGCCGGGCCGCGCCGCGATGCCGGTCCGGTGCAGGCGGCGATGGGAGAGCGCCGGGGACGGCTCCTGTCCCACGGCGGCTGGCGGCCGCTGCACGCGGGCGGCCCGCCCTTCACGCTGTCGGACTATCGGGTGTTCGTCTGCGGGTCCCTTGCCGGGGCGCCGGGCCCGGGCCCGGAGACCGCGCTCGGCGGCTTCCGCCGGGCGCTCGAGGGCACGCTCGCCTCGGCCGGCGCCGCGGCCAGGCGGCTCGACCCGGACGCGCTGCTGTCGCTCGCCGCCGAGCTGACCGCTCCGGACCTGGCCGGGGCGCACGACGGCGGTCTCGGTCGCCCGCAACGGCGCTGGTCGCCGCGCGACCCGATTCATCTGCAATGCGCCGCGCCCGGGCGCGCGCTCACCGTGGCCCCGACCGGGCTCGTGTTTCATGACCCTGACGGGACGGATGTCGCGGTGCGGGTGCTGAGCGCGGTCGCCTTCCCCGAGGTGTGGCCGGGCTGGCGCGGCAACGCGCTCATCGGCGACTTCCACCGCGCGTTCCTCCAGCCGGGCTGCCCGGTGCTGACCTGCCTCACCGTCATGACCGGCGACGAGGCCGACGGGGAGAAGGCGTTCCTCAAGAGTGCGCGGGCGATGCAGCAGGCCGGGACCGGCATCGCGCGCTACCTGCCGGGCCTGCCGGAGAAGGCGCGCGACTGGCAGGCGGTGACCGAGCGGCTCAAGGACGGCGAGCGGCTGGTGCGCGCCTGCTACACGGCGGCGGTCTACGCGCCGTGTGAGGCCATCGACGAGGCCGAGCAGGCGGTGCGCGCGATCTATCACGGCCAGGGCTGGCGGCTCGCGGCCGAGCGCTACGTGCAGCTCCCCTCCTGGCTCGCCTCGCTCCCGATGGTTCCGGCGGGCGGGATCGACGCCGACCTCGAGCGCATGGGTCGGATGAAGACCCTGCTCACCGCCTCGGCGGTCAATCTCGCGCCGGTGCACGGCGAGTGGCGCGGCCAGCCGGCCGGCTGGTCGCCGTTCGCCAACGCCGCCGGCAACTACAACGTGGCGGTGACCGGCAAGTCCGGCTCGGGCAAGTCGGTGCTGATGCAGGAGCTCGTCTCCGGCATCGTCGGCGCGGGCGGCGAGGCCGTGGTCATCGACGACGGGCGCTCGTTTCAGCACACCGCCGAGGCGCTCGGCGGCGCCTTCATCGCCTTCGGCAGCGATCCGGCCTGCCTCAACCCCTTCGCGATGATCGACGCGGCGGCGGCGGCGCGCGACGGCGACTACCGCGAGGAGTGCTTTGCGATGCTGGCGAGCGTCATCGGACGCATGTGCCGGCGAAGGGGGTCCATCGACGACATCGAGGCGGCGCTCGTCAACGAGGCCATCGCCGCGGCCTGGGACGAGGCCGGCAACGCGGCCGATCTCGGCACCGTCAGGAACCACCTCGACACGCGCGACGACCGCCGGGCGAAGGACATGGCCACCGCGCTCGGCCCCTGGTGCCCGCGCGGGGCGATGGGGCGGCTGTTCGCGGGCGGCGCGGTTCCGGACCTGAAATCGGCGATCACCGTGTTCGAGCTTGCCGAGCTGAAAGGACGGGGCGACCTGCAGGCGGTGGTGCTGATGCTGGTGGTCTTTCTCAGCACCCAGCGGATGTATCACGGCGAGCGCACGCGGGCGAAGGCGATCGTCATCGACGAGGCTTGGGACCTGCTCTCGGGCGAGGACAGCCGGGCGTTCCTGGAGGGCGCGGCACGCCGGGCGAGGAAGTACCGGGGGGCGCTCGTGACCGGCACGCAGTCGGTCAACGACTACTACGCGAACCCCGCCGCGAGGGCCGCCTGGGAGAACTCCGACTGGGTGATCTTCCTCGCCCAGAAGGACGAGTCGGTGGAGCTGCTCAAGTCGGAGAAGCGCATCCACTGCGACCCCGGCATGGAGCAGGCCTTGAAGAGCCTGACCACCGCCGACGGGCGCTGGGCGGAGCTGGTGCTGCACGGCCCGGACGGCTGGCGCGTGGCGCGCCTCGTGCTCGACCCCTGGTCGGTGGCGCTCTTCTCCTCGCGCGGTCCGACGTTCGCGCAGGTCGAGAAGCTCAAGGCCGAGGGGCTCGCCACGGTCGAGGCGATCGACCGCATCGCGGGCGCGGACCGACCCACGGTTCCGGAAGCGCCGGAACGGCAGGAACCGGAAACCGGCCGCGAATCCGGAGACGAACGCGATGACGCCGCAGCGGGCAGAACTTCAACGCAACACACCGAGACCGAAGGAGAGCGCACATGAGCGCATCGAGAGACAGACGGCCTCGCGGCGCCGAGGCCGCCGCGACCCATGCCGAGCGACCGCTCGCCTGGCCGGGCGACCCGCAGGGACTGACGGCGACCGACATCGACATCGAGGCGATGGCCCACGTGCTGGCCAACACCTGCCGCTGGGGCGGGCGCACGCGCCGGTTCTACGCGATCGCGCAGCGCGCGGTCGTGGCGAGCGAGGAGATCGAGGCGCTCGATGGGCTCGGCCCGGAGGAGCGGCGGCGGCTCGCGCTGCACGCGCTCCTCGCCGATACCCGCATCGCGTGGCTCGGCGACGGTCAGGTCGGCGGCCCGGCTGCGGCGCGAGCGTCCTCGGCGCGGGCCGCCGAGCGATCGAGGCGAGAAGGCGCCGCCATCGACCGGGCGGTGCGCGAGGCCGCCGGGCTCGACGGCGAGCTCACGGCCGAACAGGCGGACCTGCTGCGCTTCGTCGCCCGCATGACCGACGCCGCCGAGCGCCGCGACCTCGCGGACGCCGACACCGGCAGCAATGCCGGTGTGGCCTTCCCGCCATTGAGGAAGCGCATCCGGCCCGTGGAACCGGGCCGGGCGGCGCGGCTCTGGCTGGCGCGCTACGCCGCGCTGACCGGGCCGTCCGGGGAGGGCGCCGCCGGGGAAGCCGGCGGACAACCGAACACCATCGAACAGAGGAAGAACGACGATGTCGCGAACTTACAGAAGGCGCGATCGACGGAAACGGCGCATGGGACGGAACGGGACGATGGCGAGCGACCGCTGGCGGCATGACCGGCGGCGCCGGGCCGCATTCGGTCTGCGTGTCGTGCGCGACGCCGAGGCGGTGTTCCGCACGGCCATCCTGGCGGGCGTGCTGTCGGCCGAGCGGTCCGAGCGCAACTGGGCCGGCCACTACCTCTACATGTTCCACGACGAGGACGGCGCGGCCTGGTTCAAGCACGCGACACGCGGGCGTATGTCTCGATGTCGGCGCGCCGCCAAGCCGCCGCCGGGAGCGGTGCATGAACGACCTCCGCATCCTCGCCTCGGCGATGCTGCTCGCCGCCGGCGTCGCGGCATTGGTCGCGGCCGGGCTCGCGCGCATCGCGCACGACGATGCGCCGCGGCTCGCGAGCGTGCGCTTGGCCGAGCTGGTGGCGGAGCACGCCGCCGAGGCCGCCCGCGGCAGCGCGGGCGCCGAGGGGACGGCGGCGGCGACCCGCCTCTGGGCGCACGCGCTCGAAGACGCGCTTGGGAAGACCGCGGCCCGCCACGGCGCGGTGCTGCTGCCGGCCCGGGCGGTCGCCGCGGGCGCGCCCGACCTGACCGGCGAGGTCCGGGCCGAGCTGGCGAGGTCTTTGGCCAGCCGGGATGCGGCGGAGTCCCGGCCATGAGCGCGCGCCACGCCGGCAACCGCGCCCGCGCCGGACTCCTCGTTCTCGTGGCGCTCGCCGGGACATGGCTGTTCGCGGCGTCCCGCGTTCATGTCAACGTAAGCTGGTCGGACGAAGCCTGGGGCTACGCCGCCGTCCCGCTGTTCGGCGAGGAGCCGGCGATCGGCGACCGGGTGCTGTTCGACCCGCCGGAATCGGTGAACGCGCCGGTGCCGTATCTCAAGACCGTGCGCGGCGTGCCCGGCTCCATCGTCTCGGTCGACCCCGACCGCACGGTGCGGATCGACGGGACCGCGGTGGGCCGGGCCAAGACGCACGCGCTGGACGGACGACCGCTTGCGGCGATCGAGCCGGGAACGATTCCTCCTGGCCACTACTTCCTGCATGCGGACCATCGCGACAGCCACGACAGCCGCTACGCGGAGATCGGGCTGGCGCCCCGCTCGCGCATCCTCGGCCGCGCCCTGGCGCTGCCGGACCTGCCCTGGCTCGGGCTCGAGGGGCCGCTGGTCGGACCGGAGGATATCGGCCGGCCGACGGAGGCGCGGCGATGAAGCGCTCTTTGCTGCCTTTCCTCCCGGCGCTCTGCGTCGCGCTGGCGCTGGCCGCGCCGGCTTCGGCCCGCGATCTCGGGGTGCGCGGCGCGACCTGGCCGGTGGCCGAGCCCGACCTGCTGGCGGAGATCGAGGCGCGGCTTGCGGACATGCGGCGTTCGGGAGAGCTCGACCGCCTGCAGGACGCGGCCCGGACACGGGCGCGGCAGTCCCTGGAGGAGCCCGCGCCGGTCCCGGGCGTCGCTCCGGCCCGGGAACGGACATCCCGGCTCGTCGATCCCGCCATCGTCGTGGGCCAGGACATCCGCGGCCCCGACGGTGCGCTCATCGCCGCCGCGGGGACAAGGATCGATCCGTTCGAACACGCGCCGCTCACCCGCGCCCTGCTGTTTGTCGACGGCCGGCGCGAGGCGGAAATCGCCTGGGCGCTCGCCCACGAGGGGCCGGCGAAGATCGTGCTGCTCGCCGGCCGGCCGCTGGACCTGATGCGCCGGCACCGCCGGCCCTTCTTCTTCGACCTCGGCGGGCGGCTGACCGAGCGCTTCGCAGTCCGCGCCACGCCGACGCTCGTCGAGCGCGACGGCGCGCTTTTGCGCCTGACCGAGTTCCCGCTCGATGACCTGCGGGATTCCGGACCGGCGTCGGCGGCAGGAGCCGCACGCTGCGCCTCGACCGCGCCCGCCGCCGGATCGACCAACGAACCGGACCACAGGAGACAAGAACCATGTTGAACATGAACCGCGCGACGCTGCTCGGCCATGCCGGGCGCGCCCCCGACATCCGCACGCTGAAGGGCGGCGGCAAGGCGGCGTCCCTCGGCCTCGCCACCACGCAGATGTGGAAGGACCGGGAGGGCGAGACGGCCGGGAACACCGAATGGCGCCGCGTCGTGGTCTACGGCCCGACGGTGGATGCGGTGGAGACGATGGTCGCCAAGGGCGTCGCGGTCCTGGTCGAGGGGCGGCTCGCCACCGGCGGCTACCGCGACCGGGACGGCCAGATGCGCAGCGTCACCGAGATCGTGGTGGCCGGGCCGCAGGGCCTGGAGAACGTTCCGGGCGGACGGCGCGACGCGGCGCGGGTGGACGACGCGAACGGCCCGGAGGGTCCGCGCGCATGAGGTTCCCGGCGTCGCTTGCCGCGCTCGGCATCGCTTTGGCGGCCTTCCTGTGGGCCGCGCCCGCATCCAGCCAGTTGTGCACCGGGCGCTTCGTGAACCCGATCACGGACGTGTGCTGGGAGTGCCTGTTCCCGATCTCGATCGGGCCAGTCCGTATCGGCAGTGCGTCGGGTGCGCCGGACACGCCGAACCCGGGCTCCCCGATCTGCTTCTGCGGCTCGCCCATTCCGCGCATCGGGCTCTCGCTCGGGGTGTGGGAGCCGGCGCGGCTCGTGGACGTGACCCGGACCCCCTGGTGCTTCCCCAATCTCGGCGGGCTCACCATCGACCCGGGGCTCCCGGCCGCCCGTGGCCGCACGGGGTCGTCCGGCGGCGTCGGCGCCCAGGGGTCCGTCTGGCATGCGCACTACTACGTCTATCCGCTGCTGTCGTGGATCGGCGCGCTGCTCGATCTCGGCTGCCTCGAGGGCGGCTCGCTCGACATCGCCTGGACCTCGGAGCTCGACCCGGCGTGGCTCGACGACGAGCTGTCGTTCCTGCTGAACCCGGAGGCGGCGCTGTTCGCCAACCTGCCGGCGCAGGCCGCGTGTTCGGCCGACTGCGCGGCGGCCTCGGCCGCACTCCCGCTCGATCTGCTCTTCTGGTGCGCCGGCTGCCAGGGCGGGATGTATCCGCTCACCGGCAACGTCGCCGCCCATGTCGGCGGGGTGCAGGCTTCGCTGCTCGCGGCCCAGCGCCTTGTCTATCGGCTTCATCGGGCGGGGCTCGCGTGGGGCACATCGGGCTCCGCGGCGCTCTGCGGCCGCTATCCCATGCCGATCATGAGGAAAAGCCAGTACCGCTGGCAGATGACCCAGCCCGTGCCGGCGACATCGCCTCTGACCGGCTGCAACCCGACGGGGCGCTCCTCGGTGCTCTGGGAATCGCTACGCGAGCTGCCCGTCTCGGGCGAGAGCTTCGGCTACCTGCTGTGGAGGAAACGCAATTGCTGCCTCTTGTAGAAAGCCTCGGACAGCGCGCCGGAGACACTCGTGCCGGAGACACTCGTGTCGGAGCCCTCGCCCGAGACGGGCTCGCCGCGATGCTGATGCTGGCCGCGTGTTGCGGGTCGGCGCTGGCCGATGACCCTTCGCCCTCCGCCGAGGATCGGGCACGGATGCTGGCCGACGAGGTGCTGCGCCGGGCGGAGTCTTCCGGCCCCGAGGGTCTTGGCGACTGGACCCGCTCGATCATCGGCCGCGCCCTGGAGCGCGCCGGCGAAGCGGCGTCGCAGACCGCCGCAAGCTCCGGAACCGGCGGCAGCGCCGGCGCCACTCCCGCGCCGCTGCCGGCCGAACGGCATGCAGTCGCGACCGGGGCGGGCCTCGCGGGCCGGGCGAACACCGGCGACGTGCTGGTGTTCCTGAGCCTCGCTGTGCCGCCCGCGAGCTGGAAGCAGTGGGCTCGGGCGGCGGCGCGGACGGGCGTCCCACTGCTCCTGCACGGGGCCGGCCCGGCCGGAATCCGGGCGACCGTCATGGCCATCGGCGAGCGCCTCGGCGGCCACGACGCCGGTGTCGCCATCGATCCCCGTCTGTTCCGTCTGTTCGGCGTCGAACGGGTCCCGGCCGTCGTCGTCGCGCCGGGCGGCGTGAGGCCTTGCGCGAGCCGCGGCTGCGCGGACCACGCGCCGCCGCCGTTCGACATCGTGACCGGGAACATCGGCCTTGCCGCCGCGCTGGAGGCCATCGCCTCCGAGGGCGACGCCGGGCGGCACATCGCGCGGGCGCGACTCGAGCGCCTGCGCGGGGAGGACTGACGATGAATATGGAACGGCTTGAACCTCGCACGGACCGCGTCTCCGTCACGGTCGACCGCATGACCCGGATTGTCCGGCTGCTCGCCTGGACGGCCATGTTCGCCGCGTGCTGCCTGATGCTCTGGATCCTCGCGGGCCAGGCGGCGCATGCGGACGACCCCAAGGCGGCCGCCCGCGAGATCGGCCAGGCCGGGACCGCGGCGGCGAGCGCGATCGCCAGGGACGCGTCGAAGGCCCGAACGGTGCCCGGTTACGCGGGGACGAACGTGTCGGAGCGCAACTTGAACGCCGCCGGCCTGGAGGACGCGGCCCGGGCCCGGGTCGCCGATCCGGCCGACCCGGGCGGCCAGGCCGGGCGCGCGGTGATCGAGGGAACGGCGGTGCGCCCCGCCGCGCCGGTCCCGTCGAACGATCCGGGCATCGCGCGGGCCAGGGCCATCGGGTTCGCCCCGCAGGATCCGGCGCACCGCGCCGACGGTCTCGCTTCGGGGCGCGTCACGGACTGCACGGCCGATGTCGCGGACGCCGGCCGCGGCGGCTCGTGCGGCAGCGTCACTTCATGCGTCGGGGCCGGTTGCGAGAGCGTCGGGAGCCAGGGCAACACCGGCTTCGCGCGCTCCGCGGCCATGCTCAACATGGTGCTGGAGATGGGCGGCGAGGAGTTCGACCGGAACAATCTTCGCTTCTTCGCCGGCGAGCGCCGGGCCTGCACCATCAAGTTCGGCGGGCTCGCCAACTGCTGCAGGAACTCGGGCCTGCTGGTCGGAATCGCCGGGTGCAGCCGCGCCGAGATCGAGCTCGGCAAGGAGCGCCACGCGGGCAACACGCACTATCTCGGCAAGCGCTGCGCCAAGCGCGTGTTCGGGGTGTGCATCCGGCGCAAGCGCGAGTGGTGCGTGTTCGGCTCCAGGCTCGGGCGCATCCTGCACCAGCAAGCGCGCCCGCAGCTTGGGCTGGGCTGGGGCAGCTGCCGGGGGTTCACCGTAGCCGAGGTCGAGCGCATCGACTTCGACCGGCTCGACCTCACCGAGTTCACCCAGGACCTCGTCGACGGGTCCCGGGAGCCGTCCATCGCGCTGCCGGGTCGGGACAGCACCCAGTCATTCATGCGGGACCGGGTGCGCGCGTTCTACGAGCGGAGCCCGTGATGGCCGGGGCGCGGAACGTGGGGCTCCTGTTGCGGGCGGGCTGCCTGGCGCTGGCGTTGGCGGCGGCCTTTCCGGTCAGCGCGGGCGAGTGGCGCGGCTGGTGCGGCTCGGCGGACACGGTCGCCGCCCTCGGCTGGCACTTCTACTGCGACCGGGACGACGAGGACATCGATGAGGCGCCAGGACAGGACGCGTCCGCCCCGCCGGCGACGCAGAACGCGATGGCGCGTATCAAGGCCATGCGCCAAGCGTTGGAGGAGGCCCGCGCGGCGGCGATCCTCGATCCGGCGCCCGCGAAGGTCGCGGCCTACCTGCGGCTCCAGCGCGAGACGCTCGCGAAGGCGGCGGCGTTCTCCGACGCCTTCCGCCGCACGGTCTGGGCGACCCCGGAGATCGACTACACGCTCACGCGCCCGGTCGGCGCGCTCGCCAAGCAGGTCTGGGGGCAGGCGCGGCGCAAGGAGCGCGACGCGGTGCTCGCGAACCTGAGCGAGCGCTACGGGCTCATCTATCTGGGCCACACCGACTGCTCGGGGTGCCGGGTGTTCGGGCCGCTCCTGCGCGCGTTCGCCCTGCGTCACGGCCTCGACGTACTGGCGGTCTCGATGTCGGGCGGACCGCTCGAAGGCTGGCCCGAGGCGGTGCCGGACAACGGACGCGCGGCCCGGCTCGGGCTCGCCGGCGGACCGCTGCCCGCCGTCGCGCTGTTCGACACGGTGACGAAACGGGCGCTGCCGGTCGGCTTCGGCGTGCTCGCCGAGGACCAGCTCGCCGAGCGTATCTTCCTCCTCACCGCGCGGGAGAGCGGACATGACTACTGACCGAAAGACCACGGCCGCGGCGTTTGCCCTCGCACTGGCGCTCCTGGCCACCCTCCCGGTCCGTGCCGACGTGCTCTCGGAGATGGAGTCCTTCTGGCGGGGCGCGGCAGTCAACACCACCGGACCGACGGCCTTCCAGGGCCAGGCCTCGGGGCACTGGACGCTCGGCAACCTGTATCTCCGCACGCCGGTGCGCTCCGAGCAGATCGCTACCGTGAACCTGCCGAGCTTCCGCGCCGGCTGCGGTGGCATCGACGCCTTCGCGGGCGCCTTCTCCTTCATCAACTCCGACCAGCTGATTGCCTTCGGGCGTGCGGTCGCGCAGAACGCCGCCGGCTTCGCCTTCGAGCTCGCGCTCGAGACCATCTCGCCGGTGATCGCCGAGACCATGTCGAAGCTCCGCGCGCTCGCCCAGTGGGTCAACAGCCAGAACCTCAACTCCTGCGAGACCGCGCAGGCGCTGGTCGGCGCGGTATGGTCGAAGAACGACCGTGCGTCCTCGGCGATTTGCGCCGCCATCGGCGCCAGCCAGGGCATCTTCGCCGACTACGCCGCGGCGAAGCACGGCTGCGGCGCCGACGGACGGCGCAACTCGACCCTCGCTGCGGCCTCCGGGCCGATGGCCGACCAGGTGCCGGTCAACGTCAACTACGCCTGGAAGGCGGTGCAGGCCTCGTCCTTCCTCTCGGCGGACACCGAGCTCGCCGAGTTCGCCATGTCGGTCTCCGGCACGGTGATCGTCATCGCGCCGACCTCCGACGGCGACGCGTCCGGTCCCCGGGTGCGGATCCTGCAGCCGCTTATCCTCGACCGCCGGGTGACCGAGGTGCTGATGGAGGGTGGCGGCGCTCTGCCGGTCTACCGCTGCGACACCCCGGCCGACTGCCTGAACCCCACGCTCGGCGCCGTGAACGTCCCGGCCGACCGGGGCTTCCGGGCACGAGTCGCGGACCTGCTCCGCCGGCTCGCCGAGGCGGTGCGCACCGACACCGCGCCGCCGGCGGACGCGCTCGGGCTCGTCAACCTCACCACGCTCCCGGTCTACCGGGTCATCAACGCGGCGGCGGCCTATCGCGGCGCGGTCATCGACGCCGAGATCGACGCGCTCGCCGAGGCCGTCGCGCTTGACCTGCTGCAGGTCTGGATCGCCGACCTGCACCGCACGGTCGAGGAGCGCGCCGGGACGCTCGACATCGCCGACGGCGAGCAGCTCGAGCGCTGGCGCGAGGGCTTGCGCGCCAACCGGGTGGCCTTGAGCCGTCACCGCAACGAGGGGCTCGCCCGCTTCAACACCGCGCTCGCCGTGGTCGAGAAGCTCAGGCTCATCGAGACCGAGCTCGCCGGCGCGCGGTAGGGACGGCGAGCGCGCGGCGCTCGCGTTCGCGCGCGGCACCGCCGGGGCGAGCGCACACTGAGCCGCCCATAGACCATGTACGAACTCTTCACCCTCGGCGGCGGGACCTACCTGGTCGACCTCCTGAACGCGGTCGCCGCCATCACCTCGGGCGGGGCCTATGTCGTGCTCGCCCAGCTTAGCGGTGTAGCGGGGCTCGACTGGGTCCTGTTCCGCACCGCCTTCGGCGGGTCGTGGAAGGACAACGCCAAGTGGATCCTGCTGTTCGTCGCCGTGTGGGGCGCGATGATCGTGCCCAGGGCCACGGTGCGGGTCGTGGACCGGCTCGATCCGGCGCTCGCGCCCGCCGTGGTCGCCAACGTGCCGATCGGGCTCGCGCTGTTCGCCTCGCTCACCTCCCAGGTGGGCGACGGGCTCACGCGCTTGACCGAGCAGGCGTTCGCGCTGCCGAACGACCTCGCCTACCAGCGCCACGGGCTCATCTTCGGCGCACGGCTCGCGGCCGCGGCGACCCGGCTCGAAGTCACCGACGCGGTGTTCGCGCGCAACCTCCGGTCCTTCTCGCGCCAGTGCGTGTTCTACGCGCTGCTGCTCGGCCACGTCTCGGCGGACGAGCTGCGCGAGTCCACCGACCTCTGGGCGCTCGTCACGTCGAGCCGCTCGCCGTCGGCGGGCGCCTCGCCCGCGCGCATGGTCGAGCTCGCCACCAGGAACGAGGACGGCGGGGTCGACAGGGCGGTCGTCACCTGCGCCGGCGCCGCGGGCCGGCTCAACGCGCAGTGGACCGCGGAGCTCCGGCGCGCCGGAGCCGTGTTCGGCCGGCGGCTCTTCCCGGACGCCGCTACCGACGCGCTCGCCCGCGCCGAGCTGATGGCGGCGCTCCCGGCCGCGCACCACTTCCTCATCGGCGCCTCGCGCTCCGCGGCCGAGATCATGCGCCAGCAGATGGTGCTCAACGCCGTCCACGACGCGGGCGAGCAGTGGGCGGCCGAGGCGGGCAACGCCGCCGCGCTCCGCGCCTACACCGAGGCGCGCGCCGAGGCCCAGACCGTCTCCGCCTATCGGGCCATCGGGAGACAGGCCGAGACCTGGGTGCCGATGCTGAAGATCGTCTTCGAGTGCCTCTACATCGGCGCGTTCCCCATGGCCGTGCTGCTGATGCTCACCCCCGCCGGGGCCGGGATATTCCGGTCGTATGTCACCGGGCTGGTGTGGCTGCAATCGTGGGGGCCGCTCTACGCGGTGCTGCACCGCATCGCCATGGGCGAGGCGGCCGAGCGCATGGGCGTGACCGCGCTCATGCCGGGGGGCGATGTCGGCATCTCTCTCGTCGCACAGGCCGGCATCCAGGCGGTGGCGGCGGATGTCGCCGTGATGTCGGGCTACCTCTCGATGTCGGTGCCGTTCCTCGCCGCGGCGCTCGCCTACGGGCTCTCGAAGGCGACCGTGCTCGCGACCTCGGTGCTCGCGGTCGGCCAGGACGCAGCCTCGTCCGCCGCGCACGAGGGCACGACCGGCAACCTCTCGCTCGGCAACACCAGCGCCGATACCCACCGCTTCGCGACCCTCGAGGGCCGCCAGATCCGCACCTCGGCCCATGTCGACGACCACCGGTTCTCCGGGTTCGCGCCCGGCGGAGCCGCGTACACCGTGACCGGGGACAGCACCGTGGTGGCCGACGCGGGCGCTGCCACCAGTCGCATCCCGGCCGCCGGGGTGCGGCTCTCCGAATCGCTGGCGGCGAGCCACGAGCAGCGCGCGGCGCAAGCCCGCGGCCTCTCTCAGGCCTTCTCGGCCGAGGCCGGCACGGCGCGGAGCGCCGCGGTGACCGACGCGACCCGGCTCGCCGAGCGCTACGCCCGCGACGTCTCCACCGGCGAGGCCTTCGCCCGCGGAGTCACCGAGAGCGAGAGCGCCCAGGTCCAGGCGCTGGAGAGCCACGTCGAGCGGATGTCGGAGACCGCCGGGATATCGAAGAACCAGATGGCGACGCTGGTGGGCGAGGCGCGGATCGGCGGCGGCTGGAGCTTCATCGCCAGGCTCGGCGCCGACGGCTCGGCGTCCTGGCGCGGCCAGACCATCGAGAAGGAGTCGTGGGACCGGCTCAAGGACTACGCCGAGAGCCACCAGGTGCTCGACCTCTGGTCGAAGGTCTCGGAGGCGTCAAGGCGCTACTCGACAAGCACGGGGGACAGCGAGCACGCCGGCCTCGAGGAGAGCCTTGGGGCGAACCTCACCGACATGCGCCGCTTCGAGGAGCGTGCGGCGCTCAGCCGGCAGGAATCGCAGAGCTGGTCGGAGCAGGCCGCGCGGGTGCGATCGGAAGCGCAGGCGATCGACCGCGAGCTCGGCCAGCCCTTCTTCGTCTGGCTCTCCGAGCGCACCGGGGCGGACGGGCGGCCCATCGGGACGGCCGGCGCCATCCGCATCGCCTCGCCGCAGACGCCCGAAGATGCCGAGGTGCTGCGGAGCCACGCCGCGGCGTTCGTCGCCGAGCGCTTCCCCGCCCCCGCCGGTCCCGACTCGGCCAGCGTCGGGGGCGAGGCGGAGTACGGCGCCGCGCGCGACACGTTGGCCGAGGCCTACGCCCGCGAGACCGCCGCGGCCCATGCCGGGTGGGCCGAAGGCGTGCGCGACCGGGCCTACGCGGCGGACGCGCCCCTCCCCGGCGAGGTGGCGGCGAAGGCCGTCGGCGCGCGGGCGGAGACCGCCGCGGACATGACGGTGACCGAGGCCGGGCGCGAGGCGCGATCCGCCACCGCGCGCGAGGACGCCCGGGACGGCCGCGCCGGCGTCGCGGCCGAGACGGAGAAGCCCCTCGCGCATCACGCCACGGAGAGCGCGCCGGTCATCGGCGAGTGGCTCGCCGGCAAGCTGTTCGGCACGGCGCGGAACGAGGCGCCGGACGGGACGGAGGATAGGGTCCCGGCGGGAGAGGACGGAGGGTCCGTCGCGACTGGAGAAGACCGACCGCGGGCCGCGCAGGAAGACCGCAAGCGGTGGCGCCATGGGCGTTGAGGGCAGGTCACCGAAGACGATCGTCGTCGCGCAGCCGCTCCTCCATCTCGCCGAGCCAGGCGTACCGGCCAGTGCGCGCGGCCCATTCGTCGAGCGCGCCGCCGTCCTCGGGGAGCCGGTGGCCGCGGAACGAAGACCAGTCGCCGTACCGGAAACCGCGCACAAGCGCGCCCGCGAGGCTCGCCAGCGCCGTCCAGGCGAGCGACGCCAGCCACAGCGGCGCGACGAGGTCGGTCTCCGTGCCAAGCGCGGTCGCCACCGCCGCAACAGCGAGGGGGCCGAACACGATGAAGCGCGCCGGCCAGGAGTGGCGGCGGCCCTGTGGGGTTGTGGGTGTCGGGGGCATGGCGGCGGTCTCCGGCAAGCAGGGGCGGTCGAGGCGGGCGGGACCGCTCTCTCCGCCCGCACCCGCCTCGCCCGCGCCCCGCTCGGCTCCGCCTCGCCGCGGCGCGGGGCAGGGCCCTGCCGCACCGGCGACCCCACGGCCGCTTTCCAGCGAACGGGATGAGGAGATACAGACCATGCGGACCGTCGGATCCAGCACGCTCCGGGGCGGCCAGACCGTCTTCCATGGCCTTCGCATGTGGGGCCAGCTCCTGAGCGCGGGCTTCCTGCTCGCCGCCTTCTCGGTGGTCGCCGTCCCCGCCTGGCGCGTATGGGAGCGCACCACCGGCTACGAGTGGTACGCCGCCGCCATGGTCACCGTCGCCGAGGCCAAGCTCGGGCTCGGCTACCAGCGCACCTCGCGCCAGAAGGTGCGCCAGCCCGACGGCAGCACCGTCGTCTCCTTACTCCCCGACATCGCCTCTTCCCCCCGGGCACTCGCCATGCGCGAGAAGGTCCGCGACGAGGTGTTCGCGGGCGCGCTCCTCGGGGCCAAGGCGTCGCTCGCCGCGATGGCGCTCTTCCTCGCGCTGTTCTGGATCCGTGGGCGGCAGTTGCAAGCCCGGCGCCGCATCCGGGGCGCGGAGCTCGCCACCGTCGGTCAGCTCCGCCGGCGCATCCGACCGCTTCACCGGCGCGCGCTCGGGGTCGTGTTCCCGAACCCGAAACACCCGCCCTACCGGATCGCCGGCGTGCCCTGGCCCGAGCGCGCCGAGACCCAGCACACCATCGTCTCCGGCACCACCGGCTCGGGCAAGACCGTGCTTATCTCCGACCTCGTCGACCAGATCCGCGCGAGGGCTGAGCGCTGCGTCGTCTACGACAAGATGGGGAGCTACACCCGCGCGTTCTACGACCCCGCGCGGGACGTGCTGCTCAACCCACTCGACGCCCGGAGCCCCCGCTGGTCGCCCTTCTTCGAGGCGCGCAGCCCCCGCGACTTCGACACCATGGCCGCCGCCCTCATCCCCCAGCAGAAGGACGCCGTCGATCCCTTCTGGGTCACCGCCGCGCGCCAGCTCTTCTCGAACGGCGCGGGCGTGCTCCGGGAGAAGGGTGTGAAGGAGAACAAGGTCCTGGTCGAGCATCTCTTGAAGACCGACCTCACGGCCCTCGCCCAGGCCATGGAGGGCACGGTCGCGCAGTCCATCGTCGACCCCGAGAACCCGAAGACCGCGCTGAGCGTCCGCGCCATGCTCACCGCCAACATCGGCGCCCTCGAAACCCTCCCCGATACCGGCGCGCCGTTCTCGATCCGCGACTGGGTGTCCGACGAGGACCGCGGAGGGTTCCTGTTCCTCACTTCGCGCGGCGACCAGCACGCGAGCCTGCGCGGCCTCATCTCCACCTGGCTCGAGATCGCGGTCAACGCCATGCTCTCGATCGAGCAGGACGACGCGCGCCGCATCTGGGTCGTGCTCGACGAGCTCCCCACGCTCCACCAGGTGCCCTCGCTGCAGCCGGGGCTCGCGGAATCGCGCCAGTTCGGCGGCTGCTTCGTGCTCGGCATCCAGGTGATCTCCGCGCTCCGCGACCTCTACGGGCGCAACGGCGCGGAGACCATCTCGGGGCTCTGCGGCACCCGCGTGGTGCTCGCCGCCCCCGACCGCGACACCGCGCAATGGTCGGCCGACAGCCTCGGCCGCAGCGAGGTCGAGGAGGTGACGGAGGGGTTCTCCTACGGGGCGAACACCATCCGCGACGGCGTATCGCTCACGCCCAAGCGCGAGCTCCGCGCGCTCGCGCTCGCCTCCGAGATCATGCAGCTCGAAAGCCTCCACGGCTGGCTGCGCTTCCCCGGCCCGCTCCCGGTCGCCCCGATCCGGCTCGACTACGTGAAGCGCCCCAAGGCCGCCGAGCGGTTCGTGCCGAGGCGAGACGCAGGCCGGGACGAGGCGGGGGCGGCAGCCAGGCCTCCCGGACCGACGGAGACCGAAGCGGATGCCGCACCGGAAGCGGCGGACCCTCGGGGCGAGCTCCCGAGCCTTCCGCCGCCCGACCCGGAACACGGGCCGAGGCCGGCCCGTACCGGATCGGCCGGCGCGGAGGCCAAGCCAAGGGATGCAGCGACGACGGTCGGCGAGCTGGACCGGGCCACAGAAGCCCCCGCCGGCGCCGCGCGGCCAGCGGACGGTTCCGGCGAGGTGGCGGGGACGGGCGATGCAAGCGGCGGTGACGCGCCGGGCGAGTCTTCGGCCCCCGACCGCGCCGCCGCGCCCGGTGGGCGGGACAGCACGGCTTCCGGTCCTGATGCCGGGGATGACGATGACGCGGCCGGCGGCGCTGACGGCCGTCCGGCCTGCGAGTGGCTCTGATGGTCGTCTCCATCGGCGCCGTCGCCTCGCCCGCGCAAGGTACGTCCTACTACGAGCGCGACGGCTACTACGCGAAGGACGACCCTGCCCACAAGGCCGCCAGCGCCTGGGCCGGAAAGGGCGCCGAGGGGCTGGGCCTCGAAGGCCCGGCCGACCCGGAGACGTTCCGCGCGGTACTCGAAGGCGAGGTGCCGGACGGATCGGGAAAGCGCCTGGGACGCCTCGACAGGGACGGCAACCGCATCCATCGCCCCGGCCGCGACCTGACGTTCAGCGCGCCGAAGTCCGTGTCTCTCGCCGCGCTGGTCGGCGGCGACGGCCGCGTGGTCGAGGCCCATGACCGGGCCGTCGCCCGCACGCTTGCCTGGGTCGAGAAGAACGCCGCCGAGACCCGCATGCGGGATCCGGAGACGGGAAAGATGGTCCGGGCCGGCAACCAAAGGGTCGTGGCGGCAACGTTCCGCCATGACACCTCCCGCAACCTCGACCCCCAGCTTCATAGCCACGCCGTGCTCGCCAACATGGTGCAGGGCGGAGACGGGAAGTGGCGGACCATGGCGAACGAGTCGCTCTACCGCCAGCAGAAGCTGATCGGCATGGTCTACCGCAGCGAACTCGCCCGAGGCCTTGCCGGGCTCGGCTACGGCATCGAGAAGAGCCATGCCGACGGGCGCTTCGAGATCGCGGGCGTGCCGAGGAAGGTCATCGACGCCTTCTCCACCCGGCGCGCCGAGATCGAGGCCGCGGTCGCCGAGCGCGGCGCCGACGGAACCGCGGCCGATCCGCGGCTTGCCGAGCGCGCGGCGCTGATGACCCGGGCGCACAAGCGCGACGTCGACAAGGCGGCGCTGCGCGAGAGCTGGCAGCGGCAGGCCGCCGGACTCGAGTTCGATGCGCGGGCTATCGTCGCCGAGGCCCTGCCGCGGGACGCCGGAAGGGAGCCGATCGCGGCGCGAGCGACGGACACCGTGCCGCGCGAGGCGGCGGCCCTTGCGGGCGCTGCCGGGAGGAAGGAGCCTGCGGGGCCGGACGGTGTTCCGAACACCCCGGCGGCGGAGGCCATGGAGTGGGCGGTCGCCATCTCGCCGAGCGCGAGGCGGTGTTCTCCCGCACCGACCTGCTCGCCGCCGCCCTCGCCTGGCAGCCCGGCGCGGTCGCCGTCGAGGCGGCGGAGAAGGCGGTGGACGATCTCTGGAAAGCTGGGACGCTCCATGCGGCGCCCGCGCACGAGGCGGGCGACGGGATGACGACGGACAAGGCGCTCGCCGACGAGCGCGAGACGATCGGGCTGATGCGCGACGGCCAGGGGCGCGGACGGCCGGTGATGCGAAGCTGGATGGTGAGCGCGCGCCTGCACAGGGGACCGCTGACCCACGGGCAGCGGGAGGCGGTCAAGCTCATCCTCGGCGCGAAAGACTGGGTGGTGGGCGTACAGGGCTACGCCGGCACCGGCAAGACCAGAATGCTGAGGCGTGTCCAGGCGCTTGCCGAGAAGAACGGCTACCGGATGATGGGGCTCGCACCGTCGGCCTCGGCCGCCAGGACGCTCGGCGCGGAGGCCGGCATCGACGGCGAGACGCTGCAGCTCTTCCTCGCCCGCAACGCCGGCGTCGCGCAAGCGCGCCTCTCGAAGAAGGGCGAGCGCGACATGCGCGACGCGTTCAGGAAGACCGTGCTGGTGGTGGACGAAGGCTCGCTCGCCTCCACCGTCCAGGCCCGCGACCTGCTGCGGATCGCGACCGTCCTGCGCATCCCGCGGGTCGTGCTGGTCGGCGACTCGAAGCAGCTCGACGCGGTCGATGCCGGCAAGCCGTTCGCGCAGCTTCAGGCTGCCGGCATGAAGACCGCCATCATGGACGAGATCATGCGCCAGCGCGACCCCGACCTGAAGGCCGCGGTCGAGGCGAGCCTCGCCGGCGAAACGGCCAAGGCGTTCGGGAAGCTCGGCGCCAACGTCGCCGAGGTGAAGGCCGACAACATCGCCGGCGCCGTCGCCGCGCGCTGGCTCGCGCTCTCCCCGGAGATGCGCAACCGCACCGGGGTGATGGCCCCGAGCCACGCGCTCCGCCAAGCCATCAACGGCCATATCCGCGAGCGTCTCGCCCGTGAGGGCCGCATCCACGGCCCCGCACTCCAGAGCGAGCGGCTGGTCTCGAAGGGCTACACCAACGCGGAGAAGGCGCTCGCCGGGAACTATGCGGTGGGCGACGTCGTGGTCTTCCACCGACCGTACAAGCGGATCGGCGTCGAGAAGGGCGACGAGCGCCGCGTGGCCGGCGTCGATCACGCGCGACGCGAGGTCCTGCTCGGCGGGGACGAGCACGGAACGGTGGGCTGGAAACCCGGCGAAATTGCCGGGAGCCGGGGCGGCAGCGAGGTCTACCGGGCCGAGGCGCTCGAGCTCCGCGCCGGCGACCGCGTCCGCTGGACCCGCAACGACACCGTGCTCGGGCTCGTCAACAGCCACACCGCCGAGGTGGCGGCGGTGACCGGCGGCCGGGTGTCCTTCCGGCTCGAGGACGGGCGCATGCTGAGCCTGAACGAAGGCGATCCGCAGCTGCGCCATCTCGACCATGCCTGGGCCTCGACCGTACATGCGTTCCAGGGCCGTACCGTCGACAACGTGATCGCCGCCATGGAGGCAAACCATCCGCACCTCACCACGCAGAAGAGCTTCTACGTCGAGATCAGCCGCGCCCGCGACCGGGCGGAACTCGTGACCGACGACGCCAAGGCGCTGCGCGAGCAGCTCGAAGCGGCGACGGGCGAGCGGATTTCAGCACTGGAGGGGATCGGAGAAACGACGCGGGAGGCGGCAAAGGGTGCAGAGGTCGCACGGGCGGGTGAACGGAAGCCGGATTCCGGCGTCGGACCCAGCGGCCGGAAGGAATGGGGGGATCCCGAGGCTTCGTCGAAGGAACGCGAAGTGCTTGTTCCCGAGCGCGGCCGGGGGGCCGGGATGGATTTCAGCCTATAGAGAAGATCCTGTTGCCCGCGATCGCATTTCTGTATAAAATTCTTGCAAGAATAAATACGCAAGACTAGATGGGATAGTGGAGGCCTTCATGACGATCCATCTGATCGGAACGCGGCTCAAGGCGCTGCGCGAAGAGCGCAAGCTCTCCCAGGACGATCTTGCGCGGCTGTTCGGTTTCAAGGATCGGCAGACCGTTTCGGCCATTGAGACCGGCGCACGTCGCGTGACGGCGGAAGAACTGGTGCTGGCGGTCGAGAGGCTGGATGCGCCCCTCGAGCACTTTACCGATCCGTTTCGGCTCGTCGGCGAGGGTCGCTTCTCATGGCGGCAGACGGGAGTCGGAGCAGATCAACTCGGTGAATACGAACGCGATGCCGGCTGCTGGATCGCAGCGTTTCGGGTGCTGGCGCCGCAGGTCGGGCGCGACACCCCCCTCATGCGTCGGGCGTTGGGCCTTACTCGCCACTCGCGTTTCGAGCACGCCATGCTGGCCGGCGAGCGGTTTGTCGCCGAGTTTGGTCTTGGCGAGACGCCGGCCACGGGCCTGGTCGAAGTCATGGAGCGGGAACTGGGTATCTTGGTTCTCATGGTCGACGCTCATGACGGCATTTCCGGTGCGGCTTGCCGGTTGCCCGAGCTGGATACAGTGCTGATCGCACGCCATGAGGTCGAAGGCCGTCGTCACTTCGACCTCGCGCACGAGCTGTTTCACATCCTGACCTGGGACGCCATGCCGCCAGAACATTCCGAAGAGGCACGGGAAACCGGCGGCAACCGGGTAGAGCAACTTGCGAACAATTTCGCGGCGGCAGTGCTGATGCCGGCCTCGACGCTGGAAAGGGCTAGCGGTTGGACGGGCCTCGCGAGCAAGGACTTGATCGCGCGACTGAACACGGTGGCGGACGAACTTCGCGTGACGTCTTCGGCGCTGCGATGGCGGCTGGTTGCGCTCGGCGAACTGAGGCCGGCCGTGGCGCGCTCCCTGTCGGAGGCGGCCTTGCGCAACAACGGACACGCAGTCGTTGCCGGCGCAACGCCGGCCTTGTTCTCGAAACCTTTCGTCGAGGTTCTCGGTCTCGCCATCAAGGGGGGCCATGTGTCAATACGGCGTGTAGCCGACTTGCTCGATCTGACCGTCGAGGACCTGACAGATTTGCTCGCGACGCACGGTGTCGAGCACCCGGTCGACTTGTGAAGTGCAATGGCGCGACACCATGGCCCCATATTCGTGGACACGAACGTCATATTGGCATGTCACCGGATCGATTCATGGCGCGCACTCGCGGGAGGCTACCGGGTCGAGACCATCGAGGATTGCATGACCGAAACGCAGACGGGATTCCAGCGACGGCGGTCCGAGCAGCAGATCGATGCGCACGAATTGCGCGCATCTCTGGCGGCAGTTCATCCCGTCGCGGACTGCCAGCGGGCCGAACTAGCGGTGCGGATACCCGACATCGCGCTGGACATGGGCGAAGCGTCGCTGTGGGCTCATGCACTGAACCGGAACGACGACTGGCTCCTGTGCGGACCCGACAGGGCCAGTCTCCGTTGCGGTGTGAGGCTGGGGTTTCGCGGGCGGCTGGTATCACTGCAAGGTCTTCTCAGCGACATCGGCTACCGGCCAGAGTCTTCGCTGCGATCGGCATACACAAGAAGATGGCACGACAGGACAGTTGGCCAACTTATTCTGACCGAGGAAGGTGGTTCATGAGTCGCCGCTTGCCCCAGTGATCGACCGGCTTGCAATGAAGGGCGGCGACGGCATGCAGAAGCGGGATTGGTCAACGCCTCAGGTCATCACCCCTCTCACGTCGTCTGGAGACAGGACGGCGGAGAATACCTTGGATATTCCTGCATTCTTACGCCTGTTCCAGATGCGTTCAACGCAGATCATGTGGTTTCTCGGTGCGGGCGCCTCGCGGTCGGCGGGAATCAGGACTGCTGGAGACATGATCTGGGACTTCAAGCAGCGGCTCTATCGCTCGCAGAGAAAGCTGCCGCCATCGGCAATCACGGACATTGGCGAACCTGCGGTGCGACGCAAGCTGCAGGCCCATTTCGATGCGCAAGGCGACTTTCCGCCGGCGGGGTCGGAGATGGAGTACCCGGCATACTTTGAAGCGACCTACCATGCGCCTCGGGACCGGCGCGCTTATGTCGACGAGCTGATCGCCCGTGGCAAACCGTCGTTCGGACACTTGGCGCTGGCGTTGCTCATGGCCGAGAAACTCTGCCGCATCGTCTGGACGACCAATTTTGACCGCGCGCTGGAGGACGCCGCCGCGAACATCCTCGGAGGTACGGGCCATCTGGTGACGGGCGACCTGGGAGAACCGGAGAAGATCCGGCGTGCTCTTGAGGAGAGCCGGTGGCCCGTCTACGGAAAGCTGCATGGCGACTATCACTCCGAGGCACTGAAGAACACGGATGCCGAGTTGCGCGAGCAGGACGCGGAGATGCGTCGCAGCTTGGTCGATTCCTGCCGGCGACATGGCTTGGCTGTCGTCGGCTACAGCGGCAGAGACGCCTCGGTGATGGAGGTGTTCGATGAAGCGCTGGACGATGGTCGAGGATTTCCGGGCGGATTGTTCTGGTTCAAGCGAAACAAGAATGAATCGTTCAGGGCGGTCTCCGACATGATGGAGCGTGCCCGGTCGCTCGGGATCGATGCGCATATAGTCGAGGCCGAGACGTTCGATGAGCTGTTCGTCGATTTGGTCCGCTACCTGCCCCAGACTGCCGACAAGATGCAGAGCCTGGACAGCACCGTGCGGCCGCGTCTGGGAAACACGAAGCCGCGCAAGAGCGTCCGAACGACGCCGGCCATCCGCACCAACGCCTTGGCCGTAGCGTCGAGGCCCGCGATGTGCCGGCTGGTGGACTGCACCATTGGCGGGTACGAGGAGATCGATGAGGCAATCGAGGCGGCGGAAGTGGATATCGTCGCGCGCCGGAGTCGACATGGGGTGCTTGCCTTCGGACGAGATGTGGACATCCGAAAGGCCTTCGAGCCTTTCGACATCAAGGAATTCAACACGCATCCTCTCTCGGCTAAGCGCCTCGTCCGCGAAACGGGCGAGCGTGGTCTGGTCCGCGAAGCGCTTTTCCGGGCGGTCGGACAGACATCGGATCTGCGACTGCGTCGCCGGGGGCGTGCGACGGTGCTGCTGCCCGATCCAGAGAAGGTCCATGCCTCAGTGTTCAATTCGGAAAACGCCCGGCCGGTCGATCAAGTGACGGGAACTGTCCCCGGGATCTCCGTAGCGTGGAGCGAGGCTTGCAGGTTGCGCATGGACTATCGGCTCGACCAGACATGGCTTCTTCTTGAGCCGATGATCGAGACCGAACTGCCTGACGACGCGCCGGACGAGGTGGTGGAAACTACGCGCGAGTTTGTGCGTGAGCGTCGGGCGGGGCGTCACAACCGTATGGCCAATGCGTTGCTGGTCGGTTGGATCTCTCTCGTCTTCGGAGAGGCGCAGAGCGTTCGGCTCAGGGTGTTCGATATCGGCGACGGCGTGGACGCGGAATTCGAGTTGTTGCGAACATCGGCGTTCAGTGGACAGGCGCAGCGATGAGCACGCCGTCGAGGACCTACCACTTGCCCGGCCACATCGTACTCGGTGAACCCGGACTGCGGTTCGGATCGACTGGGGCGGGTGATGTCGACAATCATCCGCTTCGAGGGCTGTTGCGTTTCGGTCCCTACAGTCGGGACAAGATATCCGCGGTGTCCAATCCCATCCGAATCGCGATGATTGCGCCTGAGGGCGAGACCGACCGCGTGGTCAGTCAGATTCGTGAACTCGAACAAGTCCACCATCCACGGGAACGCAGGGCCTATCTCCCCGCCTATCCGGGGTTCGAGAAGGTGTTCGGCGTACGGCTGGTGCGTGGAGAGGCCGGAACCTCTGTCGAGCTGCCATCTGATCTTTCGTCCCGCATGAGCGACTCGGAAACCCCGCATGTGGTGCTGGGCCAGGCCCTGACGAAGGCATTGTTCGCTTTGCGCAATCTTCGCGACGCATTCGATGTCGTGGTGATCTTGCTGAGACAGGACTGGCAGACGGGCTTTCACGGTCCTGCGGGCGACGACTTCGACCTGCATGACTACGTCAAGGCCTATTCGGCGTCGGAGGGCATCTGCGTTCAGTTCCTACGGGAAGACAAGGCGCTCGACTATTTCTGCCGTTGCAGCGTTGCCTGGCGTTTGGGGATCGCGCTCTATACAAAGGCCGGCGGCGTCCCATGGGTGCTGGCCGATGTCGATCCCGGCACGGTCTTCATCGGGATTGGCTATGCGCTGCGTTCGGACTCCAGTCCCGATTCGCGGTTTGCGATCTGCTGCAGCCAGGTATTCGATGCCAAAGGCTCGGGGCTGGAGTTCGTTGCGTACGAAGCCAACGACGTCAGGCTGTTCGGCAAGAACCCCTTCCTGCGACGCGAGCAGATGCTGAAGGTGATGGCACGCAGCCTCTCGATCTATCAACGCAAGCATTCCGGCGATTCGCCGCGTCGAGTGGTCGTGCACAAGAGCACGGAGTTCCGGCAGGAAGAGGTGGATGGCGTGTTCGACGCATTCTCGGGTGCCGACAACATCGAGCTCGTTCATGTTCAACGGAGCTGCGGCTGGCGTGGAGTACTGATCCCGGCCCACAAACGAGTGCATGGTTATCCGTGCCGACGGGGAACGACATTTCAGCTGGGGCCGCAGGAGGCGCTGCTTTGGACCCAGGGAAATCTGCCGGAAGTCGCGAACGGAAGGGACTATTTCAAGGAAGGAAAGGGGATCCCGGAACCCCTGTTGCTCGTACGCCATGCAGGATTGGGGTTGATCGACGATCTGTGCCGGGAGACGTTGGCGTTGACGAAGATGGACTGGAACAATGATGGCCCCTATGATCGACTCCCTGCGACTCTCAACTTTGCTGATACGCTCGCCATGATCGTGAAGCGGATGCCGAAGCTGCAACCGCACTCCTACCCGGTGCGATTATTCATGTAGGTGATCGGTCGCTCCGGTAGATTCAGAATACAGAAGATTTCCGCAAGTCGTTGACGACTTGTTCGATCAAGGCTCAAGAGAACAGCAGTCTTTCAAGGTTACCTTGCTGGATCAGCGATATAAAATGCTCCTCGATCCTGCATGCGATGGATGGGGAGTTCACTAGCAAGCCGAGTTCGATGTTTCGTTTCTGCGCCGCTTCCGTAAAATTGGCCGACGTCACGAGCGCTTGCCGACCGTCAATGACCACGCACTTGGCATGCATCGAACTGGCCGTGCGGCCAGCGGGTTCCAGCGACCGAGGATCGTAGTAGACGCGCGGCAGGCGATTGCCGGGCCATTCGTTGCGAACGAATTCGTTTGCGAAGCGCCGTAGTATGTCGCGGTCGATGGAAGTATCGCCGTGCTGACGGCGGACATCGATGCACAGGGTTGCCTCAAGAGACTCGTCGTTGTCGAGCCGGTCGGCCAAGGCCTTGAACACGGATTTTCCCTGACGCACCGCGAAACCGACGGCCAACGCTCGCTCGCGCGCCTTGCCGAACAGTTGTCGCATGACGACGCTGGTATCACGTGCGCTGCCGGTCGCATCCGGGCCGCTGACGACCACTTCGACGGGCAATGAGGAGCCGCCGGCCGATTGTGCGCCGGCGGCGAAGGCGCGAAGCAGGAGCGCGATGTGGGCGGACGGCATGTCTCTCGCGATGAGTTCCCCGACGTATTGCGCCAGCAGTGCGGCGTGATCGGCGGCGATGTGGTCGCGCAGAGACAGTGCACTCAAGGGCGGTGACAGAAGACCGGCCTCCAGCAGACCGGCCAGTCGGATGAGATCCTGACGGTCGGCCGCCGCCAACGCATCGAATTCCATCACGACCCGTGCTCGGAGAGATCGAAGAACGCGGCATCCCCGAGACCGACTGTCGGAACGACAAGCGCCCGGTCCAGGAAATCGTTGCGGTGCTCGCAGCTCGTCTCCGCGGTCAGCAGGCAACCGTGGCAGGCGGCTCCCTGCAACAAACGCCCCTCGAACTGCGAGTTTGGTCCATGTTCCGCGCACACCGGGTCGTTGGAGCACAATCGGCCGTCGTCGACGGCGCGACGAAGATGGGCGTCGAGGCGCCGGCCCGTTTCCACCAGCCCGCCCAACGTCCCCTCGGAGTCCGACGATCCCGTGTAGATCAGGATGCCGTAACCTTCTTCACTGGCATAGACGCGTTCGCGCAAAGAGCTGGCCGGGTAGCCGCAATCGAGTGCGATCGAGGTCATCAGCATGTGCGAGAGGGAGTGGAGCATGACATAGGCCAGTCCGGGGAACCCGTCTTCGGGGCGATGGCGCTCGGCGGCCCATGCGCGCCAGCCCTCCAGAAGCCGGCGTCCGCGATCCTGGACGCCGGGTCGGGCGAGCCATTTCTCCATCGCCTCGGCCCTGAAGGAAAGAAAGATTCCCTCGCCACGATTCTCGACCGCGGGCAGCCAGGTGATGGTTTCGGCGAGCGAGGCCCTGGCCACATCCAGGTCGAGCTCCCCGTCCTTGTCCGGGCTGATCGCCTCGAAACGGGTGAACCCGAGCAGCGCCACGACTTCGCGCAGCCGGTGCACCAGCACCAGCTTGTCGATGGCCGCGAGCAGGAGATCCTGGTCTGGATCCCAGTCCGCGCGCGCTAATGTTTCGGCAAAGAACCTGGAACGCGGATCATCTTCGCCGATGAGTTTGTCGCCCTTGTCGAGTATCTCGAACTCGGCGGTCTTGACTGGAACGTCCTCCCGCTCTCCCTCGCCGTGTAGGCGGCGGTATTCGGCGAGCACGGTCTCGTCGTCGGTGTCGGCGAACGCGGCGGCGAGCTCCGGGATCTTCCGGAAGTTCTCCAGTGCGCCCAGATCGTCGGCCGCTTTCAGCCGATCGTAATGCGCCGAGACTTTCGCGGCCAGCCCGGCGTCGAATTCCGGCAGCGAGATGACGCTCATCGTCTGTGGGAAGTACGCGTTGCTCGCCGTGCGCACGAGCAAGCGATAGGGCTCGCCGCAGGCTTCCCGCGCGAATTGCCCGATCCACGGCCTCTTGCCTTCGCAGTGGCCGAGGGCGCCCGTGCCGGGGCCCGAGGCCTCGTAGAGCGAGCGCTCCTCGCCGCAGTCGCAAACGCCGAAGGTGTCGCCGATGTCCGCGCCCGTGCCGCGTTCCTCGAGCCAGAGCGGGCGCTCGCATGTCCTCCCGCTCCGGTGGACGAACCGGCGCCAGTCCAGATCGTCGATATGGCCGCGTCGGCAGCCGCAGACGAACCGTACAGGGACCACCGGCTTGCGCTTGCCGTCTTCGTCGCGGAACCGGCGTCTGTCCAGGTGGCCCCATCGAACCAGTCGGCGGCGGCGCCACTGCGGGTCGCGGGGCGAGGGTCTGGCGTCCTTCACGATGAACCAGGTCGGGAATATGCGTGCGCCGACGGGCGCGGCCTGTCGGGCGTTCTCCTCGTGGCGCGGCGGCGTCCAGAGCTCAAGCGAGGGGAGGTCCAGCAACCGCCGAAGCTTGGCGGCAAGACGCGGCTCGTCGACTTTCTCCCGCCGCAGGTGGGACCAGTCCTGAAGGCCGGAGACAATGATCGAGTGGTCGGGAAGGTCGATCATCGCTCCCGGTCCGTAGGTCGTGATCAACTGGCTCTGGCGAATTATGTTGTCGGCCATCGTGCGCCTACTCGATATCCTGACCTTCGGGGGTCTTGATGCCGAGCAGCACGCCCGGTTCGACGTCGCGCAACGAACGCGGCGCCCGGAATCGAAGCTGCGTGTCGTTGAGCACATCGCGGTCCGGGTCGATCATCTCGCGCAACAGGGGCGTGGACGTGCCGCTGTCTCGGCCCCGTGCATAGCCGAACGCCACCCCGCCCTGTCCGGCTTCGTGGGCGAGCCTCGCCCAATCGTCGACGAGGCTTTGGACGCGGTTTCCGACATGAGCGGCGAAGCCGTCGGGAAGTCCGTCGGCATGGTTGTGCGCCCGTTCGCCCACCGCCCGGGCCAGGGCGGCGGTCTCCGTGCCGTGGTTCTCGACGCTCCCCGCCGCCAGCATCGGGGTCAGCTCCGGGACGCCGAGCCTTGCCAGGGCAACCGTGACCGCCGGCAGGGCGCGGTCCATGGCGCGCGGGGAGAACGGGGTGACGCTGGTCGCCTCGACGCCGCGATAGAAGGACTCGTGCCAGACGGCGAATCGCTCGTAGTGCGAGCGGTCGCGCGGCTTGTGGATATTGAGAAGAGTCACGACCAGACCGGGCCGTGCGGGGTCGCGGCCGACCCGGCTTGTGGCCTGGATGTACTCGGCCGTGGTCTTCGGCTGACCGGAGACAAGCATCAGGCCGAGCCGCGTAATGTCGAGACCGACGGAGATCATGTTCGTGGCCATAGCCACGTCCACATGGTCGCTGTCCGCGAAGCCGAGGGAGAGCCGACGCTTGGCTTCGGCGACATCGGCGGTCCCGACACGCGAGGTCAGCTCGACCGGCTCGAAAGCGATCTGTCGGTTGGCGAACAGTCCGTCTGCCTCGTCGAGGCGTTTGCGGTTGGCGTAGGTCAGGAGGCGGGAGCCGATCTCGTCCTCGACGATGCGCCGCGCGCTGCCCAGCTCGCGCAGGGCGTTGAAGTACGCGACGGCCGTCATGTACGGATCGGCGGGATTGATGCCGGCGCCCCTCGCCGCGGCGTCCCAGGCGGCCTGCGCCGCGGCAATCAGCGTGATCGTGCTTCGCAGGAAGATGACCTTCGGCCCCCGCCCCTGCGCGGCGATTCCAAGATAGAGCCGGGGGTTCACGTCCTGTTGGGGCGCCTGTTCCGCGAAGAATGAATCGCGCCGATCGATGCCCGGCGCCGGAAACACCGCGACCGAGGATCGGCCGAACAGGGCGCGAATCTGCTTTCGGGCGAGGCGTACCGTCGCGGTCGATGCAATGATCTTCGGACGCACTTCCCTGCCGTCGATGCGGCGTCGACAGAGATGGTCCACGACCGTCTCGTACAGCCCCGCCATGGTGCCGAGGGGGCCCGAGATGAGATGCAGCTCGTCCTGGATGATGAGATCGGGCGGGCGCGGATCGTTCGGATCGCCGCCCCGGAAGAATCCCGCCGTCTCTCCGCTCCACGGCATGGCGGCGAACTTGTCGGCGGTCGCGATCATGAAGGCAGGCAGGCGTCCGTAGATAGGCTCGTCCACCGCGACGATCGGCAGGTGGCGCCTATGTCCCGCGAAGTTGCACCGCCGGTTCGCACAGCGCACCAGCAGGTTTGTCGGGCTGTCGGTATCGGGCGTGAGCCGGAAGGAATGTTTGCTGAACTTCGTGCCGCACCAGGGACACCGGTCCAGGGGCAACGGAGGGTCGCGGGACGTATCGCGGGCAAAACGCAGGGTCCGGGCGCGTGCGGTCTTGTCGGACGAATCGCCCTTCCGGCCCATGTGGTTGGGCGTCGCCGCGCGGCCCACCCAGAGCGCAATCTCGAACGGCCAGGCGCCGAGCCGGTCCGGCGCTGCCTCGCGTTCCAGCTCAAGGGCGCAGATCAGCGCCGCGGCACGCCCAAGCTGGTCAAGGGTCAGGAGCCGGAGCGTGTAGCGCATCAACACCGAGATGCCGCGATGCACGGGGTCGGGATCGCGCAGCCGGCGAAGGACCAGCGTGAACGCCGCCAGTCCGAGATAGGCTTCCGTCTTGCCGCCGCCGGTGGGGAAGAACAGGAGGTCGACAATCTTGCGCTCGATATGGGTGGGCTCGGCGATGCCGCGCAGGTTCATCAAAATGTAGGCGAGCTGAAAGGGGCGCCAAGCGGGCGGGTCTGCCGCCTCGGGCGCGATGCCCTCCTCCTGCGCCCTTCGCCGCCGGGCCGCCGCGGCCATGGCGCGGTTTGCAATGCGAAACGCGTCCAGCAGATCGGGATCATCGAGCAGGTCGATGCCGGCCTGGATGCGACCCGCCGCACGGGTGGCCCGGCTCACCAGCTCGTCGGCGACCTCCCTTCGTCGGTCCGAGAAGGCTTGTGCGTGTTCGCTCTGGCTTTCGATCCAGGCACGATAAGCGTCGACCAGCGGGGCCAGTGAGCGCTTGGCATCCGCCGCATCGTTCAGCGCGCCCAGCGCCTCCATGCCGAACTCGACACCCGGGATATGCGACGGTTCCACACGCTCCACCACGGCCCGGGGCATCCACTCGGTATGCATCAGGCGACATTCGCCATCGGTCGTTTCGGCGCGCACGGAAACGTTGTGGCCGACGGCGTATTCCGCCGCGTCCCGATAATGCAGGTCGGCGAGACGCTCGTCCCAGTCGTCGCTGTCGAGGCCGCGCGGATCGCGGCGCGGGACGAACGGCCCGTCCGCTTCCACGGTCATCTCGACCTGGAACGCGAAAGCGGTGTCCTGCACATCGTCGTCCTCAGCAGGCGACCTTCGATTGACGGCGAACAGGGAAACAGCGCGGATGTCGCGATTGCCTTCTGTTCCTCGTACCTGCGTTGGCCGAACCAGGCAGACAAGCTCGAGACCACCGCTCTCCGGCACGTCGAACCGAACCGGCGTTCCAATTTGAACCGACTCGAGATCGATATTGACGGTGGCTGCATGTGGTCGGCGGACCCAAGGCGCGAATCGGCGCCGGGCTGTCCCTGCGTCCGCTTCGCCGCCGGGTTCTTCGCTGACGTCTACGGCATCGCTCGCCGTTTCTTCTTCGGGTGTGTAGTCGCCCCAGGAAAGCGTGATACGGAGGCGTTTGGCGGCCGCGTCCACCGAAGCGCTGAGCCCCATGGACGAGGGCAGAAAGACGCGCTTGCCGCTGCCGCGCTCCGGCGCGCTTGCGTCGGCGGTGGCCTGTGTCGGCTCGGACGGCTCGTCGAGCTCTTCTTCAGCGTCCTGCGCCCGTTGCGCGTCCGGCGCGCCCGTCGGCGCCAAGAAGCCGGTCAGGTACCAGCGGGATGGCGCATGTGGCAGGCGCTCGTGTTGAAGAGCCTCGTCTCGCGGGCGCGGTCCGATCAGGTCGAGCCGCAACGCCTCCACCAGATAGTCGCGGACGGAGGCACTGTCGCCGAAGGTGGGGGTAGGGGCCGAGCTCATGAGGCGGCCCTGAAATTCCCGGCCCGGAGGCGAACATCGCTTCCGGCCATCCGTTCCTCGGCCGCGCGCTCGGCGTTCAAGGCCAGAAGACGCGCGAGCACCTCGTTGCGGACTTCATCAGGCCAGCGGTAGCGCCAAGGCTTCTTCTTCCTGCTCCAGGCCTCCTTGTCGATCTCGTAGTCGAGCAGAAATTCGCAGCCGGTCGGGATGTCGTCCCAGCCGTAGACGTGGAGGACGGCACGGTCCATCGCCGCATGAAGCCTGCGCAGCTCAGCTATCCGCGCGTCACGCTCGTCGGGGTCGTGGAAGCGGTTGTAGGTCTTGGTCAGACCCTCGTCGTTCTCGACCATCAACGCGGCACGGAAGTCGTAGTACGCCTTGCCGGCGGCTTCGAGGTCGGGGTGGGTCTCCCAGCCGTCCGGGAAGGGGAAGTTGAAGAAGACCTTTGTTGGGTTGTAGGTAAGTGCATCAACAGATCCAAATGTAGTACCGAAAAATGCGCTCCATATTTCATGAACGCGACTCTGGAGGACAGCAAACGGTGCCATTTCATCAAACGGGAAGACGATTAGTTTGTGAGAGAAAATGTTCTCCGAGGATACAAATGTCATCATGTGATGCATCACTGCGGCGGCGCCAGTCACCAACATTCGTTCAAGTCCTGCGGTGGAGACATACAACTCCTTGGCAAGCGAGCCGTACTGCCACCAGAACGCGGCGCGTTTCCGTCCAATGGCGTTCCTCGTGAGCTTGGCGCGGCCCGGCTTCACCCTCTCCTCGACAATCGCCAGTAGCTCCGGCCAATCCGCCGCCACCGGTTCCGGGTAGTCCAGCGGCACGATTCCACCGCGCCGCCAGTCTCGGCGCTGATCATCGGTCGCTTCCCGCCATGTCGCGCCGAGGCCCTCCCGGCGCAGCGGCCAGTCGCGAAAGTTGATGACGTAACGATGGTGTGCATGGGTGGGGCTGGTGTTGACCTCCTCGCCGCCGATATAGGGGAAGATCGCTTCCCGGTTTCGCGGGTTCTCCTCGATCATACGGCGCATTTCGGAGAGCGGAGTTGCGACGCCCTTGCCGTCGGTGTCGTCGAAGGTGAAGCCCATGCCGAGAACATAGCTGCCCACAAAGCTCTTGCCGGCATTGGCCTCGATACGCGCCGGATCGTCGTGGCCGCCGCTGTGGAACAGAAACGCGGAGATGGTTTCAACGTCCTGGCTATCCAGGGTCCGCGGCCCGGAATAGACACCCTTGGCGCCATGGATCACGCTCACGACGACCGCTGCCTCGCCAGGCCATTTGAGCCGGCATTGAGCACGGTAGATCTCCCCGCCGTTCTTGCAAATCCAGCGCAGGCCGGTCGAACGTGTATCTCCCTGTCCGATGGTGTTCGTGGCAATGAGTCCGAGCGTGCCACACTCCCGCAAGAGGTTGAACGCCCGGCGGAAGAAATGTGCCACGAGGTCGGAGTTGCCGTGGCTTTCGGCGTGAAGCTGCTTGAGCCAGTCGGGATAGGCGGCGGCGTTTGCAGCCGCGACTGTATTCTTGCCGGCGAATGGCGGATTACCCACGACCGCATCGAAACCCGGGTTCTCGCGGTTGAACACCTCAGGAAACTCCAGCTCCCAGTGAAAGGGTTCGACCGGCAGTCCCGTCGCCGCGCCCGACGCGGCTGCGGCTTGGCCCGCCTCAAGCAGCAGACTCGAAAATGTGAGTCGCTTGCTCTCACGCTGCTTCGGTTTCCCTCCTTCAAAGAACGCTATCAACACGAGGTCGGCGACCTCGCGAACGTTCCCGAGTTCACGGTCGGCTTCGTCCAGAAGTTCACGCAGTTCGTGCTCGGGAGCCTCGTCGCCGAGTTCGCGGATCAATTGGCGCATCTCGGAGACTCGCGCGACATGCTTTTGTACCGCCAGGGTCTCCGTGCCGAGCTGGAACCTCGGTGCATCGGCATCCCAATGGAATCCTTCGATCTGGTTGCGGGTGAGGCCAACCAGCGAATCGCCGTGACGCAGGGTGTGATTGATGAAGGTGAACTCATGATCGCGTGCGAGCGTGACCAACCACAGCGCCAGCCGCGCGAGGTCGATGGCCATGGGATTCCTGTCGACGCCATAAAGGCAACGCTGGGCGACGAGACGCCGGGCGTGAAGCAGCTCGTCCTCGTCGGCGGGCAACTGCGGCGGCCCGCCGTGTTTGCTCCAGGCTTCGACCAGTCGCTCGGACAGTTGGCGGCACGCCTCGACCAGAAAGGCGCCCGAACCCGTCGCCGGATCGAGTACCTTGAGATCGAGAATGTCCCGTGGTCGAGCGTTCGGCCCCAAGCGTTCTAATATTGGCCGCAGGGCTTCGGAAACGATCGGCTCGGTAAGGGAGCGGGGCGTGTAATGACTTCCGGACCGCCGGCGCTCGTCAGTGGGCTGAAGAACGGGCGTTCCGCCGGGCACGATGTCTGGCGTTACATCTCGGTCTACCGCTCGTTCGAGAGCAGCCACGACATCTTCGGCCGTGGAGGCGCTGCGAAGCGCGGCGACGGCGGTGCCCGCCAGTTTCCGGTCGGTCCGATCCTGAAGCTCTCTGGCTCGTTTGCTGCCGTCCAGTTCGAGCAGGCTGTCGAGATCGACGATGACTGCGGCACCGGTGCGTTTCGGCGACGCCACGGCGATGGAGCGCCCGGTCGTCAGCTCGACGCGGAAGCCCATGACGGCCTCGTAGACCGAACCGATCTGCTCGACATCAAGCGTGCGGTAGGACAACCGCTCGCCGTCCAGCACCATGAGCGACCGCAGCACATTCCAGACGGTCGCGTCAGGGACCATGGGGATCGCCGGGGCGGCGTCCACTCCGCGACCTTCGAGGAACGGAAACCGGTCCGGATTGAACAGCGTGCCCTTGCGCGCGACGAAAGAGATCCCGGCGTGCCCGCCGCCGCCGTGGATCAGCTGGAACAAGGCCAACAGCTGTGCCCAGGCGCCGAAGCGCTGGTCCATGGTGTCAGGCCACGCCGCCGCATCCGCACGCAGCCGGGCGAACAGGCCGCCGAGGGAATAGTGCTGCTGGTAGACGGGATGATCGGGCATGAGACCCCGGTCTTCGGCGTAGAGCACGAAGACCAGCCGCATCAGCGTCGTGATCAATCCTCCGTAAAGGCGATCGGGATTGCACCGCGCCAGTTCCGTGGTGGTTCCGGCGCCGCGCGCGTCCGCCGCGACGAAGCCGCGCAGAAGCTCGTGGAGGGCGGCAAGCACCTGCCGGGAAAGCCTCGTGGAGACTTCGGCCTGCGCCTCGCGGCTCCTGGCCAGAAGCGCCGGCAATCGAGCCTCGGCGTCGCCGCCGAAAAGCGCCTCTGCCGACAGCAGCATGTCGAACGCGGCCAGGATGGGCCGGCCCGCCGACAGCGCCATCTGGGCGAACTCGAAGGTGATATGCCCGGACGACTCGCCTCGCGGCGCATGGATCAGGCGGATTTGCTCGTCGGTGCAGAGCAGGCCCGTTGGAACACCGGTTTCCCGCAGCAGGCGTTCGAATCGGGCATGACGGCTCGCATTCCAGCCGGCGCCGTCGTCGGGCCGTTGGTCGAAATCGGCGCCTTCGTCCTCCACCCGGACGAGCATCGTCCATGCCGGGTCTGTGTCCTGGTCGCCCGGTACCGCCCAGGTGGGTGCGAGCACAACTTGCAACTCCGGCAGGGAAATCTCGAGCGTCTCCCGATGACTGGTCGCATTCACGAGGTCATCGTCCTCCCAGCCCAACCAGTCCACGAACACTCTGCGCAGGTCGGGCGCACGCCAGTGGGCCGTGGTGCCAGTCCCATCGTCCTCGAGCAGTTCGCGAAAGTCCCGCTGTCGCCCCGAGATGTTGCGGTCGGGGACCACCTGGGCGTCGACCATGACCGTCGGCGCGACCACGAGGCCCACGGGCTGAACGAAGCCCAGCCATTCCTGGTGGGCGAAGATCAGGCTGCGGCGTTCGTGATCCGCCACGATCAGCCCGTCCGCGGCCAGAGGTAGACGAGGCCGAGCGGGTCGACGCGGACGGCGCGCACCCGGTACGCAGCGGCGATTCGGGCCGGCTCGGTCTCGAGCTCGGTCTCGATGGCTTCGAGGCGCCGCGTCCAGGCGCGGCGGTCAGCTTCGCGCTGGCGCCGTTCGGCCTCGTCGAAGTCGAGCGTCATCTGCCCGTCGTCCTTGCCGGCTGCTTCAGCGATACGATTTCGCTGGCGTTCGAGCAGCTCGGTCATGCCGCGTTGTTCGGCTTTCGACCGTTCGGCAAGCCGTCTCTTCGCAAGCTCCGCGAATTCGTCCGCGCGGCGTTCCAGATGCGGCAGGAGATCGGCGATATCAGCCTGCGCAGACCCCGCCAGACGTTTCCGGACACGATCCGGAACGCTGTATTGCCCGGCTTCGTCGAGCGCCGTCTGGAGGGAAGCCAGCGTCGTCTGCTCGCCTGCCCGGCCGTAGGGTGCGAGCGCGTCCAGCCGTCGTTCGGGATCGATCCAGCGTGCCGTGACGGGCACCATCTCCTCGTGCAGGCGCGCTGCGCGCGGTCCGTAAACGGCGAGCCGCCCGAGCAGCACGACACGCGGGATCGCATCGGGGGCGACCGTCAGACAGGCCTTGGATAGATCGTGATGGATCAAGCCCTGCGCGGTGAACCGGCCGAGCAGGCGCCGGGCCACGCGGTGCTCGAGGTGCAGGTGCACGGCGTTCTCGCCGAGACGTCCGGTGTCTTCGAAGGCCACGGGCCGGATGGCGGCCCGGCGGCGCCATTCCCCGAGGCTCTCCCCTCTTTGCCTGCGCGCGCGCAACGAATCGAGTGCTGCGGTCCAGCCGGGATTGCTCGCAATCGCATGGTCTGCAGCGGGAAATACGAAGCGGCGCGGAGTGTCCGGCTCCCGCTTCTCCTCCCCATCGGCCTCGGCGATTGCGGGAACGCCGGCGAGTCTCAAGCTCATCGACAGGGTCTGGCGGAACTGCGGCGCGGTGAGGCCGATATGGGTGCGCGACCGCTCCAGGCGAGTGCGCAGGCTATCCACTTCCGCGCGCAGCCTGTCCTGGCGAAGACGCGCGTCCTCAAGCTCGTCTTCGACGGTTCGCCGCCGTTCTCCGGCCGACAGGTCCCGGATGGAGGCCGCGAGACCGTCGATCCCGTCACGGCGCATGCCTTCCTTGCCGATGGTCCGGGCAACACGCGCTTCAAGCACCTTCGCGGCGCTGCCGAGCTCCTCGCGAATGCGCTCCACCTTGTCCACCAGCACTCGCAGGACACGATCCTCCGGGCGTTGGACGAAGACGAAGTAACGGCAGAACACCTCGTCGGCGGGCTGCAGCTTGCGGTCGATGCGGCCGTTGCGCTGATCGAGACGGCTCGGGTTCCAGGGCAGGTCGAAGTGAAACAGATCATGACAGTGGCGTTGGAGATTGAGGCCCTCCCGCGCCGCGTCGGTGGCGATAAGAATGCGCAGCGGGTGGTCGCCCGGCTCGGCGTTGAAGGCGTGCTTGATGTCTTCCCGCCTGTGCCGGGAGGTCGTCCCCGTGAAGGTCGCGATCCGTTCGCGCGCCTTGTCGGAATGCACGATGGCCTCGTTCAGGCAGCGCTCAAGCCAGCGGCGTGTATCCTCGTACTCGGTGAAGACGAGGAGGCGGCGGTCGTTCCAGTGCGGAGGCGAGGCCTCGAGCGCTGACAGAACCGGGCACATGTTGGCGTCGATCCACTCGACGATCCTGCGCACGCGCGGATCGGCGTCGTAGCGGCTTGCCTCGGCGATCTCGCGCATCTCGTCGACGAGAGCGAGTTCGCGCATCAACGCCGTGCGTGTTTCCGCATGTCGGCTGTCGGTCGATGCCGCTGTCGCCACCGTCATCAGCTCGGCGAAGTCGAGTTCCGAAGGATCGGATCGTTCTGGATCGTCGGGCACGTCGGCTTCGGCATCGGTACCGCCGTCATGATCGGTCGTGTCGACGCTCCCGTCGTTCGCTTCCTCGCCGACAGTCAGCCGTGCGAGATCGGCCTGCAATTCGGCGGAAACCGCGATGGCCTCCGTGGCTCGCTCCAGCGCGCGTTCCACACTCTTGCGATGTACCGCAAGCGTTTTCGCGAAGGCCTCGATGGACGACAGCAGGCGTTTTTGCAGCCCGCCGATCACCAGCGCGCCCGCGGCCTGCCTTGATCGTGTCTCGTCCTTCAGACGCTTCTCTCGCTCAAGCCGGTAGGAATCCAGCATCTTCGGCAGCACGAGTTCGGGCGCGTCGGGCAGCAGTCCGTCGATTTCGACCGGGGCCACGATGCGCTTCGGAAACCCGCCTTCGATCTCCCGGATATCGGACTTGAGGCGGCGGACCAGCACCTCATCGAGCTGTCCCTTGAGGATGCTGACCCCACGGCAGAAGCGTTGCGGATCGAGAATTTCGAGCAGCGCGGAGAAGCTGTTCGAATGCCCGTTATGCGGCGTCGCGGAGAGGAACAGGCGATGCTCGAAACGGGGCGCAAGGTCGCGGACGGCACGGGTGATCTGGGAATCGATCGCGTAGCGCGCTCCGCTTGAGGGCGCGGCGTTGTGCGCCTCGTCCAGGATCAGCAGGGTCTGCGGCGCGAACTCTCCGAGCCAGTCGCGCAGGCCCGAGGCGTAGGTCTCGTCGATGAGCAGGCGATGGGAGATCAGGAAGCGGGAGTGGGTGGTCCAGGGATTGACCGAAAATCCGCGCTCGCGGCGCATCCGCGTCACATGCGCCCGATCGAGAATGGTGAACGTGAGGCCGAAACGGGCCTCCATCTCGTCCTGCCATTGATCGAGCATAGCGGGCGGGCATGCGACAACGATCCGCTCGATGCGGCGGCGCAACAGCAGTTCGCGCGCGATGAGCCCGGCCTCGATGGTCTTGCCGAGCCCGACGTCGTCGGCGATGAACAGGTTGACGCGCGGCAGCCGAAGCGCCTTGCGCAGCGGGTCGAGCTGGTAGGCGTCGATGCGGATGCCGGCGCGGAAGGGCGCCTGAAAGAGATTGGGGTCGGTCGCGGTCACGCAGTTCCACGACAGGGTGCGGAGATAGGCCGCGAACAGCGCCGGGTCGTCGAAGCCCTTGTCCGCCACGGCGGACCAGCCGCCGTCCTCCAGGATGCGGGCGTCGATCTCGTGTTCCCACAACACCGCCAGCGGCTCGCCCTGTGCGTCGTCGTCAAGGCACGACAGATCGACAAGCATGGCTTCATCGGGTGACGGCGGCGGCGTCACGTTCTCGACGAGGTAACGGCGTTGGCGGACCAGGGCGATGCGTCCGGGTTCGGGAGAGAGCGCCGTCATGCCTTCGTCTCGTTAGCCCGAACCTCGAGCAGGGCGCATCGTTCCATCAACATGTCGAACGACTCGTTGTCGTCGAGCAGCATGCCGTCGGCCAGCATTCTCGTGTAATCGTTGGAGAGGACGGCGAATCCGGCGCCCTCGGGAACGAGCTGAAGGTGTCCCGAGACCGCCGCCTCATAGTCGATCCGTACGCCGCAGGCGTCGTTCTCGGCGAAGAACATCGCCTTGTGGCGGGCGACCGACAGCGCGAGGGCGCGGTCGGCGAACGCTTTTGCCGCGATCCCGGCCTCGTCGAGGCGCGCAAGATCATGCCAGTGCCTCGACAGACGCTCGCCGCGCCGGCGCTCCTGGCGGCAGAAGACATGGATGGCGGTCGCCTTCTCCCAGAAGGTCCGTTCCGCCAGCATGACGGTGGGGTGCGCTTCGGGAAACGCGAGACCGGGGAGATAGGCGGCCGCGTCGCACACAACGGGCCGATTTGCGTGAGGCTCGCCCGTCGATCGGGCGCCGAACTCGACGATGACTTCCGGGGCGACAAAGCCGCTTGTCTCGAGCAACGGTTCATACGCGACGTAGAGACGCTCCGCTTCCACTCCGCACCTCGCCACGAATCCGGCGTCGGAGAGACCTTCTTCGACAATGGGGCAGGCCTCGTCCCGGACCCATTCGGCGAGACGGCCACGGATGGCTCGCGTCCAGCGCTTCTCCTGGCTGCGCGTGGGCGGAAGCGCTTCGTCGCCGGCGCCGGAAACCAGATCCGGCGCAAACGCCCGAATATCGTAGGTAATGTCGAGGTCTTCCGAGAATCGGCGGATCGCGCGCCACACCTTCGACAGCGACGTGCCGCCTTTGAAGATCAGATTCCCGGCGAACGGCGCATCGAAAAGGACGCCAAGGGTCGCGACGACCCAGACATCCTTCTCCAGAAGATGCGCCTTGTGGCTGCTGTTCCGCTCCGCCACCTCGAGAGCGTCGCGCCTGTCGTCGGGCGAGAGGTTCTGGAATACCTGCTCAGCCATGCGCAAGGCGCGCGCTCACCGGCTCCGCCATCCAGAGGGGCATGACGGCCCGTGCGGCCGCAAGCTCTTCCCGATCCGCCTCGGAGAGCGTCTTCAGAACCGCTTCGAGGCCATCCTCGACCTCTTCGGGACCGAGCCATGCCAGGGCGCGGATGACGTCGCCCGCCTTGCGGTGCGGCGCCGCCAGCTGCCAGCGCGGGGCGTGACGCAGCTCGACGATGGACGAACCGAAGTGCAGCCGGCGGTTGGGACCGGAGGTGAGGTAGACCGCACGGATCGGATTCTGCGTGGTGAGGCGCAGGCAATTGGCCGCCGCGCCGCCGCACGGCACGATCGTTTCCCCCCACATCTGCGACAGTGCGGCGATCACCTTGGCGACCCGGGGCGCCCGAACGCCGAACCGGGTCTCGATCGGGCGCATGTAGACGCCCTGGCAGATCCGCATGAGGTGGCCCGAGCGCGCGAGGCGCGACAACGCCTGGTCGACGGCCGCCCGGTTGCCGAGGTGCAGCAGGGCAGCCGGACACAGCGGCGTGGCCTCCGGCAGGGCTTCGGCATGCTCCATGATGCGCTTTTGAAGGCCGCGCATGGTCTCGGCTCCATCTCGATTTGTCAGAAATCTAGTAGCAAGGCTATCGCGATTCAACGCCGGAGAAAAGAAAATCCGCCAGCATGGGGGTGGACACGAAAGCTGCGCCGCGTGCGTTGTGGCGTCGCCCGGGACAACCGGGAAGGGTCCTCCCGCCTACTCGGAACCCAGCTTCGAATCGGTTTGCGGCGGTGGCGCGTTCGGAGACGGCGAAGGGTTGACAACCGATTCGGGCACCAATGACGAAACGAACTGCAGGATTTCCTCGACCTCATCCTTGCGTCCGTCTGCAATGAGGCCGCGCCGGAGGACCTGGCCAGCGAACAACGCGGCTTTCGCGACCTGGATATCGAGCTCGGTGCGCGGCCATTCGCGCCGGTCGAGGGCCTCCATGACGAGTTCGACCACGAGCCGGTTCGCCGAAATATTTCGATCCTTGGCGGTTTTTTCGATCCGTTCCCACTGCTCCGGCGTGACCCGGATGGTCCTCGTCAACGTCTCCGCCATCGGCTGATCCATCCTCCTCGGCAAGATTCGATCACGGTACGGTACGACAGCTTCGCCGGAATTCGTAGCGATCGGTGCATCGACAGACTTGGCTCGGTGCGATTGGGGCGACCCAAGACGCCTTCGGTGTCGTAGTCGGATTGAGCGCCGTCAACAGCGAGCGCAACCGGGCGCGCAGTCAGATTGAGTGCCCGGTAGGAAATCTACTCGACCGACACGCATGCTCCCGTGACACGCCGAACGCCCGATCGGGTGCACGGCTCGCAAGGCTTTGATTCGACGGGTAAATTCCAGCACTCAATCTGAGTGCTCCGCGCTACCGATCGCTGACAACTTTTCCCGGCAAGCGCCTGTTGCCTCATGTCGTTGAACACGCAGGGGATATATGACAGGCGCGCGCTTGGGCTACACCGGCAGCCTGCTGCGTGTGGTGTGAAAACCAAGACCCCGACGGGGGTCCGGATGGTCGAAGCCGACCTGCACACCGTAACCGGCTTGAAGCGCCGGCGCCGCAAGGGTTTGGAGCCGCCGCGGCGATTGAGCGAGACGACCGGGCCGCGACACCTGAGCGCGTTCCACATTGTCGTCCAAGGTATAGAGGTAACAAAACGCGTGTCCTGGCGCAAGTCGGCGGCGGCGTTCATCACACATGGCGCACCGCGGCCGGGAGCGTTCCCTCAGCGCATACGCGCGGCCACACATGTTCCGCCGGGCAGAGGGGCGCCGCGCACATGTTCCCGCAGCGCACGGGCGGACGGTGAATGCGATGCAGTTCATGGCGATGGCTCTCCTTTCACTCGTTACCGCGAGCGCGGGCGTGGTTGGGTAACCCGTTACCGCGGCGTCAGCCGCGCGGTGCTGCGGACCGATGCGGCCGCGGACATCGGCGATGCGGGCGGAGCCGCGGGCAGTCGTGCGCAGCACGCTGCCGGACGCGGCGACGGCAGCGTGCTGCGCACGGATGCCGACACTGCTGTCGGCACGACCGCGAACGGCAGTGCGGATGCCGGTGATTGGCGAAGCCGTCACCGGCGATGGACGAAGTGCGGGGGCGAGCGAGGCGGAGACCATGACGGCGAGCACGGCGCGGAGCGCCGACGCGAGAGTCGGGCGAAGTGCGGCGGGCGGTGCGCGGAATCCGATGCGGCGCTGCCCGCGTCGCCGCGCGGGACTCAAGCCGCGATTTTCTGTACGGGGATACCGAGCTGCACGGGCTTCTCGACGAGGTTGTCGGTGATGCCCGAGCCCGGGAAGGCGACGACGCCCTTCGGCATGAGGCCGAGCAGCTCGTCGTTGCGGCGGAACGGGACGGCCCGTCCGTGGCGCTGCCAGTCGGGCTTGCACACCACTTGGTGCACGCCGTTCTGTTCGGCCCACTTCGCGGCGAGCTGCTCGACGCCGGGGCCGCCGCCGTGGACCAGCACCATGTCCGGGTACTTGGCGCGGACGCGGTCGAGCCGGGCGAACACCGCGTTCGCGTCGGCGATGTGCCTGCCGCCGGTGACGGCGACCAGGGCGCCGCTCGACAGGTGGGCGCGGGTCTCGCGGTCCTTGCGTGCGCGGCGGAAGTCGCGCGCGTCGATGGCCGCCGAGGTCGGCCTGCCGGTCTGCGAGACGTGGCTGCCGCGCCTCGGGCGCCAGACCTCGCCGGTGGCGGCGCGGTACTGCCCGGCCACCGCATCGCGCATCCGCTCGACGGCGTCGCGGCGGTCGCCGAGGCGCTGCGCGCGCTCGGTGATGCGCTCCAGTTCATGGGCGTTGATTTCGGTGCCGTCCTGGGCGCGCATCAAGTCGCGCATCTGCGGGATGAGCCGGTCGACGGAGCGGGCGAGGATGCGGAAGGCTTCGCCGACGGCCGCGATGGCCTCGTCGCGGTCCCAGACCTCTCCGGGGTCGTGCTCGCCGTGCTCGGGGCTTGCGCCGAAGAGCTGCGCGTTCTCGCACACGATGGCGATGGGCGACTGGTTGTGGCCTGCCTGCCCGGCACACTGCGGCTACCGGTACGGATGCGAGGCGACCCTGGTCCGCGCCACCTCGCGCACTCGCGAGCGGTCGTGCACGCGAGCCGGGCCGCGCGGGTCCTCGATCAGGCGGATCACGTAGTAGCGCGAACCCGGCTTGAGGATGTCGGGGTGGCGGTACAGGTCGCCGACCACCTCGCCATCGGGGAGTACACGGGCTTCGTCTTCGGCGACATTCTGGAAGGCGATTTCGGTCATGTCGGTCTCCACACGGTTGAGGTGAGGCGGTGCCGCGCGACTCCCCATTTCGTCGCGCGGTTCGTATTTGGACAGCGAGCCTCCGGCTCCCGGACCGTTGGCGCCGGGCTCCGGCCCGCCTGCACAAGAAGGGGCGGACCCCGCGCCGGATGCCGGCACGGGGCGCGCCCCCGAGGCGTGGAAGGACGGCCGTCCGTCAGAACGGAAGCGGGTCCGCCTCCCCCTCTCCGACCTGCGCTGCGGCGCCGTTCAACGGCTCCGCCGGCGTCCGGGCGGCGATGTCGCCGTTCGCCGCGCTCGCGCGATCGAGGAACTGGATGCGCGAGCCGGGCGCCAGCAGGATCTCGGTCGAGAAGCGGTCGGCGTCCTCGCCGTCCTTGCGCCAGCGCCGCGTCTGCATCTTGCCCGCGACGTAGACCAGCCGGCCCTTCCTCGCGTTCTTGACCAGCATGTCGACGAGGCCGGGCTGGAACGTGACGATGCGGTGCCACTCGGTGCGGTCGACCCGCTCGCCGTTCCTGTCGATGTAGGACTCGTCGGTCGCGATGCTGAGGTTGGCCACGCGGCCCCCCAAGACGAGATGGTTGACCGTGACGTCGGCGCCGAGGCGGCCGATGACTTCCGCACGATTCAATCCGAAGCTCATGGCGATCTCCTTGCGTTCTGGATTCTGACGATGGGTTCGAGAACGGCGGGACCGGAATCTATCTCTCCGGCCCCTTGTCCGTTCATCCTTCTTCCGCTTTCCTCCAACTCCGGCTCTCTGGAACCTCGCGGTCGGGACAGCGCTGGGCCAGGTCGTCAGCGAGCGTCTGCCGCACGGCGTCGAGGTCGATGCCGACTTCGGCGAGCAGCATTCCGCCTCTCGGGGTGACGGGGTCGTAGTCGTGGTACAGGTCGAACATTCTGGGCCTCCTGGGTCTGTGCCGCGCCCGGTGCGGGAAGGACCCGCTCCCTCCCGTCCACCGGGCGCTTGCCCGGCATTCGCCGTTCTCCACCTCCAGCATGTCGCGAGCGCCGCCGAGGGAACCGCTCAGGACCAGCCCGTCACCGTCGCGGTGATCGGGGCCTCGCTGACGATCTCGACCTCGTGGAGCGAGAGCTTCGCGAACACCAGACTGGCGGCGGCCTCGGCCTGGGAATCGAACGGGCCGTGCACCGTCCCGGTGTCGATCTCGATGACCGTGAAGGTGGGCTCCCATACCGGAATGCCGCGGAAGTGCGCGGACCGGTCATACGACCGCTTGGCGCACTCGGGGCAGCGGCATGCGCCGTACGCGGGTTGCCCGCAGTCCGTGCAGGCATTGCGGGCGCGGCGCTCGTCATATCGCCGGCGGGCCGCGTCGTTCCTCCCGGCGCTGTCGCGCCGCTCGCCCTCCACGGTCGCGCAGACCCCGCACCGGGACTGGCCGTCGAAGGCGGGCTCGCCGCACGTCACGCACAAGCCGCGCTCGCGAAGCCGGCGATACCGCCCGCGTTCGGCCGCGCGGCGTGCGTCACGGCACCGGCCGCAGACCGTTCCGCCGTCGACGGGAGGCCGGTGGCCGCACCGGGTGCACATGCCGGCATCGAGGCGGGCCTGCCGGCGCCTGGCGCTCGCAGCGCGGGCGGCCTTGCGCTTGGCGCCGGGGTTCCTGCCGCCATAGAGCTCGCCCCGGGCCTTCGCTTCGGAATACCGTGCGCGGTCGGCGGCGCGGCGCCTTTCGCCGCAACCGGCGCACAGGCGGCGGGCCGGCGCCGCGGGCTCCGTGCCGCATTCCGTGCAGAGCCCGCGCGCGATCCTGTCGGCGATCCGCCGCCGGTCACGCGCGCGCTCGCTGGCCGGGTTGCGGCGGCGCTTGACCCCCGCGGCCCGCCTCCGAGCGTCGCGGGCGCGCTCCGATGCCCGGCGCTTCTCGGCGCACACACTGCACAAGGCAAGCCCGTCCTCGGGTCGGCTCTCGCCGCATCGCGGACACAATCCGGCGGCCTTGCGTGCCGCGGTGCGCTTTCTGAACCGCGCACGGTCGGCGGCGCGGCCCTGTGCGGGGTCACGGTAGGCCATGGTCGGCTCCAGGTCGTGAGAGGGGGATGGGACGCGGCGCACGCCCGTCCGGCGGCGGGACGGCGGGATGTCCGCACAAGCGCGCTGTCAGCCCTTCTGGCGGCGGTCGGCGAATATCCCCAGGCTGCGCCAGCCCCAGAGCTGCACCCCGCAGTTACGCAGCCTGACCCCCGTCGCGATGATGATCTCGTCGCGGGCGGGCCGCATACTCTCAACGGCCTTCAGCGGCAGGATCGTGCCGCGCGCCCTGCGCCGCCCCTTCGGCTTCGTCCCGCCGGGCTGGACGGGGACGATCTCGCCGTTGGCGAGCGAGCGGAATCGCTCCACGATGTAGCGGTCGTCTTCGAGACCGCCGCCGACGAAGTGGGTGAGAAACGTGCGCGCGTCGCCGCGCGGTGCGAATGCCGTGTGCATGGCGCCGTGCTCCTTCGACCGGTGGATGGGAACGGCGGCGGCGCCCCTCCCTCCGGAACGCCAACCGCCGCTCCGCTTCCGGCCGAACCTCTCCTCCCGGCGGCGCGAGGCGTTCCTCGGCGCGCCCGAACGGCGGTCGTATTGACGCCTATACGGATACGCTGAGGGGGCGCATGATCGCGGCCGGCACTCTCGTCAGACCGGCGACGGCGCGATACAAGGACCGGGGAAACAGCGCGGCTGGAATGACAAAGACCACACTTGGTGTTATAGAATACGGGCGGTCAGCGGCGGGCCTGGATTGCGGACATTCAAGACCAAGGCGTTTTCCCGGTTCGCCGGTCGCGAGGGAATCGACGATGCCGCGTTGTGCGAGGCCGGGATCGCGTATGTCGTGGCTCGGTCGATGCCGATCTGGGCGGCGGCGTGATCAAGCAGCGCATCGCCCGCAGGGGCGGTGGCCGGTCCGGCGGGTTCCGCATGATCGTGCTGTTTCGCCGGGGGAGTTGGCGTTCTTCGTCTACGGGTTTGCCAAGAGCGGGCGGGAGAACCTGCGCCGGGACGAGCTGGAGATGTTCCGCCGGCTGGCCGACGAGTATCTGGCGCTCGACCGGGCGCGCCTCGCGGCGGCGCAGGCAGTCGGGGCGATAGTCGAGGTGAAATGCGATGACCAGGCAGTACAAGAGTGAAGCGCTGGCGGCCGCGCACGAGGCGGCGCTCGGACTCGCCGAGGCCGATCTGATGTCGAAGCGGACCATGCGGGCGTTCGACGAGATGTGCCTGACGCCGGTCGAGGAGATGGCGCCCGAGGACATCCGCGCGCTTCGGCTGCGCGAGAACGCGAGCCAAGCCGTGTTCGCCCGTCACCTCAACGTAACGACCGGGCTGGTGAGCCAGTGGGAGCGCGGCGAGAAGCGTCCGCGGGGTGCATCGCTGAAGCTGCTGACGCTGGTGGCGAAGAACGGCTTGGGCGCGGTCGCGTGATCGCGCGCGTTTTCACTCCCTCGGGCCGCAAGGCCGGAGCGGGCGAGTCGAGCGCGGTGTCCCCGCAATGACGGCAGCTCAAATGAACCTCGACCTCGCGGGGAGGCCGAGCGCGCGCGTCATCCTCGAGCGCATCCGCGAGGAGAGCCGCGACGAGGCCGAGAAGGGGCGCTGGTTCGAACAGTTGTTCATGCGGGTCGCGCTTCAGGAACCGGAATTCGAGCTCGACGGGATCTGGCGCTGGCCCGACTGGCCCGAGCGCGAGGCGTTGACCGGGCTCGACGGACGCGACATCGGGATCGATCTGGTGGCGCGCCGAACCTCGGGCGAGTGGGTCGCCATCCAGTGCAAATGCCATGACGGCCGGCATGTGCTCGGCAAGGGCGGCATCGACAAGTTTCTGGGCGGCTCCCAACAGGCGGTCTTCCGCCTGCGATGGATCGTGGCGACATGCAGGTGGGGGCCGAACGCGGAGCGCGCGATCCGGAACGCCAATCCCGAGATCAAGCAGATCGACTTCAGGCAGCACCTTAACGTTCAGGTCGAGGAACAGGATGCGAAGCGCCCGGTGCAGGAGCCATGGCCGCTTCAGGCCGACGCGATCGAGGACGCCATCACCGGGTTTGCCAACCACGACCGGGGCCGCCTCGTCATGGCGTGCGGCACCGGCAAGACGTTCACGTCTCTTCGTATCGCCGAGCAGATCGTCGGTGACGGGCAGCGCATTCTCTTCGCCGCACCGACCATCGCGTTGGTTTCGCAGGCGCGACGCGAATGGCTACGGCAGACGACGCGCCGTCTGGAATGCATCGTCGTGTGTTCCGACCCGACGGCCGGGGGACGCAACGAGAACGAGGACATCCGGGTCTCCGAGCTTGAGTGCCCGGTGACGACCGACCCGGTTGAAATCGCACAATCGCTCGGCGGCAACGGCGACGCGGGGACCCGTGTCGTATTCTGCACCTACCATTCCCTGGGGCGGGTGACCGAAGCCCAGGCGCTGCATGGCGCACCAGCGTTCGATCTGGCCATCGCCGACGAGGCGCATCGCACGACCGGAGCGGTACTGGAGGGCCGCAGGCCGAGTGGCGGCCGAAAGGTCGATTTTCAGGAATTCCACGACGACGCGCGGCTGCGTGCCCGCAAGCGCCTCTACATGACGGCCACGCCGCGGCTCTACACCGAGCGGTCCAGGAGCAAGCTCGCCGAACAGGGGGTCGCCGTCGTCGACATGGGCGACTACGAGGTCTACGGGCCGGAGCTTCACCGGCTTCCGTTCGCCAAGGCGGTGGACCACCAGATGCTCTCCGACTACCGGGTGATCGTTCTCGGGGTCAGCGAGGGAAGCGTGACGCCGGGCTTGCGGCGGCGGCTGGAAGGGCTCGACCGATCGCCGACGCGCAAGCAGTCCCCGACCACCAACGACATGACGCGCGTGCTCGGCGTTTCCCTGGCGGTGAACGGGGTGACGGAGGGGAAGTCGCTGGAGCAGCCCGGCCAGCTACCTCGCACCATGGCGTTCGCGAACAGCATCCTGCGCTCGAAGTGGTACGCGGAAGCGCTCATGGAGAGCGAGGTCCTGAGGGCCACCACGCGGCAGATGCAGGCGGGCCGGGCGATGAAGGTCGTTGCCCGGCACCTCGATGCGTCTGCGAGCGCGCTTCAACGCAACCAGGAACTGCGGGCGCTTGCCCATGCCGTCGCCGACGGGGAATGCCGGGTGGTCTGCAACGTCAAGCTTTTCACCGAGGGCGTGGATGTTCCGTCGCTCGACGCCGTTGCCTTCCTCGATCCCCGGGACAGCCAGGTCGATGTCGTCCAGGCGGTCGGGCGCGTCATGAGAAAGGCGCTGGGCAAGCGCTTCGGCTACATCATCATTCCTGTCGTAGTCGAACCGGGCCAGGATGTCGCGGCGGCGCTTGAGCGCGGCACGGAAGGCTACAGGACCGTCGGGCGGGTGCTGCGGGCGCTCCAGGCCCATGACGGGCGCCTCGCGGAGTCTCCTGCCAACTTCATCAAGGTCTATGAACAGGCCACGGCGAACGCTCCGGGAGATTCGGGCGGCGGCACGGCCCACGAAACCGGGGGCGAGCATATCCAGCGCGAACTCGACCTGAAGGAAGCCGAGCAGGGGATTTACGCGCATGTCGCGGCAGCGTCGGGACTTGGCAAGCCCGGCCAGCTTGTCGCCGATGAAATCGCTGACGCGGTCCGGCGCGCCAGCACGGTGCTCCAGGACGAAGAAATGGAAGGTCCGCTGGCGGCAGCTCTCGACCTCGCGCCGGAAGACGATGGCGGCGCGAAGGGGATATGCACGGTCGCCGCGCTCATGCTCTGCAACGCCTGTCTCCTCCAGCGCCGCCTGCGCGACGAGCCGGAAATGCGGACCATCGTGCGGCTCGACAAGGTTGCGGGGGCGAGACACCCCCAGGAGGTTCTCGAAGTCGCGTGGGAGTCGATCCTCGAAAAGGACTACGCGCCCGTGTTCCGTCCCGCGCTCGCGGTGCTCGGAGCGTTGCCTGAAGGCCAGGCGATCGACGACGCCATCCGCATGGTGGCGGAGTGCGCCAACCGCGTCGCCGATTCCCTGAGCGATCTCGGCTACGACCACGCGGGGCCGCTCTACCACCGCATCCTCGGCTCGGCGAAGAGCGACGGGGCGTTCTATACGAACAACCTGTCGGCGGTGATGCTGGCGCGGCTTGCGTTCGGGGTCGATTTCACTGACTGGTCGGACTCGGAATCGGTCGCGAGACTCCGGATCATCGACCCCGCGTGCGGGACCGGGACGCTGCTCATGGCGGCGCTCCAGACCATCAAGGCGCGGGTTGGCGATGCGAGGGAGATGAACAACGGGGATCGAAAGGCCCTGCACAAGCGGCTCGTGGAGGATGTGCTCTGCGGCCTCGATATCAACCAGCACGGTGTTCAGCTCGCGGCATGCAACATGACCTTGGGCGCCCCGACCGTCGACTACGCGCGCATGAACCTCGCCACCATGCCTCATGGTCCGCGGGGCGACGACTCGCCGAAGGCGGGATCGCTGGAAATCCTCACCGCAGCCGGCGACGCGCTGGATTTGCACTCGATGACGTCGGCACGACGGTCGCTCGAATCCCTCGACGCGGCGCAGGTCAGCGAGAGCGAACGGATCCGGTTTCCCTTGCACGATCTCGACGCGGTGATCATGAACGCGCCGTTTACCGACAACCGGAAGCGAAGCCGGAAATTCGGCGCCGTGGCCATCAAGGCCATGCAGCGGCACGAACTCGACATCCGGGACCGGCTCCTGGCGCGCGATCCGGCAGCGGGGCGGGTCATCACGACCAACAGCGTCCGAACGTTCTTCACGCCGCTCGCAGACCAGCTTCTGCGAACCGACCGGGGCGTGCTGGCCAAGGTGATTCCGGCCACCGCCTGCACCGGGGCATCGGGTGTCGATGAACGCCGCTTTCTCGCAGAGCGCTTCCACGTCGAACGGATCGTGACGACGCACGATCCGAGACGGATCAACTTTTCGGAGAACACCAGCATTCACGAATGCTTGCTGGTCTGCCGACGCCGCCCGCAAGGCGACCGCCCGCCGACGGAGTTCGTGTCGCTCCGCGTCATGCCGGATAGCGCCGAAGAAGCGATAGAGGCGGCGGATGCCCTCCTTTCCGGCAACCCCGGCCGCTGGGGCAATGTTCACCACTGGCCCGCAGACCGCGTGTGCGACGGGAACTGGACTCCGGTTCAGTGGTTCGACGGTGCGCTCGCGCAAGCGGCATGGGAAGTGGAGAGCAATGCGCTGTTGGAACCCGCTGGGCTCCATCATGCGATTGGTCCAGACGGCCGAAGCGTACAAGACGCCTACGAGATCGGCGAGCCGGATGGTTCTGGAGCGATACCCGGATTTCATTCAGTGAGCGGCGACTTGCGACGTACCATGTTGGGCGAGCCCGATGTTTGGTATGTCCCGAGACGTCGCCCAAGGCGAAACATGGACCGCTGGATCGAGCTGAGCCGAACGCAGCGAAGCCATCTCCTGGTTCCCATGCGCCTCGATACGGTGAGCGGGAGATTGACGGGCGTATGGACGGCGCAACCCTCGTTCGGATGGTGGGTGCCCATCGCGGTACCCGACGAAGACAGACAGAAGGCGCTTGCCGTCTGGTGGAACTCGACGCCCGTGCGGCTGATGCTGCTCAATCGCCGGGCGCAGAAGTTGACTTACCCGACATGGCAGCTCGCGCACCTTCGGGAAATCCGGATTCCGAGGCCGGACAGCCCCGCTTGGGCATCCCTGCGGACCGCCTTCGATCAGGTCTGCGACAGGGAACTGCTCCCAATGAGGCAGGCCGAGGAATGTGGTGCCCGGAGAGTAATCGACGAAGCGGCGGCATTGGCGCTCGGTATCGCTCTCGATACCATCGCGGACTGGAGAAGGCGCTTGGCCATGGAGCCGACAATCACCAATACGCGCGCCACGGTACCCGGGAGCGAAGAGGCATCCTGAGCATGGCCCTGAACGCGAAGCACACGGATTTCCAAGGGGCTTGAGCATGTCTGTCGAATACTCGATGAGAATTTCCCGGCTTACCGTCGACAAGTTGGGGGTCAAGCTCTACGACAAGGTGTCCGCCGTCATCGCCGAACTCATCGCGAACGCCTACGATGCCGATGCCACACATGTGACGGTTCGAGCGCCGATGGGGCAGTTTCTGGCGACTCGGGCCGGAGGCACCGTGGCGGACAAGGGCTTCAGCATCGAAGTCGACGACGACGGCATCGGCATGACGCCTCAGCAGGTACAGGACTTCTTTCTCGTCGTCGGTTCCGAGCGGCGGAACGACACCAGCCGAGGCGACCGTTCGCCCCGCTACAGACGTAAGGTCATGGGCCGCAAGGGCGTCGGAAAGCTGGCGCCCTTCGGTATCTGCAAGACCATCGAGGTGATCAGTGCCGGCGGAGATTTCATCGACGGCGGGGGTGCGACCCCGGGCGCCACGGGTTACCTCACGTCCCACATCGTCCTCTACTACGATGGCATCACGGCGCTCGATGATGAGCCCGACGAACGCTACAAGCCGGTCGTGGGCGACCGCGATGAGTCTTACTCCCCGAAGTCGGGGACTCGAATCATCCTGAAGGACTTCAGCCACCGGAGGGTCCCCGAGCTCAATGTCCTCGGCCGCCAGCTCGCCCAACGCTTTGGTATCCCGTCGACGGACTGGAATGTCCAGCTTCTGGACAACACGAAATCCACTCCGTCACCGGTGACGGTCGGCACCTTCGACATTCAGACGATGCCGAACACGAAGCTCACGTTTGGGCAGAATGGAACTGTACTCAACCCCGACGGTGCTCCTGCGATGGACCAGTCGGCCGGATTCGAACATGAGGGCATATTTCGCCCCATCACAGGCTGGATGGCGTACTCGAAGGCTCCCTACAAGGACGAGCTCATGGCTGGGGTGAGAATCTACTGCCGCGGCAAGATCGCCGCCCAGACGTCCATCTTCAACCAGCGGGCCGGCTTTACCGGCGAGCACAACATCCGCTCCTATCTCGTCGGCGAGCTCCACGCCGACTGGCTCGACGAAGAAGAAGACCTCATCCAAACCGATCGACGGGACATCCTCTGGTCGGACGAACTCGCTGCCGCCTTCCAAGCTTGGGGCCAGAGAATCGTCAAGAAGATCGGCACCCTGTCGCGGGAGCCCATGCGGAGAGCGACTTTGGATCTGTTCCTCGAGACGGGCGATGTCGACGCTCGCATCCAGAACGCCTATCCGACCGAAGAGCAACAAGACATTCGCAAAAGCGCGAAAGAGGTCGCCGAATCCTTCGGTCGCACGATCAGCCGAGGGGATGTCGAAGATGCCAGCGTCGTGAACGAACTGGTCGATCTGAGCATCACCCTCGCGCCCCACATCACGCTCAACGCCAAGATGAAGGAAGCGGTCGCCAGCGCCGACACGCCGCTCTCTGTCCTAGCTTCGTTCCTGCGTACGGCGCGATTGGCCGAACTGTCCTCGTTCGGCAGAATCGCGGAAGACCGCCTCAAGGTCATCGACCGCCTCGAAATTCTGAAGGACGCCGACGACACCGACGAGAACGATCTTCAGCGGCTGATCACTGACGCTCCCTGGTTGATCAACCCTGAATGGGCGCCGGTGACCGAAAACCAAACCTTCGCGAGTTTGCGCCGGGAGTTCGAGAAGTACTACAACGACAAGACCGGCCAGTCCATTTCGTTGTCCGATTTCCAGAAGACGGGCAAACGGCCGGACTTCGTCTTGTCCAATCAGGAAGGCACGGTGCAGATCATCGAGATCAAGAAGCCGGGCCATAGACTGTCGAACCCGGAAATGGACAGGATCGTCACCTACTACGAGAACATGGAGGCGTTCCTTGACGACCCTGGGCATACCGCGTTTCGCATGCACTTCGCCGACTTCCATGTCACCGTGGTCTGCGACAGGCTCGGTTTGAGCGGTTCTCCGCGCGCCGCCTTTGATGGTTATCGTGACAAAGGCAGACTGACGCGCATGGACTGGGCGGCGTTTCTCCTGAAATCGGAACAAGTGCACCAAGATTTTCTCAGCGAGGCCCAGCGTCAGCGTGCCGCCGGACCAGCGGTTCCCGACGGCCATTGACGAACATGACTCCGACGGCGATCGACATCTTTGCCGGCGCTGGGGGCCTGACGGTTGGCCTCAAACGCGCGGGCTTCCGCGTTGTCGCTGCGGTGGAGATCGAGGCCCATTCATTCGCTACCTACAAGGCGAACCATCCTGAGGTGCGGTGCCTGAAGCAGGACATCGCCACGGTCTCCGGCGACGCTCTTTTCGAACTCGCGGGAACAGACCGAATTGATCTACTGGCAGGTTGCCCGCCGTGCCAAGGCTTCACCAGCCTGACTGCAAAGTACAAGGGTAGGGAAGATCCTCGTAACGCACTCGTTCTCGAGATGGCCCGCCTCGCCGAGGAAATGCGGCCGCGGGCGATCATGATGGAGAATGTCCCCGGATTGGCACGAAAGGGCGGATCGCTATACGGTCGAATGCAAGCGCGACTCCAGGCGCTCGATTACCGACTGACAGATAGTATACTGCAAGTCGCTGATTACGGTGTCCCGCAGTTTCGGCGACGATTTGTCCTACTCGGTGGTCAAGGCTTCGAGATCGCCCTCCCGGACGCGACTCATTCCGGTACGCCGACTGGTAACCTTACGCGTTGGCGCACGGTAGGTGACACGATCAAGAACATGCCTGAACCCCTCACCTTGGCGGAGGCCAAGGCAAGGGGAGAGGTCGAGCGGTCCGACTGGCATGTCGTTCGAAAACTGTCGCGCGAGAACATCGAACGCATTAAGGCGGCGAAGCCAGGTGAGACATGGGCGCACATTCCCGAGCATCTCCGGCCGGCTTGTCACCGTGACGGCTATGTCGGATTCACCAATGTATACGGGAGGATGGTTTGGGACCGACCGTCACCTACGATTACCGGCGGCTGCACCACTCTAAGCAAGGGCCGCTTTGGTCATCCGAATGCCGACCGGACGATCTCCGTACGGGAGGCCGCACTTCTCCAGACCTTTCCCCGAGACTACCGCCTTGACACACCGTTCATGGATTATGTGTGTAACATGATAGGCAACGCATTGCCGTGCGACTTTGCGGAAGCCCTCTCGCGGCGATGTCTAGACGAGCTTAGCAAGCAGGCGAAAAGCATGTCCCCGACATTCTCCAGCTAGCGTAGGGGAGCCACCCGAAATTGCCTAAGGTCGGCGTGTTCGAGAGCGAATCCTTCGCCAATCCAACGGCTACGATCAATTGATACATCGGCTAGTAGGCGTCTCGTTGGCAGCACCACCCGAGCCGAACAATTGGTCAGAGTGTCGGGGTACGGTCACAACCAATCTAGGTCCGGGCGGTCGGGAGGCGACCCAGCGTCGCCATCCGACTCCGCACCATCCCACGGCTCGGGCTCCGCGGATCTGCCCCACAGCGGAGTTTGCTCCTTCTCAGGCAAGGTCGACCCCTTGGGGATCGGGGCCTCCGGCATGGCCGCCGATCTATCGAGGTGGTCCGTCTCGTCCGGTGAAGGTGGCGCCTCCGCTCGGTATCCCATAGCCCGGGCGATGACGGCGGCGGCTTGCACGGCGGCGTCGTGCAAGGCGCCATCGTCGAGATGGGCGTAGATCGCCGTCGTCTCGCGCTGGCGGTGCCCGAGTAACCGCCCCACCGTGCTCAGTCCGAGGCCGTTCATCACGCCCTGCGAAGCCCAGGTATGTCGGCAGTCGTGGATGCGGAGGCCGGGTAGTGCGGCTTCCTTCCGTATGCCGACCCAGAACGTGTAGAGCCGTGCCGACGTCAGAACCTTGGGAAGTACCCGGTCAGTGCCCTGCTGCCGGGGCAGCACCGCGAGCAGCCGTGCCGCTTCGGGTCCGAGCCAGATCGTGCGCGGCCCGGTTTTGGAGTCAGCGATGCGCGCGCTCGCGCCGTTCTCGCCAAGTTCGCCGATCTCGTCCCACTTGAGGTTGAGGACTTCGGAGAGCCGCGCCCCGGTGAGCGTCAGCAGGCGGATGGCTGCCACCGGCCACGGGTGTTCTTCCTGATGTCTGTCGAGCACCGCGCCAAGGCGTTCCAACGCGGCATGATCGAGGTAGCGAGCGACGGACCGGCGCGAGTTCCTGACGATGTTGGCGCAGGCGTCGGGGACGTGTTCGCCCAGGTCGCCCCACTGCCGGGCGGAGGCGTGCATGGCGCGCAGGATCTCGAAGGCGCGGTTGGCCGCGCCGGGCTTGTCTGCGCTCGCGGCGTCGAACCATGCCGAGACCCGCACATGGTCGATGGCGTCGAGCCGGAGCCGCCCGAAGTGCGGCATCAGGCGATTACGCAGGTAGATGTCGAAGGTATTGAGCGAGGACGGCTTCCAGCGATGCCTGCGCCGCTCCCGGTAGCGGGCGGCGAAGTCCCGAAACAGCGGTGCCATGCTCTTGCGCGGTGGCATCACGTCCTCGCCGCCCCACAAGCGGGCGAGCACGGCGGCGCCTTCCCGGCGCGCCGCGTCGAGCGGGAGTTCGGGGAAGCGCCCCAGCGTGATCTTGCGCATGCGCCCCTGGGCGCGGGTCTGGAGGATGTAGGACCGGACGCCGGAGGGCTGCACCCGCACCCCGAAATGCGCCAGAAGGTTGTCCCACAGCGTGTATTCCTTCGCCCTCGGCTTCGCGGCGGCGATGGCCTTCACGGTCAGGCGGATGCGGTGCCTGCTGCCGCTCATCGTCTGCCCTCCTTCGCGTTTCCGGTCATGGCGTCGTTGACGATGCCGGAGATGCGTCCCGCCGCCTCGCGGACATGCTCGTCGGCGAGATGGGCGTAGCGCTCGGTGGAGGCGGTGTCGGCATGGCCCAACAGGCGGCCGACGGTGTAGAGGTCGAGGCCGCTCATCACGGCGTGGGATGCGAACGTGTGTCGGCAGTCGTGGATGCGCATGTCGTCGAGCCCGGCGAGGCCGCGCAGCTTCTGCCAGCGCAGACCAAGGCCCTTCATCGGGCCGTCGCCCTTCCTGTTGGGAAAGACGTAACGCCCCTCTCGCGGCAGACCGTTCAGGACGGCCCGTGCGGGCGGCGGAAGCTGGATCGCCTTCGGCCCGGTCTTCGAGTCAGGCAGGACGGCGCGGGCGCCGCGTATCCAGTCCCACCGCAGGCCCGTGATCTCGGACGACCGCGCGCCGGTGAACAGCAGCAGCCGGATCGCGGCGGCTGCCAGCCTGTCGTCGGCGTGGTCGAGCACGAAGCCGAGGCGCTTCAGCTCGTCCAGCGAGAGGAACCGCTCGCGCGGGGTCGTTTTGTACCGCCGCATGTGCGGCAGGGGTTCGAGCCCTGGGGGCGGAGATCCCACAGCTCGGCCTGCCGCATCATGACCGAGAGCACCGGCAGGGTCCGGTTGGCGTTGCGGGCGTGCCGCTCATGGAGTCGAACCACCGCCGCACATCGGCCCGGTCGATCTCCGGGACGCGCATATTGCCAAAGAAGGGGATGAGATGGCGGTCGATCAGATGGCGGTTGCCTTCGCGCGTGGACGACTTCCAGCGCCGCCCCTGGCGGCGCATGAAGTCCTCGATGAAATCGGCGAACAGCGGGCCGGCCTGGCGCTCGGCCTTCGTGGCCTCGATCGCCGCGAGGGCTTTCTCTCTCGCCTCGGCGGCGGTCATCTCGTCGGCCTCGTGCCGAGAATCGTCTGGGCGCGCCAACCGGACGCAAGGCTTTGATAAAAAAGGTCTTCGTTCCGTCCTTCGCGACGGTGAAGCCGAACTGGGGCAGGTCGGTGTCGATGACGGTGAGGCCGTATCGCCCGGGCTTCTTCTCCCGGAAGGTGCGGCGCAGCGTGCGCTCGTTGATGGTCGTGTGGATGGGCATGGCCGTGTCTCCGTTGTCTGTTCCCTCGGCGCCGCCCGTTCCAAGGGAACGAAACGGCGCTTTGGACAGACAACGCGGCCCGCGCGGGGGATCTAGGCCAGAGGCCGGATCCGGCCTACGGGATTGTTATGAAGCGGGAAAACGTCTGGTGAAGGCGCGTCGGTCGGGTCTCGCTCGATGCACCA